>DIUE01000040.1 GCA_002435795.1 Bacteriovoracaceae bacterium UBA6166 | reverse complement strand
GAGAACTTAAGAAGTTGGGCTTTGATCCACTGTTTGCGATCAATCATATCTACGCCATGTTTAGAGCGAATATCAATCGGCTGGTTCGAAGGACTTGGTGCACGACTAAAAAAGCAGAGAAACTACAGCAGCATTTGGATCTGTATGTTTGGTTTCATAATCAGGTGTTGAAGGCTTATTAGTTTTTGGCAGTCGATGTATCCTCAAAAGAATAATCTCTATATCTACGCCCGCATTTTAAGAGAAATTAAAAATTGTAGTGAACTATTCTGGGTTTTAGCCCCACGGTAGTGGGGCAGTTACTAGCGGGAAAGGCCTTTGACTCCGCTCTCAATTAAAGCGGTAATTCTCTCCATCACATCATCTTGCTGAGACTTGCGAGGATTCGTCGATGAAGGCGTTCGACTAACTTGAACACCCTGAAAGACCGGCTCCAATAACTCCCGAGCAAATAGACGACGAGCTTCGTTCCCATGAGGAGTATTTCGAACGCGATTCCAATCAAAATCTCTCGTTTTAACGATACCAAAAAGATTACCGATGCCGACTTTGAATGAGCCTTTCTGTTTTTCAAGTTCTGGTTGGACTAGGCCATACATCAATTCATCAACAAAGCCGCCGTTGCCTAAATTGTCTGTGACTGCAGAGGCGAGAATGGCCCGTAGTCGTTTATCTTCAGTGATGCCGTCTGATTTGCCACTGAGGATTGCGTTTCGAATATACTGAGTGGCGGCTTGTCCGTAACGGTTTGTCATAATTTGTCTCATAATCGCAGGGGAGGTTATGAGGTTGATTTTATTTCTTAAAACTCCACCTGGGTCCATTTGAGCTTGGAGAGCGGCATTGAGTTCTTTTTTTAGCGTATCAGCAACGGTTGCTTCGACTGCTAGGTTTACGAAGGGGGTTTGCAAGAACTGTGATTGTAGTTGCGTTGAAGTAGCATTTGGGTTTTGCTCTTTGTAGCGACTTAGTCGTGTGCGCGCTTCTCTGAGGTTGGCCATGCATTGATTGGAATCATAATTACAAGATGTAATGACAAGGCCACCGATCATATTGAGAAGTTTTAGTGTTTCAGCTGGAGAGCTAGCTGATTGTTTGTTTGGATCGTCTTTTCCTGTGAGGTTAAGCAATAAGTCTCCGGCAATTTCAATCGCTGCTTGATGAGATGGGCGGCGTCCTGGATATGATCGTTCAATGAAGGCCGTGCGAATCTGATTTTTTACCTGACTTTCAAACTGATTTGTACAGACGGCGTAAGCATCTTGGACCACATCTAAGTCGACAGCAGGTATCTCTGGGCTTTCCACAGATGGGTTGGCTTGCGCAATGGGAGCGACTGGGACTGGTCCTAGGGTCAGGTAGTTTGAGCTGACATAGCCTTGTAGACCATTATAGTTGACTTCGGTCCAGCCGCCGGAATTTTGGCCAGTCACGCTGACTTGAGTGGACCTTTGCGCTGTCTGACATGGAATCGATCCTAAAATAGTATGAGTTGTAGTGGGGCCACTGCGCATTCTAAGAGAGCTATTGCACTTTAAATTTGCTGTTTGTAGGCCTGCAGGGCTTCTTAGTGCTGCTGATGGATGAACGGCCGTTTTTTGAGTTTCTAAGCATGAGTGGAGCTGTGAGAATAATCTAACCGAAGGGTCTTGTGCTTGTGCGGGAGTCAATCGTCCAGTTCTTTGGATAGAAGTCATTCTTTGTCTTAGGTCATTTTGTGAGGCCGAGGAGCCAAGTAATAATGAGAATTGTAGGCTGATCTCTTTGGGGATTTCTTGAGAGACAGTATAGACTTCGTTGGCGACACAGAGGTTAACACTAGCGGTATAGTTTTTATCTTCGAGTTTTTTATCTACTTGCTCTACACATTGTTGCATTCGAGCTTTTGAATCGTTTTGTAAGCGCTGAACAACTGCAGGAGCACCACTTATATTTGAAGCGATCGTATCGTTGATCAACTCACTTGTAATGAGTTTGTACCCAACTGCGGTGGTTTCATTGACACATTTTTCTTGATTTGCACCGTCCATACATGTTTGTAAGGAACGAAGAATAGTTGAAGTGAGTTCTTGTCTTCGCGCAGGTGTTGATTTTTCTCCTAGGTATTGATCAACTAGACTAGGGATCGACGTAGAAGCAAAACGGAGTGTCACTTCGGGAGTAATGGTGTCTACGATTGCGTCGAGCTCGGCTTGTGTTTTTGTCGTTCTAACTCTTTCGTTGAGCCCGCCAGTTTCCGACAGATACTCATTGATAAATCTTTCTCGTTCAGAGTCGTTTTTGATCGTGTCTTTAAGTCTATCTTGCAAGACAAACTCGGCAGAGATGAGTGTTGCTTCCTGAGTTGCGGTCAACGTACACTGGTTGGAAATTTGGTCGACAAGATGTTCCATCTGTCTTGCTGATTCAGCTTTTTGCAGGGCCGTTTCAAAGCAATTCCGGACGAGTTCTGGCAGTGCTTGAATTCGAGCATCTCTTTCAATTTGATCTTTATAATTTGCAAGAAGTGGTGTTCCCGAAATGGCCTCTGAGAGTTTGAGTGCTGTGACGCCCGCTGCGATTTCACCAATGCCTGCACTCAAGCAATTGCCAATATCTTTGTCTGTCGGTTGGGTGACAGGGGAGTCGGCAGCGGCCAAATAGGCGAGGTGTCTTTCTTTAAGCCCTTGGCGACAGGTTTCCATTTTTGCTTTGATATCAGTGCTGACACGATTTGAAATTTCAGTTTGTTTTGTATTAAAAGGTGCACCACTTGGAGAAATTTGTTCATTGAGGGTTCGATTGAGAATTCGCTCCGAAATATCGAGTGTGACCATTTGAGTGATCATTGCTTCACAGTTTTTTGGGTGCTTATCAGTTCGTGAGTGCTGGCGGAGCATACAAGGTTTATAATAGTCTTCGCTCACAATGCGCAAATATTCCGTTCGCTCACCAGCGGGGATATTTTTTGAGAAGGCCGCATCTTTTGCGACGGTTAGTCCAACCGCCCGCTCACCAACCACATAACTTAAATTATCGGTACACTTCAGAAGGTCAACTTTAAATTCGGGAACGCTAAGCCTTGCGAGAGTGTGGTACTGAGTGGCATTGAGTTTTCCGGATGAATGGAAAAGACTTCCAAGTGAACATTGGTGAGCCGCCTGTCTAATCGCCGCTTTGTGAGCGCGCAGCTCTCTTGGGTCCGAGATTAGAGGGAGGAGAGTTTGGTCGACTTGAAAACTTGAGGCAATTTCATAACCACGAATCATAGATTCAAAAACACAGGCCTTCGCGCGATCAACGGGCTCAGCAGATGTTCGGTCTTTATAGTAATAATTGATGAGGCAGTTTTGGTAAACGGCAAGTGCTTCTGCTCGAAGAGCTTGGAATGCCTCTTCATTTAAAACACCATCGGCGTTTTTAAATAGTTTTTGGTAATTATTTTTCAACTGATCTTCAAGTTCATAACGAGCGAGTAGTGCTGGGGCACTGAGGCTTAATCGATCTGCACAATCCTTGATTTGACCACTATTGACCGCTTGCTCTAGACAAGCATCAAAATTTGTCGTCGCAAGATCGATAATCTCTTCAGTGGAACTATTCTCACTTTGAATCTGCATCTCTGTAATGAAATGCCTAATCACTTCTCGTCCCATTTCTTTGGCACTCAGGGCGACACGGCGAATTCGAGACTCACTCCCATGATTTTGATCCACACGAGCGATGATTTCGGCCATTTTCTCTGACGAGAGGTTATCTCGAAGAATGGGCACGGCCTCAAACTCACTGAGAGTAATATTACTTGAAAAAAGGGAGCCAATTCCAAGCATTAAGTTTTCTGTGGCACCCTTAGTATTTTGAAAAAAACCACCTTCTATTTGATGGTCGTTGCGGTGAATTTGTCCGATGACGATTTCTTGGCAAGTGACTAAGATTTCTCTCAGGTCTTTCATCATAGAGTTAATTCCAACTTCCAACTCTTCTTCGCTAGATGATTTTGCGAGATCAAAACTTCGCGCCTTAACATCATCGTACTCAACTGAGTAGTGTTGCAAAATATTGAGCGTGAGTTCCGCCAAATTGACAGCATCTCGTGATAGTTGGTCAAGACACTCACCTGTGGCGAGACAGAGATTATGATAGGATTCAGCGAGTGAAGTTTCGGCCGTGACGGCGTGATCTGTTGTCATTGCAGCACTGATTTCCGGAAGCTCGTCAAAAAAACGAATTTCGAGTTTTTTATTAAGTGTTCCAAGCAAAATCTCTTGCCCATTTTCATCGCGACAGCTTAAATTTCCGCCTTCGGCACGACCATTTAAGCGGATGCCTGAACTCACTTTAATTTGATTGTTTTCACCAGTGATCTCAAACTGTGTTTGACCATTTTCACCTTTCATCGGCACGCGATGAAAGAGACTTCTCACTTCACATTGGCCTGCTCGCAATAAGCTTTCTCTTTGGGCACGGGTTTGAACTTTTTTGGGAACTTGGACATCCATTCGCTCTGGAAGGTGGACCAAAAGGCGGCCGTTTTCTGACTTATAATCTAGGCCTTGTCGAAATTCGCGGCGTATCTTATCTCCACGGCAACTTAGAATCATTCTGGGATTTCTTAAAGCAGATTGATGAAAGCAATTCGAATCATTCATCACTATTTGGTTTTGTGAGACAACAGTAGCACTACAAATCTGTGCGCTGTCTGAGTGATTCGAGAAAAAATTAACAAAAGCACAGGTCGTTTCGCCATTATCAGGCAGCGCTTTGAGGGCTTCATTATTGATAATCGCACTCATGGCAGCGCTGGCCAATAAACAAAATGAGAAAGATCCAATAATGGCCCGCTCAAAATGGGAGAAAATAGAGTTTCGCTTTTTTAGAGACAACCGAGCTCCTCAAAGTATTATTTGACTTTGACTCTTCGGCTTATGGGGAAATTTCCTGAGTAAAAAGCTTTATTTTAGGTAGCTTTTTATTTAAATCAAGGACTTGAGACTAGTGAAGGAGGCTTTCTTCATCAGATTTGGGCCTGTCTAAACTATCAATAGCACTCAAAACGAAGACCGGAATATCCCCTCGATATTTGTCATCATTAAGGATTTGCATGATCTTTTTTAAGGCCTGTCTTTGCAGATTTAAAATCTCACGTTGGCCACACTCATTAATTGACTCTGAGAGGTTGTAGTAGAGATTATTTTTTTTGCCCGCTTGTGGTCTAGTATCAATGAAATCGGCACAGGCCTTAAAATGGGAGACGAAGACTTCATGGCCTAAACTAAAACCTTCGATTCGTGTGCGAATAAAACGCTCACCAAGTCTAAGTTCTTCATAAACCAAATCTCGCGCAATAAGTTCATCGAGTTTTTCTTCACCGGCAATTCCGAACAGCTCGCGGACTTTGGCGCGCTTTACGCCGGCCGTATTAGCGGCAAGCTTAAAAATAATATAGCGAACTTCATCAGTGAGTATTTCGTTTAGCTCAGGAGAAAATTGATAAGGCACTTCTTCCTCAGCTAATAAACTATAACCTTCTTTTAGCGCCTCAGCGATAATGCCAGGATAGAGTTTGATTAGGCTTTGGACTTTCGTTTCTTTTGAAATAGTACAAAGAATATCCACGACAGTTGAAAGAGTTGGAGTTGTTTTAATTTTACCACTCATAATTCTACGAAGAGTTGGTTCACTGACTTGGCATTTTTTGCTAAGCCCATTGAGGCTCACTCTTTGATGATTCTCAAGATAGTCTTGGATAATTTTTCTGAGTTCAGTGACTAAAGTCGTCTCTGAGCTTTCACTATTTTGAATTGTTTCATTCATTTGCGACACTCCACTTGGATTTGTTCTGAGGGCACCTGTTCACCTGCCTCAATCTCCTGAACGAGTCCTTGTATCATTTCTAGCCAAGCCGTTCGCGCCTGGCCCATTTCTGGAATTTCATTAAGTTCAATCGTGATGCTGACGTCTCCTCCCGGAGAAGTTGATTGTGGATCAATAGTTCGCCCTTCAAGCGCTCTACCAGATCCCGAGCCTTCGCCGCCCCAAACAATGCGCCCAGATCCCGAGCCTTCGCCGCCAATCAAACGCAAATTAAGTTCAGGGTGTAGCTTGCCAGAGCCTGAGCCTTCACCACCGATACGACGGAAGAGAAAGTCCTGTGCCTGTGGGAGTTCAAGATAGCGAATAAACTCTTCCGTAAACTCAATCTTACCTTCCGAGCATTGAGGAGTTTGAAAAACATACTCAAGCTTCGCCGTTTGATTAGAGCGGATAGTAAGACTGGAAGAAATCTCACTTCTTGAACGAATGAGCGTGATGCCTCTTTGAAATAAAGCGGTGAAGAGAACAAGCTCTGCATCTTGGGCGGTTACCCGTTTGAGAATTTGCGGGGCCTCCTCAATCAAAGCATTGGGACAACTGGGAATGGAATAGGTTTGCGGAGTAAAAATATCCGAATAACTTCCGGGATAATAAAGAGAGATATTTTGCGTCTGAAGACGCTCAACTTTTGTCAGTTCTCTTCCTTGACCTAGATCATACTGAATGAGTTGCAGAATTGGTTTTTTTAAGACAATCGTTCGGCGATCTTCGGCCGGGCAATGAGTGATTGATTGACCCAGTTCCAACTCGCTCATGCAAACTTCTCGAATGGGATGCACCGGCCGGACATGGCCCTTATCTGTACAAAGTTGTGTGACAGTAAATTTATAGCCGTAGTCGAAATCGATCATTGTCCTGGCCGATGCCGGACTCATGCTTGCGAGGCCAATGCTAGCAAATGCACTACAAACTAAGATGAGGGCCGATTTTTTCAGAAGCAGGGCCATATTCTCTTCCTCATTTCTTTCACACTAAAGACATATTAGTGACACCTTGTATCACAGTAATTATTGCGAAGCATCTAAGTGAGGAGATTTTTCAATCTAAGCAAAAAGGGAAGCAGTGAAAACCAAGTAATTACGGTTGTTTATGTTGATTTTTTGACCTAGATAAAGGCCCTCGAAATCCTTAAATCGAAACTGACCTGCGAGGTTTTGGCGCTCTGTGAGTTCAATATCTTTTAACGTTAGCGGCTTTGAAACTGGCAGTTGGTGGTGGAGGAGAAAAGAGCTCAGGGCCTTGTAAATGGCCTCCTTAGCACTCCAAATCTCAAGTAGGCTTAAGCTCTGAGCTTGGTCGGCACTTGAAAGAAAGATTTTCGCAAGCTCTGGCTTCAGGACTCTCTTCTCATCTTCAATATCAATCCCAATTGAGCGCACCCCAAGGCCTAGTTCCGCCACAGCACCCACAGTCATCTGATCGGTATGGGCCCGGGAGATAAGGGTGTCGGGGGATTTTTTGAGACAATAAAAATTTGCTTCTTCAAGCAAATGCTCTCGATTGGCAAGCCACCACTCGTGATTGGAGGCTTCATCACTTTGGGCATAGTCGTGCAGCTCTGTGCGTGGACTAAGCAGGGAGAACTCGCGGTAGGCAAGCGCCAAGGCGAGTTTTGAGGCGGTATGAGCGGCTTGGCGCAAGGGGTGGGCCCCAGCAGGTCCGATCCATTGAGTTTGGGATAGGTTGGGGGGAGTTGCGCAAAATTTGAAAAGAATAGTCATCCTTTTTTATTGCTTATGAAGAACTCTTTTGCAATAAATCAAAGCATTCGATTTTGTTTTATGCTGAGTTAGGGAGTCAATATGTTACCGCACGAGCTTCAAGATTTATTTTGTAAGATTCTCTTTGGTCTCTTCGCTCTTTGCCTTTTAACTCTTGGGAAAGTTCGGGCCTCGGAAACAATTCTTCCAGTGTCGCCGATTGAAATTTGTCACTCGTCTCTTTAAAATAAAGCCAAAGCTAAATCAAAAGATTTTAAATCCATTGGCCGAAACTCCCAAAGCACGTTAGACTTAAGCGCAAATACCTGTTCCCGAGGAGAGTCTAATGTCTATTCGCGAAGCAAGAGTCCATGCCAAACTCAGTTCCATTAACCGCACCCCACTTCCTATTGACCTTCCTTGCGATGAAGATGGTCGCTACTTAAAAGTCAGCGAGTACTTTGCGGAAAATGTCTTTGATATTGCCACTGCTTCCGAGATTCCTGAATCCACTCGCGCAGAATTGCTGGCCGTCAAAAAAGGCAGAACGAAATTCAAATCAGAGCATGCGGCCGTGATTGCAAAAGCTGTCTTAGAATGGGCAACTAGTCGCGGGGCCACCCATTTTACCCATTGGTTTCAACCCCTCACAGGTGGCACTGCAGAAAAGCACGATGCCTTTCTTGAAATTAAAAAAGGCAAGCCGATTGAAGAATTGAGCGTTTCAAAACTTCTTCAAGGGGAGCCAGACGCTTCAAGCTTTCCTCACGGCGGTTCAAGGTCGACCTTCGAAGCCCGTGGCTATACTTCTTGGGATATTACCTCTCCCATGTTTTTAGTGGAAAGCACCAACGGCTTAACTTTATGTATCCCAACCGCCTTCGTTTCTTATCGTGGCGACGCTCTTGATATGAAGACTCCGCTCTTGCGATCAATTTCTAAAATTGATGAAGTGGCGACAGAGTTTTTGACGATTATTGGCGAGAAGGGAGTAGAGAGCGTTTCTGTGAGTGCCGGCTGTGAGCAAGAGTATTTTTTGGTGGACCGCAGTTTCTATTTCTCTCGTCCTGACCTTGTGATGTCTGGTCGCAGTGTGTTCGGATCTTTATCAGCAAAAAATCAACAATTAGAAGATCATTATTTTGGCGCGATCGACGAGCGTGTTTTAGCTTTTATGCAAGACCTCGATTTGAATCTCCATCGCTTAGGGATTTCTTCGAAAACTCGCCATAACGAAGTGGCCCCTGGTCAATTTGAAATGGCGCCGATTTTTTCTGACGCCAACGTCGCAGCTGACCAGAACCAATTGATCATGAGTGTGATTAAAAAAGTCGCTTCAAAACACCAGTTCGAAGCACTCTTTCACGAGAAGCCTTTTGCTGGAATTAACGGCTCTGGGAAGCACGTCAATTGGTCCATGTCTTCGAACACTGGTCTCAATTTACTTGAACCGGGAACTGAGCCTCATCAAAATCATCGTTTCTTAGCGGTCATTGCCATTATTTGTGAAGCCGTAAAACGCCACGGTTCTGCTTTAAGAATGGGGATCGCCAGTGCTGGAAACGATCATCGCCTAGGGGCCAACGAAGCTCCACCAAGTATTATCTCCGTTTTCTTAGGCGACACCTTAGATAAAATTTACCGCGCTATCTTAGATGGACAGAGCTTTAAGCCAGAAGACTCTAATGTTCTCGACCTTGGCGCCCATCAATTGGCCGAACTTTTAAAAGACAATACAGACCGCAACCGAACGTCTCCTTTTGCTTTCACGGGAAATAAGTTTGAATTCCGTGCTGTGGGTTCAAGAGCGGCGGTTGGTTTCCCAATCAGTATTTTAAATGGCGCTGTCTCTTCAGTGATGGCCGAATCAAATCTTTTCTTGAAGAAGGAATTAGCAACAGGCAAATCAGTCGATGAGGCACTTTTGCTTTTGACAAAAAAATGGATGACGTCGAGCATGCCAGTTGTTTTTAACGGTGACGGCTATAGCGACGAGTGGGTGGTTGAGGCTAAAAAAAGAGGACTGCCGAATTTCAGAACAACTCCCGAGGCCCTTCAAGTTTTACTCGATCCAAAAGAAACGGAGTTCCTCACAGCTCAAGGAATCTACCGTGCCGGTGAATTAAAAACCCGTTTTGTGGTTTTAGAAGAGCGCTATATTAAAATGCGTGAAATCGAATTTAGAAGTTTGATCTCCATGGTTCATCAAAATGTTGTCCCAGCGGCACTCGAATACAAAGCTGCCCTGCTTGATGTGATGACGAAACTCAAGACAGTAGGATCGGACCCAGTTGTTGAGCAGGATATCCTCAAAAAAATCAATGAAGTCACAAAACTTCTTTATGCCACGACAGCAAGCCTGAATGACTCGCTTAATTCACTTGGGCACACGCCAGAGACGGCAAGTAGTATCGCTACTGATTTGATGCCGATGAGTGAGGCGATTGCTCAGTATTGCAATCAGCTTGAAGAAGTGATTCCAAATGATCTTTGGAGCCTTCCTAAATACTACGATATGCTCTTTTTGCGCTAATCAGAACCGGAGTTTGTGGCAGTTTTGCCGCAAATTCCACTCATTCTGGGCAGTGAAGTTTTCTCATCTGAACTTAAGCAACACCTAGTTTCAAGAGTTTGAGTTTAAATCCTTGTTAATACTTTAGTTTTTTGGTCGGCCATCCGATAATAGCAAGAGTTTCGGCTTCGCCAATCTTGCTCAAAAAGTGCTGAAAAACTGACAGAGGATTTAATAAATGAAATTGTGTGATGTCATTCTCCAGTTTAAAACTCTGACTCTTTCAAGCACACTCTTTCTCTCATTTTTTCAGCCTCTTTATTCACAGGAAAATTTTGGGGTCAATGAACGCTCTCATAGTTTAATTCTCGATGGCACCTCTGACGTGGCGGTGGATGTTTTTGTCGAACGTGTGGAAAAATACAATACCCATCATAAAGACCTTAGCTTTTTTCTTCAGGCGTTTCCAGAAGAGAGTGACCGCAGATTTGTAAAAGGATATTTAGAAAGCGCAAAAATCAAAGAACTTCCTGCTTTCAGTTTTCATCAGGGGAGAGTGCGTTTTGTTTACCCTTTTTTGACAGTAGAGCTAGGTCCGATTGAAGTCTTTGAAAGAAAAATCATACTCGATGGCAGACATTATCAACTGGATCTTTCTGGTGGCCCGAGAGTTCAAGCGATTAAATTAAAAAAACTTATTGAAGAGCATCTTGAAGGTCGCGAATCAGGAGTTAAAAAATTTAGAAATTATTTTAGCTCTCTAGGGAGTGCAGTGGGAGAGTTTATATGGAGTAGCTTGGGGGAGTTGAGCCTCATAAGCAGCGCTCATGCCATAGCTGATCCAAGTTCAGGCGCTGTTCCTACTCAAGAAAGTATTCGAGCGAAGGTTCAGTCTGTTATTGAGTACTCGCCAGAGAAAACAACGAGAGTGGAAGAAGTGGTCGCGGCTTTATTAATTGTTAACCATTACCTCAACTTCAATACTAATCCAGACTCCGTTCAATTGACCGAAAATATTAAAAAACTTGCGGCCACCATTAGACTCAAACGTTTTCAATGCGATCGCGACTTAAACGAAAAACAAGGTCCGATAGCAGAAGCACAGCCGATCAATCGCTATCACGATACCTATCCCATGTTGATGAAAATTAAGAGTGTTAATCTCAAGTACAAACCAAGCATTCAAGAAATGAAAGATGCCCTACGCACTCACCTTAATACGAATTATGAAGAAAGAGAAAACCCGCATTTTTGCGAAGAGACTTTTGCCAAAGCCTTTTCAACAGTGACTGAACAACAAGAACTCAAAAATCTCTGCAGTGATCTAAACGGGCTAAAAGAATGTTCAATTGAATTTCTCACCTTAAATCGCATCAATGAGAGCCCTATTTTTGAGTTCGATCGCTCTCCTTCAAATATTGCAGAAACCGAGCGGGCAGCACCGATTCAATCGGCTCGCGTTGGCGAACAACGATAGGCGAGCAGACCTATATTGCGAGGGGAGAGACCTTCTTCAAAATATTCCGCGAGCTCCACTTCAAGGCCATTTTCTTTGAGGTAAAGGGCCCGATCAACAAGGATCAAACACTCAAGGGCGCGTCCAAATTGCCAACGAACAATATTTGCCAAAAACATTTTTCTAAGTTGATCCTGAATTCTTGGCCGTAAGAACCACGCTTGAATTTCTCCCTCATCTGCGGAGATTTTTCCAGGAAGTTTTGATTTTAGGTAGTGTGCAAAAGGCGCATAATAATCTTTGAACCCACTGTTACCCACACTGACAAATCCTAGTTCTGGCCGAAACTCATGACAATAAAGATGCAGACCGTAGCGGTAAAGTTTAACTCGTTCTTTGAAACAGAAATCTTGATAGGATAAACGAGCGTGGGATCTTGAAGCTAGGGTCAAAGCGAAAGGGGAAAGTTCAAAAGGAATCAAGCCTGTCAGGTTCATGGTTTTTTGATCAGTCATTTTTCCATAGCAGCAAGCGAAGTTAAGCGCACCTCTCGCTTTTGAGTGCAAAAGACTTTGCAATTGATAAACCGCCAGCGGTCCACATGTATGAAGGCCCAGCAAAAAACTATCAGGTGAGAGGAGGCCTATTCTATCGGTCAGAGAGCTGAGTCCATTGATCTGTAAGTTTAAAAAATCAAATGTACGGCCGCCGTCGGGTAAGGGATATTTGTCTTGGCGTTTGAGACCAAGTTCAATGAGTTCCGGATTTTGCTCAATACAACTCACACTAAGGCCCAGATAATGAGAGAGAATGCGGCTAAGATGACCTTGTCCGGCCCCAATATCAATAATATGCTTAAAATCTAAGCGCTCTTTCAGTGAACTCAGCTCTCCCATCAAGACTTCAATTTCGTGTTTTTTCTTTTCCTTCACATGGAAAAAGGCCCAGGAGGGCAATGGTTTTTGTGGGGTGATGGAGATGGTTTTAAGCTGGGTGAGGGAGTGCAGCAGCTTAAGTAGATCTCGAAGTTCTCCAGCAGGTAAACTTGGATAGGATTCCCGCGCCTCGAGCTGCCATAATTGATCATGGGAAAGTCGCGCCAAGTCTGTTAACCAAGCTTCGTTGTAGCTCGCGAGCCCCTCGGGATAAACGCCGAGAATTTCTCTGTCCCATATTTGCTGATAGGGGGCGAGCTGTTCGCTGAGAGCGACTAGATGATCTTTTAGATTTTTTAGATTCATAATGATAGGATTAGCATCTGCTTATGGATGTGAAAAGAAGGGGAGGCCCTGACTTGAAAATTTCAAAGACTCAAAAAGTATTAGTGCTTGGCATGGGGGTCACTGGACTTAAGGCCTTGATGTATGTGTTAGAAAAAGGCGCAAAGGCCCTCGCAGTCAACCAAGGCAAGTTTTCTGAGTGGGCCCAATTCAAAGAAATTCAAGAGCTGCAAAAGCTCTACCCTGAAACACTCAGCATCTCCTCACAAGAAGATTTGGTTACTGATCAGCCGCTTGATTTAATTCTTTTGAGCCCTGGTATTGCTCGGGAGTCTGAGTGTTTAAAAATATGGCTCGCTCGTGGAGTGCCAGTCGTCAATGAAATTGAACTTGCCCATAGGGAATGGCGTGATAAAAGCAAAGGGGCCGTGTTTGCCATTACAGGTTCAAACGGTAAAACCACAACTACTTTAATGCTTGATCATCTGCTTCAAAAGCTCGGTCTAAAAACGTTTGCAGGTGGAAATTTAGGCACCCCTTTTTGCCATCTTTTTTTGAAAGAAGCAGGGCCCTTACCAGAGGTCTGCACTCTTGAACTCTCAAGTTTTCAACTCGAGTCTCTGTTTGAATTTACCAGCGAAGCCTGTGCGCTTTTAAATCTGTCCTTCACTCACGGTGAGCGATACTCAAACTATGAGTCCTATGCAAGGGCGAAGTTTCGAATGGGACTTAATTTGCGTCCGGGGGCGCTCTTAATTCATCCCGCGCTTGATGATCAGAGCTTAGAGGAAAACCGCTGGATGAAAGAATGGATCAGCTCACTTGCCTCACAAAAGATTAAATGCTTAGAGATTCCGATGACAAAAGAAGAGCTCTTAAGTGACTTACAGAAAATTTATGAATTGAACGAGTTTGAATTAGTGGGTAGCCATAATTTGCAAAACCTTTGGGTGGCGACAAAACTTCTTTTACACCAATACCCAGAACAAAGCTTAAAACTAAAAAATGCCCTTAGAGGTTTTCGTGGGGCGGCCCATCGCTTGGAGCCTGTTCCTGTCACTAGCGGAAGGAAAGTTTTTAACGACGCTAAAAGCACCAACTGGAGTGCGACAAAAATCGCCTTGAAAGCGATGGAAGAATTAGCGCCGGTGCATCTTATTCTTGGTGGACAACTTCGTGGCCTAAATGACGAGATTGGTCCTCATTTAATGAGCATCACTGCGCAGGTGAAGGCTTTATGGCTTTACGGTGAGAGTGGGGCCGTGATTGAGAGAGAATTAGGTCAAACTAAAACGGCCCTTTCTTTTCAGTACTTCAAAACGCTAGAGGAATTAATTCGTGAGTTTTCAAAACAGACGGACCTAGCGCCTCTGGTTTTTTCTCCCGCCTTTCCATCTTTTGATCAATTTCAAAACTATGGGCATCGAGGGGAGTGCTTTAAGGCATGGGTGAAGGATTTTCTTTAGGGAAATAATGGGAAACTTCAATTTCCATGTGAACTGGCGCAGGGCGCTTACTAGCAGGCCCGCGATGGATCAAATGATCAGCTATTGTGATCTTAAAAAGAAAGAGCCCGAGTACAGCAAAGACAAAATTTCTCAGGGCAATTTGCATATTCATAAAACAACTCTCAACCACCGTTGTCTTTAGTTTAGGCCTAAGCTATCGTGGGGTCTATGAGTGTCAGTTTTTTCCTAGAAGAGTGGTGTATATGGAAGACTTTTTAAAGAATCTTAATCATGAAAAACAAGTCAGTCTTTTGCGAGACTATATGAAAAGCCGAGGGCTCGACGCCTTTTGGATCACAAGCTTTGATCAATTTCTCTCCGAGTATACTCCGCTGATTGAGTCACATCGTTTTTGGTACACGGGCTTCACAGGCTCTATTGCTGAAGTTTTGATTGATCATGAAGACGTTTTCCTTTTTGTCGATGGACGCTACTATGAACAAGCGGATCGTGAATGTCCGAAGCTCTCAGTAGTGAAAGTTCCTTACGGAACCGATCTGCCTCAGGCTTTTAGACAAAAAATACTCGACAAATCTTATACGACTCTCGGCTATGAACCTGAGCGTACTTCCCTCAATGAGATGGAAAAGCTTCCAGCAGTGCTTAAAACGGTGGCCAGTCCTGAGGCGGAGCTCGCCGTTTTAATGGACTATCGTTGGCTCGAGGCCTTGGCGCCCGTGAAAGAACTTCCTCTTAAACTCACAGGTGAGGGCCGCCTTGAAAAATGGCAAAAGATTTTAGATTCGACGACAGGGCTTTTTGTCTCTCAACTCGATAGCGTCTCGTGGCTTCTCAATGCTCGAGGTTATCATCGCCTTAAGCAATCTACTATTAAGGGAATGATTTTAGTCACTCGAGAAAAGGCGCTTGTCTTACTCGATCCGGGCACTCCGCTTGATTCGTGCTGGTCAAAAATTCCTGAAGTGGAGTTTGTGTTTGTCACGCTCGCAAATACCAAAGCGGTGTCAGAGAAAATCGAAGCTTTTAAAACAAAGCAGAAGATCCAGCGAGTTCGTTGCTTTAAAAGCGGGTTAACTGTCGCTCAGGCCGACCTCTTGAAAGATCTCTGGCCTAATCTTGTGGAGTTTTCCGAACTCGCTCCGTGGTCGATGCATTATAAAAAAACCTCTGCCGAACTTTCGGAGTTTGAGTCGAGCTTTTTAAAGGCGAGTCAGGTGATCTCCCGCTCACTCTCAAATACTGCTAAGGACTTAGTCAAAGGCACAGCACTCAGTGAAGCCTGCGTGAGGGAAAGATTAGAGGCAGACTATACCGCAAGCGGCGCTCTAGGATTGTCTTTTTCGACTATCGCTGGAGTGGGGGCCAATAGCAGTGTGATCCATTTCTCCCAAAGCTCAAAACAGCGAGAGATTAAAGAATCTGAAATCATTTTAGTTGATTCTGGAGTTTATTATGAAGCGGGACTGGCCACCGATACCACCAGAACATTTCTCTCATTTGGTGAGGCCCTTCCTTGGCAAAAAGAAATTTATACGCTGGTTTTAAAGGGTCTAATACAAGTTTCAAAAGCGCGCTTTCCGGTGGGAACTTGGGGAGCGCAAGCCGATGCCTTGGCACGAGCGCCGATCAGAGAAGCGGGTTTTGACTATTCTCATGGCACCGGACATGGCGTGGGGATTTTGGTACACGAAGGAGGCTATCGTTTGACGCCGACTTCAACCATGCCTTTGGTGCCCGGAGTGGTGGGGTCTCTTGAGCCTGGAATTTATCTACCGGGTAAGGGTGGGGTTCGTTTAGAAAATGTTGTGATCGTCGAATTATGCCCAGATGATTCGAAGATGGTGCAGTTTCGTCCACTGACTTGGGTGGGCTTTGATCATCGTCTAATCAATCACGCTTGGCTTGATCCAAAAGAAATGGAATGGCTTAAAAACTACGAAGGGGAGTGCGCTCGTTTAGGAACTTTGTTTGTCGCTTCGTAAAACTAAAAAGCATGAGACACAAAATCAGCAGGGCGAGAAAACTCAGGCCCTGTCGGTTTTGCTCATCATCACTTAAAACACTTAAGCTACCACAGGCCGAAGGTCCGAGCTCTTGTGGATAAAGATAAGTGATGCCATCGAGATCGTCCTGGCCCAAACTTCTTCTCGTGGGAATGCTTTGAAAAAACATCAATGAGTCTTTAACCGGACTATGCCCAAGTCCCAGAGCGTGTCCTACTTCATGGGCCAAAATGGCGACTTGCTCTGATCTTGTCCTGTCTCCAAAACTTGAACCCGGAATATCGTTGATGAGCACTAGGCTACTTCGAATCTGTCGGCCTGAAACATTATTAGGTGCTGTGATCCCAAGAATTCCTGTCGACGGAAAATTACTGGCGTTTTGATTACAGCTCACGATGATTCCCGAATCACTTTGCAGATCGGGGTTCGGTCTGCAACCAGCACCGCCTGCTTGGCAGAGAGAATCTGTGCCAAAGCGATCAGACTTTGTGATCAGTCCCGCAACTTCAAGTTTTAGGCTCGATGTCACAGCTTTATTCCAGTACTGAGAAATCGCCTCACCGAGCATGGAGACGAGATCCTCAGGGGTTGTTCCATTGTTTTCGCATTCAATATTTGTCACAAAAATCTTAATGGGCCTCTCGCTGAAACTCGCAGCACTCGAAGTATTCATGGTAAAAGCGTGTGCACTTGAGCTTATAAAAAAACAGAGAAAAAAAATCAGACCTTGAAAGATAAGAGTCATTCTTTTGCCTCCACAAAGAGATCAAAATGATAATGAAGGGAAAGAGTTTGAGAAAACGCCCGTCTCTCTGACTCCACCAAATTAAAGGCCTGTAAATCTAAACGCACTGACCATGCTGGCAAAAATGTATAGTCTACTCCGAGCATCCACGTCAGATTGAGTGCTGTTTGAGCTTCACTTGGTAAAAAGAAGGAGTCGACACCGAGACCATTATCTAGCTCTTGCACACCGCCTGGTCCCCAAAGTCTTGTCCAGTAAAGTCCAGGACCGAAGCGGAGTTCGTAGTCTCTGATCATATAAGTCACAGGCAATTGCACGGACCACTCAAGTTTTTTTAATTGTTCGTCACGGCCTTTATAAGGCAAGCCAATTCTGAGCTCCGGAGCGAAGAGAAATTCACGGGGCAATTGCCAGCGCAAAGCCCCACTGAAATAGGGACGAAGTTTCAGCGTATTTTTAGATCCTGCCTCATCAACTTGGATTTTTTTTAGATAGGAATTATTCAGGCCCAAACCTAGTTCAGAAAAATGGGGCTTCCACGTGAGAGCGTGCAGCTCGGCGGTGAGCAGAAAAAGCCCTGCGAGCAGAAAAACCCGCTTTGGCGCAATGCCTAAGAACATAGAGACTCCCATGAAATTCTAGCCATTGTTTCAGAACTCACACTAGCTTGACAAGAACCAAGAGCGGGACGCTTTAGTTTAGAGAAAAATCCTGTTAAACTGATGCCTCATCACCAACATCCAAGGAAGATTTATGTTTGATTCATACCAACCACCAAAAGAGCTTATTCCTTCAGACCCACGTTTCGGATCTGGTCCTTCTTTAATTCCCGTTTCATTTATCGAAAGTTTATTGAAAACAGGCCCTGATTTTCTTGGAACAAGCCATCGCAAAGACGCTGTGAAATCAGTGGTGAAAGAAATGCAAGACGGTCTCAAAGATTATTTCAAAGTCCCTGCAGGCTACGAAATCATTATCGGCAATGGTGGAGCGACTTTTCTTTTTGATATGTTGGCCCTGGGACTCGTTCGAAAAAAAATCACCCATTATACTTGTGGTGAGTTCTCTCAGAAATGGTTTAAGGCCTCGAAGCTCGTGCCTTGGATTGAAGCGAAAGAAGTCGCCGTACCGTTTGGCGAAGGCATCAACGGAGTTGATGATCCAACAGCAGACGTGCTCGCTGTGACTCTCAATGAAACCAGCACTGGTGTGATTTTAACTGATCTGCCGAAAGTTGGACCTGATACTCTTCTTACAGTTGATGCCACCAGTGGTGGGGGACAAGTTCCTTGTGATATTTCTAAGACTGATGTGTTTTTCTTTTCTCCGCAAAAAGTCTTTGCCTCTGAAGGTGGATTTTTCGTCGCCATCATGTCGCCTAAAGCGATGAATCGTGCCAAAGAAATCGCTGCCGATAAATCACGCTATATCCCAGAGATCATGAGTTTCCCGCTTGCGATTGAGAATAGCGTGAAAAATCAAACTTATAATACGCCTTCATTGACTTCGATTTTTTTCCTTAATGAACAAGTGAAACTGATGAAGGCCTTTGGCGGTTATGACAAAGTGATTGCTGAAGCTGATCGCAAAGCCGCCCTTGTTTATGGCTGGGCCGAGAGCAAGCCGTATCTTTCGCCATTCATTAAAGACAGTAAATTTCGCTCAAACGCTGTCGCTACAATCGACGTGGATGAGAGAATTGACGTCAATCCATTGATTGAAAAACTTGAACAGCAAAAAATCGTTTACGGTATTGATGCTTATAGAAAACTTGGACGGAATCAATTTCGAATCGCCATGTTTCACAATATCAGCTACGCAGATCTAGAGAAACTCACCAAGCTTCTCTCACACGCTATCGAATCAGTTCAATAAGTCTCGTGAGTGGGTACTCAATCTTTTGAGTACCCTTCTAAAAACTCTTTTTTAAATTCGCGGTAACGGTCTTCAAGGATCGCTTCACGAGCACGCTTCGCGAGATTATCGTAGAACGCGATATTGTGATGGGTGGCGAGAATCGCCCCTAAAATTTCATTAGAATCAAAAAGATGCTTTAAATAAGCTCTCGAAAAATGTGTATCGGGATAAGCGTTGAGGTTAGGCTCAACAGGAAAAAAATCTCGGCGATAATTGCGATGCTTGATGCGAATCTTTCCACGATTTGTGAAAAGTGTTCCTCCGCGAGCGAATTTGGTGGGAATAATACAATCACTCATATCAATTCCATTCTCCCAAATCATCAATAAGTCTTCCGGATTACCGACTCCCATCACATAACGAGGCTTATCAGTAGGCATCAGAGGGGCGGTTTTAGAAACGATTTGCTCCATCAGCTCTGGACCTTCACCCACAGAGACACCACCAATCGCGTAGCCCGGAAGATCCCGCGCGGTGACTTCATCCACACATTTTTTTCTAAGGTCATCATAGGTCGAGCCTTGAATAATCCCAAAAAGCGCTTGCTTAGGTTCAACCCAAGAATTGATACAACGATCCAGCCAGCGATGAGTGCGGTCGATGGATTCTTCAGTGTATTTTCTGGTGGCAGGGTAGGGAATACATTCATCAAAGGCCATCATGATATCGCTACCAAGATTTTGCTGAATCTCAATGGATGTTTCAGGAGAGAGCATAATTTTTTTGCCCTTGGGATCTAAAAACTCGGCTCCTTCTTCTTTAATGCTTTTTTGCTGCAAACTAAAAACCTGAAACCCGCCAGAGTCAGTGAGGATAGGACGATCCCATGCCATAAATTTATGAAGCCCACCGGCTTTTTTCACTAAATCAGAGCCTGGAGAGAGATGTAGGTGATAGGTATTCGAGAGGATAATTTTAATATCCATATCATAGAGAGCACTTGGCTGGAGCGCCTTGATCGCGCCGTGAGTTCCCACAGGCATAAAAATGGGTGTTGGGATCACCCCTCGTGGAGTGATAATTTCTCCTGCCCGAGCTCCGGTGTGTTTATCAACATGGATAAGGCGGAAGGAGAAATGTTCTTTAACCAGGTCTTGAATTCTACTCATAAAATTACCTATGCTCTTTTTAAGGAGTTTGAGTGGGAGTCGTAAAAAAATCAGATCGCCGCTGTTTGATCGCCTGATTCATATAGTTCAGTTTTTGAAGAAAGTCTTGTAAGTTATTCTGTGTTCCACTTGATCGCTCTCTGATCTTTTGCTCTAGCACGGTTAATTGCTCCGCAAAGCTCAGTCCATAGGGCTGATCAATCGACTGGGTCTGGAAAAGCCTCGAAGCCTTGTGATATAATTTTTGGTAGAAATCTTCTAAAACATCCTCAGAAAGTTCTGCCTCTCGATTTATTAAAAAATGATTAACCAAATCAATCATTGGGAGTATTAACCAACGCTCCTTGAATTCATGATCTAGTTTAACTTTTCGATCCAGTCCTATTTTTATGGGCTTATAATAAATAAAGTCTTCATTTAAAAAAGACATGACCGCTTGTCGTGTAGCTGTTTTTGTCATGATATTCAAAGAAGTCCCCGGAGCTTTTTGCAATGGGAAAACCTCTATCTCTTGTCCCGATTCGATTTGGCGAAAAACCATCAGCCAGCTCTTTTCCCCAAGCTCCCAGTACTCCATGCGATCATCTTCACCGAGGTTGAGTTCTTTAATCATGAAGTCTCGCCACGAGAGGAAAGATGAGAGAAGAGGGCCATACTTAATGAGATTCTCTTGCAAGAAAAGAGGATCACTATAATTATAAGCAAATCCCGTTTTAAGAAGATGGACAAACTTTTTTTCAAAATCAGGGGTGACGACACTTGGAGTACTCTCTTTTGCGAATTCTAAGAGCTCGGGGTCTAAATAGGTCATTAAACGATTATGTTCAGAGTAATTTCTAATCCATCTTCTCAAGTCAAAGCTGCGCCCTTTTTTAAGGGTTAGTAGAGGAGTCGTGCGATTATCCCAAAGAGTTAGAGCAAATTGAGAATTAACGGTGTCTTCCTGCCATTCAAAAAGTGAGAGACTATCAAGTTCATCACTCCATGGAATGTCTAAGTCCATCGTCGTAAACCTGAAATACTTAAGGTTCATCCCTTCGTCTTCATTGAGAAGAATTTTCTTATTATCGAAAGTATTAGTGACTGTGTTCGCACTGAAAATCGGCAATAACTGAAGCGCGAGAACAAGTGCCGGAGTAAAGAGAAAGAGTGTCACAAGGGTCATCAGGGGGCTGCGCTTTTCAAGCACACTGGCAGTGATCCACTCCTTAAAAGTTCTTCTTTTAAAAAGAATCATAAGATCAAAAATGAGAAAGGGAAATAAGACCCAATTAAGAACACATCTAAAAAGCCCTTTAATTCTTGAAACCAATTGATCACTGATCTCTCTTACTCCAAAAAACCAGTGCCCTAGACTTACGCCTAAAAGTATATGGCTCGAGAGATCGACTGCGAGATAAAAGACGATGAAGACGAAAAGATCAAACTCAATCAACTGGTAGGGAATGAGAAATTCACGTTCAAGTTTGGCACTTAATAATTGTTCCAGTGGCGACAATTCTACTTGCAGAATGGTAAGGACTTTAGCGTAGATGGCCTGAACTTCAGGCATTTCCCCTTGAGTGATGATCATGATATTGACGATTAGCCAACACAGTAGAACTTGAAATGCTAGAGCAAAAGTCCTAATCACAATTCCCGGAATCTCTTTGCTGGTTCCAGATGATTTGAATTTTTTGGGAGAGGCCTTAAGTTCAGGAGCTTTTTGACTGCCAAGCAAAGACGGGCCTTTTTTCTTCTTTGTATACTGGCTAAGGCTAAAAATATTTGAAACTCTTGAGACAAACTTGTGTAAGGTCGAGTGCTCACTTGAAGGCTTTGACAGGCCTTGTTTGGCTTCGGGACTATTCCTTAAAAGCTGTCCAATTTCGATGCTCGTTGGTTCTATTGGGGTGAAGCTATCTTCGTCCTCTTCATCGTCCTCTTCCTCATTCTCTTCTTCAGTTTCCTCTTCTTCCAATTGTTCAGGAAAAATTTGCGAAGGGGAGGTTTGTTCTTGAATAAAAGAGGGATCAGTTTGAGAGGCGCTCATAGATTCTGCAACGGAATCTTCGACTTCAATTTCTTGAACTAAAACGACGACTTCACCTAAGGTCACTTTATCTTTGTGGTCGAGAATATAGGTTTTACCTTGCTCTAGTTTTTGACGATTAACTTTTGTGGCCTTCGAACCGCCGAGATTTTGAACAATCAGCACACCGTTTTGAAGATTGAAGATACAGTGCTTGGGAGCTAGACCAAAATCAGAGAGGCAAATATCGCAAGATTCAGAGCTGCCGAAAACCAAACGATCATAAATAGTCACGACTTGATCTTCTAACTCGGGTAATTTGATATGGAGTTCATAGAGCGTTTTCAATAGACGTTCTTCCTGAAGCTAAAAAATGAGCTTTGAATCATGTCTTTATTGTCTTCGACTAGCTGCTGTGAGGCAAGCCTGTAATTCAAAATAATTGGACCTTACCACTCCAGAAAATTCTGCTTCTTTTAATGAATATCAAACGGCACTAAACTTTTCCTATTACTAATTATTGTTTGAGAAGGAATTGTATGAAAACGAAGTTTGTCGGTTTGTTTTGTTTAGCTACTCTCATCCCCAATGCCTGGGCCTATAATATTGTCGAGCGCGCTCGTTTAATTGACGATAAATTTAAAACCTTAGAAATGATGAAGCCCTATGGTCATAATTTTTTTACTGACATAAGTGCTGTTGTTTCAACTGATACTATGGATTTGCGAGATGATGCCGACAGAATTGAAGGTATTGATTCTGGTAATACTGACGACGATATTGATCAAGTGAACACCATTCTCAGACCTTATTATAATCAGGAGCAAGTTTTAAGAGCGAATATTAATTTTGGAATCCCTCTTTTTTCTTTTGAAGCGATGGGTGTATCTTTTGAGCCGAATTTTCGCTTCGGCGGTGGTCTTCTCGCTGTTTTGACTCCACAAAGTGAACAGTCCACACTCACAAGTTTGATTGATAACCTCGATCAAGTCCCTGTCGAAGTCCGCTCGGCCCTCAAATCCTGTTTAAATGCTTTAGGCCCTGCGGATGATGGAAAAGATTTACTCGTGCTTTGTGTGCAAAACAGTACTGTGACTCAGGCCCAAGTGGATCAAGTAAAAGACGTGTATGGCGTCACAAAGATTCCTTATTCTCGCTCACTCGCGACATCAACCAAAGAAACTCCTTTCATCGATGTTTACGCAAAAGTCGAAGCGAAGGCAGGCCTTTGGTTTGACTACGAAAAAGGAGAAAATTTCTTTGGTACAGTTGGTCTGTACGGTCTTGGACGTTTAGATATTCGAAAGAAAGCCGATGCACTCCTTCTTCTTGGTGGTGGAGCAAGTCTTGATGTTGCCGATAACCGTCAGATCAATGCCGCCTTAGATTATCGCTTAGGTTACAGAGTAGATAATTACACCGTTTTTGCGGCAGTTGAAGAGTTGAAATTAGCGGAAGTCTCTTCTGAGGACCTCGGTGCTCCGGCCTACGGCTCGAGTGCTTTGATTCGTGGTCATGGTCAGGCAGATTATCGTTTGGGAGCGGTGAAATTATCTCCTTATTTAGGTTTCCATAAGCGTTCAGGCTATGGCCTTGACGACGGCCTCTATATTGGAGCTGATACGACTATGCATGCTTGGGAAGAGCGTTTTGGTTTCACTGTAAAAACTCAAGTTGATAAGGAGCATTTCACCCTTGGCGCTCTGGCCCGCTTGTGGATCACTCATATTGATTTAACTGGCAAATTTGCGGTAAAAGACGAGATGGATGGAGTGAAGCTGGCCAACTATTACGCTGCGAATCTACGCTTCTTTTTTTAGGCAATGTCTTTTCATCTGAAGCAGAGTGTTGTAAAAACTGGGCCTCCCTATGGGATGCCCTTTTTTTTGACGAATCGACGGAGGATTCATGGCCCGTGACCAATTCCAAACACTCTTTACTAGGCCTGCGATTCTGTCCTACCTCACAGAACATAATCTAACCGAACCCACGCCGGTGCAAAAACAAGTTCCCGCGCATTTTGCAAAGCTCGATCTCAGTGTTTTAGCTCCCACAGGTAGTGGTAAGACCTTGAGTTATTTACTCCCGCTTTTTGATCATTTGAAAACAAGAGAAGAAAGTGTGGGGCCCCACAAAGAAGCGGC
Source organism: Bacteriovoracaceae bacterium UBA6166 (assembly GCA_002435795.1). Lineage (GTDB taxonomy): Bacteria > Bdellovibrionota > Bacteriovoracia > Bacteriovoracales > Bacteriovoracaceae > UBA6166. Next base: position 35,969 of record DIUE01000040.1, on the reverse strand, counting down.
GGCACCATTGGCCGTTATCCTCTCTCCCACGCGAGAGCTTTCAAAACAAATTACGGATGTCTGCAAAGGACTCGCTCACCACGTAAAAATCAGAGTCAGACAGCTGGCTTTCTCAAGCCAGAGTCGGCAAGAGAACTCGACCTTAAACGGCGCTTTTGAAGTTTTAGTCGCGAGTCCTTCGAAACTTAATCAGTATCTCTCTCAAGGAAAAATTCAGCTCAAGCATTTACAGTACTTAATTTTAGATGAGGCAGATCAAATGCTTGATATGGGTTTCAGTAAAGATTTGCAAAAACTTTGCTCGTCCCTCGATGAAGAGAATCCGCCCCGCGTTCACTTGTTTTCGGCGACGGCCCCTTTGGATTTTGCAGAAAAGAGAGACCTTATTTTTCAGCGGGTCTTTAAAACGATCGCGATTGAGCGCTCGCATCACTTAAGTGCAAAGGTTGAGACTTATAATATTTATCTTTCAGTCAAAGAAAAGCGCGCCATGCTTGAAACTTTTTTACAAAAAGAAGCGAAGGGGGCGGGTGTGATCTTCGTCAATGACAAAGCGGAAGCAGAGAGCGTTTACCTTGAATTAAAAGACAAGATTAAAAAACCTGAGTTAGTCCTTCTGCACGGTCAAATGACGGCGCAAGAGCGAAAGAAAAGCCATCAGACTTTCAAAGAAAAAAAAGCAGTTCTGATTGCCACAGATATTGTCGCCCGTGGAATTGATTTACCGGAACTCGCTTGGGTACTGAACTACGACCTTCCGTGGGACCCCGTTTATTATATTCACCGCTCAGGTCGTGTTGGTCGCCGCGGAGGCACAGGTCTTGTGTATAATTTTGTGACCACTGGGGATCTTGCGATCATCGAAAAAATCAATAAAGCGATCCAAGGGCAAACAGCTCTGGAGCTAAAACCCCTCAAGCTTGGGGCACTGAAGTCTGCAGAAACAGCGAAAAAGAAAGCGGCCGTAAAGAAAAAGGCCACCGCTGCCAAACATCAGGGGAAGCCTGATGGAAAATCAGAGGTTCAGCGCAAGAAGGGCAGCTATAAACAACAGCGATCAAAAAGATTTAAAAAGAATATTTAAGACAAGGATTTTGTTTTGCGACTTCACTCTATCATTTCTCATTTAGTTTTCGTGTTTGCTCTTAGCTTGAGTTTTGCTTGTACGAAAAAAGAGCCTGTTTATACCATTTCAGAAATGTTCAAAATGGCCAAAGAAGCAGATGCCAGTTTTGAAGAAGTTTTTATTCCCGACACCCAAAACTTTCGTCACCTACGAGTGATTTGTGATAATTACGGCGAGGGCTGTAAAGGAAATGGTAAGCGTTTTAAGGTCAAAGGCGTGGATATTCTTGTGATTGAATTTGAAAGTGAATCAACCGCTCGCGCTGAAGCTCAAAGAATCAATCAATGGCACGCCCGCAATTGGCTCTTTGATGACGTGACGAATGAGCCTATTCTTGAGTCCTATGTCACGAGGGCCTTTAAGGCAGTCAATCCTAATCGCCCTGAGAAAAAAGAGTAGGATGATTTAAAAAGACTTTTTCGAAATGCTCGATTTTTGAGCGCCATTTGGAAAGCAGTGGATGGCCCCCATTTTTTTCAAACTCATTTAAAGTTTCATAAAACAGCTGGCACCAACGACCAACTTCACCCTTTCTAAGAGAAAGCCTTTTATGCACGTGAATCAAATCAAAAACTTCTGCTCGAGGGCCGGCCCCTGAGATTAGTTGGATTTCCCAAAAAATTTTAATTCTTGGCAAATGATGAGCAAATGCCGCCAGACTGGGTTCAAGCGGGTGGTCCGATAGTCCCTTTTGGATCTTTCTGAAATGATAACCAATCAAAAAATCCTTCACAGCTTTCTCATAGAAAGCGTCTACTATTAGGGAGATAAATTCCTGAGTGTTTTTGTCGGTCATAAAAATCTGGACTCATTTGCTTAAGACTAAACTTGTCGGATGTTTGTCCGATAAGAAGAGTCTAACACAACAAAGGTTCAGTATGAATGCACTAAAAGCACTCTTGATTTTCTTTCTTTGCCTGAGCTTCGCGAACGGGAATGAGAGGATCGAAGTCACAAGCTTAAATCAAGGCTCTTGTTGGATCGGAGATCTAGAAGAAGACGTTTGGAAAATGGTCAATTTTAGTCAAGGTCATCAAGCTGTGCTGGCGCGCTATCAAGTGGGAGAGTTTGAAGAGTCAATTCTAGATGAAATCGCTCTTTATAAAGACACTCAAGATTTTCAGAGTGTGGAAAAAATGATTTTCTGTGGGTCGTCGTCAACTGCTCTCGTCTTGAATTTTAAAATGAAAGACTTTCGCGTCTGCGCCTGGGCCGAGGTGACCGCCCAAGGCCCAAAACTTCAGCGTCTAGGTGTTGAGCCAATGGCCCATAATGGGCATTGCAGTGGCAGCGTGCTCGGTGAAGGGATTATGGCCTTAAACAAAGGGGTTACTCCCGAACAAATCGAGGCGGCCATGGAAAAAATTCTCCCTCAGTACGGAATCGAGAGAACACAGGTTCAGTTTACACCTATTCTCAATGATCTCTATAAAGTGAGTTTCGGAAAAGAGGTCTACTTTAAAGAAGAGCAGCTTTTTAAACATCTCAACACGACATTAAAAGCGCTTCAGTTGATTCGGTATTTTGAAATGAATAGCTATCAGTATGAAGCAGGGGATTTTCATACTCTGGAATAAAACTTAATCGAGTTTTGGCGAGTGAGGAGTTGGTCTTTGGATTTGGTGCTCATGAAAGGCCTTCTGTACCCTAATCACGATATCTGTTTCAAAAGCTTTTTCAAATTTAACATCTAAAACATAAGCCTTCACCGCCACTTTAAGTGCGAGTTGTCGTGCGACTTCTTCTTCTTTCGCTGTTATCAGGATAGGTTTGTTCAAATAACAGAAGCGACTTGTACAAATCACTTCGTAAATCAAGGTCCTCACTTTTTCAAAATCCTCTAAAAGATTTATGTAAAAAAATGTTTCAACCATCATATTAAGCTCTCCCGCATTTGCGGAAGCGACTTTTTCTGTGATGAATTTATTATTTGGAATAGTGACAATATTATCGTCCAGAGTTACTAAACGAACCGCTCTTAGGCCAATACTCTTAATTTCTCCATAAACTCCTTCAAAACTCACACGGTCCCCAACTTGAAAGGGGCGATCAAACAATAAAATAAGACCGGCCACGAGAGAGCCAATAAAATCTTTAATGGCAAAACCGAAGGCAACTGCGGCGGTACCACCAAAGGCGATCAGCATTTCGTTTGTGGGCCTAAAGGTAGAGTAAAGTAAGCCGATTGTTCCGAAGATATAAAGCATAAAGCTCAAGGTCGTAAAAACCTGCAAGAGCAATAGGCGACGCAGAGGAAATCTTTTGTAGAGGTGATCTGACCAAAACTGTATCACCTTAACCATCACCACCAAAAAAACCATACCGAAGAAGAACCCCAGCATACGGGTGAGATTTAGTGTTTGGGTTAGTTCAAAAAGTGTACTGACTTGTTCAGTTTCCATAAATAAAATTCTTCTTTCTTAAGGCTTGAACTACTTGATGTTGCATAACTGTGGTCACTCGATAGCGATCTTGTTTGTTCCGCTCTAAAAAATCATTTTCTAATCCAATCTTCAGAGCATGGCGAACAACTCCCTCTGGCAGATTCGTCACTTCACATGCCTCTCTCGTGGAGAGATTATCGTGTCTCAAAATTTCGGTATAGACAAAATGGGCATCGTCGCTCAATTGATAAATAAGGGCCTTTTTACTTAAACGTGGGAGCCCGACTCTTAAAGTAAGGCCTCTTTGTTTTGTAAGAGCACTAAACCAAAGTTCAATAGCGATTCGCGGATTTCCCCCTGATTGCTCCCAGAGCAATCGGAAAAATTTGGCTTCAATATAATCAGTTGAAACGCTCTCCTCCAGATTTTGAGCCGCTGCTAGGATGGCATCATAAGACAATTGATAGCCCGAGCTTTTATGACGAGAGATGATGAGGTTTGAAATTTCTTCTTCTGTCCAAGGAGAGATCTTTTTGATAGCGCGAAAATAATGATTGCGGCCAAAGACACTATTCACATAACGCCAAGAATAGGTGCTGAAGCAAGCACACCAAAATGTATTTTCAGTTTGAGCATTAATTAGTTCGAGGAATGCTTTAAAAGCTTCAAACCCGCCAACCTTTGAAAGAAACATATTATGAGCTTCATCAATTAAAATCAGAGTTGGTTCAGATTTTTTGTCTTTCTCAATGAGTTGACTAAAGCCTGACTCTAAATCGATTTCTAAAAGGTCGCCGAAATGTCTAAAGAGCTGTCCTCGATTTAGAATCTTAGGTGGAATAGATGTCTTTAAAACTGTAATCGACGTATTCTGGGCCGCAACTCTAGCAAGAATGGTTGATTTACCGAGCCCCCGATCACCGTAGATAGCGAGGGAGTGTTCTTGTGATGAGTCGCTTAGCCATTCATCAATTTCTGCTTGAATATCTTCCACATGCAGAGATTTAAATTTATGCATGATAAATTGTTCTTCAGGAATATCGAGATTAAAATTTTGGCGATAGTCATCCGGGATTCCATGGCCTTCAGTCTCAGAACGAAGCGTCTCTGCGCTTTCAAGCTTGCGTCTGAAAAATTTCGCTGAAAGACGCTTTGAAAAATCAAACTCGCCAGTCCATTTTTTGAGCAGGGTCGCTACTAAAATGCCAAGAGTGACAATCAATAGGGGAAGACTCAAGAGAAAACTTGTGATTTTTTGATCAGAAGGAATCTTAATCTTCCCTCGAAAAACAGTTTCTACCAACTCCGCAGTCTCTTCTCGCCAGCGATGGGCGAGCAGGAAAAGAAACATAATAGTGATGACTTGCAGGGAAATACTGATAAAAAAGAAAACAAGGCCTCGACTGACGATGCTTTCTACTGTGTGCAAAACGATGGTGCTCCATAAAACAAAAACCGCCAGCTGTTTTGCCGTTAGGTTAATTTTTACGCGATTCTCTCTTGAGAGTTGAAGTTTTCCGATGGCAGAAATTTGTGTCAGTGTAACAACGATAAAGCGGCGAAAAATTTTATAGATAAAATAAAATTTAAAATAAGGTGTGATAAGAGAAAGTTCTTCAAAAGGAGTATCGTTTACGCTCCTCTCTACAATCACAAGACCAATAATTGAAAAAATCCATGGGATGAAGGGGTTGAGTCTTTGAATCCAGAGTGCCCCAGCACCGTATTGGGGATTTTTTGCAGCCCCTAGCATCAGGTACTCGCGCAAGCGATCAAGTAGCTGGGAGAAGAGATTAATCGCCTTCCAAACTAGGATGGGAATGACAAAAAGAAAAATGAGAATTAATAAATCTTTTGCGAGAGTGAGTAGGCCTTTTTGTCCGAGACTTATTTGTGTCTTAAGATCGCTAAGTTTCGTTAAAAAAATACCACTCCAGTGACTTGGAATAATGAAAAGCTCCCGTTTGAGATCACCAAAGAAATCACCTTCAAACATTGTGAACCGGTTAGGAGTTTCAACTCTCAGACGTTTGATATAGGCCGATCGAATGATTCCCGCTTCATTAAGCAGACGGTAATGGGTTCGAAGTAAATCTTCAGAAAGACTCCCGTGGTCGGCTTTTAGTTTTTGATAGAGCTCTTCTCTTTCGGCCCGTGTTTCTCTAAGTTTTGTCGAGGCGTCCGAGTCTGAGAGAGGTACAAAGGGCAATTCAGGGCTCAATTTATAAGAGACGAGGCTGGCCTCCACTAGTTTGCGCCAGCGAGGATTAATCTGTTTATGGAAAATGGCCAATTGCTTTTCGGAGAATTTTTTTGTTTCAAGCAGTTCTTTTTGCCACTCTCGCATTTGAAGCTGTAGCTCTTGATACTCGAGTTTTTGTCTTAAGTGATAATGAAGACTCCAGAGCCCTGTTTCCAACAGGGAGAGATGATCCCTTAGAACTTTTTTATATTGTTGTAAATTATCCCCAACTTCAGTGATCAGTTCTTCATCATCCCGAGCAAGTTCTTTTCGCGTTCTCAATTGCTCTAGAGATAGTGCTAAGACGAGTTGAGAGATTTCAGGGGCGTTGTGAATAAAGAGATGGCGTTCCATCTCTGGATTATACAGTGCGGATCTTTTCTCTTGAGGGAGGCTTAGAAATTTTAGTCGAAGTTGCTCCACTTCGACTGTGAGTGCTCTGGTTGCTTGGAAATATTTTTTGAGTTCAAGATTTTCCTTAGGGCCCTGAAAACAGTTTTCCCAGGCTTTTAGCGCTGTTGGCATCCAATGGCGCTGACGAAGATTCGTTTGAAGTTCTTCTTTTTTTAGTTGAACTTCTTCTTCCTTTTCAAGATCTATAGAAAATAAACTTTGCAGTGAGAATGGGCCGGAGTTTTGCCCTTCAATCAACTCGCTAAGAATGGTTTTGCGTCCTTCATTTAGGCGATTGAGTTTGGCAAAATTTGATTTAAGTGATGATTGATCTGAGCAATCGATTTGGGCACTGATCTTTCCACTGAAACTTAGGAAATAGAGTAAAACCAGTGCACCAAATAATTTCAACTAGCGTGTTCCGATTTCCATCAGAGTTTTGCCAAGAGATTTTGAGCGCTTAAGATTATGTTTCTCATTCATCTCCGCTTCTTCTTTGCAATTGATACAAAGTTCAGCTGTAGGTCTGGCCATCAGTCTCTCAAACGTGATTTCAGCACCGCAATCCTCACAGATTCCAAGTGTGCCTTCGTCGATTTTTCTGAGGCTTTTATTGATTTTCTTTAGGTAGAAATTTTCTCTATTTCTAAATCTCAAGTCATTGGCAACTTGGATATTGATACTGGCTTCATCAAGGGGATCCATCAATTCGTCTTTTGCAAGATGTCCTTGTTCTGGATTTTTAAAATTATCATTATTGATGATTCTTTCTTTGTCTGCGAGGAGGCAGTCTTTCAGTGTCTTAATTTGCTTGTCGGTCAGGTAGGCATTTTCTCTCGTCATTACTTTGCTCCTTGGCCATTTACTGTCACAACGACACCTCAGTTGCCCCGCTGTTAAATCGAAAAAGGATAGGGACTTTTTCTAGTCAACATCTGCGGAGTTTCGGAGGACACTCGTTCATTATTGAAACTCAATTTACTGATGACCCTAAGCACTCGTAAATGGCCATTATCTAACAAACTTTGACATTCCTCCTAAAATTGTCAATTAAATGACATTTTTCGGGAGCGCTGCCTCACAAAAAGGACAAAAAAGCCAAAATTGTAGATCAAGTTGTGTTTGACAACTTGAACACGTGACCAATTCTTGCAAATCAGAAAACTCGTCGGCCCCTGCCACAAAGAGATCTTTGCGCATGGCCTTGATGGTGATGGGATGAGCTTTATAGCTACCAGGCTTGAAAGGATCGGGGAGAAATTTTCCTTGAGAGACGGTTTTATCGGGGCGTATCTGCACTTCGTATTCCGCCGGTCCCTGCATATTTAAAAGAGGTGTGCCCACACTATTGGTGAGTTTTTTGAGAGTCTCATAAATCTTATCAGGCCTGTAATCAGGGCTTTTTGGGGGACACAAAGGGACTCCAACGTCGTTCAAGTAAATCAAGCAGGTCGTTGCTCATGCGATGATGGTGGTTAAACCATTTTTTAAACCCCGGTCTATGAGCAAGAACCCTCTCTCTAAATCTTATACTAGAGACGCCATACTGTTCAAGTAAACGCAAGATCCATTCAAAAACTTCGGCATCCAACGAAGAGTCGAGCAGTCTTTCTAAAGCTTGATTAAAAATCTCAGGTGGCCTTTCTCCTCGACGTTCAGAGAGTGTGAGGATTTGTCGTGAGCAAGTTCCAAGAGTGAGAACAAGGATCTCTTGGTCTTGAATTTGATTTAAGGTGAGAATCAGAAGTTCCGTAAATTCAGGTAAGAGCTCCTCTGAGTGATCAAGTAGGCAAAGAATTTGTTTTAGATCACTAAGCTTTTTTTGCTCAAGGGCCTTGGGCCATGATTCATGGATTTGTTTTTTAAGCTCGGGGCCAAGCATGATTAGTGCTCGGCCATCTTTTTTGAGTTTATCAAGAATAGATAAAAAAACTTCTTCAATCAAACTGTGATTTTGTTTCATGAGTAGATTGCTGTCTCCGTTTGTAGACCTGTTTGAACTTTCCAAAGGTCTGCATAAACACCTGTGGCATTGATCAAATCTTGATGCTTGCCAGATTCAACCACGCGTCCTTGGTCTAAGACGTATATCCGGTCCGCTCCGACAATGGTGGAGAGACGATGGGCAATCACAATGGTTGTCTTATTGCGGGTGATAAGCTCAAGTGAGCGCTGGATAGCGGCTTCCGTTTCGTTATCAACCGATGAAGTGGCCTCATCAAAAATAAACAGAGGCGCGTCTTTTAAAATCGCTCTAGCAATCGCCAAACGCTGTCTCTGACCGCCTGAGAGCTTCTGTCCGCGCTCTCCTACAATAGTGTGGTAGCCATCAGTCAACTTGAGAATAAAATCATGGGCCTCAGCCATTTTGGCGGCTTCAATAATCTTCTCTTCAGTAGCGCCGAAACTTCCGTAAGCAATATTTTCCATCACTGTGCCGTGAAAGAGATAGGTGTCTTGGTGAACATAAGAAATCAATGAGCGCAGGGATTTTAAAGTGAAGCTTTTGAGAGGCTTTCCATCAAGCGTGATCTCGCCCTTAGTGGCATCGTAAAAACGCAGTAGCAGCTTCACTAATGTACTCTTTCCAGAGCCTGTGGAGCCAACCAGAGCAAGGGTTTTCCCTGGTCGCACTTCAAGATCTAATCCGTGTAAAACCTCAGGTCCAGTATTATAAGAAAAACTGACGTTTTTAAATTCCAGATGACCTTGAGTACTTGTGATCTCTTGATTGCCGTCGTGAAGAGTGCGGGGCGTATCTTTTAATTTAAAAATTCTCTCTGTCGAGGCCATCGCCCTTTGATAGAGATCAAGAGTCTGACCCAAGCGAGTCAGTGGCCACAGCAGTCTTTGAGTCATAAAAATGATTACAGAATAGGACCCAACAGCAAGGCTTCCTTGCTCAACTAAAAAACCACCTAAGATCATGGCAGCGAGAAAGCCCAGCAAAACCACCATTCGAATCAGCGGCGAAAATGAAGAAGAGAGGCGAATGGCTTTTTGATTAGCGTTGGAATAATTTTGACTCTGATCGAGTAAACGTTTTGATTCATACTCTTCAGCGCCGTAACTTTTAATGGTGGCAATCCCTGAGACGTTATTGCTGAGAAGTCCATTCAGAATTCCCACTTCCTCTCTGACTTTTCGGTAGCGAGGTTCGATCTTCTTTTGAAAAATCAGAGAGCCTAAAATAATAAAAGGCACCGGTACAAAAGAGAAAATCGCGACAATAGGAGAGAGAGTAAAAAAGATCGCTCCGATGATAACCACCGTTGTCGCCACTTGCAAAAGATCATTAGCACCATTGTCTAAAAATCTTTCGAGTTGGTTGATATCATCGTTCATAATAGAGATGAGATTTCCGGTGCTCTTATCTTCAAAATAGCCGAGCTCAAGAGATTGCAAATGATCATAGGTTTCTTGGCGCAATTTATGTTGCACGTTTTGGGCGAGAGTTCTCCAAGCGACGCTGTGAAGGTATTCAAAATACGACTCGAGCGCCCAGATCACAAAAGTGAAAAAAGCGACCACCGAGAGCTGGGCCATCAAGCTTTCAAAGCCCAAGCTCGCCACGAATGAAGCCTCTCGCTGGACAACGATATCAACAGAGAGACCAATTAAGAGGGGAGGTGCTAAGTCAAAGATCTTATTGGTGACGGAATAGACTGTGGCGAGGATGACTTCTTTGCGCATCGGCCTCAGGTAGGAGAGAAGCCGTTTAAAAGGGGTTTGTGCGGTTGTATTGAGTGAAGCCACTGATATCTCACTGATAGAAGGATGAAATTTTTGCGTTAGATTGCCCTCGTAGGCAGCCGTAGGCAATACTGCTAGCACAATCTCTTTCGCTATGCTATATGGACTTCATGCAGACAGCGCTCATAAACTCTATTTATTTGACGACGGAAGGGGAGGGACTCCATCTTGGAACGCCTCAAGTCTTCATTCGTTTTCAAGGCTGTGCTGTGGGTTGCCTCAATTGTGATTCCAAAGACACTTGGGATTTCACTGAGTCCATGGCGATCGAATTGCCGGAGATTATTGGAACAGTTCGCAAGCTTTCAAGACAAGGGAAAATTCGACGCGTTTCCATCACAGGGGGAGACCCGCTCCATCCAAAGCACGTGCCCGCAGTTTTAAGTCTGTGTCAGCAATTAAAAAACCTAGGTCATGAAATTGTTCTCGAGGCCGCTGGCACAAGAGTGGTGCATGAGATTTTTGATCTCTTAGACTTTATCAATTTCGATTTTAAGACGCCATCAACGGGTGTGAAGACTCGTTTGAACTTAATTGAAGAGATGATTCTTCACTACTCAGGTCGTTTTCAAGTTAAAGCTGTGATTGAAACGCGAGAGGATTTTCTTGCGGCAAAACAAGCTTACGAAACTCTCGCTACAACTCACCAAGACAAAATGCCTCCGTGGATTTTAACTCCTGCCTATAATCTTGCGGAACCTTTTCCTAGAGAGCGCTTTCTTGAAATCATTAATTGGAATCAGGATGAAGCGGGATTTTTTCGAGTGGTGGGTCAACAACATAAATGGCTTCATGGCCCAGATGAAAAGCAAGTCTAGCTTGCTTGATTCGCCTTCGCTTCCAGCATTTTTGTGCCGTAGTCTTTGAGCTCAGAATGAGTCACCAAGGTATAACCATTTTCCTCAGCTAGCTTAAGCTGCTCGGGGGTTACTTCCTTACAAACAACAACCAATCGCGAGCCTTTGGGAACTTTTTTTGAAGCGACAGTAATCAATGAGCTGACTTTGCTTAAATCGGGAGCACAGTAGACCATATATTTCTTTTGAGTATTAGTGCTAAACGAAGTGAAGTGCCAAAGATTGGCCTTATTGCGACTGAGATTCACTTCATGGTCAAAGGCCTTGAAGGTTAAAGTGCACGAAGTAATAAATTTTTCTAAAAAACTTCCACTCATGCAAACTTATCGGGCGCTAGGTTTAAGACTTAAAGATTACTTTAATTTAAATGTGTTAAACGCTAAAACAAACCAACCGAGAATAAAGCTCAGGCCGCCAAAGGGCACTACCATAGCAAAAAACTTCACTCCAGTTAGGGCGTAGATATAACAAAATCCTGAAAAAAGGCTAAGCCCCAAACAAAAAAAGACAACCGGCCATCTTGTGATTTTTCGAGGGAGGGTGGAAACGGCCAGCGCGAGTAAAGCCAGCCCATGAATAAAATGATAAGTGACGCCCGTTTGATAGGTTGAGAGAGCTTTCTCTGATAAGACTTTCTCTAAGCCGTGAGCCCCGAAAGCGCCTAAGACAACGGCCAGGCCTAAGATCAGAGATGCCAGTGAGATTAAACGTGGTGAGTTCATAGATTCATTCCTCCGATGGAGAGTTCTTTTTTAGTCATTGGGTACAGGTTGAATGTTCCCATGCCTCGAGCAATCAGTTCACCGCTTGTCTTGTGTTGAATTTTCGCGGAGACCACAATTAAAGACTTTCCTTTAAAATCCACTTCTCCAATACCGATTAAATGATCGCCAAGTTTTGCAGGTTGCAAAAAATTAGTTTTTAACTCGACGGTTGAGCAGAGCTGATGATCGATCACTGCAAGGGAGAGAGCAGTGATCCCTAATTGTGCATCCATCATAGCGGCAACGACCGCTCCGTGAGCGACGCCCGGGGAACTCAAATGTTGATCCGCAATGATGAGTTCATAGGTCGCAAGGCCCGGGCCATCGACGGTAAAACTCAAACCAAAATGGCGATCAAATTGATTAATTTTTTTAAATAAATGAACTAAATTTTTCGGGTCCATGGAGGTCCTTTAGTTTTAGGAAAAGAAACTAAGACGTAGGGGAGATTGTCGCTCTTTAAGGCCAGCTCTTAGTTGTAACTCATGACCTTTTTGCTGGCCAATTTTTCGTGCTAAGTGATCAAAGTTCATCGATTTTTTTATAGAAGACAATCTTGGATAAACGAGATGAACTTGCTCTTGCAATTTACGCTCTAGAATCATTAATTCTTTTGAACTGCTTGTTTGTTGTTTTTGCTGTTGAAGTTTTTCTGTAAATCCTTCTTGCACGCCGTGAAAAAAGGAGTTTCGTCCTTTGAGACCGGAAAGTTCTGGATGTTCTAAGCGAGCTTTTACAAGTTGATGTTCGAGTTCATTCCACAGAAACTTCGCCAGATAATCACAGGCCTCAATATTCATTTTTGTGCCAATGATTTCGATCACTGTTTTATTTTGTCCGACGCTATAGAGAGCTTGAACTTGAAATTGATTTAAAATTCCAAGGAGTGCATCTGACTTCGCATCTTTTCTTTTAAGTTCAATGACGGCAAGCCGGTAAGTATCTTCTTCGAGTTCCTGTTCTGAGGATTCTCTGAGTCCTTCGAGATTGTGGCGCAGTAATAATTCGTTGGCCTTGAGAGTGGCCAGTGAGGCCTCATGAGGATTTAAGCTCTCGGCCAGCTTGAAAAGCTTGCGCACCTTAGCGAGAACTTTCTCTCGCTCTTCCACCAGACCGAGCTTGTCTGTTGATTCCTGCTCCATGGTTGCTAAGTAGACTTCTTCTCCCCAGCCAAAGGAGCGGCAGAGATCGCGAAAATCTGCACCATGGGCCTCCATAGCAAAGCCTTGCTTGAGAAAGAGCACAAAATGAGCAAGCTCATGACGTAGGAGATTTTGAATGGTTTTCGTATCCCCTGTGGTGATGAAGATTTTATTAATCGCCAAGGTGTAGAAATGGGGATCAAAAAATCCCAATTTTTTGGGATTTTCAAAAACGGCGAAGCTTAGGGGGTAGAGTTTGTGATTGTATTCAATCCGTGATGAGCGAACGATTAAGCCGCATTCATCACGTAAAATTTGAAAGGCTTGTTTCTTAAGTCTTTGGGTGAAGCTCTGGATGGTTCGCGAGTAAATAAACACTAATAATAATAATCAGGCTCTTCAGATGAGGAACCGTAATCCTCATAAGACTCAACTGGGCCGTCATAGGTTTCGAAAGCGTCGTAGTTTTCTTGTGGCTCGTACTCATCAAATCCCTTCGCTTGGACTGGTGGTACTGAGTCTCCCATATAACCATCATCAGAACCCATTCCTTCTACTGGCATAGTTTCGGCTTCATAATCCATGGAAGGATCATAAGCGTCTTCATAAGCTGCAAGCATGGGTGAGAAAAGGAAGAGAAGTACTAGAGCAAAAGATTTTGTTTTCATGGGGCCCTCGTTAGCTTTATCTTACTCCTAGTTTCAGTGATTTGGTATGCCCTGTGTAGGAATTTTTTCTGCTAAATTCTTGAAATATCATTAAGTATGGTCATTTTTAGCCGAAAAGTAGACTGAATTAAAGGAGCTGCATGAGTCGTTTAGAACATGCCTATATTGAGATCAGTCTATTTCTTCTTAAGCGTTTCACCAAAACGCTTAAATTTGATATCTATGTTCGTCGCACTGAAACCGATTATACCAAGATTTTTCGCTCCGGAGACTCCATCGATTGGGATCGAGTGAAGATCTATACCGATAAAGGCATCAAAGTTTTTTACTGCACGATTTCTGATTACGAAGTCTACGGGCTTTATGTCGAACGGGTGGGCTACGAACTCAATCAAAAACAAACTCCGATTTCACAAGCGGAAGCTCTAGAGTTTATGAAAGAAATTGTGAACTACACCATGCACGAGTTCACCGTTAAACTTATGCCAACTGAGCGAACGGTTGAAGCCGCGGCCAATATGATTTCTAGTTGTATAGATAGTTTAAATAGAGACCCGAAAGCTCTTATCCGATTACTTTCTCTCATGAGTCATCAACCTTATCTTATCAAGCACTCTGTGGCGGTGAGCATGTTCTCAGTCATGCTGGCAAAAAAAGCAGGGATTGAAAGTGATAGCAATTTAAAAATCATTGCTCTGGGTGGACTGCTTCATGATGTAGGTGAGGGACAACTTGATTTCGATCCTGAAGATGTAGAGATTTTAGATCCCGAACAGCGTCGAATGGTTTGGCGACATCCTGAGCTTGGTAAACAATTGCTGGATGGACTCAAAAATATTCGAAGCGAAGTGATTCAAATTGTGATGCAACACCATGAACAACCAAACGGTCATGGTTATCCTAATGGACTGCGAGGCGGTGAAATCTATTACCCAGCTAAGATCGTCGCTGTCGCTGATAGTTTTGCTTCGATGATTACTAAACGCTCTTATCGTGATGCTTTCACCATAGAGAGAGCAGTTATATGTATGCGAGAGAACCAAGGGAAGTATGACCGTGCCTTGATTGAGCACTTACATGATCTCTTTTTAAAGAAAATCGCGGCGTAGAAAAACAAATTATTTTTTGTGAGTATGAACGAGTTCACCATTTATATAATGGTGACATTCTCCACTGGCCATCTGATGAAAAATACCTCTCACCACTTCACCATCTTTAAATTTTGAAGCTGGTTTAGAGACGCTAGCCGCAGGTATAACGCTTGTTTGACCTGCTTGCATTGGAAGATATTGAGCGTAATTGTTTCGAATGCTCGCCGTATCGGCGGCGTAGGGAGAGCGCTTTTGGACATTGGGTGCAATGGACGTCGCCATGACTGATTGGGCAGTTGTATTATGAGGCAAACCTAAGAGATGCCCGACTTCGTGGAGAACGACTGATTGTAAATCATAAGTGCTGGCGAAATTATTAATGGAGAAGTCGTATGTTTGATAATTCACCATTATGTCTGCGTGAAAGAGTTCAAAATATTGTTCACCGTTTTGGGTTTTTGTCGTAGCGAAAAACTGAGTGATGGCCAGAGCGTTGGTCGTGACATCTTGAAACCATGGGTCAGTAAAATAGACGCCGATCAGTCCATCGTTAAAACTATTGAGGTTGTCATTGTCCTTATTGTTGGCGACTGTATCATTTCCAGTGTCGAAAAAATTAATCTCTGGAACCTGGTCTTCCCATGCTTGCCTCATCAATCGCATTTGAGCGATTTCGTCTGGTAAAAAGGTCGTGGAAAATCTCATATTCAGTGGGAAAGAGGACTGTGCCCAGCGCATAGGCAGTGATTTATTTTGATCACTTCCTCCAAAGCTTTCCGGTCCAATTTCTTTGGTCACGGTCTTTGGTCCGCAGGCACTGAGAGTGAGGCCCGCGAGCATGAATAAAGGTTTTAAATGGCGGAACAATGAGGCCTCCCCGTCGTCGACTGCACCATTTCCTATCGGATTGGTCTGACTCGGGGCTGAGGACTTTTTTGCCTCTTTTGATATTTCTTTTCCCCGTAAAAACCATCATAAGGGCAAAAAAAAAGGCCCCGCGCTTGGGGGCCTTAAGGTCTTGAATATTGGGAATTTGGCTTGGATCGAGGGGCGTTTATTTTTGATTTGCCTTGGCATGATCGGCAAGAAAACTGGCCAGTCCCTTTTCTGTCAATGGGTGCTGGAAAAGCGCCATTAGAACATTCAACGGCATGGTCGCGACATCAGCGCCACAGAGGGCCGCTTCTCGCACATGAGCGCTATGGCGAATTGAGGCGGCGAGAATTTTTGTTGTGTAGCCGTAGTTATCATAAACGGTGCGAATCTCTTCGATCAGATCCAAACCATTTTGTCCGATATCATCGAGTCTTCCGATGAAGGGAGAAATATAAGTCGCTCCCGCTTTCGCCGCGAGGAGGGCTTGGTTTGACGAGAAACACAGAGTAACATTGGTTTTAATTCCTTTCTGGCTGAGCTTTGAACAAGCACTGATGCCAGCAGGAGTAAGTGGCAATTTGATCACGACGTTTGGGTGAATCGCCGCTAGCTCATAGGCCTCTTTAAGCATGCCTTCCGTTTCAGTGGAGATCACTTCTGCAGAAATAGGCCCGTCAACGAGTTCAGTGATTTCTCGAATGACGTCCGCTTGCGAGCGGCCGCTTTTTGCGATGAGGGTAGGGTTGGTTGTGACTCCATCCACGAGGCCTAAATTGAGTGCCGATTTAATTTCGTCAACTATTCCTGTATCGAGAAAAAATTCCATAACGACTCCCTGAAGATATTATTGGCCCAACGCTAGCGTATCTGATGAGTTCAGACAAGCTTTTCCACTCTCGCATCCCATTAGAAATTCGGGCATAATAAGAGAATGTACTTGAGATTTATTGTGCTCATTTTGGTGCTTTTTTTGGTCCTGTATAGGTCTTCAAGCGCCTATGATCTGATTCCTTCACAAAAGCAAAGTGAAGCTGAACTCAAACTTTTGCGTGAGCAGCAGTTCAAACGCCAAATTGAAGAAGGCTTCGATGCTTTTCTGGACCCAACTCATAATTACGCAGATTTCACCGGACGGGTGAGTGATCGCAATGATCAATCGCAGATTCTCAAAGTCAGCTCAGAGAATCGCAATATTCGTTTTTTTCGCGCGGGAGACCTCGTTGAATTTCGTCTGGCCTCGCAAGAGAAATCTAGGCTTTGCGAAGGCTATGTTCGCAGCATTGAAGAAGGTTTTTTTGTGATGTTTGTGAAAGACCTGAATCGTTGTTTCAGTTCAGATGCTTTTTTTCGTCGGGGAACGATGTTAGTTTTTCGCTCAGAGAGATTGGCCGAAAGAGTGCTTGAAGCTTCAAAATACCGAGTGGTCTTAGTTAAGCGTCGCAGGGATTTTTTTGAGCAGTTAAATCGTATCAATCATTTCGTTTGGTCCTTTGATCAAGAACGAGTCAAGGTGGCTGCAGATTATGATCGCAGAATCTTGGCCCTGCAAGAAGAGCGAGAGCAGGCCCTGACAGGTCTTATCAAAACGAAGCAAGATAATCTGCGTTTGCAGACGGAGCTTAAATCTCAGCTCGACCATCTGGACCGCGATTTAGATTTCTATCGCATTTCAAAAGATCAGCTTTTAGTAGATCGTTGGCATCTCGATCATGATGTTGGGTTGCCAGTTGGCGAGAGGCCACAAAAAGAAGTGAAGACGGAGTCTACCATTCAAGAGCTTTACGATCGTCGAGATTTTCAATAGCCGCGAAGGTTTCTAGTGCTTTCTTAATTGCTGAGTGATCTGTACCAAAGCATCAGGGTTGTACTGAAACTCATTTTTCAAATCAAGATAAGGCTTAAGAGAATACGAAGGGGCAAAGCCCAGCCATTCTTTCAAAAGAGATTCCGGTTTTTCTTCCCCGAGCCATTTAAAAATACAGGCCTGGCGCAAAGATTTCGGGGTCAGCACAATCATGAGTTTTTTTCGGTAATGCTCAAAGATCATCTCAAGGCCTCGAGAGCTGAGTCCCCCTGCTAAAATCCTGTGAGGGTTCGCATTGAAGAGCACAAAATCATAATCGAGATCGACTTTTCTGAGAGCTTTTTTTAACAGAACTTCATAGGTGGTAAAGACAGTTTTAAAAAGTTCTGGCAGCGGAATAGTATAGGGCTCTCTCTTTGAGGGAGTGAGCATCACGCGAGGAGCGCCGTCCAGAAAAAGATCACTGCGCTTTAATGTCGCGAGATCAGAAACTTTGAGTCCACCTTCGTAAATCAAAAGCATAATGACTTGATTTCGAAGCGTCGTGAGCCTCGCCATATCGCTCGTTTGTTTTTCTTCTTCGAGTAAATAAAACCAAAGGGTCTTCACGTCGACAAAAGGAGTGGGGCGCGGACGATCGAGAAACTTCGGAGACGTCGGAATTAAACGAACAGGGTTAGAAGGAAAAACTTTTTGTTCGACCAAAAAATCAAAAAACAATCTCAGCGCTTGGACTCTGCGGCGGCGAGAATTATCACTGGTGTATTTTTCGTCGAGGTATTCGCCGTAAGCTTTGACGTGGGGGAGAGAGAATTTCGCTAAAGGATCAGCGTGTTTTTTTTCAAGCAGGTAGTGATGAAAACAATCTAAATCGGTGCGGTAGTTTTTTAGAGTGTTAAGCGATTTATTTTCCCCTTCAAGCTTAGCAAAGAACATTTGTTGCAGCTTGAGAAAGTCGACATTTTCATGTGAGGGGAGAGGTCCGGATTCCAAAGAAACTCCTCTGGACTAAGTTCTCGCCTCTTGCATGTAAAATCAGAGGCTTAATTAGTCATTTTCGCTTTTGGCGGCATTCTACGATGACCGGGAAAAATTCACAAGTCCAATCTTGAGCCTTGAAACTTATGAAACGCAGTGCTAGAAGGGCAACGTATCGAAAATTTGAATATATGTGAGGGCATTTATGCCAGAGACGACCTTTACCAAGCTTTATGGGCCAAGTCCCGTTCAGGATCTGTATGATCGCTGGAAACAGCAAGGTATCGCTCAAACTCGAAAAGCCTTCCTCACAGAGTTTTCGACCCTCCCGGCACTCAATCATTGGCTCCAATCACTCGAACTCACAGGGCTTGATTTTGAGCTTCTGCTCGAAGGTTTCACCCACGGCTCCTTCGCCCACGAAAATACCGACTGGCCCTCCAATGAACGCCTAGAGTTTTTAGGAGACGCTTGCCTTCAGATGATCACAAGCCTCGAACTTTTCTATCTCTATCCCGAAGCCCCAGAGGGCATTCTCTCCAAACGCCGCGGAACTTTAGTCAACCGCGAAGTGCTGGCCGCTCTCGCTCTTGAAATGGAGCTCGCGCCTTTTCTCTTACTTGGTCGCGGAGAAGTGGCCCTCGGTGGGCGAGGCAAGGCGACAGTGCTGGCCGATGCACTGGAAGCTTTTTTGAGTGTGATTTATTTAAGCCGCGGTCTTGAGGCTTGCCAAAACTTTTTTCTGAAGCTGACTCAGGTTTCTTCTTTGCGCTATTGGGGCGAAGAGCGATTTGAAACTTTTGATTTTAAATCACACCTGCAAGAAAAAATTCTGGGCCTCTACAAAGAATTGCCAGAGTATCAGTCGCGTGAAATCGACCAAGGGTTTGAAGTGGAGCTGAGAGTGAAAGGAAAACTTTTGGCCAAGCTCGTGGGACCATCAAAAAAACAATTGATGAAAGACTGCGCTGAAAAAGTATTAAAAGAAGAGACTTATTTAGATTTATAGAACTACGCCAAACAAGGGGCCATTATGTTAATTGAACACCAACACCCAGACAATAAATCGATTATGATTGCCGTACTCGGTGCACCTAATGTGGGCAAAAGCTCCTTGATTAATAACTTGCTTGGGATGGATTTAACTGTCGTCACTCATTTGCCGCAGACCACTCGAAATCGCTATCACTGTGTGATGACTATTGATCATACGGAAGTGATTTTAGTCGATACTCCGGGCCTACATAAATCCAATCAAGAATTGAACAAGCGCTTGAACGAGCAAGCTCGTGAAGGAGCAGAGGGCGCTGATATTAATTTACTCTTAGTTGACCTCACGAAGCCTGTACTTTCGCAAATTCAAGATTTCAAAGATCAGGTTCATAAGGCCCTTGGGCGCACGTGGTTGCTTTTCACTAAAGCTGATCTGGTGGGTGAAGACCTTGAACAATTACCGCTGGCGGAAATTTTTGAGAAATCAAAAGAAATTATGCCTGAAATTGAAAAGTATTTTTTCATCAGCACAAAAACTGATCTCAATATCAACGTGCTCACTGGGGCGATCTGTGATGCCGCAGAACCAGGTCCCCATCACTATGACGATGGCTCCCTTTCTAATAAGAACGAGCGCTTTTTTGTCGCCGAGTATATTCGTGAGCAGGCCTTCAATCTTTTGAAAGATGAAATCCCTTATGAAGTCGCCGTGGTGATTGACGAGTATCAAGATCTCAAGCCCGAGGGAAAAGAGAGCAAAAAAATCGTCTCTCATATTTCAGCCTCGATCCTTGTGAACCGTCCGTCGCAACGAGCGATCGTGATCGGCTCTGGTGGATCGATGATTAAAGAAATCGGCACTCGCGCCAGAATTAAAATCGAAGAGCTCTTAGGTGGACAAGTGCAATTGAACCTGCACGTGAAGGTTTCTCCGAAATGGTTTATTAATAATTTTGTTTTAGAAGAAATAGGACTTCCCCGCGCTCATGATTCGCGTCGTGTTTGGAAGCAGAGGTAATTATGTCAAATCAACAGGCCAAAAGATCCATGGTGATCTCCCTTATCGGGAGACCCAATGTGGGCAAGAGTTCTCTTTTTAATCGCTTGATGCGAAAAGGTCATAAGGCGATTACTCATGACCTTCCTGGTGTGACGAGAGATCGCCACTACGGAATCGCTGAACTCGATGAATTACAACGGGAAGCTCCTCAACAGATTATTCTCGTCGACACCGGCGGGTTTTATCCGACCAAGATCGAACCACTGACTGGAAAATCGGAAGAAGCTTTTAACTCGAAGTTTTTTAATATCATGACGGAACAAGCGAAGATGGCGATTCAAGAATCAGACCTCGTGCTTTTTGTCGCCGACGTACGTGAAGGCATTTTGCCTTTTGACCTCGCCATCGCTGAGAGTTTGCGCTCGTTTCGAAAAGATTTTTGGGTGCTCGCCAATAAATGGGATACCCAAAAACAAATGGGCGAGGAAGCTGAGTTTTATCAACTCGGAATCGATGAAGACCAGCTCTTCACAACTTCGGCCGAGCACGGACTAGGTCTTTCTGAACTCAGAGAAGCTCTTCACCGCAAGGCGATTGAATTTGAAAAACTCAATCCACTCGAATTGAGTGAGACTTCTTTGCATAAAGGTGTGACTCCAAGAGAAGACGTGGTGGCCAGGCTTGCGATCATTGGCGCGCCAAACGCTGGGAAATCGACTCTGCTGAACGCTTTACTCGGCTCTGACCGCGCCCTAGTGAGTGATATTCCAGGCACAACGGTTGACCCGATTGAAGGCTTTTTTGATCTTTATTTTGGTCACGATGCTAAATACCTCAATGAAAAGCATGAGCTTTCCATGAACGATGGATTACTCCTTAAGCAGTACGAAGAATTCCGTCGCAATAATCCCGACGTCTTTGAGGCGCTTCAAGAATCATACAATCAAGAAGAGCTGGCCCACGGAGATAACCCGGAAGCGGATCTTTTAGACAATGAAGAAGATCTTTTTTACGGCGAAGGAATGGCCTTGAGTGATAGTGAAGAAGACGACAGCGCAGAGATGCTTGCAAAGCTAGACGCTGAAGAAGAAGACTTTGCCATGACCGCAGAAGAGCGTTTGCTTCATCAAGCTTTTGAACAAGAGCTTTTAGATGAGACAGAAGACGCTGCAGAAACCGAAGTCGAAGAAATCGCCCCTGAAGCGGAAGCCGCCGGCAGCTATTGGCGATCTCTTCATTTGGTAGACACCGCCGGAATTAGACGCCAGAAATCCATCACAGGCTTTGTGGAGTCTCAGTCGGTCTACCGCTCACTTCGCTGTATTACTGAATCTGATATCGTGGTCTTTATGGTTGATGCCACTCAAGGGATTGGTCATCAAGATCGTCGTTTGATGGATATCACGCTTGAGAAAGGGAAATCTCTCGTTCTTTGTTTGAATAAAATGGACTTGATTCGCAATCAGCTGAAAACTCCGCAGGAGAAGAAGCAGTGGTTAGAGGGCCTTCGCGATGAAGTCCCTTGGCTTGATTTCGTGGATATTATTCCTCTTTCTGCTAAATACCTGCAGGGGCTTAATCATTTAAAGAAAGTGCTGGCGAAAACAGTTCTGATTCGACGCCGTCCAATCGCGACCGGTGAGTTGAACCGTTTTGTGATGGAGCTGATTGAGCGCCATCCGATTACGGCGAAAAAATCAAACGGGAAGCGCTTTAAAGTGAAATACACTTCGATGATTAAGGCCGATCCGCCGACTTTTTTATTGTTCACCAATAAATCAAAGGGAATTCCAGATAATTATCGCAGGTATTTAAAGAATGGTTTGCGCCAGGCTTTTACTCTCGACAATACGCCTATTCATTTGATCTTTAGAACGGGTCATGATTTGAATGCTAGAATGAAGAAGGTTAAGTTTAGCCCTGAGGCTTAGTCTGCTAAGCTTTCAAGTAAGACCGGTAGACTTGCCGGTCTTCGGTCTTGTAGTTTGTCCGCAAGTGTTGAGAGGGAGTGAGAGAAAACTTGTCCCTCTCGAATCACTTTCTCAACTTCGCTTTGCAATCGTTGACATTTTTCTGGGCCCATCATCTGAGTGGACGCCTGAGAGCTGGTCTCTGGGAAATGAATAATTTGCTGGATTTCAGGCTCGCCGTTATGCAGTCGTCCCGAGAGAGGCAGATAAAAATGCCCGCCGTATTCGTACACCGCCGCTTCTAGTTCTGTGACCTTGAGTTTGAAGCGATTGACTCCAAGTCCATTGGTGCCCATGAAATTTCCGAGATGCTTTTGATCGAGATAAACTTTTATATAGTTTTGAAAGGCGAAGCCATCGATAACTTCAAACCGGACTTTTGACGAGTGGTGGAGGGTTCCCTGCAGAATTTGAGTCGCTCTCGCCACTTTCGGTTGGAGAGAAATCAGCATCACAATAGTAAAAATAAGTAGTTGCCCCATAGGGAGCTTATCGGCAGAGAAGGGAAATACTTGAGTTGTTTATTTGGTTTTAAAAAGAAAAACCCGAGGAGCTGATTTCTCTAGCTGCTCGGGTTTGAATGGTTGGCTTGGGTTATCTTAGTAATTGTCTGGGAAAAGAAGCAACATATCTTCGCTATCAGCGCCACGGGTAAGTGGAAGAAGAGTGCGTTGACCTGGTCTTAAGACAAAACTCGTTGGCATATTTTGCAATGGCTGATCAGTCGCTTCAAGTGAGAGTGACTTCCAACCTTCGAAGAGGAAGTGATCGTACTTGAAAGCAGAGTTCGTATTATTGAGAATCCCCACTCTGTACTGAACTGTTGAGCCTTCAAGACCTTTCTCTTTGAGAAGCTCTTTTAGTGTTTCAAGAGTTACACCCATAGTGGCAACACGGCCGTGCTCTCTAAGGGCCATCGGTTGGTAATCAAGTAGTGCCGGTACATAACTTGGTCTTGGGATTTCGTCCTCTGAGTTTTGATCGAGAATCGCTTGCTCGTAATCAGCTCTGATTGCTCTTGAAAGTTCAGCATCAAAAAGCAGAGTCGAGTAGAGAGTTGGAAGATCAATCCCTGGAAGATCACCAATTCTATAAGCTGATGAGCCCACGAGTTCAAAGTCCGCTTCTTGGTTTGTCCCAGTGCCACCTTTGATGCTGAAAAGCACGATCATTGTACATGATTCCCAGCGTGTAACAGGACGATCGATTTCAAATCCAAACTCTAAAACGCCATTTGGATTGAAGCGCACACCTGAATTGATCAAATTACAAGCAATTGAAACGCTTTCGCTATCGCGATTTAAATCGGCAAAACGCTCGCCTTTTGCAAGCAAGTTAAAAGGCAGTACTTCTCCAGCGAATGGTCCACGGTTTTGTACCTGAACAACTCCAGCAGCATTGCTATTTTTTTCGATGGCACTCGCTCTTACACCGACGGCCAAGAGTGGAATTCGAGCGATCACTTCATTGGTTGCAGCGTCTCTCACTTGAACAACTGCTTCATGGGCAAGAATCGCTTGCTCATCAGTCGCTGTATCTTGCGTGAGGAAAGCTTTGAATTCGATTTCTTTCGTTTTAGCCGAGATCGCTTCAGTGGGAAGCTCAATTCTCATATTGAGAGAAGACTCTACCTGTAAAGTGAGGGCTTTTGGCGAAGAGCCACGAGTGTTATTAAGATTTTTTAAGCTTAAAACAGCTTTCATTTCTTTTTGTGATCCTTTGGCCGGAAGCTTTTGCTCACCAAAAGAAATAGAGCGTGGACCAGCGACAACCGAAGCTGTGATGGCCTCATAAACCTGTACTCGTCCAGCACCTTGGCGACTTAAAGAATACAATTTACCAGCGGCATCGACCATAGGCTTCGCTGTGTTCATCACGATGCCTTGCAGATCTTCAGTGCTTAGTTTTGGGTAAGCTTGTCTCATCAGTGCCATAACACCGGCCATTTGCGGCGCTGACATAGATGTTCCGTTCATTGCTACGATATTTGAACCACTGCCTGCAGCAGCTGAAAGGATTTGGTAGCCCGGAGCGACGATTTCTGGTTTGAGTTTTCCGTCTTCAGAACGAGGTCCTTGGGAAGAAAATGAAGTCAGGGTGTCGATCAATTCTTTGCGTTCGATAAAAAAACCATCGTAATCAACAACGACCTCTTCACCTGCAGCTAAACGAGCGCGGATTTTTTCACCGGCTTCTTGGCCTAGCATAACTCCAGGAATTGGGAATTGGCCGTCGCCACCCATTGGGATTGGCGCGCCTGTTTGGTTATTAACCATCACAACACCGATAGCACCAGCGGCGATGGCGTTTGTGAATTTCAACGAGAAAGCTTCTCCACCACGAGTCAGCATGGCCACTTTTCCTTTTACGGCAGCTGCAAGCTCCTCTGAGAAGGGCTCGTTTCCAAGACCAGTATCAACCATCGGTCCTTTGATTCCTTTAGCGTCTCTAATTGGCAAACTAATTGGGCCTTCGACAGCTTCGGCAAGTTCTGAACTTCCGTCGTTATAGACAAAATTTACGGCGCCGAATTTCCAGTTTTGCTCCATTCCGTCGATGCTGGCACCAACTGAAAGTGCCTCATCAGCAGTACTTGGGCTCCCGACAATATAAGGAATAGCTCCAGAGTTTCCGGCAGACGCTGTAACGATAATTCCAGCACGAGCTAAATTCTTAACAGCTTCTTGGTAGTTATTTGGTTTTTTCCCAAACATCCCACCGAGTGAAAGGTTGAGAACATGCAAACGATCTGCTGGATCGAAGTCGCCGTTTGGATCAACTGCGTGCTCCATCGCTGCCATCACGACGAGGTCACTTGTTCCTCCGTCTGGTCCAAAAACTTTTAAGGCATGAAGTTTCGCTTCAGGAGCGATACCGTCAAAACTATTTTCGTCGAATCCGATTCCCGCTACAGTTCCAGCGACATGGGTACCGTGTCCAGAAGTATCGAGTGGATTGCTGTCAGGAATAGGAATGCGAATCTCACTCAAGATTGAGCCTGGGTTATAGGTATCACCTACGAAGTCAAAACCACCGACAACTTTTTCGCTTGGAAAAAGATCAGTTGGTTGAGTTGGGTCGATGCTTTTGTAAGCTTCAACAGTACCTGGCCCTTTGAACATAGCGTGGGTGTAGTCAATTCCGGAATCGATAATTCCAACGTGAATGCCTTGACCTTTAAATTGAAATTCTTCGTGAACTCTCGTGGCACCAATAAAGTCAGTGGTATTCAATTTTGCCGCCGCTTCAGCGACAGCTTTATTGATGGCCTTGACGTTCATCGGCTCTGGTCGGCCAAAAAGAATAGGCTCGCTGAGCGCCTTAACTGGCTTCAGTGCGAGAATTGCATCGTAGTATTCGGCCGGTGCGACAATCGTCATACCGTTCATCACAAAATGGTAGCGGTAGAGCACGCTTATATTGGGCGAAAGCTCTTGCAGTTGCGCTTCGAGATCCGCTTGTTCTTTTTGAATCTGCGCCAATTGATCAGCGTCGATTTCAAGTTCACCGGTTTTTGGATTTGTTTTCGCTGTCTCAAGTAAAGCTTTCGTATCGAGCTTTAAGAAGACCATGCTGGTTTTAATATTCTGTGACCAACTGGAAACAAATTTCTGGACACGCTTTGGCGCCGAGGCATAGGCCTCAGTTTGAAAAGCTGTCAGAGACAGAGTCGCTGCAAAAAGCACTAAGCCTTTTGTCAGGGGAAAGTTTTTTGTTTGTTTTGTCATTATAAGGACTCCAGCTAGCGATTAAGGGATTGATCCTAAGTCATCTTTTTCAAGAGTAGAAGAGTCCAGTTTTTAGCCTATGGTCGGATTTTAAGCAATGATTCGTTTTGTTATAATTGCCGAAGTCTTTGAAATGACAAAATTATATGAAAAAATGACTAAGTGCGAGCTCGTCGTGACGGTAAGTAAAAATGAGGTTTCAAGCGTTTACCAGTTGAAGACGTAGGAGATCATCATAGAGTAGACATTTCCTGTCAGGTCATCAAATCCGTAAGTGCTGCCTTCGATCGGCCTATAGTTTTGGGTGAACTTATCTTTAAAGCTCACGGTATGGAAGAGGAGCTCTAGTCCTAAATAAGATTCTTTGATTTGAATGGGGAATTCTAAGCCGCCGCCTAGACCAAAACCCAGGCCCCCGCCTTTTTCGTTGGGAACAGTTTCTTGATCGACGAATTTTGTCGATAGATACCAGTACTCAAGTCGACCTACAAGATAAGGATTGGAATAAGTGATGGCGGTTCCGAGATTGGAGGTTTCAACATAATAACGATAGGAAAAATAAACCCGCAGTTTATTGGTTTCAACTAGACCCAGTGGCAGACCTAGATCTTGAAATTTAAAAACCGGTTGATCAATAAAGAAGTGGTGACGAGAGAATTCAAATCCTAGTCCTACTGAGCGTTGAAAATCCAAAAAATAATTTAAACCCAAACCATAGGTGGGATGATCGTCTTCATACGCCCGGCCTCGATTGCCATCAAAAGTCGTTAAGCCTAAGGCCACTTGAAAGGAAAAAAAACGGCCGTAGCGATAAAATCTTTCTGCTTCTAGAATCTGGGCAGACTCGAGGTCTTCATTGAAATCGCTAAAAATATCTCCGCCAATGACGAGATCATCAGCTTCTAAATCGAAGGTGTCCATATCGCGAAATTGGGCGCGCGCATCTGAGAGAGTGAACGCGAAACTCAAGCTCGCTAATAAAGTGAGGAGCACAAAAGAGGAGCGAGGTAGAGAATAAATCTTCACAAGAGATCCTGGTAAAAGTCAGCGACTAAAAATAAAAATGAACGCCCATGACTAAAAATTCTGAACCCACTGTTTGCACCACAAATTCATCTAATTTATTCAGCGAGATTCCCGTTTCAAAATGAAAGCCTAGGCTTTTAAGACCTGCGAAATGAAACTCAGCTCCCACGGTAAAATCAAATTGAAAACCACTGACATCAAGTGCGCTTTGTCCTCTCTTATCACTGAGGTACGCTCCCAAAATCGCCCCGTAAAAAATCAGGTGGGGCTCTTCAAAAAAATGGCGATGGATTTTGAGTCCGGCGCCAAAGCCACCGTCCTTGCCAGTATCGACACTGGCGAGCCCTGCGATACTGGAGCTGCGTGATTGTTGCAATTTAAAGGAGAGGGCCGGGGCGTCGGTTTTAAGTTGGTTTGAGACTCCCACGCCGAGTCGGCCTCTTCTGTCCACTGCGTTAGCGGGAAGAGAGAGCAAACACAGGAGACTTAGGATCACAAGAGAGGAAAACCTAGATCGCGACATCATTCAGTCCTTTGAATGGTGGAAAATTCATCTTTCTATGAGTCTACCTAAGCACTCGATTTTTGACAACTTGAGGGAAGCTCCCTAAAATGGCAAAATCTCTTTTTTCTAAGCCTAAATCTGCTAAAAGGACTCAATATGAGCATACAGAATGTTTCTCAACCTTCCAATTCTTTATCTACTGCCCTCAATTCAACTGAGATGGGTTCGTTTATCTCAAGACATCTGGCTTTGGTGGTCGGATTAGTTATTTTGTTGGTGCTCGGGATTTTTGGTTATGGCCTTTATAGCTACCAAGCCTCGCAAAAAAATCAGGTTCACGCTGAAACCCTTTATCGCTTTCAACAAGCAGAAATGGCGGCTTTCACTGCTGGTGAAACTTCTGTTGCTGAATTTATGGAAAAACTTAAAGGCATTCAAATGGAAGTGGGTTCGTTCGATGGTTTAGCAAGTACAGTGATTCAAGTGAGTGATGAACTTTTAAAGCGTGGTCAGTGGGAAGAGGCTTTGGTTGCCATCCAAATGATCAGCAAGCACAAGAGCAATCCTTATTTGCATTTCTTTATTGCTACTCGCGAAGCTGCGGCCCTAGAAGACCTCGGCCGTTATCAAGATGCAGTGGTAGTTCTTGAAGGTTTGAGATCATCTCCAGTGAAATTAATGGAAGACAAGCTCTATTTAGATCTTGGAAGACTTTATTTGAAACTCGACGATAAAGAAAAAGCTCGATTAAGCTTTGAGCACGTCAGTACGACGATGGCGCAAAGTGAATTTGCCACATTGGCAAAACTCTATTTACAAGAACTCTAAATTGGATACCACTATGAGTCCTGCACGGACCTGTTATTTAGGTCTCTCCCTTTTTTCGGTGCTCTCTCTTCTAGGAACTGGCTGCTCAAGACTGCCTCTGTCCCTAGGTGAGAGAATTGAAAAAGCGGTGACGATTCGACCTCAAGCCGTCAAAGAAGCCAGGCCTTATTTCAATGCTCGCTGGAGCAAAAATCTTGATCCAGAGGCCAGCACTGGCAATATGCCCATCGGCGTTCAAGAGCCATTGGTTCACGAGGGCGTGGTTTTCGTGGGCGCCAATAGTGGTGAAATGAATGCTTACGCTTTAGATGATGGCCGTTTACTCTGGAGTGAAAAAGATAATTCTACCTATCACACGGGTCCCGTACCATACCAAGACCAGATTCTTTATGGCACAGTTCAGGGGCGTCTGGTTTCTCGTCATCGCAGCACCGGAGAGTTGAAGTACGAGATCGATCTTGGGGCGGCCATTGAATCAAAAATTGTCGTCGCTGAAGGGCGGGGGCTGGTTCAGCTTCGCAATCACCAGCTTTTTTGTCTAGATATTGAAACGGGTAAAATTCTCTGGGCCTATCGCCGTTCAGTGCCTTATCAAACGACGATTCAACGGGCCAGCACTCCGGTGGTTCAGGACAACCGCGTTTATGTGGGATTCGCCGATGGACAAGCAGCGGCTTTCTCTTTGGAAGACGGGCTTCTTCTTTGGGAGCGCAGACTTTCATCCGGACAGAAATTTGTTGATGTGGATACCGATCCACTTCTTTATATGAATCAACTTTATATGGGCTCACACGCTGGTCAATACACGGTGATGGAGCCTCAGTCTGGTAATGTTTTGTATCAGATGCCTTATACTGTCACTCGCAGAGCGCAGGTTTGGAATGATCAACTTCTGATGGGAACAACCACAGGCGAAGTGATTTTGATGGCGCGGGATTTTCGAGAAGTCAAAAAGATCAACTTAAAATCAGCAGTGACCTCTGTTCGGGCTTGGCGGGATGTGATTGTGGCGGCGACTGTCTCTGGTCATCTCTACGCCCTGAATCCCGAGAGTTTCGAGATTATCGAAACTCATCATTTGGGGCACGCCTATTCTGCTGTTTTTGGAGAATTGAAAGTGGAAGGAGATCGACTGATTGTGCTCTCCTCCCGAGGGCGTTTGTACACGTTTTAATCTTAGAAAGATTTTCCCACGGTCTTAAAATACTCTTGGCTCCAAGCCGCATTTAAACGTTTGAGTGTTTCAAAAGTATAGGGGACTGCCACTGTTGCTTCTGCTGAGGCCGGTGCACGGGATGGCGCTTTTGTTTGTTGACCTTTAAGGGACTGAACAAGAGCGTGGTTAAACATCAAACTCGACTTCAAGAGAATCCGTAGCTGCTCAGGCCGTGGAGAGTTTTTATTGCGGTTCATATGAGCAACCATATTTTCAAAAATATAATAATTATCACTTGAACCATATTCACAAAGCTCCGCAAGCTCAGCGTAAGTTTTATTCGAGTGAACTTTAAGCGCGCGCTCCAATTGCACTTGGCTCAATTCCTCGCGTTTATCGGCCGGTGCCTTGGCAAGCACATCAATCACTCGCGGTCGCAAATTCGTTTCAGTCATCGGCAGGGCAAACTCTGGATACTGGGCCAATAAAGTTTCATCTTTTAAGATATTTTCAATCAACTGTGCTGAATAGTTTGGGATCGTTTTAAATGATGAGTTTTGCGCTCTATAAGACGCGCTGTGATCAATCAATTGAGAGTGAAAATGAGGGCAGATATTGAGCTCGCGCCCTTTGCCGTCTAACTCTTGGTACTGAGAAAAGAGCGTGAGAAAATAAAGTCTTTTATTTGAATGTTGGAGATCAGCACTGCTCTCTTCTGGTTTTTCCACAGAGACAGAAGCTGGAGTGCGGCCGGCCTTCGACGCTTTTGAAATATTGGCGGTTGGCAGCTCAGGTACGAGATTAGTCGCCATTCCCTGAGGCTCGTAACGTGCCATTTTTTGCTCCACACTCTCTGGCGCTCGGTAAGACGAAGCACAACCAGCACTCAAAAGCAGGAGAAATGAGGTGACCTGAAGTTTTGAAAATGACTTTGACATATAACGGGCTCCATCGGGCTTGAGTTATTCGTATTCCGCCTCTCTCTATCGACTATCTCGCCTCGGAAGTTTAAAAATTCTGGGGTCATGGTCATTCTCTGCCTGTTTAGGGTGAAAACCGATAGAATTAATTGGTTAATCCCTAAGCTAGATCAATCTAAACCGTGAAGAATTTTCAGTTTTTCTCTTGGGAAAAAAAAGCTATAAGTCTCTAACTTAGCAATTTTAGCTTCGAGGTTAGTTTGTCAGCTTTTTTTAATGACGATTTAGTGACTTCACACGTTCAGCGTAGAAGACAAATTTTAGCGGCCCATCCAGAGGCGATCCATCTCCAAGGGGCAGACCCTCTGACGATTTGGGCAATCTTGGGCCTAGTCGCCACTCAGTTTATCACTGCTTGGTTAGTTGCTGATTCAGCTTGGTGGATCGTATTGCTTGCTGCTTATTTTTGGGGCGCTATTTGGGCCCATGCTTTATACGTCATGCTTCATGAGGCCTGTCATAATTTGGTTTTCAAAGGAAGTTTTGGCAACCGAGTGGCCGGTGTTATTTGTGATCTTCCTCTGATATTTCCAAGCGCCATGGCGTTTCGCCACTACCATATGATTCACCACCGCTATATTGGTCATAGTGACCACGATCCTGATGTTTGCTCTGAACAAGAAGCACGCCTAGTGGGAAATCAGTGGTGGCGAAAACTTCTGTGGATCAGTTTTTTCAGCGTCTCTCAAGGTTTGCGTCCTCTCAAACTTGCCGCCAGTATGAGAAAAATTGATGCTTGGATGAAGATCAATGTTTTGGTCTGTTTGATTATTGCAGTCGCTGTTTATTATTTTATTGCTCCTGCGGCTTTTTGGTATCTACTGCTTTCAACGTTTTTTGCTCTAGGCCTGCACCCGCTAGGAGGTCGTTGGATTCAAGAGCATTATACATTGGACCCAAAACAAGAAACCTACTCTTATTACGGCCCTTTAAATTGGCTCTCTTTTAATATCGGTTACCACAATGAGCATCACGACCTGATGAATGTGTCTTGGCGAAATTTACCAAAACTTAAGTCTATGGCGCCGGAATTTTATGAGCCGTTGACTGCTCATCAATCGTGGATCAAGGTTTTGACTGATTTTATTTTTAAGAAAGAGTACTCGGCCTACTCACGTGTTGTCAGAAGGTAATTTCAATTCAAGCACGAGAGGATAATGGTCAGAAGGTAAGAGCGAACGCTCATAAGAAGACTTCGGCAGGACCTTGGGATGACCATCTTCGGATTTATAGAGATAGAGTCCGCTTTTTTCTTTAACGATCGCTTGTTCTAAAAGATCTGGCACCAAAATATAATCAAACTGTTCCGCTAAACGGTTCTGCTTATTATCAAAACTGATTTGGGTAATACGTTCTTCCTCTGAATATTCGAGTCGCTCTAGTAGATCTTTCAGCTCAGGATATTCTTTGAGCTTTTCAAACTCCGGCTCCCGCCGATCGGCAATCATAACACCATTGAAGTCCCCCAATAGAAGAATTGGAACTTTTCCATGGTAGCGATCTCTAAGAGTTTGGTAAGTCTCAAGCAAAAGTTGAAACTCAGATTGTCTTTTTTTCTTTCCCCCAAAATCACTCGATAGGTCGGAGCGCTTTGATTTGAGATGAACAAGAAGTAAAATCAAGCTAGGTCTTTTCTTCTCTTTTTTGATCAGTCTAAGCTCCGCAATATCGCGAGACAGGTAGACTGGATTTTGCTGAGTTGAAAGAGAAAGTGGGCGACCTCTATGAGTTAAATGTTCTATTTTAAATGAGCAGTCATTTTTAATCAGGTACCCAATATGAATTCCGCGATCGCTATTTCCTTCAATCACGCTAACGCGGTAGCGATCACCCAGAAGAGATTTTGTGAATTCCCGCAACATGTCTTCGGGTCCCACTTCCACGAGAGCAAAGATATCTGCATCGATATCAAGCAGCACGAGCGCCAAATCTTTAAGCTTTTTAAGAGAGCTATCACCAGGTTGAAAAATCTTTTGATGGACTTCACCTTTTTGATCCGTTTCAAGTGGAGAGAGAAAAAGGTTTTCGACATTAAAACAGCAGATTCTCACCTAACAAGTCCAACCGAAAAGGAATGTATGAAAGGTTCGCTGATCCTGATCCCATATAGCTCGGCAAACTGTCTGCTGGTACAACTCCGTTGACCAGTTCCAAGCTTTATAGGCC
Organism: Bacteriovoracaceae bacterium UBA6166; assembly: GCA_002435795.1. Taxonomy (GTDB): domain Bacteria; phylum Bdellovibrionota; class Bacteriovoracia; order Bacteriovoracales; family Bacteriovoracaceae; genus UBA6166. The sequence continues at coordinate 3,539 of DIUE01000040.1, read as the reverse complement.
TCGATCAGCTTCGCAGGACATTGAACTTCTCTTGGCGCCATGGCGGCATTTTCCGTTGGGACAATCTTCATCGCCCCAGAGGCAGAAATAAGTAACCCAAAATAAACACCTTGCTCCTCGCGGGTAAAGTAAAGCTGTTCATTTTTAAGCATCGTCGGAATCGCTCCTTGGAGCGAGCCATACTCCACAACCTCTTCGCCCTTCAGTCGCCAAATTTTTGCTCGTGTTAGGGATTCTGAATCGAGGGTTTTCCAATTGGTAAAATCCGATAGCAAAACTTCAGCATGATAGATTTCTTTATTAGGCAGATTATGATGACGACATGGAGAGTGCCAAGAGACAACTTCAGGATTTTCCAAACTCTTATTGGTGGCCCAAACTGGAATAGGAAAACCTGAATTCTGCCTAACTTTCTCGAGCGCCTCAATAGGAGATTTTTCAAGCTGGTTCTTGATTCGCAAAATCATATCCGACCAAATCTTTCTTTTCTTTCCAAATTCCGCCGAACAATGGGAATTGGCAGGGCAACCCAAATTTGGATGATCGATCATATAGGGTTGAAACTCTTTCTCAGGAGCAAAACCGAATAAAAGGGTCGGAAAATAAAGGAGGAAAACCGCGAGGAGATTTTTCTGTTTTAGGTTCATCTGTCTAGTCTAAACCGAATCAAACTGACTCACAAGGTAGGTCAAGGCTAGACCTGCTTGACCCGATAAGATTGCATGAAAAAATCTAAGGTGGTCGCTTGGTCGTGGAGAGAGATTACTCTCTTTGGTCGAGAGAAAAAACTTAAAATCCGCGCACCAAAAAATTGGTCTGAAAATGCTGTTAGAATGACAGCTTCTAAATATTTGCGAAAACTAGGTCCCAATCTTTATGAGAAAGACCTCGAAAAAGTTTTTCACCGTCTGGCCTTCACTTGGATGAGTCTCGCAAAAAAGAAAAAATATTTTTCCGGCGCAAAAGAAACGGAAAAATTCTATGAAGACCTAATGTCCATGCTCTCTCTTCAGCATTTTGCTCCCAATTCTCCTCAGTGGTTTAATACTGGTCTCTACGAAATTTATCGTTTGAACGGTGGTGAGCAAGGGCATTGGGTTTGTGATGAAAAAACGCTAAAGCTTAAAGAAGTCAAAAATTCTTTTGAGAGACCTCAGCTTCATGCTTGCTTCATTCAATCAGTTGAAGATTCGCTCCTGGGCCCAAATGGTATTATGAATCTTTGGTATAAAGAGGCCAGACTTTTTAAGTTCGGCTCAGGCTCTGGAACAAATTTTTCAAGCCTTGCTCCTAAAGGAGCTGCGCTTGAGCACGGAGGAGAGAGTTCCGGTGTCCTCTCATTTTTGAAAGTTGGCGATAGGCAAGCGGGAGTCATTCAATCAGGTGGCACCACCCGTAGGGCCGCTAAAATGGTGGTCTTAGATGGAGATCATCCTGATATTATCGATTTTATTCATTGGAAGAAAGAAGAAGAAAATAAAGTCGCAGCACTTATTTGTGGCTCACAGAAACTTTTTGCCCTTGAACAATACTCTCAGGATCTTGTGAATGAGAAAATAACAAGAGAGGAATTTTTAAGGCTCGCCGAAGGAGATTCCTTCTTTCCAGGACTAATTGATCAGGTGCTTTTTCTAGCGAAACAAAAAAAAATCTATCAAGCACCAGACTTTGATGAAAGCTTCGAGGGAGAGGCCTATAAAACCGTGTCGGGTCAAAACGCCAATCATTCTGTAAGACTCAACGATAAGTTCTTTAAGGCCCTCGACCAAAAAGCGCAGTGGACTTTAAAGTTTAAATCATACAAAAAACAAATTCCAGCGGCAGAACTTTGGGAAAATCTTTGTGCTGCCGCGTGGGCCAGTGGAGACCCAGGATTGCAGTTTTCAGATACGATTAATCACTGGCATACATGCAAGGCCTCCGGTGAAATTAGGGCCTCTAATCCGTGCTCAGAGTATTTCTTCCTCGATGAAACAGCTTGTAATCTCGCTTCTCTCAATCTTTTGAAGTTTTATGATTTTGATAAACAAGAGTTTTGCTTAGAGAAATTCTATCAAAACATTCAAAACTCTGTTTATGTTTTAGACCTCTCAGTCGGTCACGCCTCTTACCCGAGTCCTGAAATTGCCTTGCGCTCTATTCAGTTTCGAACACTGGGCCTAGGTCTTACTAATATGGGCGCGCTCCTGATGAGTTTGGGTCTGCCTTATGACTCAGACGAAGGAAGAAGTGTCTTGCAGCTCCTGACTGCTTTGATGGCAGGGCGGGCATGGAAAACCTCTGCGGAACTTAGTCTGAAACTCGGTTCTTTTCCGCTCTATAAGAAAAATAAATCCTCTCTTTTGAATGTTTTAAAACTTCATCAAAAAGCCGCACAGAAAATTTCTGTGAGTCAACGCTGGCGTGTCCTTTATGATGAACTTCAGATTCTATGGCAAGAGGTGATCGTCTTGGCCAAAAAACACGGCGTTCGAAATGCCCAGACCACATTACTTGCCCCCACAGGTACGATCTCTTTTTTGATGGACTGTGATACCACTGGCGTAGAGCCGGATTTCGCTTTAGTGAAAACCAAAACTTTAGTTGGCGGCGGTGAAGTGAAGTCCATTAACTCGCAAGTGGAGAGAGGCCTCCTCTCCCTTGACTATAACGAAGTAGATCGCGGGGAAATTTTAAAAACTCTGATTGAAACAGGGGATATTGCAAAGTCTAAGAAGCTTAAGGCAGATGACTTGCCGGTCTTTCACTGCGCTCGTGAGATTACCCCCATGGGACATTTAAAAATGATAGCGGGCCTTCAGCCGTTTTTATGTGGAGGTATTTCAAAGACCATCAATCTTCCGGCCACCATTACGATTGCAGAGATTTCTGATCTTTATCGTGAGGCCCATCGTCTTGGAGTGAAATCTATTGCGCTTTACCGAGAGTCATCAAAATTGAGTGCGCCTTATAAGAGCGAAAGCTCTTCTCCTTATCAAGTGGCCCAGTCGTGTTATCAATGCAAATCGACTAAACTTGTTCGAGTCGGTACGTGTTTTGTTTGTCGTGTTTGTGGCACGAGTACGTCTTGCTAAATCTAAACTAGCCCCTTTATCTGTTGCAATTTATATGACCTTTCGACAAATTTTCTTTCATTATCATTTCTCTAAACTATAAATACTTATATTCATTAATTATGGTACTGGAGTTAAGTTGCCGATTTGATGATCAAGACTTCACTAATCGACTATTATGAAACTCCGCATAGATCCAAAAGTGATTCATCAGGGCAGCAGGATCCTTGGTCGTGTTCCAAGTCCGTCGAAAGAGCCGGTTGATATTTGCTCTAAACATGGCGAGGGTGTGATTGATGCTAAAAAGCGGATCTCTGGCGTATGGTTTGAGTTCACCTTGTCCGGTGCTGGTTCCTCTTCGTCCTTCGTAACTTCGGTGCTCCCATCTCGGCAAAAAGTTTTGGATGATCGGTGCATAGTTCTTGTGCTTGTCACTATCGACTCTGCCCTCAAAGGGAAGTATGGGCGCTAGAGTTCGCCAAAGTT
>DIUE01000076.1:5730-6027 GCA_002435795.1 Bacteriovoracaceae bacterium UBA6166 | reverse complement strand
CTGAGACACTTAATGTTTTTCCTAAGCCAGGCATACCTTCAATCAGGAGGTGCCCTTCGCACACGAGTGCTGCAACAATTGATTCGAGTAATTCATCCTGACCAAAAACAATAGTTTTTGCTTGTTTAATAACGCTTTGAACTTTTTCCTGTAACATCATCTAAGTCTCCAATATGTAAAAATAGCTTTTAATGTAATTTGCTTTGTCACTAAGACTAGAGACCGGATGATCCCAACCCTGGATTCCAGAATGAATCAATTGAAGTTTTTTTCCTTCTTTATGTGAAGCATCTAGAA
>DIUE01000076.1:0-5689 GCA_002435795.1 Bacteriovoracaceae bacterium UBA6166 | reverse complement strand
GAATGACCTGGTCAAGAAACTTAAATACATCCGAGCGATAAAAACTTCCTCGGGATTTGAAATCGTTCAAATCAAGGCTTTTGTTGATTTCAGTTGCAAAATCACCTTGATCGACAAAGTCGAGCAACTTCACTCCACCCTTAAGAGCATTCATCCCCCAGGCACCAGCATAGCAAAACAGATCGAGCCCTTTATCGAAGGACCGATTAAGACGAAGAAGTAAATCAACCAGTTGCTTCCTGTTTTCCCGATGATCATAGTAAAAGCCAACCTTTTGCATGACCTCAGATCTAATGGTGTAGGAAAGTTCGTTCTCCAATATCTTAACTTCCGGAATAGCTTGCATTTCATAGGTTGGAAGATGTTCTCTTTCGCGATATTTAGGATTATCCAACAAGTAGCACTTTCTCCCAAGGATCGCTTCAAAGGTTTGGTGGATGTGCTTTCTATGCCTGTCCAGTCCGGCGGTATTGATCTGTATAATTGCCGCATCTTGGAAACTATCTACAATTAATCCAGGCAAGCCATCAGAGAATCCATAAAAGAGCCGACAGCCTTCCAGGTAATGCTTGAATTGCTTGCGACGATTGATCGCTTTCTCAATCATTTCTGTGATGAAGGCTTCAACAGAGAAACATGACAGGAGATTCGGTGCAATGGATTTTAGGATTTGAACACTTGGAAACTTTTCATCCACCAGTGGATTAACAAACCCAATCCAGTAGGAGTTTTCACTTTTAATTGAACACCACTCTCCAGGTGTGAGAGATCTAAGTGAATCCTGAAGATCTGAAGATTTTAATTCGAACTGATGGCTGCGAACTTTATTGAAGCCACCTTTCGCAAGACTAATCGTTTTCACAATGGCCCTAAGTAAAATTAGTAGATGAATTATTATAACACCTTAGGACTTCGGCTCAACTGCGAGGAGGATAAAAAGAGGAGTTAATTTGAATTCTCGAGCAGTAGACTCGGAAATGTTTCATCAAGGAATTGCAGCAACATGGAGCGATGGTTCAAGAAGAGCTCATCCATAACGAACTTTAATCTAACTTCTCCCTGCTCTTTCTCCCCTAATACTTGCAACACAACTGAAACACTCAATTTTTCGGCACTGGTCGCCTGCCCCATCCAGTTGCGAATAGGAGTCCACTCTGCACTCGATCTGCTAAGAATCATCTTCAAACATTCAGTCCAATTCAGTGAAGATGAGAAAGAATTTTCTTGAAAGAGATGATTTATAAACTCACCTGTTTTTCTAACCAAGGATTCATTCTGAATTAATGTTTCAAGTTCCTGTTGAGTTATAAAGTCCGAGGTGACCAGTGAAGACAGCACATAATCAAGCTCTATGGGATTAGCTACAAGTCGATCAGTCAAACTGTTAAGTGCTTTAAGTAACGTCATCTTCGCAGGTAAATACTTAGTAAGTACTCGCACTTCAGGCCAGTACTTAATTCCTATTTCCAGCATCTTGGAAATTTCGACAATCGACTCTGTTGAAACGGTATTATCCGATAAAAGTGCTAGTAGCTTTAAACCAATTTCTTCGAATTGCTCCTGCTCCTCCAGACTCATACCTTCAGACATCTCAATTACGTCGTGGAGCAACAGATTGAGTTGATTTCGATCATTATCAAAATATTTATCAAGGACATATTGGAATCCCAATTGAAGCTTATTCAGATCATGTCTTGCAATAAGATTGGAATTGATTTGTTTAAACAAAGGACTCTCTAATGCTTCTAGCTTGACCCCAAAACGAGTCTTTGTGAATAGGGCCAAATTCCTTAGTCCGGACATTTTAACAATTTCAGTTAAAAACAAACCGTTGTGTCCCTGGGAAACTTTCTCATTGGGAGGTCGATATGGATGGTAATCTTTTGTGTTTTCAGAAGAGGAATTACCAATAGCCGCAAGTAAACTCTGGATGAACGGACCATAAGTTCGAGTACTACCATCAGGTTGTGAATAATAATCAGTAAGTTCCAAGAGGGAAGAATAAGACTGAGAAACATTTTTCAACTTAAGCTTGGAATCAGCAGGCAAACTCTTGGTCCAACGAAATGGACCATTCGTAGCTTGAAGAAGATTTAAAAGCTTCTCGGATTTAATAATTTCATTTCGAAAATCATTTGACCCAGCTATCTTGTTCTTAAAATAAGCTCCATAGAAATTGTTATTAAAGCTTACATCCCTAATGAGAACTTCGAGTCGATCTATCGTTGACCCTTGTAATACCTTTGTACTTACATCCCGATATATGAATGCTTTATTGGTCTTGGGCGAGCTTAGATCCATCAAGAAACGAATGATCTCATCAAGACTAGTTGTATGTCTTAAATGCTCTCTGCTATTGAAAGGAAGTGGTATTCCAGCCTGGGGATGAATCCATGCCAGCAATTCCTTTATGAGACTGTTCCCATCTTCATTTTTACGTTTCAACAGTCTTATTATTTTCTCTATCGATTGGCGCTTTTCTACAGCAGACAAGCAGGGATTTGCTCCCAAAAAAGGTGAGATTTCATCACAGGAAGATTCAATCAATTTGAGCGACTGAAACCTTGGAGCAGAATTAAAGAGGACAAATGAGCTCGCAATGAGTTTATTAACCTCAGCGTCACTCTTGTACTGAATAAATTTGGATAAGCGCTGATCAAGGTCTATCTGAGTATGAGCTTCCCGGTATATTCGTGAGAAAAGGTGAGTGCTCTCAAGGACGAATGGATGAGTTAATGTCCTATGGATTTCATCCAGGTTGTTCTTAAGTCCCCTCACTCCGTTTTCATTCGCAAGGTTATCATTTGCTGTGATAGCCGCAGTAAAAATGAAGTTCAACATTCCTGGAGCCCAGACGCCAGAGGTATAATGAAAATCTTGAATCTGGGCATTCTCGAAGAATCTTTGCGTACTATTCATCCAAAGATAAATGTTTCCTACAAAACCAGTAGTTCCAAGGATAGATAAGCAATTCTCTGGAAGAGAATTAACGATGCCGTAGTAGTCAGTATTATCTTGATACTTCCTGGAAAGCGCATCAAAACATAAGCGCGTTTGAGTAGATTCCCTGACCTTAGAAGGCCTCTCAATGTAAAGAGGATCTTTAAAAATTTCAGGTTTCACCAATGATGGTGGTAGTCGTCTGCGTTGCTCCCGAGTCAAGATCTCGAGGAATTGGAAGAGCCCATTTTGTGAGAAGAAATGCGCCAATTCATTTTGAACTTTGTTGTTTGACAGAACTGAAACAAGATAGCGAACCTGTCCTTGATAAGTTGAGGATAAAAAGTTCTTAGCTAATCGAGGAGAAAGATCCGGAAAATCCACCATTAATTTATCTAAAAAGTCCAGAACCATCGCTAGATTCATGTCTTTATCAAGGAGTGAAGAGATCAGCTTAACAAAGTTATCTTTTTCTTTATCACTCAAATTTATCCATAAATTAGACCATGAGCTGAACCAATCATGGGCCTGGCCTGATTTGCTTAGTTCTTTAGTAAGTTCGGATACTGAGTTCAGCGCCTTCGGGTCTAAATCTAAAATTATTTTATGAAGACTTCTAACAAAGTCTTCATCCCTGGATTTGTCCTTTAGCGAAAGGAGAAGTGTTTGAAGCTGCTCAAAAGAAACCGATGACAAAAAAGAGTGAAGCATAAATCTATCTTCACCCAAGAGCACATGAAGTTTTTTTAAAAACAAATAGTCATGATCAATAATCAAAGCATTAAATGCGTGATTAAGAATACGATTAAAAGAAGATAGTCCTTCGTTTTTAACTTCTGACTGGCAGAATGCCGTGAAGGCTAAAAACTTTGTCATCCCATGTAGAAAAGTTTTTTCTGCAACGTCTCTCTCGTCATGAGCAAGAGAGTCAATTTTATGTTTTAACTCCTGACCGACATCAATCCTAAAGTCTCTACCGTCTGCTTGATTCTTGCATACAATGCCTTTATCGATGGATTTTTTTAAAAATCGTATATCGTCGATGAAACCTGGCGACTGCAGGATTTGCATCAAGTTTCTGACATCTCCTGAATATGCATGGGTAGACCATTCTTGAATGATAGATTCATCTTCTTTGATTAAACCTGAAATGTGCTTCCATTCTTTCTGAGTGAGAGATTGTGCAACTTCATCCAAAACAAGGATGACTTTCTTTCTTAAATCTTTTTTGTCTTCATCCTGAAGTACCTCTTTCAGAAGGTCCTTCTGAGATTCGTAAGATGCCACTACATTTTTTAGCGCCCTTAATACTTCAATATTTTTTGAATTGTCAGGACTCAGCATTTGCATGAAGCTGGATTTTTGAACCTTATTTAACCCTTGATGCTCCAAAAAGATTGTTAGCTGTTTAACAATCTGGTGATCGCCGAGCGATTTTTCCAAAAGTTTTGAGAGCTCAGTCAACTCTCCGCTCTGTTGAGTTCGGGACAGAAGATCCAAAAATTTCTTCCTTTGAACTTTTGTCCGAAGAAGTGAGTCATTCATCGTGGCCAAGGCTGAATTGATATCCTGTTCTCTCGCACCTTCGATTACTTTCTTCAACTCGGGATACTGCTTCTCCCAGCTGGTGCATTTTAAAATGCTGAGAATATTCTTTTTGGTTAGAACATTACCTTCAAACGTGAGTTCGTTGCATGCAGCGCTAACGGGATTTGAAGAGAGTGTTGAATTTTTAATAGGAGCAGGTGATTGGCCTGTACAGGACACGATAAGCCACACCAAAGGTAGGATGAGAAAACCCAACGAGAAGGACATGGACACAAGATATCATTCTCAAGAGTCCAAGTGCTTGAAGTCATATTAAATCGTGTAGAAATAACAGGGTGTTAAGGTTTGACCCTATTTTGATCGCCTAGAAAATACTTAAGAGCTACGCCAGTGTTGATTTGGTAGTCTTTGAATTCAATTTCTTCCTCTGAAATCAGCGGTTTACTATTGTCACCTAAGACCTTCTGCTCGCTAGTGATACTGACCTTAGACAAAACTCCAACTCCCTGTGAAGTTCCATAAGACAGTTCTCTGCGGATAACGAGGGATTGACCATTCTCAGTTGTGGTTGATGTTGAGGACATTAGGGCCCATTTTCCGTCCGTGAAAGAGGGCTTTTCGTATTTGACTTCGACTTTCATGGTTCCAACGGGTTTTTTCCCAATAACTTCGATGAGCTTATCTTGACCATCAAACTTGAGGGTAAAACCGGGAATCGCTGCCACTCCAGTGGTGTCTGTAGCAAGATACTCTTTAGGATTTGATCCCTGATTTAATTGATAGCCAGCAAATTTCTGAGCAGTGGTCGGAGGGATGAGGTTCTCCATGATCGTCATGATTGAAAGCTTCAGCTCTTCTTTCACTTCTTTGAAGCCTTCAGGAAGTCCGACAACTTCAACTGCGATTCTTTCAGGGCTTGAAGTCCAGTAAGTTCTAAATATTAAATTATCAACTTTTCCAAAAATCATTTGCTCATTCAACTGACGAACAAGTTTAGGACTTTTAATGTCCACAGAAAATTCCTTCACGCCTTTAGTTTTTAAAGAATAAACCTTGGCATCAAAGGCAGCAAGATATGGAGGCACCTGGCCGAAGGCGCTGAATGTGATGAACAATGTAAATAAAACTAAAAACTTCATATCATTCCTTTAACCAGCTCTCAGTTGAAATCTTAGAGCATTTGAGATGCTTTTCTTTTTTG
>DIUE01000060.1 GCA_002435795.1 Bacteriovoracaceae bacterium UBA6166 | reverse complement strand
TGACATGATCAGCTCCCCACTGTCTCCCTCTAGAACCACCCACACGATGTCCCCAAACACTCTCTAAAACTTCTTGCACATCATTAGCTGTCACAAATTCTTTTTCATGTATATAGGCCCATGCTTTGGCCGCCATCAAAGCATCCTGGCCAGACCTCGGAGAAAGGGCCGTTCCATTTTCAAGCTCTCTTCGTCCCACTTCCAAAAGATTGAGTACGTAATCGAGAATTTTATCTGAGACCTGAACGGTATGAATTCTTTTTTGTTCTGCGAGAAAGACTTCTTTTCCAGGTCCAGTACCCAAGGAATCAATGGTCTGTCTTATATCGTGCAACTGGAGAATTTTTCTTTCATCTTCACGACTCGGAAAACCTAGGCTTAAGCTCATATGAAAGCGATCGAGTTGTGACTCGGGCAAAGGAAAGGTGCCCAATTGATAGCTTGGATTTTGAGTTGCAATAACTAAAAAAGGTGGATTCAGCGGATAATTTTTGCCATCAATACTCACAACTCGCTCTTCCATCGCCTGTAAAAGAGCACTCTGAGTTTTAGGTGAGGCGCGATTGAGTTCATCGGCCAAAATAAGATGACCAAAAATCGGACCTTTGATGAATCTGAATTCATCCGAGGATTTTTCAAAGACATTGATTCCTAAAATATCAGAGGGCAATAAATCGTTAGTGAATTGAATTCGCGAGAGGTCAATGCCGATCGTTTTAGCCAGCAAATAAACCAAAGTCGTTTTCCCCATACCTGGCACGTCTTCAAGTAGTAAATGACCATCACAGAGGAGACAACAAATGGCGAGTTTGAGTTCTCGTTCTTTGCCTAAAAGAATAGGCCTTGATTGCTCAAGTAAATTCTGAATATAAGGTCTCATCGCTTTTATACGCACTCCTCTTGATTAGTCTTGGGGCTCATGGCAGACTCTAAAAATTCATTCCAAAAGATCTACAGGAGCTATTTTTTATGAGTTCAAATACATTGTACGACATCCAAGTGAAAAATATCAGAGGCGAAGAGATTTCCCTCGAACAGTATCAAGGAAAAGCTCTACTAATCGTCAACACAGCAAGCAAATGCGGTTTTACAAACCAATATGAAGGTCTAGAAAAAATCTATAAAGAAAATAAAGAGCAAGGCTTTGAGGTGCTGGCCTTCCCTTGTAATCAGTTCGGAGCACAAGAGCCAGGGACGGAAGATCAAATCGCTCAGTTTTGTGAGCTAACTTACCAGACGAGCTTTCCTTTATTCTCAAAGGTGGATGTCAACGGAGATAACGCTCACCCACTTTTCACTTATCTCAAAAAGCAGGCACCAGGCCTCCTTGGGACTGAAGGCATTAAGTGGAACTTCACAAAATTTTTAGTCGACAAGAAAGGACAGGTTGTGAAGCGTTATGCTCCTCAGGATACCCCTCAGAAAATCGCAGAGGATTTAAAGAAATTTCTTTAATCACTTAGGTTTTGATTAGAGATTTTTTAAGTATTGATCGAGCTGCTTGATATCGCCAAAAGAGGTATACTTTCGACTTTTCATGGCCGAACTATTTTCTTGGCCCCCAAAGACGATGAGTTGTTCGGCAGATGGCAGCTCTTTTAATAATTTCTCTGTGTATTTCTCGATCAGTTGGTTGTCTCCGTCCATAGTCGTAGATAAACCCATAATCATTTTTGTGGCCTCTACAGACTGAAAGGCATCCATTAGGGAAGAGAATGGAAGATTCGCTCCCAGATAGAAAAACTTAATCCCGTAGTGGCTGCAAAGTAGACCTGCCATAAAAATACCAAATTCGTGATACTCAGTTTCCGGCGTGAAAAGAATAATTGTATCGGCTTTTTTGGATTTAGCGTCGTAATGACGAAAGAGTGAGTGGCCGATATGGAACTTCAGTAAAGAAGAAAGGGCCTGTTCCTGAGAAATGCTCAATTGTTTTTGCGCGACGGCCATACCTACTTCTCTGAGCAGAGGCGCAAGAATATCAACTGCGAGCTCCCGTGGAGTAAGGATAATTTTTAATTTTTGAATTTCATGAGAAATAATATCGAGCTTATAACTTTTCAAGGCCATCAAAAGGCTTTCTAGTGAGTTTGGAATATTAATTAAGGCGCGGTCGAGCCCACCTCTTTGAGCAGACTCCGCTTTGGGGCCTGTCATTTTTCCGATCTTTTCAAGCAGAATTTTCAATTCTTCGGTCGGATAATTCGCAATTTGGCCGATACTATGACCTAAAACACAAAGTTCAGAAAGCATAACTAATCTCTCTACATCCACCTCAGAGTATTCCCTTCTACCTGAAGAATTTCTCTCCGGAACAACCGCTCCGTAACGCTTCTCCCACGCTCTGATAGTATGGATTCCAACTCCAGAAATTTTAGAAGCCAGCTGGATTGTATAGATATTTTTGATAATGACCTCTCTGTGGTGCCTATGAGATTTTTTGTCATAGTACTCTATTTTAAAGCAATCGCCACGGCCGTCTAGCATATGTCTACACCTCAATTTTCTTTCATTCCAAGTAAAGAATGCTATCTTTATCATCACTAAAATAATGTTCGGGAGTGGTTAATGAAAATACTGATTACAGGTGCAACTGGATTTGTGGGTACGAGGTTAGTGAAAAAACTTGAATCCCTCGGGCACAGAATCGTCGTCACGACGAGAAATCCTCAATCTGCTAAAAAGAACCTTGGCCAACATATTGACACTTACGAATGGAATGCCCCCCATGGAGATTTCCCTATTGAATCCCTCTCTGGAGTCGAAGCGGTGATCAATCTTATGGGTGAAAATATCGCAGCGAAAAGATGGTCTGACGCTCAAAAATTAAAGCTCAGAGAATCAAGAATCGTCAGCACTGAGAAACTTGTCTCAGCTCTTCATAACTCCGGTGTAAAAGTTTTCCTTTCTACTTCGGCCATCGGTTTTTATCCAACGAATCTTCCTCAAAAATTGACTGAACAAGACGTGGTTGGGGATAGTTTTTTAGCCGCTCTCTGTGAAGACTGGGAACGCAAAGCAGCTGAAGCACCAGATACTATCAGAAAGCTGATTGTCAGAGTCGGTGTCGTTCTTGGAGCAGAGGGCGGCGCGCTCTCTAAACTTTTGCCACTCTTTAAACTAGGTCTTGGAGGCCCGGTAGGTGATGGCAAACAAATGATGAGCTGGATTCATGTCGATGACCTCGTTGAAATTTTCTGCGAAGCTATTTCAAATCAAAATTTTCAAGGTATCGCCAACGCTGTCGCTCCAAATACTGTCAGCAATAAAGAATTCACTAAGGCGCTCGCTCGTGGAGTCAGGCGTCCTGCCCTTTTTCCAGCTCCGGCCGTGGCCCTTAAGCTTGCCATGGGCGAGCTCAGCACCATTGTTCTTGATTCACAAAATATTGATTGCTCCTCTCTCAAGCAGTGGAATTTTACTTTTAAATATCCCACCATTGATAAGGCCATGAATCAAATTTGTCGCGGGTAAGAAGATCGTCATGGAAAAGATTGAATTTGAAAAAATGGATCAAAGAACCAGAGCGTGTTTTATCAATTGCCTCTCTGGTTTTAAGAGTGCGAATCTTATTGGAACGCGCTCAAATAAATTTCAAACGACAAATCTCTCTATCATCAGCTCGTGTTTCCATTTAGGAGCACAACCGGCCTTGATGGGCATGATCTTTAGGCCTCACTCAACTGACCGTCATACTCTAGAGTATATTCTTGAAACTGGTTATTTTACTCTTAATCACGTCACAGCAGAAATTTTTGAAGCCGCTCACCAAACCTCTGCTCGCTACCCAAGAGAAGTGAGCGAGTTTCAAGCGACGGGCCTTAACGAAGAATACAGAGATGGTTTTTTGGCGCCTTTTGTTCGGGAGTCAAAGATTTCCCTCGCGATGAAGTTCAGAGAACATCAATTACTCACGATCAACCAAACTGAACTTGTGATCGCCGAGATTCAGTCGGTCTACGCTCCGACTGAGTGCTTAAGCGAAGATGGCTCCCTAGATCTATCAAAGGCCAATAGTATTTGTGTCAGCGGGCTTGATTCTTATTTTGAGACAAAGCCTCTGGCCCGTCTATCCTACGCAAAACCTGAGTCAAAACCTAAACGAATTTAAGGACTTAGACCACCCTCATAAGTCAGACTTATGGGGGATCGTCAAGAATGATACTTACCCATTTCGGCAATGAAGTGGCATAAGTGCCTCACTTAATCGTTCGGAGGCTTTATGAAAATGTTTTTTAGTTTATTGATGCTCATCGCCGCTTTGAATTTCTCAGATGCTTCTGCGCAAGGAAATATTATCAGCGAGACGGCCGTTTTCCAAAGCTGGGATCTTGATGCTGAATCGGCTTTTCATGATCTTGAATTAGTCTCTGCAAAAATCAAATATAATATCGCTGAAGAAACTCTTGTTTTAACTTTAGGGCCAAGCTGGTCATGCCCACCAAATGCATTGTGTGCTTTGGTTATGCCAATCGTGGTGCATATTTTTAAGATTCAAAAACTTTATTTCAATTCATGTGGCGCTAGAGAGTTTATTTCGAAGTCGACAACCGGCCAAGTTCTCAAGTTGATCGATTATAAAGGCAGTCACTGCGAATTGAGCGCCCTTATTGAATCTCCTATTTCTGCAACACTCATCACGACCCAAAACGGCCAACTCATTTCAGAAGATCGCTTTTTCGCCACTGAATTCGTTCAAGAAATCGATCCAGACGCCATGAAAATCGCAGCGTACAAAATCCAAAAACTTGAAGCCCTCAGAGCACTTACTGCTCAAGGCCTTCGTTAGTCCATACCGAAGTCGTTTCCGCTGCTCCCTCGCAGAGGAAACGACTTTTACAGTTTTCTCTGCTATGCTTTAAAGATGAGAATTCTCCTAACTGGTTTCGTTAATTTCCTCGATCACCCGTATAACCCAACTCAAATTGTGGCAGAGGCCCTCGATCAATCAGAGATTGAAGGCCGCAAAGTCTTCTCTCATATCTTGCCCGTCAGCTTCACAGAGGCCTGTCTTGAAATCAAAAGACTCTTACAAGACGCAGGTCCTTGGGATTTACACGTCTCTCTAGGCCTTGCTAGTACACGCACCAAGATCACTCCTGAAGCAATCGCGATTAATCTCATCCACAATCCAGAGCGCCCTGATAATTTAGGCCAGTGTGCTTTTTTAAAACCTCTTATCCCTGGAGCCCCCGAGGCCTTGCTTTCCACCCTGCCCCATCAAAAAATTTTAGCAGAACTTAAGCAAGGGAATCTTCCTTGTGAAGTGTCCACCCATGCTGGTGCCTACGTCTGTAATGCAGTGATGTTTCAAGCGCTTCACACGCTTAATAAATCGATCCCATCGGGATTCGTCCATTTGCCACCTGATAAAGAATTTTACCTTAAAATCAAACAAGAAGAGCAGTCTAGGACTGCTCTAACTCAGGATGATCTCATTCGAGGAACGAGACTTATTTTGAAAGCTAGTTTGCCAACAATTTAAAGACCATCTAGAGACGATCTAAAAGCTCTTTTGGCACACCCTTAGGAATCGCTTCCAATAAACTCTTTGTGTACTCTTGCTGCGGTCTCTTATAGATATCATCTGCCGACGAGAGCTCAACAATCTTTCCATGCTTCATGACACAAACCTCGTCAGAGATATACTTCACGACAGAGAGATCATGAGAAATAAAAATATAAGTGAGATCAAGCTCTTCTTGTAAATCCAACAAAAGATTCAACACCTGCGCTTGAACAGACACATCAAGGGCCGAGACTGATTCATCACAAATAATAAACTCAGGCTTCAAACTCAACGCTCTCGCAATACAAATACGTTGTCTTTGCCCACCTGAAAACTCATGAGGATAACGATTGAGGTGATCTCCCTGCAATCCTACTTTATGTAAAAGCTCTGACGCCATATCGTAGCGACGTTTTTTGGTCTCACCAATTTGGTGAATCACCATAGGCTCAGTGATAATATCCCCGATTGTCATTCTTGGATTGAGTGATGAGTACGGATCTTGAAAAATAATTTGCATGCGGCGACGAAGCTCTCTCAGCTCCTTAGCCGGAAGGCTTGTGATTTCTTTTCCATCAAAATGGATTTGCCCTGAAGTCGGTTCAATCAAACGCAAGATAGAGCGGCCAAGAGTTGTCTTTCCACACCCTGATTCACCCACAAGACCAAGGGTTCGACCTTTACGAACTTTTAAACTAACGCCATCAACAGCTTTAAACTGATCAACAGTCCGTCCAAAGATTCCCCCTTTGATAGGGAAATACTTGCATAGATCATTGATCTCCATCAACACTGGGTAGCGCGACTCATCCATCGGCTTAACTTTTTTATCTGGCTGATTGGCCTTTTTTGGATCAATTGTTTTTTCTGTTCCGTCTTCTTTCATAAAATCAGAGACAGTCAGAAGCCTTTCTGGGTTGCGCTCAAGGCTCGGGCGACAGGCCAAAAGGCCTTTCGTATAAGGATTTTTAGGATTCTCAAAGACCTCAACAGAAGTGCTCTCTTCAACTAAGTCACCGCGATACATAACGGCGACCTTGTCTGCGATATCCGCCACAACTCCAAGGTCGTGGGTAATAAAGAGCATACTCATGCCATGCTTTCTTTGCAGATCAAACATCAACTCAAGAACTTGTTTCTGAATGGTCACATCAAGGGCCGTTGTCGGCTCATCACAAATCAAAAGCTTTGGCTTACATGCCATTGCCATCGCGATCATGACTCTTTGTTTTTGCCCACCAGACATTTGGTGAGGATAATCATTCACTTTCACTTCTGGAGATGGAATTCCCACTTCATGTAAAAGCTCTAATGTTCGCTTGCGCGCTTCTGATTTTGAAAGGTGTTGATGAAGCATTAAGGTTTCATCAATTTGATTTCCGATGGTGAAAACAGGATTCAAAGAAGTCATCGGTTCTTGAAAAATCATTGAAATTTGATTTCCACGAATTGATCTCAGCTTCTCTTGTGAGAGTTTAGTCAGATCTTGGCCTTCAAACCAAATTTCGCCTGAAGTGATTTTTCCTGGAGGATTAGGAATCAAGCCCATAATGGCAAGAGAGGTCACACTTTTTCCAGAGCCAGACTCACCGACTAAGCCAACGGTTTTTCCTTTAGGTATATCGAGAGTCAGGTTTTTCACCGCTCGAACGACTCCACTATCCGTTTGAAAATCTACACAAAGATTTTTAATACTAAGAAGAATCTCTTCGGCCATGATCATTTCCTTTAGTTTTCAATAATTAAGCCCTATTCGTACCATGGGTTTGGCCTTTCTGTCAGGGGAAAACAGTATCGACACAGCGCTCCTTAATATCAATAATCCGATTTCCAAAAGTTCCGCACACGCTAAGTTCTTGTAAATGCAGATGAAGGGGCAAGTCTTGCAAGCTTGAATAATTCGCCATTTCTTGAGCTAATTAAGGTGGTTTGAGTGAGAGTCAAAAAAGACAAGGATTGGAAAAAATGAAAATCAGTTTTAAATGGAATCCCCTGTTCATCGGGCTTGTGGTTGCCGCATTTCTTTCGACACCTTTAATGGCGATAGAAAAAGAAATTGTTAAAACAGGTAATATCAAAGGTTGGCTAGATTTAAATCAAATTTATCTTCAAGCACTTCAATCCTCAGAGTCTGATATCGAACCAGAGTCATTTGAATTCAGTGAAAAGGATTTTGAAAAGCTGCAATTCGATGAAGAGTTTAGAACAGAGTATCTCGAACTTATGTTTTTCATCGAAGAAACTTGCGTGACTTCCACCACGCGCACACCAGCATGCCAGCGCTTGATTTCATCTATCGAAAAAACAAGTCTTGAAGAGTGTCTAGGTCTTAATGAAGACGCCAGCCCATCACAGCAAGTGGAACAATTAGGCAGCGACTTGATGCCGATTCTTGCCGCTGGCAATAAAAATAATCCGCACAGCGCTTACTCTACATCAAATGGAGTTAAGAATATGATTGCTCGCCTGCGACAGAATTTGAGAAAAAATTGCACGGCCAGCCGCTGTAGTGGAAGCCGAAGACCAGGGACCACCGGTAAGTGTTATAGATACGTGAAGTGGGGCTTAATGGCCGGAGGTTACAGCAAGAATTATATCGGCGGAGTCCATGCAAGAGACGCAGGCCCACATCTTCGAGGCATCGGATTTAAAAATATCATGGGTCCAAATGTTAATAGTCGCAACGCTCCCGTCGGCGCGATCCTCGTTTATACTGGAGGCAAGAGCGGACATATTGAAGTGAAAGCTGGGGCCAACGAATACCTCAGCGATTTCAGTTCAAGCGGACCAATTGACTCTCGCACTTCTGCTCGAAGACTAATTGGGGTTTACGTAAAATAAAGGAAACGCTCTATGAAAATCAAATCACTGATTACTTTTACTCTGTGCCTTTTATATTTTGCCCCATTGACGGTTAAGAGCAGCGAGGTGCCAGCTCCCCTAGCATCCGAATCTCTTTTGATGAAAATGCGCGAGAAGCGACTTGAAAATCTTGCCAAGCTTTCTCAAGAAGAACTTCTTAAAAGGCTAGAACAAGAAACGGCCAGTAAGACAGAGGACTTAGAATATAAAGTTATTTATGATTATTTTGAAGTGGCCGCGAGACATCTCAATAAAGAATTCAATGCAGATTTTTTGTCTAAAACTCTTAAAATCTACCCTAGTTTTCTCAAGAAAGAACCAAATCATCTTTATGTTGAAATGCTGGTGGACCTCTACCAAAATAAGACTGTTGAATTTGAAAAAACCGTCAACTCCAGCTTATCAAAAGACGATGCTAAGCTTTTTATGGATTTTCTCAAAGCTGCCCTTACGGAAGCGACTGAAGGTAATGGTTAGCCCCTAATTATTGCCAATTTCTAGGTTTCAAATCTTCTTTTTGTGATCCCGAAATAGCCTCATTTCGGGGTTTTATAATCAAGGGCCTCCCTCAAACGCACTAGTCCTATAATCTAGCGACCAACTCCAAACAGGTGATCGCTTTGCAAGGACTTAGTCGACTTTTAGTCATCTGCCTATTCACTTGTGCTTGTGCAGGGCCAATGTCGCCCTTCGGGCCGAAGAAGTCTGCTCATAGTGAGTTTATGGAGACGACTGAAGGACTGCGAAGTATCGCAAGCCATACCAAAGTGAATGATCTTAATGCTTCAAAGGACGAAAACGTTTCAATAGAAATCTATCCAAAATCTCAGCGCTTTCATGACGCCCAAAACTTTAAAATCGTTATTAAAGACGCACGTGGGATCGAACCTAATCATCGCTTGCGATTATTCTATAATGACGAAGATGTGACAGAGGCTTTTTTAGGATTTGCCAAGAAATCCATTGATGAGGAACAAGGTATTTTAGAATTTAGTTTTCCTCATCTCAGGCTTCCCGCAGGCAAAAGGCATGACATCCTCGTTTCTTACGAACGAAAAACCTCACTTAATGCCAGTCTAGAGGGATTGCAAAGCGAAGAGATTTTTCTGCAAAAGTTTAATCCTCCAACTTGTCAGTATCGCTCAAAGTCGCCACTTCACCGTCCTGATAAGTTAAAAAAACATCACGGCTTAATTCGAAAAATTGAAAATCTCTCTCTGTCTGAAGGCGTGAACCCAAGTTTTTATGCTGCTCTTATCGCTCAGGAATCAAGTTTTGACCCGCAAGCCGTCAGCCATGCAAAAGCCATTGGACTAAGCCAAGTGACAGATTTAGCGCAACAACAAATTTTTGAAAAGGAACTCGAATTAAACTGGCCGATATTTGAAGCCATTCGAGATATGTCAGCGGCTTCGGTTAAAGCCTCTATTCTTCTTGGTAAAATCAATTCTAAGAATGAATGGAGACTTAATACTGAAAAATCATTGATGGGTGGAATTTCCTATCTACAATACTTGGAAGAATATTGGACCCTCCCCTCTCACTGGCAACAATTAGAAAAAACATTTGGACCTCTCAATCATAATTCAGAGATTGTGGCAGAGATTCTTCTAGCGAGTTATAACTCCGGACCTTTTAGAGTCAAGAGGGCCTTGGCGAGTAACGGTACTAATTGGCTGTCATCTCCTGGCCTAAATGAAGCGAGAAAATACGTTCAAAGAATTCAGAGCTATTGTGATCAATTTCATACGGGGATTTAAGTAAAATGAAAAAACGTCCCTTAGTTTTTACATTATTATTCATTCTCCATATGGGCATTGCACTCAATATGCCTCTACAGATTATGTGGCTGTATGAACACGATTGGAGAGAAATGACCGCTGTTTTGAACAAGCTAACATTTACCAACTGGATGGTAATAGCGATCTCGCTTCTAAATGCCTTATTAAGTTTAAAGGCAAGCAAGTGGCTCAAGCTCACATTGCCTTTAAGTTTTTTGATCATCGTTTTTAATAATGTTTTGATATCTCTTTATGGAAATGATTATTCTTTTCTTGAGACAACCCTCGCGTCTCTCATTTTTCTCATGTCCCATTCAGGGTTGTTTTTTCTCAAAGCTTCTGACGTTCTTCAACATCCCACTCTCCGTTGGTGGTTAGTGCCAAGAAGATTTAATCTCAAGCTTCCTCTCTGGATTGAAACCAGTGCTGGAGAGCGTATTGAACTTAATACGTTTGATATTTCAAAAACAGGTGCTTTCTTAGTAATGAAAGCTGGAACTGATATTCAGCTACAAGAGGGACAAGAACTAACGATTCAACTTCCAGATATAGAGATGACCCATCAATTCAAGGCGCAATTAATTCGCAAAACCCAAGCTTCCGGGAAATATCCACCCGGTCTCGGTGTTCAATTTAAAAAGATGAGTTTCAGTACCAGACTATACTTAACGAAGCTTTTTTTATGGAACTCTCTAAAAGCGAGTCTCAGCGCTTAAATCCTAAAGTCGAAAGGTAGCGAAAAGCCTTAGGAGAAAAACGGGCTAAAAAAAGAGCAAGTCGTACGCTTCCTCGGGGCCATAGCTCTGTCTTTCCTGCTTCAACAGCATGACAAATTTTTTGAGCGTAAACGTCGGCACTAATGCTTGAAAGCGCGGACAAATCTAAATGCTGACCATAAAGTTCTGAGATCTGATCATACATTCGAGTTTTAATCCCTGGAGTAAAGAGCACCATCGTTTTAAGATTTGTTCCCTTTAGCTCTGACTCAAGACAACGTGCGAGAGCTGCGAGACCTGATTTAGCAGCAGCATAGGTCGTGGCACAGGGAAGATACAAAATTCCTGAGACAGATGAATTATAAATTGCAAAAGCTTCTGGTCTCGCTAACATCAACGGAGCAAGAGTGTGAGAGAGATGGGTCGGGGCCAGTAGGTTTACTTGATACATTTGATAAATTTCATCAAGGTTCTGATTTTCGAGCAAGCCCCCCGTTAGCAGTCCACCATTATGAAAAAAAATATCAATCACTGATTTCTCTTCTAATCGTTGCTGACAAAAAAGATCAAGGCTTTGCCTCGAAGAGAGATCAAGATCATAAAACTTAATACGCTCTTTTGTAGAGAAATTGTCCAACACTCTTTTTTTTTCGGCTTCATCAATATTTCTCAGGCACAAATGAAGAAAGGCGCCTCTTTTATGCATTTCTTGAGCGGTTGCGAGACCAATTCCACGGGACGCCCCAGTAATCCAGACGTGCTTATCTTGAAGTTTCATCATGACTCCTATCTTGCCTTGAGACTGAATTAAAGCATACACTAGGCTCATGAAAAAACTAATTTTTATTCTTCTCTCAACCTTTATCTCTCTTTGCGTTTACTCCGCCGAGTCAACAGTCTTAAGCTTCAATGGTCGGGCCATCCTTGCAAATGGCGACGTCTCCTATCTCGAAAAACATGAAGTTCACCAAACCGCTGAAGGACGAGCGGTAAAAGTGATCACAAAATACTTTAGGCCTGATGGAGTCACTGAATTTGCAAGCCTAGAATCTTATTTTGATTCCCGTCATGAGTTTCTGCCAAGAACCATTTTTATTGATCAACGCTTTAATCACAAAGAAGAAGTTCTTTTTGAAAACAATGAAGAAACCCTCGTCATTCGCCACACCAATTTAGAAACTAAAAAAGTTAAAGAAGAAAGAATGAAGATTACCGAGGCCATGGTTCACGGTCAGGGTTATCACAATCTTGTTGTTAAAAACTTGCCGAGTCTAAAACCTAAGCAAAAGATGGCGCTAGATTTCGTGGTTCCTTCAAGGCGAGCCTACTATCGTTTTGATCTAACATTCCTTGGAAAAGGTGTGGGCGTTTCGGCCAAGTCCGACTGGGTGGCTTTACGTCTTGATATAAACAACTGGTTTTTGAGAATGTTTGCTGATCATATATCTGTTGAATACGATCCCAACACACGACGCCTAATGACTTATTCGGGCCTGACAAATATTCCAAATGATAAAGGCGACAATCAATCTTTATTAATTAGAATGGAATACGCTGATTAATGAAAGAGTTCAAAAGAGGACTGTGCTGGCTTAGAAGAGACCTCCGTCTTGAAGACAATACTGCCCTCCACCAAGCCTTAACCCAATGTGATGAGGTTTTGATTTGTTTTATTTTTGATGAACAAATCCTCAATCATCTTCGAAGTGAATTCGAATATTTTGAACAGAGGGCCTCCGATCCTAGACTGGGTTATATTTATGAATCACTGCTTGAGTTAGATCAAAACCTTAATCAGCAATATAACTCCCAGATTCTGATTAGATATGGCCATCCAGTCGAAATGATTCCTCAAATATGTAAGCAGTATAAGATTGAGAAATTATTTTTTAATCGCGACTACGAACCACAAGCAAAAAAACGAGACCTCGCAGTAACGGAAGAATTAAACAAACAAAAAATTGCCTTTCAGCACACCAAGGACCATGTGATCTTTGAGCATAATCAAGTCCGAAACGGGTCCGGTGAGATTTATCGAGTCTTCACCCCTTATAAAAATAAATGGCTCGATCTTTTTCAAAAGCATCAAGAAAGCTTTCTTAAACCTTTAAAAAACCCTGCTCAATCAAGCTTCTTATCAATAACGGATTTAAAAAGCGAAATCACAATCAAAGACCGCTCCCACTGGGAAACAGTCTCTAAGATACTTTTTCAAACACCCAGCATCTCTGCTGGTCGCAAGAGTGCTCTTGAGCAACTGAAGAAGTTTAAGGCGCAGGCCCTCGCCCAGTATCACGACAACCGCGACTTCCCTATCAGGGAAGGAACGAGTCTTATTTCAACGGCCATCAGACATGGAGTGGTTTCCATACGAGAGCTGGTGAGAATTTCAATCGAAGAGAAAACCAGTGGTCATCAGATATGGCTCTCAGAACTTGTTTGGCGTGAGTTCTATCAAATGCTACTCGATACTCACCCCCATGTTAAAGAGCGCTGTTTTAAGCCCGAGTATGATCAAATAAAATGGCGAGGAGAAGCACACACCTTTAAAGCTTGGTGTGAAGGTCAAACGGGCTACCCGCTGGTCGATGCAGCGATGAGAGGACTCAATCAAACCGGTCAAATGCACAACCGTTTGCGTATGGTTGTGGGTTCATTTTTATGTAAAACATTGCTGCACGATTGGCGACTTGGTGAGCGCTATTTCGCTCTCAAACTACTGGACTTCGACCTTGCTGCCAATAACGGTGGATGGCAGTGGTGCTCATCTACAGGCTGTGATTCCCAGCCTTATTTTCGAATTTTCAATCCCTATACCCAGTCAAAGAAGTTTGACAGCGAAGGTGAGTTCATCAAGCTTTGGTGCCCAGAACTTCAAGAGTATTCGGCGAAATGGATTCATAAACCAGATCTCGTGACGCCACTTGAGCAGATCAATATGAAATGCCAGATTGGCGTCGATTATCCTCTTGCGATTGTTGATTATGAATTAATGAGAAAATCGGCGCTTGAAATGTATCAAGAAATACGAGACTGATTAAGTTCATCGAGTCTCGCAATCTCATTTTTCATAAGTTGAAAACACTGGTCCCGAAGTTTGGGCTCATCTTCCATTGTTAAACCCGATGTTTCAACTGGGGGCAGGACACTGATTCTAATGGTGCCACTCTTAGGTTTCGAGAAATCAAAAAACTTGTGATAACTCGAAAAACAGACAGGGATAACGGGCAGGCCACCAGTAATGGCCATTGTAAAAGCGCCTTTTTTAAAAGGCAGCAGGCCCTTGCCTCTTGAGCGCGTCCCCTCAGGCAAAACCCATAAGCTTAATTTTTCTGATTTGAGACGAAGTAATGCTTTATTCAGTGAATCCCAAGCCTTTTTTTTATTATCACGATCAATCATAATATTGCCTGATAACCAGTAAAAAAGTCCAAAGAGTGGAATCCAAATCAACTGTTTTTTCCCTAGAATCACACAACGTGGTGGACAAGTATAAGCCCCAGGAAACATATCAAAATTATTTTGATGATTGGAAAGAATAATCGCCGGAACTTGATCTAGATTCGCCTTACCTTCCATAATGAATTCAATACCAAAAATTCTCTCTCCAACACGAGCGATCATCTTTGAAATACGGAAAAGATTTTTACTTGAAAAAGGTCTGATCAAACACAAAACGAGGCCTAAGAGAAAAACTCCGGCCATGAGTAGAAATCCAACGACAACTCTATAGAGAAAAAGCATACTAAAGACCTCTCAAGGATTAGTGTACATGATTTCTGTTCAACGAATGAAAGAACTTTTTACTTTCTCTCTCCCCATTATAGCAGGACAAATTGGTCAAATGCTTTTTGGGGTGGGTGATATTATTGTAGCAGGTCGCTACAGCACAGAGGTCGTTTCGGCGATTGGTGTGGCCGGCGGAATTTTCGCTCCTTTTATTTTGATTGGGTTAGGACTTTGTTTTGCCGTTTCTCCACTTACTTCTAAGGCCTTGGGTGAAAAACGTCCGATTGAATCCTTGTTAGCGAGCGCCTATACCTTAGGACTTCTTATTTCCATTATTTTAATTGCCGTACTCTGCGTGCTCATTACAAATCTTTCCCTCTTTAATCTTCTGCCCGAGATTGAACCATTGGTGGCCGATTACCTCTGGATCGTCGCCCCTTCCCTGATTGGAATCATTCATTTTCAAATTTCTAAAGAATATTTACAGGCGCTCGACGACACCTATTTCAGCAATGGTCTGGTGCTCTTTTTCAATTTGATTAATATCGGACTTAATATCATTTTAATTTTTGGTCTGTGGTTTATTCCTGAGATGGGAATTAAAGGGGCAGCGCTGGGTTCATTGATCGGTCGAATCCTGATGGCGGTGACTCTTTTTCTTTATTTGCGTCGTCGATTTGAATTTAGTTCAAAACCCAAACGCAAAGAAATGCTTGAAATATTTCACTTAGGATTTCCTATTTCTATCAGTACTTTTTTTGAAGTCATGGTTTTTTCGGCCGTCACAGTGCTGATTGGAAAAATGGATGTCCTGACATCGGCCGCTCATAATATCGTTCTCACCATGGCCTCTCTGACTTTTATGGTTCCCCTTGGAATGAGCTCTGCGTGCTCGGTGAAAATAGCTATGAGCTACGGAAAGTCTCAGTATCAAGAACTCAAAGAATTCGCGGTGGCGGGACTTATGCTCTCAACTCTTTTTATGGCCTCCACTGCCCTCTCTTATTTTATTATTCCGCATTTTCTCGTGCGTTTTGCCACTAACGATCCCGCTCTGATTAGCGCTGCTGTTAACTTGCTTTTTTTCGCCGCTCTTTTTCAAATCCCCGACGGACTTCAAGTGACATTACTGGGAATTCTACGAGGTCTAGGAATTACAAAGCTTCCCATGCTTTTAACATTTATTGCCAATTGGTTAATTGGTTTACCTATAGGCTTTTATTTTGCCACTCAAACGGACATGAAAGCGCGCGGGTTGTGGCTTGGGCTGACAATTGGTTTAACTCTCATGAGTATTGCGCTGACCATTCTTTTCATTCATGACTATAACAAAAAGGCCCTTCGCTTTCACGAAGGGCCTCATCATAATTCTTGAGGTTGAGATCAGTTCGCCTACCGGGGGGAGAGCATGGGTGGCGGGCTGTGGTGGTGGGACTAGTTCGTCACGTAATGACGACTTCCGATTTTTTTAATCAGAGCTTCGAATTGCTCAAGTGGATAGGCACCATTAATAGGGACACCGTTCAAAAGAAATCCTGGCGAGGCCTGAATTCCAAACGTATACGCTTCGTCCATATCTTGCAAAATCCGCTTCTCAACCTCCTTGCTGTGGATATCGTTTGCGAGCTGGGCCATATCCGCGCCGAGGGCGCGTGCTGTATGTTTAAGGAAGGGCTCTCCCCTCCGTAGGTTCGTCGTTTGAGAGAAGAGCTGGGCATGAAAATTCACGGCCAGCTCTTCGGACTGTATCCGCAGGGCTTCGTAATACTGGGCAGAGATCAACGCATTCGCGTGCATCTTCTGGGGCAAATGTTTTACAATAACTCTCAAGCGTGCAGGGTATTTTTTCAGCAGCTTCTTCACTGTCTGAAAACTTCTAGCGGTCACGGGACAAGCGAGATCGCTATAATGAACTAATAATAAATCTCCATCAGCAGCTCCTTGAAAAACTTCATCTTCACGAACCAATGGTGACAAGGGAAATTGCAAAGCTAGCTCAATAAGCTCACTCTCCTCAGCGGCGCGCTGATTATCCCATTCATCTTGAACGTCCTCAATCGCCTCATCGAGAGTCTTCGTAAACAACACTGGGTTGTCTAAAATCGCCTCCGCTAAGAGCTCTGGGTTTTGTTCAATCGCCGTTTTCATTTGTGCTTCAAACCTCCGCAATCTTTGATCCTCCGAGAAGAACCAAGTGATGATAGAAAAGGTAATGAGGGCGATTGAGAGAATGATTTTCATAACAACCTCCAATCGTCGCATCCTTGCCTTGAAGAAATCTTCACATAAAGGCATGTCAAATATGTCATTGAGAGGTGAAAATTTTGTCAGTTAGCTGACAAAAAGACTGAGCACTGCGCCATTAGAAGCGCAGGCGATAGCCAATCCCACGAACGGTTTCAATCAAATCTTCACGCAATTTCTGCCTGATTTGAAGGACATGGGTATCTACGGTGCGAGTCGAAGGATAATTCTCATAGCCCCAGACTTTATTTAAAATTTCTTCACGAGAAAAAGCGCGATTTGGGCTTTCCGCAAGTAAACGCAAAAAATCAAATTCCATCTTAGTGAATTCAACTTTTTTATCCTGAAAAACCACTTCTCTTTGCGATAGATCAAGGGTGAGGTCTCCAAGAACAATACTCTCAAGCGCTTTATCAGCACTAGTGCTTTGCATGGCCCCTTGTCTTAATTGAACACGAATCCGCGCTACTAATTCCCGAGGCTCAAAAGGTTTAGTGATATAATCATTGGCCCCACTTTCAAGGCCGATCACTTTATCGATTAATTCTGTTCGAGCAGTCAGCATAATCACAGGAGTTTTCAGCTTCATCGTTCGAATATGTTTAAGAAGATCGATACCCTGACCATCGGGTAGCATCCAGTCGAGAATCATCAACTTATAGCTATCATTAATCGCTTCTTTTCCTTTCTCGAAAGTATCGCATAAGGTGACATCGTATCCTTCACCGCGAATATATTTCTGTAAAGAAGCTCCAAGGTTTAGATCGTCTTCGACAATAAGAATTTTTTCCATACGTTTTTAAACCTTTAATTGAGCCGATTGATGTTTAGTTTTTTTCAAACGAATCTTAAAACGAGTGGGCTTAATTTTAAAGTCAAATTCTCCACCCATCTCACGCACCACTTTGGCGACGATATTCAATCCTAGTCCGGTCCCACTACTTTGACTACCCTTCACAAACTCGGCGGTAATCTCTTTTAAGTCATCAAACTGACAGTCTCCAGCGTCCTCGACTTCAAAACACAGCCAATCCTGCTCCATAAACATCTTAAAGGAATATGGAGCGGCTCCGTGAGCGACCCCGTTTTCAACCAGATTCTTTAAACAGATTGCCATCCAATAAGTGTCCAAATAAAAACTCGTGTCGTTCTCCAAGAGAGTCACTGTGAGTTTTTCTTGTAACTGCTCCTGGTACGGAGCAATAAACTCGTCAATGAATCCATTGAGTGAGCTGACTTTCTCTTTATTAAGTTGAATTAATTTATGGTCTTTCCCTGCTCTCAGGTAATTATGTGAAGCTTCAGTCAATCGCTGTAAACGATAGATCTCGGCCGACATCCGAAGCATTGAATCTTGGGTTTCTTCGTCTAATTGCCCAACCCGTTTATGCAAGTTTTCCATTTCAAGCAATAATGACGTCACCGGCGTTCTAAATTCATGGGTGAGAACTTGCAGCGCCAGTCGTTTTCTAGAATCTTCAAAACGTTGCTGCTTGATTTTCACTAGGATAATTCTGACGATCATCACGACAATCAGTAACAAGGCGATAAAAACCGTCAGAGTGGTATTATTGGCCAATCTAAAAACATGTTGAACATTGTAATCCCAACAAATTGGACCATCACGATAGAAACAGATTTTTCCCGGTCGATAACTTTGCAAATGATAAGGAGAATCCTCCAAAAAGCGTTCGAGGTCCGACCTTGCATAGAAACGGTATTCTAGAACCGAAAAAATAGCTGGATAATTCAGTCGTGCGAGCAAATAATTCTCTGTTAAGATTGTCCCTTGTCCCGCAACAATATCTCTCAACGAAATCCGATCAAGAGTGACTAAAAAATTGAAAACACCACCGAGATCTGCATACTCTGCTTTAAGGCCTCGGTACTCAAGAACATGAAAATAGGGCAGGTTCTGTAAAACCCACGAGCGGTTTCGAAAGAGCGGCTTCTCAGTCTCGAAGGCCAATAAGGCATAGCTTTTCCCCGCTGGGTGGATAAAAGGCGGCTCGGAAAAAAACTCGCTTGGCAATTTTGGTCTTCGACCACAACGAAACTCTTCCCAAATCCAAACTTTTTCGAAGTCTCCACGATTAAGCAAATTAGTGAGATTTCGAAAACAATCTTCTTCCGAAGAATAGCGCACCTGGCGATCAGATGTTGGTGAAGGCATTAAATAAACAGGATCGAGTAATTGCAGATGTTCTCTTGAATGAAAAAGCGAACTGAAATTGACAATTGCCACAGGTGAGACTTCAGCTTGAAAATCCCGTTTGATATCATTGATAAGTCCGATATCTTCCTGAGTTGAAGTATACGACCCCTTCACCATAAGCGCGAAGTAACCGGTTCCAAAAGCGGTGGCAATAGCGACAAGAATGAGGACGACGTATTCTTTCATGGGAGGATTGTACCTAAATCGAAGCCTAATAAAAAGCCAACTCCCGCCTTTATCAAGCCAATTCATTCATGCTAAGCTAAATTAAACCGAAGGACATGCAATGCAACAAAAAAAATGTGAGTTAATTTTGGGTATCGATCTTGAGGGCGTCAATCTCGCTCTCATCGAAAGTGGTATTCAACTAGATGTTGATCGAGTCACGGAAATTGGGGCAGTCATGTGGGATTGCCGTCGGCAACAGCCTGTTCAATTTTTAAGTGAATTGATCAATGAACCAGATCATCTCCCTATTTCTGAGGAATTGACTGAACTGACGGGCATTGACGACGAAATGCTCAATCGATGGGCACATACCAAACAAACCATTCCTTTGGTGCTTTCAAGGCTTAAAGAGATGATGGAAACGGCTGACTATTGCATGGCCCATAATGCTCATCAATACGATCTTCCTATGCTCGGTGCCATGTTTGAACGCTACGGCATGAAAATGCCAGAGAAAATCTGGATCGATACTTTAGATGATATTGAGTACCCAAGAAAGATCACTCATAAAAATATGGCAGGCCTCGAGCACGCTCATGGATTTATCAATCCCTTTCCACACCGAGCGGTGACAGACGTCCTCTCAATGCTAAAAATTGCCTCAAATTATGATTTTGACCGTATGGCCAAATTAGCGGCTTCACCCAAGATCATGTTGGTTGCGACTCTTGATGCCCCTAATTGGCGCAATCGAGATGAGGTCGATGACTTCAATCGTGTCAAAAATAAAGTCTCAAAGGCGCGTTTCCGCTGGGACGCAGGTCAGAAAAGATGGACCAAAAAAGTTCATAAAGTTTTGTTTGACGAAAATAAACTCAACTTAGATTTCGATTTTACGATTGAGAACGAGCTTTTTTAAGCCAGAGAGCAATTTGAGTTCCAGTCTCCTGTGGCTGGATTTCTATTTTCCCTTCGAGCAAGTCAGTAAAATTTTTCACTAAGGCAAGACCAAAACCCGTACCAAGCTCGCCTTCTGTTCCCATTGAGGAATTCATCAATCTGCCTTGATTGAAAAATTCTATACTGGTCTTTGACATTCCAATTCCCGAATCTTTAACAGTGAATTTAATCCACTCGTGCTCTTCGGTGACGGTCAAAATAATTTCCGATCCGCGCGGGCCAAACTTCATCGCATTAGAAAGAAGATTTCCAAGCATATGCTGCTCTAAACAAACAGCATGACCAAGAACCAAGAGAGGCGAGCGCTCAGTATCGGAAGGAATAATAATCAAGCGCTGTTGCTTCAAGCTTAGTGGCTCCAACACAGATCTTTCTAAACTTCCCAATAATTTCCAAACATCAATCGGAACAAGCTTAAAATTATGCTTTTGATTTTTTAATCTCTGCAACTCACGGACACTGGAGAGCATGGTGAATTGTCTGCCATGGGCCTCATGTAATTGTTTGACTAGTACCAAGCCATTTTCATCGAGATCTTCCGCTATTCGCTCTGTCAAAAGCTCGGCCATCGTAAGAGGCGTTCCCATGTCATGGCAAAGAGCACGCAGCAGATTCCCCTCGCTCAAGGCGTCTCGCAAACTCTCCTTAATGGCATCAACGCTATCAAGATAAAGTTTCAAGAAAAGACAGAGAAGAAATGAGAGTACGAGTACAATCGCAAAAACGATGACGGTAAAAAGCGGATATAGGCTTTCAGTCTCTTTGGTGATTCCAACAGTCCAGCGCCGCTCAAAAAAAGGAAAATCAAAATAATGAGTTTCAAACTGACTGTTGATTTTTTGTTGACGAACTAGCTCTTCACCCGAAATTGAATCGATAATGACTAAGCCTTGCTTTTGGTATTTAGGATCTCGAAAAAGCTCCCCTACAAATATGTCTAAATTCATGACCAGATTGAGCCAACCCTTAAACTGCCCCTGCAAATAAATAGGTATATAAAACACCATCCCTCGATTGCCTTGATAGAGATCAATCGGTGGGGAGTGCCTCATTTCAAATTTTGCCGCCTCATCTCTCAAAATTTTAGCGATAGGCGTATTTTCAAAAAGATTTCTTTTGATGGCGGCTTTGTTCTTTTCTACTGGCAAGCTATAGTCAATAATCCCTTCAGGAGTCACGAAGCCGATCGCCTGAAACATGGGCATATAATCTATAAAACGTAAGACCCACTCGTTGAATACGACCTCGGATAATTCCGTATCATTCTTCTTCTCTAGGTTTCGCTTTAAAACTTGCGCTGTTTCCACATGATAATTAAAGCGCATCTGCAAATGGCGATGGATTTGTTCCGCCCTCGATTGCAACTCGACTCGAATATTCTCTTTCTCAGCGATTGAGAGAAAATATAAAACTGAGGCGGAGAGGAAATTCACCAGAACGAATAAGCTCAAACTTAAGGCGACATTTGAACAGGGAAAAAATGAATAAAGTTTCTTGAGCATGGGAACAGCTTACAAACAAAAAAGGCCTAAAGCTAGTGCTTTAGGCCCTGTTTTTTTCGGAAAATGAATTAGTTTCTTGTATCGTTCAGAACTCGGAAAGCATCCATTCTGCCACCTTGAGCAGAAGTCGCCAGTGAGCTATTGCGAACTGATGTTTGAACAATTCTCTCTCTCACTTCGGCCATTGAAAGACCTGTTTCCTGCGAAAGAAGAAGTCCAACGACACCACTAACAAATGGAGCGGCCATAGATGTTCCTGACATATTTCTATAACCATTATTAGGAGTCGTTGAAAGGATATCAGTTCCTGGGGCGAAAATATGAACTGAATTGCGTCCATAGTTACTAAAGCTCGCTCGAGCACCGCGACCATCCATAGCTCCAACAGAGATGACGTTGTCTACTTCATAGTTTGCTGGGAATGAGGCTGAAGTATCGTTATTAGCTCGGCTGTTTCCAGCAGCGGCAACAAAGACAATCCCTTGTTCATTTGCTCTTTGAATCGCTTCAAGAAGAGCTTCTGAACGACCGCCTCCGCCCCATGAGTTGCTCATCACATGAACCCCTCTTGAAGTGGCATAATCAATTGAAAGGATTGCGTCCGCCGTCTCTCCTCTTCCGCTATCAGAAAGAAATTTAATGGGAAGGATTTTTACATTGGCCATGACTCCACGGATACCGATTGAGTTATGACTTGCACCGATAACACCAGCACAATGAGTTCCGTGAGCATTACCATCCATTGGATTGGCATTTTTTCCAGCAAAGTTATAGCCATAAATATCATCGATATAACCATTGCCATCGCTATCTTCGCCTGGAGTTCCATTCAACTCGGCTTCATTGATAAGGATATTGTCTTTGAGATCTGGGTGGTTATAGTCAACCCCAGTATCAATCACTGCCACGATAATATCTTGACTGCCTTGAGTGATTGTCCAAGCATTTGTCGCATTGATATCTTCTCCAACCGTTCCACGACGAAGAATACTTCCAGAGTTACGTCCAGTATTTTGAAGTCCCCACTGACGTCCGTAATCTGTATCTTGAATGGCCGACTCAAGCTCCTCAGTAACCATTGGTAAATGTGTGTAGATATAATTTGGCTCGATATACTCAACTTCCGGATGGCTTGCAAGATTTTGCAAACTTTTTTCAGCAAGATCAGCTTCAAGTTTTACAAAAGTTCCGAATGAAACTGGCAGTTCAGTCACTGTACCTAAAGACTGAAACGACTTTTCTTGGAATGCTTTCGAGCCTTCCTTAAACTTGACGATCCATCCATTTGATTCTTGTGCTTGGACATTTAGAGAGAATGCGAGAGAAAGGGCGCATCCCCAAATCATAGACATTTTTTTCATAACTATCTTCCTTGATAATTGATTTTTATTCCTGTTTTGACATTGAATCAGAAAGCAAAACAGATAAGCAATCCTCACAAGTGAAAGGTTATACTTTGTTAGATTGATGGACAAAATACGTCTTGTAATAAAAAAGACTAGACAAGACTCATCAACTTTCTTCACAATGCTCACATGCAAGAAACAGAAAAACGACCAGAAAAAAAAGAGAGCGCCCTGCTTAATATAGCTTTAAACGTCGCTCTCCCTGCTCTCATTATGACTAAATTAAGTGCGCCAGAGTATTTGGGCGAAACTTGGAGCTTGATGGTCGCCCTATCCTTACCCCTGGGATACGGCATTTATGATTATATTCAACGCAGAAAGATCAATTTTTTTTCCATCCTAGGGCTTTTCAGCGTCTTAATGACCGGGGGAATTGGTCTGTTTAAACTTAGTCGTAACTGGATGATCGCCAAAGAAACCATCGTTCCTCTCATAATGGGACTCGCCGTAATCGCAACTCAAAATACGCGTTTCTCATTAGTGAGACTGTTTTTTGATCAGATGATTGATTTAGAAAAAATTAAAGAGTCTTTCGCTGAAAAAGCACAAGGTAATCATTTTGATAAATTACTTGGGATTGCTTGTATGGGCTTGGGCCTTAGCTTTCTCGTTTCTGCAGGTCTTAATTTTTACCTAGCTTCGACTATTTTAATTGGAGAGCCCGGAACAGTGGAGTTCACTGAAAGCCTCGGCCGTATGACGGCGTTAAGTTTTCCAGTTATTGTTCTTCCTATGATGGTGATGGTAGGGGCCATTTTATTTTATTTTTTTAGAACCATTCACAAGATCACACAAAGACCTTTTGAAGAATTTTTGCGTCAGCCCTAAATTAGCGCAGTATAGCCGGTTGCCCCAATAGCTCTAATTCAACAGACTCCACTCTCTCATCGGCTTTAAGCTCCTCATAGAGTTCAAACAAAGAATCTTTTGTCTGAGTTTCGGTAAAAACTAGATTCAACCGTGCTTGCTGGTAATAAATACCAAAGCCATATTGATCTAAAACATCTGCCTGAATCTGCTGATTTTTAAATTTAAGAATAAATCTTCCTGTCGCCAGAACAGTCATCTCTGTATTTTCATCTTTAAGCACGAGTAGCGCATTTTCAGACCTCACTCGATCAAACGTGCTGGCTAAAGGACGATAATAAACGATCCCACGGCTGCGATAAATTTCAGATCCGAGGGCTGCTTGATAGATTTCTTCAAAGCTCGCTAGAGTTGTTTGTGAAAGCTGATAAGAGAATTGTTCGATTTCAATTTTGATCGAGTTATTCCAAACCGATAAAACGATTGATTCGTCTAAAACAGGTTTAGAGTCACTTGTTTTCTCTGAAAATTCTATCTTTTCCTTTGTGCTCTCATCTACCACAAAGGGAAAATCTTTTGAACTCTGGGCCACCTCTCTTTTCCAAGACTGGTGAGGCTTTGGTGAGGAGAAAACGCCAAGTAACCCAAGACCACCTACAACAGAAAGTAAAAAAACGATGACGACAAAACTATTCTTCATGGAATGCTCCAAGGAAACCAAATCAAGTCACGACGTTTCCCTTGATTCGGCTCTAGAAATGGGCCTGTGGTCTCTCCCCAAATTTCTAATTGATTCGCTTTTTTTCTAAACTTAAGGTTCATCTCGTCCCCTGAAGTTTTAAACGTTTTTTGATCCCGTCCCCAATGCTGAATATATTCCGACTGCGTTTTTTCATTGTATTCGATAAAGACTATATCTCGCTCACCGAGATTTGTTTCTCTAAAATTCGACCGAGTGGTTGCAAGAAGCGAGTGAACGCCATTTGCGACTTGATAGTCCTCAATATATTCTTCATCCGGCGTGCCCCATGTCTTTAATAGCTTGAATTCTTTTTCATCAAGCTTGAAAAGAGCTAAATCATGGGCCTTCAAATCTTTGAGAAGTCCTTGCGCGATTTTTTCAGCAAAAAGAGAAAATGATTGATCCTGGTGATCAAAACCTAAATGATAATCCGCAATCATTTCGGAGACTCGAAATTCACCAATAAAAGAATGTCCTTCTGCTTTAAGTTCATCTAGACGGATCATCGACTGCGAATTCAGCTGAGAGAGACTTGAAATGAAAATCCTATCGTCAATTGGCATAAACTTTGGTTTTCTTCTTAAATCGTAAGGAATTTTATGTTTGAATATGATTCCTTCTTCCTTCGACCAATGGATATTTTGTATTTCGTCAATCTTTGTCTGAAAAACCAACTGTAAAGCCTTCGAATTAATTTCTCTTGCAAAAAGAAGCTTTTCACCAACCATCTCAATCTGATGGAATTTAACTTCCGCTGGCGAAAATTCAAGGAGTCCCAAAGTCGCTGGATGATCTTTTTTTGAAAGTTCGACCAGAAGATTGGGTTGTGCCCTAGAATTTAAAAAACCAGAAATGATTTCGATAGAATGATTTTCAGGAGACGACCAAAAATATGGCGCAGACAAAACGTCACCTTGCTGCTCCACCAGAAAAATTCGTCCCTGTAGATTAGGCCCTTCGCTTACGCCTATCGCCCAAGTTTTTGTCTCATGGGTTAGAAGCAGCTTCAGCTGCTGATCCCCTCGATCTATCGGCAAAGACAGATCTCCAAAATGCCTACCTGAGTTTACTGCTCCATGAGTAGCATGATTTTCCTGTTGGTCGGCCTTATTTTTTTGAACAGCATTTACCTGCACAAGACGGCTTTCTTGCTTGCGTGCAAAATCAACTCTACTCGCTGTCTTACTTGTCACCTGAGCATCATCAAGGTTTTTGGACTTGGTTCGTGTATTAGCGTCTACCGCCAAAGACAATAAAGCGGCAGCCGAAGCAACTGATTGACTTGGCCCTCTCTCATCTTCACTGAAAATCTCACCTTCACTCTGTCCTCGCGGACTGACGGCCGTTTCAGTATGTCCAAAAAACTTCAACTTCCAATTCACCAACTCACCAGTCATCTGGTTTTGACCATCAACAACAGACAAGGTCCAGGTTCCAGCGGAGTTTTCCATATAAAAAGCGTTGGAAAGCATCTGAAGATCGACAAAATTCTTATCGACGATTTTGCTGTTGATATTTGTCAATTTAGTGCGCATACCACTTGGAGATCGAAGCTCAATACCCAAATCTTGCGCTCTTTGATGATCGATTGTTAATCTGATTTGAACAGCTTCTATTTTAAGTTGTTGAGTGATATTGAGATTGAAATTGACTCCTACACTACTATTATCAGGAATGGGCGTTCTGCTTTGGTTATTATTTTGTAACCATGCCGTTTCTATAAAACTTCCAAAACTCTTGTTCCATGACTTAGCGAGGGCCACTGCTCTATCAATATCAACAGCTCCAAAGCCGTACCAGTTATGAAAATGAAAACCGGCATTGTTTGTAAGCCAGCCATATTGATAAGTATGACCGCTCAAATTTAGACCACCAGGATGTTGAGTATTGCCGGCTTCGCTGTCAATTTTACGTGCTGACTTGGCCAAAATATATTTTACCTCTCTCCATGTAAGCGCAGGATTTGTTTCTAGGAGAAGAGCGATTACACCACTCACAAGCGGAGAAGCGCCGCTGGTGCCGTTCATGGTACTTGTGTAGTGACAATCGGGGTTCAGACTATGATTTCCCAGATCGAATTCATTAATCCCTTTATCTTTATGACTGAATCCCTTATCGCAACCACTTAAGTCTGTTGAGATGAGTGCTGGATGTGTATCTCCATAAGCTCCACCAGGAGCAGATATCCACAAACTCGAACCTGGAGACGAGTAGACAGAAGAAAAACCTCGCGCGTCGTTTGCCCCGACGACAATCACATATGGATAGGAGTGATCAGATTCAAAATTTGCGTTTCCATAATAATATTCACCTGATGATTCTACACAATCAGAAAGATAAGAGACGTACTCATTACCTGCCGCTTTGACATAGAGGGCCCCTTTACCAGAGCGCAAATTCGTTGCTCCAAATTTAAGCTGCTCATGATAGGAGTCCGGTAGTTTTGTATAACTACAAGTCGCTCGTCCATAGCTATAGTTAAAAATATCAAAATCACCATCGGCTTGATCTATTAGTTTCGCCAGTGTTGTTTCCGCCCCTACAAATTTAAACCCTGCAAATTTTGCAAGCGGAGCGACTCCTCGAGATCCGTGATTATTTCGATCTCGTGCAACAGCAAGTCCAGCGACGGCCGTACCGTGAGCGGCAGTTGACTGATTGGTCCCAGGTGTAGGATCAAACCCCCGCCAAAAATTGGCATTTGAGGACTGATAGTTTCGTGACAAACCTGTAAGGACATTACTTTGAAGATCTTGATGAGCGAGCTCCACGCCATTATCGGAGATGGCAATACGAACACCACGGCCTTTGATTCCCTGAGTATAAGAGAGGGTTCCGTTTACATCTTCTCCGATCTTTCCTCTATTGGCAGAGAAGCCATCTTGCAAACCTGTATTTCTCAAATGCCATGTATAAGGTGCCAATGGATCATTGCCATCATCTTCGTCTTCCACTGCTTGAAACTCATCAGGAATCAAATCCTCAGGTGCAGCGGGCGGTACATAATCTTTGTTATCTGTTGATAAATTCTCTTTGACGGTTTTTTTTGAATTCACTTTGCCTAAGTCACAGCCTTGCAAACCAAGCAGGATAAACAGAATCAGAAAATACTGTTCACCATGGCCGATCTTTTTAGTCTGAATTAAGGGCTTCACCATAGAAAATTATCGGAAAAGCTGCTGTTATTCTTGATGAACTGATTAGAGATAAGTCTATTTTATTTTGACCGATAAGTGTTAGACTAAGGTTACGGGCCAATACCCGCGAAGAGGATTTAACTATGACATTAATAAAAAAAATATCAGATAAAATTTTACCTAAAAAAGATTCTCGCGACCTGATGAAGCTTTTTTACGACCTCGAAGGATCTCCAGAATTCCCCTTCACTCTCGCCCTTTCAACATTTGAGAAGCTTGAGGCGCAAGCGACTTCACAGAAAGAATTAATAGAATACTTGATGGAAGATATCGTCTTTAGTTCGCTCTACGCGACTTTTTACGAAGAAATCCTCGCGACAATTTATCAAAATCCCGATGTGGCAGTTCCTCTCGTCAATCGCTTCTCCGAGGACCAATCAACTCGCGAACAAATCATTGCAGAGCAAACCCAATCACATATGAATTATATTATGGCCCAAGGTAAATGCCCCGGCTGTGCTCATTGTGACAATCATCAAGACGTCAAAGACTTGATTCAATACTGGGCTAAACAAGATTTTAAGTTTTTCGTCACTCTTTATATGGGCATGCAAACAATCCAATTCACCATGGAATACTTGCTCTATGATGTTGTCCCTACTTGTCAGGACTATAGTCGCTGGCTCAAGAGGGAAAATCTTTTAAAGTTCAGACAGAATCTCTATGATTTTGTTGAACAGAAGTTAAATATCTAATTAACTTGTCCCACTTCTTATTTTTGAACATAATAGTCTTAAGGTAGTTGCCTTATTGAATTTTGATTCAATGGCATCTATTTAATAGTGTTTCCTTATTACACTCACTCTCCAAGGAGTCGATTATGTTCTTAAAAAAGTCTTTCGTTGTTATGCTCTTGAGTTTTCTTTTTTACTCTCAGCAGGCACTCAGTGGTATTCTGATTGAACCCTATCTAGGCTTTCGTGCAATTGGCGATGGTGAGAGAATCACGACAGGTACGACAATTGATTATAGCTATCAAGGGCCAGTATACGGGGCTAGAGTTGGTTACCAAACTTTAGGTTTTATGTTTGGGCTCGATTATTCACGATCTACTTTTAATCTCAAATCTGATACTACAATGGCCGGTGTAACCGTCAAATCTGAAAACGATTATTCTGGATATCAGTTTGGGGCCTTTGTCGGTTACAACCTTCCAATTCTCCTGAGAGCTTGGGCAGGTTATTATTTTGATTCAAAATATGAAGATAAAGATGGCAGTAACACTGGAGACAATTACACTGGTAAAGGGATGGCCTTAGGTGTTGGCTTTACTGGTCTTCCCTTCGTAAGTCTTAACCTAGAAATTAGACGAATGACCTTCGATGAATTTGAAGACGCCTCACTTCTCACTAACCGCACAACAACTCTGAATGGAGATAATAGACTTCGCTCAAATGAAATTATCTTAAGCGTTTCTGTTCCATTCGATATTTAGTTTTTTTCCAATGGGACTTTGATCTCAAAGTCCCATCTCTTGATAAATCGTTCACACAATCCTCATAAATTCTGGTCCAACTTGTTAAGATTCTAATGAGACTTTAGAAGAAGAGGAGTTTTAACTAAATCTATGATTAATTTATTTTTTACTTTTGCAATTATGTTTTCTTTTGCTTCAATTCAAGAAATCCCCATCGGATCGCAGCAGAGTCTTTTTATAGAAGATGACCAAACCCTCTCGGTTTATCTATTAGAGCAAAGAGCACTCACTCCCGAAGAAAAAATCATTGCAAAAGAAATTCAACTTAAAATACAGAATGAAGGTTTAAGATTTTTACTGGAAGGCTTGGTTGACCACGATTTCACTGAACCTTTTGAATTCTCATTTGATCGCCAAGAGAAATCCTATACGAGTATCTGTGGTCTTATCGGGAAGCCTTGGACAGGTCGTTTCACTGATGAGCAAGATCGAGTCGTGACTAAAACAACGACAGTAGGTAGCCCTCAATCTGGCTGCTATGGACGATGCGGCTCTCAATGTGGCAACGGAAATGAGCGCCGCTATACACAAGAATGTCTCAATCACGATCTTTGTCATCGCACTCTCGACCGTCAACTTGGTCCTTGTAAAGACGAGTTTTGGGCGGCGGCTCCTGGATTTTTTTCCGCCCCAAACTGTAATTAATTTAATTAAAAACGAAACAGCGCTGAAGCCCAAGTGAAGCCGCTACCGAAAGCCGCTGAGGCGACTAGCATTCCAGGCTTTAAAGCTCCTTCTTTAACAGCACAATCCATCCCCAATGGAATCGTTGCCGCTGTGGTATTTCCAAAACGCTGAATGGTATTAAAAACTTTTTTACTATCCAGTCCTAGCATCTCACCAACTTTATCATTGATACGAAGATTGGCTTGATGAAACAAAAAAAGATCGACGTCTTGAAGCTTCACCCCAGCTTGTTCACAGGTCTGCGATAATGTCTCGGCCATTCGTTTCGTGGCGTGAACAAAAACTGTCTTTCCATTCATCACTGGATAGTGCAAACCTTCAGCGATCATGTCCTCCGAAATACGATCATTTCCAGGGACTCCGTTTCCTGGGGCCGGAACCCATAACTCTTTTGCATACTGACCATCAGCATGAAGTGCTGTAGATATTAGATGTCCGTCTTTACTGGAATTCGAAACTTCTGTTCTTGAAATAACCGCAGCTCCAGCGCCGTCACCAAAAAGGACAGACACCGCCCTTCCATTCGGTGTGCGGTCAAGACCTTTTGAGTGGATCTCAGAACCTACCACTAGAATATTTTGATTTTGTCCTGAACGTATGAACTGGTGAGCAATGCTTAAACCGTAAAGGAATCCTGAGCACTGCTGTCTAATATCGAGCGCAGGAATTCCACTTAAGCCTAATTTAGCTTGTAAAAAACAAGCACTGCCGGGAAAGTCATGATCTGGACTAAGTGTTGCAAAGATTATCATATCAATTTGCTCTGGTTTAAGTCCTGCACTTTTAAGTGCATTTTGAGAAGCAATCAACGCAAGGTCAGAGTTGCCTTGTTCTGCGGAGGCCCAGTGGCGTTGTTGAATTCCCGTTCTTTGCTGAATCCATTCATCACTGGTCTCAAGCATTTCTTCCAAGTCGTGATTAGTGAGGATTCTTTCAGGAACATAAGAGCCTACGCCAGAAATTTTTGCATGATACATCGTCCACTCACCCTCTAAAAAAATCTTTTAATTGATCTAGTTTAATGGGACACTGGCCTCAAGAGCAAATTTTTCTTCACGAGGGCCAAATGCTTATTCTTGAAATTACCCCTTTATATCTTGGCCTATTCTTGATCATGATGCTCTGGTTTTCTTTTCGAATTATAAAGTTGCGTCGCAAGCTGAGAATTGGTTTGGGTGATGGTGGAAACGGCGAGCTCTTGCGCGCAATTCGTGTTCATGGCAATTTCATAGAACAGGTTCCACTGACGATCTTGGGGCTCGTCATTATGGAGCTGCAAGGAATGCATTATATCATTCTTCATATTCTCGGTATCACTTTGTTGATTGGAAGACTTCTCCACGCTAAAGGAATTACAGAGAGTGCTGGTACTAGCAAAGGAAGATTTTTAGGCTCAGCGATCACCTTTGGTGTGCAGATCATTTTGGCCATTTCTTTTATCTTAAACTTCATCCATCTCGTTATCAAAGAGTCTATCTAAATGAAAATTTTCTTATTTCTACTTCCACTCCTCTTTTTTTCTTGTGCTTCTAAAGAGCAAGCACCTGCTCCCAAGATGACTTATAGTGATGAGACAACGAGAACATTTGAGGAGATCGAGCGAGAACAGCTCTTGCAATATTATCGCGATTTACGAGCGAAAGAGACCGTTAGTCCAGCGCCAACAAGGCCAAGGGTTTCAAGACCACAAACTTCTAAGCCTGCCAATACTAGCGTAAACAAACCTGCTCCAAAAAGCCCCGTTCAAAAGGCCGATCCTGAAGAACTTCAAAAAGAAATTGAGCAAAATCTGGTTTTTTTCTGCATGCGCCACCGTCAGGACTCACGGTTTAAAGACGAATCTGTTTGCAAAGAATTCACAGAAAAAATCTATCAAGAATGCCAAGAACAGTTTGAAGCCGACGATCGTCGGCTCTTTAACTGTATTAAGCCTAAATTAAAATAGATCTTAATTAAGTGGGCTTTCTTCGATTGATTCTTCAGTTTGTGCAGGCACGTCGCCATTAATTTCGGACTTGCGTTTGTGGTCTTCCACTGGAAATCTTCTGCCATTGAGAAGGGTTTTACTTTCATGCTCTTCGAGTCGTAGACGCTCCTTGAGTAAACTCATAATAACCTCCTGATAATGTTTCGTGAGAGAGTGAATCCATCAAGAACTTCTTCACTCAACAACACTTAATGAGCTTAACAACCACAAACGTCTAAGTCAAATCTGTCTAGAAAAGTGCTAGTATCTCCTCATGAAACAGAACGATTATCTTATTTTAGGCGCAGGTTATGGTGGACTCACCATTGCCGCATTACTCGCTAAACAAGGTTGTCGTGTCACTGTGTTAGAGGGCCATCAATCACTAGGCGGCTGTGCTTCTTGGTATCAGCGCGGGGATTTTAGATATGATGTTGGAGCGACAACACTCTCAGGTTTCGCCCATAATGGACCTCTTGCGAAAATCTGCCAGGATTTAGATCTTCAACTTGATCTGATCAATCAATCTATTGGAATGGTCATCAAGCTCGGTGAGAAAAAAATTCTTCGTTATGCGAATCAGCGTCAATGGTTAAAAGAAATGGTCCGCGTTTTTCCGCAACACGAGGAAGATCTTTATAACGTCTGGAACAAATGGGAAAAAATCTCAAGTCTTGCTTGGGAGATTCTGCCTCAGATTCATTCTTTCCCGCCACAAAACGCTCTCGATTGGTTAAGACAAACAGAATTAGTGAAATTAAAAAATGCTAAGTTCCTAAGACTCATGCCAGAAGTTTTTTTCTCTGTTGCTTCATCATTGCCACCAGCTTTAGCAGACAATAGAGAATTTCGACAATTTTTAGATGAGCAGCTTATCATCTCTACCCAAGGAAATGCAGAAACAGTGAGTAATCTGATTGGAGCACTTGGGTTAATGTATCCGGCCGACACATTTTATAGCGTCGGTGGTATGGACCAACTCGCAAGGGGGCTTGCAGACAAAATTCAATCTTACGGCGGCGAAGTCCTGACAAAGAAGCGGGTTATTTCAATTGAAAAATCTGCTTCAAAATATATTGTTACAACCCAAAACGGAGAACTCTTTACTGCAAATAAGATCATCTCAAATATTCCGTTTTGGAATCACCTGCAATTAGGTCCCACTTCAATCCAAAAAGATATAGCGCAACTCAATCGAAATCATGCAAAAGCGTGGGGAGCACTGACTGCCTATTTTTCAGTGAAATTTGATAAACCTTTGGAGTCTCTTTATTATCAAATTCACTCTTCAGAAAGAATCAGTCGCACTCATGGGCCTTCACTGTTTTTCTCCTTTTCTGATTCGAACGATCGACAAAGAGCACCAGAGGGTTGGCAAACAGTGACAGTTTCCTCTCATTGCCTAGATGGGGAGAGCTTCCAACGTGGTGGGCCTGGCTATCGAGAGTTTAAGAAAGATTTCGCACAAGAAATCGAAAAACTTTTCAAGCAAGCTTTTCAGGAGTACGCAATTAGAGAGATGAGTAAACTAGAAGTTGGCACACCTGCAAGTTTTGAGCGCTATACTGGACGCTATCTTGGCCGAGTGGGTGGTCTTCCTCACGGAAAATTTCTAGAAATGCTCAAGTTTCCAAGTTATCAAACATCAGACCCTGATTTTTTTAGAGTTGGCGATACAGTCTTTCCAGGCCAAGGAGTTGTCGGCGTCATCACCGGGGCTTATCATTTAGAACGGTTTCTCAACTCGAGGTTTTCATGAAAAAGATCCACCTAAAAACGAAAGTTCAAACACCCTATAAAAAAGTTTTTGAACGTTTCGATCTCTCTTTATTTGAA
This sequence comes from Bacteriovoracaceae bacterium UBA6166, assembly GCA_002435795.1. Classification (GTDB taxonomy): domain Bacteria; phylum Bdellovibrionota; class Bacteriovoracia; order Bacteriovoracales; family Bacteriovoracaceae; genus UBA6166. The sequence continues at coordinate 45,305 of DIUE01000060.1, read as the reverse complement.
GCGCTCAAACCGCCGATGGTGAAACTGGAAGTTGAAAGATTTGATGGCTGCCTAAAAGGAAATGAAGTCCACTTGAATATTGATATGGGTTTTATGAAATCGAAATGGATCAGTTTGATTACAGAAAACAGTGAGACAGAGCAAGAAATTTATTTTATCGATGTGGGCAAAGAGCTCCCCTTTCCTTTGCGCTACTGGAAGCACAAACATCGCATCTTAAATATTGGCAGTGACCAATCAGAGATTATTGATGAGATCGAATATTCATCTGGAAAAGGCTGGCTAGATGCTCTGATTTATCCAATCCTCTATGCACAATTTGCACTTAGAGGACCGGTTTACAAAGATGTTTTTGGACGAGTTTAAAATTCGAATTTTTCTAAAGACTCGTCTAGCACATCAATATGTTTGAATAATCCAAATACTGACAAACCCAATCGGTCGGAATTTTATCTCCTCTCTAGGGGCGCTCAGGGTAAGAGTAAGACGACATGAAGGGTTGGTTTCAAGTAACTCTTTCGAAATCTAAGAAGTTAGAGACGAACAAGCTTGGATTTACCCCAGTTCCGAGACCCCTCGACAAGACCTCTAAAACTTTTCTCCGTACTTGCCGATACGGTTCATAGCTCTAACCTGGGTAATTTGAAGATGAAAACACTGGCAATATTTTTTCTCACTTTGTCTTTATGTACAAATGCGCAAGCGATTGCCACTTTGCCCATGGGTCATTTCGGTTCAATGATGAAGGACTTTAATAATCTCAATCAATTGACTCCTTATCAGTGCCATGATGAGCAATTACAATTAGTTTCCGCTAATTATAAGGCAGGCCCAAATCTCGGAGCAGTGGTGTATGCCTACGGATATAGAGAGTATGCTGAAAGGATTCATCGAATTAAAAATGGTATGTATCAAGTCGTTCGTATAGATCAGGGAAGCGGGATTCGATTTGTAAAAGAGCTTAAAAATGGCAAACCGGTTGGAAAAGAATTAAATCTTAATCGTTTTGGTTATCTCGATCAGGTACAAGGAAAGAAAAAAATCTTAGGCAAATGTTATGAAATTGGGAAAAATGTAGATCTGCGCTTTGATGGTAAGAATTACGGGAAAATTATTGCCATAGGTGATGAAATAATTGCGATTCAAAACTTAAAAGGAGAAATCATCACCGAGCACACAAAATACTTTAATGGGAATTGTCCTTAGTTTTTAAGTGCAATAGAAATGGCTTAAAATTCGAAATTTTCCAAATGCTCTTCAAGCACATCTATGTCTTCAAATAATCCGATATTAATAAGTCCTTCTCCGGCCATGACTTGTGGGATCAGTGTCGCCCCGATAATCACTCCGTCATAGGGAGTGTGGACATCTGCCAGATTTTCTCCAAGCGGCCCTTTGATTCTTGCAACAAGCTCACCTTCTTTGACAACACTCCCAAGTTTTTTCTTCAGTAAAAAAATCCCTGAGTGAGGGGCCCTGATCCAAGACATTTTATGAGCGAACAAACAATCTTTCTGCGTATCAAGTTTTGCAGGGGCCAGCATTCCAAGTGCTCGCATGGTGGAGTGAACACCTCTTACAATCGATTTAATAATGGGTTCCTCGAATCTCATCGCCTCGCCACCTTCAAAAAGCAGCATCGGCACACCTTGCTGAAGAACGGCTTCTCTAAAAGAACCGTCTCTCACATTTGAATGAACCATAACCGGAGCTCCAAAACTTCTGGCGAGCTCTTTCATCACTTTTGCGCCCTTGCCTTGGAAGTTTGCTCGAATTTGAGGAATATTCGTACGATGAAGCGAGCCTGTGTGAATATCAATGACGTGAGTACAGTGAACCACAATCTCTTTCATCACAATATCAGCAAGTCTTGAACCGAGTGAGCCTGTGGGATTTCCAGGAAAACAACGATTCAAATCTCGGCGATCGGGCAAGTAGCGAGACTTATTATTGAATCCATAAATATTTAAGATAGGAGCGATTATCACAGTGCCTTTAATATTTTTCATCTGGGGAGATTTAATCAAACGATGACAAGCTTCCGTGCCATTTAATTCATCACCGTGGATAGCAGCACTAACAAAAAGAACTGGGCCTGGCTCAAGCCCTCTAATGACTTCAAGTGAGATATTCATAGGAGCGTTGTCAAACAAGGCCGGGATATCTAAATAAACTTGTGTTCTCTCCCCAGGTCTGATCCTGCGACCACCAATGAGTAGAGTGTTTTTTTTCATTAACCCTTACCTTTCGTTTTTGTTTTATGAATTTTAGCGTTCTTCTCTATAAATTCGACAATCAATCCCGCCACATCAATTTTTGTGGTGTTTTCAATTCCTTCAAGACCCGGAGAAGAATTCACTTCCATAATGGAGGGGCCGTGACTAGAGCGAAGAAGGTCTACACCGGCGACGTTGAGTCCAAGTGCCTTCGCCGCTTTCACCGCCGTCTCTCGTTCCTGCGGAGTGATTTTTATTTTTTCGGCAATTCCGCCGCGGTGGAGATTTGATCGAAACTCTCCCTCTTTCGCTCTTCGAAGCATGGAAGCAACCACTTTATCTCCGACAACAAAACAGCGTATGTCCGTCCCATTAGCTTCTTTGACAAATTCTTGAACGAGGAAGTTGGCCTTCATTTCTCTAAAGGCCTCAATCAACGCTTCTGCGGCTTTGTTTGTTTCTGCGAGCACCACTCCCTTGCCTTGAGTTCCCTCTAAAAGCTTCACAACAAGTGGTGCTCCTCCGACTAACTCAATTAAACTTTGAGTCATTTTCGTCGAATGGGCGAAACCAGTACGGGGCAAGCCCAAACCTTTGCGAGAAAGAATTTGAAGGGCCCGCAATTTATCTCTAGAGCGACCAATGGCAACTGATTCGTTTACAGGATAAACTCCCATCATTTCAAATTGTCTGAGGATGGCCGTTCCATAAAAAGTCACGGAGGCACCAATTCTTGGGATGATTGCTTGAAAATCATCTAAGACGCGGTCTTTGTATTTAATCATTGGCTTCTTAGAGGTGATATCCATATAACACATCAACGGATCAATCACTTCAACTTCGTGTCCTCTCAACCTCGCGGCTTCAACTAGTCTTTTAGTTGAATAGAGTCTGGAGTTTCGAGACAGTATCGCAATCTTTAATGGGCTATCGGCCTTACTCATAAACTCAAACTCCTATACCTTGTTCAATTCTTTAGAAACGAGAAACGATTTTTGTGGGTCAACTAGAAAAGGTCCCTTCAGTGCTTGTCTACCAATCAACATCCGAAAACCCATGATATCCCGATTAACGAGTGTCATCTCAATCTCTAGTTGATGCTCGCCAATTTGAAGCAATGTTTTCACAACCGGTCTAATCGTCTCAGTGCCGACAGAACTTCTCACTTTTCTTTTTTCAATTAATTCCAGTTCGACTACTTGAGATTTTTTGTCAGAACCTTGGCTTGGAAGAATTTTAAAACGCACATATTTGGTCTTATTCTTCACAATAAACTTTATATCTTCTGCATGAATCGCAGAAGTTCTCGCCCCTGTATCAATTTTGGCTTTAATTTTTGAACTGAGAAGCTCCGGAAGATGGATCCACTCTCGCCACCCAATAATCGTTTTCTGCTGTATTTTCATGAGTCTATCTTATGTCAAAGCTCTAACCCTATGGAAGCTAAATCTCCTTATTTGTAAAAAATTGTAAAAGACATGAAATCTAAAACTTGTCTAAACGACAGAGCCTATCAATCTCACCATAATGCAAACCGGAGGATCTGATGAAACAAAATTGCGCCGTCATTGGTTCAGGAATCGCTGGTATGGCATCGGCCTATTTCCTCTCAAAAAATTTCGAAGTGACCCTCTTTGAAAAACAAGAACGCTTTGGAGGTCATACAAATACTGTTGAAGTTAATAAGACCCCATTTGATACGGGCTTTATGGTTTTTAATAATAAGACCTACCCCAATCTCGTAAAGCTCTTTGAACACCTAGATGTTCCTATCCTTAAAACCGAAATGTCCTTTAGCGTGCAGAATAAAAATACCGGTCTTGAATGGTCGGGAGCTGGATTAAAAGGTCTGTTTTCTCAAAAGAGAAATCTCTTTGATCCAAGTTATTATAAATTTTTACTGGAAATCGATAGATTTAATAAACTGGCGACTGTTATGGCCGAGGAACAAACAGATCCCTTAAGTCATGACGAAATCAGCATTGCCGATTTTGCCAAAAAAGAAAAATTCTCCGAGCGCTTTTTAACTGACTACCTCATCCCTATGAGTGGAGCTGTTTGGTCAACCCCCTATCACAAAATGCTCCACTTTCCTGCGAAAACACTGATTCGCTTTTTCAAAAATCACGGACTGCTCGGACTCAATACTCATTTTCAATGGTATACCGTCAAGGGAGGAAGTCGCGAGTATCGAGATCGTTTGCTCAGACCAATTCTTAAGAATTGCCATCTCTCACAAGGCATAAGCTCTGTTGAAGTTTTAAAAAATCAGCAAGTCGAAATCACGACAAGCGATGGAGCAAAAAAGCTCTTTGATAAAGTCGTCATCGCGGCCCACGCAGACGAAGCGCTCTCAATCTTAAAAAATCCCACTCGAGAGCAATCTGAAATTCTCAGTTGTTTTAACTACCAAAAAAACGACGCCATCATTCATTCAGACACCTCGGTTATGCCTAAAAAATCGATCAATTGGTCCAGTTGGAATTTTCGTTATGAAAAGTCTGATGATTTTAGATCATCCACCATTTATTATATGAACCGTTTGCAAAGTCTGCCTGAGGAAACGCCCTATTTTGTTTCGATTAACTCACCTGAAATCATCAACCCTGATTTGATTCATAAAACGATGATCTATGATCATCCGGTCTTTGACTTAAAAGCTATCCAAGCCCAAAAAAGAATTCCTGCACTTAATCAAACAGGCCCCCTTTATTTTGTGGGCAGCTATCAACGTTATGGTTTTCATGAAGACGCCTTATGGTCTGCCTTGCAAGTTTGTTTGTTTTTAACGGACAAAAGAAAAATTGAGGATCTTTTATGGTAGAGCACCAGCTACTACTTGCAGAAGTGGCTCATATGAGAACCACACCTCGGAAACATGCCTTTCACTCTCAGGTTCTTTTTTTTGCCATAGACCTCGCCCGTCTCGATCTTTTTCAATTTGCTCCGTGGCTTAATTATAAGGGATTTGGGCTTTATCGTTTGAGGAAAAAAGATTATGGCATTTTGGCCAAGGAAAACAGTTCACCTGAGGATTTTATAAAAAACGCTTTCAAAACAAAAAACAAAGCCGTTCCCGAATTTGATAAAATTCAATTAATCACAACCCTCTCTTGTTTGGGTTACGCCTTTAATCCGATTAGTTTTTATGTGCTCTTTAACTCAAAAAACGGCTCTCTACCGACGGGTGTTGTTTTAGAAGTCAGTAATACTTTTTACGAAAAAAAACTTTATCTGCTGGGCCTCGAAGAGATGAAACAAAATCAAACGGAAAGCCATTTCGAGCTTCTTATTGAAAAGGAATTCTATATCTCCCCTTTTATTTCATCTGGCACAAATCTGAATATTCGACTCTCCTTCAATCCAGAAAAAATGACCGCCAATATTACCTCTCAAGATGAAAAAAACGTTTTATTAGCGGCTTCTATGAAAGGCCAATTTGCACCTATCAGTCACAGAGAAATGGTCATTCAAAGCTTGAAAGCACCACTGCAAGGCCTGCGAGTGATGGCACTCATTCACTGGCACGCCCTTTTACTTTGGTTAAAAAAAATCCCCTTTTACTCTAAATCGGCTCAACCACAACTTCAAAAAGGACTCCTCCATGATAGCGACACTTAGTAAAATCAACTTGCCGATGATGCTTGTACTGAAGGCCCTAAAACCCATGAAAAAAGGCAGGCTCAAGCTCTACTTACCTTCAGGAGAACTTCATCTGTTTGGAGACGAGGCAAACGGTCACCAAGCTGAGATTGTGATTCACGATCAAAAACTTTTCACGAAGCTTATTTTAGGAGGGGATCTCGCCCTTGGAGATACTTATCAAGAAGGCCTTTGGGATACACCAAATCTCACGGCCGTCATCGAATGGTTTATCCTGAATATTGAGCAAGGAGTTTCCATCTCCGGAACCCAAAGAAAGGGTTGGATTCCTGTTAATATCTTAAAAGCCGTTTACACGCTTCAACACCGTTTAAGAGACAATACATTGCAAGGGGCGAGAAAAAATATCGAAGCTCATTACGATCTCTCAAATCAAATGTATAAACTTTTTCTCGACGATACTATGGCCTATTCTAGTGCTTTATTCACAAAGAATGATCTGACGTTGAAAGAAGCACAGCTAGAAAAATTTCGTCGACTCTGCATGGAGCTTCGACTTCAAGAAACAGATCACCTACTAGAGATCGGCTCTGGTTGGGGAGGACTCGCCCTTTTTGCAGCTCAAAACTATGGATGCCGAGTTACAACAGTCACTATATCAAAAGAGCAGTTTGATTATTGTCAGAATCTTTTTAAGAATATGAAGGTCGATCATTTAATCGAAGTTAAGTTTCAAGACTATCGTTTGATCACTGGTAAATATGATAAATTGGTCTCTGTTGAGATGATCGAAGCTGTTGGCCACAAGCATTTCAAATCCTTTTTCCAGCAATGCCAAAACCTGTTAAAACCCAATGGGCTACTTGCCATTCAAGCTATCACCTACCCTCATGCTCGCTATCAAGAATATCTCAATGGCGTCGATTGGATTCAAAAAGAAATTTTTCCTGGTGGGCACTTGCCTTCTGTTGCCCTACTGACTGAAGGTCTTAGCCGCTATGGCAATTTTGAACTTATCAATCTTTTTGATATGGCCAAAGACTACGCAAAAACTCTTCACCTCTGGCGTGAGAAATTTGAACTAAAAAAAGAAGAACTTCATAAACTCAAATTTGAAGAGAATTTCATTCGCAAATGGCGCTATTATTTTTCTTATTGCGAAGCTGGATTTAAAAGTCGAAACGTCAGCGTTGTTCAGATGATTTTTGCTAGACCAAATACAGCTTATTAAAAAAGGGGCCCGAAGCCCCTTTCTCTTTTTTACTGATTTGAATTAAGCAGCTTTGGGATTTTTCTTCCAAAGATTACACCAACCACAAGCAGTCACGAAGGCCATCCCGCCCATCGTGCAAGGGGCGTAGCCGTCTTTCGCGCGAGCGACTTGATAGAACTGACAATTTTCGCAGTTTGAGCCTTCAACGAATTTTGCGTTTGTTTTTGCAGTGGAAGCATCAACGACATATTGTAAGCGCTTTCCAACAGCACTATCAACTTCAAGAACTTTAACTCCTTCTGGAGCGGCTTTTGGACATTCTTTCGCTAAAATTCTTGGAGCGATGATGAGAGTGGCTAAGCTCAACATAGCTTTAGAAAAGAAACCTCTTCGGCTTGTCATATTGTTCATTCTATTCTCCTGAGAATGTGAGTGGTTGCTTGTTACTTAACATAATTTAAACCAAGTTAGGATTGATATAGATCAACTTTTCTTAGATTTAAAAAGTAGTTTACTTCATAGTTTTGTTTGAGAGACCGAACATAAGAGGCCGGCTTGGGGATACAAACCGGCCCGAAGTTCAAATGACAGGAAGTCTTCGGAGGACCTCTCTCTTAAGTGTAAAATAAACTGAGATTTTTTGCAAGTCATTTGCAAAAATCTATTGTCGCTCACGGCCTTCTCTTGTAAAACAAAGCATGACTATTGATTCAAAACCTCTTCCATTGACTTTGATTACAGGTTTTTTAGGTGCTGGCAAAACAACTCTTGTTTCTTCGCTGGTCAAACAAAACCCCGAACTCAAGTTCGGCCTAATCGAAAATGAGTTTGCTGAACTTAATATAGACGCACTTATTCTAAGCGAATCAGATAGTGAAAATTCAGAGCAAGTCTGGATCGAACGAATGGAAGGATGTTTGTGCTGTCAGGTCAATGGAGATCTCGCTCCTAAACTGACTGAGCTGATTAAATCCTCACCTCATCCCTTAGACCATTTGATTATTGAAACCACAGGCCTGGCTGACCCTACTCCTCTCGTGGCGCAACTCCTTCAGGCTTCGCCGCTACTCAATCTTGTCAGACTCGATGGAGTCACTTGTTTGATAGACGGCCAGAATTTTCATCGACAGTTTGCTGACCGGGAAAAACTCAAAGAGCTGACCTTGCAAATTGGTATGGCCACCCAGTTTCTCATCAGTAAAACTCTCGATCTGAGTGAGACTCAAAAAAATGAAATTACTCACACTCTTGAAACGCTCAATCCCACAGCGGAAATTTCTTTTTGTGAAGCTGGGGCGATTGAATCCTCAATTGTTTTGAATCAAGAGGCTTTCAATCTCAATCACTCTGAGAAAAACCTTCTCGCCACTTTTAAGAAAGTTCAAAATCCAAAAAAAACATTTAGCCTTGGGGGATTAAAACTTGAGCATGAACATAGTGCGATTAAGTCTTGGTGCTTGGAGCTAGCTGGAGAACTTAATCCCCAAGTTTTTGAACTTTTTCTCAATATCACCATGAGAAATTCAAAACTCCTGCGAGGAAAAGGACTGCTGTGTTTTAAAGGACAACCGCAGAAAGTTTTTTTTCAAGCGGTCTATGATCAATTCGAATTCTCTCTGGGAAATCCTTGGAGTGAAAACGAACTTAAAATGAATCAGATTGTTTTAATTGGCGAAGGGACAGAGAGTGATGTGCTGGAGATTTGGAAGAGAGGACTGGAAAATAGTTTAATAAAATCCTAAGAGGCCTTAGCTGTCAGCTCAATACTGTCTTCACTGCCATCTATAGAAGCAGAACCTTCATTTGAAACAACACGCCAATACTGTCGAATATAGCGACCGTTTTCAAAAATCCAAACTTGTTCCAATTTTGTGTTCATCGAGACTCCTTCTCTTTATTGTAGAGAGCGTCCGCATTATTGTCAAGATTGTGTTAGGGTTGAATTGGGATTTCCTTAAGGCGTGGCCATTACTCTCCTAAAAGTTAAATTAATTCGAGGACTTACAGCACGAGCGGTCTTCCCAAGCTGGTGCTTCCAGTGGTGCTGAAGGGCCCCTTTCATCAAAATAAGGGAACCAGACTCCGGCCAGAGGTGAATCGTTTCGCCGTCTGTGGCGTGTCTTAAGGAAAATTTGCGAACCGCCCCCAAGCTGATCGAGCCAATAATAGGATTTAGGCCTAGCTCTTTCTCGTTATCGGCGTGCCAAGCTGCATAATCACGACCTGTTCGATACAAATTACACAAGACCCCATTAAACTCTAGGCCGAGTTCAATCCTAAGGCGCTCTCTCAGATCCTCCAAGGCCTTAGTAAAGGGTTTAGGCTTCAGTTGGATATTTGAGTAGGAATAACTCGCCTCGGGAGTCCCATACCAAGCCTGTAGCCGTGGCACAGGATGGGTTTTTCCAAACAACGTAATCTGATCCTGACGCCACTCTAACTCTCGAGACAAAACCTCGAACAAGCTCAGTGAATCGCGAGGGTTGAGAAAATTTTTTAGATAGTAGACTTCTCCATCACGCTTGATTATCTCTTGCAAAAGTCCTCCAAAAAAATGTACAGCTGTCCCATTAACAACGTTGCAAAACAGCTGCTTATCCGCTTTTACCAAAAAGCGAAGCGCCTGCCTGCTCGAAGAGATTATGCTATGAAAAAAACTTTAAAAATACCTACAGGTCTAAAAGCGCCGGCCGTCTACCATAGCGAAGCCCTAGACATTCATGAGATTCGCGAACAAAGCACTCACCTGATTGGGTTTGAATTTGATGGCACGACCTGTTTTCGCAAAGGCACCGTCGAAGGGCCAGACGCTATCCGTGAAGTTGCTGACGGGATCGAGTCTTACTCTCCTTACCTGCAAATGGACACCACAGAGATTACGCCGTTCATCGATCTTGGAAATCTTCCTGTCGGCGAAACTGAAGATGTAGACGCCAACTGGCAACAAGCAACGGATGCCTTTTTCGAACTCACGAAAGATATCGATCTCAAAAAAACCGGCGTGCGCTTTCTCACTCTCGGTGGCGAGCATTCTATTTCTTACGCGCCGATTGCCACCTATTTAAAAAATTATCCCGACCTCGTTTTATTACATCTTGATGCTCACGCTGATTTAAGAGATGGCTATCTCGGACATAAATTTTCTCACGCTTCCATTATCCGCAGAGTGTACGATCATTTTGAAGACGGCCACCGTCTCATTCAGTACGGTATTCGCTCAGGCACTAAAGAAGAATACGATTGGATGAACGAGCACAAAACTCTTAAGACATCTCTTGATGAGTTCATTGAGTCAGTGAAGAAAATCGATGATCAGCGTCCCATCTATCTGACCCTCGACCTCGACTATTTCGATCCTTGTTACTTACCAGGAACTGGCACGCCGGAACCGGGAGGAGAAACCTTTCACTCCTTCATAAAATTAGCTAAGATCCTTGTGAAAAAGAATTTTGTCGGCGCTGACGTCACAGAACTCTCGCCACGTATCGATGCTTCAGGCAATAGCAATGTTTTTGCCACCAAAGTTGTTCGCGAATTATTATTGGCGCTCGAAAGCGCCCCTTTGGAGTCATAAGAATGGATAAAACGCCTTGGACGATTGAAGATTCAGAGAAGATTTACCATATTTCCCGTTGGGGTGATGGCTATTTTACCATCAACGAAAAAGGTAATCTTTCCGTTCTTCCAACTAAAGATCCCAAAGGTCCAAGAATCGATATCGCTGAAGTTCTTGAAGAAATGAAAAAAGAACAAATCACTCTACCTGCGGTGATTCGCTTCCACGATATTTTGCGCTCACAAGTAAAACTTCTCAACCGCACATTCAGAGAAGTCATCGAAGAGTCAAACTACGAAGGTCGCTTCATGGGCGTCTACCCGATTAAAGTGAATCAGATGCGGGAAGTTGTCGAAGAGATCGTCGATGCCGGAGCTCCTTATCACTTTGGTCTTGAGGCCGGCAGCAAGCCTGAGCTTCTCTCAGTGCTCGCTCTCAATACCAATAAACATTCAATGACGATTTTGAATGGCTATAAAGACGATGAGTACTTGAAGCTTGCCCTCCTTGGACTCAAAATGGGACGAAATATTATTGTCGTCATCGAGAAATTTTCTGAACTCGTGAGCCTCTTAAAACTTTCTGAAGAAATGAAAATTAAGCCCGTCATCGGTCTTCGTTGTAAAATGTCAGTTAAGGGCAGAGGCAAATGGGCCGAGTCCGGTGGAGACAGAGCGAAGTTTGGTTTAACCATTCCAGAACTTATTCAGGCCGTTGAGTATCTCAAGAGCCGCGATCTTCTCGAGTGCCTTAAGCTTTTCCACTTTCATATTGGAAGCCAGATCACAGATATTAGAACAGTGAAAGACGCCATCTACGAAGGAGCGCGGATTTATGCCAAGCTCTTTAAGATGGGAGCTGAAATTCGTTATATGGACGTGGGCGGCGGTCTCGGAGTGGACTACGATGGTTCTCGTTCAACCAACGAATCTTCGATCAACTACACTCTCAATGGCTACTGCGAAGATATCGTTTATGGTCTTAAACAAATCTGTGATCTTGAAGATGTTCCGCACCCAAATATTATCACTGAGAGTGGTCGCTTTATCACTGCTCACCACTCCTGCGTGATTTCAAAAGTTGTGGATAAAATTGAGACGAGCTTCACCAATTTTGAAACAAAGAAAGTCACAGACGAGCATCACCTTGTGACAAATATGCGAGAGCTGACTCAGGAGATCAATCCAGAGAACAGCCAAAATATTTATAACGAATCACTACAGATTAAAGAGAATGCCATCAATGCTTTTAGACTTGGTGTGATTTCTCTCGAAGAGAGAGCAAAAGTCGAAACTCTTTTTTGGATGATCTACAAAAGAGTGATTCAAGAACTGAAGAACACCGAATTCGTCCCGGAAGAACTTCTTCATCTTGAAGATCATATCGCTCCTCAATACCTGTGTAACTTCAGTATTTTTCAATCGGCGGCTGACTCTTGGGCGATTGATCAACTCCTTCCAGTGGCCCCGATCAGCCGTCTGAACGAAGAGCCAATCAACCTCTGCTCACTTGCAGATATTACCTGTGACTCCGACGGAAAGATCGATAAGTTTATTGATATTGAAGAGACGCGAAAAACAATTCCACTGCACGACCTAAGACCTAATGAAGAGTACCATGTTGGTCTTTTCCTCACAGGGGCTTATCAAGACGTGATGGGTGATATGCACAATCTCTTTGGTCGAGTGAATGAAGTTCACGTTTTCTCTGATGAGAACGATCCAAGTGATTTTTATATTGAAGAACATATTCGCGGAAACTCTGCTCAACAAGTTCTCTCTACCATGCAGTACAATCCAGAATACATGGCCCACGTGATAAAGAAAAATATTGATAAACAAGTTCAACGTGGAAAAATCACTCCGAGAGAAGGCGTTAAGTTAGTGGATTTTTATGAAGAGTGTTTAAATAGTTACACTTACTTAAAATAAAATTGATCATTGCTATTTCAAGAAAACCGTAGGTATAACCTAAAAAACGATTTTTCTAGGAATAGCAATGAGACGATTGATTTGCCTTTTTCTCACCATTCATTTCTCGCTTTCCTGCGCTCACCTCAATGCTTCACCAGTGAAAAATACGATCTACACTGGTGAGCAGAATGCAGAAATCTCGCTCGATGAAATGATCAACTCTCTCCCTGACAAAGGAGTCATTGTCTTCGGAGAAATTCACAATCTAAACACTCATCATGAAAAACATTTGCTCTTTCTTAAGAGACTGCATGAACTGAAAGCAAAAAGAATACACGTCGCCCTTGAATTCTTAAGTTATCCTGATCAAAAATTTGTTGATGACTATTTAAAGGGCGAACTGAGTGATCAAGACTTTCAAACGGCCACAGGCTTCGGCAGTGATTTTCCAAGTTATAAACCCAAAATTCTTTTTCCGCTTACGACAGGTGGGCAGAGCTTTGCGATCAATGCTCCAAGATCGCTCTCACGACAACTGGCACGAGTTGGACTTGAAGGCTTAAGCGAAGAAGAAGAAAAACTCCTTCCTCCTGACTTCACTCTCGGCAATGAAGAATATTATGCTCGTTTTTTAGAAGTCATGACCGGTGGATCACACCCACTCCCACCGGCAGCTCTTGAGCGCTATTTCCAAGCCCAAAGTCTTTGGGATGATACCATGGCGTGGAAGGTATCCGAATGGCAGTCCAAATACCCAAATGACTTGATTGTGATAATCGTCGGTGATTTTCATGCCAGCTATGAATCGGGACTCCCTGAAAGACTGAGGGCCAGAGGGGTGAATGATATAACCACCATCTCTCAAGTCCAATTCTTTGGTTTAAATACGCAACAAAGAACCGAGCTCCTAAGTCCTAATGGGCCTTACGGAGTGCGCGCAGACTATATTTGGACATCATCTGAAAGGGTAAGCCCGTGACTACAGTTTCAAAACACGAAGCCGAAGAGATCGATTTATTTGAAGTCTACCGCCAGTGGGTGCATAGCCTACTCGAAGGTCATAAGAAGAAAAATCAAAACCTTTTTGAAGAGGCCCAAGACCTCTATCAACTCTCACTTCACTATGCCATCACGCTAGTTGAAGAATTAGAGCAATCATTAAAACTGAATATCCAAGCTTTCAAACATTTAAGTTCTAGTGCCAAGGCCTTGGCGGAATTTTATCAAGACTACCAACTTGTAGAAGAAGCTCGTCATATGTTGGTGACACATTTTATTATTCTGCAGAAAATGATGGGACAAACACAAACCCCGCTCTATATCAGAGACCTTGCACGTAGAGAGATCTATCGTTCAAAACATCTCTTGCACGATGTTTATAAAAAACTAAATCAAGAAGAGCTTGCGGAAAAGCATCTAAAAAGATGCCGAGAGATTTACTACACTCTTCTTCACTAAGCCTTCACCACTGAAGCTCTTCGCCTTGGCAATGCCAGAACCCACCTGTGTTTTGAGAAGTGAGCTCTGAAATTCTCTTCTTTAAAAACTGCGATGATTCTTCGGCCGTCAATTGCCCTGTATGACCAGTCATTTCAGTTTGGACCCAACCTGGATGAAAAAGACCGAAAAGAATTCCATCATTGGCAAAATCTTTCACCAATGATCTTGTTGCCATATTAAGTGCTGTTTTACTCATACGGTAACCATAATGACCACCAGATGTATTATCACTTATAGAGCCCATTCTAGACGTAATCATCGCGACCTTTGAACCATTTGTGAGATGACGTCTGAAGGTGCTGAAAGTTCTCAGAGGGCCTAAAGAATTTACATTAAACTGATAAAGCATCGATTCAAAATCCGCTTCCTCAAGTTTCATCATTTGTTCATCATTTAAAACACCAGCATTACAAATCAAGAGATCAAATTGAACGCCTGCAATCTCTCTGGCTATTTTTTGCAATGAAGGAAGGCTTGTAACGTCACACCCCTCAATGACTTCCGCACTTAATTTTTTCAGCTCTGGGGATGCCTTACGGCAGAGAGCAAAAACCCTATTGCCTTCCTCAAGGTATCTCTTTGTCAGTTCAAGCCCAATCCCGCGATTGGCCCCAGTGATTAAAATTGTTTGTTTCATAATTCTTCCTGTTTTGTCTGACTCGGTTCAAAGACCGCGTTTTTAATAATAACCATCACGCTGTAGAGGGTATCCTCATTATTTCCGGCGGGTGAAGTTGTGTATTTAATGTCTTGAATTTCGTGCTTATTTTTATGACATTGATTCAAAAAGAGATTCACTTGATTTTGACACTTGGCCATATCAAGACTTGAAAAAATTTCAATTTTCATTTGTGTGCTCCTTCGTTTGCCTAAAGTTCGATTTCATCGGGCTTAATTTCGACATCGAGAATTTTTTTAAATCGCCCAGAGATTTTTTGTGAAGACGTATGAATTTGAGAAACATCCTTTGAAACAGTTTCAATATGCTTCGCTAAATTATTCCATCGTCCTTCAAAGCGCTCAAAATCTTGCCCGAGTAAATTCATCTCTTGATGAATGATCGACATATACTTACTTCTTTCCATATTCATCAAAACAGTTTGCAGACTCGTCAAGGTGGCCATAAAAGTTGTGGGAGAGGAAATCCAAACTCTTTTTTTATGAGCGTAATCGACGATTTCATGATGATAGGCATGAACTTCAGCAAAGATGGCTTCTGCGGGAAGAAATAAAATTGCCTGATCAGAGGTTTCATTTTTGAGAATATACTTATCAGCGATGGCATCGATATGTTTTTTAAAATCACTGACAAAATCTTTAGCAAATTTTAAGCGGGCCTCATCTGTGTGTGTCCTATCGACCATGCGTTTGAAATTTTCTAACGGGAATTTTGAGTCCACTCCCACCTTTCCTATGGGATCAGGTAAATGAAGAAGGGCATCGACAATGGTGTCATTACTTAGTTTGGTCTGTAGGCTGAAAACATTTTTTTGGTTTTCTCCAAAAACGTTCTCCAGCAAATTTTTCAATTGCACTTCGCCAAAGATCCCACGGCTCTTTTTATCAGTGAGGACATCTTGCAAAGAGACCACATTGAGTGAAAGAGATTCAATCTTCTTTTGAGCCTCGTCAATTTTCGCCAGTCTTGCAATCAATTCTGTAAAAGCGTGGTTCGTTTTATCAAAGCCCGCAGTGAGGTTTTCTTGAACTTTTTGAGATATTTTCTCCAGCCTGTTTTCTACTGTGAGCTGGAGTTTTTCAAAGTTTTCCTGCATGCCCGTCTTAAGATCGTCTTTAAAAGATTGCAAAGTTTGAGTTTGCTGAGTTTGATGTTGATGGAGGCGCTCAAGAGTTTTTTCACTGGTTTTATGGATGCCCTCTAGAATAACGGGATTGTTCCCAAGTAATTCCAATTTATAAGCACTGGAATCAGTTTGCACGCTCTTTGATTTCATTAGCCATGCACTTAAGAGACATCCGAGTCCAAGTCCTGAGAGAAAAATCAATAAATCGAGGATTGTCATTTAGTTAACCTTGAGTAAATCGCCTACTCATAGTTTTTCTAAACTGACTTTAAGTGTCAAGACGAGTGGAGACTTAAAGGGTTGGCAGCTGTCTCCCACTAGTCGCAGGAATAGTCGTGATTTTTTTCTTCAAGCAGCTTAAAAGACTTTCTGTCGTTTTATGACAATAATTAATTGCTTTTGCCGCAGCTTCTGCCGTCCCACGAGAACTGCCAGAAAATTGAGAAAAACTCTCATTTTCAGATAGGAAAAGATCAATTTTTTCTTTATGAAAAAGCTCTGAGTTCTCAATCACCAGTTCTGTATCGAGTGGCAAATAGGTTCCGACAATCAGAAAAGAATCGGATCTATTTTTTGCTAATAATGAATGAGGCCACATAAATTGAGTTTCGTTTAAACTTCCTGCTCCTCTTTGCCCACTGGCCAAAAAAACGGGAGAACGCCAAGAATCGATCTTGAGATCTATCAAGTTAGGGATTAGCCCTGCCATGGGCATCATGACGGCCGAGAATACTTCTTCATTCAATTTCTGATGAATTCCTTTAAAATTTTCAAAGTCCTGTTGCCCATCAGCGCGAAACGGATTGAGATGAATCAAATATACTTTTTGCTCTTGCCGTAGATGAGTCAAAAAACTGCTTAACGTCAGTTGACCATGAAAAGGCCTTGGGTCTTGTCGAAAATCTTTCTGGCAATCCGTCGGTGATTCAGTTTCTATTTTCTCTAGTTTTAATGAAAGTTCTTTGGGGAGAAGCTCTAAGCAGACTTTACTGTCGATGAGTATGATTTTTGGTAAAGAATCTTTTGAGTCTTCATCTTGTTTAGCGGCTAAAGCCGTTGATAAAATAAAAACCCAAAAGACCGAAAACTTAAAACTTCTAAAACCCTTCCGCATTCAACTATTATTGAGCAATAGGTGTCGTCTGGAAAGGAGCAAAACGAGCAAGAGATTCGCGGTTTAGTTGATCACCAAGACTCTTATTATAGGCCCTGATTCGTTTGATTACATCAGACTCGAAGCCTTTATAAGAACCCTTCATGAACAATGAACCAAAAAGTCTATTGCTAATAGCTGTCGTCCCAAGCTTGCGAGAAAGGACTGAGTGACGGTTAAAAGCGTCGTCTGCCATTCTGTAGGAATCAAGACCTAAAAGCACAATACCAGCATTCGAATTATTCATAGCGGTGTTTGCTTCTTTAATAAGACGATTATGCAAAAGCGTTTGATCGTCTCGAACTTTGTCAGCTAGATCGCGGTCGCGATTTCCACCAAACAGACCTCCACCACTTTCTGTATAGGCCTTTGTTCTAATGCCGATTTCCTTAAGAATATGCAAATGAACTGCTTCACCTAATTGCTTTTGGGCAGCCGTTGGGTTTTGGAAAGACTGAGCATTGATGTTAGTCTTCACTCGTTGAATCAATTCTGTCGCGCTCAATCTAGAGTAGAAAAGGGTGTTGAGCGCCGAGCGATAGCTTCGAAGTGGCATTTGGAAAGCCACGTGAGATGTTTTCTGTCCATTATTTAATAATGGATTACTGAAAATAAATGGAACGTTACCAAGGCCTGTCATTCTAAGGGGAGCATCCACATGGTAACGGAATGTTTTGGTCTGACCTAAGCGAGTAAGGGGAGCATCGTCCACCGCTAAAAGCATCAATGAAATATTCTCTGAAATTCCAAGTAAAGAATCAATGCTTGCAAGCACTCCACCTCGGTCAAAAACCACAAGCGACTTGTTCTTTAAACCGTTTCTAAGTGCCGCTTGATTAAGATTCATAATGCTCGTATCTAAGACTGAAATATTTTGTAAGCCTTCATAGTCCGCCACTAAATCGAGTAGCTCTTTAGATGCAGCATCTGAGTTGGCAACAACCACTGTGGCCCCCGCTTTTTCACGGTAGATGGCCTTAACAATCACGGGACGAGTGCTCGTTGAACGCCCTACCACGACTCCATCTTCTGTCACCACAAGAGTTAAGTTAAAGGGAGAATAAACATCTCTTTCATCATTAACTAAAATTTCCGCACCACGGGCCGTCACTGCTCCTGTCAAACCTGATAAAGAAGAAAATTCTTTCGAAATAACCTCACTACGAGAGCTGGCTTTAAGTTCTAATCTCAGATTTTTTGTATAAGCACGGTTAGCGATATTTGTCAGACTCACCGTCACACCACTGGCCGTTCCAATTAAGGGCTGTCCTGTAATTTGTAAGTCTTTCACTTCAACAGGAAACTTAAGGGTCACGTTTTGAGTCGTTGCTGCCCCCAAAAGTCCATTCCCACCATTTTGATAATGACGAGACTGAATATTTGAAGACGTCGCTAAAGGAAAGAGAATTGAAAGGGTTTGCGAAAAAATCGATCCCAAATTTCTATTAGCAGGAATCGTCGATTTCTGTGCACCATTAATTAAAACGGATGAGCGACCAGGAAGATTTGGAAGTGTGACTGATTCGCCAGAAGCAAGAGTGACTACGACTCCAACCGCTTCAGCTTCGCCGAAGTTTTGGATACGCAAATGATGAAGAACCGATTCACCTGGCATATAAATTCCGTCAGCTGCACCTACGCCTCTCAATCCGCCATCGGTCTGAGTTTGATTGATAAATTTTAGAACCGGATGATTTCTGTAAACGGAAACGACTTCATCTTTACGACGTGCTCTATAGATTTCCGTTTGTGCCTGAATATTTTGATTGAAAACAGCTAATTCAACTCGGCCATATTCCGCTGCTCTCAATTGTTCATAAACTCTCTGATAAGCAGCTCTCGTCGCCTCTGCGAAAGCCTCCTTATACTCAGGACTTTGACGATCTGGGTGTGCACTAAATTGCGCTCGTGTGCGAGCGAGAGCTTGATCACGAAAGCGTGGATACAAGTCAAAATACGTGCGACGATTCGCCTCATCAAAACCTCTGCGCTCATCTGCTGGGTATGAAGCATTGCTAAAGTGACTGAAAGCAGAATCATAAGATCTTGTGTAATACTGGTTATACTGATTCGCAATTTGTGATTGATAAGTATTTCTAAGCTCCGCTCGGTAGCGCAGCATATAGCCATCGGTATAAGCTTTTTGAACAATGACTCTTGCCATCCCTCTTGGGGCATCAGGACTAAATCTCGAACCGCGATTCTGGTCTCCTGGAAAACCCGGCACCTGTCTTGAGAAAGTTCCTTGGTAGAAGCTACCTTGTAAAGTTACATCTTTCAGAGCTTGATTTTCAAATTGTTGAATCCCTTCTGATTCACCTTGGCGCTCACCATTCGCTCGACCTGTTGCCTCTGCACGAGCGAGGCCTGCTGCAGTTCCTTGGTTTCTTCCGACGAGAACAGCATCACTGGCGCGTGCCCGTGAGCTTCCATCAACTTCACCTTCATTTGAACCAGCATCAGATAATCCTAAGGCGCGGCCATCTCTAGCCCCATCTCTTTCTCCATCATTAGTGGCCCTGACTCGTCCTTCTTGCTCACCCATAACCGATCCCGTTTGGTAAGCAATGTCTTGGCCTCTACGAGTTCCATCGAGTCGCCCAGCTCTATCTCCGTCTCTTGAACCAAATTCAGAACCTCTTTGAAAGGCCATCTCTGAACCGTCTTGTCTACCATCAGAAGCTCCAGCATCTGCTCCCAAGCGATTGGCCGTGAGTACTCGTTGAGTTAACTCTGTTCTATAAGCTTGTTCTTGGTTTTGAGTTTGTGCCAGTTCTCGAACTAAGCTTCTCTCGCCGTCGCGAAGAGTCGCAAGCTCTGCAGATTGGCGTCTCGCTTGATCGCGATTGGCCACAAGCTTAGTTTGATTTTCTTGAATGGTCGTGGCACGAGTTCCATTCATACGATCAATCTCTGCCATGGCCGTAGTGGCTTCAGTGATTTCTTGTTGTGCCTGAGTGACAGCTTGGCGAGCTTGCTGACGCTCGCGCGTGGCCGTTACAAGAAGATCTTCTTTACTTTTTAATTGCTGATTCCCTCGCTCAAGACGTTGAGCGATTTGCGTGAGTCGTTGCTCGCATTGGGGATTTGGAGTCTGTGCACATTGGGCCGTTAAAGTGGTTTGTTGCTCCGTCATCGCTGCGATTTCTGTTTTAAGAGTGCCGATTTCCGCTTCAAGCCCTTGGACCGCAGCTTGCTTAAGTTCAACTTGTTGGCGCAACTGAGGCAAGCGATTTTCTAAATTAGTCTTCTTAGTATTCAATTGGTTTTTTGTGAGTAACGACTGAGTGACTTGGTCGTTAAGACGTTTGATCTCAGCTTCAAGCACCGCTTGCTCTTTTTGAAGTCCCTCAACTCTGCGTTCAACGGGCCCCAAACGATCATTTCTAAAGCGCTCAAGCATTTGCTCTTTTTCAAGATTCACGCGAATCATCTGGCTTAACCTTGGATCATCCTGCAATTGAAATGAAGGTGTTCCAATATACTCACGACTCCAGTTCGCTTGAGCGTAAAGGTCAGTGCTCGAAGTAAAAAGCGTCAAAGCAAGGGATAAGAGGCTTAGTTGAATACGCATGGGAGGCTCCATAAACAAGGGTTGGACAAGTCTAATGGATTTTTGAAACGGCAAGGTGGAGACAGTAATTTTTATAGAGTGGTGTCACCCAAACGTTTCGTCTGCCCCTTAATAAGGACGAATTAAGCCGAGAACGATTTCATGGCGCGAAGTAAAGATCCCTTAAACTTAAGGTCGTGATAATCCATCACATAGGCCCTGATTTTTTGAGGTTCATCTTGTTCAAAGTTTTTATCGATCTCATCCAGATCTCGCCCTAAACTTTGTAAGTCTGAGGCTTTAGCATATGGGGTTTCGAGAAAAACCGCGCCCGGTGAATTTTGACGGTAAAGAACCCTTAGACCTTCGGCCATCCCTTGTAGGGACTGCAAAGGGAAATAACTCATCTCAAAATCAATCAGACCTCTAGAAGACGCTAATAAGGGGGCCAACTCTCCAGCACAACGGGCACCGAAGAAATGATCTGCAGGCAGCGTTTTTTTAAGCTCTGATAAATGCTCATCTTCGCCGATGAAACGATAGCGCATTTTACGCTGATCAAAGAGTTCGACCATTGAGCGCGCTTCTTTGGGCGTTAGGCCCGTTGCATGAATGCAGTAAAAATCTTTTTTAAAAATCTTCGAAGGAATAAGGGGGAAATCAGAAAGCTTAAAAAAGGGCGGAACAACTTCTATCTCACCTTTCACATAAGGCTCAAGCTGAGTTTTAAAAGCCTCATGAGGCACCATCAAAAGATCGACTTGCGCCAATCCTTTGCGAGACCAATTCTTGAGATAGCTTCTAAAGAAACGCTCGCTGAAGCTTGCCGGCGAGCGACTGAGAAGAAGATCGTCGTAAAAATAACTAATCAGCTTCGTGCTTTCACATTTTCGAAAAGAATGAGAAAGGCCTCGTGAGAGGTTAAACATAATATCAATTGAACACGGGATTCGTAGTTGATCAGCGAGTGTTGGAATCAAAAAAGATTTCTGCATCAACTGATCAAGGGTTTCGCTTTTTTTGGAAAGCCCGGTGCTCTCTATGGAGCGCAGTTCGAGATGTCCTAAAATCGCCCCTACTTTATGGGCCAAAGTAAAAGCTCGCGCTTCTGGGTACAGTTCGCAGAAAATATCCAGCATACCGATGCTCGGATCGCGGTATAAAAGATGGTCGGTGCTAAGCGCGACTGTTTTCATAAAACTCCTGAAAAACAGTTCGAGCTCTTTCAGCGGCCAAGGCCTTCTTCACTTTCTTGAGTCCTGATTTTTTGCGACGTTGCTCTTTTGTTAGTTGCACTGGAGGCAATAAACCGAAATTGAGATTAGAAGGGGCCGGCTTCTCTGCGGTCATCACATAATTCACTAGAGCGCCGATACCTGTCTCAACCGGCCACCTGACACTCTCAAGCCCTTGGAGCTTGCGCCAAATTTGGCTAGCGACATAAAGGCCAGTCGCCGCACTTTCCGTATAACCCTCGACGCCTGTCATTTGACCGGCGAAAGAGAGGTTCGGGTACTTCAAGCTTGAAAAATCATAGGAGAGAATTTTGCGGCTATTTAAAAAAGTATTGCGGTGAACGGAACCTAAGTGCAAGAAGCTGGCGTTCTCAAGACCCGGAATCATACGGAAAACTTTTATTTGCTCAGGGTATTTAAGACGAGTTTGAAAACCCACTAAATTAAAAGCCGAACCTAAGAGATTTTCTTTTCGAAGCTGAACACAAGCATAAGGAATCGTCCCATCGGCTTGCTCAAGCCCGATTGGCTTCATACATGAAAAACGCGCCGTCTCTGGTCCGCGCTCGGCCATTAAATCAACTGGAAGACAGGCCTCAAAAAATTTATAGTCTTCAAAATCTTTTGGGGCGACTTTCTCGGCACTGACGAGAGCTGCGATAAAACGCTCGTACTCTTCTTTGTTCATGGGAGCATTGAGATAGTCCGCTTCGACTTCATCCCCTTCCACGTGTTTGTGGCGATCTTTAAAATAGAGTTTTGAATAATCGAGCGTCTCACCGTCAACAACTGGTGCGATCGCGTCATAGAAATAAAGATCATCAGGTGAAAGTTCACTCTTGAGCCAATTTTCAAGCGCTGGAGTTGTCAGCGGGCCTGAGGCAATCAAAGTGTGCTTCGCTTGAAAACGTTCGGCCTCAAGCAGAGGGTTCGCAACTTCGCGGTCAATCACTTGGATTAAAGGATGCGCAGAGAGTCTTTGGGTGATCTCTTGGCTAAAGGCCTCACGGTCGACGGCAAGGGCGTCGCCGGCGGGAACTTTATGAAGATAGGCGCAGTCTAGAATCAAAGAGCCCAAGCCTTTCATCTCTGTTTTCAAAAGCCCGTGGGCCGAATCAGGATCGAGTGACTTCAAGGAGTTGGTGCAAACAAGTTCTGCAAAATGGGGAATCTTCTGAGCAGGATTGGGCTTTAAGCGCTTGCTCTCAAGCAGCGCCACTGAAACACCACGTTCCGCCAGATAGAAAGCGGCATCGCTTCCCGCAAGACCTGCTCCAATAATAAGAACATCAACTTTTTGTTCGAGATCGCTCATGGTATTTGCTACACTTTCAAAAGATTTTAGGTACGGGCACAACTTACAAAATAAGGCAGAATGATGCAAATAAATCTCCATCAAACTCACCATCTTCTAGCAGATTTCCAAGGAATTGAGGACTATCTCAAAGATTTGTTTAATCACCCTGAAACCCGTGGCCTGCATATTTTTCCAGAGCTTTTTTTAACCGGCTACCCGTTGCTCGATCTGTGTTTGCAGCAAAGCTTTATCGATCGCTATCAAAAGCATCTTGGAAGTCTTCAGCATTGGGCGCAAAAAGAATGGCAATCAAAGCAATCCATCGCCCTTTTAGTCGGGGGCATCGCCTATGATTTCGATGGGCAGGGATTAGTCAAAGCGCTGAAGAACGTAGTTTATGAAATTCGCCCGGGACAAGAATTTAAAATCGTCGCCACGAAAAAGCTTCTTCCCAATTACGATATTTTTGACGAAGAAAAATATTTTGCTCCAGGAAATGAAACTCAGATTTACGAATTTGAAGGCAAAAAGTTGGGCCTTCTGATCTGCGAAGATATGTGGACATCAAGTCATCATGACGTCGATCCCGTAAAAGAGCTTTATCAATTCTGTGAAGCCCAGAAAACTAAACTCGATGGAATTATTAATCTCTCCGCCTCTCCTTATTTTCTTGGTAAGTTAGAAAAACGTCTTAAAAGAGCGAGTGAAATCTCGACCCTTTTTGGCTCTCCCATGGTCTACGTCAATCGAGTAGGTGGAGAAGACGAAGTGCTTTTTGACGGTCAAAGTTTCGTGATCTCAGGAGACAAAGTTGTTTTACAAGCGAAAGCTTTCAAGTCACAAATCGCAAGCCTTGAACTACCAGAAACCTTCAGCTCGTCTTCAAACCCTTCCGCTATTTTGAAAGAACCTGAAAACACTTGGGAAGATTTGTTCAAAACAAATTGGCAAATCACAAAATCCCTTCCGAAACTTCACCCTTTGAGTGATGCTGACTGCAAGGACCTCTTAAAGGCTTTGATTTTTGGGTTACAAGAGTACACACAAAAATCTGGGCACAAAAAATTCTCCGTCGCTCTCTCCGGTGGCATTGACTCAAGCCTTGTGCTCGCCATCGCCAAGCTCTCAATGCAAGAAGAACAAGAGATCGAAGCGATTTTTATGCCGGGCTTTTACTCGGCAACTCAAAGCTATGATGACTCGGCGACACTTTGTAAAAACCTCAATATTCGCCTTCGAAATCTTTCGATTAAGTTTTTTCATAGCTCTATCAAAAATGCCTTCAAAGAGAGCTTTAATGAAGAAATGCAAGGCCTTGCCGATGAAAATATTCAAAGCCGCTTGAGAGGAACACTACTGTACGCAAGGTCAAATCAATGGAACTCCCTCGTCATTAATACTTCTAATAAATCAGAAATAGCGGTGGGCTACTCGACTCTGTATGGAGATAGCGTTGGGGCGATTAGCTTACTTGGTGATTTATATAAAACTGAAGTCTTTCAATTGGCCGAATATATTAACAAAACCTATAACGACCTTATTCCCCGTGCGATCTTGACGAGAGAACCCACCGCCGAACTTCGAGAAAATCAAAGTGATTCACAATCACTTCCACCATACGAACGACTAGATGCCATTCTTGAGGGGTTTTTGAGTTATCGGATGAGCGAGAGAGAAATTCTGGGCCATGGCTTTGATCCGCTCGAGGTCAAAAAAGTCTATGGCCTTTACCAAAAATCAGAGTATAAAAGAAAACAGTTCTGCCCAATCATCAAAGTCAAACCGAAAAGCTTTGGTTTTGGTTACCGGGTACCGATTTCAAAAAAAATGGATTAAAGGAGATTTTATGTCAAAAACAACAGCATCAATCATTGACTCATGGAAACAAATCAAGGCAGAAATTGAGCAAGTTGCAAATGGCAATCGTTTGCAAGACTTACAGAAATCAGTCAATCGTTTTAAGTCTTCTGCAGAAAAGGATCTTAAAGACTTTGTTGGGACAGACCTCAATAAACTTGCAAAAACTTTTGTGAAAGAAAAAAAAGCGCTCGAGAAAACAATCGAAAAAACCATTAACGACGAAATGAAAATGGTGAAGAAATTCATTGCAACTCAGAAGAAAGAATTGCAAAAGCTTCAGGTGAATATTGAGCATTATGTAAAAGGCGCAAGTAAAACAAACTCTGTGAAGAAAGCAGTAAAGAAAACAACTAAAAAAACAACTGCGAAAAAAGCCGCTGTAAAAAAGACCGCGAAAAAGAAAACTAGCAAGCGAACGTCAAACTAAAAAAAATCAACCTGTGGCGACCTCTTCGCGGAAGGGTCGCCATTTTCCCTGCCAACGATTCAAAGAGCCACTCAAAAGACTTTTAGACTTCAAGTGGACATCGAGCATCACATAGGTCAGTTTTGACGAATGATCGTGAAGGCCTGCATCCATCGAAGGAATTTCATTCCAAGTACCAGAATTAAAATAATATCGTCCTTCAGGATACCGTCTCCACTCCGTCAAATGAGTATGTCCCATAACTACGGTATGTAGACTTCGGTTTTTCTTCAAAATGGATCGTGCCTTTCGACCATAATGAGGATAAATCGTGATCTGCTTCAACATACCAAATGTTGTTTTGAAATTACGATTCTGCTTAGTAAAATCATCCATACTTGTTCTAATTAAATAATCCAGTACCGTCCAAACCATTCTGAGAAAAAAACTAAAATCATTAATCAGAGTCCAGCGAATATAAGCATTCATGGGCCTTACTTTATCGATATGAGGACGCATTTTTTTCAACTTCGGAAGGACAGAAATACAAAACAAACTTCCCCATGGAAGGTTGAGAATTTTTCTGCCACCCGGTCCAGAGATAAAATAGCGATGATTAGGAACGGAGTTAATCACTTCAAAACGGTGTCCATGTTCAACATGAACTCCATTTTCAACCAGTTCAAAACAAAAATCTAATCTCTCACCCACCACTTCTTTAAGCCTATGCTGTAATTTCTCAAACCCCAAGGCGGCGTCATGATTGCCAATCACATATGTGATTTGTTTATGGGGTTGTTTTAGAAACTCTCTGAGAGCTTGAAAAAAGAGCGGGTGACCAGTGATGATCGACTCAAGTGCTCTAAGGGCCGTCTCCTCATCAACAATATGTGTAAAAACACCATCAATATCAATTTGAATCAGATTTAAAATATCGCCACCCAAAACAAGGTGCACAGGATTTAGATAGTATTTTTGTGAAGAAAAATAGTGACAGAATTCTCTAAAGCGCTCATCCTCGAAAAAATCTTCTAAGATATTGAGCTGTCCATTCCTTAAAAACTTACCCTTACCAAGATGAAAATCGCTGACAACAAGGTAGATCATTTCGTCCCTGATTTCTTTTTATTGAAAAGATCGTCCGTAAAACAAACGCGACCGCGACCAGAATTCTTCGCTTCATACATCATTTGATCAGCGATATCGAGAATCTCTTGGGCATTTTTAGCATCTTGCGGAAAGCTTGCCACCCCGACCGAAACAGAAAGTTTGAATTCATGCTTCTCGGCTTTGACCTGACCTTCCCCAGCTGTAATACGGCTCACTAAAAGTTTCTCATCTACTGAAAAAACATGATTTGTAATGGTGGCCAGGATTCTCTCTCCAATCGCCTTGCCATTCTCTAGTGTTGCATCAGGGACAAGTAACACAAACTCATCTCCACCATAACGGTAGCAAAGATCACTCTCTCTAAGAAGTGTACGGAGGACAGAGGCCACGTCTGCCAGCAATTGAGTTCCAACTAAATGGCCGTGGTTATCATTGACTTGTTTAAAATGATCGATATCAATGAATAAAACGGCAAATGGCTCTTTTCTTTCTTGGTAGTTTTTCACAGCTAGATCTATATCTTTCACTAGCTTTCTTTGATTATAGAGCAAAGTTACATCATCGACATAAATCAAAGATTCAAATTTTCCAACCTCACGCCATCTTGCAATATCTGTGAGATACTTCTGCAATAGCTGAGTCAAATAAGGATGAACAGGCTTAATTGTTTGCTTCTTCACAAAGCCTAGTGAAAAAATAAACTGATCTTCAAACTGTCCAAAAGGAATATACTGCCAGCTTTTCTCTTGGATCGAAATAAGCGTCGGGGCATCGGCAAAATTGGATTCATTCAGGACCTTTAACAGCTGTTCTTCTAGATGCGGATGCCCAACTAAACGATCTCGTCCTTCTAGAGTTCTAAGCCATTTAAGTGGCTCTCGACCGTCGTTAAAAGCTTTTCCAGCAGGACAAGAGAAAACAAAAAAATCTGTAATTTCATGACGACGGGCCAAGAAGTCCTTGGCGATATCGACAAGAGACTTCAACGATTCATCAGCTTGAAACTTAAGAAATGTTTCAATCAAATCTTCGTAGTAAATTATGTCCGCATTCTGTTTTGTCATTACTTACTTACTCTTTGTTTCGTGTTTGACCTGAACTAGGATTTTTAAGGTCCTCAGTCAAGTCAATGTCCTCTTCCAGAAGCTTTATCGATCCCCGCAAGGTAGACATAATTTTGTTCATTCTCTCTTCAATTTTGACTTTATCTTCTTTCGTTTTCTGCTCTCGAATCGTTACATTTTCCATATTGAATTCAAGCGCATCAATTTTTCTCTTAAGTTCGAGAATCTTTGTATCCCGAGACTTCACTTGTGATTCTGAGTCCATCGAAACTAACTCGAGTTGGCTTTCAAGCTCTTTTTCTCTCTGCTTAACTTGATTAAACTCGATTCGAACTTTGTGATTCAAACGATCAAACTCTTTTTGATAATTCTTACATCTTTCTTCATAAATCTGCTTTTTCTCGTCAGACAATTTCAATTGATAACGAAGCTCTTCGACCTCTTGCAAATGTCGCTTCTTTAAGATACTGATCTCAATTTTCGCTTCATCAAGTTCCGCTTTTGTCCCAAGCCCATCTTGCTCAATTAGTTTCACTTCTTTTTTTAAATTATTAATGATGGTCAGTGACTCTTCTCGCTCTTCTCGTAAATGTCTGATGGTTGACTGAAGTCGCAGAAGTTCATCCTCACCGATTGAACTCATCAATCGAGACTGTGGCCCTAATCTAGCATTGCTAGAATTCGATTGAGTTGCTGCCGCTGGGTTTGATAACCCGGGATCAGACAAGCTAAAACCAACTTCAGTTCGTTCATCGGCAATTTCCTGCTCCAAAGGATGTGACGACTCGGCACCACCGCCTGTTGAGAACAGATCTTCTGCCTCATCGAAAAGCTCCGCTGCGAGATCTTCAGTTTGCGTACTAGTCGAGTTGCTGTCGGTGTGGAGTGCTGACAGTGTTCCCGTTGCAATAACGGTTTGTGCCGTTTTGTCGGCACTTTCTTCGATAGCGTCGAACGAGAAATCTTCTTCTCCCTTTTCCTCACTGTTTTGACCGCTGATAGCGTCCTCTTCAACGAGTTCGGCCAAATCAAAATCACCTGTCTTATCTTCATCGCTTAAGACTGGCGAGTCCGATCGAATTGGCCCTTGAACAATTTCACTGATCGTTCTTTCTAGGTGATCATTGGTCGACTCTTCTCCGCGATTAAAAGAAGAGGTATCAATACTCGCCACTTTCGTGGCCTCCATATTTTCATCTTCTGTCGCTTCATCAAAGCTCAATTCACTGAACTCTTCCTCAGTCGTTTCACTTGCGACGGAAACGGCACTTTCGTTTACATCGTCATCATCACTAAGAGAAAAACTTAATCCATCTTCTTCATCTTCAATTGAGTCGAGTGTTTTAGTGCTTGTTTTGACAGACCCTTCAGGAGTTTTTTCTTCCTTGGCAGCTGCTTTAGGTTTTGTTGTAGTCTCGATTTCACTATCTAAGTCAAATTCAAATCCTCCATCGTCATCTTCATCATCTGAGCTGCTAGGTTTTGAACTGGTTTCCAGAATAGAATCATCCATATCAAAATTTAACCCATCTTCGTCATCATCTGCACTAGCGCTTTGAGCCGCCGCTTTCTTCGTAGAGTTATTTTCCAGAAGATCATCATCATTATCATCACCAAAGGAAAAATCTAAACCCTCACCGTCATCAGCATTTTCAACCGTTTTCGGTGCACTAGATTCATCGTCACTTCCCATAACTAGGTCAGTTTCTTCATCTAGATTGAATTCAAGGCCTTCGCTGGTACCTGTTTTTTTTGTCATAGCTTCCACCGGATCTTTATTGGTATTTTTTGAAATAGGTTCTGGTTCATCTTCACCGAGGTCAAAACTTATAGAGGGCGAGTCATCTTCGACAGGATCTGAATCTTCGCCAAAACTAATAGACCCTGTTTGACCAGACTCTACTGGCCCATCTTCATAGAAATTATTTTTAAAAACAGCGTCAAACTTAGCTTGAATTCGGTCATTAATCGGATCTTCTCCGAATGAAAGTCCTGTTGATCCTTTTCTGTGTTTATCGACGAGTGATTTAACCTCGTCATCCATCTTAAATTCTTGCGCGAAAAATGTTTCTTCCTCATCGTCCTCGTCTGCGATCTCGTCTTCAATTGAATTCGCTCCTTCAATCACTGAGCGTCCATCAGTACGAAAACCTTCAGGAATGACAATCCTTGATTTAGTTGTATCGTAATCTTCTTTTTCCTCATCTAATGAATGGAGTGCCTTGTGAGGTGTCGCCAAAATTTGAATTGAAGGAGCGCCTGCAACTTCATCCCCTTCTTCCGTTAGATTATTCTCTTCAATATAAACAGAAAGGAGATGATCATTAATCGCCGAGGCCAGCCCCTTTAATTCTAAAGGCTTCAACAAATACTGATGACAACTGAGTTTTGATTTTTGATGTTTTCGAATCAGCTTAAGATTTTCTCGGGAAGAAATCCCAAGCTTAATGAGGTCCGGAGTTTTTAAGACTTTTTTTAAAAATTTATCAATCTCTTTAACGCCCGAATCAAAGTCCAAACACAAACAGATTCGATCTTCTTCCGTGTCTTGATCTAACTCAAAAATGAGTTCATCGATGCCCGCACAAAAAGCCCATTCATGATTGTGAATAGACTCTGCGAGTTCCTCAATTGATTCATCGTGGCTAAAGAAAATTATCTTCATATTTCAAGCTCTTATCGGCATATTTAAGTCTAACCCTAATTTTTTAGCATTAATAGGAAGGCAAACTTGACCAGAGTTCTTGAGCTTTTTATTTGATTGATACTAAAGGCTTGAGATAACATAATCTTAAGACATTACAACATCAATGCCCGACAGGAATAGTCGGGCTCATGTAATGCATTGAAGGAGCGATTCATTAATATGAAAAATACATTTAAAAGCTTATGGCTTTTGCTCTTCCTCATTGCTCATCCTGTCTCTGCTGATGAATTTCTTCCGACGACGCTGCTCAAGCTTGATCCATTTTTTACCCACCATATTTTGGTTGCTGAAAAATCCACTCATCAATTGCATCTTTTTAAAAACGAAGATGGCCTACCTAAAAAAGTTAAAACATTCGAAGTCGCCACCGGAAAAAGAGCTGGTAATAAATTTCTGCAAGGAGATCACAGAACTCCGGAAGGTGTTTATCGACTTACGGAATTTCTGACTCATCAAGATCTTTTAAAAAGACATGGTGTTGAAGTGGGAGCGATTTATGGTGTCGGCGCTTTTGTGATGGATTATCCCAACCCCATCGATACGCTGGCAGGAAAAACCGGTGGAGGAATTTGGGTTCACTCCACGAACGATGAAACTCGCATCGACAAAGGCTTGGACTCCAGAGGTTGTATTGTTTCAACGAATAAAGATTTAATCGAACTCTCTCAGTATATCGAACTACAAAGAAGTTCAGTGGTTGTTGTTCAAGACCTCACCTATCTCAAAAAAGATTCTTGGCAAAAAAACCGTCAAGAAATTGAAGGCGTCCTTGAAGGCTGGCTAACTGCTTGGAGAAATTTAGACCTGCAAGCCTATTTAAGTTATTATTCTCCCAATCCTTTTTATGATCCTGTTCGAAAAAACTTCGAGGCCTTCAAGGCGCATAAAAGAGCTGTTTTTCAGCAACCGACAAAGCCGTTGATCGACGCTCAACATCTTTCAATTATTGGTTCGGGCTCTAACACTGATGATTATTTAATGGTGAGCTTTATCCAGAAATATCAATCTGCGACCCTAAATGATATTGGCCGAAAAACGCTTTACTTAAAACGGGACTCACAATTCCGTTGGAAAATCGTTGCCGAGATGTGGAGCAAACACGGAATCCCAGAAGAAACAGAACAAGACCAATTGGCGCAGTTTACTCCCTCAATGCGCTTTTTTGAATCAAGAGATCCAGCGCAAATTCTGCAGGTGGATTTTCGTCAAAGAAACCAAAGCAACACAAGCCAATTAAATGAGTAAAGATTCTAAAGTTTCTCTCATTCTCTACAGTGACCATGAAACCCCAAAATATTTTGAGGTTAAAAAGTCCGTCATCAAGTTTCTTTTTTATGTCCTGCCTTTTGTGACAGTTGCTTCTCTTATTGCAGTCATTCTAGGTGGACTTTCAATAAAGCATGTTCGAGTTCTCGCGGCTCGCAAAGAACCGGCCATCATACAAGAATTGAGAGATGAAAATATCTTGCTCGATACGAGAGTCCAAGAGTTGATGGGAATGAATCGTGAATTTGAAACAAAACTATCCCAAACTCAAGTTGATACAGACGGACTATCGGCGACATTAGGCCTCTTTAAACTCACTGCAGGGATGCAAGATCTATCGGCCAATCCTATTATTGGCATTGAAGACGTCACATTGAAACCTCTAGAGAGTGAAATCCATTTGGCCTTCAATCTCTTAAATTTAGCACCAGAAACGAACCGGCAGGTAGGGTATATTTTTGCCATGATTATCAGTGGCTCAAGTATTTCCTTTTATCCTGAGACGGCATTCTCCGACGATGATCCGCTCTTGTCTTACACAAAGGGTGAGTACTTTGCCACCGCTCGATTTAGACCCGTAGAAGCAGTCTTCAAAGGCCATTTTTCTAAACGAGGAATGGTAAAAATCTTGCTCTTTTCGCGCACTGGGGACCTGATCGCCAAAAAAACTCAAACTTATGCCTTCTAAGGAAATGCCTAGATGATCGACTATAGCGGAATTCACCATCAAGATTTCAGTTACCTCAGTAAAGGTTCAAAGATTTCAGGCAAGCTGGTTTTTAGCGGCCTAACAAGAATCTCGTCTCAAATTGAAGGTGAAGTTCAAACCCTTGATGATGCGAGTTTGATCATAGAGCTTGATGGTAAAATCAAAGGCGATATCACCTGCCAAAACCTAGAAGTATACGGTCAAGTTGATGGAACGATTCTGTCGTCTGGCAAAGTCGTACTTTATCCGAGTGCTTCAGTGAAAGGACAAATCACAACTCAGTCTCTTGTGATTCATCCTGGCGCTCAGGTTGAGATTCGAGGCCATACCAAAGAGTCCTAAAGAACTGAATCTGGCCTCATAACCTGCACAGGTCCAAACTCTTTTAATGTCTTCTCAAGGGATTTATCCCCTACAACGACTAAAACCATTTGATCCCAGTCAAAAAGATTTGTGGTCATTCTTTGAACTTCATCCTGCTTAATTTTTAGGACTCGCTCTTGAAATTTATACAATTCTGATAGATCGCGACCTTGGTGATCAAGCAGAAGGATTTGAGAGAGATAATTCATCGAGCTTTCAAAACGAAATGGATAACTTCCGGCCAGTCCTTTTTGAGTGCGGGCGAGATGGTCCGTATTGATTTTGCCCTCACTCATTTCTTTAAGTGAAGCTTTGATGACATTCAAAAGCTCAGCTAAATTTTCATTTTTAGTTGATGTAGAAATTCCAGATCTCCCGTAATCCCTTTGAGCCGCAGCAAAAGCACCTGTTGAATAGGTTAGCCCTCTCTTAGTGCGAAGTTCTGTCATCAAAACAGAGGTAAACCCAGAACCTAGATGATCACTCGTTAAAGTCACCACTTCATCTGGAGACGTCATTGACTTGGTTAAAAAACGTCCAAAACGCACCTGAGCTTGGTTGGCATTTGGGACCGGAATTAGAATGATTTTAAGTTTATCTTGAGGTTCAATTTTAATTTCAACGCCAGCGCGAACATAAAGATCTTTTTGGTTTTTCCAACCACATTCCTCGTTGAACACACGCTGAACCGCCAGTACTGACTCGGGACCTGTGAGGTAAATTCTCTTTTGTACTTTCTCATTTAAATAACTAAGTTTCTGACTCAAATGTGTCGGTTGAATGCGTTTCATATCAGCAATCTTACCCGAGACAGGAACTCCATAAGCACTACCGGCCATGGAAAGTTCTCTAATCGCCCTAGAGGCCAGAGAGCCATGATCTGAAACTAAACTGGTTAGAGATTCGATGGCGCGATTTTTTTCAATATTCACTTGTGGCTCAGGAAAGCTTGCATCTGCAAAAAGATGGCAAATTTTCTTCACGGTTGGAATCAAGTCTTTGGTTAAGCCACTGATTGAATAGGTTGAATACTCATGAGTCACATAGGGGGCGTAGCTTGCGCCATAGAATTCGAGGTTCTCGGCTATCGCACGGTGATCAAAACGTCTCGTGCCGGCCGTTAACAAATTAAGAGTCGCTGCAGTCTCCCCTCTTCTTTGAGGATGGTCGGCCAGTGCTCCATCGGCAAAATAGATTGAGAGAGCATAGGTTGGAAAGCGTTCATCTTGTAACCAGACGACTTCCATTCCATCCCAATCAAATCTTTTAATATTCTCTTGCGCTCTTAGCTCGAGATTCATCGAAGTGGTAATAAGGAGAATTAGCAGAAAAGTTTTCATCAATTAAATCCTTTTAAAACTTAAGATTTCTTAGGGTGTTTTTCCCAAACAGAGAGAAAAAAGTTATCGTCTGAGCCAAAAACTTCCCGACAGACAACTTGAACTTCGGCCAGTGTAATGGAGTTATAGGTCTTAAGTTCGTCTTTATAAGTCATATAATCACCAAAGAAACTCTCGCGCTGACCTAAGAAACTTGCAACACCTGCATTTGTTTGAAGTTCATTATAATAGCTAACAAGATACTGATTCTTCGTTTTCTGAAGTGATCTTTCATCAATCGCTTTTATACAAACTTCCGATACGTCCTTCATGAGAGTTTGCTTAAATTTTGGCAAAGACGTTTTTTCAAGCAACTCACCTGTCACAAAAAAGACACCGTTGTATTTCAAGTTATAATTTGCCACGCCAACAGAGGATAATTGTGGCTTGGCCCCGGAGACATAATTTTGATGAAAATAGCTACTCTCCCCGCTGCCTAAAATAGAGGCGAGAATATCCATCACGTAAGCTCTTCTGGCCCCTAATTTTTCTCCCCGATAAGCGAGAGCAAAAATGGGGCGTGGACTCTCACCGTGCAGACGCATCTCAGGGTTCATTTTCGCTTTTGGCCGATAAACCTCTTCGCGGTTATAGTCGGTTTTAAGCTCAGCTAGTTTTTCATTTTTAGAAAGTGGTGTGAACGCCCGTCGAATCCACTGTGAGGTCTTGCCAAGATCGATATCACCAATAATCACAATGACAGCATTATTGGGGCTATAAAACGTTTTATGAAACTCCAACATGCGCTCGCGATTAAGACCCAAAATATCTTCTTCAGATCCAATCACTGACCCCCCGTATGGGGTTCCTGCAAAAACTTCTTGAGTGAGAGCTTGAAACATTTGTCCACGAGGACTATTTTCATAGCGCATTTTACGCTCTTCCAAAATGACCTTCCTCTCACTTTCAAAAGCGAGGGGAATCAAAAGAATGCTATTCATACGGTCCGCTTCGATTTTAATCATTTCCTCGAGCGTTTCCTTAGGCATATTTTGATAATAAACGGTGGAATCAAAGCTTGTGTAAGCATTATTTGAGCCACCATTGGAGTCGACAAATTGATCAAAGAAGCCTGGTCCATAATTTTGCGAACCTTTAAACATCATATGCTCTAAAAAATGGGTCGCCCCAGTGGTGCCCGGTCCTTCGTAGCGACCACCGACATCGTAAAAAGTATAATAGCTATAGATAGGTAAACTGGGATTAGACATGAGAAGCACCCTCAAGCCATTGGGCAAAACAATTCGCTCTACTGGGAGTTTCAACTCTAGACTCGCCAAATCTTTTGCGTCAGGGGTCCCTGCTTCACCACTTTTTTTCTGATTCCCTGCACAGCCTGAGACCAGGGTGCCGAGGAGAATTATTGAGAGCAAGAATTTCTTATTCATAGTTCAACCTTAATAGAAAAAGTGAGGTTCTTAGGATAGGGTAGTCTAGGTGACCAATCAAGTTCATTCGCTTCGAATTCTCGGCAGTGGCAGCAGCACAGGAATCCCTGTGCTGGGATGCGATTGCAAAGTATGCCAAAGTCTTGAACCTAAAGACCGACGGCTTCGCACCAGTTTATTTCTCGAAACGGCTAGCGGAAAATCCCTCTTAGTAGACACTGGTCCAGACCTTAGAGAACAGCTATTACGAGAAAAAATAAGACATATTGATCATGTCATCATCACTCATGATCACGCTGATCACTTGCACGGCATTGATGAACTCAGGCCCTTTACTTTCAACCCCGAGCTGGCCCCTATTGAGATCACCTGCAATACCGTTACGAGTGAACGCCTCAGGCTAGGCTTTGATTATTTATTCTCTCCCCCGCCAAGTGGCGCTCCAATTGGTGGGGGCAGACCAAGACTCAAACTCAATACGATGACGAGCCCTGCAAACATCTCAATCGCTGGCGAGGCCTTCGAGTTTTTTTCAAATCCCCATGGTTCAAGCGAAACACTTGGCTTTATCCACGGAAGTTTCGCTTATGTTATTGATTGCCACGATATCACTCCCGAAAATCTCAAAAAATTAAAGGAAGCGCAGCTTGAGCTTTTGATTATAGACTGTGTTCAACTCGAACCCCATGACACTCACCTCTCCTTCCAAAGGGCCCTCGATTTCATTGCTCAAATCACCCCTCAAAAAGCCGGTCTGATCCATATGGGCCACCGCCTCGCTCATCTTCAACTTGAGGGGCTTCTTCAAGCGCAAGGCCTAAACTCTATTTTTGTCTGTTACGACGGCCAAAGACTCGAATACCGCACCTAGTCTAGCAATG
Source organism: Bacteriovoracaceae bacterium UBA6166 (assembly GCA_002435795.1). Lineage (GTDB taxonomy): Bacteria > Bdellovibrionota > Bacteriovoracia > Bacteriovoracales > Bacteriovoracaceae > UBA6166. The sequence continues at coordinate 9,128 of DIUE01000060.1, read as the reverse complement.
TTTTTCTATTGAATAGTGGCGCTCTCCAGACTATTCTCAGGCGAATTTGACACCCAAAAACCGCAACTTCAGGAGCCTTCTATGAAAATTGGCGTACCCAAGGAAATTAAAAATAACGAAAACCGCGTCGGCCTTGTTCCAGGTGGCGTAAGACAATTAGTTGTCGACGGCAACCAAGTTTATATCCAAAAAGGCGCAGGCCTTGGAATCGGGATCACTGACGAAGAATACATCAAAGCTGGTGCCACGATTCTTGAAAACGCTGCTGCTGTTTTTGAAACGGCCGAAATGATTATTAAAGTGAAAGAGCCTCAGCCAGTGGAAATCGCCATGCTGAAGCCACACCATATTCTTTACACCTACCTTCACCTCGCCGCTGATCCAGAGCAAACAATCGGCTTGATGAAATCTGGTTGTACAGCAATCGCTTACGAAACAATTCAACCGGCCGACGGTTCACTCCCCCTTCTTGTTCCTATGTCAGAAGTGGCAGGAAGAATGGCGACCCAAATCGGTGCTTCTTATTTGCAACTTGATCACGGCGGTAAAGGTGTGCTTCTCGGTGGCGTACCGGGCACTCGTCGCGCGAAAGTCACAGTCATCGGCTGTGGGATTGCCGGCACAAACTCAATTAAAATGGCCATGGGAATGGGCGCTGACGTAACAGCGATTGATCTCTCAACAAAACGCCTAGCTGAACTTGACGATCTTTTTGATAACAGAATCACAACGCTCTTTTCAAACATCGATAATATCGAGCAAGCGGTTGTGAACTCTGACCTTGTGATCGGAGCGGTTCTGATTCCAGGAGCGAAAGCGCCGAAGCTTGTGACTCGTGAAATGATTTCTAAAATGGAGCCAGGTTCTGTGGTGGTTGATATCGCTGTTGACCAAGGTGGCTGTATTGAAACCTGTAAGCCAACAACTCACGAAAAACCAACCTTCAATATCGATGGCGTGATTCATTATTGTGTGGCGAATATGCCAGGGGCAGTTGCTAGAACTTCAACTTACGCCCTCACAAACGTGACTCTTAAATACGCACGTATGATTGCCGCTAAAGGTGTAGCGGAAGCTGCAAAAAATGATGAAGCTTTCAGAAAAGGGATCAACGTCTTTAAAGGCGGCCTTGTGTACGAACAAGTGGCCCTCGATTTAGATCTTCCTTACACTCCACTTCGTTTCTAGTCTTTTATGGCCCTCAAGGACATCTCCTGAGGGCCTATTTTCTCCCTAAATTTCTTGTTTAATTGATGTATGAGAGGCGACGCCTTTTTCGCCTACACTTAAGCATGAGAATCATTTAAACTTGAACTTATGAAAACGACTCTGATGACAATTATACTTTTGTTAACAACCCCTTTAATGGCGCAATTGAGGAGCGAAAAAATGGACTCAAAATTAGAAACGGCCTATTTGGCTGGCGGATGCTTCTGGGGAGTTGAAGACCTTATCAAAAAACTTGATGGTGTTGTTTCGACAGATGTTGGCTACAGCGGTGGCGACACGAGTAAGAAAACCTATAACGAAGTAAAGACCGGTACGACTGGTCATGCAGAGGCCATCAAAATCGTTTTTGAAAGTGAAAAGCTGAGCTACGGAAAATTGCTCGACTTCTTTTTCACTATTCACGACCCAACCACTCTCAATCAACAAGGCAACGATAAAGGAACGCAGTACCGCTCTGCCATTTTCTTTAACTCCTCTGAACAAGAAGGTGAAGCTCATAAAGCAATTGAGCGCGCCTCGAAATCGGGCCTTTGGAAAAAAGAAATTGTGACCAAGCTTGAACCTTTTGAGGAATTCATTTTAGCGGAAGATTATCACCAAGATTATTTGCAGAAAAATCCTGGTGGTTATACTTGTCACTGGATTCGAAAATAGAAGACAAAAAAAATCAACTCTTAAGACCCCAAAAGTGGAGTTTTCTTGGTCTTCTTGTTTGAAAAAAATGACCGTGTTAGAATGATATCCATGAATAAAACCAAAGCGAGACTAAATGACTGGAAATAAACTCATCGATATGGTCATTGTCGGTCTTTGTACTCTCGCTACCATGGCCCTACTTGGCGTCTTCGTCTATACCGAAGTTATCTATGAAAAGCCCCCCATCGACGCGGCGGCGGAGCTTGCATTGATGAAAGAAAAACTGCAAGAGGCTTCGCTGACGGCGAGTTATAAACTTGAACCGCTCATCATTAATTTAAAATCACCTACAACGAGACTGCGTTTTCTCGATCTCGAAATTCATCTTGTCCCCACTCCTGGACAAGAGCATCAGGATTTCGTCAATAATTTGCCGCAAATTAACGATAGAGTCATTCAAATTGCAGGGCAAATGGACCCCGATGAATTGAATTCTGTTTATGGAAAAATATTATTAGAGAATAAATTGAAAGAAGAAATCAATCGCATAACTAAAAAGAACGCCGTAAAAGAAGTTCTCTTTGCTCGTTTTGTTATTCAATAGACTCGTTCATCTCACACAAAGACTTGGTTAAAAGTTTTCTCCACTCCTCCGTTTCTTTAGCTTCGGTCTGAACAAAACTATCAGGTATCATCCACTTTAAAATGACTCCCCTTTTCGGGCTACATTGCTGGAAGCGAGTCCATTCATGAAAATGTCCCTGCTCAACTGTAAAGCTCATTCGGCTAATGACCGACAATTCTTTTTCCAGAAATTCAATAGTTAGCGATTCAGCGAAACGACCTTTGTGCTTAGTAAGCCATTGTTCTTTTTTTTCTCTCATTATTTTTTCAAATTCCGATACGTTATCTGGGGGATACTGAAACGGTGAGAGAGTGACAGTAATGATGGGCCTTGGATTTGATCTAGCGGCATCAAAAAAAACTAACTGACCTTTGGTATCTTTATTTTGCACCCTCCATTTCTCAGGGAACGGAAGGTCGAGTTTAAAATCCCCTACCTGATACGAAATGGCCTGAAGGCTTTGATACGGAGTAAAGAGACTTAAAAATATGAAAAAGATTGTGGAGCAAATTCTCATTACATTCATTTCAAAATTCCTCTTAACTCTCTCGTGTTTTGTCATGGTGGTAAGTCCTCTCACTGCTCAAGAGACTGGCCTTCCTAGACAATCTCAACATTATACCTATATCGACGGCGAGAACAAAATCAGCGATCTCTTCTATAATAATATCACGTATTATCAATGTAAGACAAAGCGGCATTGTAAGCCTAATACAGATGGCACTCCCAGTCGCAAAAAGCTGGCGATTTTTTTACTAGATCGTCAGAGTGGAATCGTTGTTCCTTCTTTTATTCAATGTCATGAGGATGGAAACTCCACCGCCTCAATGGCCGAGAACTTAATTCCACTAGTAAACAAGGCGCTTAATAAAGATCCTTGTGTGAACGTTTCCAATTATAAAGGCTCTGTCCCAAGAAGATTTGTGGAAGATGCACTACAGGTTATTGATAATTACGATGATAATGGCTGCCCTAAAGAAGACCGAAGTTGCGCGCGACAAATTTTTGATCTGTTTGAGCAAGATCTCAAAAACACTTTTAGTCTTTTCTCTTCTAAGAAAACAGAAGATACAAAAACTGATATGGGTTGCTTAACAACTGTTCTTGCAAACGTAAAAGAAGCCATCATGTCGACTTTAAAACTCGTCTTTCAAGATATTCCAAGAGGTATCTGGAATGCCGGTAAATCGCTGTGGAATTATGTTATGGATACTGAAGGCGAGTCTTCCACCGCCATGCTTCTTGCAAGTGTAATGTCCGAAGAAATGGCCACCGCCCTTTCTTCTGGAGATATTGCTTCCTTCTACACTCTGCTACGAAAAAACTTTTTCAGCTTATTAGGAAATATCAGAGAGTTCTATAGTGAACTTCTTGGTTGCACTCAATGGTCTGGTGAGCCCTATAACTCAGAATGTTTGAAAAAAACAAACTGGTCTTGCCCAACATGCGAATCCATTACCAATTTTCAATGCGGACTCATTGGACAGATCGGTGCCGGTTATTTCATGGGTGGAATTCTAGGTACTGTAAAAGGCATACAGTCCCTCGCTCAAATGCGAAAAAATATCGCCAACAACCCTTCACGCTTTGGAATCGCACCAGATGCCGTCAAACAAATCACTGACAAAAAATTCATTCAAGATGCGAAAGACATGGCCCAAAAAACCAGCTATCAAGTTGGCCAATATATTCAACCAGTCACGACCTTTCTCGAGACAGGTACAAATGAAATGAAAACGCTCTTCGCCCTCGGAAACAATTTTCGCTCATTCGTTGCCATGAACCCTGTCACTACTCCTTACCACATCACTTTCCAAGCCGGGCAAGCGAGGGCCTTCAATGCTGTTGCCCAAACAAAAAGGAAAGTTCCTGGAATCTCGAGTAATAGCACCCTCGTTCTCTCTCGCAAGTACGGTCAGGGTTTAAATAATATCAGACATAGTTTTGATGAAAAACTTAAAGGCCTCTATCGCATTCGCGGCAACCAATTCAATCAATCGGTTTACGACGATATTACAAAACGCTATTTCGCTGATGTTCAAAAAGAGATGACCCAACTTGGTGTACAAGTCACTCCTGTGCCAGGGGGTCTACGTCTGGCCAAAGGTGGAGAAACTTTTGATTACACTCCCGATTTAAAAGCGCGAGTAGAAGCAGTCGGAAGGGGAGCAAGCATGGACGATTTTACGAGAATTATAACGAACGGAGATCATCTGATTGATCGATTGACTCCCGATAGCCTAAAAGCTCCAGGCCCGAATTTTATAAGTGATATTCACCGCAAAGCTGATCTTGCGAAATCAAGTTATGCTGTGAAAAGTGGCGCATCTGATGGTTATATGTACCTCGCCCATTTCACTGCCCAAACTCAAGACATCGTTGCAACTGAAAAATGTGATGATCTTCTTTATGAAATGGAAGTCGTGACGATCCACGATGTCACTCCACAAGTGACACCGGTAACAGGAAAATAAAAAAACTTATTGAGAATTTCTTAGCGAATCACCACGATCACCTTCGTGAGTCAGCGTAGCTCTTGTTTGATCATCAGGAAGGGCCTTCGTAATTTCTTCCACTTGCTTCTTAGTAAGCTTGCCTTCTGACATTAATTTATCACGGAGACGAACATCCATTTGTTTCTCTTGGAGAGCGCGGCTTAATCTCATGGGGTAACCTCTTCATTAATGATCTACTTAAGGAGCTAAATCTAGCACCTCACAGCAGAGATGACAATTTTAATGCCAGTATTTTGGAGGCTCTTCCTCATCTTTTTTGACCAGCTTCAGATGGGATTTACTGCCATTGTGCTTTTTCGATCTAAGATTTAAACCCTTTAAGAACGGAAAGAGCGACTCTCCCCGAATGCTTCGCACAAAAAACCAAGCATAGGCCATGCTCATCAACTGCCCCACTGACTGCGCCAACGAACTCTGGAAAGCCCCTTGATACAGAATGATGGCAATCATCAAGCCGCAAAACATCCACGCCTTCATTGGAAAAAGCATCATGAAAGAAAAATTCCGGTCGGGATACATAGCCGCGTACGCGATACACAGCGAGCTCGTCAGGGCCGACAAACCTAAAAGCGAAGCCCTCGTCTCTACCACCACACTCACACCTAAAAAACCAACAGCGCAAATAAACAGCGTTCCTAAAACAAACAAAAGATACCTGCGCGGTCCAAAAGACCATTCACATTCGCTACCCAAAAACCAAAGAATCAATCCATTGAAAATCACGGCGATCAATTGAGTTTCAGCAAAAGGATAACTTAAAAACTGCGTCACCCATCCACTCAAAAGACCGGGAAGGGAAAGACCAAGAAAAGGCGTGAGGCTCGTCCCTAAACTTAAGCGCACGATCGACTCAATCAAAAACAGCGCAACGGCCGCGATGATGAGAGATTTATTTATGGGGCTCAATTGTGGTGTGTGCATAGGCGAATCCAAAACTTTGATCAGTTTATGAAGTTTCGATAGTTTAGCTAAAGATCCTGTTCCAGACAAGTCACATAAACTGACCCAGAACAGTGGGGCTGGAAAGTCCGTCTTTTTTACGCCAAAGGCATCAAGCTCACCAATAATAGCTTTTGATCGCGTTTAAGTTCCCTCATTGTGGGCAGCTATCATAAACCATTATTATTCTTTTTAAATTCAGAGGCTTAATTTAATCCCAGCCCCACTCAACTGGGGCAGTTAAGACTACATATTTGGCCCATACTTCCGATAAGATAGCAGGATTTCTTTTGCAGGTGAGCTAGAGAAGTGAACAAAAAACTGAATTTCTTATTTATGGTCACAAGCCTCTCGTGGGCCCTGAGCTTTGGTGCCCAAGCGCAGTGTTATAGCGGACCACAATTTAGTCTTTATGCAGGCTCACAGTATTTGCAACGCCCCTTAATGGCCTCGTCTGCTTACTACCAACCCCGAGCTTATTATAGTGCTGGTTCAAATGTTCAACTCGGCCAGCCTCCCTATTTTGGCGGAGGATTGTGTACGCCCGGAATGATGGGGCCACAGCTTCCGCAATTTCATCACGGGCTCACCATGCCCGCGTCACCTTGGGCGACAATGATTCCCCAAATGCTTGGTGGCTTAGGAGAAATTGCTAGTGGTTTCATGAACAAGGATAACGAGAGCGCTCCACTCTCATACCGCGATTATCTTGTTAAAAGAGAAATCGATCAAACACTTGCAAGCGGCGAGAGACCGGCCGCAAGTTCCGCTAAGCCCTCATTAGAAACTGATGGCATCTTTCGGGAACTCCCTAGATCAAACTCAGCAGGCACGTTAGGTCTCGTAGCTCCACCTCGCAACGACGAACTCTTGCCCGGTGAAATTCCTCTGGAGACAGAGGAAGAAAAACGAGCGCGCCTTGCGGGTAATGCAGAATCTGGGAGAGGCTCTGCAGACACAGCTCCTGAAGTCTTAACGGTTTCTCCAACTCTTCCCACACTTAATGCCGAAGACTCTGACGTCCCGGTTATCTCAACAACAACTGATCCCGAAATCCCATCACGCACAGTAGAGAGTTTAACTCCTCCATCAACAGATGAAACTCCGACGCTGCCAAATGAAGGCGCAACTCAGCCGGAAGTTACAACAGAAATTTCAGGACTTCCCTCAGTCACTATCAATCCAAATGAAGCTGGTAGAGAAGATATCAGTGATAGCGATTTGCCAGTTTATGGACCAGTCCTTCCTTCAGAAACACCAATCATCATTCCTGGGACTGAAACAGGCTCCGTCATCGTCGAGACACCTCCACTTCTTGAGACGCCCACCCTCAATGAGACAATTATTGATGTAAATACCACACTCGCCGAACTTCCAAATCTTGGCCAATCACCGATCGATCCTTGCTCAGTGCTTCGAAACACAGACCCACAAAAGCATCATCCCATCGTCAACGGTGCACTTCGAACAATGGCAACTTTCTATCAAAGCTGCGCAGTACTCGATATAGTTTTAGATGCAACAACCCCTATTCCCCCAATTAGCGTTGATGTATTTGAGCAAGAAAACAAAATTAACAAACGCCGTCTGACTACTGAAAACAAAGAGCAGTATATTGCTCATCATCCCTATCTCTCCAAACTTCAAGCGCTCCAAAAAGAAAATAAATACCCCGGCCCTCAATGCCGAAATATTCTCGACCAACCACCTATCTTCAGCTTGGGTGCCAAACCCGAAATTCGCCACAACCAAAACCAGATTGAAATCAATCTCTTCAGCAATCAAACGCAAAAATGCCAAACATCGAATATCGAATGTGACTCCGCACCTGTCAGCGCAATCGATTGCTCCGGCTTCGTCCAAGCCTCACTTTTCGCCTCAGGCCTCAAAGTCACAAAAGACCAACGAGATCGCAGAGACCTCGGAACTAGCGGATTTCTCGCAGCCGCTCACGATCCAAAAACCTGCATCAAACCAGCTCACTTCGATAAAACTGAATCTGGTGCCATCAGCTCAATTCAACCAGGAGATATGATCGTCGGTCACGATCATCATATGTATATCATTCAATCCGTCGGCACCGACCCACTCGGCATCAACCGCGCCCTCACCAAAGGCAGATGCCAAGACATCACAATCGATCAGTTCGACTTCCAACTCATCCAAAGTGGCGCTGGAAGAAGCCTTGGTGTCGCGCAAATGGACGCAAAATTTCCGGCCCAAAGTCAAATCCTCTTAAACAGACTACTGTTCGAAGCTCAAAAAACCTGCAAAGAGGCGCAACAAAAAAAATCAATCTCACCGGCCGTTGTACAAACAAGTAGACGAACAGAATTCATGGTCATCCGCCACAAAGGCCTTGACGACCCCGAATGTAAAATCGCCCCAGACAAAATCAAAATCGAAGGTGAAACTTGTATTGAAAACTGTCCTCAACTCGAGGCCCGCTCATGAAAATCATCCTGAGCCTTTTTATGATCGTTCTCTCCGTTGAAATCTTCGCCTGCGCAGGAACTCCTGAACAATACGCTCTTGAATTTATCAAAGAGGAAATGGCGGGAAGACGAAGAAGCCCTAAACAACAATGTCTCGATCCAAAAAATTTCAAATTCATTAAACCCGTACACGATCCGGATGGAGAAAAATCTAAAAGACCTGAATATCTTGCCAGAGGCGAAAGTCCTAAAATTTTGAAAATGAATTTGCTGTCTAAAGAAATGAATCACTACCAAGCTGTATTTTCGGTTGAAGTCAGTGGAGATAAAGGAAAAAACTGGAAAACGATTCAAGATTCTTTAGAATTTTTTATCGCTAATGACAAAAAACGTGGGTGTGCCCTGCTTCTGGGATCACCGACGGTCACACTCATCCACTGCCCTTAAACTGCCCCACTACCGTGGGGCTAAAATCCAGAATAGTTCACCACAATTTTTAATTTCTCTTAAAATGCGGGCGTAGATTTAGAGATTATTCTTTTGAGGATACATCGACTGCCAAAAACTAATAAGCCTTCAACACCTGATTATGAAACCAAACATACAGATCCAAATGCTGCTGTAGTTTCTCTGCTTTTTTAGTCGTGCACCAAGTCCTTCGAACCAGCCGATTGATATTCGCCCTAAACATGGCGTAGATATGATTGATCGCAAACAGTGGGTCAAAGCCCAACTTCTTAAGTTCTC
>DIUE01000084.1:348-3882 GCA_002435795.1 Bacteriovoracaceae bacterium UBA6166 | reverse complement strand
TCCTTCATGCTTAACTTTTCGACAATGCACGAAAGGACTTTAGTTTTTTGTAAAAAATATTTACACTATCGCCAAACCATGCCCTAGGTAATTGATTTTATTGGCTTATTTTAATCTGGGTAAGTTTTGCCGAGGCAAAGAAGAGTTAAAGCAGCATAATTAATTATGACCATCACTACATTAAAAGCTGCTCCCCATCTCAAAGACGAGACACTTCAACTTATAGAAGCTTCATTTCACTATGAGTCTCAAAATAAATTCGTTATCGATTTTGCACCTCTCATGCACGAGAGTAATTTGCATAACTGCTTCATCATGCTGACTGAGGACGGTCATGTGTGCGCTCACATTGGAGTTTGCGATCGCTACATTGATGGCATTCAAATATCCCTTCTCGGAGGGATCGCAGTAGCAGAGAGCCATCGTGGAGGAGGAAAATTTCAAGAATTAATGATGGAAGTCTTGTCTGAGAAAAAAAGTGATGTGGCTTTTTTTGTCCTATGGAGTGACAAAGAAAAGCTTTATCAGAAATATGGTTTTCACCTTTGCGGAGCTCAATATCAGACCACTAGCCTTAATGGAGTATCTACTGATTTTGAAAAAACAAAGTACGCTCTATTATCTGTCGCAGATAAAAAAGTAATTGAAAGATTGTACCAGAAAAGTTTTGGCGAAATGTTTTTCACAGTTTCCAGAACTGAGAGTGACTGGGAAATCATTGGGAAAATTACTTCATCTGACCTGTTCATAAAAAGAAATAACTCCGAAATTATTTCCTATTACTTTCAAAACAAAGGCCAAGACCTTAACCAAATAATTTTCGAATACGGTACTCAAAAGAAACTCAGCCCCTTCCTTAATGAGATCGCAAAATATGATAAGGTTTGGTCTCCCGTTCCCGTAACTGACAATGACGAAGAACACTATCAATTTATGTTGTGTCCGGGGAATACAAAATTATTCTCACAGCTGGTGGATAAATACACCAATGGGAAATTAGTCATAAGAGAGATTAATTCAGTAAAACAAGAGGTTTATTTCCAGTTTGAAGAGGACTTACTTGGTCTGGACATGGAGGAGTTTTTGAGAGGTGTGTTTGGGCCACAACCCTTTGAGGAGCTAGGTGAAATAAAGCCGATCTTCTTTAGTGGCTTAGATAGTATTTAGTTTTTCGTATCAACCCAATACCGTCTTACAAATGTTTTTTCAGTCGAATCCCAAATCTTATTTTCCATAAGACCGCCATGCTTTTCAATAATTTTCCAGGACGCTAGATTGGTCTCACTGGTGGTGACTAAAACTTTATCCAATCCTTTATGATGCAGAAATTGGAGAGCTTGTTTGAACATTTCAGACGCATATCCCTTTCTTCTTTGATCAGGGTTTACTGCGTATCCAACATGCCCACCCCGCTGCGACAGGTGGTCGTTGAGTTGATGGCGAACGCTGACCCTTCCCACGATAGCATTATCCACAAATCCGTAGAGCATGGTATGAGGCACTCTTCCTTCGGCCAGTCCAATTCCCAGGGAATCTCTTTTGAGTTTGGCCAGATGGTCACTGAAGTTTACGCCTGGTCGCCAATCAAATGAGATCCAGTCGAGTTCATGCTCTGGCCAGGCCCTGACTGCCGACATAAAAGCGTTTTCATCACTAAGAGTGAGTTCTCTCAGAATAAGCAATCAAAACTTCCTCAACATCGCGATTCGAATCATTAAATAGGAAGCAAATCCCCAGAATATCCAGGTTAAGGCAGGAATATCGTAAATACTAAGGATGGCGGTATTTCTGATAAAAAGAGAACCGCAGAAGATAAATACACAGGCGATCAGGGACAGTCCTAGAAGATAGAATGAGCGGTTAATACCTTTGCTGAACTTATCGAAATCTCTAAGTCTAAGTTCTATCGAATAGTTGTTTCGAGAGGCTTCTTTCAGAAACCAGCGTATGTGCTTAGGCACAATTCTCAAGGAATTGATCACATCCTTAGCAACCCACATCAGCTCTTCTTGAGCATTGTTTTTTGAAAGTAGTTCGCCCACTAGTTTATTGAGATCTTTTTCAAGAATGCTGAAGATATTCAAATCCAGACCTATAGATTTCCCTACTCCATCCAAAGTCATGAGTGCCCGAAAGATGATGAACCATTCACGCGGAAGATAGAGTTCGTGTTTACTCAGAGTCTTGATAAGATTTCTTACCAGCTCGGTCATGTTGGTTTCTTTGACACTAAGACCAATATACGGGGAAATTGAATCCTTAATATCTCTGATTAATTCTTCATGATCTGGCACACTCTCGTACTCGGCCACATCTAAAAACTCATAGACGAGATTGTCAAAATTGTGCGTCACTACCGCATATAGTATGGCGACGAGGTTCGCCCGATTTTTTTTGCTCAACGTACCCATGAGTCCAAAATCGATCAGGCCAATTCTTCGATCTTTAAGAACAAAAAAATTACCTCCATGCAAATCAGCATGGAAAAATCCATCGGCTAAAAGTGTGTGTGTGAAAAGGTCTACGCTCTTCATCAGCTTTTCTACAACATCCGGACCGAGCTCCTCCAGAGAATGAAACTCATTAAACGGGCGCCCGTCCAAGAATTCCAAAACCAGTACTTCCTGGGTCGTGAATTCACGATAAACCTCCGGAACAACCAAAAATCCATCTTTATCGATAACCTTCAGGTTATGCCGTAATCTTTCAGCATTTTGAGCTTCGACCAGGAAATTTAGCTCATGCTGAGTGCTTTTGAAGAAATCAGAGATCATTTTGGAAAGACCAAGATAACGAATTTCGGAGGAGACTTTCTCAAGCTTTTGAACAATGAATAAGAGAATTTCAAAATCCGTACTGATATTTTTGGCAATTCCAGGTCGGCGAACTTTTACTACAACTTTTTGTCCAGACAGTAGTTCAGCTTTATAGACAACACCTATCGATGCCGTACCAATTGCTTCTTCATCAATGTACTTAAAAACCTCACTCGCTTTTTTGCCCAGGTTGGATTCAATGACCTGAAGAGCGGTAGCAAAAGGAATTCCTTTTACTTTATTTTGCAGAAGCTTTAATTCTTTGATGAGAGTTTGATCAAGGATATCCTCTCGGGTGGCCAAGAGCTGTCCGAGTTTAATAAAACTTGGACCCAGCTCTTCAAAACTAGATCGAAGTTGTGAACCAAATATCTGCCACCACTCTTCAGTAGATAGATCTTCTCGCTTAAGCTGTGAGACTCGCGCAGGAAGAACAAAGCCTGGAATAACTTTATCTAAGCCAGATTTTACGATGAGCTCTGAAAAGCCGTGACGAGCAAGAACGGTCAGAATCTCGCGAAAGCGAGAAACGTTCTTAATGGTTTTAGTTATACCGATTCCGGTCTTGATCAGGTCCATAAATTCCGATGTGTGAGTCTTTTGTTTATGGTAAGATAAAAAGGCTACTGAGCAAAAACCGGAACTTAAGCAGAACAATTTACCCTATGAACAAGGCCATTTTCCTCATAATACTGATCACTTTTGGTCAGGCATACGC
>DIUE01000084.1:0-340 GCA_002435795.1 Bacteriovoracaceae bacterium UBA6166 | reverse complement strand
CAATATCAAGAGAATAACCGTCCAACCTGGAAAAGTGCAGCGGCTTCGACCTTTGGATCGGCGATGATTCTCGGAGGCTTACTCAGGACAAATGAAGGTCAGGATGAAACCCTAACTAGTAAGAATTTTCTTATTTTTGGCGGAGCGACTCTAATTGGAGTGAGCTATCTTATTTCCAAGACAATTCAATACAATAACGAGTATTTATTATTGAAGTCTGTTGAAGAATACAACAAGAGAAACTCCCCACGGATCTTTTTCTCTCCTACTGGCGATGGTTCAGGAATTGGTGTGGGAGTAGGCGGAGAATTTTAGTGTCGTTAACTTGTTACAAGTGTGG
>DIUE01000042.1:10480-13544 GCA_002435795.1 Bacteriovoracaceae bacterium UBA6166 | reverse complement strand
AGATTCCACAAGAGATTAAACAAGGCCTTTCTATTTATCCTTGTGATAGTGCGGAAGAAGTTTTGAAAATTGCTCTTGATCTAACTCAGCCAGAGAGCTTCATGAAAGTCGTTGGCCTCAAAGTCATCGATTCCGATATGGGCACTCTCGAAGTCGCAAACTAAAATTTCTTATTTGGCCCCCTGGTTCGCAGGGGGCTTTTCTCAAAATAAATAATTTAAAGAAAGAAAAGTATAAAGCGAGAGCTCTTGGGTTTTAACAAGACCTTTGTCGTTGTCCCAAGTAAGTTTCGTTTTGTTATTTTGGTAATTAAAAATGACTGGCCAAGAAAGGATCCAGTCTGAGTTCTTTAGTCTTCTCTCAAACATAAATTCAGCGTTCATTCCAAAACCATTTTTTTTCTCGAATATAATATCTGACTTACCGGAAGAATTTTTAATAAGGTATAAAAAGGTGGTTTCAAAATAGACAGAGCTTTTCGAAGACTTTTGAACAGTGAAAAGATGTCCGATTTTTACAGAAAAAGGTGTTTGTACTTCGAAGTCTACGTTAGTCCCCGTTCTTCTGATGAGTGGCTGTTGCTGAACTCTAAGACCCGTTAAAAAATTTTTATATAAAAAATCTAAATCAAGACTTGAAAGCCTTCTTGATTGAGCAGCTTGCCCTGTTGATTCGATTTCAATAGTGGCAGAGCGAAACTTTGTTTGAAAAGTTAAATTTTCGATTTGGGATTTTTGACGTAACTCAATGGCATTGATCAAGAAGAGGCTTAGATCAACAGTACCAAGGACGCCAGTCTGTTTTAGGTTATAATAATAGCCGCCAAAGCCAGCACTTATCTGTGTGATGATATCACTTGTCTCTGCGATCAATACTTCTTGATCATGATTTTTAGCAACGATGACTTCTTGTGAAGAAGCTTGTAAGGCCTCTAGCTTTAAGATTTGTCCGGGATAAATAATATTAGGATTTTCAATCTCACTGTTGAGAGTAAGGATTTTTTTTAACGAGCCATTCGATCCATAAATGCGCTCTTGGGGGAATTTTTTTTGGGCAATTTGAGAGAGGGTTTCACCTTCTTTAATTATATATGTCGTTGCATGAACCGACTGCAAGGCACACATGGTGCTTATAAATAAGGGTTTGAGTGATTTAAACATACCTTAATACTATCCCTTCCACAGATAGAGTACTAGACCTAACTGACAGCTTTTATGGTCATCTTGGAAGTGAGAAGAGAAATTAGGCTACCTTAAGCTATTGTTATTATATGGATTCTTTAGGGGTTTTATCTTTGGAGCTATAATGCAGTTAGTGGATTGTTCCGATAGGGAATAGATGACAAAAATGATTCGAAATGTTTTTTATTTTTTTCTTCTATTGCCGTTCTGGGGTTGCATGGTTGGCGACAATAATGTTGACCCACTTGGGATTATTAGTCGAATCCAAGAACCAGAAGAAGTAAGCATCTTAAAAACACTTGAACTTTATGTTGGTAATACGTCTTCGGCACAAGCGGATGGGACCAGTCAGCTTGAGTTGATTGTCATTGCAAAAGATCAGAGAGGGCAGAGGTTAAGTCAGGTTCCAGTTTCACTAGTTGTTCCAGTGAATGGCGGAAGTGTCGTCGCACAAGACCTCATGACTGATTCAGGGGGCGAAGCTTCCTGGATGGTGACAACATCAACTAGAAAAGGACAGTATCAGTTCAAAGTTACTGGGGGGCCGGCCCAAGCTGTTTTGTCCAATAATGTGACACTTGAATTTATTTCTGGACCTCTCCATCTCATCTCTCTGACGGCAAATAAGATGACCCTGCAAACAGGCGGAGCAGACTTTGTTGAATTAAAAGCCGTTGCAGAAGATCAATTTGGCAACAAAATGAATAACCTCTCTCTGAGTCTTACTATTCCTCTCAACGGAGGAATCCCAGATAATAATCCTGTAACTACAGATGCAAATGGTGAGGCCCTTTGGACTTTGAGCTCTTCTGCAGTTGCGAATTATTATGAATACAATATCACTAAAGGAGCAGTCAGTTCAAACACCGTAGGATTGCTCTTTAAATCTACAACGACTCCTTTCATCTCATATTGGAAGACTGATATCGCTGGTCTTTCCGGTAACAACCAAGTCAAATTGCCATTAATTTCGTCGGCAAATTACAAAGCGATTGTCGATTGGGGGGATGGCACTCAATCAATTCTTAGAGGGCATGATGATCCAAACCATCTTCATACTTACGAAACACCGGGGACATATGAAATTAAAATTGAGGGTGTATTCGAGAGACTGTATGGCCACAATGGGATTGAGACAAGTGGCGATATTAAAAAGATTATCGACGTCTCACAGTGGGGAGATATTAAATGGACATCTATGAAAGAAATGTTTTTTGGTGCCACAAATTTACGAGTGACTGCAACTGATGCTCCCGATTTAAGTGGAGTAGTTGATATAGACGACATGTTTAGAGCTGTAAGAGAACTCACAACCGAAAATTTTAGTCATTGGGATACGGGCACGATTCGTTTTATGTCTAGAGTCTTTATGGGAAGCAGTTTTGTTGGAAATATCTCAAACTGGAATACAAGTTCAGTAGAGAATATGAGTGCAATGTTTAGGCAGGCAACGCATTTTAATAATGATATTTCAGGATGGGATGTTTCTAACGTAAAGAACATGTCGCAAATGTTTAGAACCATGCGCTTTAACCAAAACATTAATGAATGGGACGTTTCAAATGTTCTCGATTTCTCGATTATGTTTGATGGTAACCAGTTCTTTAATCAGCCCTTAAATGAATGGGAAACTGATACAGCAACAAACGTCAGGAATATGTTTTCTGGTGCTTCAGCTTACAACCAGGACCTATCAGGATGGGCATTACCAAACGTCACTCAGTCAGATAGTTTTGATACGGGGGCCAATGCTTGGGAATGCTCAAAGCGCCCGGCTTCTGTAAAAACTTGCGCAGATTAAGGACCTCCATTTAATAATTCTTCATCTTGGCAACGGCCCAGTCTTGACAGAAACTTGGGACCCGTTTAATCTCCAAAGCTCA
>DIUE01000042.1:5260-10470 GCA_002435795.1 Bacteriovoracaceae bacterium UBA6166 | reverse complement strand
GAGTCTTGTACGGCCCACCATAAAATCCCTTTAAATTCAATCAGTTGTAGAAAACATCAAAACATGACCCTGATCATCTTTTTGCAGGTTCCTGATTTTTAGCTAAAGTTAATATGATGCGCAAAATATAAGTTCAAATAAAGCAAAACTACCCGAAAATAAGTATTGCAACGTAAACAATTTGTTTTTGGAGTTATTAATGAAACTGGCTCACACAGCACAAGAAAAAGCAGATTTTATCGAGAGAAGCCGTGGGAAGACGATCTTGATGATTGAGGATTTATCTGAGGTGCGAGAAGTTCTCGCCTATGATCTGCAGAGTTGTGGTTATCAAGGAAAGATTATTCAAGCTTCAAATTTAGCTGAAGCCAAGAGAGCGCTGAGCAAAGAAAATCTCTCTTTAATTCTTTTAGATAAAAATATTCCAGGCACTGATGGAATAAAAATCCTTGAGGCGATTAAAGGCCATGAACGTTATAAAAATATTCCAGTTCTGATCGTCTCTGCAGAGAGCGGAGTTGAGTCAGTCCTTGAGGCGCTAGATCTTGGGGCTTTTGACTATCTTATCAAACCATGGACGCAAGATGAGCTTTTCTACAAAGTCTATTGTACTTTGATCGCTTAAATGACTTAAAGAAATGCTTCTATCATTTGTCGAGTTTTGCTAAGAGATATTCTCAACTAGGCTCTCTCAATAGGAGCCAGTATGAAAACCATTGATCCCATTATCTTGAAGGAACTTCACCATCGCCCGCCACACCTCTATATCGATAGCTTAGTAGAGTCGAGTCCTGAGAGAATTATGATGCTCAGTTGTTTTGATGATGAGACTCCTTTTTTTCAAGGTCATTTTCCTGGAGCACCAATTGTCCCTGGATCAATTATGTGCGAGATGACCACTCAAGCGGCTGGACTTTTGATTGCTTTGCACTTCCATCCCGATCACCGAGAAAAGAAAATGGCAGTAGGAGTTTTGCGTCGCTATCATACTGCAAAGTTTGCTAGTTTTTTGCGTCCAAATGAAAAGGCAATTATAAAAGTAGGCTTGATAGAACGAGTGGAAGAATTATTTCGTTTCAAGGGACGTATTGAAAGAGAAGATGGCTCTGTCGTGATGTTTAACGAATTCACTTTGACGAATCTGATTAGCCCGTGGGGTGAATGGATTGAAGAATCAGT
Source organism: Bacteriovoracaceae bacterium UBA6166 (assembly GCA_002435795.1). Classification (GTDB taxonomy): domain Bacteria; phylum Bdellovibrionota; class Bacteriovoracia; order Bacteriovoracales; family Bacteriovoracaceae; genus UBA6166. Next base: position 9,291 of record DIUE01000042.1, on the reverse strand, counting down.
TTAGTCTTTGAAATAAACGCTCTTCCGCCATTTCAAGGAGTCTTAATTTTTCGTCGATCAACTGAACCATACGGGCCCTCTCTGTAGGAGAAGTGGCAAGTGAGCCCGAATGACTGGCGGTGATTGCGGCGTAGTCATTATTTCTTCCTGCAGTGGAGAGAACATGTCGATGGGCCCGCAAGAGTTCAATGGTCTCAGCATATTTTCTGAGATTCTCTCCAAGCTTTGCGGTTGAGCCATAGGACTCTGGTTTTCGTAGATGATCTGTTAAATTATCCAGTGATTGTGGCGTCAGAGAGTCGCTATAGCCAGATTCTCTTAAGAATTGAACTGTGGTTTCGTCAATTGGGTTTCCCGATCTTCCAGAAAGTCTTCTATAGACTCCGCGAGAAACGACGGCTTCCATTGCATACCGTTGACGTTGATAATCATTACTCCCGTGATCTCGCATATATTTTGCCAAGTCTGTGGCAATCTCCGACTCAACTCTCGCCGCTTCTGAGGCGGCGGCCAAATTATTCTCATCAAGGTACTTGCGAGAAAATTCTCTCATTCGCCCGATGCCGACAGTTGTTGCATCTGTGACACTCAAACGAATTGGATCGCCGTCGCCGATATAAACCGAGATCGGAGGTTTGGCGTTGGCAGAATGGGTCGTCATGTTTCTGTAGTCAGTAGTTTTCTCAAGATTTTCTCGTATGAGAAGAGCGTTCGTGCCAAAATCATTTCGCGGTACAACTCCATAAGGGGCTTGCTTTCCACCTGTGACTCCTGCCCTAATAAGATTGTTGGCATCATCGATTGAAAATCCAGATTCAATTAAGATTCGCCTTTTTTCCGCTAAGTCTTGAGCTGAATAACCCACGCGATAAAGGGCATCTGCAATTTCTTGATCACTGGCCCCTGCTGTTTTGAGTGCGGCTTCGAGATCGAGATGATTTTTTCGAGTTATTGTTCCTTGGGACGCAATAGAAGCGATTTCATCTGCAGAATGAGTTCCACCTAAATAGCGATTTAAAACCGCTAGACGATCTGTTTCGGCAATAGCAGCATTTCCTTGCAGGATTAGAGGTGTGCCGGTGTTGTGGGCATCGAGAACGCCTTGGATTTGAGTTGGGCTAGGATTTTCAACACTGGTATAACGAGAAACACTGGCCACACGATCATCAGTTTTCAGCAAGAGATTAGTGGCGACTTCTTCTGTTTTTGGACTAAGCCGTGCACTACTTATGGCCCGTAGTTTAGAGGCCATTCGAATAAGAGGTACGCCTGTCAAAGTCGATGCTCCCTCTATCGCGGTCATTATTCCGGCGGTGGTTTGTGCTTCTTTGGCCTCGAGTGCTTGTCGAACTTCTCCCCAAGGTGTGGAGAGCATCGCCTCTGCATTGGTCGCTCTGAGACGTGCATTTTGGTATTCTTGGTATTGATCGGCGGTTAAGATTCCTCCCCCCGCAGTCATGATCCCGACTCCAGCAGCGGCTCCAATTCCAGTCCAACCGGTAAAGACTGAGGTTGCAAGTCCTCCCGCAATCATCGCCATTCCACCATAATAAGCGAGAGAGCCACGGCTATCTCCTGGAGGGTCTTTGCGATAGAGAGAGCAAATTCCAGCTTGTGTTTCGAGTAAGTTTTGTTTCGCTAGGTTAGGGTCGCCAATCTGAGAAACATGATCGAGGACGGTTGGATAAAGAGCAGAGTGGTGATGCAGATATTCGCCTTCATTTTCACAAATTTGTAGCAACGAGTTTCCAAGCTCTTTAAGATGCCCATCTATTGCTTGTTGTGATGCTATCTTGAGTTTTGCAGCTCCTTCTTGAGTCAAGGGTTCTAATTGATCAAGAATGGATTCAGATCTTTCTGCTAGTTTTTCACCCAATTGATTGGAATCGAGATGGGAGTCAATAACCGTTTTGAAGTCTCGAATTTTTACATCATTGTTTGGAATTAACGGAGTAATAGAATTTAAAAATTCAGATGGTCGTATTTGCATATTAACAAAAGTGAGTTCACTCAAGTTCGTTTCATTTTCAATTTTAAATAAGAGAGGGGCCTCTTCAAACATTTTTTCAATTTGAAGATCAATAATGGCAAGCTTCGCTGAGAGTGAGTCTCGAGCGGCTTGTCTTGTTTCGCGAATTTCCCTATTTTTAGCAACATCTCGAGAGCGTGATCTTTGATTTCTCACTTTATCTAGCTCTATTTTTAACTCGCTTCTTTTCTCAAAAAAGGCACTAGCTTTTAGCGCCATCATGCTATGGAAAAGCTCAAATTCAATCTCTGCTTGATCAACTTCGGAAGAGCTCTCGAGATTTTTTTCACCAACTTTGAGAGTTTCAGCGAATGCGGGATAATGATTCTTTTTCTGTTCGCCGCAATTCTTAATTTCCATTGGCAAGCTTGCGCTACGGCCAAATAAACCGTGATAAGAATTCATATGAGAAAGGACAGACCCTCCAACCAATCCCATCAATTGATCTTTCGCCTTTTGTTCTTGAGGTTGAAGGCGTCTATTATCAAGATTTGAAGCGATATCAATAACGTCTTGTAGATTAACAGTGAATAATTGATTTTCTCTACAAGTCGCATAGACCCTCACATTGGGATCAAGGCCTGGCCCTGTAAAATAAGCAGATTGATCCCCTTGATAAATTTGAGGGAAATAGCGACAAAAGTCTGGTGTGCCTTCTGGATCAGATGATTTTAGAGAATGAATGCCAGAATTTTGTTCTGCAAATTCTTCGAAAACTTCTGGATGATTTTTTTGCAAATTTCCAAGATGATCGTTAATTGCCCTAAAGCTAGTTTCTAATTTTTCTTTTGTTCCAGTAATATCCCCACCTATAAGTTGTGTGGCCCTTTGATACTCACTTAGTGAACGACCGTAGGTGTGAACTAAGTCATCGGGAACGGTATTTTTAGATCGCATGAATCCAAGCAATTCGTCGAAACGAAATTTATCTTCTTGTGCCATTTTGAAATAGGAACTGTCTTGAAAGTGAGTGGGAAGGACGATAAATCCTGCGGCATTTTCGTGATAATACTGCGCTTTCGCCATAGCTGAGAAAATGAGAAGAAATAAAGCGGTGGCGATTTTTAGCATTTTTATTTATCGGAATAATCCAGTTTATGGGTAAAGACAATTTACTTGATCGAAAGAGTTTTTTTAGGTGGGAGTGGCTCTTTTTGGAAATGGCTCAAGCACTGCCAAAGTTCGCTAGCAACTGGGCCCAGTTTCCTTGATTTGACCCGTGCCAGGCAGATTTCAAAATAAAGAGTTTTAACGCCAAGATGATCCAAGGAAACGAGTTTTTTATTGTTGAGTGAGTCCTTCACAAGATGAAGGGGGAGTCGGCCCCAACCGAGAGAATTATGTATTAAATAGGACTTTAGTGAGTGATCAGTAACGGACCAGGATTTTCCCTCCTCTACGCCAAAGGACTGCGAGCTTGGTGGTCCCGAGCTTTTGACGATTATTTGTGGAATGGCAAAAAGATCCTCTCTTGTCGCCCCAGATTTCAAGAGGCGTTTTGAAATAACGGGAACCATGGTGACTTCAGCAAAAGGAATAAACTCAAATTCGCTATCTTGAGTTAAACGGCCAGTTATTGCGATGTCTGCACTTTTGCTGCGAAGTTTATGAAGTGATCCTTCTAGGACCTCTACTGATAAATTTAATTTGGTTCTGCGGTTCTCGAAAAACTGTTGGAGAAAAGGCCCAAGCTTTTTGAGGGGAGTGATGGCATCAATAGCCAATGAAATTTCAGGTTCAATTCCTCTTCCAAAATCTTGTCCGAGCTCACTCAGCTCTTGAAAGCTCTTAGCCGTTTGTAGGGCCTTTTGATAAAAGGTCCTACCTTCCTCAGTTAATCTGGGGCGATAAAAAGCGCGATCAAAAAGTTGGATACCCAGTTCTTCTTCTAGTTTTTTTAAGCTGACGGAGAGGCTTGGCTGAGTTTTGTGCAAAGCCGTAGCGGCGGCTTTGAAGCCATTGTTTTCAACGACAGCGATAAAATGAAGAATTTGGTCATAAG
>DIUE01000042.1:4586-5240 GCA_002435795.1 Bacteriovoracaceae bacterium UBA6166 | reverse complement strand
AAGGAGTTTTTATGACATTGAAATCGAAAATTGTATCTGCTCTGGCCCTAGTTCTTATGACCGCAGCTCCCCTTGTTGCTCAAGACTTTACCGTTGATCCAGCGGCTTCGAAAGTTGTCTGGAAAGGCACAAAGGTTGGCGGGTCTCACGAAGGTGAAGTTCCTGTGCAGTCGGGAAAACTTGTGATGAAAGACAATAAGCTTGTTGGCGGCGAAATCGTTGTTGATATGGCGAAAATGACGAACACGGATTTAAGTGGAGAGTGGAGTGATAAATTATTGGCCCACTTAAAAAATGATGATTTTTTTGCGACAGATAAATTCGCCACTTCTAAAATCGTATTCAATAAAGTGACCGAATTGTCAGCGGGAAAATATAAGGTTGAGGCTGATCTCACGATCAAAGACATTAAAAAACCAATTACTTTTGAAGCGACACTTAAAAATGAAAGTGGAAAAGTTTCTGGAAAAACAGATCTCGTTTTCAACCGCGCTCATTACAATATCAAGTACAACTCAGGGAGCTTCTTTGAAAATCTTGGAGATAAGTTGATTCACGACGATGTTCAACTCTCTGTGGCCCTTGTTGGAACAAAAAAATAATTTTTAGTAGAGGAAAAGATGAAAGTAAGACGATCAAATGAAAGAGGTTTCG
>DIUE01000042.1:4038-4512 GCA_002435795.1 Bacteriovoracaceae bacterium UBA6166 | reverse complement strand
AAGACATGGAAATTATCACCTATGTTGTTGAGGGAGAAGTCACTCACAAGGATACTCTTGGAAGTCACGGGATCATAAAGCCTGGAGAAATTCAGGTTATGTCCGCTGGAAAAGGGATTCAACATAGCGAACACAATCTTCATTCTGAAAGTCTGCTTCATCTTTTGCAAATTTGGGTCATCCCCAGAACGAGAGGATTACCTCCTCGTTATCAGCAAGTTTCTTTCGACACTCAGCTTGCCCAAAAAAATTGGGTCAAGCTGGTCTCCGCTGAGGGGCAGGGAGGGCTTGTGGATATTGATCAAGATTTAGTCTTGGCGACGACAAAGATGAACCAAGGGGATAAACGATCATTAAATACTGAGAACTCTAAGGGGCGTTTTTGGTTGCAGCTTGTGACGGGAGAAATTCAAATTGGAGATTTCTTACTCAAGACTGGAGATGCACTCTATGGACAAAATATCGACCTAAAAG
>DIUE01000042.1:0-3975 GCA_002435795.1 Bacteriovoracaceae bacterium UBA6166 | reverse complement strand
TTCTCTCTGTTTTTTCTTCTTGTGCCCATCAATCAACTAATCAAACGGTCAGTTATTTTGAAGGGCAAACGGAACTCGAGGGCAGGATCTATCTTCCGTCAAAAAGTTCAAGCAAAAAATCTCCTGCCATTTTAATTGCTCACTCGTGGATGGGGATTAATCAAAAAGCCATTGATGTAGCGAAGCGATACGCAGACAAAGGGTATGTAGCGTTTCTTGTTGATATCTACGGCAAGGGCGTCACGGTAAAAGACGTAAATGAAGCATCGAAAATCGCAACTTTCTACCGCTCAGATAGACCGCTCATGCGCAGAAGAATCAATTCGGCGCTCGAATATATTCGTCAACACCCACAAGTTGATAGCGAACAAATAGCAGCGATCGGTTTTTGTTTTGGCGGTGGAGTCGTGCTTGAACTTGCAAGAAGCGGAGCCGACCTCAAACAGGTGATTAGTTTCCACGGAAATTTAGATACCCCAAACCCGAAAGATGCCAAAAACATCAAGGCCGGAGTTCTTGTTCTTCACGGTGATATTGATCCGTATGTTCCAGATGCTCAAATTACAGGCTTTAAAAAAGAGATGANNCAGGAGTAAAATACTCGTTTGTTGGCTTTGGTGGAGCCGTTCATTCTTTTACAAACCCGGAAGCCGGTAGTGATATCTCTCAGGGAGCGGCTTATGATGCCGGAGTCTCTAAACAAGCTTTCGATATTGCAGACCTTTATTTACCTCGTCTCTAGAGATTGTGTCTTTTCCTGACTGGCGTTATCCTTAAGAGAACTACGGATTTAGGCTAGAGGAGTGAGCATGAAGCTAGTATTGTGGAGAGTGGCGGTTGTCCTAANNATAAAGATCATGAGCAATTTAATTTGAGTCAAAATTCTATGGAATACTCATCATGTGAGGTCCTAGAAAGCCGGGCCGTCTATTTTTATTGTTTGAAAAAGAAAGCTGAGCTTCGCGCACGTAGTTGTCATAATTTTCCAGAGGAGACGCTCAAGGCAAGTTGTTTTGAAAACGTCAATCAAGAGAGAATGACCTATATAACTCTCAACCCTACACACCAGAATTTTAGTTTTTCTCATTATAAAAAGGTTTTTATTTTTGGATTGGTCTTAATCATCCTTATTATTTTACTTAAACCACCTTTTATTCATTTCAATTCTTATTATTCACAGATGATAAAGTCATTTTTGGGGGCCCTTCCTCAAAGTGATTATTTGGCACAGAGACCTTGGTGGTTACTGGTGAGTGTCGTTGTCCTGGTTGTTCTTATTGTTATATCAGCTCTTGAACTCATCGCAAGGATGCTCAGTTAAGGGGCAGTGAGGAAATGAGTGATGACTCTTCAAAAAAAGCGGATGATGGATCTGAACTCAGTTCAGAAGAGCGCATCAAACTTAAGAAATTAGAAAAAGAAAAACTGCAAAAAGAAGCAGAGGCTAAGCGAAGCGAACGACTTGAGCGCGAAGCTGCGACTGCTAAAATTCGGGCCGAAGAAGAGTTGAAACAAAAAGTTAAAGAAGCGGCCGCTGCAAAAATTAAAGCTGAAGAAGATAAAAAACGTAAAATTATTGAAGATGAAGAACGGCGGATCAGAGAAAATCGAGAAGCTGAAGAAGCGGAAAAAAAGCGAGTTGAATTTCTAGCGTCAGAAAAAGAGCGCTTAAAAAGAGAGAAAGAAGCGGAAATTAAGCGTCTTAAGGAAGAGAAAGAAAAACAAATAAGAGAGGCCAAGGAAAAAAAACGCCTAGAGCAAGAGCAGTTTTATTCTAAGTTAGGCTTAGGACCCGATGGAAAGCCTATTGATGATGATATTCCGGTGCCAATTAAAGAAGAAGAGACTGTCGAGGAAGCGGCGACGAGAAGATTTGTTCTCGATGAACTAGAATTCCACAATGATGATGATGATGACACTGGTGAAGGAGATTTCAGAGAAGAGTTCGGAGCTGAAGAAGAAGAGCCGGAGCCGCCAGTAGAAGTGAGCGAGTTTGTCGATGATTCTGAACCCAAAAAAGATGAGAGTGATGAGGGCTCTTTTAGTATCGATGAATTACTTGCAAATGCACAGCCCACAGCTTCAATCCATCCCTCAGAAATAACTCCTTTCTACTCTGACTCATGTCAGTTTTGCAAAATCGCTCTTAGACAACTAAAGCCCTTAATGGTTTATGAAACCGATTCAGTGATGGCCTTTTTAGATCCTAAACCAATTCATAAGGGACAGCTTATTATCACGACCAAATCTCATTACCCAAGCCTTGATAAACTGCCTTTAACTGTGATGAATGATTTTATTAAAGGCGCTCAAGAGTTGACGACGGCGCTCAAAGAAACGACTCTAGACTGTGAAGGGGTCTCGCTCTATATGTCAGAATNNTGAGTGCCATTCCTCGCCGAAAGGCAGATGGAGTGACCATAAAATTTGGGAAAAAAGACCAAGTTGAGAAAAACCAAATGCTGACAATTTCTGAGGAAATTAAGGCAAAACTCTAGATTTTTCCCTATATCTCTCGCCAACCCCCTTTAAAAATTGTAAGTAAAATCTATGAAGACAAATCGTTTTATTCAGTGGACTCAAATAACTCTGGGCCTAGTCTTTTTTCTCATCTTGGTGGGCGGAGTTGTTCGCTCAACAGGCTCAGGCCTTGGATGTCCCGATTGGCCGAAATGTTTTGGGATGTGGATTCCACCAACAGATATTTCCGAGTTGCCCACAGACTATAAAACGAGATTTATGGTCGCAGGAAAAGAGATCGCAGACTTTGATGTTTTTAAAACTTGGACGGAATATCTAAATCGCCTTCTCGGGGCCGTCATTGGAATGGCGATCATCGGTGTTTTATTCTGCTCGTACGCCTACAAAGGACGCCGAAGTGGGTTGATTCTCGGAAGCTGGCTAAGCCTTGCTCTTGTTGTCTTTCAGGGATGGGTCGGGGCCGTCGTGGTTAAAACTCATCTTGCAAGTTATATGATCACCATTCATATGTTACTGGCCCTTCTTCTCGTCGCTTTGATTCTTGTTTTACTTAGGCAAGCTCAGGCGCTCGAAGCGAAAACAGTCTTGAGCTTAAAGGACTTTCTTTCAAAATCTGAAAGCTTTCAAGCACTGGGACTCGTTTTACTTTTTTTAAGCCTTGTTCAAATTATTCTTGGGACTCAGGTCAGAGAAGCAATTGACCATGTGATCAAGTCAGACCCGGCGATCGCTAGAGAGCTTTGGGTTGAAAAATCGGGATGGATGTTTCTTATTCATCGCTCCTTCTCGTTAGTGATTCTTTTTGCACATTTCATGCTTTGGAAAAACTTAACACTCAAAGGTTTCATTAAGATTCGAAATCAAATCACTATAAGTTTCGCGGTAACACTATTGAGTGGCATAGGCCTGGCCTATTGGAATTTTCCCGCATGGCTTCAACCGATACATTTACTAGCGGCATTGATTCTATGTACTCAGTATTTTGATTTAAGAATAAACCGCTACTTGGCCTAAAAAGAAAAAAATGTGGCCTTCAGTCCCACATACAAACTCATGAGCAAGATATCTGAGTTCACAGTTTCAAGATTGGCACTGGTGAGAAAAGAGAAGCGAGTCCCAATTGGGAACTCCATACCACCACCAACATAGACCCCAAAAGTTGAGCCGTCTGAAGGAAAACTTAAAATTCTGTTTTGACTGTTCACAGCTTTGGTTTCAACCGTGTGGTATTGGACGCCAAATCGAGAATAAAAAATCAAGGCGTGGGAGAGCTTCACTCCTAGTCCATAGATCGTGTCAGTGATGAGAAGACTGGTCGTCCCTAAGTTATTTTGAACTTCATTTTCAAGTGTGTACTCGGTGTAGAGGGCCTCTACAGAAATTAAACCAAAGCTTGCTCCAAGGGTGAGTCCGGGATCTGCCGTTGAGGCGCCGTTGGTATAGTCATTGGCGGAGACTGACGCTGCCATTTTCCAGTCCAGTCCTAAGTAAAGA
>DIUE01000088.1:3016-5625 GCA_002435795.1 Bacteriovoracaceae bacterium UBA6166 | reverse complement strand
TCTTGCCATTTGCAAGCTCGATGGCTTGCTCGGCTCCTCGTCCCTTCCATGTGAAGCTCACAGCGCTCGGTGCGGCCGCCTGAACGAACTGAAGAACGAAAAAACTCAAAAAAACACTTAGAGTTTTCATCTCGAAGCACCGGTTTTTGGCAGAAGTTGTGGGCAAAAATTGAGCGGCGGTAGCGCCATCTCAGTAAAGTCCGGAGCGATCTTTGGGTGAGAGAAAAGATGGTTAAAGCGGTAGTGATTATTGCTATGATGATCGGTAAAGCTTCCATCTTCTTCACAGAGATTCGAGTAATGAAATTTCAAAAGGCGCAGGCGCACCAACGGCCAGTCAGCGTCTTTTTCTTTTTTCTTCATCCAATTGGCCATCATATGAGATTGAAAATGATCGGCGAAGTCTTCATTGATCTTGGGGTAAATGCCGCTATTTTGGCGAATTAAACACTGGCGAAGCTCCTCCATTTGAGCGCGAGAGCTGCGACTGAATTTTGAGAGCGAGCTATCAGAAAAAGAGGGATCGAGTGCGTGACCTAATTCATGGGCCATGATCAGAAAGAAAACTTCTGGACTGTCTTTTTGAACTTTGCCATGGGCGAGCCCACAAGTAGCCGAGACGTGGTGACGATTATGCGGTCCATCGACGTCAGGCATATAATACGCATTCACACCATCGTATTCATCAAGACGATTAAGATCGCGGTACTTCGGATTATTTTTCAAATGATTCTGGGCCACACTTCTAAGCTCGTCATAACTAAGATCGCGATCAAGCTTAAAACCTGCGGCGATAACCTTATCAATTTCTTTATGCATCGTAAGCCAATTCGCTTCGTTCATTTCGGGCAAATCAAATTTTACCTTATCGAGATGGCCCTTAAGAGCTGTCTTTGTATCAGCACTCATATCAAGTCCATCAAGCGTGTCTTTCATCAAACTTCTCGCCTCACTGAACTGATCCAACATAAATTTTTTGTTTTTCGGATTAGAATAGAAATCCACCATAAAATGTTCGTTCGAAAGTTTCGTTAGACGCTGCACTTTCACAAAATCACAATAGCTCTCGTCACCGTAGTCCCCTTCTTCGCCAGATTCAAATCCTTGATCTTCTGAATACTCACCGAATGTCGAACTCACGATTCCATAAATTTCTTCTTTTTCTTTCTGAAGCTCTTGCACCTCTTTTTCAAAGGGCTTGAAGGCATCTCGGATAAGAGTCTGAATGATCTCATTTCCCTTCACGATATCTTCGTCCATATAAAGGCGTTTGAAGTTACGTGTGTATTCCTCTTCAGTCCATCCCGTGCGGCGTTTGACGGCTTCCATATCAAGCCCTTTCACCTCTGGGAAATTTATATAATTAACTGAGTACTTCCCAGAAGCCGTTTCTTTAACTTCAAGGATTGAACTTTCGTCAATATACGGTTCATCTGGATCGGTAAAAGCTTTTCTATAGGTTTGCAATAACAAATAGTTTTCTTTTACTTCCTTTGGAACATCACTTGGTCTAATGCCCGTCAAACGCTCAACCTCAAACCAAAAAAGTTCGTCAGAACCATGGTGCCCCGGCATTTCGGTGATCATAATAGTGAGAAGTTTTGGATTGGCGACAAAGACTTTTCGGCGAAGCTCAGAAGCGCGATTAAGATAGCCTTTTAAACGAGTCTGATCTTGCGGCTTCTCAAGGACAGCAATACTGGCGGCAATCTGTGAAAGTTCACCGTTGAAACTCTCTGGCTCCAGCGAAATATGATTATCTGATTGTGCGCCTAAGAAAATTTCCGCAGCAGGCTTTGGGCGAGGCTTAGGTCTTACAATATTTGAGTCTGGGGCGATTGTACTTTCATCTGGCGCAACAACATAGTCCTCTTCATTGGCATATTCCTCAGAGCCTTCTTCGTACTCAGCATCGTCTTCTGAACCAGAATATTCCGCTTCGAGCTTCTTACAATGGGCCACTTCTTTTTTCACACCATCAAGTAAGGGCTTAAATTGTTTTGGAGGTTTAACTTTACCAGAGAAATAGTCATTCCATGTTTTTTGAAATTTCTCTTTCTCTGCTTCAAGACTAACTGTTAAAGCTTGATAACCTTGCAATTCAGATTCATTTTTTTCACAAAAAATTTCGCGGTATTTTTGAGGGCCGAGCTTTTGATAACAAGAAGTCGCAGTCTTTAAAAAAGCTTCAAATCCAGCTAAGTTTAATTCAGCTAAATCCACCGCCGATTTGAGGGTCGAATTGGCATGTACCAAACTACCTGAAACAAGCTCAAAGCAAATCAAAAATGTCCAAAATTTCTTCAAGGAATCTCCCTCACTTAACTACTTATCGGCAAGACATAGACCAAACAATAGCTCCCGTCTTTTCGAAGAGTTAGGAGAAAATTCCACCTATCATGCCCCCTATTTTCAGGCTATAATTAAGGATAAGAGGTCNNGAGACGATTTTCTACTCAAACGCTACCGATCAAAAGACAAAAAAGTTTTGATCGAGTTGAAGCTTGAGTCTCCGTCCCATCTATTTGATCAGCGCGACCCTTCTCCTTTAAGAGAAAGAGATCTGCACGAAAGTGTCGTGAGACATATTGTGGAATCTCTCAACGATT
>DIUE01000088.1:0-3009 GCA_002435795.1 Bacteriovoracaceae bacterium UBA6166 | reverse complement strand
TTGAAATGAAAAAAAAGATGATGTTAGGCTTGAAAGCCGTCTTCATGGGCCTCAATTTTCTTTTGCTTTATATCTTCGCAGCTGATTATTTAAAAGATTCGGAAGTGTTTTATTTAAAATACGCCGTCGAAGTTCTGCATGTTGTTGGTTGGGTGAGCCTCTGGCCGGCTGTTTATATCTTTTTATACGAACTCTCGCCTCTCAGAGACAAGAGAGATCTGCTCCAAAGTATTGCTGNNAATCCCCGCGAATCAAAAACAAAAATTGATTCTGATCTTCTCCCTCAGGGTTTTTCACTTGAGCATAAATGAAATCGGCCGATAAAGGCATGAAGTACGCAAAATCGATTTTAAAACTCAAGCCCCCGTGCAGAGATTGAATATGATCCGCGAGCAAAAATTGATCATCGAGAAAAATATTTCGGGACTTAGCATAATCCACACCAAGTAAAAGATGAGTTGTTTTTAAATAGATCGGAAAAAGCCCAGGGCCTGAATAGGATTTAAAAAGGCGCAGACTCATCTGACCTCGAGCTGTGCGAATTTCATTTCCGAGCAAATCACCATAAGTGACGCCATAAAACTCATGAAAGCCGCCGAGATTCAAAAGCGCTTCGCTCCCACCTCCATATAAAATCCCACTCTGCAATCCACGTTTATGAAGTTTGCTAAAAGCACCACTCAAATGAAACTCAAGTGGCGTCCAACCAGATCTGAGAGTCGTCGACAGTTTCGCCCGCTCACCTCGGAAGTTATCAAAGCCTTCAGTTCGCTGCTGGAAAATAGAAAACTGCAAAGCCGTACTGCCAATAAAACTATGATTAAATAATGGCGTATAAAAAAGCCCACTGGAGACACCAAACTGCTGCTGCTCTCTAGTTGAAATAAAATCGTCGATATTATCCATGGAATAAAATAAACTAGGCCTCCACGCAAAACGCCAGAAATCTTTTCGGTAATTTAAGCTAAGATTGGTTGAATCATGAGAGTCGGCACTCCTGCGCGTCCCACGCAGAAAATAGGACTTATCAAAACTTAAACCTAGGCCAAAGCTCCCAGGCCAATAAGCATAATCGACCAACCCACCGCTTTTTGAAATCTCTCGATAGTAAGAACCGCGTATACTTAAAGTATGGCGCGACAGTGGATCATTCACACTGGTTGCGACATCATAGCGCGTGAGATTTTCCGAGCCACCAATACCAAGGGTCCAATAATGAGGCTTAAAATGTGAGAGAGCTGGGTACGAACTCACGGCCTCTGGAGGTGCAAATGTTTTGGCTTCAATCACCGGCAGAGTGGCTTGCGGTCTTCGCTGAGAACTTATCGGAAGCTGCGCCAAATAAGTTCGGCGATAATCCCCTTTTAAGACGAGATGCGACCAATCCTTTGAAAGCCTGAGCTGAACCAAATTATCAACGAGGGCTTGAGGAACGTCCAATTTCTTTTGCGCTAAATGAATCAGCTGATTTTTTTGGCGCACTAAAACCAGATCATCAATCGCTTCAAGCAATTCAAACGGCTCGAAAGATTGATAAAGAATTTCAACCACACCTTTTTGATAATCAAAACTTCGAAGCTCCGAAACTTCCCTATCTTCACCGTCTCTAAACTGAACTGCGAAGATCATCTTAAGTTGATTTTCAAGGTTGACTAGACGAGGGGTGCGCAAGTTTTCAGTCGGCTTAAGTCTAAGACGGAGATTTTCTTTGTCTGTTTTTAGAGACCAGCTCCCTCTTTCAAAGATCCAATAAAGATAATTCTCTTGCCCAATCCAAAAAAGATAATCGCCGCTCTCTTTAAGTTTGAGAGATTTGACTTTCATCTCGTTAAGATCAAGTTCCCACCAATTGCTCTCAGAGTTTTTAAAATGATCGATACTCGAAAAAATCAATAAACCCGTTTCACGGCTGAGAGGACTTGGGTGTTGTAAAGACACAATACGCTCTTTAAAATGCCACGGCTTTCTCGGCGCACCCGTTTTTCCGTCGTAAACCTGCAGATAAGAGCGTTCATTTTGCACTTCTAACTGCACCAATTTATCATCCATCAAAACATGATTGGCCTGAAACTGGATCGCCTCACCTGTGCTAACGATAGCGTGGAGATTTTTAAAATCCCGCCCCACTACGCGTGTGCGAAGTTTTTGATCTCTAAACTGAGCAAATTTCTGCTCGGCCCGAGCGCCGGTACAAAAACGAAAAGCGCCGTTTAGAAAGAAAGGCAGACGAGAACTATTATAGCGCACCAAACAGGCAACTGTTCCTTGTCGCTCAAGCTCGAGATGTTCCATAAATTTGGCCCCTACCCAATAGGACAAACTTCCCATCGGCCATTGGCCTGGATCATCGAGGCAATCAATGGTTTGGCAGAAATCAGGTTTGGCAAAAGCGCGCTTTAGTTGATAATCAAGCAAAGGCGATTGCAAACGGCCGCCAGTGGTGAAGCGGCTTTCCGCCCAAGTAGCGATTCCCTCTGAAAACCAACGAGGAACAACCCCACCCAACTTACCGATCGAACCAAAGAAAGAGCGCAATGTGCGCAGGATTCCTCTCGTTTGATCCATATGCAGAATATGCACTAGCTCGTGAATAACCAGACCTCGCAGATACAAGGTGTGAACAATTAAATGCTCTTCACCCACGGGAGGTTTTTCATAGAGACCAATAAGATTGCGTGGAAAAGCACTCGCAAAACCATTCGCCTGCAATTGTTCGGTGTCGAGATGAAAATGGATAACACCCTTAGGTCTCCAATCGAAATACTTAACGAGCGCTGGAGCATCCTCTTGCAGAATCGCTTCAATTTCTGTTGCTCGACTAAGTGCGTGCTCTGAAAGATGCAATTCAAATTCGAGGGGGCCCAAATGAGTTTCAACAACAAAGTCATAAGTGCGAAGAGATTTTTTTTCTAGCGCTTGCTTATCCACATCTGTTGTAATCTCCGATGCTATTACCCGAGCAAAGAAGACAAGTAATAGGCATAGTATCAATCGAAGAGTTCTCATAGA
>DIUE01000014.1 GCA_002435795.1 Bacteriovoracaceae bacterium UBA6166 | reverse complement strand
GTAGACTTAGTTCACCTTGGTAGACCTAGTTCACCTTGGTAGACCTAGTTCACTATTGCTTGTATGGCTAATCCTCGCAAGCACCGACAAGGGGAGCCTCAGTCAATAACCCATGGCGACAATACCAAAAGGCTTGACATCAAAAAAAGCTCTGACAAAAATTAAGGCTAAGATAAAAAAATGTCATCAGGGAGATGATTGGTGTTAAACAGATCAAATGTTGGGATCTTCTTTGGAAAAAGCAAGGGACAACTCGAAGCAATTATATCGCAATTCAATGAACGAGATAATTCTGCAACATTCATATTTCAGAAGGGCAGCGCAAAGTTTTTTTCGAATGAAGCCCTCAGAGAGATACTTCAACAGGAAGACCTCGGGCTAAAGAAGACGCAAATCATCACAGTAGCCAATCAGAAGGGTGGCGTCGGTAAAACGAGCACAATACTTTCTCAGGCGAGAAACCTCAGCGATATAGGGTATAAAGTTCTAGTCATAGATACCGATTCCCAATCTAATACAACAAAAAGCCTGACCGGATCAAAGGGGTCTAGATCGCTTTTTAATGTTCTGGATGGACAATTCCAAGTCAAGGAAACCATTGTTAACATCAGAGAAAACCTAGACTTACTTCCAGCTAACTCTGATTGCTCTAGAATCGACTTGCTCTTGTCCGACTCTACCTTCACATACAATCCAGCAACCCTAATAAGGGAAATGGTTGAAAGCCTTGGCTACGACTTTATCTTGATTGACACTAACCCCAGCTTCTCATCGATTAATATCGCATGCATTGCCTCTAGCGACAGGGTAATCTGTCCCGTACCTCTAGCCGATTGGGAAATTGACGGGGTTGAACAGGTCTCCAAAGTAGTTCATGGCATCAACAGCAGGCTAAAGACCGCCATCGTTTTAGACTTTCTTATTACTAAGTTTGCTAAAAATGAAACAACCGCCTATGAAGAAATCTCGAAGCTAAAAGAGCTGGATGGCAATATTTTAAATACATTAATCCCTGAAGCCTCTGCCTTCAGGAAAGCTCAAAAATCTGGAATACTCGAAAACAGAGGGAAGGCATACAAGGAAACACTAAGACTGACGCGTGAAATAGTGCAGAACAGTGTTGGGATTAATTAATGGACGCAAATCAACTTTTAGACACTCTAGAGAAAAAGAATAAAGACAGTTATTCAACTCAGAAGAAAAATAAAGATCCGAGCTTCGACAACGTCATGAGCTCCATCTCTAAAAACTGGGAAAATGAGCCGCTGAGCGAAGTTAAAGACTTAAAGGCAAGACTTGCTTTGGCGGAAGAGAGGATTCAGGAACTCAAGAGAAAGAACATCAACTCCGATCTGACGAAGAACGAGGAAAAAATAATTGCAGCCATTAGATCAGAGCAAATTAATCAAAACAACGAGCAACCCGTTATCTCGACATCAGCACTTCGAAAGAAATACAAAGTTTCAGCAAAGTACCAAGGCCAATCAATCAAAAATCTTACAGATAGGGGCTTTATAGAGAGGATAGAATCACCTTACTCTGGAAACGTGAAAACCTTCAGATGGAAAATACTGAAGAATGAGCAAAAATAAGCGACGCATAGAATTTAAGAAACAAAAGATGGCCATTAGGTCCTCGGTCGCCTAGCTGCCTCAGGATGAAATAAAATACGTGAAATATCATTTTCGAGGGAAAGGTTCTAAAAATTGCAAGTCAAGCTATCAAATTTAAAGACAGCTCACGCTAGAGAAAGGCGATATGTGAAGAAAGGTATGAGAGCGAACACCCAGAGAAATTATAAATACTACGGCCTAGGATTTTTAGTAATACTAGAAGAAGTTACTTATGACGTTGTGGATGGCGAAAAATGCTATGACATCGATATGAAAAACATAAGGGACGCATTTTTATACTTCCTGATGACAAACCATCAAATTGATATTTTGGGAGGAATGATAAAGCTTGTAAGAACATCACGAGGATTAACGATAGATGAATTTGCAGAAAAAATAGGAGTGGCTTCCAAGGGAACGATTTCTAAATGGGAGAAAGAACCTGAGCAAATTATTAAGCTAAATAATCATCAGCTTCTAACTCTAAAAACCCAAGTATCTAATTTCTTTATGGAGAAAATGCAGAAACAGGTGGCAAAGATTCTGGATAACAAAAAGGCTGTTAAGCAAAAAGAAGTTAAGTCGAAACCAATAACAATTTCAAGATTCTTGAATGAATTTATTGCACAAGACGCAGCCTTCGCTAAGTTTCGATTTTAAGAAATCTATCCGACCTTCTTCTCTATTTTTACACCATCTATTAGTCGCTCAAGCCTTCGACTCTGCTTTCAATCGTTCTTTCGCCGAGCAATGCGCTTCTGAGAAAAGAGTTAAGCCACGGTTGATACTTAAGCCCTTCAACAGAAGCTTTGTACTTGATGGCTTCTAAAATATCACCGTCAAGGTTGATCGTGATTCGTACTTTCTTCTCGCTCTCATTGGCGTCGAAGGCGTCGTCCGCATCTATTAAAAAATTCTTTTCTTTCTTCTTGTCCATCTAGTTCTCCGCAAGCTGGGCTAGACGCCCAGCTTGCAATAATGCACTTAGCTTGTTTTTAAACATATCCGTTGCCATCATAGGCTTTAAACCTAAATTTTTTTGCCTATTAAAAAACCTTGGGGGTCTGTGTTTATTTTTTGTGTGTCCATTTCCATTCTTCGTTGCTTGTATCGTCTAAGTTGTCTCCAAGTAGATTTTCATCGGCGACGAAGTCTGGATTTCTAGCAAAAAAATTCGCAAACTCTTGAACTGGATTCTCGTCAACTTCGAGAAGAATCTTGCCCTTCCCCAGGTTAGTTAAATTAAAAAAGACATTCTCGTCATCTGGATTAATTCCGTTATCTATAAGAGTCTCTCTGTGTAAAAGTATCACCCTAGAACCTCCAACCTTTCTCAGCTTGATTGTCTTTGGGATTTCTCGATTCTTGAGTTTTTTCATAAGTCCACACTTTACAGTTCAAAGATGTTCTGTTGGTTATATTTAAAAAGATTGCCACCGAGATATTTATCAATCTCTACAGACCTTTTGTTTCCGTTGAATTTAAAGGCAAGTGATTCTTTATGTCTTACTTCTTTAGAGAGTATTTTTATTTCTTTTATGGCGTAGTTTACGCCTCCGGCAAGTCGTGCAGATGGGTATTTAAACCCATTTGCCTTCTTGATCGCTTTCGAGGCATATAGGTAGGAGTGACTATAATCATCGCTCATTATTAACCTGAGATCCTTTCTCTTTGTTATATCATTAATATTTTCGATATTAATTAGATCAAAAGAAAAAGAAGTTTTGCCTACGACCTCATCTTCAATATTTGCAAGATGTGCTCTCTCGGCAATCATATGATGAGCCGCTTCTGCAAATGATGTTTCTTTTTCAGTTGAAGCGTAAAGCAAATTATAGTTCGCCATTGGGGCCTTGAAGCGAGAACCAAAATTCACCCCAACAGGCAGAGGGTATCTAAATGGTGTATAGATCAGTTCGTCCCATTCTTCGTGTTCACTTGGCAGTAAGGGCTTACTTTTTTCTAAAAGAAAATTAAGCTCAAAAGCCTCCTCATAATCAAGTCCTGTGATTTTTTTGTAATAAGATTCTTGGTCTTGAACGACACGCCATAATTGAATGCTCACCTTAAGCGCCCTTGCCTCTTTGAAAATCAAGATAACGACGAACTATAATTAACCCCTCAATGCTTTCCTTCATAAGAGTGAATGGTGGCTTTAGAAGGGCGGGGTGGGTTGTATTAAGCCACTGAGCCAGATTGTTTTTACTGGTAAAAATTTGATTTAAGCTCTTGTGAATAGAAATGAAATGGACGAGCAGTTCTTTGTCTGTTTTTTTATTATTCAGATCAGTTTCGTCCTTCATCCATCTTTGCAAAGTGGACGATGGAACGTGTGTCAGTTCTGCCATTTCATCATAATTAAGATTCCAATCATCTTTAATAAATTTCAGAGTTTTATAGAGAGCGCTATTTACGGTATTTGCTTTTTTGGTTTCGTTAAATGCCTCTCGCTCTGTAATCATAGACGCCTCGCTAATTGGTTTAGTTCTAATAACATTATCGTCCCATATGGGACAAAAATAAAGACAAAAAAACAATATTGAGTATAAGTTGCCGTATTTAATCATTTTTTAAGATAAGTCAAATGAGCCATTAGGCAAATAGCGCCACTATTTTTGCCATCATAGCGAGGCAATCAGACGGTTCCCCACAAATTTTCCAATTTGAAACAAGCTAAGCCCACTTTAAAATTATCGATCCGCTTGGTCCACAAAGGAATTCGAGATGAGCTTAGAGGCATTTGGAACGAATGACATCAAAGCTTGGTAATAACTTTCGATGTTCGACATAGACTGCCTCTGTTTTCTAAAAAATTAATCTATTATTAAATTATCGTAAATCTTGCAAAATTCGTCCCACGGATCTTCGAGAAATTCCAACATCTCTAGCTATTAACGAAATGCTTTGAGACCTTTTCCACAGCTCCTCAACCTGAGACTCTTTTTCCTTTATCAAATTCGGCCGCCCCAAGCTCTTTCCTTTCATTTTTGCCTGATGTAGACCAGCCTTGACTCTCTCGCTTAGCAAATCTCGTTCGAATTCAGCAAACACCGCCAAGAGACCACTCATGGCCTTACCTATGGGTGTTCCAAAATCCAAAGCTTCCGTAATCGATATGAATTGAACACCTAAGAATTGGAGTTCTTGAAGAGTTGAGACTATGTCGGAGACAGACCTTCCCCATCTGTCTAATTTCCAAACTATCACCACGTCTACTTTTCTCTGGCGACATTTTTTTAAGAGTCGATCCCTCTCCTCTCTTTTTTTCACCCCTGAGCCAACTTCACTAATATTGTCCACAATAACCCAATCCCTAATCTTAGCGTATTCTTCGCACATCTCAGCCTGCATCTGAAGCGTCTTTTGGTCATGTGTCGAAACACGGCTGTAAATTATGACTCGTTTCTGCATGGGCAAAATCCTCTCAAAATCGATCCGCCGAAAGGGCTTCTTTAAAGCCCCTCTTGCCAGTCAATTCATACATGGGCAAATACACTTGTTATTGCTCATGTATTCATAAAATAAACATTAAACTTAAGTGAATGAAAAACAAAGAAATAGCTTCGCCGCTAAAACTGACTGTTAAAACGAGAGTCACTGTCTCTTATCAAGCAGCTTCTTTTTTCCACACTCCGATTATACTTCCTCTCGTAGTAGAGTCTCCTTTCGCAGTAGGCTCTCCTTTCGCAGTAGAGTCTCCTTTCGCAGTAGAGTCTCCTTTCGCAGTAGAGTCTCCGATCAGTTTTTGGACTAGCTCAGTTTTTGGGCTAGCTCAGTTTTTGGGCTAGCTCAGTTTTTGGGCTAGCTCAGTTTTTGGGCTAGCTCAGTTTTTGGGCTAGCTCAGTTTTTGGGCTAGCTCAGTTTTTGGGCTAGCTCAGTTAAAACTTGGAGTACCTACAAAGCTTGGAACCCGTTCCAAAAGCGGAACCCGTTCCAAAAGTGGAACCCGTTCCAAAAGCGGAACCCGTTCCAAAAGCGGAACCCGTTCCAAAAGTGGAACCCGTTCCGCCCTAGTCTCTTTTATTGAAGAAGTCTCTCACTGTTACCTTAAGCACTGAGGCCAATAATACCAATGTTGAAATCGAGGGGGAGGTTACTCCTAACTCGATATTTGAAATATTTGGTCTAGAAACGCCCGAAAGTTCAGCTAGGGCCTCTTGAGTAAGTCCTGCTTTAGCTCTGTAGAGCTTTAAGTTTAATCCAATCATCCCGAGGATCTGTCGGACTTCCGACTCATATTCTTCCATTTAAATATATTAAATCAGAAGATGAGTTTTTAATACGCGTATGTCGAGCATTAAAGTACCTCATCCATGATAAAGACTCGTCTACAGTGAACTAGGCCAAGTCCTGGACTAGCCCTGCCCCTTGAAGTACCCACAAAAATTAGAGCAAATTAAAGGAGTCTCGCTGGACTTCTTGAGCGCTGACCCCAAAGTACTTTTCAAATTTTAAAAATTGTTCAGGATTACTCTTGAAAATAAAAACGAGAAGGATTTTGATATCTAAATCATACTTTAGCGTCTTCTCGCCTCCACGCTTTTTAATCATTAAAACGTTTTTTTACTTTAACTTGTTTTAAAACTCTCTTAACCGTAGGAACACTAATTGAGCACTGTTCACCTAATATTTCATATAAAATCATCCATCCTCATGTCTTTCACTAAGGGTTTGCACAGAAGATCCTCATTTTGAGAAAAATCTATTGCCATCGATTTCGAGATATTACCCACACAAATACTCGCTCTTTTATATTCAGAGCTGTATTCATTAGCTAAATTAATTTTCACAATCCCGAAGTGAGGATCAACCTTAGAGCAGACTAAAAGAGCCTCGCCTCTGTCTAAATTTTTCAAATTATTCGGGTGGATAATATATTCCTCAGACTCTCTAACAGACTTCACTCCCGTGCGACGATCAAAAATAAAACCTTCTTCAGTTTGATATGTCTCCCTCTCCACTGTTTTCGTTCCAAGAAGTCCCGCAAACCATTGAGCGTCATCTGAATCTTGTATCTGAAAAGCAATCTTGGTAGCTGTGTTTTCATTCAACTTGATCATAAGATCCCCCTCAGCACTCTTGAGTGATTGAAGACTTTGATATGCAACCACAACACCGACACCAGCCCCTCTAGCCTTTTCAATAAATTCTCCAAAGTCAGGAGTCGCAAAAGACGAAAACTCATCAATAATGAGCGTAATCGGCTTCTTTTGATAACCTCTTTCATCATATATACAGCCGACTGTTTTCATTAGATCCTGAAGCATCAACTTTCCAACAACCGAAGCTGTCTCTTTAAGCCTAAGTGAGTTCATAAATAAATAAGACACTCCACCTACCCTAAACGCCTCTTTGAAGCTAAATTCTGGAATCGTTGGGTCATTGCCGCACAAAATATCTCCAGCAGATGAGTTAATTATCTTAGAAAATTGATTTATCAATCCTTGATAATTATCTCTCTTCTTCGTCGACAAGTCTTCGCAAACGCGCCTCAAGTCATTTCTGTACTTTTGGGGGTACTCATATTTATGAATCTCTGTTACGAGATTCATTCGAGCACTTGCGTCTGTTAAAAAAAGGTATAAATCACCAATGCCAAAGCTCCCAATTCCTCGCTCTCTCCTAAAGCAGAATGCCTTGATTATAATTATCAAGGCATTCTCAGCGACATCACGATAATAACTATCTGACCAGTTTAGAGAGTTCATTAACTGCGAGGTAATCTCTGTTTCATTACCGTATCCGAGAGGATTATAACGATGAGATATTTCAGGATCTGACATTGAAATGACTGAAAGAGAGTCTGTGACGTCCTCTTTTTCGCACACACCAGCTATCCAGTCCATCAACTCAATATCAGCCTTAAAATCAAAAAAAATAACTCCGTGGCCTTTTTTAATTCTATCTTCAATCATCAATTTAAGAAGATTAGTTTTTCCAACGCCGCTCCCACCAATAATTTGAGTGTGATAATTAAGGTTATTGTCAGTAAGATAAGATGCTTGCCCCTCACCCAAAATCATAACCTCTTCTTCGCAAGGGTCCTCACCATCAACTAAGGTATAGTTAATCTCTAGATCAAGGCCCGCGAGCTTGAGAAGCTTTAAAAACGGCGAAGCAATTAAGCAAAATATTTTATGAATAAAAAGGAGACAGCGATAGATCTTACTATCTTTCTCATGCCCCCTTTTTGGTAAAAATCGCTCCCATAAGAAGGAAAATATAAAAGAGGAGATTGTCCAGACAATGAGTCCCACAGAAGAGATTAACTCCTTATCATTTGCTAGAATCACGGCTGAAACGATAAATAAGACAGGGAGAATTAGGCCGAGTTTTCCGAATACAGCTTCACGCTTAGTATACCCAACGTCACGAGCTATCTTCCCGTGAACAGCAAGGGCTAGAGACAAAGCCATAAGAAAGAAAAGATTAAGCAACCAAACAAACAGGACGAGAACGAACCCAAGAAACAAAATACTAGTGATTCCCGTATCAAAATCCTCATTATTCATCTTTTTTATCCCTAAGAACATTCAGAAAATCGGGCATAGTCATCAATACCGCCCTGTCGTGAACACTAATAAGTTCATCTTCAAAAAGAGCTTTATAAGCTCTTTCAAGCATTGGAGAGACGAGATATATAAGTCGATCAAAAGAACGATTAGGCGACATAAGTTCGACAAGATAACCACTCATCCTCTCCTTAATTCTCTCCTTTTTGCGCATTGTGCGATCGTACTCAACAACTGTCCGAACACCCTTTGATGTCAAATACAAACCATCAGGAACATGCCTTCCTCCTAATTTTTCAAAAGTAGGATCAATCAGCAATGATTCCGCTGAGCGCCAACTACTCACTCCTCTCGCTTCTAATTCGAT
The DNA here is from genome assembly GCA_002435795.1 of Bacteriovoracaceae bacterium UBA6166. Classification (GTDB taxonomy): domain Bacteria; phylum Bdellovibrionota; class Bacteriovoracia; order Bacteriovoracales; family Bacteriovoracaceae; genus UBA6166. The sequence goes on along the minus strand of DIUE01000014.1, from coordinate 1,025 downwards.
CCGCACCTCATTTAATTCAAGTTGATGTACAGCCATGCTTGGAGACAAGCTGCCTGTAGGTAAGAGATTTTTAGATATTCCAGCAACGAGATTTCGACCTTTTTGCGTAACCCGAAAAATCTTACAAGCAGAACTTTCAATCTTTAGTGAATCCAAAAAGCCAAGTCTCTGTAGCCCCAAAAGGCGCGATCTCGTATACACCGGACTCTGATGGTCGCTCCAAGCAACACGCCAAATCTGACTTGCCATAGCAAAGCCTTGCTCCGCAACAAACAAGACGGCTTTTCGATCTCTAGAGGAAACCTGAAGCCTCTTATCCACTCTCTCAGTATCCAATTCCATATTTAATACCACTCACCTTTAGATATACATTTCATTAATCAAACCGACTTAACTGACCACTCCCACTTTTCGTTGGGTGGGGGTGGTCAGTTAAGTCGGTTTGATTTTATCAAGAGTATTTTTAACTACTTACCCTTTTTAAATGATTCTCGTAATAAATGACAACAAAGCACCTTAAAAACTAAGCAGTGATACGTCTAAAACATAAGGCAGAAACAATCGAGACGCATCGCGATCCATTTTAGGCAATAGTAGTCCTAACAGACTCAGGCCTTGCTGATTTTTTGTCTGTTGGCTCCTCGTAGGGAAAGCGTGTTTGAGCACTCGTTGCACGTTCCCGCTGTGGGGATTAACGGTGAGGCAAGCCCTCACTGCAACTTCTTCCCTAGTCCTTCCACAAGCCGAGCTTTTCACCCCTAGGAATATATGTTTCCGCTTGCGAGCTGATACAAGGCCTCAGCTGGCTAACCACCATCCACTTTGAGGTTTCTAGTGAGCCTCCAATAGCTTACGAAACTGGTTGCGTGCGATTGTCTTTTGCTTCCAGTGTGGGCCTCTTGGCATACCCCCTACAGTCACTCAGACATTGTTTCCGAATCATCGTAATCTGAAACTAGGTCTACCAAGGTAGACCTAGTTCACTTTGAGGTGAACCTACGTTCACCTTGGTAGACTTAGTTCAC
>DIUE01000005.1:4015-6392 GCA_002435795.1 Bacteriovoracaceae bacterium UBA6166 | reverse complement strand
TGATGTTTGTTTCTGATAAAGTCGTGACGAAAGAAAAAGTCCTTGATGACTTGATTAACAGAGAGCTTGGAATCATGCGTGCCAAGCAAGGCAAGTTACAAGACGATTCAGTTGTTAAAAGAAAAATGGAAGATGTTCTTTATCACGCGCAGATCTCAAAAGACCTCGAACCAAAACTCGCAAAAATTGTCGTTACAGATAAAGACGTTGAGGACTATTACAAAAAATTCCCAGAGTACCGTACTGCTCATATTCTCTTCAGAGTCCAAGCTGTTCCAGAACTTGAAGAAGCAAAAGCTGCTCAAGATCAAGCCATGCAAGTTTATGCTGACCTAAAGCGGGTTCCCAATAAGTTCACCGAGCTAGCGAATCGCTACTCTCAAAGTTCTGCTGCACAAAATGGCGGCGATATTGGTTTTCAGCCGGCCGTGCGCCTAGCTCCTGAATACTTTGCAGCGATCAACGGAAAGGAAGACGGACATATTACGCCGCCAGTTCGCAGCCAATTTGGTTATCATATTATTAAGGTTCTCTCTAAAAAGGACTTTAAGAGTATCAACACGGCGCTCTNNAAGATTCTTGAAGATTACTTCGCTGACTTGCGCAAAAGCGCCACCGTCAATATCAACAAATCCGTTCTCGAAATGTAATTTAATGGCCTAATGCATCCCTTCTGAGTAGTATTCAGCACTACGGGGGATGCCATGTTTAAGAAGCTTTTCATATCCATTCTTTTACTTTCATCTGGAGTTTGCTCGGCCGAACTTTTAGATAAAATTAATGCCGTGATGAACGACAAAATCATCACACTGTCTGTTGCTAAAAGAGCGATCGGTAACCTTCCTGCCAGACGAGATATCTCACCCCAAATTTATTCCAAAACAACATACACTGAAAAAGAGATGACTCAGCTCCTCATCCAGAGAATGCTTGTTCGTACAAAACTTGAAGAACTTGGCTATATTATCAGCGATGATCAAGTTGAGTCTCAAATTGGCTCAACGGAAAAAAGACTTGGAGTTACTCGCGCCGATCTTTTAAAATTTCTGGCCGGCAATAAAATGGCTTTCGACGAGTATTTCGAAGTCGTTAGAGAAACTATCGAATTCAACTTGTTCTACAGTAGAATCATTCAACCACTTGTGGCCGTAACGGAGCAGGAAATCAAAAATGAGTTCTATAAACGCAATATGGACAACCAGACATTGGCGTTTCGCTATAATCTTCTTAGCTTTAACTTGCATAAAAGACATGTGACCAAAGAAGTCCTCGCAAATTTTAAAACAATTCTCGAGAATTTTCGAAACACTGGCGTTTTACCACAAGAGTATTCTGAACTCGCAACCACACCCATGGGCGAAATCACTGAAGATGGTTTAAACGATCAATTTAAAGAACTTCTTAAAAACACAAATGAAGGCGCACTTTCAAATCCAATCCTACTTGGCGATAATTACCACGTCTTTCTTGTGCAAACCAAAGACCTCGTTGAATCAGAACTTTTCTTGCGGGCAAAAGATCGCATTTATGGCGAGCTAGTTGAGTTGGCGGCAGTAAAAGCGATTGAGCTTTGGTATCAACGAGAAGAAAATCGCCNNGCTCGAGGTTTTATTTAAATCTCTCCTCTTGATTTCTCCTACTCAGACAAGTGGACAACTGACTCTTTATGTCTCAAAAGAAGCTCTGGTTGAGAACCTCGCTTTTTTCCATTTTGATTATACTCTTTTGAACGATCATCTTCTCTTTGAAGGCCACGATCTTGCACTCATTTTTCTAGACCAAACATCTTCCTTGCCTCTCTCAACCCAAGCCCTAGAACAAAGTCTTGCAAGAATTCAAAAGAACGATATCTTGCTCACGTTGCCGACCTCTAAAGATCAGCTCATTTTTCAAAATCAAACCGTCCTTGGTCACACCGAGTTCTTGCGAGCCTATTTTCAAAGGCCAACCATACCAATGGTTTTTAAGGGCCCCGAACTTCTCTTCTTGCTGCTTACTGATCATATTTCACTCAAGCAAGTTTCAAGTGCTTTAACTCATGATCTAGTGCTTGGAAAACTGAGATCGACTCTTGATGGACTTAAGCAATATTTTGAAAAGCCAACAGAAGTTTATTTTGCAGGAATTAATCCCCATGCTGGAGAGGGTGGGTTGCTTGGAAGTGAAGATCAAATTCTTTCTCAAGTCATTACGGACTTAAAACTGTCTTACCCTGAGGTTGAATTTAAAGGGCCATTATCGGGAGATACTCTTCACCATCTTTTCGATTCAGAGAAAAAACAATTGTTTGTGTACGCCTATCATGACCAAGCTCTGCCGCTGTTTAAATCTAAACAAGTCTTTTGGGGACTCAATATTAGCTTTGGGCTACCATTTC
>DIUE01000005.1:296-3989 GCA_002435795.1 Bacteriovoracaceae bacterium UBA6166 | reverse complement strand
GCATAAATGAAATCGTCGTTACAAAGGCCCGAGTCCACAACTTAAAAGATCTAACGATCACAATTCCCAAAAACACACTTACCGTGATCACCGGGCCTTCAGGTTCTGGTAAGTCGTCATTGGCCTTCGACACAATCTATGCCGAAGGGCAGAGAAGATATATCGAGTCTTTATCCTCATACGCTAGACAATTTTTAGGACAGCAACAACCTCCAGATGTTGAATCCATCACTGGGCTGTCACCTGCAATTGCCATCGATCAAAAAACCAGCTCACGGAATCCGCGCTCTACAGTCGGAACGATTACTGAGATTTATGATTATCTAAGGGTCCTTTTTGCAAGAGTAGGAACTTTAATTTGCCCCGTAACGGGGAAAGAAATCCGAAGTTATACCTCCATTCAAATCACTCGTGAGATTCTTCAGGAAAAAGAAGGGGCTAAAATTTTTATCTTGGCCCCAATTAGTTTTAAAAACGCTAGTGAGTTAAAACCACAATTATTGAAGTTCCAAGGGATGGGGTTTTCGAGAGCGCGCATTAACGGCGAAATCCTTACCATGGAAGAGGCACCTGCGACGACGAAGATGAAATCCCTCGATATTGTTATCGATCGATTGATTCTAAAAACTGATGTTGAAAAAAGATTGAACGACTCAATAGAGCTTGCCCTTAAGCTCTCACAGGGAACGATTGAAGTTCTGATCAACGACAAGTCTTATATTTTTTCTGAGTCCAACCGCTCTCCTGCGACAGGTGAATTACTTCCTGACCTTGAGCCCCGACTTTTTTCATTTAACTCACCACTGGGTGCCTGTGCCACTTGTAACGGTATTGGGGAGACAAAAATCTTCGATCCAGACCTCATGATTTTTGATGATAGCCTTTCACTTCCTGATGGGGCCATCACTCCGCTCACGAAACGCAATAACTTCCTCTATAAAATGGTGGAAAATATTGCTGAACACGAACGTGTGAACTTCGATCTTCCTCTTAAAAAACTTCCTGCGAGTTTTAAGAAAATTCTTTTTGAAGGCTCACCTAAAAAATACAAATATTCATTTGAGTCGGAAAATTCGACCTTTGCCTTTTCAAAAGAATTTCCTGGTATCCCACAATGGCTTGAAAAGAAGTATCTCGAATCTGGATCTGATAAAGTTCGCGAGCAACTTGAAGAGTATATGCAAATTAAAACTTGTCCAAGTTGCAAGGGACATCGATTGAATGCAATCGCTCTTTCAACGAAGATTCAAGATGAACATATTATGCAGTGGTGTACGCTCTCTATTGGTGACCTCTATAAAAAGACCTCTTCACTTAAGCTACCAAAAGAAAAACTGATCATTGCGGAGAAGCTTTTAAAAGAAATCAATAATCGTCTTAATTTCCTAAACGATGTAGGTCTCGATTATCTCTCGCTTTCTCGCGCGGCTAACACACTTTCAGGTGGAGAGAGTCAACGCATCCGCCTTGCCACACAAATTGGCTCAGCTCTCTCTGGTGTTCTTTATGTTTTAGATGAACCAAGTATCGGTCTTCATCAACGAGACAATCAGCGTTTAATAAAAACACTCAAGCACTTAAGAGATCTTGGAAATACCGTTATCGTGGTTGAGCACGACGAAGACACAATGCTCGCGTCAGATCATATCATTGATATTGGCCCTGGAGCTGGAGTTCATGGTGGCGAGCTTGTGGCGCAAGGCACGCCAGCTCAAATTATGAAGCATAAAAAAAGTCTCACTACTGCTTTTTTAAATGGCAGCCAGTCCATAGAGCGCACAAGGCCTGCCGCAGATTTAAAAAACTTCATTAAACTAAAAGGCGCACGGGCGAATAATTTAAAAAACCTCAATATTGATATTCCGCTTGGGGCGCTCACTGTTGTGACTGGCGTGAGTGGTTCTGGAAAATCTACACTTATTCACAAAGTTTTAGTGCCCGCAGTTAAATCAAAACTTGCGAGGCAATCTCCAAGTTATAATGCTCCTTACCAGTCGATCACAGGAACTGATCCCTTGAAGTCATTGATTGAACTTGATCAGTCGCCGATTGGACGCACCCCTCATTCGAACCCGGCAACCTATACTGGTCTTTTTGATGAGATGAGAAAACTTTATTCTTCAACACCTGACTCTCAAATCCGTGGCTATCTGCCAGGTAGATTCAGCTTTAATGTGAAGGGCGGTCGCTGCGAAGAATGTGAAGGAAATGGCGTGAAGAAAATCGAAATGCATTTTCTCCCAGACGTTTATATCACGTGCAGTGAGTGCAAGGGCTCCCGTTATAATAAAGGAACCCTGTCAGTTCTTTACCGCGGAAAAAACATCGCTGATGTGTTGAATATGACAATTTCCGAGGCACTTGAATTCTTCGGTAATCACAAGAAAATTTCTCGTATCCTTTCAACGCTCAATTCCGTGGGCCTCGGCTATATGAAACTCGGCCAACCTGCGACGACGCTTTCTGGAGGCGAGGCCCAGCGACTTAAGCTTTCTAAGGAGCTTGCAAAATCAACAAAGGGCCACTGTCTGTATGTTCTCGATGAACCAACTACAGGTCTTCATTTTCAAGATATTAAAGTTCNNAGCATAATCTCGATGTGATAAAGACAGCGGATTATATTATTGATCTTGGGCCCGATGGGGGAGAGCGAGGTGGAAATCTTATTGCTCAGACTACTCCTAAAGAGCTTTCTAAATTAAAGAGTTCGCCGACGGGTCAATTCCTGAAGAAATTCTTTAAATGATTGTGCCTGAGTTACTCAAACCTTTTACGAAAGAATTTAAGAGAACTCTCGCAAGTGACGAGATCATTATAGAGAGCCTTCAAGCAGTTGATTTTTTCATTCGCTCGGGTGGCGAAATTAAGTATCTTATATTTGAAGAAGGTTTTAACTTAGGCCAAATCCCTAAGGAAATTCCCCGTCACGGTTATAGTCGTCAGGAACTATCATCCTTTTATGGATATCGTTTTCATGTGGGAGTAATGGCGCTGGCGAAAAAGCCACGCAATACAAAGCTTGAGGATCTTGGCGATAGAATTTTAGTTTTTGACGGGATAACTGGACCTGAAAATATTGGAAGCTTGGTTCGTTTAGCCGCGGCATTTGGCTTTCAATCCCTCTTAGTTGATGGGAGTTCTTGTTCACCTTATACGCCCCGTTGTATTAGAGTTTCAACCGGTCATCTCTTTCAGTGCTTAGTGCACGAGACTTCAAATTTAGTCGAAGCGCTTACAGAGCTTAAAGAAATTGGTTATGAGATCATCTCATCAGAACTCGCAGAAGAAGCGATTTGTGTTTATGACTATGAGCCCTCAAAAAAGCTTGCTGTGGTATTCGGTAGCGAAGGTCGTGGAGTAGAGAAGAAGTTTTTAGAACTTTCAAACCAGATCATCCAGGTCCCTCAGGCCCCTGGATTTTCTAGCTTAAATGTTTCTCATAGTGCTGCGATTGTTTTGTCGGAATTATTTTTCAAATCTATCAACAAGGCTCGCCATCTCAAGAGCTGACATAGCTGCGTCCCAACCCTTGTTGCCGGCTTTTGTGCCTGCTCTTTCAATCGCTTGTTCAAGTGTATCTGTTGTAATCACACCAAAGATCACTGGTGTTCCGTGCTTAAGTGAAACCTGTGAAATTCCCTTCGCCACTTCACTTGAAACAAATTCAAAATGTGGAGTGCTTCCACGAATGAC
>DIUE01000005.1:0-251 GCA_002435795.1 Bacteriovoracaceae bacterium UBA6166 | reverse complement strand
TTAGCGCCATGTCTTTTTAAACAATCAAGTGAGCCACCAAGTAGCTTGCTTGAAATGAATTCATTGAAACGTCCTACAACAATTCCAAATTTCTTTTTTTCGCCATTAAGTTGACCTTCAATTAGGTTTGGCATGTCTCGCTCCTTAGTGCACCGGGCACTGGGGTTGGTCTATCTCAAGGAGATAGTGACCCATTTTTAATTTCTTCGTTAATAAGTATTGATGGTTTTTTGACTGAGATTTAATTTCAA
>DIUE01000018.1 GCA_002435795.1 Bacteriovoracaceae bacterium UBA6166 | reverse complement strand
CGCGCCTCTTTGAGTGAGGCCTCACGGCCGAGCACTAAACGTGTGACTCCTTGATCCCGCCAAAAAAGTGCGGCGTCTGCATTCAGGCACGAGGCCTGAGTGGAGAGGTGAATCGGGCGCTGACAGAATTTCTGCGCGGTTTTAATCACGCCGAGATCAGAGACGATCAAAGCATCGACTTTAATTTCTTCCAAAAAATTTAAAAACTCCGGAAGTTCTTGAAGATCTTGATCGTGAAGAAAGCTATTCAAGACGACGTAGACCAAACGCTTTTGTTGATGGGCAAGTTCGGTCACTTCAATTAATTCTTCTGGGGTAAAATTATCAGCGGCCGTGCGCAGGCCAAATTTTTGCCCGGCCAAATAAATGGCGTCCGCCCCGTAGCTAAGGGCGACTTGTGCTTTTTCAAAGCTGCCTGCCGGGGCGAGAAGTTCTGGAACCCAATGCGTCATTTATACCTCAATTCAAGATAGCTAGTATCTAGCAGAGAATTTCTATAGAATAAAGGCACCAAGGATTTTTCATCATGCTCAAATGGATTTTGAGACTTTCATTTTTAGGCCTCCTCCTCGCCCTAGCCGCCGTCGGAGCCCTCTGGGTTAAAATGCCAACCAGAGTGACTCCCTATCCCTACCTCTTTAAAAAAACTAGTTTTGAGGGCGCTAAAGAAGCCGAGGAGGCGCAAATTCTCCTAGTGGGCGACAGAATGGGCGTCCATCTTGAAGCGTACCTAAGCAAAATTGGCGTGCGAACCGACCCGAAACTGAGAGAGCCGTTAAAGGTTTATTCTTGGGCCAGACCTTCTGAAGGTCTACACAGAACTCTAGAAAAACTCAAAACACTCAAACAATGGCCTAAAATTTTAATTCTCCATGGACTTAGCCAGGAATTAGCAGAACAGCGTTTCTTTCTCAAAGACGAGCCCGCGATCTTGAAGAATTTCTTTCGCTTCAATAATCCGACTATTAGTTCACTGATTATTGCCTACCCGCCGCTCTCTCGAATTCTTTATTACCCACATCAACTGATCGAACTCGATGAATTCACCCCATACCAGTTAGAACTGAACGCCAACGATCAACAGAAACGGATGGCCTTAACTTATCTGCTCGCTCATACAGAGCTAACTGAGATTATTCAACTGGCCCGCCGTCACCAGACTCAATTAGTTTTTATCACCACCCCTGTGAATCTTGAAATCCCACCGAAAAGAATCTGTGAAAACTCTCAAACACCCACTATGGAGTTTGAACAAAAAGACGTGCAGTACTTGCTCGATAGCGGAAAACTCAAAGAGGCCAGCACCCGCATCCAGAGGATTACGGATAATACGCCTGCCAATGCACAAAACTATTTTTTAAAAGGTGTGACGGCGTTGATGCAAGGGGATTTCTCTCAGGCGCAAGGGGCGCTACAACTGGCGGCGGTCTATGACTGCGAACCGTGGCGCTCTCACGCCGTCTTCAACCAAATCCTCTTAAAGAATGCCGACGCTCATGATTTTCATGTGATTGATTTTGATTTTATGGTGAACCAGAACTTAGGACGAGACGTTTTATTTCTCAACGAGCTTTTTCCTCAAGATGTTTATTATCAGCGTATGACCGATGAGCTCGTAAGCATCATTGAAAAGATCTTAAAAATTTAGGAGATTCCATGACCGCTGCTCACCGCCCGACGGGCCCCATGACTCTTCAGCTTAAAAAAGACGAACTGATTTTTCGCGCTGGCGACACCAACGCTGATCTTTATATTATTCACTCAGGACAAGTTTTGGTTTATGTGGTGAATGGAACACAAGTGACTCCGCTCGCCTATTTAGGGGCAGGAGAATATCTGGGAGAGCTTTCCTTTTTTGACCACGAACCTCGAAGTGCATACGTCATCGCGACAGAAGAATCGACCTTAATTCAAATCCCGACAGAAGAGCTGCAACGACAATTTCCAGCTTGGCTTGCGCTGCTTGCTCGGCATATTACAAAAAAATTAAGAGACACGGATGAATTGATTCGGAAAAAAGGGATTCGAAGACAAAATGTGGAATCCATAAAGCCGCTGTCCATTGAAGAACAGCGGCACTATCTCGAACAAACTAAAAATTAAATAAGACCTAATTCTTTTACGGCGTCTCTTTCAGAGCGAAGTTCTGCCAAAGTCACTTGGAATTTTTCTTTGCTGAATGAATCAAGTGGAAGACCTTCAATCACTTTAAGCACTCCACCTTCTACGCGGCAAGGAAAAGAGAAGATCAATCCCTTATCCACACCGTACTGGCCGTTGGCACTTAAACACATTGAGAATGTTTCACCGGCCGGTGTTTCATGAGTCAGATTATGAATGGCGTCCACAACTGCGTTTGCAGCAGAAGCGGCAGAGGAAAGACCACGGGCCTTAATGATTTCCGCTCCACGCTTTTGCACAGTTGAAATAAAGCTCGTCTTCAACCACTCATGATCTGTGATCACATCTACAACTGGCTTGCCGTTGATTTTAGCATTGGTGAAATCTGGGTATTGTGTCGCTGAGTGATTCCCCCAAATCGTCATTTGAGAAATCGCGGTCACATCAACATTCGCTTTTTGAGCAAGTTGAGTTTTTGCGCGGTTTTCATCAAGAGTTGTCATGGCGAAAAAGCGATCGTCACTAAAGCGCGGAGCTGCATTGCGAGCGATCAAGCAGTTTGTATTACACGGATTTCCAACCACAAAAAGTCTAGCGTCGTCAGCAGCATGATCGTTGAACGCGCGACCTTGAGTTGTGAAAATACCACCGTTGATTTTTAGAAGATCCGCACGCTCCATGCCGTCTTTACGTGGAACTGCGCCAACGAGAATGGTCCAGTTCACGTCTTTCATCGCTTGGTTAACATCACTGGTGCAAGTAATTTTTTTGAGTAGTGGGAAAGCACAGTCATCAAGTTCCATCGCTACACCGTGCAAAGCTTGCATGGCAGGTTCAAGCTCGAGAAGTTGCAATTCCACTTCTGTTTCAGGTCCAAACATTTGCCCTGAGGCAATTCTGAAAAGCAGGGCGTAACCAATCTGACCTGCAGCACCAGTAACAGAAACTTTAACTCGTTTTGGATTATTCGATTTCATAAAAAATGAAGCTCCTAAAAAATGGGGGGATAAAAGAATTCATAAGACCCTACCAAAACAACGCCATTCCCTCAAGAACTGTCTCGACGCTCTCATGATTGACGAGGGCCTCGGAGATTCTTAAAGTAGGTAATTAAAATCATCAAGGATCATGTTTTGAACGATAGCGCTGGCAATAAACCACCCTCACCAAATCCTCGCCGGGCACGCAGGCGCAGGCCTCGTCGCCCTCAAGGCACTCCAAACGGAGCACCTCAAGCCGCTTCTTCCAGCGAGGGACAACAAAGAGCCCCACAACAGCAAAATGCTGCTGCTCAGGCCAATCAACAACAGAGTTCCAATCCTGGAGCACCAGGGTCTTCCTCTCGCTCTAAACGCAACCGCAATCGTCGCGGTGGCAGTGCTAATCGCGGCGCAAACAACCCAGAAGGGGGAAATCGCGGTCCTCAACCAGAACGTCTAAGTGCATTAGATCGAGTCATTGTGAAGTATGAAAACCTGCGAGGGCTTCATCTTGAAGCGCGCAAAAAGTATTTTGAATTATTTGATCGCGCCGACCCGAGACAAAAAGAGAAGCTCGAGCGACAGTTCAGTCAGTCAGCGGCTAGGCTTCAAGAGTTTGAAACCCAATTGAATCCACAAGAGAAAGCCCTTTTTGATCAGCACTATAATTCTTATCCCAAAGATTTAACTTACGCTGAAAACCGTCAAATAGAACCAGAGGCACCGGCCGTTCCTATCGAGGGAAATTTTGATGATCCTCACCTGCTTGAGTCACAGAGAAGAGCGAAGTTTGCAGGTGATACGGAGGAGAGCCTCGGAACGTTTGATGACTATAAGGCCTATAAGGGAATCTGAGTATTCAAAACAAAAAAGCCTTCGTGAATTGAAGGCTTTTTTGGAAAAAACAAAATAGTAAAATGAAAAACTAAAGAGTCGCTTGCGAGCCCGTCACTGGAGTTTTAGGATTTTTCCGCACGCGCCCTTCAGAGGCTTTTTCAAGGTAGTTTTCGAGCGTCTTTTCATGGTCTTTTAAGATCGCCGTTTTTAAATCTTGGGGATCGATATCCAAGACTTCTGAAACGCGGCCTAGCATCTTCAAAGGTATATTGCAGAGCGCACGCTCCACATTACTAATAAACTGGCCATTCTTATAACCGAGTAGGTTTGAGAGATCAGACTGAGAATATCCCTTAGGATGGGCCACTCTTTTGGATCTGATAAGTTTGGCAATATGATCAAAACAACGCATAGTATCTCCTTCGCTTCAAAAGCGTTTCGCTAAATAAAGAATACCGTGGAGAGTATGGTTAACACAAATAAAAAAATGTTATTTTTCAAGGTGCGAGATTTTAAGAAACGCTTAATATCAACAACTTAAATGATTAACCTAAAGAGGTGATGAGTATGTCTCACTTAAAATCAGCACGATTGTGCTCCTGGAATCTCAACGGCCTACGGTCTGTCACGGGTAAAGGCTTTGAAAGCTGGTTGCGAGAAGAAAAGCCCCTTATTCTGGGAGTCCAAGAGATAAAATGTGTACCGGAACAGGTGACTGACCTTATAGAGCGTTTATCAGACAGCTATGAAGTGGTCTTAGCGCCCGCCGAGAAAAAGGGCTATTCTGGTGTGGGATATTTCTATTCAAAAGAAAATCCCCCTCTGAAAATTGAAATTGGCCTCTCGCTACCAGAGTTTGATTGTGAAGGCAGAACCATCATCGCTCACTACGATCAACTGATTGTTCTCAATGGCTATTTTCCCAATGGTCAAAGAGATCATTCACGAGTGGATTATAAGCTCGCCTACTCGAGAGCGATGCTTAAACACGCAAAAGACCTGCAGAAAAAAACCGGCAAAGAAATTGTCATCATGGGAGATTTTAATACTGCCCACCATGAGATTGATCTAGCTAATCCTAAATCCAATACTAAAACAACGGGGTTTTTACCCCATGAAAGAGTTTTCTTAGACGAGTGCCAAGCAGCAGGTCTTCACGATATTTTTCGAGAGAGAACAGGACCTCAAAATGGTCATTATACATGGTGGACTTATCGCGGAGATTGCCGCGAGAGAAATATTGGCTGGCGGATTGATTATTTTTTCATCAGCGAAGCTTTAAGAGAAAAAGTGATTGAGTGCGAGAACCTCACCCATATTATGGGATCAGATCACTGCCCGCTCAGGCTGACCCTTAAGTTTTAATTTTTTTGCGGTAAACGGCTTTGCCCTGCAAATAGGTCTCATAAACGAGCTCATTACTGTGCTCGCGCTTATCCAAAAAACTCTCACAAATAGAGGCCAGTAATTCTTCTGGTGAAGTCGATGCATTTTTGGGAGTGTCGATCAAAAAAAGATTGGCCTCAGTGCCGACGTCAAGTCGCCCAAGTTTTTTTGCCTGATTCAGAAAGTCCGCACCAGAGGCGGTAGCGCGGTAGAGGGCCATTTGATAAGTCGCCTCGTGCACTCCCGCTCTTTGATGTTGAGTCACAAAAGAATGCATAACATCGAACATAGAGAGATAGGGGCCGCCTCCGATATCAGAGGCCAAGCACCAGCGCACACCAAGCTTTTCGGCTCGCCGTAGATCAAACAATCCAGAGCCTAGTCCCCTCTCATTCACAGGTGCATTTGATGAAGGACAATGGGCAATCGCGGTTTGAGTTTTTTGAATAATCTTCCACTCGCGATCACTTAAATGAATGCAATGACCGAGAATTGTTTTAGGTCCAAGCAGACCAAGTTTTTCATAGATTTCCGTATAGTCTTTTAATTTTTTAAATTTTGGAAAGGCCCTAAAACAATTGAGGACAAATTCAATTTCATCGATATTCTCACTTAAATGAGTTTGAATGAAATTTCCACGTTTGTGGGCCAGGTCTGCACCGTGGGCCATCACTTCCGGATGAGTTGTGGGCGCAAAACGAGGAGTTAAGGCGTAGCGCTTGCCATATTTTTTTGAAAGAAAAGAATTGATCTCCATCGCCTCATCGACTGTCTGTTGTAAGCTCTCGGGAGAATTCATCGTCATCAAGACGTTTCCAAGGACAAACTCTCCTTTAAACTCCTCAAGTGCAATTTCAACAGAATGCTGGTGGAGAGACCCGTAGCAAAGTCCCCCGAGTGTTCCCACTGCCAATAACTCTTTTGCAAAACTTTTCGCTCGTTCTTTTGTATAAGTTTTTGACTGAAATTTTTCTTCGTAAGGCCAAGTGTATTCTTGCAACCAAGTCATCAAGGAATCTTTTGGCATCAAGCGCACATCATCTTGCACCCAGTGAAAATGCGTATCGACAAAACCTGGGAAAGCGATTAATCCTCGTCGATTGATCTTTTTTAAAGGGAGATTTTTCTGAGACATGACGCGCCACAATTCGCTGCGCTCGCCTTTTTTTAAGATGGAGTAGCCGCTCTTAGTCGGTTTTAAGACAATCGCACCATCAAACACGACTTCCGTCGACTTATCAGACAAAGGGTTGATATAGTTACATTCTAAAAAAAGATAGGGTCTCGTGGTCGCTGTCAAAATCACTCCTCATCACTTCCACAAAGCCCATTTTACCAAAGGATTCTTGTGAAAAAAACTTTCTGGTCAGTCTTCTTTTTTTATTGGGCCACCGCCCTCGTTCCCTTTTTAAGTTCGGCAAACGAAAGCTCTGATCTTACACCGACGGAAACAAAAGTCGAAAAGATTCTTCAGCTGACGATCAACTCCTCTATCAACCCTGCCACTCTTAATTATCTCACTGGTGCTTATACTAAGGCGCGGAAAGAAAATTACGATTTAGTCTTGATTCACCTCAATACTCCAGGGGGACTGGTCACCACCACCAAAGATATTTTAACTCTCATTGGCGACTCGGAACTTCCAACTGCTATTTGGATTAAACCAGAAGGGGCTTCGGCCACTAGTGCCGGGGCCATCATCGCTGCCGGTGCTCATTTACTCTTTATGTCTGAAGGAACAAATATCGGCGCCGCCACTCCTATTCAGATGGGGGGAGATATTGAAGGGAAGAAGGAGAAAAAACCTGACGATTCAGAAGAACCAGCGAAGAAAAAATCTCTCGCCGAAGAAATTCAAGATCAGCTTAAACAAAAAGATCAGTCTGCCCCAAAGCCTGATGGCAGCGATATGCGAGCGAAGGCGATCAATGACCTGGTCGCCCTCGTTCAAAGTTTGTCAGAGGCGCGAGGTCGCAATCCCGAACTTTTTGCCGAGATGATTCGAAGTGCAGCTTCTTACAAGGCCCGTGAGGCGCTTGAAAAAAATCTCATCGATGCCCTCGTGAACACTGACGCTGAACTCATCAGCGCTCTTGATCAAAAAACCATCAGTGTGAAGGGCCAGAAAAAAATCCTCTCGGTTGCGAGTCCAATTGTGACCGCTATGCCAATGGATATGGGACAAAGACTCTTAGATATTTTCGCCAACCCAAGTCTCGCTTATATTCTTTTTATGGTGGGCGCGGCTTTGATCTATCTTGAAATGCAAGCGCCTGGGGGATTTATCGCCGGCAGCGTTGGAGCGACTTGTTTGGTGCTCGCAGGCATTGGCTTTCAAGTTCTCCCCGTCAATTTTGGAGCCTTGGCCTTAATCACACTCTCTTTCTTGTTTTTTATCATGGAGATCTATGTCACGAGTTACGGCATCCTCTCGCTCGCAGGGCTTGGTGCTCTCGTGAGTGGTTCCATGTTTCTCTATCGCACCAATGATGGCTATATTGATTTTGGAATGTCTGTCGTCTTTTCAACGGTGGCGGCGATCGTCTTTTTTATGGGCTTTATCGCCTTCCTCTTTATTAAAGATCGCAAAAAAGGACAGAGCTCCGATTTCAATCAAGTCATCGGTCACACGGCCTCAGTGATGAACGAACTTCCTTCGACAGAAATGGGCTTTAAGTTTTACCAAGTCAAAGTGAATGGTGAAATTTGGCGCGCCAAAAGCTCAAACACTTACGCACTAAATACCTTAGTGAAAGTTACTGCTCACCATACAGATTCGCACACACTAGAAATTGAATAACCCTGCACCAAAGGAACGAACATGATTATGAACGCAGTCCCCTTTATTGTCCTCGCCCTCGTTTTACTTTTTAACACTGTTAAAATTCTCAATGAATATGAAAGAGCGGTTGTTTTTCGTCTCGGTCGCTTCACTGGGATTCGAGGCCCTGGTCTGATCATTCTCATTCCAGGTCTTGAAAAAATGCGCCGAGTGGATATGAGAACCATCACGATGGATATTCCTTCTCAAGATATTATCTCAAAAGACAACGTGACTCTTAAGGTGAACGGCGTGGTCTATTCTCGTGTCAGCAATCCAGAAAGAGCGATCATCGCAGTTGAAGATTATTTCTCAGCAACAGGACAAATTGCTCAAACCACTCTTCGCTCGGTTATTGGTCAATTTGAACTTGATGAAATTCTCTCCCAAAGAGATTTGATCAATTCTAAGCTGCAACAAATCCTCGATGAACAAACTGAGCCGTGGGGAATTAAAGTTTCAGCAGTTGAAGTTAAGGCGATTGACTTACCCATAGAAATGCAAAGAGCAATGGCGAAGCAAGCTCAAGCAGAAAGAGATAAGCGTGCGAAAGTGATTTCTGCTGAAGGTGAACTTGAAGCTTCCATCAAACTGGCGGAAGCCGCTCGAATTCTTGGTGAGCAGAAAAACGGGATTACCTTGCGCTATCTTGAAACCATGAGAGAAATTTCCAGCGGTGATGGCAAGACGACGACGTTCTTTCCAATCCCAATGGATTTGATTAGTAATGTACTTCAAAAACTAAGCTAATTGAGGAGTGAGGGACTTTTTGTCCCTCACTTATTTTATGATTAAATTTCAACTCCATCCCTTTTCAGAAAACACAACTCAGGTCTCCGGCGTTATCAGTCGCTATGGCAGTGAACTCAATCTCAACTTGCAACTCTCCCCTGCCTCTACTCTGGTCCTTCCGACAACAGAAGAGGCCTCTAAACGTCGAGTCGGATTGTGGCAAGAAACATGCGTAGAAATATTTCTGAAAAACCAGCAATCAACTGAATACCTCGAATACAACCTTTCTCCCTCGGGAGATTGGAATCTTTTTTTCTTCAAAGACTACCGCGTGGCCTACAGAGGAGAACTCTTTGAGTTGCCAATGACAGAGGTTCCAGGCATCACTCACTCCCTTTCAAGTGAAGGACTCTGGCGCTTTGATGCTTTGGTGCCGTTGCCAAAAACCATTCCTTGGACAAAATCGGTGGGACAATTAGAGGTCGGTCTCTCTTTTGTGATGAAGACCCAAGAGTCTGGGCCACATTATTTTTCATTGGAGCATTTGAAAGAAAAACCTGATTTTCATGATCCAGCGAGCTTTAAGCTCAGAATTTAATTGGTTTCTAAAGATCTCTCTAGTTTTTCGAGTCGCTGCTCAAGCTCTAGAATTTTCTGATCTTTGATTTGATTTTCAACTTCTAATTGCTCCACTCTAGCATTCAAATCAAATTGATCATTTTTCACTGAAGCAATTTCTCGCTCAACATGATAGAGGCGTTCATAAATTGTTTTAACTGCTTCCACCAGCGGTGCAATGAGATTGCTATAGACCATCGACTTATAGCCTTTCTTGTCTGTGTGAACGACTTCCGGAAAGATTGGTTCAACTTTTTGAGCGATAAACCCTAGTTGCGTCTCTTGATTGGGATCAGAGTTGAATTTGTACTGAACGCCTTCAATCTTCAAAATTTTCTCTAGGGAATTTTCAAGTGGCAAAATATCATGCTTAAGTCTTATATCGGACGAATGATCCCAACCACCTGTTGTGTATTTTCCAACTGTCGTTCCATTATCAACCACCAAAAGCTCATCTGGATTAGTGGTGCCAATTCCGATATTTCCTGAAGGAGCAATTTTGAACCTAACCCGTGCAGCATTGTTATCAATAATGCTAAAATGACCCGCACCTTCTGGCAGCGTGTCTGAACCTGTCGATTTAAGGGTAAAGGATCTTCCCCCTGTGTCCCCTGATTCAATCCTCACATTAGAGCCCGTTATTGAGGTCGAATAAACATGCAGCTGTTGAGTTGGGTTTACTGTTCCAATCCCGACACGCCCATTATTTGTAAAGGCCACTGTAGCTGATGCGGAGTTATCTGTGTCTGGAACAAACAGAAGCTTGCCACCACCTGCTCCAAAAATATTATCTGATTGGCCAATATTCCAAAATCCGCCGCCAGCATTTCCGTTTTGAAGACGCATCTGAAAGGCACCATCGGAGCGCACATGAAGACTTTTTTGCGGCGATGGTGTTCCAATCCCGACGTAGCCAGTGGAAGTAATTCGAATTTTTTCAGTACCAGCGGTACTTGCTGCAAGTGTATTTGCACCGGGGCTAAACCAGCCCGTATCAGGATCACCTGCAAAAGAATACGTCGGAGTAGCTTCAACTCCGTTTCCACTGGTAATCAAAGCGCCACCATTAGTGGATGAAGCTAAACCATTCGATGTGAAATCAAAAATCCTAGATCCTCCGGTTGAAACACTGATCGTGTTATTGGAAGAAGTATTATAAAAACCTGTGTCCGTATCATCGCTAAAAGTCATCGATGGAAGTGCGTTTGTCCCTGCTCCACTTGATGTTACAGTTGAAGTCATTGGACCTTCAAACGCCGTCGCTTTAATTGTCCCTGCCACCTCAAGGCTCGTAGTGGGATCGGTCGTCCCAATCCCTACAAAACCATTACTCAAAATTGTCATTTTAGAATCTGGCAAAGCTACGCTCGATGTGTCTGCGACTGTATTCATCAGAAAATGAAGTTTACCTAGACCAAAAGCCGCTGTACGTTCGTAGGCGATTGCCGATTTAATATTGCTTGAAGCTGTTGCAACCTTAAAGCCGATGGCCGTTGCCGAGCCGCCATTCGTGACATCATTGTTTTGAATTAAAAGTGGAATTTGTAGCGCATTTGAACCCGTCTGACGGATATGCATCAGAGCTTCTTGGTTACTTATAGCAAGACCAACCCCGATACGGCCATCGGCTGCAATACGCATCCGAGTACTTCTTGTCGTTGTACCAATCGCCGTTGTACCAAAATCAATATAACTTCCCTGTGCAGTATCTGTGTAGTTTTCAGCGGCCATAATTCGAAACGAACCAACAGTACTGCCCCAGTCACTTGCTCCATGACCGCGCCCAAAAATTCCAAAAATTGTATCGCCTGTCTGTGTTGCAGTTGCCGCAGCTCGAGTGCCACGTGAACGGCGAGCAATAAAACTCGGGGCAACTGATGGCGTATCGTTATATTTTGTCATTAAAACGCTGCCAGATTCCTCTGAAGCGATATGGGTGTCTCCTAGTCCGCTAACCGAAATTGTTTCTCCTACATTTAAAAGAGCTGGATATCGAGTGTAAGTCTCATCTGTTATAGAAGATGATGTACCTAAAATGGCTTTAAAACTCGTTCCCGTTCCTCCGTCTTCGACTATAAAGCGAGAGCCTGACGATGAAACAAGATGGTCTCCACGATTTAAAGTTACGCTGGTAGAAATAGTAAAATCTCTCGTTCCCGAAACGGCGGTGATCAAACCAACTCCAGCGGCCCCCACACTTTCAATATGGGCCTTTGCCTTCGGCACAGCAGTGCCAATCCCCACGTTCCCATCCACCAAAACGAATTGGTCCGTCCCAGCGATTAAGCCGTTTGAAGGTAAATTGAGAGTGCCCGTCATTGTGTCTCCAGCATTATTAACGGGACTGTATCCAATGGCATCAGCTTTCAATGCCAAGGCATCAAACACAGCATTTTGCGATGGGGCCCTATCAGTCACTCCGTCAACGATACTATCGACAATCACATCCGCTCTCGCTCGCGCAGAAGTATAGTACAAATTTGTCGCGCCTTCAGGAACAATATCAGAGTTGAGCGTCTGCCATGTCTTATCTCCTCGCCAGTACTGTAAAGCTGTTCCCGCGACAATAGTATTTTCTTTGCCACTCAAACCAGTAGTGACCTGTGTTGCGAGAGTAGAGACGTCGACTCCATCTACCAGGCCTGTCGTTATTATATTATTCGCTCCCATATTAAGATTTCCCGTCATAGTGTCACCACTCAAAGAAACCTTTCCAGCAAGTGCTGTCGTCAATCCGCTAATTTTAGATTGCGCAATGGCCGCTCCTGCAGAAATATTTGCATCAATAATTGTTCCATTAGCAATCTCCGTACTTGTCACTGAGCCAGCACCACCACTACTTAAATCATTACTCGGGGCCCACTCAGTCCCATTCCACTTGAGAACCTGTCCGACAGTCGCCCCTAGCGTACTGACGTCTGTAATGTCATCGATAGAAGAAATCGTCTTATCGATTTCTGACCAAGTATAGTCACCGACTTGAGGGGTAACAGGACCGTTGCGACCATTAAAGCTGGTGACATTAGTGGCATTATTAATTTTTTCCCATTGTCCAACGACTTCATTCCAAACAACCCAGTCACCAACCGACCAATTATCTGTTCCTGCGCCACCGATAAGATCGTGACTGCCACCAACCTGAACAATATAATACTCTCCGAGGTTTCCACCTGCATTTAAGTCGGGCGAGTTGGTTGTTGCATTCCAATTTCCAGCATAAGTTAGACTACTTAAATCAGCAGGCTCCCAACTTGTTCCGTTAAATCTTAAAACTTGTCCAATGCCCGCTCCCATATCAGAGAGCTTGGAGGCAGTCACAGAACCTTCTTGAAGTGTAAAAGTAATTTGATAAGAGGAAGCGCCGTGAGCATCATTGATGACAAGACTAAAAATTCCATTCAAAACGAAATTAATATTTTTTAAGCCGTTTGCAATAAGCGTGTTCGATGTTTTTGATTCAATAGAGAAAGCTTCATCAAAGCTCGCAGGCCCCTTGATTTTAAGAGACTTAACTTCATCAAGATGAGTCCCTTTAAGAACTAATTGATTATTGATAATATTGACTTCTATGACTTCCGCCCTAGATTGTCTGGGCTTTTTTCTATCAAGGCCAATGACTTCCACTTTATCTGGTTTGAAAAAGCATCCACTTAATAAAAAGAATAAAATAAAAGTTAAGTATTTAATCGCCATCTTCTTGTTCACCAAAATTACTTAGTATTTTTCGGCAACAAGTCTGTAATTATTAAGTTTTGTTTATAATCTTAATTCATAATTAACCAGCTATGATTAATAGAGCGAGAGTAATCGACCTTTTTCATCAAGATAAAAAAGTGTAACGCTAGCGATGATCAGATTTGGGCGAAGAATTTGCTCGAGATTACTCTCGAGCTTTTGCTTTAAGATTAAGAATTAAGCCCAATCATGAGCGTCGGCAAATTCCATATTCTCAAGATAAACTCGAAGCTTTCCAGCGTGCTTAAACTTCTTCGTAATAAGAGAGCGTTTAAGTCCACAGCATATATCCTTCACCTCTTTCGGGAGTGTTGGATAAGCTTTTTTTCCGCCCATGGAATCATAGAAAAGTTTAATAAGATCGCAAACATCATCTCGGATATTCTCAGGTCTGGCGGTCCCCCAATGGAACATATCGATCACTTTAAGATGAAAATGCAGACCATGTCTTTGAACTAAAACATTCTTTGTATGGAGATCGCCGTGGTACTCGCGCATGAAATGAATCTCTTCAATTCCTTTAGCGAGAGCATGAAGCAAGTGTAGTGCTTTAAACGGGCTAAGTTTTTTGCCTTTTTGTCTGAGTAGAAATTCATCAAGAGGGCCACCGTCAACATAATCAGAAACTAAGTACGTTACGGAGACACCTTGAAAAACTAAAGACTCTTGAGTGATATATTGAATGAGGATGGGACAGTTTCTAAGTTTATGAAGTTTTTTGGCGTAGAACTTCACCGTTTTATTATGGGGATTGCGATGAGGAAAAAAGAATTTTGCTGCTCTCTCAATGCCTGTTAAGAGTTCTTTTACAATATAGACTTCACCTTCATAGCCTTGGCCTAGTTTGGTGAGAATTTGATATTTTTTAGAGACGATCATACCCGCTTCAAAATTAAAGCTGGTGATCAAATCTTTGGTGAGAATTTTCTTTTTTCGAATGGCCATAGATTAAGGAAATAACATATCCCGAGGGAGAAATCAAAGTTCTCTCTCAAGGAGAGGCCTTCTTTACACGGCGATTATGAGTCTCAAAAAAGCCCATAAAATAGGCCATAAAGTTCAACCCTTCTCCAGCGATATAATCTCTTGAGCGCCCACCCTTACCAGCTGGCCAATTATGCCCAAGCTTTCGGTGTTCAATCAAGGAGAGCCTGACTCCTAAATCATCACTAAAGATCTCTTGTTTTCCCTCGGGACCCGAGCCCGGTAATGTACTCAAGTCCGTACTCTGAACTTTCATTTGCGCCTTAGTAGGTTGCCCATAAACTGTTTGCCAAGACTTAGCGACCAAGGGGCCATAAGCCGGATCGACCACTTGGTCATTAGAGGCATACACGATTGTGGCGACCTGAGTTTCAAATGCATTGGCCTTTGCACCGGCGAGCTTTCGACAGAAACTCGCCACATCTTCGGGATTGGCCCGCGCCTGGGTGATATCGCCGGCACTGGTTGTCAGCGCAGGGGAGCTTGCAAGTGCGACTCCCGCAATGAGGTCTGGAGCGCTACAAGCGAGCAACTGAGCTTGACCGGCACCAGATGAGAGACCTGCGATATAAACACGATTGGGATCAATCTTTCTCGACCGATCGTTGATGACTGCTTTTATGACTCCAAGAAGCGCCTGTGTGTGCTTAAGATCTGCTCCCTGCTCGATTCCATAATAATCCCAGCATCCCATATAAACGCCGCCGTTTGGCACTTGCGGAAGGAGCAGGAGGCTTCGTGTTTTTAGGGCCGTTTCTTCAAGATTGGCTTGTTTTTGCAAAGTAGAGATTTTCTGAACACAACCATGAAGAACAACCACAAGTGGGCGCAGTTCCTCTGTTTCGAGAACTGGGCTAAAAATCGCGGTGGTGAGTTGATGGCCATGAAGGCCTAATTTTTCAGTCGTCCAAGGGCTTTGAGTTTCGGAAGCCTGGATCGAACACACAAAGAGGAAGAAGCTGAAGAAAACGAGCGATAGAGTTTGATTTTTCATGATCAAACTCTACTTTATTTTTGATCATTTTGACTACTGAGAGACTGGAATATTCGCCTTAATAGAAACACTATCTTTAACACCAACTCCCATATAATTAATTCCCGAAATTCCAAAGTCTTTGAGGTTCACCTTAAAATCCGTCTCTAAGTTTTTTCCCTGAACTTTATAGCTGAATTCGATCGGTTTCTTCACTCCCGCCATCTCAAGTGTCGCCGTCCCCTTGCCACCCTTTCCAACTGCGTTGGTGACAATAACGTTTCCATCTGCTTTGAGTTTTTCTTGCAAGTGCTGATCACGCATCTCATTTCCCGTCACTAATGAATTGACTGCCACACGTAATTGGTCGGCCGTGTAGCCATCACCTGTGGCCTTAGCCGATCCTCGAATTCGGCTAGACGTCACTTCAAATGAACCCGCAGGTGAGAGCTCCACTGTCGCCTTCAAGCCTTGTTGAGCGAAACTGTCTTGTATCGACAGAAGTGCGAGGACACAAAAAATTAAGCAAAATTTCATATTGAACCCCAAATAAAAAAGAACTTTTAATAAGTTAGAGACGCTCTTTATTTTAAGGGAAAACTCTCGGGCAGCAAGGTCTGCAGATTTTTCTCAACGAATCTTATCGCCCGAAAATGATTAAGTTTCACCTGATTTCAAACGATAGGCTCTAGAGTTCGACCATCAATAAAGAGATAAATATGATCAAGTACGCTCACAAAATACTTCGACTTGGAATTTTTTCGACGGCTCTCTTGCTCTTATCTTCTGCGACCACTTGGGCGCAATCGACACCCAGAGAAACAGCTTGGAAAATTCACAACCGTTTGGTTGGCGTTCCTCCAACACCTGCCGTCCTTCAACAAATGGAACAGCTGATCACTGCCAACCAAACAGCGGCAGCAGCACAATTAGCGATGGAAAATCCTCTTTTCTACAGTGTGACTCTTAAAAACTGGATTAAGAAATGGACTAATATTGACCAGACTAATCGAGTTGAGCTGAATGATTACACCGCCACAGTTCTCGGAATGATTCGTGATGATATTCCCTTCGATACTGTTCTCTACGGAGATCATCTTTATGTTTTGGCCGCTGATGGCAATATCCCTGCTTATAGCAACGAAAATAATAATCACTATCGTGAGGCCGAGGCGCGAAAGGTTGATCTAAAAAATAACCTCGTCTACCGTGCGCAATCGCAGATGAACAATATTGACGACACGGCAGGAGTGCTCACGACACGGGCCTCAGGCGAAGCTTTTTTTAGTGCAGGTACAAATCGTCGAGTAACACGATTTACATTCATGAATTTTTTATGTCGAGATTTTGAATCTCTTCATGACGCCAATGTTCCAGATATTTATGTTCGTCGAGACGTGGAACGAGATCCAGGTGGAGACAGTCGAACCTATCGCAATAGTTGTGTCGGTTGCCACGCAGGTCAGGATGCACTGGGCGGGGCCTTTGCCTATTTTGATTATGTTGGAAATCGTTTAGTCCACAACCCTGACAGAGTGGTCCCTAAGATGAATTTAAATAATCTCTTCGAAGATGGTCATGTGGTGGAAGATGATAGCTGGGTTAATCTTTGGCATCGTGGAGTGAATGCAAATTTAGGTTTTCGAGGGCAGCAACAAGGTAATGGCGCTCGAACTCTTGGTTATATGTTGGCGCGCAGTCAAGCCTTTGGACAGTGTATGGCAAAAAGAGTTTATGAATGGGTGTGTTTAAGAAGCGATGATGAAGCAACTGATCGAACAACTCTGACAGAGCTCGCGACTTTATTTGAAACAAATAATCAATACAATATGAAAAATCTGATCGCTCAGACATCGGCCAGATGCTTTGGAGGTTCACGGTGAATAATCACAGAACGAAACTGAAATTCTTCATCTCCATCGCTTCCATGCTTTTTGTACTGACTGTTTATAATCAGTGTCTCATTGATAATAAAACTAATCCAAGTAGAAAAAAACAAACGAATATTGAAGAGTCAAACCGTACTCCCTCAAATAGTCCTTATGACAACGATACCATCGTCAATGAAGACAACCCTTATCCCGAAACAGATGATGATTTAACTCCCCCTCCAATGACTCCTCCTGTAGATGTTGTTGAGATTAGACGAGAGCGTCCAGTTGTTGGAATTAAAAACTTCGAACAAATTTTCTATACTATGTCGAGCCTAACAGGGGTTCCCCCAACAAACACTGCCGTTGTCCGTGTTTATGATGAGGTCTCAACTCAGCTTCCAACTGATAATGATATTAAAACGTTCGCTCCTTCAAATCATGTAGGAGTGCTCAAGCTCGCCGCAGAGTTTTGTGATTTGATGATTGAGAACGGAACTTATCGAAGTGCAGCCTATCCCGGCTTTAATTTTACCCAGTCCCCGAACCAAGCCCTAAACACCACCGGACGGGAAATGGTTATTCAACAAACGATCGATCACTTCTTTGGACCAGGGGTTTTAAGTTCTGAAGAGCAAGGCATGATTCGAGGTGAGTTTCAAGGCCTAATCACGACTTTGCTCGCCAATACTAATTTAACTCAAGCAGCAACAACTCGAATGGCCATCAAAGGTCTATGTGTGGCCTCACTTGGAAGTGTCCATCTGAATCTTTTTTAGGAATTTTTATGACAAAGAAAAAAGAAAATAAAATTGATCTTTCTCACTTAGAAGGTCATCGCCTAAAAACAAGAAGAGACTTTCTCGCTAGCGGACTCATCAGTATGTCGACAAGCCTTATGGCCCCGAGCTTATTGTCGTTTCTTATGTCAAAAAAACTCTATGCTCAGGACTGTGGAGTCAGTATGGAGATGATGAATATCGCTCAAAAAACTCCTGTCTTAATTTTTGATTTTGCCGGCGGTGCAAATTTCGCAGGCTCTTCAGTCATGGTTGGCGGGGCCGGTGGACAAACCGATTATTTAGCTTCTTATGCAGGACTAGGCTTGCCTCCCGATATGCATCCAAGTCGAACGGGAATGATTAGCAATGAGCTTGGACTACAATTCCACGGAGACAGTCCACATCTTAGAGGTATTCGCTCAGTCACAAATGCAGAGGTAAGATCACGGGTAGACGGAGGCATTTTTTGTGCTCGGTCCGCAGATGATACTGGCAATAATCCTCACAACCCAATGTACTGGCTGAACAAAGCCGGAGCAATGGGAGAACTAACACAATTAATCGGCTCACGAAATGGCGATTCGGGAGGAAACTCCATGGCACCTCTCGCCTCTTTAAATCCGACCATCGCCCCTGTGACTATTAATACTCCCCGAGATGCTTTGAGTCTGGTGAGCATTGGAAAACTCAATCAGCTTTTTCCTGGCGACAAAGCGGAGCAAGTCATGCGAGTGATTGAGCGCATGAGCGAAGAAAAGCTCAAAGGCTTCAGCCAGCAGAATCTCTCAGAACAAATCAGATCCCTAGTAAAATGTGGCTATATCAATAGTCGCGATATGCTCAGCCAATTCTCTGCCGACAATCTCGATGCGGCACTAGATCAAGATGTCACAAGCATTTTTAATCTCAATAACGCCGATCAGAGAAGGACGGCGACAATCGCAAAACTTGTCTTAGATGGATACGCGGGCACTGGTACAATTGTTAAGGGCGGATATGATTATCATACCGGCAATCGACGAGACGGAGAAGTTCGAGATTTTGAAGCCGGAGCTTTGATTGGTCAAGTTCTTCAACTGGCATCTCTAAAAAGAAAAAATGTCTTGATCTATATTATTACCGATGGAAGTGTTTCAAGCCGTCCAGAAATTGATGATACTGTTAATGGTCGCGGTAAGTACAACTGGACCGGCGACTCATCGGTTAGATCATCCGCATTCATGTTGCTCTATCGTCACGCTGGTCGAGTTCAAATGCGTTCACCGAATCGTCGTCAAATTGGACATTTCCGACCAGATGGTTCAGTGGAGCAAAACTCAAGCCTGATCAGCAATAACGTCACAAATCTAGTTAAAGCTGTCGTTGCCAATTATCTCGCGCTAGACGGTCAAGAAAGTCGACTGGCCGAAGTGGTTGGTGACAATCCATTTGGCGCGCAATTAGAAAACTATCTCTTCTTTCCAAGGTTGACCTAATCATGAATTTTAGAATTATACCTCCCCTTATGTTGATGTGTATGATGTTGGTCACCTACACTCATTGCCTAAAACCTGAGGCCGGAAAAAAAGGCACCATGAAATTTGAAAATAACTTGAGTAATAATCAAGCGATCCCAAATGATAGTTCTAATAATGGATCAGGTCGCAACGATGGAAAGATACCGGGCTTTGATGAGAAAGCTGCCTCCATTGCTGCCTTTCAAGTGACTGCTTATCCCGTTACAAGAGGCCGCTGCCTAAGTTGTCACGCGACGATGCAACAGCCTTTTCATGCCTCCGCCAATATCACTACAGCTCATGATCATATTGTCGATGGTGGGAAAGTTAATTTTAATAATATTCAAAACTCTCGCCTCGTTCTCAAGCTCTCAGACGAGTTTCATAATTGCTGGACCAATGGTGGATGTGCACAAGACGCACAAACCATGGCGCAGGTTTTAGAAGACTGGAAAGAATTAGTCGACGAAGCACGAGCTGCTGCAATTGCCGCTCTCCCCGATCAAACGGGCGTCATCCCAACCACAAATTTAAAACGCACTCAAGAATCAAGAACTCTTGCAGACGAATTGGCCCGTCAGTCTCAGCTTGACGCTGGAACGGTCAGGTTGAATATGGACGCCGCCTCACTGCGAGTTCCAATGGTCAGACGAGTGGAAGGCAACACAACTTATTACACTGTCCCAATGGGGACCGGAAACTTCACGAGCAGTACCGATAGTCGCGCGGGCCAATTATTTTTGAATTTTATGTCCCCCGTTTCTGATACCTACCGCATGTGGGGCTTAGTCCAAGGAATTAATGCCACATCCAGTTCGTTTTTTGTGCGTGTGAATAATGGCTTCACTTATGAATGGCGTTTTGGAGTCACAAATGGTTTTCAATGGCGTCAGCTCACTCACACGACCGCCAACCTCGATGTCTTAACCTATTTGGCCTCAACACAAAGTCATGTTCTAGAAATACGCCAGCGAGATGATAATGCACGTATCGCAGGAATTATTCTCACAAATGATCCTGACTTTAATCCCAATATGGATGATACCAATCCAGTAGTCACCATGAGCTATAGCTTGCAAACTCTCACAGGAGTTGCAGGCTCCCGTTTTGAAATTGATATTGAAGAGTATGACGCCTTCTCTTATAAGTTTTCGAGACCTCGTATTATCACTCCTGACAGAGCGATTCGAGTAGTGAATATTCGCCCCGTTGTGAATGGCCAGATCAGCCCACAGAATTCGACCTATACTCTCGTCGATCAAACAGTCACAACGGCCAATCCTGATCTTTCAAACCGTTCGATGATCGTGTTGAAAGATCGCGGAAGTGAGGATGATCGTTTTGCCTTTGAGTTCGAGATCATCGAGGCAAATTAGGGCCGAATCACTATGAAAAATCCCCACCGCTGGCAGTCTCTCGCCCTCTTTGGTCTAGTCCTCGGACTAGACCAAATCACTAAACATTCTGCCCCTAAAGAACTATTGTACTTCAATGAGGGATTTATTTTTGGCTCTATGTCAGATCTTCCTCAAACACTACGGATCATCACTCTTTGTAGCCTCGGCGGTTTTATCTTCACCGCGTATCTATTTTTGATTGCCCTCTTGCCACAGGTTCTAAGGTCAATAAGTCTAGGTCTTGGCCTCTTTATCGGTGGCGTCTTCGGCAATATTGTCGACCGCGCTTTTCTTGGAAAAACCATCGACTTTATTCCTATTCATTTTCAAGAAATCAGCTTGGTTTTCAATCTCGCTGATGTCTTTCAATGGGTCGGTGCCATTATCATCACCATCAAACTCATCAAGAAAGAAAAGATCATTTGGTTTCCCGAA
Organism: Bacteriovoracaceae bacterium UBA6166; assembly: GCA_002435795.1. Lineage (GTDB taxonomy): Bacteria > Bdellovibrionota > Bacteriovoracia > Bacteriovoracales > Bacteriovoracaceae > UBA6166. The sequence continues at coordinate 29,385 of DIUE01000018.1, read as the reverse complement.
AACCAACGAGGGAAAATCATTGTGCTCTTTAGAGACCAAATGTATCTCGCCTCAAAAGTCACCTTGTCTTGTTTCTGCTGTGCCCTCCTACTTGGCCTATTCTCACTCACCTTTCTGCGTTTTTCTTTAATGGGTCTTTCTGTTGACCCTAGCGCGACAGGACTTGTTCTTCGCCATTTCGCTCTCGCCTTTGGCTCCCTCTCGATTCTTTTTTGTTTGTTGATTTTTCTCTTAAGCCTTTACCTCTCCCACAAAATGGCCGGGCCTCTCTATGCCTTCGAGCTTTATGTGGAAGAACTTTTAAGTGGTGTGAATCGCCCTTTGAAACTCAGAGAGGGAGATCAATCAAAGCATCTAGAAAAAATTGCTGAGGATTTGCGGAAATCTTTCCACAAAGAATAATGCCTACGCCGCGAGTTTGCCGTACTTAGCTTCAAGTCTCTCAAAAGCTTTTTGCACCTTCAGATAAGATTCATGAGCGGCTTTTTCTTCTTCAGGAGTGGAGCATTTCACATGGTCAGGGTGAAGCTTTAAGGCCATCTTGTGAAAAGCCTTTTTAATCTCTTTCATATTGCTTGTAGGCTTAATCTCTAAGAGATCAAAATCAGTTTCGGCCAGCTTGTTAGAAAACGAAGAATAAGAGGAAGGCTTTTTTTGTGATTGTTGTTTTTGATTAGCTTTCGAATGAAGATCTTCTAGATGGGCCTCAAGTTCTAAAACACCCATCTCTAATTCTTTTAACACCTCAGAAAAAATTTTCACTTTATAGCGAGCTGGAAAAGCGAGACTTAACAAGAGCTGAACCCTTCTTTCAGGTTTAAACTGTTTAAGTTTTTCACTTTTCTCAAAAGCGCCTTTTCCCTCTTGTTGCCAATAAGTTTTAAAAAGCGAATCTTTTGACTGACCAGCACGACTTAAAAACCAAAACTCCACTCCTCTTAAAACGTTGGCAGGAGATAATTGCAGTTTTTGACTAAGCCTCTCTGAAAGGGTCAATGAGCCCCATTTGGTGTCTTCAAAAAACATCGCCAAGGCCGCAAAACTCTCCCACAACTCCGTGAGTTGTTTAATTGTCAGTGCGTGTTGTTTGTTTTGACTGAAGGCCTTCTCTTGAACTAGCTCAAGAAATCGTTCTTTTAAAAACTGAGATGAGAGTTGATAGCCCCATTTCTGCCTGAATTGTTTCGATCTCTCTTGGCAGATTTCTTCGAGTTTATTTTTGTCTTCACTCAAGCTTTGAAACAGCCTGCTTTCTTCTTTCATGGAAAGACTTTCATAGGTCTCTTCTAACTTCATAAAAGCGGATTTTGAAACGTCAGAGGTCGCTTGCGTCGATGCTCTTGAAGCGCCAGTATCAAATCCTGCTCGCGCCTCAGTGGTGCCCTTGAGTTCATTGGCCTGAGTATGAACAAAACGATTGAAAGCTTTTGACCAAGCAGATTCAGACAATGACCCAGACCCATTGAAAAGATCCTTCCAATAAGCGACGAGGTAACCGATAATAAGTGAAATAATGGTGCCACCAACGACAGCAATAGTAATGGTCACTAACATTCAGTCTTATCGACCAAATCGAATTCCGAGTTTAATAATCAACTAAGTTGGGTGCTAGCTCACAATATCTCGAATTCGCTCAAATTTTTTCGAACTCACAAGCCCTTTTGCTGCTTTCGTTTCCCGCGCCATCTGCTCCATTTGCAAGACCCGTTCACGGCTTGGTGGATGAGTGCTCATGGCATCTGTTAATGGGGCCAATAATGGGCTCTGAGAACTCTGATACTGTTTTTCCATTTCTAAAAGACGATTATAAAACAAACCAATATGGTCTTTGTCATAACCAGCGGCAAGAGAAGTTCTAAAACCGATGCGATCGGCTTCCATTTCATCTTCACGACTATTGGCCATAAAACCAAATTTTTGAATCAATAATCCCCCACCGGCGCCAGCTGCAGCTCCGTAGAGAGCAATTCGGCGAAGACATTCTTTGTCTTCTTTTTTGCACAGTAGTTGCGCTAATCCCACACCTGCGGCTCCACCTAAAATCGCTCCACCGATTCCATAGAGTAGAGATTTTGATTGTGATTTTTTTTGCGCTTCCATTCTCTCAGCGGTGTGACGGGCCTGAATATGGCCGATCTCATGTCCCACAACACCAGCGAGCTCGGCCTCCGATTGGGCCATGGCAATGAGTGGGGCAGTCACAAAAACGGTACCCGCCGGAAGAGCGAAAGCATTGACGTTCTTCACATCACAAACAGTGAAATTATAGGTGTAGGGGTTTTTGTGAAGCTTATTGGCCTGAACAATTTTTTGCCCCAGCTCTTCGATATAAACCTGCACTTCGCGGTCTTTATGAGGAGGATATTCTTTTTTCATTTCGGCCAAGTACTCGGCCGTCATTTTCCTTTCGTCATCATAACTCAGGCTCGTCTGCTGCCCAGTATTGTCCCCTTCTCGATGTCTATCAGCGGTGGTTGGAGCTGTCGCACAGCCAGCAAGCAATAAAGGCATGGCCTGCAAAAAAGCTCTGCGCCCAGACTTTCGGCTCATCAGCGACTGCAGTTCGTGTTCGAGTTTAATTAGATGATCACTCATGAAAATCTCTCCCTTTACCTTTTTGAGATTGAGAGAATAGTTTTTCACGGAGTGCGATTTATGACAACTGAACGTATTTTTGCTTATGAGTTATAAGCTCATTTGGCAGTTTTAAATACTGCATAAGAAAACGGCGCTCACCGAGATGAAAGAGCTCAGTGGAATGAAAATGACAGAGATTTAACCGAGCTTTATGGTCTTGAAAAAAGGTGTAAAGACTCGCGACTTCGACCTGTTTTTTGCGGCCATTTAAAAACTGCCGATCAATTTTATAGAGCCTGCACACATCACACACTTTTTCACCATCCGCTATTTGCTGCCTATCGGCAGAAAGACGAGAAAATTAAACAAAATCCTCTGACTCCTACGGGTGAGATTGCGCATTGAGCATAAACGTATCAACAAAGACTTAGATTATTCTATCGACAAGCACAGGTGGGGCAGTCTAGGATATTTCAAATATTCCAAATCTGTAATAATTGAGATAGATGAACGATTTTTGTGACCCTCAACTCTTAAACGAGATTCCCATCTTTGAGAATTTCTTAGACCGCATCGGCTTTAAGAGGATTGATGGCGCAATTTTTGGGCTGCTGGTTCTCAGCAATCGACCACTCACCTCAGAAGAAATTGAACGAACTCTCAACCTCTCCCAAAGTGCCGTGAGCTTGAGCCTTAAAAACCTGATTCATTTTGGTGCGGTGGAAAGTCGCGTTTCAAGAGAGACTCGAGCCAAACATCACCGCGCAAAAGAAAACTCTTTGGCCATCGTCGCTTCTGTTTTTCGAAAGCGGGAACATGAAAGTATTTCTGAATTTAAAGAAATGGCCGAACGTGTGATCGCAAAAACCAAAGATCCACAAGCGAGCCCTAGACACAAAAGACTGACCTCTTTAATCACGACCTGTGAACTTGCCGATGCCGTGATTCATTTTGTTTTCGCTCTGGCGAAAGTGGATCGACTTGAAGTCTATCGCCCTATCGTTCAACAAGTTCCAAAAGCACTCGACCTCCTGCTTAAAACGGCATCACCCATGGGTGAGCTGGCGCTAGGAGTGGGTCTTCGAGTCAGCGAAGCGCTTAGCAAACCCTTTTTCACTAAAACTGATCAGCCGAGGAAAAATCCATGAGCACAAACACGAATGCCGCAAAAACTCTTTCACGGATTGTGATTACCGGTGTTGGTCTCACGGCCCCGAACGCCAATAATCTGCGAGATTTTAGGGCCGCTGTTCTCTCAAAAAAATCAGGACTGGTTCACACTGAAATCCGCCATATGGGAATTCAAGCGGCGGGCCTTTGTGATTTCGATGAAGCTCGCCACCAATCAAAGAAAATGCGCAAACGAGGCACTCGTGCCGGTGCGATTTCAATTTACTGCGCTAAAGAAGCTCTTGATGACGCTGGCATTAAGCTCGATGAGCGCGATCCATTTACGATTGGCGTGTATATCGGCATCACCGAACACGGCAATGTGGAAACAGAAAATGAAATCCACGAACTTTATCAAAACGATTTAAAAACAGAATTCTGGTCTCATCATCATAACCCACGCACTGTCGCGAATAACCCCGCAGGAGAGGTTTCACTTAACCTCGGGATCACTGGTCCTTGTTATACCATTGGTGCTGCCTGCGCCGCTGGGAATATGGGACTGATTGAAGCTTGTCATATGCTCCGCCTTGGAGAAGTTGACCTCGCTCTGGCCGGTGGAATTTCTGAATCCCCGCATACGTTTGGCATCTTCGCGGCTTTTAAAGCCCAAGGAGCGCTCGGCGAACATGAAGATCCCACTCTTGCCACGCGCCCATTAGATACACGCCGTAACGGGATCGCCGTTTCTGAAGGTGGCTGTCTATATACCCTCGAGAGACTCGATGATGCACTCGCGAGAGGAGCAAAAATTTACGGAGAGATCGTTGGATTTTGTATTAATAGCGACGCTTCTGATTTTGTTCTGCCACACGCTGGCCGCCAGATGGAATGTATGAAACGCGCTCTTGACCGCGCGGGCCTCAAGCCTGAAGAAATCGATATCGTCAATCTTCACGCCACGGGAACATCTATGGGTGATATCCAAGAATGCGAAGCCGTGAGTTCGGTCTTTGGTTATAGTGACGAAACCTATATCAATTTCACCAAAGGTCATATCGGACATTGTATGGGAGCGGCCGGTGCACTTGAGCTGGCGGGAAATCTTTTAAGTTTTGAAGACAACCTCGTTCATCCTGCTCGCAACTTAGAAGAGCTCGATCCTAAATGCGCACTGAAGAATCTCGTTTACGGAGAGCCGGTAAAGAAGAAAGAAATCAAAACCATTCTAAATAATTCATTTGGAATGCTCGGAATTAATTCAAGTTTAATTGTTAAAAAATACCAAAGCTAAGGAGCTCACATGCAACCAACAGAAGTAAGACAAATTGTTCTCGATATTATCGCTGACATCGCCCTGGATGATGATGTCACAAAGATTGATGACTCAATCGCACTTCGCGATCAACTCGATCTTGATTCAATGGATTTTCTAGACATCGTAATGGAACTTAAGAAACAACATAAAGTTGAAGTTCCTCAAGAAGATTATCCAAAGCTCGCCACCATGGAAAGCTGTGTGACTTACCTCACGCCAAAGTTTCAAGCGCTTCAATAATTCATGAGAGAGTTTGATGCCATCGTGATCGGGGCCGGTATGTCGGGCCTCGCAGCGGCCATACGTCTTGGGATGTATGAGAAAAAAGTCTGCCTGCTGGAAAAACACACCATCACTGGTGGCCTCAATTCTTATTATTCTCGCGGCAAAAGACGCCTTGATGTGGGTCTCCATGCCCTCACAAATTATATGGAAAAAGGCGAGCGCGGAAAACCGCTGGCGAAACTTCTCAAACAACTCCGCCTCCCTTATGACTCGCTAGAACTCAGTCCTCAAAAACAATCTCGAATTCTCTTTCCAGAAAAAGAACTGGTTTTCACAAATGACATTGAATTTCTGACAGAAGAAATCGCCAAAAACTTCCCCACTCAAGTGGATGGATTTTTAAAACTTCTGACAAAAGTTCGAGAGTTTGATGAAGTTAATCTCGACAATGAATTTCTACCGGCAAAAGATGTCGTTCGCCATTTCATTCAAGATGAGATGCTACTTGAGATGATTTTTTGTCCGCTCTTAATTTACGGATCGGCCCTTGAAGACGATATGGATTTCTCTCAGTTTGTGATTATGTTCAAGAGTCTTTATCTTGAAGGCTTTGGAAGACCTGAGGGCGGAGTTCGAAGAATTTTGAATCTCTTGGAAGGTAAGCTCAAAGAGCTAGGCGTTGAGATCGAATTCAAAAAATCTGTGACGGAAATCCTGACTCAAAATAATATCGTTACTGGAGTGAAGCTTGAAAGCGGTGAAGTCATTCATGCTCCTTTGGTTTTTTCAAGCATGGGTCTACCTGAAACACTCAACAAAGTTTTCCCCGCGATTCATCATCAAACTCCAATTGGGCGCATGAGTTTTACGGAAACGCTTTATTTCTTCTCGCAAAAGCCCGCTGATATGGGCCTTAACGACACCATTATTTTTGCCAACCAGGCCCCTCAATACGCCTACCGTAGACCTGACTCGCTTTTTCAAAAAGAAAGTGCAGTGATTTGTCTGCCAAATAATTTCACCCACGACGATCAATCAGAGGGCGTCATCAGACTAACCCATATTGCCAATTACGACGCCTGGAAGGCGCTTGAGAAAACAGAGTATAAAGCGCAAAAAGAAAACCTTCACAATTATGATTTTGATTATCTCAATCAACTCATTCAAAGACTCGCTCCTGCGAAGAACGCCGTCCAAAAAACCGACCTCGCCTTCAAAGATCTTTTCACACCAACCACAGTTGAGCGCTATACCTGGCATCTCGGTGGTTGTGTTTACGGCTCTCCAGAGAAAACCAGACGAGGCCTAACTCCTATAAAAAATCTGATCATCATTGGAACTGACCAAGGCTTCCTCGGCATCGTCGGGGCCATGCTCTCAGGAATCTCCATGGCAAACCTCTATGGACTACAGGGAGAAACTGTATGATCAAAGCTGTGCTCAGTGGCATGGGTCAAGCTCTTCCTCCGACCGCTCTCACCAGTGAAGCGCTTGAGGCGAAACTCGCACCCCTTTATGAAAGATTGAATCTCCCTCAAGGTCGACTTGAGCTGATGACGGGAATAAAAGAGCGCAGGCTTTGGGAGCGCGGAGCGAGACCGAGCGACCTAGCCGTTCAAGCAGCCGAAGATCTTTTTCAAAACTCTGCGATTAAAAAAAAAGAGATTGACCTCATCATTCACGCGTCTGTGTGCCGAGATTTTTTAGAGCCGGCGACCGCAAGTGTCGTTCACGCAAAACTCGGACTCTCTGAATCCTGTGAACTCTTTGATCTCTCTAATGCGTGTCTTGGCGTGCTTTCAAGCACCAAACTCGCTCAGACCTTAATTGAGTCGGGAAAATATCGCCATATCTTAATTGTCTCTGGCGAGAACGCGGGCCCCTTAGTCGAAGCGACGATTGAAAGACTTTTAACTGATATGACGATCACCCGCAAATCCATGAAACTGATTTTCGCCAATCTCACCATCGGATCGGCCGCCGTGGCGTGGACCATCTCAAGGGAAGATCTCTCCCCTCACTCTCCACTAATTGAAGCGTGCACCACTCTCACCGATTCAAGCGCCAACACTCTCTGCCAAGGGGGTGGCAATACCCATGAGTTGGTGATGGAAACCGATTCGGAGGCTTTACTGGTCAAAGGAATTGCGCTGGCGAAAAAAACTTGGGACTCTCACCGAGAGAAACTTCCCGCACTCCCCGACTGGGTTCTTGGCCATCAAGTGGGCTCCGCTCATGAAAAGCTTGTTCTCGAAGCGTGCGGCTTAGAGAAAACCAAAACTCATATCACCTACCCGTGGCTCGGAAACACTGGCTCGGCGGCATTGCCGATCACCTTAAATGAACTCGCTCGAAAAAATGAATTAAAAAATCAAGACCAGCTCGCCTTGCTCGGCATCGGCTCTGGTCTGGTCTGCACAGTTTTATCGCTGCGCTGGAGAACCCCATGAATCAAACCCAAGTCGCCCAAAATATCAGCGCTGAGCTTAAAGCGCTTTATCCCTTTCAAACAAAAAAAATCAAATTGAAATCAGGGCATACTCTCTCAACAGTGGACGAAGGCCAGGGCCCGGTCGTTGTGCTTTTACACGGCAATCCGACATGGTCGTTTTTCTACCGCAACCTCATTCAAACCTTGAAAAAAAATCATCGAGTCATCGCTCCAGACCACCTCGGTATGGGGCTTTCAGATAAACCGCAAGATTATGATTATTGCCTCGATCACCATGTGGAAAACCTTAAAGAACTTCTCGATCAACTTGATGTCAAAGAGTTCTCCATGGTAGTTCACGACTGGGGTGGAGCGATTGGTTTTTCAGTGGCAGTTGATCGCCCTCAGGCACTCAAGAAAGCCGTTATTATGAATACCGCGGCTTTCCCTTCTCCCGTAATCCCCTTTCGAATCAATATCTGTCGACACAAAGTTTTCGGTGAAAAAATCATCAGAGGACTCAACGGCTTTGCTTGGCCCGCTACTTTTATGGCGGTGAAAAAGCCCCTCTCAACTCTCGTCAAGAAGGGCTATCTCTTTCCCTATGATTCCTATCAAAACAGAATTGCCACAGCTCGCTTCGTGCAAGATATTCCGATGAAAAAATCCCACCCAAGTTTTGAGAGATTGCAAAAAACCGGTAACTCTCTTGCAAGCCTTAAAGTTCCCAAGCTGATTTTATGGGGAGAAAAAGATTTTTGTTTTAACGGTGAATTTCTCAAAGAATGGCAAAGTGTTTATCCCGAGGCGAAGGTTAAGACCTACCCTGAGGCCGGCCATTATTTGATTGAAGATGAAACGACGGATGTCTGCCAGCAAATCGATCAGTTTTTAGCGGTCAGGTAGGTGCAGTTATGAATGGTCTAGTCAGCGAGCGAATGGAATTCTGGGCGAAACAAACTCCAGATAAGCCCGCTCTTAAAATTCCACGACTGAAATCAGAATTGAATTATTCTTACGAAGAAATCAGCTTCGGCCGTTTGCAAGAGATGATTGAACAAATCCAAAATCATTTGCAAGAACTTGGAGTTCATAAGGCCGAGCGAGTTTTAGTTTTTGTGAAACCAGGGCGCTATCTTGCGGCCTTAACATTCGCTCTTTTTAGAATAGGAGCGGTTCCCGTTTTTATTGATCCCGGCATGGGAAAAAAGAATCTTCTTACCTGCATAGAAAAAGTGAACCCTACAACTTTAATTGCTGAGCCTATTGTCCACTTAATTAAAATGATCACGCTGCTGTTAGGAAAAAAAACATTTCGATCGATCAAAAGATCAATTAAGACCGAAGGCCTCTTTCCGTTTTTTACCCCGAGTCTAAAAGATTTTATCAAAACAAAACCCAAACCTGTCGTTACACACGAGAAACCCGAGGCCCATGATCTCGCCGCCATTTTATTCACCTCCGGTGGCACAGGAACACCCAAAGGCGTGCAGTACGACCACTCGCTCTTTCAAACTCAAACGGAACTGCTGCAGAAAATGTTTTCCCTGAACTCAACGGAAATTGACTGCCCGGGCTTCCCGCTTTTTTCTCTTTTCACCATGAGTATGGGCATGACATCGATCATTCCTGATATGAACGCTTCAAAACCCTCTAAGGCCAACCCACAAAAGCTCATCCAAAATATTCAAGATCAAAAAGTCAGCTTTGTCGCCGGATCTCCCGCCATCTGGGAGCCAGTGGCCGATTATTGTCTGAAGCACGGCCTTACACTTCCGACACTTAAGTATGTTGTGATGTTTGGGGCGCCCGTCAGTCTAGCGATTCACCGAAAATTCTCTCAAGTTCTTCCAAGCGGCACGACCTACACACCTTATGGCGCGACCGAGGCGCTTCCCATTTCTTTAGTGGATGGAAAAACCCTGCTTGCAAATTACAGTGACAAGATGGAGCAAGGCCTTGGAACTTGTCTTGGAAAACCCGTCAGTGGTGTGTCCCTCAAAATTATTCCTATCAGCGACGAAGTTACGTCTTGTCTCGAAGCAGTTCCCCCACTTACCATCGGTGAAATCATCGTTCGCGGCGAAATGGTAACGAAGGCCTATGATCAAAACCCGCAGGCGACAAAGCTTGCAAAGATTTATGATGAACAAAGTTTTTGGCATCGTATGGGTGATATCGGTTATCTCGACCACGAGGGCGTACTGTGGTTTTGTGGTCGCCTCGGGCATCGAGTGAGCCATCACGGGAAACTGATGAGTTCAATCCAATGCGAAGCTATCTTCAACCAACATCCAGAGGTCAAAAGAACGGCACTTGTAGGAATTGGCTCGGCCCCAAACCAAACTCCGGCCATTATTATCGAACTCAAAGCGCAAGCTACTAGCGATAGAGAAACACTCAAAAAAGAACTACGTGAAATGGCTTTAAAATTTGAACACACGAAAGACATTGAAAAATTCTTTTTCAAAGAATCATTCCCAGTCGATGTGAGACATAATATCAAAATTGATCGACTGAAACTGAAAGCAGAAGTTGAACAAGGAAGACTCCTATGAAAATTCTTGTGACAGGCGGTGGCGGTTTTCTTGGCTCCCATCTTGTAAAGGCGCTGGTAAAACAAGGTCATACCGTCCAAACAATGAGTCGCGAACTTTATCCCGAACTTGATCACCTTGGAATTAAACAACTTCGTGGAGACTTGCAAGATCCTGTCGCCGTAATCAAGGCCTGTCGAGGTCAAGAGGTTGTTTTTCATACTGCAAGCAAAGTGGCCATGTGGGGCAAGTGGGATAATTTCTATCAAACGAATACACTCGGAACAAAAAACCTCTTAAAAGCGGCACGCGAACAAGGGGTCACTCGTTTTATTTATACTTCCACACCAAGTGTCGTCTTCAGTGATCGCGATCTAATCAATGCTCCGAACTCCACTCCTTATCCCGAACTAGATTCCTATAAAAGCCTATACGCCAAAAGTAAGGCCCTAGCGGAAAAAGAAGTGCTGGCCTCTCATCAAAACGGCGAGTTTATGACTGTGGCCCTACGACCACATTTGATCTTCGGACCTGGGGATAAAAATATTATTCCTCGACTTGTTCAAAGAGCAAAATCGGGAAGGCTCAGAATTGTAGGTGATGGTCAAAATCAAGTTGATGTGATCCATGTAAAAAACGCTGTTCACGCCCATCTCTGTGCTCTCGAACGCCTCAAGACGGACTCTTTGATCGGAGGCAAAAGCTATTTTTTAGGTCAGGAAAAACCTGTCATCTTATGGAATTTTATCAATCAAATTCTTGCTCACTATAAACTTGAACCTGTGACAAAAAAGATCAGCTTCACCAAAGCGTATCGTCTTGGTGCCGTGCTTGAAGGACTATATCGAGGTCTTCATATTTATAAGAATGAGCCGCCGATGACCCGTTTTGTCTCCATGCAATTAGCGAAGTCACATTATTTTGATCATCATGAAAGTGAGACGGAGCTTGGGTATAAACCGATTATTGAACTGAAAGACTGTTTTAACGACCTTGATGCCTTAGCATAAACCTCTGTAATTACTTAATCCCACGGCACTGAGGCACTTTAGCTTTTGTCTAGCTGACACCTTAGTGACGCCGAGCTAAAACTTGAAAAAAACGGAGGTTATTATGTTTAAGAGTCTCTTCATGGTCCTATTGCTTTGGTCAAGTTGTGCTCACTCAGGAACAACGTCAGACCTCGAAACCGTCCCTTTCGTTGATATCGAACGCTATATGGGAAAGTGGTACGAGATAGCTCGCTACCCACAAACATTCCAAAAAAACTGTGGAGCGACGACGGCGGAATACAAGCTTAGAAATGATGGCAGAGTTGATGTGATCAATTCATGTAAAAGAATCGATCGAAATGGTCGCATTCAGGATGCCAAGGCAATTGCAAGGGTTGTAAACACTGAAACCAATGCTGAGTTATCAGTCAGCTTCGTGCCGCTGCTTAGATACTTTGGTTTCTTTGGCGGTGATTATTGGATTCTCGATTTAGGAGACGATTACGAGTACGCCGTGGTCGGTTCCCCAAGTAGAGAGTCTTTGTGGTTTTTAAGCAGAACACCTACAATGACTCCAGAACTCTTCGATGGCTTAATCGAAAAAGTCCAAGAGCTTGGCTTTGATCCAAAGAGATTGGTGCGCTCACCGACTTGGAAGTAAAACTTATTCTACAATGACTGAAGCTGGGGCCCTTGAACCGAGGGCCTCTTTTCTTTTAAACTCATCAACAGCTCCGAGTGAGCGAAACTTCCCTTCATTAAAGAAACTTTGAAAAGGTCCAAAGTCCGTTTGAGCTTGAAAGGATCCGTGTAAGAAGACAGTGCTTAGGCCAAAGAAGTGTAAAAGATCAATCTTATTATCTGTCTCTTCATGAAGGGCATCAGCGAAATCTCTCAACCGCCAGAGAGGAATATCACCGAGTTCGGAAGCTGATTTTGAACTTTCGATCTCCATACATTTCTGTAACATCGCTTGACGCTGACGAAGATTGGAATAAAGTCTTGAGCGAGACTGGCATAAAGACACCTGACTCGACGTAATGGGGCGATGATGAAATTCTGCATAATACAGATCATACGCTTTATTCAATTTGTTTTTACAACCGCCAAAGAGGTTTCTAAATTTATCCCATAAAGTGACAGAATGCGCATTACAGAGACCTTTCACCATATCAGGGACACGGCGAGGATCAATTTGATTCAGATATTCAACCCCTCTACGATCAACCACAAACTGACTCTTCAAATTGAGCGGTCCGAAAAAACCATCATTTTTCAAACGCAAATCAATCAAAGGATCAACTCCGCTGAAATGGGAGAGAAGCTTCAATAAACGATCGCGACTCATTTTGTTCAGTTTCTCAGCTTTAAATTCGCGGTCAAAATGTAAACTCAAGAGAGAGGATTCATTTTGAATCGCCTCTTTCGGTAAGTTTTGTTTTAGGTCAAGGAGGTTGCGAGTTGATTGGTACTCAATGCGCATTTTTTTAGTTTCGCTCTGACTATGATTAACGATTGCCTCTAGCTGCAGATGGGCCTTTAAAAGATTCGCAATCAAACGAGAAAAGAAATTTTCAATGAATTTTACTTTTTCAAAATGATGTCTAAAGAAATTAGTGATCCTCTCACCTTGCACCACTCGAATTTGCTCTGTCTTAAGGTCTTTAAAACCACCGAGCAACAAAACCATATAACGAGAAGTCTTTCGTTCTAAAATTCTTTGTTCATGGGAAACGATATAAGGAGCAATCAAGTCATAATCAATATTCATTCGTCCACGAAGAAGATTCTTCACTTGCTGACCGATTCCTGCTTCGTCTTGTCTCAGCTCTTCCACATCTCTCTTATCAAAGCTCAAATAAGTTTTCTGAGACTCTTCAAGGGAATAAGTGAAGTCATAAGAGAGAAGCGTCACCCTTAAAAAACGCAAGAATTCCGCGTGGACACCAAGAGCTCCCATCACTTGGACCAAACGACTCTTTTCAAAAGAAAGCCGGATGGCCTCGTTTTTGTTCTGACTATTTAAAAGATCAAGTGGTCCGAGCGCCTGAACTTCCATTTTGTGGAGCTGATGCCATTTCGCCATCGCACCAATAGAAGCGGCAACTCCAGTGGTAATTGGAACCATCGCCACACCACCAACCGCGGCTGAGAGATAGTCTTCTCTTTGAACGATTTCATAGGGACTTAGTTCTAGGTATTTTCGATTTTGTAGAAATTGAAAATTCAAAAACATCTTGTTTAAATCAAAAACCAGACCGTCCTCATAGGTGTCAGCGAAATGGGTATAGCGATAAGTGCGGCGAAAAACAACGCCAGCAAAAAGCGCGAGCTGTGACTGACTCATTTGAATCTGACCGTTGCTGCTAAGACGGGATAAGAGTTTACTGGCATCAATGATGATATTAAAAGTGTCAGTGACGATATAGCGATGATCATCAAAAAGATCAGGAGCGATTTGGCGCTGAAGATTCACATCAAAATGCATAAAGCTTTTATCGAAACTGAAACCCACGTGATTAAGGCCCGCAAGATAAAAACCGTTTTGGCGATCGAGCACTCGTCTGGCTTCACGTTCTCCAATTAATTGATACTGATGACCAAACTCTCTCAAAATTTCTGCGTAGACCGGTGATAGGTCACCAAGCTCATGTGAAAACTCATCTGGATTGGCCAGTACAATTTGTGGGATCTGCGTCACTTGAGCGTAAGAGAGCTGGGCGAAACAACTCAAAAAACTAAATATTAAAAAGATTTTCATAGCGCCACCCTCTAATACGATCCAGTCTCAGATTCATTCAAGTCTATTGAGGGCATACGTGCAGATTGGGACTTGATGAGAGTGCTGATTCTATCAGTTCTAATCGTCGATAAAAGGGGTCAACTTTAGAAATTAAAAGATTTATTTGAGGGCGATAAATAAGCGGTGAATATTACGAATTCACCGACCTAAAAACAAGCTCTTGATCGAAGGTATTTAACGCCATTCCAGCATCGACCAAAATTCCCGTTCCATTGATTCCGCTGGATTTTTGACTCAAAAGAAAGGCAATGGTCTGAGCGACCTCTGCTGTTTTCAGCGCCTCTTTGCGAAGTGTGAGTTTTTCGGCGTAAAGATAATTCTCAATATAATGTGGGATTCCGGCAGAGGCGGAAGTCTTCAAAGGCCCGGCGCAAACGGCGTTAAAACGCACGCGGGAGAATTCAGAAAAGCTTTTTGAGAGATAAGAAACTGTCGTTTCAAGGGCCGCTTTAATCGGCCCCATATAGCCGTAACTTGCGACTTTTGTATTTGAGATGGAGACTGTCACAACAGAAGCTTCATTTAAAAATAAATCTTTAAGTGACCCTGAGAGAGCAAGCAGAGAGAACTGAGAAATCTGAGTGGCCTCTATATAGTCTTTCCAATCAGTCAGATGAAAAGGTTTGATGCCAGCAGCGTAATTGGCGAAGGCCATGGAGTGCAAAAGTCCTGAGAGCTTAATTTCTTTGGCCGTGAGATTTTTTGCAAGAGCATTGATTTGATCCTCCTGCCTCACATCGAGTAGGAAAACCTCTGCATCTGGAAAAAGTTTTTGGATGCGTTCACTGTGCTCTGGGGTTTCAGCAGTGAAGAGACAGGTGGCCCCATTCTCACGGAGGATTTGCGCCGTAAAAAAGGCGATGCTTTTTTTATTGGAAACGCCAGTGATGAGAAAGGTCTGATGGTCAACACTTAAAAAATTCACTTAAACCTCAAATTATGAATGAGCAGGGACAAGAGCACAGGTGAACTCGACCATCGCAACCATCTTCTCACCTACTCGCGTGCGTCCTTTAAAGACATAGGCATTGGCCACTTGTTCAGTGCAAGTCACTTCCATCATCAAACGATCCCCTGGGCGCGCCATTTCTTTAAAACGCGCCAAAGAAACTTTCGTCACCACACCAAGACCATCACCACCACTCATTCCACTCATTAAAAGAGCGGCGGATTGAAAGAGCGCCTCTTGCAAGAGCACCCCTGGCATAATGGGATTGCCTGGAAAATGGCCTTTGAAAAAATCTTCATCACCTCGAAGGTTGAGAGAAGTTTGGATTTGATTTTCTCCTCTTGCAAGGATTTGATCGACAAATAAAAAAGGAGGTCTTTGTGGAATGAGGCGGGTGATCTCTTCTTGATTGAGATTCACTTTAAAAGGCGCCCCAACGTCAGCGAAATCAGTCATATCATTGCTCATGCTAATCCTCCATGAATTTCAAGGGTCGTGCCAGTGATATAACTGGCCTCACGGGATGCGAGAAAAAGAACGGAGTGCGCGACCTCAGCCACTGTTCCAAAACGTCGCATGGGAATTTGTTTTTTGTATTCAGCGACTAAGTCGGCACTTAAGTCTTCAAGCAATTCTGTTTCAATAAAGCCCGGAGCGATACAATTCACAGTCACGCCTTTCTTCGCGACTTCTTTACACAAAGACTTTGTCATCGCCATTTGCGCGGCTTTTGAAGCGGAGTAATTGGCCTGACCCGAAAGGCCTAAGAGCCCTCCGATTGAACTCATATTGATAATGCGGCCGTAACGGTTTTTCATAAAAAGTGGGATGGCCTTTTTTGTCATATAGAAAGTTCCATCGAGATTCACCTCTAGAACTCGGCGCCAATCTTCATCGGCCATAAGCGCGAGCATAGAGTCTCGCCTGATGCCAGAGTTATTCACCAGAATTTGCACTGAAGGCATAGAGCTTTCGACCCATTGATAGAACGTTTCAACTTCTTGCGGTTTTGAGACATCAAATTTTTTCAAGATCAAGCGATCCATTTGCTCAGCAGGTAAACTCAAACGAAAGGCCTCCGCCTTTTCATCGTTAGATGTATAGGTCGCCACCACCATGGCCCCAGCTGCAAGAAAGGCCTTGGTGATTCCTGCTCCAATTCCGCGGGTTCCACCGGTCACGATGGCGTGTTGGTTTTTAAAATCAAACATGGATTTGTCCTTCTTGAGTGAGTTGGTTTTTTGTCAAAAGATCTAAATAGGTCTCAACAGCGTGAGACTGAATAACGCCGTAGTTTGCGGCCCCCAACCAGCCCGACATGATGATTCCCACACTGCCGGCATGAAAAAGCCCGGGGAGTTCTTTGTGTAAATTCATAGAGACTTCGAGTCCCTCAAACTTGGTTCCAAAGCTTGAGCCTTTTTGATGATGAGTATAACGCTCGACCGTTAAAGGAGTTGAGCAATCAATCACATCAATCATCTCGCGAATGCCGGGAACAATTTTTTCAAGACCGACGAGAGCTCGCTCGATCACTCGCTTTTTTTGTGCAAGATAATCTTCCTCAGAAAGTTTTTTCCAATCTTCATAACGACTGTTTGACGACGACACCACGGCGTAACGGGGTTCTTTATCTGGTCTCATCTCGGGGTAGTAGACCGAGAAAGTTTGGGAGCCAATTTTAGGTGAAAGAATCAGATCCGTATTGAATTCAGGGTCATCCGAGGTGAAAATCAGCTCGCCGATATCTGGCAGCACCGCCCCCGCTTTCAGTCCCATAAACACTTGGCAGCTAGAAGTATTCAAACGAACGGCTTTGACCTTCTTTATAAAAGCCTCTGAGAAATACTCAGGGCCCGTCATGTTTTGAATAGTGCTTAAGAGATTGGCGTTTGAAAGAACCACAGGCGCTTGAATGAATTCTTGATCTAGCCACACGCCTTTGACAACACCCTCTTGAATTTCTATTTTTTCAATCTTGCTATGGAGTTTAATATCCACGCCATTTTTCACCAGTTCGTCTTTCATTAAACCAATCAAACGATCGGTCCCGCCGTTAAAAATATAAACCCCTTTACTCATAAAATTTGAAAAGACGATCCCGTAACTAATTGCAGGGTCTTCAAGGGTTGAGCCGTTGGCATAAACGATGGGCTCTAATAGAAAGCGCTGAACATCATTGCGGCGAGGGAAGTATTTTTCAAACAACTCTCCGTTGGTCATTTTAGGAGCGTCGTAAAAATTCATGGTTTCAAGTTCATAAAAAAAAGCGTCTACCGTCGCGCGTGGGATTTGAAATTTTTCAACTAAGACGGAAGTGAAATGAGTGCGGGTGAAATCCGTCTCCACTTCAAACTGCGGGTTGATATAGCGCACGCGGTGAACTTGGCGAATAGAATCAGCGATTTCTTTTGACCAGTACTTGCGACAGGTTTTGATCATGCCAACAGGAAAGCCGTGCAGAGAAATATCAAAAATATGCTCCCCTTGATTTCGGCGAAACCAGGTGGCGAAGCCGCCGAGCTTATTATGGGATTCGAGCAATAAAACTTTGCGGCCATTTTGCGCGAGTTTATTGGCCGCCGTCATACCGGCGAGTCCTGACCCCACGACGATCACTTCATAAGGACCGCGAGGCTTGTCTTTGTGTTTTAAAAGCATGTTCTCTTCCCCAAAAATGAAGCACGTAGACTATCAAGGGGAAGTAACGATCGGTAGGCACGGCGCAGATAAGTGATGATTTGTCGAGGAGGTCTCTCCGCTCAAGAAAGCTCTAGAGACGCAGGCGGTAGACCCCACTCCCAAGCCGTTCTCCTCCGTTTTTCTCCTCCATAACGGCACTGAAAACCACTTCTCCTTGATTATTCAGCGACGGCGCGCCAGCAAGGCCTGGCCCCCAGCTCGAGAGCAGAATTCGAGCGGTTCCGAGATTCTCTAGAGGACACAAATCCCCTTCACCTAATTGGCGCTTAAGTCCCTGTTTGGCACTCCAACTGAAAATCGAGCGGCGCCCCTGATGATCTTTAGCGCGGAAAACGATTTGCCCGCGCTCATTTAGACTCGGGGCAAAGGTTTCAAGCTCAGTGATCTCTGTTTGATTGACTCGAGCGACCTCATTCCAGTTCTGTGTTTGATGATCGTAAAACCACAGCCCTTTGGCACTTACCCCTGCTCTTTCATAGCTTGCGATCACGGCGATTTGGCCCTTAGAATTCAAGGCCAAATTATTGTGAAAAGAAATATTGTGAACCTCGGGCAATTGAAGTCTCAAGGTTTCTGAGTTTTCATTTAAAAGAAGGAGAGCTTCTTGTTCAGTTTGCAGTTCGCTACCACTAGCATTCATTTCAAGAATCACTTTCACAGCGGTGAACTGATTTCTTTTCTGCGGAGTCAGAAACATCTTAACTCTTCCACCGAAAACTTTGTCCCCTTCGGCTAAAATCTCTTTAATTTCTCCTGAGGCCTTTTTGTATTTTAAAACTCTAGTGTGATCTTTTCTAAATTCTCGCCAAAAAATCTCAGAAGGCCCACTGAAGCTTAAGGAGTTGAGTTGCTGGGCCATCGGAGTTTCCGTTGGTGCCACCCATAATGCAGGCGCAAAACCTGGACGAACTCTATAAAGACCGTCGTTATAGCCCCAGTCGTAAACGGCAAAGGCGATCTCACCTGTGGGCCCCATCACCGGGTCTCCCATTAAAAGATCATCGGCAACGGCAGCGATTTCGCCCTTGAACTCAGCGCTGTCTAACCACAGACGGTAATTAGAGACTGGGGCCGACGGCTCCACCCCTAAAAATTTAAAGATAACTTGGCCCTGATCGTCTATCACCGGATTGGTATTACTTAAGCTACTTGGCACTGGCAGGCGGTAGGGAGTCGCAAAGCTTGCTCTCGCCACGAGGGTCATTCGTTCATACGCTGCAAATCCCATGAGTGGATAAAGGCAAAGAAGGAGAATGACTGTTTTCATAGAAACTCGATTGTAAATGATGGCCTAGATTAAGCATAAGGGCCTAGAGATCATCTGTAAAATCGAGGTTTTTTAAGAGAGAGATTGAAGGGCAGTGTGGAGTTTTCTTGCGCTTCGAAGCTTTAAATCGTCTGCAAAGAGCGCATAATCCATCTTGAAGTTTTTCAGAAACTCGCTCAAATCCCGCAGCCTTTGCAATAATTGTAGCTTCTGAGAATTTGAACTGAGCATTTCCTCAAAGTTTAAACGATGACAATTCTGTAAAAGTAAGTCGAGCTCTCTTAAACGCGGGTCGAGCTGAAATTTTTTGAAGTCCAAATTTTTAAGCGCCTCAAGATCAGTCATCTCCCAGTTCAAGAAGTATTCTGAAAACTTCACGAGAGCAAGCAAGTCCTTCTTTTTCAATCCGAGTGCTTTTTCAAGGGACTTTATCCCATTCGTCTCAAGAAACGGCGCCAATTCTTTGCCATGGAAAAGAGCGAGTTCACCCCAAAACTTTTCTGGCGTTTGAAGACTTGAGTCTTTGGAAAGATTTTTTAAGAAAAACCACGAGTCTACACTCAGATGGACCTCAATTTTTTCTTTGTGCAGAAATTCAAACGTCTTCTGTAAAAAACGCCCTCCGCCCCCTTTTTTAAAGGCCTCTCGAAAATAAAAATCCATTTCAAGCCGAGAGAGATCCATATTTTTAAGTTCACTCTCAAGCTCTTGATCCATTGTTAAATCCAGAGTGGTCGCAAAACGAAAGGCCCGTAAAAAACGCAAGGGATCTTTTTTGAAGTCGGGGTTTTTTGTACGAAGAATTTTTTTGGCCAAATCCTGCTGACCTTGAAAGGGATCGGCAATTCGCCCTGAGGTGAGTTCAACCCCCAAAGCATTGACAGTGAAATCACGTCGCAGAAAGGCTTCCTCATCGGTTGGAGTCGGAAGCAAATAAGCGATAAAATCCTTATGGCCAAAGGACTTTGAGTCTTCATTATACTGGTCTCTTCTTGCAGGAGCGCATTCCACTTCAAAGTTTTTTCCTCTCAAGCGCATGACTGAAAACGCCAGTGGCTCAAGATGAAGCGCAAGTGTTTTTGCCGCCTCAGTGAAGGCTTTATCTAAGCGCGAGAGATAATCGTCGTGAGTGGAATTGGTTTTTGAGCGAATCTCTAGATCAATATCTTCTGCCAGCGACCCCGTCGCAAGGTATGTCCTCGCTCCCCCACCAACCAGCAATGAGAAAAGGCCATGCTTCTGAAAAACTTTTTCAAGAGTTTCTAACTCAGGGCTTAGTTTCATGCTCTCAATCCGTTTATCCATTCATCGATTCAAGAAAACTCTGTCCCGCCTTGGTAAGGCAATCGAGAGTTTTTTGAATTCTAAGGCGATCTAAGCTTTCTTTATGATAAACCAAATAAAACTTTCCGTTTGAGACGTCAGACTCAGGACCTAGGGTATTCACCTTATCTTTATAGTAAGAGCGCATCAGCACGTGGCGCGGGACCACAGCCATACCAAGGCCTTGTTGAACCGCTTGCAACATATTGCCGTGGGAATTAACGATATAGCGGATATTCACTTTTTTAGGATTCTTTTTAAAACGATTAAAACACCACTTAAAGAACAAGGTGTCTTCTAATTCAAAAAGAATGGTGGGATAGCTAATCAAAGTTTCAAAATCAATATCCGCTGACAATTTAAACTGCTTCTGCTTTGGGAAAACCAGCGAGAGTTTCTCCTCTGCGAGTAAAACTTTTTCCCCCTGGGATGGCAGTGATTCCTCTGGCAAAACGAGAAAATCGAGACGGAAGTTTTCAAAATCTCGCACCAGCTCTTCGTGAAAGCCGAGTTTGATGGAAACAGTGAGTTCTGGATAACCTTTGGAGAACTCTAAAAGCTCAGGCGCAAGCCAGGATTTCCCAAGACCCGTAAGCGTTCCGATACGAACTTTTCCCGACATGGTGTCTTTGGAGAAACGCATCTCTTCCAGTGTATCTTCAAGTTGACCTAAATAGCTCTGGGCCACTTGAAAAAGTTTTTCTCCTTCTGGAGTTAAGACAACTTTTTTTCCACTGCGTTTAAAAAGAATGACGTCAATTTTTGATTCAAGATTTTTTATACTCTGGCTAATCGCCGATTGTGTGACGTTGAGTTCATCGGCGGCGCGAGAGAAACTACGGGCACGAGCGACGGCAACAAGAGTTTGGAGTTGGCTGGTTTCAATCATAAAATCCTCTCAAGTATTAGACTAAACTTATAGATTAGAGGATCTCAAGTTTCAAGAAAATCTCTTGATGGAGAATAAAAAAAGGCCCAAATTTCTTTGGGCCTTTTGAATAAAACAGAATTTGAAGCTTTGAGACTATTCGTCTTTTGCAAGCTTCTCACGGCGCTCGGCCATAACTTTCTCAGCGATATTGTTTGGACACTCGTTATAACGTGAGAATTCCATCGTGTAGCTAGCTTTACCAGCTGACATAGAACGAAGCTCTGTTGAGTAACCAAACATTTCTGAAAGTGGAACTTCAGCGTTGACGATAATCTCACCAGTTGGATCAGTTTCTGTACCTTGGATAAGACCACGACGTGAAGAAAGGTCACCAATCACAGAACCTTGGTATTCGTCTGGAGTCGTCACTTCAACTTTCATGATCGGCTCAAGAAGCACTGGATTCGCGTTACGAACCGCTTGTCTCATCGCTTGGCGAGCGGCAATTCTAAAGGCCATATCTGAAGAGTCAACATCATGGGCCTTACCGTCTTGGAGGAAAACCTCACAATTGATAAGTGGGAAAGCCGCAAGAGGACCTTTATCCATAACGTCGTTAAACCCTTTCTCACAAGCGCCAATGAATTCAGTAGGAATCGATCCCCCTTTGATCTCATTGTGGAAACGGAAGATTTGTGATTCTTCAGTTTTGCTCTCAGGAGCAAGAGGACGAAGCTTACCGACAACCTGACCGAATTGACCAGAACCACCAGTTTGCTTCTTATGGGTATAATCAAAACGAGTTTCAGCGTTGATTGTTTCACGGTAGTTCACCTGTGGAGCACCTACGATCACTTCACAGAAATATTCACGCTTTAAACGCTCAACATAAATTTCAAGGTGAAGCTCACCCATACCAGCAATACGTGTCTCACCTGATTCTTCATCAGTGAAAACTTTGAAAGTCGGATCTTCTTTCATGAAGCGCTGAAGGCCTTTTGAAAGTTTCGCTTGATCATTTTTATCTTTCACAGAAATTGAAAGCTCAATCACTGGCTCAGGAACGTGCATTCCTTCACATGAAAGGTTTGTATCGCGGTCGTCACCAACAAACGTGTCCCCTGAAGCACAATCAACACCAATCATGGCGATGATGTCACCGGCGTAAGCGTTTTCAATATTCTCGCGGTCGTTTGAGTTCATACGAACCATTCGACCCACTCTTACTTTTTTGCCAGTACGAGTATTGAAGATGGTGTCACCTTTATTCAAGTTACCGCGGTAAATACGAGTATAAGTCAACTGGCCGAACTGCTCGTCAGTGATCTTAAACGCCATACAAATAAGAGATTCTTCTTTGCTTGGATTAATTTCCATTTTTTCGCCAGTGTCATTATTGATGACAGTTGGCTTGGCCGCTTCAAGAGGAGAAGGAAGGTAGCGAGCTACACCTTCAAGAAGAGCTTGAACACCTTTGTTCTTGAAAGCTGATCCCATGAAAACTGGAGTAAGCTTAAGTGTATTCACACCAGCTTTTACACAGCGGTGAATTTCTTCTTCGTTCGGCTCTTCGCCTTCAAGGTATTTTTCCATAACGGCGTCGTCAAATTCAGAGACGGCGTCAATCATAGCGGCACGGTATTCTTCAACTTCATCGAGCATCTCTGCAGGAGGAGCTTCGATTCTAACTTTCTCACCGTTATCGCCATCAAAATAATAAGCTTGGCGAGTGATCAGGTCGACCATACCAATGAAGTTTTCTTCTGCACCAATTGGAAGTTGCATAAGAACGGCGTTGTGGCCGAGTTTTTCTTTAAGAGCGGCGACACCTTTGTGTGCGTTGGCACCCATACGGTCCATCTTATTCAAGAAACAAAGTCTTGGAACGCGGTAGCGCTTCATCTGACGGTCAACAGTGATTGACTGCGATTGAACACCAGCAACAGAACAAAGAACGAGGATTGCTCCGTCGAGAACGCGAAGAGATCTTTCCACTTCAACCGTGAAGTCCACGTGGCCTGGAGTATCGATAATATTAATTCGCGTGTCTTTTTCAATGCCTTTTGCGTACGTTGTCCCTTGGCCTTGGAAACCTTTCCAAGTTACGGTTGTCGCAGCAGAAGTGATCGTGATCCCCTTCTCTTTTTCAAGTTCCATATGGTCCATTGTGGCACCGGCGCCACCACCACGAACGTCTTCGATTTTGTGAATACGATCACAATAAAATAAAATTCTTTCTGTGAGCGTGGTCTTTCCTGAGTCGATATGGGCAGAAATCCCAATATTTCTCGTTTTGGCCATCAATTTCATGAACTGTCTCCAAGCGGTTTTGGAACCCAAAAATAGGTCGGTTTAAGATGCTTAATTTATCACGCATCTTAGTGAAATGAAGGGGATGAGTCAATCAATCATTGCTGTCTAACCTTTACAAAAATCGTTTTATCCATTACCTCTAAGGAATCATCCATTTTCAAGGGATTGGGCAAATTGAATTCAGACTTAACTAAGCAAGAACTCTACGAAGGGGTGAAAACCCTCCTCGAAACTCAAGAAGACGGTACGGCACCGCACCTTCACCTTAATCAACATAAGCTCTTCACTCTTTTTAGTTTGGCCTTTCAGTATTTCCTCTTCCTTTCAAGCAAAGATCCTGGCGCCTATATTTTGCGCATCGAGGACAGCTATTTGGCAGATAAGCTAGCGCGTAAAGCCAAAGACCCATCAACTCGCAAGTTTATGCACTCTCTCATGATTCCCCGCAAACTCAAGTACGGGAAGTCCACTTTCTTCCTCGAGTTTTTTGGTTTTGCCACTTGGAATATGACCAACGAAATCCCCAAAGGCAAAATTCGCGGGGCCATTATCGTTAAAAACACTTCCACCCGTCCATTAATGGAAACAGCTTTTGAACAACAAGACGAAGAGGAAGAAGTGAATCCCATGGCCCATCTTCCGGAAGATTATTACTTGACCACATTGCTTGAGTCTTCGGCGCGCACACTGGTGATTGCCTTTGAAAAAGATTTTCCTGAACTTAAAGTCGTTCAGTTTCCATTCATTAAAAAAGATCGCGTGAAAACCGTCTCAGGTGTGACACTCGCAAAAAATCTTGATTGGGACGAAATCGACGACTAGGTTTTTCTCTGGTTTCAAAAGTTTTATCGAGTGCTAAGATAACTTGATGACCGCTAAATCAGTTCTAAATAAAACCTATATTGAAGCTTTTTTTTTCGCACTGATGGTGGCGACTTCCGAGTCCTACGCCCTCCTCTATTTTACTCGCCAAGGCTTGGGCCCCCTCGAAGTCGCCTTGATGAGCACACTCCCGCTCCTGCTTGGCGCCTTCTCACAAATTTGGATTCCAAAAATTCTGCCTGAGCGCGCTCTCGGTACAGGAGTCTTGGCTTCGATCTTCACTCAAATTGTCGGCTTGGGTTTTCTCGTCTACTGCACATTACTACCTGAGATGAATTTTCCACTGATTGTCGCAGGCCTCTCGCTCTACTGGATCGGTGGACAGACCTGCGCACCTCTGTGGCTTGATTGGGTCGGACAACTTACTGGCAATCAAGCGGATTTTTCAGAGTACCTTTCAAAGCGAAATAAACTGACAACAATTATGATTATGGTGCTGTATTTTAGCTTCTCACTGCTTATTGACTCCGAATTTCAATTTCCCTTTTTTGCCCTCTTCATCGTCGGCTTAACGGCGCGGGTGATCTCTTTTGCTTGGCAATTTTATTTACACCAAAAATCAAAACCTCATCTTCGCTACCAAAAACGCAAACAAGCATCGACAGAACCTGAAGTGACTGAGGTGTTTGACTACGAGTCTCTGAAGCCTTTGAAGTATTTTTTTCTCTGGACTTCTCTCTTTCGTTTCACCGTCAATTTGTCTGGCCCCTTCTTTTTGCCCTATATGGTTAACGAACTCAAACTCACAACCATTCATTATGTCTTCCTGACCTCAATCCCTTTTTTAGGTCGCGCACTTTTTGTGAATAACTGGGGAAGAGCGAGCAGTGGTCTCAAAAGTTTTTGGGGAATTCAAATTGCCTTAGTTTTTATTTCAATTATCCCTCTGCTTTGGACATTCAACTCCAGCCTTCCCTACCTCGCGGGACTGGAGTTTTTCTCAGGGATTTTTTGGGGAGGCTTCGAACTCACCAGTATTTTAATGGTTCAAAGTTTAGCGAAAAATCATATGCGTCGCTACTTGGGTTTTCATATGGCGCTGATGACAATTTTTTCCGTCGCTGGTGCCATGCTTGGGGGAATGATTTTAAAAATGGGTGTGGATTATCATCAGCTTTTTGTTTTTTCGTCTGTCGCGCGCCTCTGTGTCGCCATTGGTTTAATCCTTTCGGCCAGACAATTTAGCGAGTTGAAACTGACAAAATTAGCAGCAATTCCCTATCTGACTTCAGTCCTCTCACTCAGACCGTCGATGAGTAATATTGGTCGTATATTGCTTGGCAAAGCGCCGTAGGCCTCGCCGTTAAGGAGAGGTGGCCCTGAGTGTTTGTGATAAAGGTGGGATGTGGGAGTGGTGGTGATAAGGTCCAATTCTGAACCATAAATGAGGTTGGTCGAGAGGAAGATGGGAACATCACATTCGTGTCCAATCAGGGCCAAACCTTAATTTGACCAACCAGTTAACAATCTACTTTGCATAACGGATGCCAAGTTTTAAATCCAAAATTCCAATGACTTAAGTCTGCTCGGTGACAAAGAGAACCAGTGCCCAAAATGACCCTCGGTCGCAATACGTCCCTCAAACAAACCTAGGCCAAATCTAACTGTCAGTTTTGCGCTTGATCCCTGATAACTAAAGCGACTCAATCAAGGATGATCAGATGCATAGCTTCCATTATTTCAACCAACGTTTTCCCCTCCCAAAGCAAGAAGGTGTTGAGCTTGAACAGGCCCCCAAACTCAAAGGACTTGAATCAAGGTTTCAAGAAGAAGGATTAATTCGAGGGCATGTCTTTCATTCGGAATCGAAACGTTTTGAGAAAATCAAAGCGCCGTTTATTGAGATTGGGAAATATCTTAAATCTTTTTAAACTGAGTTATTTACCACTCAATTCGACCTTGATTTTTAATCAGACTTACTGATGGGACAGATTGAGTCGATTATCGGCCATCTCAGAGAGATCAAGTAAATTTGGATCAAGATCAGGGTCAACTCTTAATTTAATCCAGTCAGCTGTCGCTCGGTATAAAAAATACTCATCTGCGGCTTTTTCAATTTCATAAATCTCAAGAAACTTTAACTCCTCAACTAATAGATTATGATACACACCGCGAGCAAAACTGATGGTATGGTGTTTGTCGGAGAAAAAACAATCTGACATTGGGAGATAAATTAAATTCTTATATTCTTTAAACGTCAGTAGTGGCAGCTTTTCTCTTTTTACAACTCTTAGAAAATCATTCAGCCTTGCTTGATCAAGACCCAAATAAAAGGTTCTTGATAAGGGAAGATTATCGCAGGCAAATCCCAGTAACACTTTAAATTGATCAAGACTTAAATCACGTCCCTGTTTATGGGTTCTCCAAAAACTTGGAAAAATTTCAAAATGTGCTATCGGATGATCGTTTAAGTTCATTCGAAGGGCGGAGAGAAGAGGCGTTTTTTTTAAGTCTAAATCTAAATGACCATTTTCAACTTCTGCTAATAGTTCATCCATTTTAAATTTTGGAGTCTGCACTTTTTCGTCTGTCTTCAAGATTAGGTTTGCAAGTATTTTAGCAATTATAGCATTACCAAAAACCGTACTATGACCGTTCGTTGCCCTAAAGGGGAAACCGTTACTAAGCGGATCATCGTAATAGAATTGATTAACCTGTTCAAACTCATCCAAAAATCCTTCTAGTTCCATATCAACCAAGTAGCCTCGATCACTAAAGAAAAGAAAATCTTTCGACTCCTCCGCCATTTTTTTTATCAGCAGCTGATTAATGGTTCTATTTTCATTATACGTGTCCACCTTGTAGTAGAAGGGGTTTCGAAGGCTCACGTTAAAGTAATGGCCGTAGCTTCTTAAAATACTCGGTGCCCGCTCATCATAGCGCCAGTATTTTAAAGCCGGAAAAACTCCATAATAACTTAAAAATCTCTCTTCATGGGTGGATCCATTTGGTATAAATTCGAGGAGTTCATTTTTAGCGTCGAGCACGAAACGAGAATGAAGGTAGTGCGGATGCAGGTCATCAGTGTGATTAAAAGTGAGACTTCGAGAGCGAAAAAGGGAGCAAGGTCCAAAAATGACTAAGTCTAGCTCAAATTTTTCATGCATGGCCTGCCACAAGATATAAGTTTGATGAACAGAAAACCATGACATGCCAAAGTTCAAAACCTCGTACTTATCGCCGAGAATTTTTTGGAGCTGACTTGGGAAGTCCCTTTCTTCACCGACTTCATCACCATAGGTGTATGAGTCGCCAAAAATGCCAATACGAATTTTAGAAGGGTCCATTTTTTTTTCGGTGAAATTTAAGAAGCTTGATTTCTTTGTCTCAGTATTAAAGCTACCAAGTCGTTTCATAAGCGCAGAATCCAGATGAGGCAAGATTGGTCGACCAAGCTCATCATAAATCCTCTCTTTCATTCGATAATAATAAACAGAGTGAAAAACAGAAAAGAAACTGAGAATAAAAATGAGATTAAATGCTAGAACTTTCATCACTTTCAAAGAAATCGTTTAAGCACAGGAACGATTTTTTCTAAAAACTCCCGGGCCTCATCTTCCGTCATCAGAGGTGAGAAGCTCAAACGAACGGCCGATTTAGCTTCAATCTCTGTGTATCCCATTTCAAGCAGCACTCGACTAGGTTTCACTGTGGCACTTGAACAAGCGGAGCCAGTGGAAATATCCATGCCGGCAAGATCGAAAGCCGTTAAAAGTGTATCGGCCCGTACTCCAGAGATCTTTAAGCAGATGGTGTTGGCCGTTCTAAGAGCTGCTTTCTCGGCGAGGATTTCTCCGCGGTCGCCGAGGGCCTTCGAGATTTCAGTTTCAATAAAATTTTTGAGGCGATAAAGCTCTGTGACTTGAGATTTTTGTTGAATATCAGCAAGAGCTAATTTGATGGAATAGATCCCTTCGACATTTTGAGTGCCAGAGCGCATGCCTGTTTGTTGGTCGCCACCTCGAAGTAGAGGAACGAAGTCGAAGTCTTTTTTGACGAAGCTAAAACCCACCCCTTTGAGGGCCCCAAATTTATGGGCGGAAAAAGTATAAGCATCAATTCTTGGATCGAGCTTTTGCCAATTTTCAATTTTTGCCACCGATTGAACGGCGTCCACATGAATTTTACCGCCAGTCTTTTCCTTCCACTCAATGAAAGGAGCGAAATCAAAGACGACGCCAGTTTCATTATTTCCCCAAGTGCAATTGATCAGTGCCGTTTCTCCGGCCGTTTTCAAAGTCTCAGTGATGCGCTTCCACTCAGCTGGTGGCACTTCCCCGTCTCGGTCGACAGACACGGCAGAGGACTCGTGTCCGTACGGATTGAGGTCGGCGGGAATCTCTGTGATACAGGCGTGATCGGTGCTGACATAAGTAAAATGCAGCCGCTTGCCTTTTTCATAGAGAAATTGGGCGCGGCCTTTAATCAAAGTATTCACGCCTTCGGTGGCGCCAGAGTGAAAGAGCAGTGAGAATTGATTTTCGTCGAGACCGAAAAGTTCAAAGAGAGCGTCAGATGTCTCTTCAATAAGTCGTTTAGACTTTTTCCCATCGGTATGAATGGAAGCGGGATTAGCTAAAAACGAATCCCCTCTTCTCAGCCAATCATGGACTGACTGAGAGAGAGGGGATGTCGCATTAAAGTCGAAATAATAACGATTATTGGTTAACTTCACCAATTGGGTTCCTGATGGCCGAAGTCATCCCGCCAAGTGAACCTTCGTTAGAACGAGCTTCTTCGTTAGCATTCGTTTGAGCAGTGAAGCTCTCGTGATTGCGTGCAACGTCTGCTTCAGCATCTTTCGCTTTTCTCATCAAGTCACCAAGAGTAGTGGTTGTGAGGTATTCGCGCATGATGATGCCGAGGTTTTGGAAGTAGTTCTTTGATAGGTGGAACTCAACAGTATTTGCTGCTTCAGCTTCTGTTCCAACAATATCTTTAGCTGGGTTGATGTTTTCACCAACACAGTCAAGAATGTCTTTCACACTGATTTGGTCCATAGAACGAGCGAGCACATAGCCTCCCCCTGGTCCACGAACTGACTTAACGGCCTGACCATTACGAAGCTTTCTGAAAAGCTGCTC
>DIUE01000024.1 GCA_002435795.1 Bacteriovoracaceae bacterium UBA6166 | reverse complement strand
TCGGCGCTTTTGAAGTATGGGAAGATTTATGATTTGCAGCGGAAGACTGAGAGTTAATTAACTAAGTTTAATTACTTAGCTTCCTTATTTTTAATATTGATCATTAGTTCCCGCGCTTCAATTAGCTGTTCCTTTATAACAGTGTGGTCTACATTAGAATCGAGAACATAATTCAAATATTCTTTAGCTACCTCGGTCGCCTCAGGTGTAGATTTAGCTAACAAGGTTTTTGCTGTATTAATATTTACAACTTGTATCATATTCAAGAAAGCATCACGACGTTCTTCCGTTATAGTTCCCCTGTTGATTGAAGCTACTATTTCTTCTTTTTCTTTTTCGGCAGCGAATTTAATTTCATGAATATTTAAGTCTATGCTGTGACCACTAGCGTATCTACAATAGCATGATCTTTTAAAACAGTTTTCTTTGATAATTTCAAAAAAATTGTCCTCAAGCCCCATGTCAGAATAGAAATCAGCGAAGCCCATCATGCGATTACAAACAGTTTCATTTTTAGTATTTGAGCTATTGAGATATGATCTTGCAATTGGAATAAGCTCTAGTGCTTTCAATCTCTCCGCTTGGATTTTACTTTTTTTGAGGGTTGCTAAATATTGAAAACAGTTGTCTGATACTCCAAAATCATAATTTGATTTTTCGCACTCTGTAAGATTGTGAGTATCATACTCTCTGTCAGTAAAGTTAGGGTCATAGTATTCACGATAAACCTGAACACCTAAAAAATATGGTGCCCAAATAGGTGCAAACAAGGTACCGGCCCAAATTAGATTTGCTTTGATATGATTCTCAGTCGAACTCAGATGGTTCTTAGGGGCGAAAGGTGTAAGAACTTTTAATAGATGATGTTCCATGCTGTAGAGAGTGGCTCCCTTCAAAGGAATCAGTACAAACAGAATAACAAAGACTGTTTGTATTTCTTTATGCTTAGTAAATCTTCCCTTTCTTTCTAAAAAACAAAGGATAAGAAAAGTTGCTAATATGATGTCAATTGAAAAAAACATCTTAAATATCTCTCGTTCTAGTACTATTCACGTGGATAATAACATGGATTTAATGTTGTTTCTCCAGTCTCGGGATTTACTGTTTGAGGGGGCAAATTAATATTATCAGGTCCGCAACTATTACGACTTTTATTCTGACTGATGGTGACATTATTAATAAAAGAATCAAAGAGTACAACTCCAGCTCCAATTGTTGCATTATGCACAACCGAATTGGCAAGAACCTTAGAACCCGACCTTAGGTAGGTTTTTCTTGTTGTTCCATTTGTATTAGCAAATCCACCCACTCTACTATTATTCACCTCTACACCATTTTCAATTTCAACTCGAAGTACGTTAGAAGATTGGTCTGCAAACCCTGACACATTTGAACCGTTTAAGATTTTTACCCCTGCTCCCAGATTTGCTGCTGAAACACTACTGCTTGAGACTGTAATATTACTATTATTGAGATTTGAAAAAGCGACGCTTGAGTCAGTTATTGTTGCATTGTCTCCTAGGCTCTCAACAAGAACGTTACTCTTTTCTGATATCGTTACGTTGTTACCTAAGGATTCCGAAACCTCTAGAAACGAATTGTTCTTTAGGTGCAATCCCCGCCCGCCGCCCTCATCTGATCCGAGAGCAGAAAGAGTAGAGTCTAGGATTTCAATTGAGCGTTCAGCAGATATTGGACTATTGAGGTAGTTTACCGAAACATTTGATTTTATTATTTTGTCGCTTTTTAAGAGTTCGAAGCTTCCCCATAGAGAAGCCTCTTCAATTTTAGCATTTCCGCCAATTTTTAAATCTGCCTTTGAGTCCCCGCTTATACTTGATTTTGAAATTGTCGCTTGCTCATTAATTGTCAGGCGACTTGGGCTAACTACGTATCCTGACGACACTGACCTCGTCATAGAAATAATAGAGTCTGTTACGACATCTCCTGAACCACTCAATTCGATGTTACCAATAATAGAACTATTTGTGATTGACTGTGTAGACGAAGAAGAAATATTTATACTCCCAATGCCTGCCTGTGGAAAAATGCTTGAGTTTAAAATATTTGCTCTAAAAATTCTTGTAGGTCCGCTAATAGAAACCCCACCTGCAATAATATTATCACGAGGGAGATCGCCGTCAAAGGTAATTTTTGAGTTATCACCAATAACTACATTGCCACCGATGTTGACGTAAGAAAGTATCTGATCTGGATTATTTATCGATTCAATTATTACATTATCACCAAGCCTGACTTTATTAGAAATATTAATTTTTTCTCCTGAAACACTAGTTGTCGGTGAAAGATAAACATCTGAGGAGATGTAATGATTTCCACTTATGAAAGAACCATCTACGTGCACATCATCAACTATAATTGGCGCTCCAAGGATCGTCGCCTCTCCACAGACTCTTACACTCTCAAATTGCAATTGTGCCAGTGGAGAGATTTTCGCCTTAGCCGAGACTAGAGGACCATCAACTAGTGATCCACCTGGAACAATATTTTTATGTCGGACAAGTTTTTCTCCTGGACAAGCTTGCGATACATAGAATGAATTATCCACCACTGTTGAAGGGACTTTCACTCTTGCAAATTCCGCACTATTGCTTCCCCAAGTGATAGTAGGTGTAGTAAGCATGTCTTTATTTTGATTCGTTCTCAATGACAGATACATGTTGTCAGAAATTTTCGATATTACTGCGAACAGGTTTGGTCTATCTAATCTCAATTGAATATCATCCTTTACAAGCATTTTTTCGTTTGTACCTGTACCTTGTCCATTTGTGGTGGTTCGAATTCTTTCGGAAAGGTCTTGGAGCTTTTCTTGGAGACCATCAGACAGGATGGATGTCGTTATTTCTCCGAAAAGATCTGCTACCGTTGTCGGAACATCGAGCTCTCTTGCATCATTTGCATTATCCACCGCTTCATCTAAGTTAAACGATAATTCGTTAAAGATATTAGTTATTTGTTTTATTTTTATGTAAATTGGATATCCTTTAATAGATCCTTTATTTTGAGAATCGAAAAACGAGGTTACGGGAACTTCAAAATTTACCCTCTGTTGTAATCCGGGATATATCACTGGAAAACTACCTCTTACTGAATCTGGGTTAATGTAGTTTGCAATTATTGGATTGGTTGCATCAGCGAATGGGAATCGAGTATTTTCAATGCAACTTTTGAGAACCGATTCATTGTAGCCAGCAAATGGGGGGACAACTGAAATTTCAACTATTGTTAGTACAAATGTGGTAAACCAAGCTGGCAAAGTAAGAAATGATACACCTAGGCTCAAGTTTCTTGATAGAACGAGCGCGTTCAATGAGAGTTTTAGTAATTTAGAGTTTGTTACAGAGCTTGAGCAAGACGCAGCACGATCATTGATTTCATTTTCAGTATAGTCATATGCGTTCGCTTCAGAAACGGCAAAATTTAGCAATGAATTCCATTTCGATTCGACTTTGAAATTTTGAGTTGTTTGAATATTGCTATCTATTAGTGCTGAAAACTTCTTCATGACATAGGCGAGAACTTTTCTTTCGTCTTCTGAATCCAAAATATTTATAGCTTTTTTAAAGGAGATCTCAAGCTCATCATACATTTCACTCAGGCCACTTAAACTAGAATCATTTGCAGTCAAATTTTTTGCGTTGACAATCAATCGTTCAATATCGCTATGATAGCTTTGGACAGGGTCTTGAGAATAAACGACCGCGCGTATAAGAATTTGATAATCTAAAACATACTCATCTAGATGTATTTTCACGTCGACAACTTCCGCTATATCTTTGAATTGAATAAGTGTGGTGAAAATATTTTCTGTAGTTTCATCTAAGGGTACTTCTATGTTGTTGAAAAAAACCTTAACCTCATCCTCTGCCACAAAGTTCTCAGGATAAAGCATAAAGACGTCAAGGGCGTCATAAGTATAATCTAAAAGGCTATCAAACTTATGATCTTCAATTTGCACAACTTCAGTCGCTTGAAATATTTTCCCCGCAGAGTTTTGAATATTTAGAACAATATCAAATTCACCGGTAGCCGAAAAAATATGCTGAATCTCCCTCTCATTGTATGTTTGCCCTTCAATAGCCCACTGATAACTTACACCTTCTGCAAGTTCTCCTTGTAAATCCTCGACCTCAAAATCGACTTTTCGATCGGCCGTACCTCTTTTTTGATTATATTTAATGACGCCTTTTGCAAGTGGAATGTACCCAGAATAAGAGATTAACTGGGTTGTTGTCGATTCCTCTTCAGTTTCATCAATCAAGACAAGAGTCATGCTTTTGTTATTAACAGCATCAAAATCAAACGAAATTTCTGGAAACCCCGTCACGACTTCAGTCTCAGTTCCAACGACAGTCCATTTAAACAGTTGATTATCCTGGAGATCTGTCCCAACTAAACTTAGATTCGTTGCTGTAAATTTAACGAGCCCATCGTCAGTTAGCTCGTGGGCAAAACTTGCTAGAGGAGGAACGACATCGATCATCAGTTGGACTTCGTATTCTTTACTCATCATACCATTCGTCGCCGAAACACGAACTATATTTGCTCCGACATTTAAATTGGTCAAATTAGCAAAGCTATATTCATCATCGGAGTTGATATTATTAACTGACCAACTGTACTGCATAGGTGAAGTACTTTCCTTTTCAAAAACGAGCATACAATAAGCGCTTTTTTGCGAGCGACGATTACAATCTAATTCCGCGACGAACAGATCATCTGGATTCTCTACGACATCAAATATTTTCGTAGACTGTGTAAAACGGCCATTTGCATCGGTTGATTTCAGGGTAATTGTTGCAATTTGCGCTTGTGTAAAATTAAAAACTCCTGTCAGTGCATTCGAATTCAATACTCCATTTACAAACCATTCGTGATTAACACCTGCTGTAGAGTTTTCTACAGAACATGAAAGCGAAAACGGGAAATACTGACAATCAAAGCGGCTTGAAGGCCAGCTACCAGATTGACCTGAAACAAAAACCTGCTGAAAAGTGGCACCTTGCTGACCAATTAAATCTGTGATCGTAAGGCCTACATTATAAAGACCCGGTGTCAGATAAGAATGCTGGGCAAATCCAACTCCCTGCTCAAGGATCGTTCCATCTCCAAAGTCAAATCGATAGGATGTTAACGTAATTCCTTGAGGAGAATAACTGCCAACAGCATCACATTGAGTCAGACCATCTTCTTGTACTGAACAATTCAAAGCAGCTACAGGTCTTGAGTCAAACAACTCTATGGATTCATTGCTGGTTGCAACTTGTCCGGTACCATTGGCAACTGTAATTGTAATATTGTAATTTCCACCCTGGGCATATGTGTGCGCTACATTTTGATAAACCATAAACTCAGGGTTGGTCAGCGCCATCTCTTGAGTGTTTCCATCCCCCCAATCAATCTTCACTTCCGTTAAGTTCTTCATCGAATCAAGCGCCGACCAATTACAATTCGCCGTCTGCCCTTCACTCCAACAATTTAAGTTCGCAACCAGTGGTGATCCGCCGTGAACAATAATCTGCTGAGTCTGCGTATCCGTAAGTCCTTCAATATCAGTTACCGTTAAAGAAACGTTATAAACTCCAGGCTCATAATAATGAACCACTTCCATTCCTTGCCCAGTCGTCCCGTCTCCAAAGTTCCACAACGCCTGTACGATCTCGCCGTTTGGCGTTCCCGACTGATCGATATAAAGCCTAAAGCTCTGAGCAAAGCTCAGCTCTTCAATTTCAAAATTGGCGACAGGATTGAGTTGAACACCGTTGTCATCGGTGACTTCAACTAAGAACAAGCGACTTGAAACAAGTCCACTTGAGTCCTCAAGCCTGACTCGAAGTTCATAATTTCCGGTGTTTTGATAAGTGTGAACCCCAAAAGTCGAGCTGAGTTCCGTTCTCGCGCCGTCTCCCCAAAAAATGGTCCCACCACTCAAGCCTCCATGAACGCCAAAGCTTCGATGAAGATCAACAAAAAGCTTTTTAGGAGCCACTTGAATGAGATCGACATCAATCACTGGGCGATGTTCAGGAAGAGTCAGATTGAGATTTCTTTCAAAAGAATGGCTTCTTCCCAAATTGTCTACTGCAAGGACTTTGACCTTGTGAACCTTTCTCTCTTCAAAACGGTAGCTGGTTTTTGACTTATAAGTCGTGCCATCAGCGATAATCTCTTCTTCGTTATTGATGATGTATTTCGCCATTTCAATAAATGAGCCCGGCGTTGGCTTGGCGAGCAGTTCAAAATGAACCAGTTCCGGGTCGTCTTGATCAATCGTGTAGCGGTAACTGACTGTCGGAGCTCCAGGACCTGAGACTTCATCCACATCAATTCTTCTTCTCACTGAGTCTCGAAGACCTGCTTGGTTGAAGAGATAAAAGTCCGCAAAATAGATTCCGGGATACTCGTAGAAATAATTAGCTTGAGGCGAAGTCACAGGAACAAGAGAACCCGTCCGTTCAAATCTCCACTCCGCGCGGTCAAACCCACTCGGACCATCATTTGAGCGGCTAACATCAAAATTAACATTGAGACTTCCCTGACCTCGAAGATCACTGGTGAGAACTCGGGCGGTTGGATGTTGACCTGAAAAACAGTTTCCAAGTTTTTGAGAAGAAGTGATAGCCGCATTGCTTGCCACTTTACACTCAAGAGCATCAAGATGAACGGAGCCTGCATTGATTTCAACTCGGGCACCGACTCTTGCGACAACACCAGAATTAATCTTAAGCTCTCCCGCATTGATTTTTGTATCGTACCAAATAGACGAAGCTTCTGCTTGTGGTGAGCGCAGCTCCAAAAGATCTTGCACTTGATACTGAGAAGTATGTCCGATCGTCGCAATATGATTAGCGATCAAAAGAAGGTTGACCGCTTCAACTTCCGCGTTGTGGCGAATATGCACTCTTGAAAGTTCTGTTTGTCCAACTGACCTCAAGATAAACACATCATCTGACCTGAGTTTTGCGCGGTCATGAATCACAATTTGATTTTTTGCCGTAAATAAAACAGCTCCAGCGCTAATCTCTGAATCTTCCCGAAAAATAATAGCGTCGTCCCGGGACGAGATCACAGCCCCGGCTTCATTTACGAGAATTTTATTACCACCAAGTGCCCGAAAGCCTTTATGAGCGTTAACGCAAAAAGTTTCTTCAGTCGTAGTGATTGTTGTTTGGGGCTCCATGATCACGCGACATGGAGTAGCGATTGAGAGGTCTGTTCGATTGACATTAAAATTGATTCGAAGATTGCGGGCGAAGCCATTATGAAAGCCTACAGTCTGCAAATAGGTGTCGAGTTCAGCTTCGTTATTAGCAGTAAAGGTCCCCTTACAACTTAGGATTTGATGAGATGGAGAGAGCGGGCAAATCTGATCGCCGGTCGGAAGATCTGCTTCATTGATCTGAGACCAGAGTGAAGTTGAAAGAGTAAGCGCAAGTAAGCTAAGTGCCGTCTTTAAAAGTGGGTTCACCGCATGCTCCAGAAAAAGGATTTAGTGAAGTATCGGTTGTTTTGAGAAATCGGCCGGGGAAATCTGCACCTCAGGGCTAAATTTTTTCCATTTATGAAAAATATCGAGTAGTTGGATTAGGGTAAAAATTTAGTAATGAGAATAAAGTAGCGCCAAAAAATTAACACAAAAATGGAAAAGCCAGATAAGCTTTTGATAATTTGTAAGCATAGGATTCTTCATTAATATCTGATGGTTAGCCAATATTGCTTCCTCACTATTCCGCACACGAAGATGCCGGAATACATGATCAGTACAATCATGCTCTTCGGATTCTGACGATTAACGACAGGCAAACGACTGATCAGGTTAAACAAAATTAGATCTTGTTAGCAGATATCTCTAATGAGAGGGTTCTCATTCTTGCTACAGAAGTGCATCCCCTCACTAGCCCATCAAAACTGAATTTCGAACTTTCTCAACACGAGCGAGGTCGATCTCAAAAACAAAACATCCCTCTTCATCTCCAGCATCAACAAGAACATCTCCCCACGGATCAACCACCAGCGAGTGGCCATAAGTGGAAAGGCGTTCATTATGCTGACCAACTTGAGCAGAAGAAATCACAAAGCATTGGTTCTCAACGGCGCGAGCACGATTGAGTAAATGCCAGTGAGCTTTTCCGGTGGGCACCGTAAAGGCAGAAGCGTAAGTGAGAAGATTGACGCCCGCAAGTCTGTAATCATGAGCCAAGGAAGAAAAACGAATATCAAAACAAATACCAAGCCCGATTTTCAATTCTTCAAACTCAAGAACCTGCGGGGTGGAGCCTGCGGTATAGATATCACTTTCTGTGATGGATTTTTCACTCAAGCGGCAAGCGAAGAGTTTTCTCTTGTCGTAAGCCGGAAGTTTTTTGCCAGATTGATCGAATGAGTAAGTTCTATTTAAAATGCCTTTTGAAGACTTGGTCGCTGCTGAGCCCCCGATGATGGCGATTCCTGTTTTTTGAACAAGGTCTCTAAGCGCTTTTTCATGGGGACAATTTTGATCGTTCTCATCAATCAGATCGGTACTGGGCTTGAGTCCATTTGACATGGAATAAAAACACTCGGGCAAAAACACAGCCCTCGCCCCTAGTCCCCGGGCCTCAGTGAGCCAACCTTCGATTTTTTTGAGGTTAGCTTTTGAGTCGAGCACAGAGGTCATTTGAATCAGGGCTAGTTTCACGTTTTACTCTCTCTTAAATATGTTTTCCAACGGCGTAATAATCAAAACCTTTTTGCAGAACTTTCTTCGTTTCAAAAAGATTACGTCCATCAAAAATCACGGGAGTTCTTAAAAGTTTTTTGATTTCAACAAAATCTGGGTTCTGGAATTCCCGCCATTCAGTCATGGTCACAAGACCATCGCAGTTTTTCAGAGCTTCATACTTATCAGTCACGCAGTGTAAGGAGCCTTTGACGTGAGGATAGCTCGACTCCATCATCTCCTTATAATTGGGAGCTGCGACTGGGTCGTAATAATTAACCGTCGCTCCCGCTTCAATCAAGGAAAGCGCCAAACGAATAGCGGCTGTCTCTCTCACATCGTCAGTATTGGCCTTGAAAGCAACTCCCCAAAAACAAAAGCTGCGGCCTTGAAGTTCGTTCTTAAAATGTTTGTTCATCTTATCGAGAAGATAAAGTTTTTGCTCTTCATTGACTTTCTCTGTGGCGTCCACGATTTGAAGATTCATGCCATGCTCTTTCGCCGTATGAATTAAGGCCTTCACATCTTTTGGAAAACAGCTTCCGCCGTAACCCGGACCTGGGTAGAGAAAATGCCCACCAATACGGCGATCACTTGAAATGCCTTTGCGAACTTCTTCAATATCCGCACCAGTTAAATCGCAGAGTCTCGCCATTTCATTGATAAAAGAAATCTTTGTCGCCAAAAAACAATTGGCAGCGTATTTGCTCATTTCGGCCGAGAGATTAGACATTTTATAAAGAGGGTTTCCTTGTTTTAAAAGAGGCGCGTAGAGTTCGTCCATGATTTCACCGGCCATGGCTTCTTGAAAGCCAATGATCACGCGATCTGGACGCATAAAATCTTCTACCGCAGAACCCTCTTTAAGAAATTCAGGATTATTCACGAGAGAAAATTTCTTCGTCGTTTTTGATTGAATATGTTTTCTGAGTTCCGTGGATGTTCCCACTGGCACAGTCGATTTAATCACGATCACGGCATTTTCACTCATCGCTTCAGCGACAGAGGTTGCTGCTTGATAGAGATATTTAAGATCTGCTCTTCCATCATCAGCGGACGGAGTTCCGACGGCTAAGAAAATAGCCTGTGCATCCTTGACTGATTCATAGCCCATAGAAAAGTGCAGGCGACGGGCTTTAATATTTCGCTCCAAGAGTTCATTAAGGCCTGGCTCGTATATCGGCGAGATGCCGGCACGCAATTTTTCAATTTTTTCCGCTGAAATATCGATACAAGTCACATCATGACCGATCTCTGCAAAACAAGTCCCGCTGACGAGGCCCACATAACCGGTACCGATAACTGAAACTTTCATACATAACTCCTTAAAACACAAGTGCCTCATTTAACCGCAGACGGTGGGAAGTGAAAAGGGACTTTTACCCCAGGTTGCGCCTTGCAAAAAAGCTCTCGGTAGCGAGAGTGAATCAAGTTGTCTATAATCGAGCGCTATGTTGAAACTTATCCTTAAATTCGGCTTTGCTGGCGCGCTTATTTACTGGCTTTTAAAAAGCGATAAGCTGGATTTCAGCCTCGTTCAACGAAGCTTGAGTGACCCTGCAACTTGGACGATTTGCCTCGGACTCATTATTTTCCAAGGGCTAATCGCAGCACTGCGCTGGAAAAAGCTTCTCGAAGTCGAATCTAATAAAAAACTACCCTATTTTCAATTGGTCAAACTCAATTGGATCGGTCTTTTTTTTAACTCATTTCTCCCAGGCGCTGTGACTGGAGACTTGATCAAACTTGTTTACGCCAAAGACTTAGACCGCGATCTCTCAAAAACCTCTTTAGTCACCACCGCTTTTTTAGATCGAATTTTCGGACTCTCCGGACTGCTTTGTCTGATGGGTTTTTTCAGCCTCATCAACTACCAAGAAATGACTTCTCTTTCACCTAAACTCAAAACACTGATTCATTTTAATCTTTTATTATTTTCTGGGGCCCTGCTTTTTATTTCAACATTATTTTTCCCGAAAAAAGGTCAAGCCATCGTACT
The DNA here is from genome assembly GCA_002435795.1 of Bacteriovoracaceae bacterium UBA6166. Taxonomy (GTDB): domain Bacteria; phylum Bdellovibrionota; class Bacteriovoracia; order Bacteriovoracales; family Bacteriovoracaceae; genus UBA6166. The sequence continues at coordinate 101,411 of DIUE01000024.1, read as the reverse complement.
GAGTCTTTCAGAGTCCATTCCAATAATCGGCTCGAAGTTGAAAAAAACATTTGAAAAAGTTTGGCTGATTGGAAGCTGCAAGCAGACCGTGTTTCAAGCGCTCCTCTACTCGCTCATTATTCAATTTCTCTCGGTTTTTGTTTTCTGGCTCATCTCCTCCCCTTTTTACGGAAAAGAAATTCCCTTAAGCCTGCTCTTTACCTTTATCCCTGCGGGCTTAATCGCCGTGGCCATTCCCATCGCCCCTGCAGGACTTGGTGTTGGACACTTGGCTTTTGATTCTCTCTTTCGTTATGCGGGAATCGCAGGCGGGGCTTCCTTTTTCAATCTCTTCTTTTTATGTAATATCTCTGTCAACCTCATGGGCCTTATTCCCTACCTCTTAACCAGTAAACCTAAAAAGCTCAGTCTTGATGAAGACGAACTAATGGAAGGACTCGCTTCAAAATGAAGTCCTCTGTCATCTGCTCAACTTATAATACTCCCCATTTTTTAAGCCTTGTGCTGGACTCGCTTCTCCATCAAAACACTCATGAGTTTGAATTGATCATCGCCGACGATGGGTCGACCTCTGAGACGAAACAATTAATTGATGGCTTTAAAGCGAAAGCTCCTTTTCCCGTGAATCATCTCTGGCACGAAGATCTTGGGTGGAGAAAATCACAAATTCACAATCTCGCGATCTCAAAAGTAAAGTTTGAACACCTGATTTTTATCGATGGGGACTGTGTGCTCTCTCCTGACTTTATTCAAGACCATCAAAAGATTGCGGGCCAAGAGAAGAAAAACTTTGTCTTGATGGGAAGAAGAGTTGAGCTGAGTGAACAGATCACAAAAGCTTTGAGCGTAGACAATTATCGAAAAACGTTGCTCTCCCCTCTGCCTCTCAAACTTTTTCTCTCAGGACTCACCAAAGAAAGTCATGGTGTTTTTAGGCGCTATTCTCTCAATTTCGCTCCCCTTCGCCGCCTACTCAAAGCTGACCGAGTGGATGATCTCTTGGGTTGTAATTTTTCTTTAATGCGCGAGAGCATGATCCAAGTGAATGGCTTTAATGACGCCGTTGAACGAGGGGAAGATGGGGATCTTTTTGTTCGTCTTAGAAATACCAATCACAAATTGATTGGCAAGAAATACTACGCCGTCATGTTTCACCTCTATCACGGTAGAGGGAATTATCAGTACGTTGATGATCATTATTTTGAGCTTAGAAAAAAGCAGGATTATCTTCGATGCGAACAGGGGCTCGCGAGCTATCTTTAACGACTCGGCTTAAGGAGCTTTAGCGCCAAAGCTTGCAAAATCAAAAATCGATTTGGCATTTAAGTGACCATATCTCATCCACTTCGTTTTCAAAAACTCCACTTGCCGCAAGAACTCGGGCTCTTGGTCGGGCAGTTCTGATTTACGAACTCTCTTGGCCTGTTTTGCCAAAAGCGATTTGACCTCAGAAGGAAGAAAACGGAGTCCGTCTAAAAGATAATTTTGTCCTTCAAAACTCACAACACGGGCCAAAAAGAGATCTTTCTTCACTAAGCTTGGAGCTTCATATTCTTTTGATAAAACGACTTTTTGATCGTGAAGAACATCAAGCAAGACATCGTGGCGGCGAATATTTTTTCCCGTGTACTCAAAAAGGGAATGGCGAATAGACTTAATGGCAGTGATCAATTGCTCTTCAAGATTTTGGTCTTCAATGAATTGCTCCATCGCTGTCCCAAGCCATGAAGGGTGACGAAACTCGAGCAGATACCAAAAATTAAACGAGCTCATGCGAGCTTCGTAATCATCATCTTCTTCCAGCACTTGTCCTGTTTGTTCAAAATAAGACTGCTTAGCTTCCAATAAAACGGAGTACGATCTCTCGCTTGAAAAAGCTGAAAGAGAATCGTCAAAAACTTTTTTAAGTGTTGGATGCATTTATTCATCCACCTTAAGAACGGCAAGGAAAGCTTCCTGCGGAATTTCAACACTACCAACCATCTTCATGCGCTTCTTACCAGCTTTCTGCTTTTCAAGAAGTTTACGCTTACGAGAAATATCCCCACCATAACATTTGGCGAGAACGTTTTTTCTCAGAGCCTTCACCGTTTCACGGGCGATAATTTTCGCCCCAATGGCCGCTTGAATGGCGATATCAAATTGCTGACGGTCGATGAGTTTTTGCAATTTTTGAGTCAGGTCCCGCCCCTTGTTGAAAGAAGACGAACGGTGACAGATAAGCGAGAGCGCATCAACCGGCTCGTTATTCAAAAGCACGTCGACTTTCACCAGATCAGATTCTTCGTAGCCACTGAACTCGTAGTCCATACTGGCGTAACCTTTCGTTAAGCCTTTGAGTTTATCGTAGAAATCAAAAACCATCTCACTTAAGGGAAGATCGTACATCACTTGAACGCGCTCTTTCGTAATATACTTAAGCTCAGTTTGTTTACCGCGACGATCTTCACAGAGCTTAATGATTTTTCCCACAAACTCGTTTGGAACGTGAATGGAAAGTGCCACGATTGGCTCATTGATAGAGAGAAATTTTCCCGGCTCTGGCATTTCAGAGGGGTTTGAAATTTCAATCATCGATTGATCAGGCATGATCACCTGAAAACGCACTGAAGGCGCGGTCGAGATGAGGTTGAGTTCAAACTCGCGCTCAAGACGTTCTTGAATAATATTCATGTGAAGAAGGCCCAAGAACCCACAGCGGAAACCAAAACCAAGAGCGGCGGAGTTTTCAGGCTCATAGGTAAAAGACGAGTCATTCAAGGCAAGTTTTTCGAGAGAGTCTTTCAGGATTTCATATTCCGTCGACTCAACTGGGAAAATCCCGCAAAAAACCATAGGCTTAATTTCTTCGTAACCCGCAAGCGCCGGAGTGTCTTTCGCTTTGGTGTGAACAACAGTATCGCCAATTTTTACATCCCGAACTGTTTTAATTCCACTGATCACCATTCCGACTTCGCCAGCCGCTAGCTCAGAGACGTCGGTAAAGAAAGGCGCGTTCACCCCCATCTTAATGACTTCGTATTCGCCGCCAGATTTTTTGAGCGTAATCTTATCTTTCTTTTTAAGTGTTCCTTCCATCACTCTGACTAGAATCACCACTCCTTGATACGGGTCAAACCACGAATCAAAAATCAAAGCCTGCAAAGGCTTATTGGTATCTCCCGTAGGAGGAGGAATGCGCTTCACGATGGCTTCTAAAAGTTCATCGATGCCGATTCCTGATTTAGCAGAGACCAGTGGAGCCTCAGAAGCGTCGAGACCGATGATATCTTCAATTTCTTGTCTGACTTTTTCAGGCTCGGCGTGAGGAAGATCGATCTTATTGAGGACCGGAATAATTTCGAGATCGTTATCAAGCGCCATATACACATTGGCGAGTGTTTGCGCTTCAACACCTTGAGAGGCATCGACAACAAGGAGCGCGCCATCGCAAGAGGCCAGCGAGCGGCTAACTTCATAAGTAAAATCCACGTGGCCTGGAGTATCGATGAGGTTGAAATAATAGAGTTCGCCGTCGAGTGCTTTGTAGGAGATGCGAACTGTCTGCGCCTTAATGGTAATCCCGCGCTCGCGCTCGAGTTCCATATTGTCGAGGAGGCGATCTTTCTTTTCGCGATCAGAAACCGTTTGGGTTTTTTCAAGAATCCTGTCTGCAAGGGTCGATTTGCCATGATCAATATGGGCAATAATCGAAAAATTTCGAATCTTCAAACGATCCATGGATAAACGTCCCTAGATTGACTGGAATTAAGGTCTTAGCGTTATTGAAAGACTTCTTTGGAAAGTACCATAAGGTAGTAATCTAGTGAACTGTCTTTTCCACGAATCGGTATGACATTGGCGTAACCTTTGAAGGCAAAGTCGTTATCGTGAAAATGTTCTTCGTCTTCGTGCTCTTCGTGATCGTCCGCGTCAGAGTCGCGGCGCTTGCGCGGAATGACAATTTCGGCATTTTCAATTTTTGAGCGACGCTTAATCGCCAGCTGGTAACTTTCAATAATGGTCTGAGGCATAACGGTGTCAACCATCAACTTATTCATCACCTCTTCCGACTGAACCTGCAGCAAGAAATAAAGATGATTGTTCATATAAATCAGCTTCCCATCGGCGTTGGCCACCAGGATCGGTTTTTTCACCATATTGGCGAGGGCATCGAACTTTCTATTTTCAACTGAGATACGGTCGGTCCTGAGTTCGTCGAAGCGCTTAAAGGAGTGAATCATTTTATTCATCTCTCGCGCGATCTCACCAATTTCATCGTCTTGGTTATAATAAATCGACACGTCGAAGTTATTGTCCTGAAGTTCGCGAATAGCATCCATAATCTTTTTAAAAGGTAGCGCGATCTTACCTGGGATCACGAGCACCAAAATAATTGTCCCGAGAAAGCCGATAATCAGAGTAATCATCATATGGCGTTTGGTTTCGCTGATAATATTCTTAATTTGTTTATCTCGCTCGAGACTTTGAAAATACTGAATGTCTTGAAACTCGGAAAAAGTCTCAAGAATTTTATCTGAAAGCTGGGTGATGGTATCCATGCCGGCGGTATCGCGGTGGAAGAGCGCCGCTTTCCCGAGCACTAAACGCAAGGCCTCCACATAAGAGAGCATTTGAGCGATCACACGTTTCGCTTCTGTTTCGGCGTAGAGTGAGTCGAGGGTTTGCAGCTGAGAAGTAAAACTCTCCGTGAGGGAAATCAAGTTTTCAATCTGCTGCTCACTGGCCGTTCCAAGCAAAATCGTTCGCTGCTGCTTAATAATCGAGACCGCTGAGATTCGAATTTCATCAGTCAAAAGGGCGACTCGGTTTGAGCGCATGGTGATTTCTTCAATATCAGTGTTGAGAGCGTGAAGAAATTGAAAGACCGTGAAGGCCAACATCAAAGTCACGACAATCGCCGTGATAAAACTTAGGGCCACTCTGTTTTTAAGGGAGAGATTCATTAATTATCCTGGAGATCCATAAACAGTTTATTAAAATTTTTCTCACTACCCACTAAAACCACGATATCGTCCGACTCAATCACGTCCATTGGCATAGGGCAGTCATTGATTTCCACCTTCCAAGCGGCTCTTCCGTCTTCATCAATATAAGGAATGCGCTTTTGCAGGGCCACAATATTGAGAGAGTAATTTTGGCGAATCTTGCTTTCTACCAGCGTTTTTCCTTCAAACTTTTTACCCATTTTAATTTCGACGATGGAATAACCTGCGGCGAAGTTATAGCGCTGGAGAACGTGTGGGGCAATAATTTTAGAGGCGATAATCTCGCCCATTTCTTCTTCTACTTTAATAATCTCAGAAGCTCCGATTTCATAAAGAACGTGTTCGTGCAAAGCGGAAGTGGCCCTGGCAATCACTCGACCGACCCCGAGTTTTCGAAGCATCGTCACCGCTAAAATCGACATCTGGATATCGTCACCAATGGCCACAACGGCGACGTCCACATCACTAATACTCACCGAGCGCAGTGATCTTTCGTCAGTCACGTCGATACTCACGGAATGGGTCACGCGATCCTTGATCTTTTCAACTAGGTCTTCGTCGATATCTATCGCTAAAACATCAGCGCCTTTTTCATAAAGCCTGATCGCTGTTTTTGCGCCAAATGTTCCAAGACCGATCACTGCCACTTGCATAAGAAAAACTCTCTTTTTTCTATCATAACACTTTTAGTTTAACCGATCATAACCCTGCCGTCGGGATAGTCAATTTTTCCACCCGAGGTCCCCTGCTGGCCAATAGCGAGAATCAGAGTTAGTGGACCAATTCTCCCAATCAACATCAGCGCAGAAAGCAAAACTCGACTTGCAACAGAGAGATCTGGAGTAATGCCGATCGATAGTCCAACAGTCCCGAATGCACTGACGACTTCAAAAAAGAGCGCCAAAAATCCCATCTCGGGCTCCAGAACAAGAATAAGGAGAATACTAAAACTGACCATTAAGATCGACAAAAATGTAATGGCCGTCGCTCTTACAACTAAATGGTGAGGAATCACTCGGTCATAAATCACAACTTCTTTTGACGATTTTAAAGTCGAAATAATCGAATAGAGAAGAACTGCCAAAGTTGTGGTTTTTACCCCACCTGCCGTCGAGCCAGGACTCCCCCCAATAAACATAAAAAGCGTTAACAAATAAAGGGTGTAAGGCATAAGCTGATCAAAAGCCACGGTGTTAAAGCCAGTTGTTCGAGTCATGACTGATTGGAAAAAAGAAATTTGGATTTTGCCAAATAAACTGTATCCATCCAAGGTATTAAGAAATTCAGAGAAGAAAAAGACCACTGTTCCCACTAAAGTCAAACTGATGGTGGCCAGGACAACAATCCGTGAGTGAAGGGTAATCCGAGAAAGTGAACGTTTGCGCATCACAATTTCTTTTAATTCCTTTAGCACGATAAATCCCATTCCCCCCATCATCGCCAAAATAGAGATTGGTCCGTGAATCATAGGATTCGTCGCGAAATTTTCAAAAGAGTTAGGAAAAAGCGAGATACCTGCGTTACAGAAAGCCGAGATGCTGTGAAAAATTCCATAATAAAGCGCATCTCCAAACTCATACCCTTCAAACGTAAAACCAATGGTCAAAATAATCGCACCCCAAAGCTCGATCACAAAAGTAAATTTAACGATGTCTAAAATCATGGCAAAGAGTTCATCTAAACTATTCACCTCTAACAAATCCTGCATGACTAAACGGTCTTTCATCTGCATAGATCGACCAAGCAGAATCGCCATCGAAGCATAAAGGGTCATTATGGAGAGGCCACCAATCTGAAAAAGCGTCATCAAGGTGAGTTGTCCGAATAGAGTTAGGTCCGTCGCCACAGTAATAGTCGCGAGACCTGTTACACAAGTTGCAGAGGTCGCCATAAAAAGAGCGTCAATAAAACTCAGCGAGTTTTCCCCCGTTGAAGCGATAGGCAACATCAAAAAGAAAGTCCCAATCAAAATCACCGAGCCAAAGGAGGCCAGAACGACTTGCGCTGGACTTAATTTAATCAGCCGGGTCCAACTCTTTCTGCGGTTGATCCGCTCTTCAAATGGATTGAGCTCTTTGTCTTGATCATAGAGAACAAGCACTGACGAGAGTAAGTGAGCTGAAGAGAGCCAATACGCAAAATCTAAATCACCCCAAGTAATCATCAATGGAATCAGAACGACGAGGGAGAAAACATACTTGCGCAAAAAATCGTCAAGGCTCAGAGAATTGCGATAGTGATGATAGGTTTGAATAGCAATGATAAATGGTGCGAGGATCGCCCCTTGATGGATCAAGCTTTCAATAAACTCTAGACTCCACGAAGAAGGAATTTTTTTTGCTACCTTTAATGAAAAAAGAAAGATAAACGAACCATTGAAAAACAATTCGAGTAAAAATGGCAGCCTTTGTAGCAATTGAATCATATCTCTATCATAATACTGTTTTACAAAACTTCAGTTTTCAATCGTTTTGAGCATAAATTTCCGGTAGTTAAGGACAAATAGACGTGAAAGAGCAAGAATTTCAAATTGAACATATCGATCCCCTTGGACAGGGTGTCTCCAAAATAGGAGACAAAATTCTTTTTGTCCGAAAAACGCTGCCCGGAGAGACGGGCCTCGCGCAAATTACCAAATCGTCAAAAGGCGTGCATTTCGGCTATCCGAAGAATCTCACGACAACTTCTGAAAAAAGAATTGAACCCGACTGTCCTCATTTTTCTGAATGCCAAGGATGTCACCTGCTTCACACCGACTATCAATCAGAAATTGAATTTAAAGCAGAGACACTCAAAAAAGATCTCCAAAAAATGACCTCCTTGAAAAAGGAGACTCCCGTCAATATCATCGCAGCTCCCAACCGCCTCGGCTACCGCACCAGAATTCAACTTCACTACGATAAGGCCCAAGGCAAGATGGGATTTGTAGACCCTACCCTTAACAAAATTATTCCTGTTCCAAATTGTAAAATCGCAAGCCCTCCAATCACAGAGAAGCTCAAAGAACTTTACCAAGACAAAAACTGGCAAAAGTCCGCCAGTGCCAAAGGCCATCTTGAAATTGCAGAAGCCCCGACTGGAGAAATCCTCATTACTCATAATCGCTCTTATAGTGCAGGAGGTTTTAGACAAGTCTTCCCAGCAATGAATCAAGAGCTGATTAAGCTGATAGATCAACAAATCAACGCCATCTCCGACCAGAGCGATCAGGAACTGGTCGTTTGGGATTTATTTGGCGGTAGTGGAAACCTGACACAGAACTTGAAAAAACAAAAAATTGCGGTGGCAGATTCTTTTATCCCTAAACATAAATACGGTGGCCACCAGGATTTTTACACTATCGATCTCTTTGCGGATGAATCATACGAGGAATTTCAGAGCAAATTATTAAAAAACTTCACGAAACCCGATATTTTGATCATCGATCCTCCTCGTAGTGGGTTTAAAGAGCTTGCTAATTGGGCAAAACGCTCCAAACCAAAATGGATTTTTTATGTTAGCTGTCATCATGCAACTCAGTTGCGAGACATGGCACCATTGATTGGTGATTATGAGCTAGTTGATCTTCATCTTTTAGATTTTTTCCCTTCGACGTTTCACTTTGAAACGCTCGCCTGCTTGAAGAGATCCTAAATTCTTAACCCTCTTAAACCCACTAGTTCTGTTGATTTTCTCGTATGCGTCAACTACACTTAAGGAGCGCATTTGATTTTCAGAACTAGAGGTGGCCCATGCAGAAATTATTCGTACTCTTTTGTCTTCTCGCCCTGAGTTCTTGTGCCCATAATTCTGCTGAAAAAGAAGCGAGTGAAAGAAGAGCAGATCTTCACTACGCTCACGGAACTTCAAAACTTGTCACAAAAGAATATACCGAAGCCCTTGATCATCTTCTTAAAGCCAACCAAGCAAAGCCTAAAGACACAAAGATCCTCAATAATTTAGGCATGGCCTATTATTTAAAGGGAGAGATTGAGCTTGCTGAAAAACATTTGCTTGAGGCCATTCGCGCTGATGGAAAAAACTCTGATGCCAGAAATAATTTAGCGTCGTTATTTTATCAGCAAGGAAGACTTGATGAGGCCAAGCAACAATACCTTATCGTTCAAAAAGACCTCGTGTATATGCAACAATACAGAGTGAAATACAACTTGGCTTTGATCCATCTTAGAGAAAATAATCGACCTGAAGCCGTTCGTCTTCTCAAAGCTGCTTCCTTAGAAAGAGAAGATTACTGTGCCGCCAACCATCAGCTTGGTATTCTTTACAAACAAGTTAAACAGTATGAGCAGGCAATTGAATGGATGACAAAAGCAGGTGGCAGCACTTGTTACGGAGAAGTTGTTCCTCATTTTGAATTGGGTGAGCTATACGAGCTTACAAATAAATTTGAATTGGCCCGTCTTAAGTACCTCGACGTTCAGGAGCGTTTTCCAAGAACTCGCTACGCCATACTCTCTGCGCAGAGACTGCGAAATTTAGAACAAGCTGGGGCGATTGCGAGAGATCTGACTCCTAAAAAGGCTGAGCCCGCTCCAACCAATACCTTCAACACTCCCACCTTCTAGGATAATAAATCTATGAATGATACAGAAGTCACGTCAGACCAAGGGAACGGAGGTTCAAATCCGGTCCTCACTTTGGGGCAATATCTTAAAAATGAAAGAACGAAAAAAAATCTCCCTCTTAAAATAGTGGCCCAACGAACTAAAATTAGCATGACTAACCTCGAGGCCCTTGAGGAAGATCGCTATGACCAACTTCCAAATAAAGCCTATCTCGTCGGATTTGTGAAATCTTATGTAAAAATCCTCTCCGCTGATCTTGAGATGGCCCTAGGTTTACTTGAAAAAAACCATTCCGTAAAAAAATCAACTTCTGTTCCTTTACCTGCGACAAAAATTTTGGCGACGGCGACAGAAATGCCAAGATCAAAAAAGAATGAACCTGAATTTCCCTTAGCGAAAGTCGTTCTTTCTTCATTTGTTGTTTTGATTATCGTGACTGCAGTCGTTTTCATGGGAACTAAACAATCAAACGAAACGCCAGTTGCCGAAGTGATCAAGCCACAATCTGTGAGTTCAGAAACTCCTTTAATGCAAAGTGAAGAGGTGACGACTCCAGCGGCTGCGACACCGCAAGACCAAGCACCAACACCGGCAGAAACCCTCACCACCAAAGAAATTGTTCATGCTCCAACTCAACCGACTGTCACCGCTCCAATCAGTCCGCCTGAAACAAAAGTGGAGACCAGCGAAACAATTTCAGATGCAAGTCTCTCTGATATTGTCTTTCGCGATATAAACTCCTCCCTCTTCTCAATCATTACCATGTCTCCTGCCGACTATGATAAATACTTACCGGCCAGTGCTCGTGTTCGCCCAAATGCTGGCGAACACACGGTCTTTGTTAACGCCGTGGATGGAGATACTTGGATCACTTACAAAACTGATGACCAAGAAATTAGAAAGTTCGTTCTTCAAAAAGGACGAACACTGCTTATTCAGGGAAAAACCACACGGATGTTTTTGGGTAATGTGAACGTGACAAAAATTTTCTTTAATAGTCAGCCAATCGATCCTCAGTCGAGAACAGGAGTCAAAAGCTTAGTTTTCCCTGATGAGGCCGGTCGACAGTATAAGCTTCCGCTTTTTGTGTACCCTGATGATGGGGCAGTTTTAACTTCTGAAGAATATTTACGATCTGTAAAACGCAGTTAACTATTCCAATCGAGCTTTCGATAATAGATAGCTGCTATAACCAGAATAAAGAATGACGGAAGAAAAACCGCAAGCTCTGGCATTAACTGACCCTTTTTCACAAAACTTATTCCACCGAAAAATAAAACATAATACCCAAGCAATGCGAGTAGACTCATAATCGCCGAAAGTCGATTTTGCGCTCCTCTTCCTTTTTTAATTCCCATGGAAAACCCCATAAAAATAAAAAGGAGACATTGAATTGGGTTATTTAAACGACTCCAAAATTCTAACTCTACCCTGTAATGCTCTTTACTACTCGTTGCCAATTCAGCTGCCGCATTCAAGCGCTCAGTTTCGCCACCATTTTTAATAATCCCGTTCAACTGATTCACTCGTTTTTTATTGTCTTGAATTTCACTCCAAAGCTCTTTGTTCGTCATCATAGAATCTTTGGTGACAAAATCTGATGAAAGGCCGCCACTCATAACAGGAAAGTCGTACTCTTCGAACAGAACTTTTTCAACTTCACCCTGTTTGATTTTTATAATATTTCCTTCCTCCAAAAACATTCGGATATTAGGTGCTTGCCACTCGCCGAGAGATTGTTTAATCAAGGCCCCTCGTTTCGCATGGATCACTCGCTCCTCAACGCCCTCTTGTTCTCGCAAATGAATGAAGACCTCTTCCATCTTATTTCCATCGTCTGAAACTTTTTGAGCGAAAAGTGTGACCTTTGGAATTTCGGTGAAAAAAACTTCTGAGCGAATATCTGTTAAAACTCCCTGAGAAGTGAGACGAATAATCGTGTTCCTAAAAGTGCTTCTTGAGTAGGGAATCAGCTCAGCATTGAGTGAATAAAGACAAGCGCCAATAAGTATTCCGATGAGGAGAAAAGGAGCAAGCAGCTCAATTTTTTTCATCCCAAATGAGCGCATCACGACAATTTCCGAATCTTCGCTCATTTTACCTAGAGCATAAATGGCGGCAAACAAGCATGACAAAGGAAGGGCCATAGGCAGAAACGAGACAGCGGTATGAAAAACCATTTCAAGAGTGGTTGTCCAAGGCACTGATTTATTGATTACAAGACTGACGAGCCTGAACATCTGAAAAATCAAAAGGAAGCTCACGAAAAAGCCCGTACCCAATAAGAAGGGAGGAATAAATTGAGCGGCCAGATAGCGTTGGGCAATTTTCATTTTTAGACAAGCTCCCTAGGACTGTGTTAGTTTAGCACCCAGTCTAAATCAAGACAAACCTTAGAGAAGGAGTCAGCTCAAATGGATATCCAGTTACACTATAACGCCCAAAGTTATTCTTCAGATGAACTTATCATTGTAGGGGCAACTTCAACTGTTTCAAAAGCAGCTGAATCGAAAACTAAAAAAGCTAAAGAAACCAAGGAAACAAAAAAAGCTGTTCTCGGAACGGCCAATAAAATGATCCTTGAAGTTTTTAACACCAGCAAAGCAGCCAAGTATTTTCAAGGCGAGCGCGGTGAAATACTTCCCCTCTCGCTTCCAACTGGAGAGCAAGTCCTTGTTGTAGGCCTTGGAGACAAAAAGAAACTCACGCACGAAACCGTGAGACGTGCAACTGCGGAAGCCTATAAGGCGACGGCACAGAAATTTAAAACCGCTGCACTTGACCTAGATTCTTTTTCCTGTGGTGATCTCGAAGCAACATTGACTGCCGTTGTTGAAGCTCTCGGCATGACTTCTTATGTTTACGATAAACATCACTCAGTTAAAAAAGCGCCAAAACTTCAAAAAGTTTTCATCGATACAGCGACCAAGAAAGGTAGTTCTAAAAAACTAGAAGATGCTCTTTATGCCGCTATCTATACGACTGAGTCGATCGCTGTTGCGCGAGATTTTGTCAATGAACCACCAAATATTCTTAACTCTGAAGTCTATGCTAATCTTCTTGCCAAAGATGCTGAGTCTCTTCCAAGAGTAAAAACAAAAATCCTAAATAAAGCGATGCTTAAAAAAGAAAAAATGGATTTGTTCTTATCCGTAAACAATGGCTCAGGCTATGAAGCTCGCCTTGTTCACTTAACATACACACCGAAAAAAGCGACGGCAAAAACGAAACATATCGTTCTTGTTGGGAAAGGTTTAACTTTTGATACTGGTGGATACTCTTTGAAACCAGCTGACTCCATGGTCAATATGAAGTTTGATATGGCAGGCTCATCAACTGTCTACGGTGCATTCAGAGCCGCTGCCTTGCTTGATGCCCCAATCAAAATCACTTGTATCTTAGGCATCACAGACAATGCGATCAATAGTTTCGCTACAATGCCTGACTCAATTGTGAAAGCCCGCAATGGCAAGACCGTTGAAATTCTCAACACAGATGCTGAAGGCCGATTGGTTCTCGCTGACTGCTTAGACTATGCTTGCGATCAAAAGCCAGATGCCATTATCGACGCCGCCACTCTAACTGGAGCTTGCTTAGTTGCTGTTGGACACGAAACATGTGCCATCATGGGCAATAATAAAAAACTCAGCGACAGCCTGCTGCAATCTGCAGAAGAGACTCACGAAAGAATGTGGCCACTTCCGATGTTCGAAGAGTTCTCTCAAGATATTAAATCAGTCAATGCCGATCTCAAAAACATGGGATCAAACCGATTCGGTGGTTCTTCAAAAGCTGGTGCCTTCTTAAAAGAATTTATTCGTGACGATATACCTTGGGCCCATTTAGATATCGCTGGTATTGGCGACTCTCAAGGACATCTTCCTTATTGCCCACCAAAAGGCGCTTCAGGACTCATCATTAGAACTCTCGTTCGCTACTTGATGAATACTAAATAATTAATGAAACCTGTTTTTCACCTTGTGCTTGTTCAACCCGAAATTCCCGGTAATACCGGGAGTCTCGGGAGAACGGCCCTGGCCCTCGGAGCACGGCTCATCCTTATTCACCCCCTCGGCTTTTCTCTTGATGAAAAATCCGTCCGCAGAGCGGGACTAGATTATTGGAAATACGTCGATCTCATCGAGTATCAGAGCTTCGAAGAGTTTTTAGAGCATGAAAAGCCAGACCCTCAAGCCCTGTCCTTTTTTTCTAAAAATGCCCCTAAAACCTATTTCAAGCAGTCTTTTCAGCACGGGCACTATTTAGTTTTTGGCTCAGAATCTAAGGGGCTCCCGATGTCTTTTTTTAAGGACTACCCAGAACAGTTCCTTAGCCTGCCGATCCTGAGCCCAGAGGTTCGCTCACTCAACCTCTCCAATGCGGCGACAGCTGTAGCATATGAAGTATTTCGGCAGGTTACGGGCCAATAATAACGTCCACCTATAGACAACAGCTCCTTTTTACGCAGTGCGCCCTTTTTGGTATTTTTTGATGTATCTTCAGGCTTCAATTTAAGCCATGAGGTCAATGTGAAATCTTTTAAACATGCAGTCGTTCTTTTAAGTGTCTTTTCTTCTGTTGCTCACGCTAGCGGAATACGGAAAGTAATTTACGGTGCAGACAACCGTCAAGAAGTCAGAGATTTCGCAAATCCTGCCTTCCGTGCCAAAGCGAAAGCAGTCGCCGGAATGGTTCAAGCAAGCAGCCTCACGCGCAGCTCACAAAACACTATTCTTTTTGATCTTGAGAATACTCTTGAGAGAAGCATGAGAGTTTGTGCGAATGAGAGATTTGCAGAGCAAACGACATTGCCAGTCTGTTCTGGTTTTTTAGTCGCTCCAGATATTCTTGTGACTGCAGGTCATTGTATCACTGGTCCGAAATCATGTAGCGATTTTGCTTGGGTCTTTGATTATGTTGAAGGGACTGAAGAGATTAATCCAGCTAACGTCTACCGCTGTAAAGAAATCATCGGCCAAAGACAGACTCTTGGTATTTTTGCGAAGAAAGACTACGCCGTAATCAGGCTTGATCGTAGGTCAGAGAGACAACCTCTTGCCTATAGAAAGAAAGGTTCAATTGATAAAGGTGAGCCGGTTCTTGTCATTGGTCACCCATCTGGACTACCGATGAAAGTTGCTGATGGTGCAGAAGTCAGAGTAACAACATTGAACACTTTTAGGGCCGACCTTGATACTTACGGCGGAAACTCAGGCTCACCAGTATTCAATGAAAATACGGGATTAGTAGAAGGTATTCTTGTTTCAGGTGCACAGGACTATGTAGTTGATCGATCAGGAACATGTATGACTTCTGAAAGATTAAGTGTAAGTCGTGCAAGAGATAGCAAAGAACGAGCTCATAAAATTACGAAAGTTCCAGAAATTCAATAATCATTAAGCCCTCATGAAAAATCTTTTATGAGGGCTTTTGCCGCACTTAACGCTTCTTCATTTTTATAACGAGAAAGATACCTAAGTAGCAACGGATTGTTCCTAGCAATCAAAGCTTTTGTCACTGTCCCCTCAAAAAACTGATCACAAATTAATTCAGGACTTGCTTGCAGAAGAATTTTTGTCAACATCACGTCTTTAAACGGGGTGTAGGTAAGCGTTTTATTCAGATGCCAATGCTGGTAATCAAAAATACTTTTTACCAAAATTTCTGTTCCAAGATCATAACCCGTCTCTTGTTGCTCATGAAGAGAGTCACGCCAGCGATTGAGTATCTTAAAATTCTTTTCCCGACTGAGATAGCGGCTATTATAAGAATCCCGATACTTCGTTTGTAATAAAACAACGGGGTCCATCCCATAAGAAGCCAAAATCAGGCTTCCCATTTGTGGGCCTCGCAGTAAGGACTCATCTCCATTGGCACCAGACACTAAAACTGTTTCCTCACGCCAGTGATGAATTTGATTATAGGCCCAGAAGCCTTTTAATTGATCTTTCCAAGCATTCGTAAAAGGATCAATCTCATAATGTTCATCCGTTAAGATATCGAAGGGGATATTTTCTTTTATCAAAAAGGAATAAAGACAGAGGGTATCTAAGCCTCCAGACAAAAAGAGTTTTACTCTAGGTCGCGATATTAAGAAAAAAGTTCTGATTTTAACTAATAAATACTCATACAACTCATCAATGACATTTGAATCTTTTTGCCTAGGTAAAAGCGGAGTTGGGAGGACAAAACGAGTCTCTGTGAGGAAGTGATTGTGGCGATCAACTTTGAATATCTGATTATAAGCGAGAGTACTTTCATCTTGATGGAAAAAATTAGAAACTCTTCCAAGTGCCGTTGAATAGAACAAAGGAAAGCTGCGCTCTTTTGGAAAATGAAAAAGGATTTCGCCTATTGCATTTTGCTCTATACAAAGAAAGCTTCCTGATCCGACAGAGAAGTGCTCATCTCGATCAAGATAACCTTTGAAATAATAATCCGTGTTCAGGGATTGAGTATGGGTCCAACCTTCGTCGGTACTTAGGACCCAGTCATTTTTTAGAGGAAAAGAGTTAGGAAAGTGAGCAAGTTGATCGCGGCTTAAAACGAAAAACATTGCTCACTCATTTTTAAGAATGAAAAACGGTATTTCCCCAAATCGGATGGACGCTGTCAGCGACAGATTTTCCAAAGCCAAGTTGTGATGAAATAGCTGCAATACGCTTTTCAAAAAGCGCTGGCGTCACTTGAATATCATAGTCAATATTCAAGCTCTTTGAGAGCGAGTTAAATAATTGTTGTGACTCCTGAACGTATTGCTTATCGATCTTCACACTTTGAAGACCGGCACTCGTAAGCTTGCGATCAGAGTCAATTCCTGGACCCGCCCAATCATCAGAAGCCGCGCTATAGAAATAATTCTTCAAGGCTAATTCTGACTGATCTCCGTTGGTCACACGGATAATTGTAAAATCCATCTCTTTAAGAAGAGCAACGACTTCAGGCTTTAATTGATGAGGGAAAGCTGAAACAAGAAACTTATCACTCTTATGCGCCTTCATAAGCTCCAAACGCTTTTGAAGCTCTCTCTCGTTAGATAAAGTCAACGCATCTGATTTTTGAAAAGTGATTCTTCCGTGCTTTGAAACGAAATCATACTTCGGAGTGCCCTTTGAAAGATGAGCGCGATTTCCGACGTAGAAATAATCTCTTAAAAAATTATGTGCTGGTAAGTTTGCGGCTAGAAAATTCGACACTGTGATGTCTTGTCCACCGAGTTCCGTCAAAACAAGAATATTTTTTTGCGAAATTTTGTAAGGAATGGAAGCAGATGGGGCCATTTGTTTTGACGGCAATGGTCTTTGAACAAATGAGCGGCCGGCAACTGCTGAACTTGGCTTAAAGCTTAAGAAAATCGGGGCCAAGAATAAGGCACCAGTAAATTTTTTTGCCAACTCTCTTCGTGAGATGATCTTAGATTTAGATTCCACGCTAACCCCTATATAATTTAGATAAACAATTCTTAGTATATTATATAACTAATCATCAGAAAAAAACATTATAATGTCATTTTAAGGACTTAGAAATTTGCCCCCTCTGACGCTCGCCTGATTTGATGGCCATTGCCCCTGACGACGGAGGCAGTTAAGATTTTGATGACTTCAATCACTTAGGAAAAGTTTTTGCCATGCCAAAATGCCATTTTTTCTTCTGCCAAGGGATTTCAAAAGACAATCATCTTAGTGTCTTACAGACTTCGCTAAAAGCTCTTGAGATCAACCCGACTTGCAGGACGCTTAAATCTCGAGTTCTGAGCGATATTGTCCTTGTCCATTCAGACGATATTCTACTTGAAGAAACAGCCGATGGATTTACTCTGAGTTTCGGTCTGACTCAAGAGGAGAGAGCAACGCTTCGGAGTCAGAATTTTGTGGAGGGCTATAATTGGGCTTCCACCTACGCTGAAAAAAATCAATGGCTCTACCTCTTTCACCATAAGACCAAAAAAGAAACTTGGCTTCTGAGCGATCGCACTGGGGCGTGGCCTGTTTTTATCCACCATGAAAATGAAAGACTCACTCTATCCAGCGAGCCTCAACCTTTGATTGTTAGTCTTTGTGACGAAAAGAAAGCTCTCAAATGGAATCGTGAAGCCATTTTAGAGTTTCTGAGTTTTGGAGTGACTCTCGATTCTAAAACCCTCTTTCAAGAAATCTCCCTATTACCTCAAAACACTTATCTTCATTTTAAAGAGGGTTACTTAAAAACCGTCTCTCCCTCAACCTATGGAAAAAAAAATACCTCGTTGAGCCTTGAAGAAAAACTTGAAAAATTTCACTCTCTTTTTACAATTGCTCTCGAAGACAAGTTCAATTTTGAATCTCTGACCCATATGACTTTAACTGGCGGCTCTGACTCTAGGCTGATGTTATTTGCCACTCCGGAGCACGTGAGAAATCAAACAACCTATTGGTTCGATCACGAGTGTGGAATTTCACATGAAGAGGCTCAAGAAGAACTTGAGGCCATTCAACCTCTTGTTGAGAAATTTCGGTTGAATTTTCACTTGGGCTACCCTGATCAAAAGGGCTTTCCAAGCTTTCTTACAGAGCAGTCAGACAGTGATCGCTATCGAGCTTTCGATGCTGATTTTCACGGTAAAACGCTGACTGGAATTTATGGGACGGAGCTGCTTTCTGGAGCTTGCCTAAGTTTGAAGGAGCGTTTTCAAACCAAGCTTGCTTTAGAAGACGAGCTCACGACCAGTGCGAAAACCTTACTCGCTGAAACCAAATTGAAATTTTGCAACCAGCTTCTTGAAAATGAGATCTCTTCCCTCGCCCCTCTTACCTATCGCTCTTTTTTGACAGATCTCTATCAAAGTCCAATATGGGGCAATCCGTGGGTTCAGGCCAAAAGAAAACCCACTCCTTTTCTGCATCCAGAAATCGTCTCTTTTCTTTTTAGTTTAAATTCCTCGGACCTCAAAGATTATCATTTTACCTATCATTACTTAAAAAAATTCTTTCCGGAGGCCCTTAAATCTCCATTTGCCTCAAGCTTAAATTTTCACTATGAATTGCCTAAACTCAAAGCGAAACAAACGCCATCGACTGTCACAAAAAGTCCCCCTCCTTCACCTATACTCAGTGATGAGGATTCAATAAAGCTAGGCGAAATTTTATGTGAACTTGAAATTTTTGATCGCTCAAACATAAAGAAGGCCTTAAATATACCAGAACTACAATATCGTTATTTTTTGCTGAGTCGATGGTATTTGCTCAACCCCAAAATCATCGGAGCCAACTGCTGAATTCAGGGAAAACCTTATGAGCGTCTGTGCCTCGCCTGCGATCATGCTCTCTAAGAAAAGCGATAAGGTCCTTTTTGTGAGTAAAATTCGCCCCTCGATCACGCTCCTGAAAAACAGTGATCACTCGTTTCATTTTTTCAAACTCGATGAAATCAAATAATTTGGTGCTACTCATCTCAGCTCTGACAAATTCAAGTTGTGTTGCAAGATCTTGCTGAAAATCATCAGTTAAAACTTCAATTCGCTGGTGAAAGGGAAATTCCAAGAGGGAAATATCCAGTCGAAGTGGTTTATGTGGACGCCTCATTTTCAACCTTAAAATCTCTTGTAAAAAGCCTTCAAAACCTTTTACACAGAGGGCGTTGTAAGTCGACATCACAACAAGATTTAAACTTGGATAACGATCCATCAACTCTTCGATTCTTTTAATCCAAAGATTATGCTTTAATCCAAATCGTATATATTCAGCGCGCTCCCCTAGGGCTTCATTGCTAGTATAAATAGTGATTTCTTTGCTCGATTTTTTAAGCAAAAGAATATCGAGTTCATCCAGAAATCTCAGCCAGACAGGTTCAGAAACGCCCAAATTCGAATTGATAGAAAAATCAAAAAGACCATTTTCCCTTTGCTTCATATGAGTCAGCAATCGCCAAAAACTTTCATTTAAGAGTGGCTCACCTCCAGTGACTCTCAATGTTGAAAGTTGACTTGAAAGTGATTTAAACCAATCATCGAAGGCGCGCGCAAAAATTTCTTTTTCCTCAGCATTTAAAGCGAGGGACTGATTAAAAGATCTTCCATGTTGATGAAGTGTGGGATATCCACCAAATTTTTCGATCTCGTCGGCCCAACTTGAACTAACCTCTTCTGAACAATAGGAACATTTGAAATTGCAGTTCGCGCCGAGATTGACTTCAACCATTTTGGGAGCGAACTCCTCATTAATCGGATCTTGGAGAATTTTCTCCCCCATGGACCTCGACCATTGGTAGGACGATTTTATGATGCGATCTGAATAGGCCCCAGGGCCTGAGTCCTCTACGCGCCAACAATAACTGCATTCAGCAGGTCTCTTCCCTTCTAGCATCAAGCGTCGCTGAGCTAATTTAAACTCAGTATTATGAAGCCTATGAAAGGACTTCTTTATTTCTGCGGTGGGAATGCGGTGCTGGACAGGATGATGACAAGAAGCAGTAGTGCCACGATTAAGATCAAGAGTCACCTGTGTCCACTTGGCCAAGCAGAAGCTCTCAGAGACTTCATTTAGATATTTTTGGGTCTTCTCAAGATCGCTTACTTCCAATGTCATAAATCACCTTCTCATGACAGGATTCTTATTGGCAAGATAAGGACATTTGAGAAATTTCTCGTTACCATTTCTAAGTGACCAACTCAGGGGCGGATACTTGATTCTTATAACCGGCGTTAACGGCTTTATTGGTAAAAACTTAGCTCTTCACTTAATTGAACAAGGTGAAGATGTCATAGGGATTGATCCAAGCCCATTTGATCAAGCAAACTTTCCGGTGGGACGTTTTTTTCAGATAAGCACATTAGACAAACTGGAACTGACAGAAATTTTTAAAAATTTCAGCCCCAAAAAAATTATCCATCTTGGAATGACCTCGAACAATAAAGAAGCACTTCATAATAAACTTTTAGCTCGACGATCTATTATTGAAGGAACGGCCAATCTTTTAGAGTGTGCAAAATTAGTTCAGGCGGATCATTTTCTCTTTGCCTCGACAAGCATGGTCTACGGTCATTTTACAGATCCGAAAATGACAGAAAATCATCCATGCTACCCCATCGAGTATTACGGGGCACTCAAGCTTGAGGCCGAGGATCTTATTAGAGAGACTCTCAAAAACCTCTCGATGGATTTCACCATTTTTAGACCAACTGCTGTTTATGGCCTTGGGGATAATCAGGATCGCGTAGTGCAGATCTTTTTATCTAAAGCTCAGAAGGGAGAAGCCTTTGTGATTAAAGGCAGCACGACGGTTCTAGATTTTACAAATATATCAGATGTTATTAAGGGAATTGTGTTGATGCTAAAAGAGCCGAAAGCCCGAAATCAAGTTTACAATATCTCTCGCTCAGAGCCCAGAACACTTGAAGAGCTCGCTCAAATTATTAAAAAGAACTTACCTGATTGTCAGTATCATATTGAAGACGCCGACAAAACAATTGCCCGCAGAGGCTCTCTTGATATTGCCAAAATTCAATTTGATTTGGGATTTCAACCTCAAGTGCGCCTTGAAGATGGCATATTGCAATGCCTTGGAAAACACCATGGAAATTAAATTCTTCGGCAATGACCGCCAATATCAAAACCTGAAACCTGAGTGGAATAAAGCGGTTGAAAAAGTTTGGGCTTCTGGTCAGTATTTTTCGGACAGCCACGTCCTTGAATTAGAAAAAACGCTGGCCCAGCTTTGTGGAAGAAAATACGCTGTCTCGCTAAGCTCTTGCACAGACGCTCTCTATTTTGCCTTGAATAGCTCTCAGGCAAAAAAAACACTCGTCAGCAATTTCTCTTTTCTTGCGTCTGCTACAGGTATTCTTCGAAACGCCGGTGCGCCCTCTTTTATTGATTTAAAAGACGGTGAATACTCACCCAGTGCCCGTGAGTATCAAAAAGTTTTGAATCAGGACAATAAGGTCGATAGCTTAATTCACGTTTCGCTCTTTGGAGAATGCGCTTTAAACTTTGAGGCAGAAAATTTCGCCAAGAAAAACTCTTTGTTCTTTATTGAAGATAGCGCGCAGTCCTTCGGCTCATACTGTGAAAATCGACCTGCAGGGAATTTCGGTCAAGCGAGCTGCCTAAGCTTTGACCCGACAAAAATTATCGCTGGAACCTCTGGTGCCGGAGCACTCTTAACAGACGATGAAGAAATCTATCACAACACACTCAGACTTCGCCTGCACGGACGAGATTCCCGGAATGGAGAATTTCAACACTTAGGCTATAAATCCCTTCTGGCCAGCAGTGAAGCCGCGATTCTCCTTTTGAAACTTAAGTACCTTGAGTCCTATATCCAAAGAAGACGAGAAATCGCTCAAGAATTCAATAACGCCTTCTCATCCAATCCTTTTCTTATCACGCCCCATAAAAATCAATTTTTGGACGAAGAATTTCCCCAACATGTTTTTCATAAATATGTATTAACGGTAAAGAATTCAAGTCGTGAAAATCTTCAAAAGTATTTAAAAGGCAAAGGTATTGAAACTAGAATTCATTATCCCAAGCTTATTTCTGATGAAAAACTTTTTGGCCTTGAAAGCCAAACTCCAAATGCTAAAGCGGCTTGCGAAACTGTCTTCTCCTTGCCAATCTACCCAGAACTGAAGGATGAAGAAGTCAGCTATATCATTAAAGCCGTGAATTCCTACTTCGAGACACTTTAAATCTTCTGAAGAGAATTAAGACTTTTTCTAAAAGACTTCCGTCTTGAATCAAAAACTTCAGCTCTTGATAAATATCAGCGCTTAAATAATGTCGATAAAAGATTCTTCCCGTTTTTGACAGAAGGATATTTCTCAAAAACTGTGAATTTGAATATTCAGAACGCTCATCTCTTTGATTCAGATGAAAAATAATGGCACGACTTAAATGAAAGGTTTTCTTCAGTTTAAAGAGACGATACCCCAGATCTGTATCCTCAAAGCCATAAAACATATAGGATTTCCGAAAGCATCCAATTTCGTAAAAGAGATCTTTTTTAAGAGACAAGCCGTAAGTGCAAACATACTTCCAGGGAGCAGATAACTCGTTCCACTTTTCTCCCCTCTGGTAAAAATTATGCCAATAGCCCCCTTCTGGAATGAAGGTATCATCCTTGATATTGATCTCGTCATATTCGAGTGATTCCGAGCTAATCTCTTTTTTTAAAAAATCGCGTCGAGGCTGAACGAGGTCGAACTTCTCAAGCTCCTCTAAAACGATCTTCAGATAATCCGCTGGAACAATCATATCAGCATCAAGAAAAGAAAGGACTGGTGAACGGGCCCACTTAGCGCCAAGGTTTCGCGTCACTCCAGCTCTAAACTGCGCATCACCCATCTCACGTTTTTTGGGCCTTGGGCTGTAAAGATAGGCGTAATTTCTGAAACGAGACGCCGCAAGATAGGTCTTAATTTTTTCATCTGACTCGTCATCACTTCCATCATTCACAATAATAACTTCAAATTCCTCTGGCCTCAGCGACTGCGCAGCTAAATGTTTTAAAGTGTTGAGAATATACATTTCATTATTATAAGTCGGGATGACGACAGAAATCTTAAGCTGATCGTTGTTTGAATTCGACCTCAATTCAGGGCTAAGCAATGACTCAAGTTCGAGACGGTCCGAAATTCTCGGATCATAAAGATCCATGCCAAGTAGAGTTTGAAATTTCAACTCTGGTTGCTTGCGTATGAGTTCAAAGATTTGTTGGCAACTATAAAAGCAATCGTTTTTGAAACCCTTATAAGGGGCGGTAAAATAGAGTCTGTCTCTCAAATCATTCTTGAAGCTCAGCCTGATTTTTTCTGACGACAAATAATGATTGAGAATGACATGAAAATTCGACAGTGGATACTCAGCGGCTAGAGACTCGATGATCTCGCTACTCAAGAAAGCATTAGAGTCTATATGAAAGAGAAGACTTATTCGGGGATCCTTCAGCTTGCGATGATAATAGGTTTTCATCTCTTCATTGAAGGATTTAAGGCCAATTTGGAGGATAATTTCAAATCCATACTCAAGAGACAAGTCGATCCATTGATCTAGTTGGCGATCAAAAACAAGATTACATGGAAAAAAAACTGCTTGATACTTTCCAGAAACGGCTTTCTCAAGAGAACGGGAGAAATCCTCTTCACTGCGATCCATTGGTTTTAAATAACCTAAACCAGAACAAGTTCTACAAGCTTCCGGACAGCTTGCTCGCATCGGTAAAAAATAAATTTTTGAAAAACGATTAAGGTTCAAAAAAATCGCACCCAATTTAGAGGTTTTTTGACTAGTGTTACAGATATTTTACTGTCAAGCTAGCCCTCAATTGGCTATTCTAGAGAGATGAGGCTTTCAATTGTCATTCCTACTTTTAAAAGGGCCAGCTCACTAGAAGCTTTGCTCAAAAGTATTGAAAAACAATCTCTCCAGTTTGACCTCTATGAAGTTATCGTTGTGAGTAATTTTCACGACTCTCAAACTCAAGAGATTGTCAGTCAAAGCTCTCTTAACCCCAAGTATCTTGTTGCAGATACACAAGGGGCCAATAAGGCACGAAACCTAGGTCTTGCGTCCGCTAATGCTCCCAGCGTTCTCTTTTTAGATGACGATACCTATTTGCATTCGACAAACTTACTGGCCGATCTCTTGATTGAGGAGCAAATGAACCCAGAGCATGTCGCGATTGGTGGTGTTTATGAGTTAGCAGCGACGGCGGGGCGGTTTGATCGTTATTATCACAATCTCTCTCATGATTGGCAGTTGGCCAATTTGCAGCAAAACCTTGTGGGCGGAATAAGTCTCTATCAAAAGAATAAGATTGGTCATTTTTTAAAATTCAATGAAAAGATTAGCTTCGGTGCAACGGAGACAGAACTCAATCTCAGGCTGAAAGGTATGGGTTTTCAACTGAAGGTCATCCCTTCTCTGTCTGTCGAGCATCATACAGAGATCAATTTCTGGAATTTCATCAAAAAAGCTTTTTACCAAGGGATGGGATACAATTTTCTCGAAGGGCTAAAAGAAAATCAGCCTCTTGCTAACAATACGAAAGACAAAAATTTACCCCATTATCTTTATCAATTCTTTTTTAAGACGGGCTATCGTTACGGAAAGGTTTCTCTAACTCGCCCACTTAGGAAAAGTCTCCTTGCGAAATCTCTTCTCTGCGAATTCTTCCAGCTCGACTCTGAAAATATTTTAAGACCTACTCATAATCAAGAAGTGTCCTATCATTTAACAAAATACCCCGTTCTAAAATTCAGACAATTTTATCACTGGATGAAAGGTAATTTCTGGAAAGCAAGATGGCGCTTTTTTTGGTTTTTAAAATGGAGATTGATACCGTTATTGATTATGTTTCCACTCACTGCCATTTGGATGCTCTTTCCTTTTAATATGATCGGACTCAGCGTGCCGTATGATCAATTACTCAGCAAATTCAAGTTTAAGGGTTAGATGATTAATATCATTTCGCCCAGACTGAAAAAGTCTCTCATCAGCGTCGGTATAAACCGCAAATTTATAGGCCTGAACAATAGGCGCAAGCTGATAGTAAGGAACTCCATTTTTATAAGTTGTTATAGGTAGAGCAAAAAGCTTATGGCCATCAAGATAAACACCATCTCGTAGTAATCTAAAGGGTTGCAGAGCAAACTCACTCTGTTTAACCATCAATGAGTTTAAACCCTCATCAAAATAACAATTCGAGAGCGGAAGCTTTAAAAAAATCTTCGAATTTCCGATATTTTGAATATTTAAATCCAGAGAAAAATCAGCCGATTTTAAACCCAAGATAAGAGAATTTGCCAAATGTTTTTCAGGACATTCTAAAGCAATGAGGGCCTGGTTTTTAGAAAAGTCCACAGGGAGATCGTATTGCTTCTGCTCATCAAGTGTGCTCTGTCGGTAGGCACCACCGAGATAACCAATTTTTTTGTGATTTAAATATAGAAAAAGCTTGGTGAAATCATCAGCATTCCTTAGATTTAAATCATCAGGAATAAAAAACTCAGTTCTAGGTCTATCTGTAAACTCTCGTTTGGGAAGGCTCAACTCTTCTTGAATATATTGATAAAGTTGATTTGCGATTAATTGATTTCCAAAGACTGAACTATGCCCCATCCGTGCACGAAAAGGAACACCAGCTTTCAAATGATCTACGATTAAAATCAAACTTGAGTTATCAAATTTCTCTAGGATTTGAGAGAGTTCCGTTTGATTTGAAAAATGATCATCACTCAGAACAAGCAAACGAGGTGAACGAGTCGCCATCGTTTTTAAAAATAGCTCTATAAGCGCTCTATTTTCTTCCTCAGATGAAGAGTTGGTGTAATAAAAAGGATTCTTAAGCGTTTTGTTAAAAAAGTATTCATACGCTCTCAGAAAGCTAGGGGCCCTTCTATCAAACTTCCAATAAAGCATAGGAGGAAAAAATGAATAATAACGACTGATTCTTTCAGCGTTCGTAATACCCTCTGGTCTCAATTCACTGAGTTCTTGCTTAGAGTCAATGACAAAACGTGAATGAAGATAAGATGGATAATTATCCTGAGTATGATTAAATGTTAAATTTCTTTCCGGATGAAAACCCCTTGGTCCATAAATGACAATATCTAATTCAAATTCAGAAGCAAATATTTGCCACAATATAAAGCTTTGAGCAAAAGAGTACCAACCATTTCCAAAATTGATGACCTCTATATTTTCTCCTACCATATTTTGAAAAAGCGAAGGAAAGTTTTTATCTGAAGCGACTTCATTACCGAAAGTATGTGAATCCCCAAAGAATCCGATTCTGATCACTCCTGCTTTTTTTTTATTTGTAACAGGTATGAATGAAGTTCTTTTCCGATCTTTATCAAAAAAACCTAATCGTAAGACATCATCTTCTGTGAGCTGAGTTTCTGCAGTAAGAGTTATTAGTTCCGGTCTTTTGAGAATTTGTGATTGATAATAAAAATGAGCTAGATACAGAAATAAAAAAACAAAAATGGCATTTAGAATGACAATGAAGGGCCACTTAAACTTCATTTTTCAACTCAATTTTTCGCACAACTCATAGAACTCTTTCATTTCAGGAAACGTCTTCAAAAAATCAGTCCCTCTTCTGCGATCATGCTCAGTAAAAAAGAGATAGAAATCCTTTCGATGGCGACGTTGTTCTTTCAAGGCCTTTGAAGTTGTGGGTCGATTTGAACGTATCCACTCTAGAATCCTTTTCAGTTTTAATATCTCAGCCGTTTTGATTCCATAATGATGCTCTTGCCTCGACTCCATATATGAAATCGCCGATTCAATCTGAACTTCATAGCTTTCCGGCAAAATTAAACATGATTGATGATCAGGCCCTTGCAAATGAGGGATATCAATAAAAATATTTCGATCCTTATTGGCATAGCGTTTTCGAAGGGACAGAATCCAATCGATAAATTTAGGAAAGCCCACCACGCTTAAAGCATTATATGTGCAGGTGAAAGATAGCGACGAAGTCGGCAAGACCTCTAAATATCTTTCAATATTTTTTTCAAAAGCCTTAAAGTCCAACCCATTTCTTATGTATTCTGCTTGCGCCCCGTATGAATCAAGACTCGTGTGAAGCATAAAATGTTTAATCTTCTTCTGATCAACAAGGGATTTCACTTGAGTCAGAAATTTTTCAATAGTCGTCGTTGGAACACCCATATTTGAATTTACTGAAAGCTCAAGATGAGGCAAAGGCTCCGCTTCAATTGTTTCTAGAATCTTGAATGTGTCTTGAATCAAGAGTGGTTCGCCGCCCGTCATCCGAAAAAACATCAGTTTTTGCTTAAGACTCGGCCACCATTTCCAAAAGGCTTCGACATAAGGGTTTTTCTCGTCTTCAAGAGGCATTAAACCTTGAGTTTTAAGTGAGAATGGCGATTGATAGGAAAAAGCGCTCGATAATTTATAACCGCCAAACTCGTTGACCTCTTTGAGCCACGCACTTGAAAATGTAGGGTTGCAATAACTACACTTAAAATTACAGGCAGAGCTAAAGCTCACCTCTAAATAAGTTGGGTCACGATCTTGATCCCAAGGAGCTTGAGAAACCTCTTCTAAGAATGGCTTAATCCAAGAATCCTGTCCTCTATAGTGACGGTCACTATAACGTTTTTCAGGAAGATCTTCAATTTCCCAACAAATACGACATTCGGCAGGCCTCTTTCCCTCAATCATTTGTCGCCGCTGCTCTTTTTTATATTTTGTATTATGTAGAGCGCTTGGATTTTTCAAAATTTCTTTTTCAGGAATTTTATGAGTAGGCGGAAGATAGCAGGAATGGGTTCGTCCCATGTGGAGATGGATCGTCGCGTGCATCCATTTTGCCATACAAAAAGATGGTGAAACGGCGTTGAGCTTTTCGATGGCCTCTTCAATTGAGGATGGGTCATTATACATTGGACTTAAACCTCATTCATTAGCTTCTTAATGGTTGCGCTCTCATCGCAGTTAAAATCAAAGCATCTAAAATCGTATTTTTTCAAATCATCTTTAACAGAAGCTAAATTATCACTTAACGACTCCGCCGAAATTTTTTGAAATTCCGCGCGAAACCATTCATGATTACTAATTAGACTTAATTGTTCTGGTTGATTTTTAAACTCAAAGCCAAATAGTGCGCCCATTCGTGCGCCCAAAAGACACCAATCACCGAACTCAACATCGGCACCAAGTGAAGTCCACGCGACTAAACGGTTTAGGCTTCGAGGATCCGGTTTCGTTCCAATATATGCGTTGGTCTGACTGGCAAGCTTTGAAGCCTCACGAAATCCACTCTTCCAGCTGATATAGGCCGACGTATTAAAGCAAGTGGTTGAAGCCACTTTCGGCTGAATGCAAAAACCATGAGTCGCGACATTAAGTGTAAAGTCAACGACGTCGAGATCTTTGAAGTCTCTGACGAGCTGGGTGGGAAATAGATGGATTGACCCATAACCATAGACCAGACCATTCACTCCATTGAGACAGCGATAGACATGGACTCGTTGGTCATTCTCCCCTTGAAAATCATTCAGCTCAAAAAAAAAATTCTCTTTGATCTGACTATCACCGTCCATCGTAAAAAAATGGCTCGTCGTTGCAAGTTCAGAAGCCTTCTTCCATGCTCGAGCGATGCCTTCAACACCGTGAACTCTTTTGGCGTTCGGGATCACTGACTTGAGCTTCAGCCAATTCTCTTCGGCTTTGGGCTCATCATAGCTAATGAAAATGAAATCAAAAGGTGGGGTCTTTGTCTGCATGACTTCATTCTAGCCAAGGTGCCTTTAACTTGTCTACGAAGCTCGATCTGTATTAGACTATCTCCTCAAGGACTTCTAAACATGAGTAAAACTGTTCTGATCATTGGAGCCGGTCCTGCTGGCTTGACCAGCGGGTTGCTATTAGCGCAACAGGGTTTCAAGGTTCAAATCTTTGAAGCCGATCCCGAATATGTGGGCGGTCTGTCAAAAACAGTTAAACACAACGGCTTTCTCTTCGATATCGGTGGCCATCGCTTCTACACGAAAGAACAAGAGGTTCAGGATTTCTGGCAAAAGATACTTGGGTCTGAAATCATGATCAGACAACGTATTTCTAGAATCTATTACAAGAAAAAATTTTTGAGTTATCCTCTGCAACCTGTCGATCTATTGTCGAAAATTCATCCATTCGAATCATTGCTTTTCACTCTTTCCTACCTAAAGACCCTCATCAGTCCGCGCAAAGAAGTGCTGCATTTTGAAGACTGGATTACAAGCCGCTTCGGTAAAAAACTTTTTCAAACTTTCTTTAAATCTTATACCGAAAAAGTTTGGGGGCGTGACTGTCGTGAGATTTCTGCAGACTGGGCCGCTCAGAGAATTAATAATTTAAATTTCCTTAAAATTCTCAAAAAATTCATTCATCAAATACTTGGAATCAAATCTAATGATGTAAAAAGTTTAATTGAAGAGTTTGAATATCCCAAGAAGGGGCCTGGACAATTATGGGAATTAGTCGTTGAAAAAATTCGTGAAGCTGGTGGAATCATCCAGATGGGTGTGCGAGTAAAGAACTGTCAATTCATTCCGGCCGATCAAACGTGGAAGATCCAATTAGAAGGGGCGAATGAGGTTGTTATAGGTGATCATTTAATCAGCTCGGCCCCTCTTGGTCATTTTTTAAGCTGCTTGCGTCCAGAACTAAACTCAAAGATTTTGGCAGAACTTTCAGAGTTTAAATATAGAGGCTTTATTACATTGGCCTTAATGTTCAAGGGAAAAAACTCCTTTCCTGATAATTGGATTTATATTCACGATGAACGAGTAAAAGTCGCACGAATTCAAAACTATGGGAATTGGTCAGAACACATGGTCCCAAGTGTAGAGCATGTTTGTTACGGTCTTGAGTTTTTTTGCCAGGAAAATGATGAGTTTTGGAATTTACCAGATCAAGAAATTTTTGAGCTAGCAAAAAAAGAACTTAAGCTTTTAGATATTCCCTTCGGACACGAAGAAATTGATTTTAAAGTCATAAGATCTGGTAAGGCCTATCCTGTTTATGATTTAAATTATGGCAACCGTCTTGATATGATCAAAAAAGAGCTAGAGCCCTTCTCCACTCTCCATTTGATTGGAAGAAGTGGCTTGCATCGCTATAACAATCAAGACCATTCAATTAAAACGGCAATGATAACAGTAGAAAATATCCTTGCAGGAAAAAAGATCTATAGCCCTTGGCAGGTCAATCAAGACGCTGAGTATATAGAAGAGATGAAAGTCAACGAATCGATTTAATTCGATAAATCTTTGCCCCTGGCACACTCACTGATTCTCTCAATTGAACTCTTGGCATCAAATTATTTTGGTGACACCCCTTTCCGCCATGAAGAAACTCAATATAAATATACTCTTCCTGCAATTTAAAGAGTTCTTCATTCGGTAAAAAACTACCAAAGCAGGTATGTTGCTGATCAATATAATAGGACAAACAATTCCCACAACTATAAATCATAGGGTTTTCATGAGGGGTTCTCTTTGACATTTCAAGAGCACTAAGCGCTATTAAGCTTGAGTTAAACTCCGTCGATTTTTGTGTGATCGGTTGATCAAAAAAGCTGCGATAAATAAGAGCGATGAGTAAAAAGAGAAAGATAAAGAGAAAGTGAAACTTTCGATGGAAATTATTCTTTACCGTTAAATACACCATCGGCACAAGAATCAATAAGAGATGGCGTCCGGCCAGTTGTGCTGGAAAGACAAAGGAGATCAGTGAATAGGCAATTAAGTTGTAGAGGACAAAAATCACGATCAGCTTTGTCTCTCTCGCGGCAGTTTTTTTCCAAAATACTTCAATCGCTGACTTAAGAAAAATCATACAAAAAATGAGAGAAGCAAATAGGCCTGATAAGGCATAAGAGAGATCGTAGAGTATTTTCATCAAATTCAAATTGAATGAGGCGAGCGAGATGAGATCAAGCCATCTGACATAAACGATCCCAGTACCGACCAAGCAGAGTAAGGCAAAGATAATCATTCCTTCTTTTCTTTTTAAAAAAGAAAAAAGAAACAAAGGTGACAAAACTAAGACTTGAGGATGAACTAAAGGGCCTAGTATCAAGAGAATTAAGAACAGGGAAATCTTGTGTCGAGTGGGTTTATTGATTTGAAGTTCAATCCAAACGATTAAAGTGATAAATACGAGCAGGACCAAAGAAAGATAAGGTCTCATTGAGCTTGAAAAAACAAAAAGAGGATGAGAAAGGCAAAGAATAATCGCCCCGACCAAGGCTTGCTTTTCTCCTAAATGATCTCGTCCGAGCCTCAAAAAGACATAGATTAAAAGCAAAAAACTGATCAGACTTGGAAGCCTTAATACTAAGCTTTGATCTGAAAATTGATGAAGGGTTTTTCCAATTAAATAGAAGAGAGGTCCTTGAAATTCTAGTCCCCACAGGACTTCAAACAAGCGATTAAAACCAATTTTTGACCAAAGATCGTACATCAGAAGCTCATCAAAGCTTAAAGGCTGAAAATTATAGAAGAGAATATGCAAAAAAACTGCTAGCCCTAGCATGAACTTTAAAATGATTTTTTGATTTTTTTCAGTCACAGCGAGTTTACCTTTTTAAGCATCGGGCCTTGATCGTACTCGTAAAGAACCTTTGAATGGTGAAAAACCTTCATCTGAGTCGCCTGATTCTGATTTTTCATAATTGGTTGAACCTTAAAATGATTCTTGAGCCTTATCATCCCTGTGAGTTGTCCCAGAGTTTTCAAAAAGGAGTTTAGAGCTTTTAAAAAAAAATAAGACTCAAAGGTCATAAAAAACAAGCCAAGAGGTTTTATCAAATCGAGATAAACATATTTTAAGTTTCTTTTTCCTCGCTTGGCCCCTTGATTATACTGATTCCACTTAGCGAAATAATCAATCTTTGTATAACCATCAGCAAAAGAGCGTCTGAGATAAGATCCCCACCCTATATCGTGATAACTTACATAAGCTCGGGCTTTCTCAGTGATCGCTAAGTCATAGCCGGCCAAAAAAACTCTTTTTGAAAGATCAATATCTTCATGCCGAGTTAAGCACGGATCAAACCCACCAACTTTTTCAAATGCTTCTTTAGTATAAAAACAAGCGGCTGAGTTAATCATAGGAGATTCTGGAAAATTTAAACTCAGTAAAACAAAACTCCCGGCAGTTGATTCTTGAATTGAACGATAACGGTAACGATTTAAACTTTCTTGTCCGTCGGTTTGAGCCGGAATGATGGCCCCTTGTTGACCGCCTATTCCTTCACGCCACAGATGTAGATGTTCTTCTAACCATCGCTCTTCAAGCACGACATCTGAATCAATAAAGGCCAAAAACTTACCTTTAGCATTGGACGCACCAGCGTTTCGAGCATAGCTACGTCCCTGTTTAGGCTCTTTGATTATTTTTAGTCGTGAAAAGGAACTTGCGATCGCGACCGTTTGATCTAGAGAATTGTTGTCGACGAGGAGAACTTCATAAGATTCACTTGAGACAACTTGTGCATAAATTGAATCAAGACAATCCTTGATTGATCTTTGCGCATTATAGGCCGGAATAATAAAACTGGTTTCAATGGACATGTAATTTTCTCAATCCTAGTACTGACAGAAAAAGTCCCACGACCATTCCACTTAAATAGATAAAATGATCAAAATAGGTCCATGCAACTGCCTTTAAGACAAATAAAAAACCTCTTTGTTTAAAAAAATAGGACCAAAAGCCAAACTGGACGAACACCCAAATCATGATGGCGAGTCCAAGCAAAAGAGGATGAAGGAAAAAGCAGAAAGGAATTAAGACGGCTACAATCAAGCTAAAGACCTGAGAAAGGGAGGTGTGACCAAATTTTTCTTGTGCTGTGACGACACTCCAACGTTTGCGCTCCAGAAAAAAGATCATAAACTCTCTGGCCACTCTAAAATCATTTTTTATCAGTGAACCTAATTTGTACTCTTTCTGATGATCGACAAGAATATCACTCGCAAAAACAATTTTTTTCCCCGATCTAAAATATTCATATCCCCAAACACTGTCATCTATATAGCGCACACCACGGGGCCAAGGCAGGTAAGTGCTGCGACGGCTGACGCAACAGCATCCATAGACATAATTCAATTGTTCAACTAAATGACTTAAAATATAGCTCATATAGAGATTTTTATAATCAGAAAAAAAACCACTCTTTGGACTAATCTCTAAACCTGCAAAACATAATGAGAGACTCAAATCTTCTAAAAACCTTTTTTCCATCATTGATCTTGCGGTCGAACTTAAAGCAACGTCTGCATCAACGAAAAGAAGCAGATCGCCCTGGGCCTTGTGTGCTCCAAAATCTCGTGCGGCGGCTGATCCTTGGTTTTCATTTAATGAAAAACATTTAAGCCGTTCATCATTTAAATAAGGCAAATCCTTAGGAAGCAAGCCACCATCATTAATAAGCAAGATTTCGTCTGTGATTTTTGCTTGATTGAAGATCGCCTGCAGGCAAGCAGCGATCGTCTTACCTGAATTGAAATAAGGAATAATAAAACTGACCGTCAGTTCGCTAATTTTACCCTCACTTTCCTTCAAACCATCGCTTGTTGTTATCATAAACGCTTTTTTTGATTGCTCAAACCCGGTGCGCCATATCAAGAAAGAATGACAACTCCGATTTTCTTGTCTAACCTAAATATTTTTAACTCATTTTTCTTATTCTGAGGTCTTTTATGGAACTTCTAGAACAGTATACCGGACATTTCGTTGGACTCGTTTGGGGCGTACCACTGGTCGTGGCCCTTGTTGGCTCTGGCATACTTTTCAGTTTCGTTTTTGGCTTCCCTCAAATTCGTTTTTTCAAACACGCTATCGATATTGTCCGTGGAAAATTTGATCGCCCTGAAGACAAAGGGGAAATTTCTCATTTTCAAGCCCTCACCACCGCTCTTTCGGCCACTGTAGGCCTTGGAAATATCGCAGGCGTCGCTATTGCTATCTCTCTTGGCGGTCCAGGGGCCGTTTTTTGGTTGTGGGTCGCGGGCTTTATCGGAATGTGTACTAAGTTTGTAGAAGTCACACTATCTCTTAAGTACCGCGATATCACCCCTGACGGTAAAGTTCATGGCGGACCGATGTTCGTGATTAAAAACGCTCTTCCGAAAAGTTTTTATCCCCTGGCTTGGGCCTACGCGCTTTTTGTGGTGCTCTCAAGCATCGGCGCGGGAAATATGTTTCAAAGCAATCAAATGGCAAACGTTATGCAATCAACCACTGGCATCCCCCCTTGGCTAAGTGGTCTTATCTTTGCCTCGCTCGCTTTCGTTGTGCTTATTGGTGGTATTAAGCGAATTGGGAAAATCACAGCAAAACTTGTCCCTTCAATGGTGGGAGTTTATTTTGCTGGTGCTTTGTTTATTCTTTTTTCAAATATAGAAATGATCCCAAGTCTTTTTGCTCAAATCTTTCATGATGCTTTTCGTGGCACCGCCGCTATTGGTGGCTTTGCTGGCGTCGCCTTCAAGGACGTTCTCGTCATGGGTATTCGTCGCGCTAGTTTTTCCAATGAAGCTGGTATGGGCTCAGCGGCGATGGCCCATTGTGCGGCCAAATCAACTCCGGTTCAAGAAGGAATCGTCTCCTTGCTCGAACCCTTTATCGACACCATCGTTGTCTGCACAATCACGGCCCTCGCAATCCTTGCCACTAATGTTTGGATCAATCCAGATATTGCAGGTTCTGAAATGACCGCCGTTGCGTTCGAAACTGTTATGGGGCCTCTTGGTCGCTGGATCGTCACTCTCACAGTTACGCTTTTCGCTTTCTCCACCATGATCTCTTGGTCTTATTACGGCGAACAAGGTGTCACTTTTATTGCGGGGGAAAAATGGATCACGACATACCGGTATATTTTTGTCGTGTTTATTTTCCTTGGAGCAATTTTACAGCTCACTGTCGTTTTAAATCTCTCTGATGCTTTTTATGGGCTTTTAGCAGTGCCAAACCTGATTGCGTGTTATTTCTTACTGCCAGTCCTGAAGAAAATGCTCAAGAATTACGATTTTAAAACAGGCACGGAAATCGAGTAAAAGACTCAACCCCCCTCTAGAAATCGGCTAAATTTGCCGATTCGAGATAAGAAGATCCATGGAGGGTCTTCATTCACTAGCTCAGGGATGAACACCATGCGGGTGTTAACGAATGTTGAATCCTTAGCGGCCCAGCGCCGTATGAAGAATCTGCACGATATTGAAAGTCGTGAGAGCACCCGTTTGTCTTCTGGAGATCGCATTTATCAATCTGGTTTTGATCCCTCTGGTCTCGCTATTTCTACAGTCATGAAAGCGCAGATAGTGGGGCAAAATCAAGCTCAACGAAATATCAACGATGGTATCTCACTTTTGCAAGTAGCAGAGGGTACGCTCTCTAATATGCACCAAATGTCTTCAAGACTTAAAGAGCTGTCCATCGCTGCCGCCAATGACACTCTCGCAGACGGCGAACGCCAACTTCTACAACGTGAATTCAGCACGACCGCCGAAGAATATCAACGCCAACGTCAGGCCTCTATGTTTAACGGCAAGCCGATTCTCAATAGCGACGGCTCAAGCTATGATCTACAAGTGGGCATTCACAATAAGCCCTCAGCAGATCGCATTAGTTACGATATGAATCGCGTATTGAATAAAGACCTTGGA
Source organism: Bacteriovoracaceae bacterium UBA6166 (assembly GCA_002435795.1). GTDB lineage: Bacteria > Bdellovibrionota > Bacteriovoracia > Bacteriovoracales > Bacteriovoracaceae > UBA6166. The sequence goes on along the minus strand of DIUE01000024.1, from coordinate 65,694 downwards.
CTCAAACGTATTGATATCGGAACAAAATTTGGAGCACGACAAGCGATTGGCCTAGTTGATCAATTGACTGATGAAATTTCAAGATCTCGCGCCGAGCTCGGTTCGATTTCTAATCGTATGGATTCCGCACTGCAAAACATAACGATCTCCAATGAAAACCTCCAGAGCGCTAACTCTAAGATAAGAGACACAAATATCGCCGAATCAGTCGCCACTCGGGCCATTGCGAGCATCAACAAGGACGCCACTACGGCGACTCTCGTCCATGTAAATAAGACCCCAGAGAGAGTTCTCAAGCTTCTCTCCTAGACGTTCCCCCTCTTGCTCGCTATAACCCCGCGCATATCTAAAATCCAAACACAGGAGTCTCAAATGCAAAGACTGGCCCTTATTTTCGCCCTCGTGCTGGCCCCAATTTCCTCATTTGCAAACAATGAAACAGAAGCTCGCTGTCACTCACTAGCAGGCCTCTACGCGCTTGAATACGCCATCGACAGAACAGGTGATAGTATCGACGACGCTTATCGTTTTTATAGCGGCTGGATGGAAGAAGAGATTAGCTTTCTTGGTTCATTTAATCGCGGTGGAAACTATTATGAATCTTATGGAGTCGTCATTGATTCGCGAGATGATCTTTTTGATCTCGTCGTCACGCTCGATAGCATGTGTGATGTTGATTCTATTGAATAAAACAAAAAGGCCCAGCATTAAGCTGGGCCTTCTTTTTTAAAACATTTATCTTGAACTAATTAGAAGCTATAAGTTGCAGCAACTCTAGACATAGCTTGATCTAGAGAGAGTGATCCAGCAACGGCCGTTCCAATCATCCCATCAACAACAAGTTTCCCGAAAGTTAAACTAGCACCGGCGCGAACTTCTGTTGAGTCAGTGATAGTAGCGTCTTTTCCACCTGTATCAGCACCAAAGTTTGCCTGAGCAAGTCCCTGAGCAGTAGCATTTAAGCTTGCATAGTTATTATTGTTTCTATTGCCATGAAGATTTTGCGTCAATGAACCACGAAGAGTTAACCACGAAGTCGCTGGAGCTTCATAACCAAAAGTCAGAGGAATTGTGACGTTCTCAGCTTCGGCTTTATTTGCAAACTTCACATCAACTTTTTGGCTCTTATAATAAATTGTTGAGAAGAAATTACCTTGGCCCGCTGCCATCGTATGACCGTAACCTAGAGAGTAAGTATCGAAGCCACCTTTTACAGTCGCTGCGCCAATAGCATCTCTTTGTTCCCAGCTAAAAGTCTTGTAGTAACCGTAGATTGTACCTTCTTCGGTAATATCATAGCCACCACCAATATGAAGACCAAATTTACCTTTAAATTCCTGAGTCGCCCCCACTGTCGCCTTGTTACCAAGAGAAAGGTTAGCAAAAGCATTCCAACCATCAGACTTCAAACCAAATCGTGATCCAAACCCGTGATCTTTAGATTCATTTGTTTCGTTCTCATTTTTTGAATAAACAAGATTTGCTCCCCACTGGATATTTCCAAAGCTGCTACCGAGGAATAAATCAAGCTGGTTGTCTGGAGTACTTAGAGTAGCGCCAGCACCAGAACCAACAATACGAAGAAGAGCGGCTGTATTAGACTCGTTTCCAAAATAAGCACCGTAAACAAAGTTACCGCCTGATTTCAAAAAGCCACCTTGCATCTTTGGATTTGCATCAGCATCTAAAAACGCTCTTGCTCCAACTTGCTGGCCGTTATTTCCCCACTCCATAGTCACTTTATCTGCGTAATCATTGACGTAGGCTGAGTTGAGAAAAATATTTCTCATATCTTTGATATAGTATGAACCTTCGTTATCAATTTCTTTCATACCAAGGGCCAACAAGCGCGCGCGTGACGCAAAAGCTTGTGGTGACAAAACAAGAACAACTAAAGCCAAACTTAACAGTTTCTTCATAAGAACTCCTTCAACACGTTTCATTTATTGTTGAGCGTTCAACTGATGACGTCAATCTTTATCGAAAAATAATTTGCATTTTTGGCAAAAAAAAAGCCCTCCGAAGAGGGCTTCCTTTTTTCTTAATTTTTTAAGAATTAGAACCAGTAAGAAACAGCTACGTTTGTAAACGCTTCGTCTAAACGAAGTGAACCAACGTTTGAGCCGATTGTACCGTCAACAACTAGCTTGCCGAAAGTTAAGCTTGCACCAGCTGCAACAGTCGTTGAGTTGATGTCAGTTACTTTCTTACCGTTAGAAGCTACTGGAACGAAACCAACAGGTGATCCTTCAGTTTTAGTGCTACCGATAATGATATTTTGAGCTACTGAACCTCTCCATGTTAACCATGAAGTTGCGTCAGCTTCAAAACCGATTGTAGCTGTAAGAGCATTTGATGTTCTCTTAGCGTTGTCATTTGAACCACCGAGAGTATCAGTGTACTCAACTTTGTTGTTTGAGTATTGACCAGCAAAGAAAACCATCGCAGTAGATGAAATTTCATGAGTCTGAGCAGCACCAACTTCGATTGATGAAACTGTACCTTCAACAAGTCCAGTAGTACCGTTGGCCGTAGCTTCAAGTTTATTTGAAGCGTAGTCAGCATGAAATGTCATATTGTTCATTGTGTAAGCAGCACCAAGATCAAAGCCTAATTTCGCTTTAGACTCAGTATTAGCATTTGGCGTGCTGTCTTCAAGCTTGTCTGAAATATCGATATTTGCGTAAGCGTTGATGTCGCCCATGATCATACCAAGACCAAGACCGAAAGCACTTCTCTTTTCAGAAGAAGTTTCGTCTTCGCCACTCATATAATTTAAACGAGCACCCCATTGTACGCCAGCGTCACCACCGATAAAAAGGTCAAGCTCATTACCAGGATTATATCCAGTAACATCGTCCCAACCTGTAGCTGTATCATATTCTTCGTAAGCAGCTTGTCTGTGGTCTGAACCCATATAAAGACCATAAGCTAAGCTACCAGTTGAACGGAAGAAACCGCCTTCAGCGTCAGCGTTTGCTCCCCACTCCATAACAGCATAGTTGTTCATGTTGTTAACATGAGCAGCGTTACGGAACTTATTACGGCCGTCTTGAATGTACTGTGAGCCGCGTTCAGAATCTTGTCCAAGAGCAGTCATACGAGCTTTCGTAGCGAATGCGCTGGTAGACAATAAAGCTGCACCAGTAGCGATAATCACATGCTTTTTCATCAATCTTCTCCTTGAAGTCTAGTTGATTACCAACAGAAGTAATCGGTTTGTTTACTAAAAACACATTAAAACTTTTTTCTCAAATATACTGATCCAGTTTCTAAGCGCTCGGGATATTTGTCAACCAGTTTAAATCACACAAAACTCAAATTTTTTCTTTTTTAATCAAGTTTTCTTAGCGCTAACAGACCGCGAATTTCTGCACCCAAACCCGACTCGGAATATTCGAAGCTGCCCCTACCAACTACCAATTCTTCCAAAGGTGCTTCCAGTCCGACGATCGAGAGGTTTTTCCATTCATCTACACTCTCGAAGAAAGATTTATCGTCAATATTCAGACATGGGCTTTTTTCTTTGAGAAGAACAAACTCTTCAACTAATTCTTTTGAAAATAAAGGATAGATTTTTTCTAAAGAACGCTTGAGGAGACGTATTTTCCTTGAAATATCCTCTTCGGTGTTCTCATTTTTGTCTAAAAAGTGAATAGCTTCAAATTTTTGCCCCATTTCCCCAGTTCTTGAAAACTCCCCTACGAAATGTCCCCATTCATGGGTATAGCTGAGTGGGAGATAGACAGTATTCACTTCATCAGCGATCGGTTTCTTGAATTCAAAAGATAAACACAACTCACTATATGTTTGCGTTAATTCACAGAATTGAACCATTTCGCTGCTTAAGTTTTTTTTGTCTTCTCTCAGTTCAAAAAGTTGAGCGGGTGAGCCAGCATAATAGGCGTGTTCGCACTGATAAGAATTTCCATTAAGGCCTAAGAAAGCCCAATGTGAATTTTCAATTAACTCAGTTGGTTCACAACTTGAAAGAGATTTGAGCTGTGTCTGATGAGATTCATTTCTTAGGGCTTCATAAGTTTCTTGTGATGGTAGAAGCATTAAGACTTCATGACCTTTGATACGTGGCTCAAGATAAAACTCTTCACCAAGCATTAATTTTTCTGACTTCGCTCGCCCACCAAACTCTTTGTATTGGCCGTCTTTATAAAAAAGCGCGGGGAGATCAATCAACTCCAGATTGGATTCTGGATAAAGTTCCGTAAGTGATTCAAAGCTTTGTTTGCCTCGAAAACGAGTGGGCCCATGAGGCAATAAATCTTGTAATCGCTCTGGGAGAAGACCTAAGAAGCCAACTTCGGACTTGCCATACTTCTGAACAAGTTTGAAATAAGTTTGAACGGCGAAATAATCCTGCCCCACAACTAAGTGGCGATGAAAAATTTTTTGAGATTCTGATTCGGTAGTTTTTTTGAGTTGGCGCAGTCCAAACGACATAAGCTGAAGCTCCCATCATAGATAGTGTGTGATGGGAGTTAGTCTACGTTAAGTCAAAGCTGTCAGTGTAGTCTCTATGCAAGAAAAAAATTAACGCACGGCCAGTCGATCCCCTGCTCTGATCATTCTTCGTTGAATGAGATCGAGGTTGGAAACGATTAATGTATCAAGCGCGACACCTGTTTTCTGAGCGACAGTCCAAAGAGAATCTCCCTTTTTCACTGTATAAAACTCAGATGGGTTGCTGATAGGTTTTGCTCGACGTTTCGCTTGCTCTATACGACTGCGAAATTGATTGCGCTCTTGAACCACTCGACGTGGTTTTTCATAGAGGTCGGCATACATCGAATCTCTGCGGGATTGGCCACTTCTAAAGGGTAGTAAAATAACCTCACCACTTTTGAGAGTTCGCCCAACCGGAATATTATTGATTTCAGCCAAGACGCTTGGCTCTTTTAAGTCGTTCACCCTCGCCACTTCAGCTAAGGTGGCGGTGTTGCCTCTCACTCTGTACTGTTGAAATTCAGTAGCGACTAATGCTGTTTTCTCAGCGGCAGGCAGTCGATTCCATTTACGAGCAAAAGTACCTCTAGGCACACGCAGGCGATAAGAATCTCCCGGTGGCGTGAACCAGCGCTGGATCTCGGGGTTCAAAGTATGAACGTCATCAAAATTCAGATTGATTTTTTCTGAAAGAGCGACAAGGTCAGTTAAAGCCGCGACCTCAATCTCTTCAAAATCAAGAGGGGCTTGGAATTCAATTTCTTCAAAACCAAAACTTTTTAAATTTTTTCCAATGATCGCCAGGGCCATAATTTTAGGAACATAATTTTTTGTTTCAGGTTTTAAATAACGGCCTTTAGAAATATCCCAAAAATTCTCAGTCTTATACATCTTAATGGCACGGCCAATTTTTCCTTCACCCGCATTGTAACCGGCCATCGCCAATTCCCACGAACCGAAATCATTATAAAGTTTTTGCAAATAACGTGAAGCTGCGACAGTGGCTTTAATCGGGTCTCTTCTCTCATCTAAGTACCAGTCGATATGCAGGCCATAATTCCGTCCGGTAAACGGCATAAACTGCCAAGGACCAACCGCTCGCGCCCAGCTGCGCGCCTTGTTTTGAAATCCACTTTCGGCCATCGCCAAAAAGATTAAATCTCGAGGCAAACCATGCTCCTCTAAAATTTTCCCAAAAAGTGGGGCGTAGCGACCTGCTCGGGCACCATAACGAACAAAAAACTCTCGACCACGAGTCAAAAAATAATTTATCCAGCGTTGAACGGCGGCATTATAAACGACGGGAATATCAAAATAATAGTTTTCTAAATTTAAGTGTTCCGCTCCATAGAGAAAATAACTTTTTCGGGCGTAGTCCATGGGCTTAGCGATATTGGCACTCCCGATAATTCTAGACATATCGTCTTTCGGTTTTTCGTGCTTCTGTGCTTTCATCGCCATTAAAATTTGCGGAGACAAATCACTCTCATCACCGCTGACTTCCGCCATCATATCCACTTCTTCTAATTGAGTGGCTTTTTCAACTTCCAAAGCGTCGTCACTTAAAACTGTTTCATCGGTGATTTCTTCTCCCCCAAGAATGGATTTTTTCGGAGCTTGAGCGCAAGAGATAACCAATACCATAATGAGGAGCATTTTAAGTGTCATAGACCTAAGATCCTTGAAAAACGTGAATGGTCTATTTTCAGCTCTTCAGAAACGCTCGTCAACAAATCTCGGAGAAATCGTCTAAGTCTTGTGAATTAAAGCCTTAAATGAACTTCATTGTCTGGAATTCTCAAGCCCAATCTGCCTCTTGTGCTAGCCGGCACGAGAAGACTAAAATAGAAGGATGAAATCAAAGCCTACTATTTCTCTTTTATTCTCTTTGGTTCTGCTTCTTATGACGAATCCGACTCAAAGTAAGATCGAGCCTCCCAATTATAATTTTAGCCTTGATCGTTTAGCTGTTTTTTATCCGAAATCCCCAGTGGAGAAAATGTCGGAACTTCATGGTGAACCGGAAGTTTATCTGACTGAGGGAAGTAGAAAAATCCTGCGTTTTTCAATTAAGCACGAACGCTATAATTTTCCCGTTTTTGTCGAAGTTGAAAACAATATTTCCGTGAGTTTTTTTACATCACTCCCCACTTATTTCCTTCACGATCTTTTTCATCAATCCCTCATCAATCGCTATGGGCCGCAACAGAAGTTCACTCATCTGGAAGGAAAGTCTGTCTATCAATGGACCCTGCCTGAAATGAAATTGATCTACGCCGGAACTTGCACTATCACGTGCTTTCCTTTGTATTTTGCAGTCTCTAGTGAGAGCGAAAAATTAATTAAGAAAATTAAGCAATAAGATCGTTCTTCTTGCGGGCTGCAAAATAGGCCAATATCCCTACTGCTACCATCATCAAACAAAGAATTTGTCCCATGGTCGTTGTGCCGCCGAAATAATAGCCAAGCTGCACATCGGGTTCTCTGAAGAATTCGATAAGAAAACGGAAGGTGCCGTAACCAGCTAAAAAAACCGCCGAGATGACACCGTAAAATTTCACTCTCTTTAGAAGTACCCAAAGAATAATTGTGAGCAACAGACCTTCGGTGAGTGCTTCATAAAGTTGCGACGGGTGGCGAGGGTATGGACCACCCATTGGAAAAATCATCCCGATCGGCGAATCAGTGATTCGTCCGTATAGCTCTCCGTTGATAAAATTTCCAATACGCCCCCAGAACAATCCCTGCGCCCCCGAGAGCGCAATGGTGTCCATCACTTGGGCCCATGGAATTTTTTGTGAACGAGCAAAAAGATAGCCCCCCACTAAAATACCAGCGAGGGCGCCGTGAAAACTCAAGCCCCCTTGCCAGACGTAAAAAATCTCTTCCGGGCGACTTGAAAAATAGCTCCAATTATAAATAAAGACGTACGCGAGGCGCGCCCCTAAAAACATTGAAACAATAATATAAGTGATCATGGTGTCAACTTTTTCGCGGGCGAGCTTCATAAAGCCCATATCGCAAAGTCGTTTGGCGATAAAGCCACCGACGACAAAAGCCACCACGTACATCAGTCCGTACCAACGCACTTGCAATGGACCTATTCCAAATATAACTGGATCAAAATTAACTACCATGAGGAAAAGCGTACTCTGAAACTTTGCCTCAGGCAACCATTGATGTCCCTGTGACTTTCAAAGAACGGCCTGGAATTGTCTGTGCGATCGATTGCAAGACTTGTCGAACGGGAGTGCTGAGGCCATCGAAACTAAAAAATGTGCAATGAACAGTCAGAGCGCTTAGCAATTCTTCTTTGCCAATTTTTGTGTCCCGGGCGCGGGCCAAATAATTCAAACGAATAATTTCAAACTCACTCGGAAGAGCTTCCACAAAGGCTTCAGAAATCATTTTACCCGCTGACCAATCCAAATAAACAGCCGATCCTTGAGCTTCGCCGGGCTTCATCATGACGAGTTTATTTTCTTGAATTTGTCCCCAAAATCCCACGACTCCTAGACTACTCAAGGCCCAACTCAAATAGCGATTGAGAATCACTCGATCAGTGCAAAGATTTTGGTCGGTTCCGAAATCACTAAAGACCCCGGCCCTCCATTCTTCCGCAGCGAAAGACATCATCATCAGCGCTCGCCCGTGGTAGCGGTAAACGCGGTAACCTTGTTGCGGAATCATGCTCTCTCCGCCGTAGCGATCACTTTCTTTAGTTGATTTGATTTGCTGCGCGACTTTGGCGCCGGCCAGCTCGAGGCGCAGGACGCGAGGACGCAATTGGTCCTTTAATCGTTCTTTTAAGCCTTCCTCTCCAATATTGGCCATCAGGTCAAACCCTAGAGAACTCAAAAAACCCGTCAATCCCGACTCAAAATGCCCAAGCTGCACCGTCAAATAGACGGGATAGTCCTGTTTTGAATGAAATTGAAATACGCTGATTCTTTCTTGTTCCGCTGACATAAAATCCTCCTATGGCCCAAAGGCTTGTCGGAGCTTTTGACCACGAGTTTTATTGAGCAGCGGTCCATACGACACGAAGGGCAATTTTAGCCCCTTCCCACCTTGACAGGGGGCCTCCAAACACATAAAACTCATTGGTTCAAACCTGACTAAAGACGGGGTCTTAAGTCTCTTTCCTTTTGAAAGAACCCCCTGATTTGTCTCGCACCTAAGGAGCGGTAAATGTACGGATTAGTAGAAATTGGTGGGCACCAATACAAAGTAAAGCCAGGCGACATCATCGACGTTCAAAAACTCGATGCTGAAGAAGGAACAGAAATGAGCTTTGATAAAGTTCTTTTCGTTGGCGGAGAAACTCCAGTGATCGGCAAGCCGACAGTCGCTGGTGCTACAGTTAGTGCGAAAATTATTCGCCAAGCACGTTCACGTAAAGTCATCGTTTTCAAGAGAAAGCCAGGTCTTTACAAGAAGAAAAACGGTCACCGTCAGCCATACACTGGTCTATTGATTACTGAAGTAAGCAATGGTCAAGGTAAGAGCGAGAAGATCGATAAAGCTTCTGCAAACGCAAAAAAATATTTAAAATAATAAAGTTTTTTAGGAGATACGAAAATGGCACAAAAGAAAGCCGGTGGTTCAACCAGTAACGGTCGCGATTCGAACCCCAATATGTATGGTGTAAAAAGATACGGCGGAGAAGCTGTCGTTCCAGGTAATATCATCGTTCGCCAAAGTGGTTCAAAATTCCACGCAGGCCCAGGCGTTGATACTGGAAAGGACTTCACTCTTTTCGCAACTCGCGAAGGGAAAGTGAAATTCTCTTACTATAATAAGAAAAAGAAGATTGTTTCAATCATCTAAGAAAATCGAGACCTCTTTAGTCTCTTGATCATGAAGGGGAACCGCAGGGCTCCCCTTTTTTGTATGTGTTGGTACTATGCGTTTTATCGATGAAGTAAAAATCACCTTAATCTCAGGCAATGGCGGTCACGGTTGCTCTGGGTTTCGACGAGAAAAATTTGTTCCGTTCGGAGGCCCAGACGGTGGCGACGGCGGAGATGGCGGAAGCATCTATCTTGAAGCTGACGAAGGCCTAAACACTCTCGTACACTTTCGCGGAAAAAAAGTTTACCAAGCCCAAGACGGTGGCGCAGGCGCTGGTCGCCAGATGCACGGAGCGTTTGGTGAAGACCTTATCGTCAGAGTTCCGATTGGAACCATCGCAAGACTTGTTGAGACAGGTGAAATCATTGCTGACCTCAAAGCTCACGGTGAACGCGTTCTTTTAGCGAAAGGCGGAAGAGGAGGACTTGGAAATGTTAATTTCAAAACCTCTACCAACCAAGCCCCGCGCTACGCTCAAGACGGCGAAGAAGGCAAAACACTCGAAGTCGAACTTGAACTGAAACTTTTAGCTGATATCGCTCTCGTTGGTTTACCTAATGCTGGAAAATCAACACTGATTTCCATCATCTCATCAGCGAAGCCTAAAATTGCTGACTACCCTTTCACGACCCTTGAGCCAAATCTTGGGGTTGTCAAAGTTGGAGATAAATCGTTTGTCGTCGCAGACGTACCAGGACTTATTGAAAACGCTTCAGAAGGAAAAGGACTTGGAATCAAGTTCCTAAAGCATATCGAGCGAACAGAGGCTTTCGTCCATCTTGTGGACTGCTCATGGTGCCTCGATGAGTTTGAAGCAATCGAGCAATACGTGACTGTGCGAGAGGAATTGCTCAAGTACAGCGAAGCTTTAGGAAATAAAAAAGAAATCATCTGTTTGACGAAAATAGATGCTATGACAGAAGAAGAGATTCAAAAATTTCAAGATTTTTTTGAGTCTCAATTAGATAAAAAAGTCCTCCCCATCTCAGGTGTATCGGGGAGAAATATTGATAATTTGAAAGTTCTAATGCTGAAGAGTATTGGACGAGAATAGATCGGCGGAGTTAATTATGAGTTCTGAATATATCCAAAAAGAATTGAAATCCATCATCGAAGACAAGAGTTTCGAGTATCCTCTCAACCTAGCGATGGCCAGTGCTTGGATTATGGGAAACCTCAAAGGTCTCAACCTTAAAGTTCTCGACACGCAAAAAACTAGCTCGCTGGCGGATTTTTTTATTCTTGGTTCCGCCTCGAATATTACTCAAATGCAATCGATGGCAGAAACCATGATGGCGGAGCTCAGAAGACTAAACTTCACCATTCGCTCAGCTGAGGGTATGCACGGCGCGGATTGGATTTTGATCGATGCCGGAGATGTGATTTCTCATATTTTCCTCGATTCTTCTCGCCCAGTTTATGATCTAGATCGTTTATGGGGTGACGCTAAAATCGTTCCTATTCCTGAGCACTATTATTCATCTGGAGATGAAGAGCTAGCGCAAAAGAAACCAGGAAACTCTGAAGACGATAAAAACTATTTTTAATCGTTTCTTGTGAAGTCTATCCATCTTATCTGTGTAGGGAAACTCAAAGAAAAAAAGACCCTCGATCTTGAGCAAGATTTTCTTAAAAGAATTCGTGAGCCAAACTTAGTCATTCACGAAACCAAAACCTTTCAAGAAGATGTGCAACTTGAGGGAGCTGAGGTTCTTAAGAAAATCGACTCCCTCAGCAAATCTCCTCATATCGTGGCCCTCACAGAAAAAGGTCAATCTTTTGATAGCCCAAAATTTTCTGAATGGTTGACTCAAACGCTTGAACACTCAGGGTGCTTAATCTTCGTTATTGGCGGTTCAAAAGGCCATGGCGAAAATCTTTTGGCCCGTGCTCAAGAAGAGATCTCACTTTCTAAACTGACTTTTCCTCATCAATTTGCGAGACTTTTATTTGTCGAACAACTCTATCGAGCGCAAACTCTTAGAGTTGGTCACCCTTACCACAAGTAAGCTTAAGTAAATTGCTCAAGGATTTGTATGAAAAAAATTTTATTCTATGTCTTTATGATACTCGCTAGCGTTTCATGCCAGTCAGAAGATCCACTCTGCCTCGAACAACAAAACAACTATAAGGAAATCTTGGAACTAGACGATAAGATTCAGGAAAAGGTTGTCCTTTTTGACCAGAATTTGGGCGTGGACTTAAGCGAAGACAAAAACTATCTCGAAATGATGGCCCTTAAATCAAAGCGAGATGAAAAAGTTCGAGTCTTACTATCTTATAAAACGCAACATCCAAATTGTGAGCTTGGGACGAATGCAGATTTAAACCAGGAGCTTAACGAGCTCCTATGAAGGAGCTACCGTGACCTCTATCTTTAAAACTAGTTTTGTAACTGCCACACTTCTTCTTTTTCAATCTTGCGCTCAATTTCCATCAACGAGCTATAGGTCTATTTCCTCAACAGAACTTCGAGCGGAGCTGCTGGAGAACAGAGAAATGTCGATTCATTTTGACGATGTTTTTCAATCTGATACGGCTTATACATTTTTTAACCGGGCCTTCAAAGATCACGCTGATCTTTATTATTATAATCAAGGCCTGGTTTATGCCTTTGATGATGCTCTCAAAAAAAACCTCAACCCAATGGACATTGGTCTCTATGAAGAAATTTGGGACGGACGGGACCTCAAAGAACACTCTGATGAAGTCTTGAATTTTTATCTTGTGAAGCTCGACGAGACAACACGAGAAGGAACGGCCGAAGATTCAGATAAGGCGGCTCAAATCCTCTCCTCAATCTATGATGAACTCATGAGTTTAGAAGACCACCAAAAACTTCCTTACCTAGATACCATTGAAATTTTTAAAGGATTTGAAATTAAGGACCGCTTTGGCAGAAAATCAAATTCTGTCGTTGATCTTGCCCGTCCATTTGCAGGTTTTGATTCTTCAAATTTTAAATGGGAAAAGTTTTACGACCAAAATGAAGACTTAGTTCGACAAGAAACTCTGAGTCGAGTTAATCCACAAATGCTTAATTCAAATTATTGGACTCAAAAAAGAAGTGGTCAAAAAAGAGTGATCTTTCCATCCACTGGTCGCGAAGGAAATCTTCTCGGTGGCAATTTCCCAAATAATGTTTGGGTTTTGACTTATGATGACGGACCAAAGCCCGCTACGACCCGAAGGATTCTTGAGTTGCTCCATCGAAATGGCGTGAAGGCGACGTTTTTCTGGCTAGCTCAAAATGCGGTTAGAAATCCTGGAATGATTGATCTTGCAAAGCAACTTGGAATGGAGTTGGCCAATCACTCATACACACACGCCGATCTTCACAAGCAATCTCGAGCCGGTCTGAATAAAGAAATTATTGAATCAACAGATGCTCTTGAAAGAGCTTATGGCCAACCGGTTAGATTTTTCAGGTTACCATATGGCTCAGGCGTTCATAATTCTGAAGTCAGAAAAACTATTGCCAATCGAAATCTCATCCATGTTTTTTGGAACGTTGATAGCTTAGACTGGCAAGATAAAAATCCAAGAAGTATCCATAACCGAGTAACAACTCAAATGGAAAGGCTTGGAAAAGGAATTATTCTCTTCCACGATATTCACAACCAATCAGTTGAGGCCTCTGAACTTTTGGTTAGCTATATCAAAGAGAGAAATCGTCGTGGACATAATCTGCAGTTTAAAACTCTAGAGGCCGTTGTCGCACAAATTAATGGCTCTCCAGTGCAAAGCTCAGGGCCTCGCACCCTCGCAAACCTCAATGTTCGAACAGGCCCTGGAACTAATCACAGTGTCTGTGCAGTTCTACCAGAAGGAACGGCGGTAAGGGTGGTAAGAGACCATGGGACTTTTGTTCAGATTGATGTAGTCAACCCAACGAGTGGTTTAACACAAATACTGAACGCTTGTCTCGGCAGCTATTTTGTTTCAAAAGCTTATATATCTCAATAAACAGAGGGATCTCGACTGATCGGATTATCCAATGAGATAAATGTTTCAGTCGACTGTATTTCTTTGAGCGCTTGAATTTTTTCGAGTAAAAACTGATGCAATTCTTTCGTCGATTTCGTGACGACTTTTATAAAAAGGCTATACTGTCCTGTGGTGTAATAAATATCCGTGATCTCTTCAAAAGTTTTAAGCTTTTCAAGTGCTCTGGCATAATCTTTGGCACTAGTTAAATTCACTCCGATAAACGAAGTGACTTCGTAGCCGAGCAGAGAAAAATCAATCTTGATTTTTGAGCCCGTAATGATACCGGCTTCTTTCATTTTATTAATTCTTACATGGACTGTTCCGCCGGAAATAATTAGCTCCCGCGCGATCTCTTCATAAGGTGTTCGTGCATCTTTTAAAAGCTTTTTTAGAATTTTGCGATCGGTTTCATCAAGTTCCATAATTTTCCAGTTTTAAATACTAAGATGAAGACGAACTGAACCACCAAGTCCACCATAGTATTTTTGAGGCTTACCCACAAAATATTGGTACTCACTTATCAAATCAAAATAAACGTGTTGAGAGAAATGCCCTCTAATACCAACACCTGGAGAAAAAGAAAAAACTGTTCCGCTGGAGAAAACTTTATAAGTTTCTGTCGTATTTGAGGCTTGAATCTTTTTTCTAATATTCGAATCTGCCAGGGTCAGTGCGAAAGCACCAATCAATGAAAAATTTGCATTTAGAACATGAAGAAACTGGGGCTCGATACGCAAACCAAGAATTCTAATTTCTTCAGGAACTAAACTTCCTTCTTTAAAATGGTGAAAATCAAGAGAAACGCCCAATGAAAAACTATTGCTTAGACTCTGATTAAGACCGAGTCCTAAGACTGTACTTCCCTTCTCTAATTCTGATGATACTTTATTCCAATTTGAGTTAAGTAAGCCGAACTTAAAAAAAAGCGTGCGTTGGCGCTCTTTCCAATCAAACGCCCAATCAATCTTGGACTTTTTTGTCTTTGGTGTTGATTCAGGTTCTGTTTCAACGAGCTTAGTTTCTTCCGGAAGTTTTTCTACTTTAATTTCTTTTTCTTTCTTTTCCTCTGCCTTTCTCTCTTTCTTTTCATCAGTCGCTTTAACTTTAGAAGCGGCTAACTCTGATCTCGCACGCATAGTTTCCTCATCTTCTCCTACTTCACCAGCAAGTCCGTCAGCACTGATAGAGATTGGTGCTGATTGAGTGTAACTTGTTTGAGCGAAAGAGTTTAATGAAAGACTAAGTAGAGCAAGGACAAAAAATTTCATTTCACACCAATAGCGACTTTGACTTCTTTCAAAAATGAAGAGGCTAAAGGACGTACCTTCTCGGCTCCCTCTTCTAAAATTCTATCAATCTTCGTTTTATCGGCCATGAGTTCATCATAAATTTCTCGTGGACCACTTAAGTGAGTGTCAATTGCCGAGAATAGCTCCGCCTTCGCCTCTCCCCAAGAAATTCCCTTAGCATAACGCTCTCTCATTTCGAGGACCTGCTTTTCCTGTGCGAATTTAGAGTAAAGTTGAAAAATTAATGAATCGTTAGGATCTTTTGGTGCTTCTGGCGGAGTTGAATCAGTTTTAATTCTATTGATCATTTTCTGCATTTGTTTTGCAGGCATGAAAATGGGAATATGATTATTATAACTCTTACTCATCTTGCGCCCATCAAGGCCTGGTATGACAGCCGCATTTTCATTCACAAATGCTTTGGGCAGTTTGAAAATCTCACCGTAATGATGATTGAAAGCCATCGCAATATCTCGAGCAATCTCAATATGCTGAACTTGATCCGCTCCTACAGGAACGAGATCGGCTTTTAAAAATAAAATATCAGCGGCCATCAAAACGGGATAGGTATAAAGGCCCATATTCACGCCTTGATCAATGTCCCTCTGATGATTTTCATTGTCTTGAGTCAGAGCTTTATAGGCGTGAGCGCGATTCATCAAACCCTTGGCCGTGAAGCACGACAAAATCCAATTGAACTCCATGACTTCTGGAATATGACTCTGTTGATACAGAGTCACCTTGCTGGGATCGAGACCCAGGGCCAACCACGCAGCAGCGATTTCATAAATATATTGGCGAAGATCACTCGCTTTATGCACACTCGTCAGTGAGTGATAGTCGGCAATAAAATAAAAACCTTTGGTATGCTCTGCTTGATTGGTCATATCAATCGCAGGTTTAATTGCGCCAAGATAATTACCGAGATGAGGTAGATTGGTCGGCTTAATTCCGGTTAAGCTAATAAGTTGAGTCACAATTGGTCCTTTAATTCGCAAAAACTTCGACACACATGATAAGTATAAGGTCTTAGGGAATCCTTGTCCTCTCAATTGACCTGAAAAATGAGTTTTTGCTAAGCGGCAACGCACAAAGGTAGAGGAACTCCGAAGCACAGACAGACTAAACGTGCGAGCTTCGCCTCAGCAGGCTTAATTTCACCATCCTTATGAATAAGCTCTAGAGTCATTTTGAGGACAATTTCCTGTTCATGAAGGGATTTCAATCCAGAGAGTTTCTCTAGGGCCTCTCTCATAGTGGAGGTGCGTAATTCAGCGACAGAATAATCTTTTTCAACTCCACCATAAATCTTTATCAGAGCGTGGTTGAGCATCTCTTGGCGTTCTTCCTCAGAATCAGAGCAAGCCCGGGTGACAAGGGTAAAGAACACTCTAAGTTCGTCTTTAAGTCCTGAGAGTTTAGTATTCGCTGCCTTCTTTATAGAAGATGGGCTAATTGTAAGGCGCAGTAATTCATAAATTAAAAAATCCTCTAAACGACTTTCTTCTTTCAATTTTTGAGACTCTCGAATTTGTGTCAACAAGTTATGGTTTTTTGATAAATAGTTTTTAAGGGTTGTTAAGACTAACTCAAGAGCAATCACTCTTTGTTGAGAGTCCAAACTCTCAAGCAAAGTATAGGCGTGTGTAAAATGTTTTCTCTCTTTAATACTCTCAGCAGAAAGATACATGATTTGTTTCAAGCGTTTCTGTAATTTATCGCTAAAAAAATAAGCATGAATTAAACCAATGGCACCGTGAGGGTCATTGAGAAAATTCATAACTTCGGTATTTAGGCTCGCCTTGAGCTGATGAGCTTCTTTAATTGAGCGATCATTAACTTCACCAAGTTGAGACATCACGATTCCAAGTGAAGCGGCGTAAGTTGAAACTTTTGGTTCTGATTTCTGGCCATTGACCCTTTGGGAAGCCATTTTTTCGTTTTTTTGAATTAACATGCTTTGGATTAATTCGGGCAGCTCTTGTTTTCTAAAAGCCACTAGATTAAATCGTTTATCAATCCTTTTAATTCTCTCTGGAAGAGCTGGATGAGTCGAAAAAAGACTTGTCGATTCTTTGAAAAAATTTTCTGCAAAAAACATATGTGAAAAAGTTTCTCCGTGGCTGCCCTTATAGGTATGCTTCGAGCTGAAGGCCCAGAGTTTTTTAAAGCAGGAGATCAAAGCTTCTGGGTTTCTTGTGTACTGGACAGCAGCTGCATCTGCGAGGTATTCTCGCTGCCTTGAAATAGAAGCCTTGAGCATTCTACTCATGAGAAGACCAAAATATCCTAATATATAGAGCACCCACCCGATCGACATAATCTGAATTCTTGAGTCACGATCATTTCGTGAAATCATTCTTCTACTTTGGCGGGAGCTCATTCTAATAATAAAAGCCCCTATTTGATTAATCATGGATATGCCATGAACCGCAATCAAAAGTCGGTTATTAAGTTTAATATCACCGTGAACGATATGACTAAATTCATGTCCAATCACCGCCTGTAGCTCTGCACGATTTAGTTGTGCTGCTAGACCCTCTGTGATTGCAACCATTGAATGATGAATACTTGTCCCTGCGGCAAGCGCATTTAAAGATGATTCACCGGCCAGGATATACACCTTAGGCATGGGTGTCCCTGATGCAATCGCCATTTCTTCAACTATATTATAATATTTTTTTTGATCTAAATCGTGTGTTTGCGGGTCAACTTCTGTTGCATTGAGAATTTTTGCAACGGCGTAAGGATCACTCTTCAGTTCTAAGTAGCGGATGAGACTCCCCCCCAGGATCAGTAGGCTCAAACATATAATCGCTTTCCAGAGAATTTGCCATTCGTGCGGACAAACTCCCAAAGCTAGAAAATCTCCCGAACATGTAGTCGTCTGCTTCAAAAGAATGAGAATCGCGATGGATGTTATCGCGATTGTGAAAATAAAAGTCAGAACAAAAACAATCACAAGTCGTTGTGATTGTTTTTTTGCTAGTCTCTGATGATCAAAAAAATTCATCGCAACTAGAATTGAACTTTTACAACATCACGTTCAACTGTGTTTTCAATGACCCAAGAGTTAATTTTTTGAAAATTAAACATGCCAGCGAGAATATTGTTGGGAAATTGCTCTCGACCATTATTGTATTCCATTACAGAATCATTATATCTTTGACGAGCAAAAGAGATTTTATTCTCAGTTGATGAAAGCTCTTCCATTAAAGAACGCATTGGACCATCACTCTTTAGCTCTGGGTAACTTTCTGAGAGAGCAAAAAACTTACCCACGGCACCAGTTAACATTGTTTCTGCCGCAAGTAATCCTTCCCTGCCATCTGTAGTTCCCGATCCAGAAGCTTGTGATTTTTGAATTTGCACCGCTTGATTACGAGCTTGGATAACAGCTTCGAGAGTTTCTCTTTCATGTGACATAAACTTTTTCGCAGTTTCTACTAAATTAGGAATTAAATCGTGACGACGTTTGAGTTGAACATCAATCTGAGAAAAAGAGTTTTCAGTATCATTTCTCAACCTGACGAGGCCGTTATAGATAGATACTGCGACCAGCATGATGAAAATAAAAATAAATAGAATCACGCCTAAAAAAAGAAGTGCCGCCGTCATAAAATCTCCCATAAATCAGACTTATATTGTTCCTTAATCTTAGTGAGCTAGCCGTTTTTTTACAAGCTTCTTGTCAAGTCATCTCAATGTCAATTCCGGCCACAAAATCTGACTATTTTACGAGGCAAACAGTGCATTAACATCCTGTAATTAATACGTTTTCAAAAGAAGAAATCAAATACCTGAGTAAGATCAACTTCACCAATGATTTACACAAAGTTCATTTGAGTCTGGCCCGATATACTGAGAGTATGAAGTGAAGAAAGTATCTCAAACAAGGAGAATGTATGAGCTTACAAGTTACCTTTAAGAATTTTGATCACACAGAAGCCCTAGATGAAAATATCCAAGAAAGAACAGATAAAATTCGACGACTTTTTCATCATGACGTGAATGTTCACTGGGTTTGCTGGGTAGAACATGATCAGCATTACGCGGAAGTTTCAGTGACAGGGCTCAGAGGGCCTAAAATACAGGCCAAAGCTGACTCCGACAATCTATACAAAACTTTCGATCAGGTGGTCAAAAAAATCGAGGTACAAGTAAAAAGAAAAATTGAGAAAAAACAAGATAGACAGGTTGATCATATTTGGACTTGATCTAACTTCTGCGTCCCTCCCACGAAAAATGCGTGCGAGGGACGCATACTTCAAGTATGATTCTCTCATGAAGGAATTTTTAATTGATTTATGGGGCTATCTTAAAGTACGGAAAAAACTCTGGTTGCTGCCAATTTTTATCATTCTTTTAGTTCTTGGACTTTTGACGACACTAACACAGAATGCAGCTGTCGCCCCTTTGATCTATACACTTTTTTAATTCTTAGTACGGCCGCTCCAGGTCCCATTCTTTCTTGCCTCTTCTGATCAGGAAACTCTGCTTTTTTGAATCTCCAAAATTAAGATCGCAGCGATTCTTTCGAATCACACCCACTGGGGTTAGAATAAAATAATAAATGATAAAATAAAGAACCGTGGAGTTTATATGTCCAATTTTCATAAATATCATTTTCAATAAATGATAAATTGGGTTTGAGAGAAATGCAGGAAGAAAGGGAATAATCAGGAATACCGGAACGTAAGCCGGAAAACGATAAGGAAGACCATTCAGACTCATATAAAAAAAATGAAAAAATAGAATCATTAAGGTTAATGAGAGAAAGAAGAAAAATTTCTCGTAGCGTGCAATCACTTGGAGAATCCTCCTTTATCTTCCTTAATGATGAGACAGTTCTCTAAGACTAAAAAGCTCAGCCCTGTTTTATCAAAACAAGTTAGGGCCTCAGATGGTTTACACACAATCGGCTCACCATTAATATTAAATGATGTATTCACTAAAGCAGGACAACCCGTTTTGTCGTAAAAGGCTTTTACAAGTTTAGTAAAATAAGGATGAATCTCTTCATCTAATGTCTGCAAGCGAGCACTATAATCTACGTGAATAATGGCAGGTAAATCGCTTGTCAGAATTTTTTGTTTTGCTAAGCCACGAGCCCCCTCAATTTCATTTTGGTTATGCCGTAAATGTTCCTTAAGTCTTGCAACGATGAGCATATAGGGGCTCATATTTTGAACTTCAAAATAATCCGATATTGCTTCTTTCAATACCGCTGGGGCAAAAGGCCGAAAAGACTCGCGAAACTTAATTGATAAATTAATTTTCCTCTGACCATCAGGCATCCGTGGATCTGCAATTATCGATCGACTCCCAAGTGCACGTGGGCCGTATTCCATTCTACCTTGAAAAAGACCACCAATATGTCCTGCTGCTAAAAGTTGGCAAACTTTTTCAAATAGCTCGGACTGAGATTCAAATTCTTGATAGCTTCGCCCTTGTTCTCTCAGTAAATCTTTTATGGCGCTAGAGGAAAAAGACGGACCTAATAATGAGCCATTTTGAGTGTCAGAAAACTCTGTCTTTTTTCTCAAAAAATCTTTTAAATAGTATGCACTAAACGCAGCTCCGAGAGCTCCCCCGGAGTCTCCTGCGGCTGGTTGTATCCAAATATTCTTAAATATTTTTGAGTCCGAAATCAATCCGTTGGCAACACAGTTTAAGGCAACACCTCCAGCAAGGCACAAGTTCTCCTCACCGGTTTTCTCTCTGAGAGAGGTCGCCAGTTTTAAAACAATCTCTTCTGTTATTCTTTGAACCGATGCCGCAAGATCGCAGTAACAATCTTCAATAGAAGAACCATTCACTCTTGGAGGAAATCCAAGAAGCTTTGAAGCTTGCTTGAAATTTAACATAGAAGATTTTTTCATAAAATCAAAAAGATCCATATTCAAACGAAATGAACCATCATCTTTTATTTCAATGAAATGCTTTTTTAATACTTCAGTGTAGTGATTCTGTCCGTAAGGAGCTAATCCCATCACTTTGTACTCATCAGAATTAACTTTAAAGCCACAGTAGGCAGTAAAAGCAGAATAGAAAAGTCCTAGTGAATGGGGGAAGACTTGTTCTTCAATAAGTTCCATTCCATCGGAGTTCGCGCGCCATAAACTTGTTGTTGTCCACTCACCCACACCATCCAAACAAAGAATTGCAGCGGTCTTAAAAGGTGAAGGATAAAATGCGGAAGCTGCGTGAGAGAGGTGATGCTCAGAGAATTGCAAACTCGGATTGTGAAATTTATGAGTACGAAGCTCTTTTTTTAAAGTTTGTTTTAGAAATAATTTGTCTTTCAGCCAAGTTGGAAAAGAATCTTTAAAAAAGGAGAATCCCCTTGGCGCGATAGAAAAAGTCGCTTCGAGGAGTCGGTCGAATTTTAAAAAGGGTTTTTCGTAATAAACAACTGCAGAAATATCTGACGCTGTGATACCGGCGAACTCCATTACGAAATCGAGGGCCTTGTGAGGAAAGCCGGAGTCATGCTTTAACCGACTAAAACGCTCCTCCTCTGCCGCTGCAATTATCTTACCCTTGTGGATGAGGGCAACTGCGCTGTCATGAAAATAGGCTGAGATTCCCAATATATACATAATCTTTACTTTAACTCTCAGATAAGAATTTTGGCATCTAAATTATATCAGAGAAAATTATTCTTTTTAAAAGTTAAGCCGATAAGTTACTGATGATTCTGAAAATCACTTACTCTATTTTAGCTCTTTTTTTTTCCAGTCAAGTACTGGCCAATGATCTCGTCTATAAACCAGAGAACAAATCTTTTTTAAAAAATTGGATCATCTCTGCTCCTAAAATACAGGGCCAAAATGGTGAAAAAGCTTCTGTACAAGTCTTTGAACGAAAATTGACGTTAGCGAACCATTCTATTTCAATGGGTAGTCTCACTGCTATGACTCTCCCTAATCGAATGAAGATCGATAAAAACGAGATGACCGAATCTCTCAAAACAGGTTTTGATATTCCTGTCTGGAAAATGACAACGAGATCTAAAATTACCGTTTGGGAAGCAGATTGGGAAAAGGCCAACCGTCGTGTACGAGTGGCGATGAAAGAAGAAAACGACGTAGTGAAAATTATCACAAGTCTTTATCGTCTGGGTTATCAAGAGCCGATGGCCGTAGAGTCATACTTGATTGAGAATGCTCTTCTAAGAAATCCAACTCGAACTGTTTTCACCCCTCTACCTTTGAATCTCAATGAATTTTTTATGGCCACGGCAAATGCTCAAAGTTCGCCGAATGTTTTCAGTGGACTTGGGGGAATTCTAGATTCCATTTCCCCGCAAGATCTCCTAGGAACATCTGGTGGAACAGGCAGTCTCCCCACTGGCGATATTTTGGGTTCTACAAATAATTTAACAGGTATTCCAGATTTAAGTTCAGGATCAATTTTTCCTTCATCAATAGATATCAAAGGCGACGTCGATGTAAGAACACAGATTGGATTCGACGATAGGACCTCAGGTCAAATCGACGCTTCAAGAATTCAGATCGACCGCGCTCTAGATCAAACAAAGGCTACCAGTGATATGGTTGATCGCAATTGGAGCCAATCAAATACTGAAGTCGCACAAACTCGAGATATGGTCGACCGCAATTGGGGAGAAACAAACGCCGAGATCAAAGCCACACGTGAAATGGTTGATCAAAAATGGGGCGAAACCAATGCTGAAATCAAAGCTGGACGAGAAATGGTCGATCGGAACTGGGCAGAGACAAATCGACAAGCGGCTCGCGCTAATAGTGTTGCAGAAAAACTTTCTGATCCAAAACATATGTTCCTTCTCTCTGGTGCGACTGCAGCAGGGGCCGTTGTTGGAGGCTTTGCCGCCAATATGGCGATCCAAGGCCTAATTACTGGCGTAGACTGGATGATTGAACAGATGACTGGCAAAAAAGCGGCTGCAGAGAGATGGAAACAATTTCAGGATGCTAGAAGAAACTGGGAAACAACTCAGGAACACGCTCTAAAGCTTGAACGTTCAATTGATCAATTTCTACTTTTTCAGGAAACTCTCGCGACTATAAAGAGCAAATTGCCTGAGTCACAGAGACAAAAAATATCAATCGAAGATATCATTCGATTTTTCAATGTAGAAATTCTCATGAAGCAAAGAGAGAAGCGTCAATTAGAGTCTCTCTTCAACCAGACTGCTGATCATCGTTGTTCCCTTGATCTAGCCGAAAGAATTGCTTCTATGAACGACCTTATTGGAAATATGAGTCAGGTTGTGAATGTTCTTGATAACCATAAAGCAAATAACGCTGACATAAATATATTCGACGAGAGATATTTCTGTAATCAGATGGATTATATGATGAGAAATCTTCTCGATGCTGAGAGTGCTCTTCAACGCTACCGTTTGCATCTGATTAACGGGCAAGCCGAATGGCGCAAAGACCTCAGTGAGAATGTTGGCAGCCTTCAAGGGGTGAGCGATAAATTGCAAACAGGTGGTGATGGAATCCTAGACCGCGACCTTAAGACCGCCCGAGATTTATATACGACAAACTACGATGCCTTAAGAGATCGATTAAAAAGAGAATGTCGTCAAAATGGAATGCTCTTTACCGGTGGTTGCGTTTCGGAGAAGCTCGAAGGCCCTGCTGCCAGAGAGGCAAAAAACATTGAGACACAAAGAAATCAAGCAATGGAAGGGGCCCGGGTAGCCGCTGAAAGACGACTCAATCGGCCCGTTACAGTCAATACAGATATCGAATATGATCGTTTGAGATCTTATCAAGATTGGTTTGAAGAACTTGAAGATCAACAATTCTGCAACCAACAACCTGATGACGAAAAATGCCGACAACTTGCTCAGTTTCGGCATAATGGTGTTTTTTATGTCAAAAATCGCGCGATGACTAAACTTGATGATGTTTGCCAAGACCAACGCTCAACTCTATCAGCGATTGAGAAAGCACAAGAGCGTGCAATTGAACGTGCGCCAGCAAGCGCTGTTTCAAATGAAATTGTCGCAACAAATGCGACGGTCACTTCCGCAGCCGGTGCCCCGTCTAAGGGACCAGGGTTTCTCTCTTCTTTCTTTGGAGGAATCGCAAACTTCTTCAGATCAATTGGTGAATTTTTGGGATTCCTATCTCCAAAAGCTACTCCTACAATGGGTGAACAAAGCGTTCCTGAGTACCGTGAAACCATTACAACTGAAACACAGCCTGATGTTATCAATACCCCTAGAGTCTCCGCTGTTCAACAAACAGAAGTTGTTCCAACAAAAATCGTAGAGCGAGCCCCTGCAGAAGAAGCTGTCACTCTCCCTAAAACTGTAAAAGAGAAAGCCTTTACGAACGTACTTTTTGAAGATGATGGACTGGTTGAACTTATTAGCACAGATGATGAGTACTTAAGAACATCATACCCTGAAACGACTTCTGCTCTGAACAAGGTCTTCGAAGCTTTAGCTGAAGAGTCTGAATCTCAAAATTCAAGCTTCACTGAAAAGATCGATAAAATCATTCAGATGACTTTCGACAAAAAGGGAGCTCGTCAATATCTACTCACACGATCACCTGAGCTTAGTTTAAACGAAGTTGAATCTCTTTATGATCGTTTAAGTGAAAAACAAGAAATCAGCCTCGACCTCAGCTTTCTATCATCGGACGAAAGGCAAGCGCTTAGCGCTCCGGGCTTCTTGATTAATGCAAATCAAATCATTATAGATCCGACGCTTTTTAGTGAGGCACGCCAGAGTTCATTCGAAGCTTATAGAATCTTAGACGAGCTTTATAAAGAATCTATGCTTAAGCCCGTCTCAGCAGGAAGAATTCAACTTCTACTGCTTAAATACTCACAGCTTAAATAGCCTCAAATCATGATGACGAACTCATGAAACATGTTAAAATAGTTTTATGAGCTTGAAATTATCCCCTTTTATTAAACTCTACGAAGAGAATCAGCAAACACTAGAGCGCTTTGCTGAGAAAAATCTCTCTCCGAATGGATTTTGTCTTGTGCCTTTCACTAATCTGATTTTGGAACCTGGAGGGCAAGTAGGCATTTGTCGTCACAAGGGATCGGATTTTATAATTGGAAATATTCAAGAAACTCCACTTGATCAAATTTGGAATAACGATTTCTTACAGAAATGGCGCCAAGAGTTTTTGGATGGAAAGCCTACAATATGTGCAAAAGAGATTCGCGATCAGCATTGCAATCTCTGTCGTCAAAATAATCAACTACTCGACCTTGTAGAATTCGAGGCCATACAGTCAAAGCCTTTTATCAAACTGACCGCCAATCTCAACGGAAAATGCAATCTCCAATGCCAAATGTGTAATGTTTGGAAGCTACCAAATGGTTTTTATAAGGAAGAAAATTTCTGGAAACCGGGTAGAGAAAAGATTTTTCCACTTATTAAAGAAATCGATATGCTTTCCGGTGAACCGTTCATTCAAAAAGACACATTCAAATTAATTGATGAAGTAAGTGCTGTTAACCCAAATTGTAAGTGGATGTTCACAACCAATGCTCATTGGGAACTCGATGAAACGATTGAAAAGTCGCTGAAGAAAATTTTTATTAAATATATTGTTTTAAGCGTAGATAGTTTAAAGCCTGAAACTTATGCTCGTATTCGAAAGCTTGGTGATTTAAGTATTGTCCTAAAAAATATAGAGCTCTTGCTAGCAATGAATAAACGCCGAACTCTTCCTGCTGTTAATTTCCATATGAATTTTCTTGTTCAAAAAGACAATTGGCAAGAGCCGAAGGAAGTACTGCATTTCTGCCAAGAAAAAGGCATTATCCCCTTCCTGACTTTTCTCTACCGGCCGAGCTCATTTTCCCTATTGAATCTTGAAGAGTCAGAACGCATTTACATACTTGAGACTTATTTCAAGACGCTTGATGCACTTGAATTAAATCTACTTATGAAGGTCTTGCTTCCCTTAGCAAATAGCTTAACACAACTTAATAAAGCCTATTTCTTGAGTGAGATTTTGCGAGTCAAAAAAGAACTTGGCGCGGCTATTCTGAAAGAAAATCAACTGCACCAGAATTAAGATCAAGAACAGAGCCAATAATCTTTAAGCGTTGCTTCTGGACAAGATCTTCAATTAACCGACTCGAATGTGCGAGTTGAGCGACGGAGGCATAGACATTCGCTTCAACCGCCCGTTTAAGCTTTTGATCTCGAGATAAGTTCTCCATTAGAGAGATTGGATAAACATGGGGTTTAATTCTGCTCACAATATCATGAATATTTTCGCTTGAGAGCGCTTGTGAGTTTTCGATATGATTTAAAGTTGCTGAGATGGCCCCACAAAGATTGTGCCCCATCACTAAAACGATTTGTGTTCCAAAAGTACTAACAGCAAACTCAACGCTGCCTACAAGCGAGGGCGCAACAATATTTCCAGCGACACGGATAACGAAAAGATCACCGATATCCTGATCAAAAATCATTTCTACTGGTGCACGTGAGTCTGAGCAACAAAGAACAATGGCTTTTGGCAGTTGGCCATTTTGTGCGAATTCTTTCAATTTCTTTAATGATGAGCCAATAGTCTGATCAGAACGCCCCTCCAGAAAACGCTTATTTCCGGCTTTAAGCTGACGAATCGTTTCTTCTTGCACGTGAAAAGGGCTCACTCTAGGACTCCTGAAAGAATTGAATCTCTCTCTTTCTATACCGAAATTTATCGAAGGAGTCTAAGGAATGCTGTTGAATATAAACAATAGCTTAGCTATTTATCAAGGGCAGCGTCAGACAAAAAGTTGTTTGGGCTTCACCTGAAAGAAACTCCAAATCCCCTCCATGCATCTGCGCAATCGTTTTGCTGAGGATCAGCCCCAAGCCAGTTCCTTTTCCAACTGGTTTTGAAGTGTAAAAGGGATGAAAGAGCGAATCTTTCACCTCCTGAGTAAGAGGCTTTCCATTATCCTTCAACTTGACCCTGAGCTTTTGGTTTTCCATAGAAAGCGCAACGGTAATTAATGCGCCTTGAGTTTCTTGAAGTGCATCTCTCGAATTCGAAAGTAGATTGAGGACTAGTTGCACTAGCAAAACTTCATTACCCATAAATTTTAATTGCCCCCAATCGGCATTTTCGATTTTCACTTGAACTTCTTTTTTACTGGATTCCTTGAGATGCTCAATTGCAAGCTTCAGTACAGAGTTAAAATCAATAGACTTAAATTCCTTCGGGGTATTCTTGCGACCAATTAAAAGAAGTGAATCAACAATTGAACGAATGCGAATCACACTTCGTTCAATTTTTTCACTCCGAACGTTCACTTCCGCTTTAAGTTCATCTAAAGACTGACTTTTTCCAGATGATCTCTTTAAGCTCTCTGCACCACCAAGAATCAGCATCAATGGATTGTTGATCTCATGAGCGATGCCACCTGCAATCGTCCCAAGAGCCGCTAATTTTTTTGTTTGTGCGAGAGATTCATGGGCCCTTTTAATCAGCAATTCATTTTTATATCTTTCGTTTTCATAAATGATGGCGAGCATACTATGAATTAATATTAAGACAGATAAGATCACAAACTTTACAAAATGTGAGTCTTGCCCCTTGGTCACCCAGCCTTGTGGCTCTGCTACTAATAGCAGAAAGGAGAGAAGGGCCAAGCAGATCAATGCCACAGGTAAAACAGATTTTTTTCCAATTAAAAAAGCACTGCATATGGGAAAAATACTAATCCAAGTAATGGTCACACCATCAAGCCCCGCAGTATCGATGGATCGAAAAAAAATTGTAATGAAAGCAAAAATAAAAGTGAGAATCGCTCCTTGTTTATAGAAATTATATTTCTTGTAAAAGAAGGGTCCGAGAAAACAAAAAAAGCTCATGGCAAAAAGGACGTAAATACTGAATGTATTCACTTCAGTTTTCACTAACCTGAGGACAACAATCAAAAACACAAAGAAGCCTAATGAGAGCGAGGAGTAGCTCACTACCCGTGCGCGGAAGAGATCATCTAGACTGGAGTCAGGTGGCAAATCAGAGGATTCAACGCGTAAAAAATGGGCAAAGAATTTTGCAAATCCGTTATTTGACGCCCAGCCATTTTTCATCACACAAGCCTTTGAATAGGATCGAGCTATTATAGTATGAGAGGACTTGATTAAATTGACTAGTTTAGAATCTTGTAAAATCAATCATTTGATTAATTAAAAACTCCAGCTAAACTAAACGGAGTTTTCAAATAGGCAGGTTTTTTTGTCACAATCAGAAGCAAGCGAATCAAATCACGTCCTTTTTGGAACTTTTAAGGGAGTTTATCTCCCTTGTATCGTCACCATCGTCGGAGTGGTCACTTACCTAAGACTAGGTTGGGTAGTCGCTAACACTGGGATAACAGGCGCCCTTTCAATTATAGGTATTGGAATTGGAATCGCTTTCATCACAGTTCTCTCCATTTCATCCATTGCTACAAATATGCGGGTTGGAGGTGGAGGGGCCTATTTCATCATCTCCCGCGCCCTCGGACTAGAAGCTGGAGCGGCGATTGGAATTCCCCTCTATATTTCACAAGTGCTCGGGGTCTCCTTTTACTTAGTCGGGTTTAGCGAAACAGTAAGCCATCTCCTTCCCTATCCCTCTTGGTTTGTTTCCGGCGTGCTGCTTATTATCCTCGGGATTGTAACTGCTGTTTCAACGACTTTTGCTATGAAAATGCAGGTCTTTATTTTCGTCGTTTTAATTATCTCTTTTATTTCTTTTTTCCTTGGTGTGCCCTCCTTTCGCGTATCGGGAGATATGCCAATCGTAACAGCAAATTTGGCGAGCTACTGGGAAGTCTTCGCCGTTTTCTTTCCAGCGTGTACTGGAATTGTTGCTGGAATTTCTTTAAGTGGTGAACTTAAAGACCCTAAGGTTGCTCTCCCATGGGGTACCATTGCCGCTGTCATTACAGCTTTTATCCTCTTATGCTCCATCGTCCTTGCTCTTTATGCCAACGTTCCGACAGCTGTTCTTTTAAACGATAGTTTGATTATGCAAAAGGCAGCGATCATTCCTCTTTTTGTGACTCTCGGAATTTGGAGCGCCATCATTTCGTCAGCAATCAATAATCTCGTCGGTGCTCCAAGAACTCTTAAGGCCCTAGGTGACGACCGAATTATTCCTACTTGGGTTGGCAAAGAGTCGGGCAAGGATCGAGAGCCTCGTACCGCTGGTGCGATTACTTTTGTGCTCGCCGGATGTTGTATTTTTCTTGGTGATGTAAACACCTTGGCCTCAATCCTGACGATGTTTTTCTTAACCGCTTTTGGCGCCCTCAATTTGATTGCGGGCCTTGAGGGACTCGTAGGTAATCCTTCGTGGAGACCAAGTTTTCGAACTCCTTGGCAAATATCTCTCGCCGGTGCGTTCCTTTCACTATTTGCAATGCTGATGATTAATCCAGGTGCTGCTATCATCGCTATTTTATCTTGCTTCGTGATTTATGTTTATATGCGAAAGAAAGGCGTCAACGCTCACTGGAACGATATGCGAAAGAGTCTTCTCTCTTTTCTTGCTCGCGCATCAATTTATCGCATGGAGGATTTTGAAGAGGATCCAAAAACTTGGCGCCCCCATATCATGGTTTTCTCGGGCTCTCCTTCTTCTCGTATGTATCTGATTGATCTCGCCGAATCTATTTCACATGGCAAAGGCTTCTTCACCGTTTGCACCGTCCTTTCGAGTGAGCAAACAGAAAAGAAAATCTTGGGCTTTCAAAAATCCATTCAAGAATTTCTTGCCCGCAAACAAATCGCCGCCCTCGTAAAAGTGGTCAGTCATCCTGAGTACTTTACTGCCGCTAATCAGCTGGTGCGCTTTTACGGTCTTGGAAAAGTCGTTCCGAACACGTTTATCTTCGGTGAAACCACACATGAAGAAAACTACGTGCCTTTTGCAGCGATGATTAAAAATATTTTCAAAGCTCATAAGAATGTTTTGATTGTGAGAGAAGATCATCGAGACGTAGTTCCCCTTCGCGCACCTAAACGCAAGAAAAGAATTGATGTCTGGTGGGGCCGCTTAGGAGAGAACGCCAGCTTTAAATTGACCATTGCTTATATGTTACAGAATTCGCAGGAATGGATGGGCTGCCATCTCGTTCTTAAAACCATGGTTAGCACAGAAGAAGAGATGAATGGAGTCAGACAGGGCTTAATGCAATTCATCGCTGACAGCCGCACGGATATAGATATTGATGTTTATGTCATTAATAAAGATGCCGATATCATGTCTAATATTCGTCGTTACTCAGAGGATGCCGACCTGGTTTTTATCGGTATGCGGGCGCCAGAACTCGAAGAGACAGACGAAGATTATGCGAAGTACTATCACCAGCTCCTCGACGACACTCACCATTTTCCACAACTAGTGATTGCCCTCCGAGGAGAGGAAGTTAACTTTAAAGAAATCTTTACTTAAGCCTTTGCTCTATCAAATCTGGGGCCACGGTTTTGGCCGTGGTGAAAAGCAAGTCGTACTGACCGACTTCCTGGCTTCCCCCTTGAGCAAACTGCGGACGTCCACCACCTTTTCCTCCTACGGGATTAAGCAACGAAGTCAGGAGATCTCCTGCCTTCACTTTATCCGAGAAATCTTTGTGAACCCATGTAAAAGCCTTCAGCGAGCGCTCATCACGACTTAAAAAACAGATGACTTGATAATCACCTTTTTCAATCATGCGATCCCCGAGTTCTTTAATTAGTGGACCGTCGGCTATAACTTCACCACAAAGATAATGAACCTGAGAGAGCTTTTTCTCAAATTTATGAGTGATCGCAAGATCGGTTTGAGAAGCTACGGCTTTAGATTTTTCCTTAAGCTTCAACTTCATCTCACGAACGCGCTCCAAAATCTGCTCACTAGGAGCATTTAAAAACTCTGATAATTCTTTAAGAAGGCGCCCTCGTTCTTGGTGAAGAGCAATGGCTTCAGCTCCAGTCACTGCTTCAATTCTTCGAACACCTTTAGCGACAGCGGTTTCTAAAACCAAACTAAAAAGCCCGATATCTCCGGTGGAATCTACGTGGGTTCCACCGCATAACTCAACAGAAGGTCCAAACTGAACCACTCTCACTTTTGAGTCGTATTTTTCTCCAAACAACGCCATCGCCCCAGCTGAAATGGCGTCATCATAACTTAAAAGATTGGTTTCTCTCTTAGAGTTTTCTCGTATCCACTGATTCACCAAACCTTCAATTTGATCTAATTCATCACGAGAGAGCGCCTTATTGTGTTGAAAATCAAAACGCAAGCGATCGGCCCGAACCATAGAACCTTTTTGAACAGCGTGCTTGCCAACGACTGCGTGCAATGCAGAGTGAAGCAAATGAGTGGCCGAATGGTGGCGCTTAATTTTTTCTCGGACTTCTTGATCTACAGTCAGTGTAACTTTATCCGAAAGTTTAAGTGTTCCACTGGTCAAACGCGCTTGATGAAGATGAACTTTTCCAATTTTTTGTGTGTCTACAATTTCTCCACGGGCCCCCGACTTTGTAGTGAATAAACCACAATCTCCCACTTGACCGCCACTTTCACCGTAAAAAGGTGTCGCCTTGGTCGCAAAAAAGAAATCGGACTCGCCTTGAATCTGTTCGACCTTTTGAGTGCCATCTAAAAGAGCAATGACTTCACTCTCTCCTGTTACGGATTCATAACCGGTAAACTCCGTTTCAGAAATCGTTTGAGCGACAGTGACCAATTGATCTTGATCGGCAGTCAAACCACCTTTACGGCTAATGACACGAGATTTTTTTCGATGCTCTTCATAACAAGCTTCATACTCAGCTTCATCCAACTCTCGTCCTTTTTCTGCCAGAGTCGCTTTTAAAACATCCAGAGGTAGACCATAGGTTGTCACGAGGTCAAAAGCCGCCTTGCCTGCAAATGGGCCTTTTTTCATGCGAGCGAGTTCATCATCAATTTTCACTAAACCTTGAGTAATCAACGGCGTGAATTCTTCAACCTCAGCTTTTAAATTATACAAGCAAGCTTCTTTACCGGTTTCGAGCAATGGATAATAAGGAGAAAGAAGACTAATGACTTTTTCGACGATTGGAGAGAAATCGATATTCTTCACTTTGTGAGAAACCAGAGTCGCGACACATTTTCTTATCAATCGACGAGGAATATAACCTTGTCCTTCATTTGAAGGGAGAATCCCTTCAGAAAGAATAAAAGTCGAAGCCCTCATATGATCTGTGATCATGCGGACTTTGCTGACTTCTTCAATCCCATAAAGATCTCTTACGAGTTTCATAATTGGCGCCATTAAATCAGTTTCATAAACGCTCTCGTGCCCGTTAATCACCATGGCCAATCTTTCAAGACCTGAGCCCGTATCCACACTTTTCAAAGGAAGCGGAGTAAAGCTTCCGTCGGCGTTCTTATTTAATTCCATGAAAACGCCAGCGTTCCAAATTTCTATATAACGGCCTTTATCATCGAAATGTTTTCCCGGCTTATATTCCGGTCCAAATTTCTCTCCTGTATCATAAAAAACTTCAGTGCAAGGTCCACATGGCCCCGTGTCTCCGGCCGGCCCCCAAAAATTGTCTTCACCCAAACGAATAATATGATCTGCAGGCACTCCGCACTTCATCCAAGCAGCGACAGATTCTTCATCACACTCGATGCCTTTTTCTTTGCTCCCGCCGTAAACAGACATATAAAGTTTTTTCGGATCGAAGCCGAATTCATCAACCAACAAGCTATAAGCTAACCGACAAGCCTCTTCTTTATAATAATCTCCAATGGACCAAGAGCCCATCATTTCAAAAATCGTTAAATGGTGACGGTCACCGACATCATCGATATCTTTCGTGCGAATACAAGGTTGAAAATTAGTCAGTCGTTTTTGCGGCGGCTCTTCTTTACCGAGAAAATAATTCTTCAGTGGGGCCATGCCTGAATTGATATAGAGAAGTGTGGGGTCATTTTTAGGAACAACCGACGAAGCTTGAATTTTCAAATGATCATTAGCTTCAAAAAATGAAAGAAATTTGGCGCGAATTTCAGAACTTGAAAGGGACTTCATATTTATCCTATTTTCGAAGGGTAAGGTCAGATGACTATACCAGTGCTAAGCCTTCTGCTAAAGACTTAACGCGCAAAGCAAAAGCAGATTTTTTAAGACCAAAAGTATGGGCAAAAGGAGCAATAGGGGCTAGATTAGCGCCAACTTTCATCAGTTTTAGCGACGCCCTTTTTTAAGGAGATACCCATGCAATCGTTCTACCAAAATTTAGGCATTGAACTCGAAAGAGGTGCGAGAGAGATCTTCATCAACCCAGCACCACATATTCTGGTGCAAAAAACAGTGGAAAACTCCCAAGGTCGTTTGACTAACAAAGGTGCCCTTGTTGTCACAACTGGCAAACATACCGGCCGTAGTGCCCAAGACCGCTATGTTGTAAAATCGCCCAGCACGGAAACAAAAATTTGGTGGGAAAACGCCATCCGCCCAATGACCACCGCAAACTTCAATCGATTAAAGATCGATATCATTGCTCATATCAACCAACAGAAACAAGTTTATATTAATGAGAAAAGTGTTGGTGCGGACCCAGTTCACAATTTAGGGGTAAGACTGATTTCAACTCATCCTTCTCATGTTCTTTTCTCCAATCACCTTTTTCGCGAAAAAGTTAGAGAACTAGACGCTCGCGATTTTACGATTCTCCACGCTCCAACCATGAGAGTTGAGCCGAAAGACTATGACGCTCGTGCCGAAACGATTATCGTCACGGACTTTGATCAAAAGATGACCTTGATTGTTGGAAGTCTTTACGCCGGTGAGATCAAAAAGAGTATGTTCTCCATTCTCAATTATCTTCTTCCTGACGCCGGAGTTCTCCCGATGCACGCTGGCGCAAATCGTTTAGCGAACAATGAAACAGGCGTCTTCTTCGGCCTTTCTGGTACAGGTAAAACCACTCTTTCAACGGACGAAGGAACTTATTTAATCGGTGATGATGAGCACGGACTTGGGCCAAATGGCGTCTTCAATTTTGAAGGTGGCTGTTATGCTAAAACCTATAAACTCTCCGCCGAAACAGAGCCAGAGATTTACCGAGCGTCTCAAAAATTCGGTGCCATGCTTGAAAATGTTATGCTTAATGAAACAACTGGCGAAGTTGATTTCAATGACAAGTCTCTCACAGAGAACGGTCGCTTGAGCTATCCTTTGCAATTCATCGACGAGCTTGAAGAAACTTCAAAAGGGCAAATCCCAAGTCATTTGTTTTTCTTAACAGCTGATGCTTTCGGTGTTTTGCCACCAGTTGCAAAACTTACCAAAGAGCAAGCGATGTTTTATTTCGTGCTCGGTTACACAGCGAAACTCGCTGGAACAGAAGTGGGAATCGTTGAGCCACAAGCCGCCTTCTCTGCGTGTTTCGGCGCTCCTTTCATGCTCAGAACTCCTTCTGTTTATGCCAAACTCCTCGGGGAATACCTCGATAAAAACCCTAAGACTCATGTTTGGTTAATTAACACTGGCTGGACAGGTGGTGCCTACGGTGAAGGCGAGCGCTTCCCATTAAAAATCACACGACAAATTATTCGTTCAATTCAAAAAGGTGAATTAGCACAAGCAAGTTTTGAGCAAGACAAAATTTTTGGTCTTCACTTACCAAAATCTGTTCCGGGAGTTGAAAGCAAAATCCTGAAGCCAGAGCAAACATGGAAAGACCCGAAAGCATATACTGCTAAGGCTCAAACTCTGGCGGCTTCGTTCCATACACAAATGAAAAAATTCGGTGAATTCGCTGAAGCGAATAAAGCCGGTGCGCCGCTTTTCAACTCATAGTTTTTAAATATCTTAGTCGGTCAGGGGGCCCTTGACCGACCATTTCCCCGCCTCAAACTTTAGCTCGTAGACGACACAATTGGGAATAGCGAGAGACTCGCTTCCATCGGGCAAAAAACTGTGCAAAAGACTTCGTAGTGACCCGCCATGAGTGGAAAGAGCAATAACCTCTTCATCAATCTCAAGCAACGACTCCACAAATCCCTTGAGTCTTTTCAAAGACTGAGCACGGGTTTCTCCCCCAGGAAAACCTAAATTCATCGCTTCTTCATTCATAAATCGAAAATTATGCCAAAACTTCTCCCCAAACTTCCTCGTGATCTCGTTGATAGTTAGGCCTTCCGCTTCACCCATATGGGTTTCTCGCAAAAGAGGTGTTTCAATAATCATTAAATCACTTTCAGCGGCCACAAGCCTCGCCGTCTCTAAAGCTCGAGAGAGGTCACTCGAGTAGATCACTTCAATTGGATAATTCTTGAGCCTTAAGGCCAGTTCAAGCGCCTCATTTCGACCATGAGAATTAAGGGGAATATCAGTATGGCCCTGACAGCGCTTCTCTAGATTCCAGTCAGTTTGTCCGTGGCGAAAAATCAAAAATGTTTTAGACTTCATTTTCATAGTTTACCACAAAGCTTAATCCATCCATATTGACGTGACAAAAATTTAAAGCCAAAGTGCCTTTTATGACTTTGCTGTACCTAAAAGCCCTCCATTTAATCTTCGTTATCACTTGGTTTGCGGGACTTTTTTATATTGTTCGCCTTTTTATTTATCATACTGAAGCTCATGAACAATCCCTCCCTCACAAAGAAGCATTCTTCGCTCAGTATGACCTTATGGAAAAAAGGCTTTGGTACGGGATCACTTGGCCATCCGCGATCGTGACGGCAATCCTTGGTTTTTCACAGCTTCACGCCTTTTTACCTCTGACAAATCATCCTTGGCTTTCAGTTAAGCTTTTTCTTGTCGCAGGACTTTATCTTTACCATCTCTCCTGCGGGATATTGCTAAAGCGCATGCGTCTGCGACAATTCAAACACACTAGCTTTCAACTCCGAATGTGGAATGAAGTTCCAACGCTATTTCTTGTGAGTATCGTTTTCTTGGCGGTGGTCAAAGACTTCTTGAGTATGATGCAAGGTTTAGCAGGGCTTGTTTGTCTTATCATAGGCTTAGGACTAGGAATTAAGATTTACCGCAAAATTCGTCTAAAAAAAGCCTCACTCTAATCTCCTCTTCTCGTGTTAAAATTTCTCGATGAAAAATAAACTTCTTATTTTTGTCCTTATTCCCTTGCTTGGAGGCTTCATGTTCAATTTTCTTCGTCAATCGGCCGCGACCGAAGACACCGAAGCGATGGTCAAGCATTTAAAAAATATCAATCATGATGAAATTAACTGGAAAGAAAAACCTGATAGTTTCTGGAAGGAGAACTTAACTCCTCTGCAATACAAAGTGACCAGAGAAGGCGGAACAGAGAGGGCCTTTACTGGTGCGTATGCCACGACAAAAAATCCTGGGCATTATCATTGTTCAAACTGTGGTTTAAAACTTTTTGATTCAAAAACCAAACATGATTCTGGTTCGGGATGGCCTAGTTTTTACGATGCTGTGGATTCAAAAAATGTCACACTCAAGGAAGATCGCTCGTGGGGCATGACGAGAGTCGAAGCCGTCTGCTCACGATGCAACTCTCATCTCGGACATGTTTTTGATGATGGTCCTGCTCCGACGGGAAAGCGCTATTGCATGAACTCCGTGTCTCTCCA
This sequence comes from Bacteriovoracaceae bacterium UBA6166, assembly GCA_002435795.1. Taxonomy (GTDB): domain Bacteria; phylum Bdellovibrionota; class Bacteriovoracia; order Bacteriovoracales; family Bacteriovoracaceae; genus UBA6166. The sequence goes on along the minus strand of DIUE01000024.1, from coordinate 29,525 downwards.
TCATGTACCAGAAGGGGAATCACTCTAATTCTTTCAGCCTCGCTTCATAGTCCTGCTCTTTATTTGTGAGGGTCTCAGAGACTGAAGACAATTCATTAAAAAGCTCATCCACTTTACTTGAAAATTCCCCGTAAGATTTAGAGAGTTCTGGGATTAAGTGATTTTGCTGTTTTTCAGCAGCAAGATTGAGTTCAATTTGTTTTTTACTCAAAATCTCTTCAAACTTCACAATAATCTCTTCAAGCTTTTCCATTTTCTCTTGCAGCGGTTTAATCTCCCGCGCACGTTCAAGGACGAGCTCGCCACGAAGTCTCTTTTTTTCAGCGGCTGATTTTGGCTTTTTCATAACAACTGCTGCTTCGTCTTTTTCACTCTCCCAGCCAATCTTCTCAAGAAAGTCCTCGTAGTTTCCTTGAAAACACTCCGCTCCCGAGCGATGAAAAACAATCAGTTTGGTCGCCAGACGTTTAATCATCTCTTCATTATGGGTCACAATCAACAAGGCGCCCTGATACTTCTCAAGCGCTTGAATCAAAGACTCGACTGAGTCCATATCTAAATGGTTGGTAGGCTCATCAAGAAATAAAAGATTTGTTTGCTGGCTCAAAATTTTTGCCAAGAGCACTCGGCTTTTTTCTCCCCCCGATAAAACTTTTATTTTTTTACGTGCGAGGTCTCCCTCAAACATCATAAGACCTGCAAGTCCTCTGACTTCAGAACGGGAAAGAGATTCATTGGAAGAAAAAATTTCTTCCTCAATCGTCATCTCACCACTTAAACGCTCGACGTTCGTTTGACCGAAATGACCGAGACTATACTGGGGGTGAAATTGCAACTCCCCTTCAGTATGTTTTAAAAGGCCCGCCATAGTGTTAAGCAGCGTCGATTTACCTTTACCGTTTTTTCCGATGATCGCAACGCGATCTTTGCGGTCAATGGTAAAACTCAAATCACTAAAGAGTTCACTTCCCTGTGGGTAAGCGAAACTGATGTTTCGAGCTTCCATGATTCTTTTGCCGGGACATTCTTTATAACGAAACTGAAACTGCAATCGTCTCTCTTCAGAGAGCTTGTCGTAGACTTCCATTTTTTCTAATTGCTTCATCCGCGACTGAGCTTGCGCTGCCTTTGAAGCCTTGGCTTTAAATCGCTCAACGAAACCTTCAAGCTCTTTGCGTTTTTTATCTTGATTGACTCGAGTTTGCTCGTAGAGTTCCTCTTCAAGTTGAATCTGTTGATAGTAATTATGGGTTCCACCTTTGATTTTTCTTACTCTTTGGCGGGAGATCCCGATTGTATGAGTCGTCACGGCGTCCATAAAATGGCGATCGTGGGTAATTAAGAGGACCTCTCCTGGGAAATTCTTCAAAAATCTCTGCAACCAGCGCAACGAAACGATATCGAGGTAGTTGGTCGGCTCATCGAGCAAAAGCAAATTGGGTGCCTGTAAAAGTGTTTTCGCTAAGTTAAGACGGACCTGATAACCCCCAGAGAAACTCCACGGGTCGCGGCTTAAGTCGTCATCGCCGAAGCCTAAGCCAAAGAGAATTTTTTCGGCTTTATACTGATCAAACTGTTCCTCGATAGAAAGCCCCTGCATACACTCTTCAAGCACGGTCTTTTCTGTAAAGCGGATATGTTGAGACAGAGAGCCAATCTTATAACCCTTTGGGATTACGACTTCTCCACCGTCTGGGGTGAGCTCCCCTAACACGATCTTAAAAAATGTTGATTTGCCCGAACCATTGCGACCAACCAGTCCAAGGCGCTCCCGAGGGTTAATAATCATGGAAACTTCTTCGAATAGAAGCTGCTCCCCAAACTCTTTCTTTATATTATTCACTTGAATCATAGGCGGGATTTTAAGTTACAAATCCCCACTTAGCCACTATTATGAGCAAAATCAAAATCCTGTATCGCATGAGGCCTTATGTCTGCAATTTACACTAAGCTTAAAAACATCGCTGTTGTCGCTCACGTTGACCACGGTAAAACTACAATGGTTGACGAACTTCTCAGACAATCAGACACGCTCGGCGAAAGAACGCAAATCGAAGATCGCGTTATGGACTCTGGTGAAATTGAAAAAGAAAGAGGGATCACAATTAAGGCCAAAAACTGTGCCTTCTATTACAAAGACACAAAAATCAATCTACTCGATACTCCAGGTCACGCTGACTTCGGTGGAGAAGTTGAAAGATCTTTGATGATGGTCGATGGTGTTTTACTTTTAGTTGATGCCTCTGAAGGACCACTACCGCAAACGCGATTCGTTCTCCAGAAAGCCCTTCTGCAGAATCTTAAAATCGCCGTTATTATCAACAAAGTCGATCGTCCCGATCAAAGAATTGAAGAAGTAAAAAGCGATATCGAAGACCTCTTCCTCGAGATGGTTTCGATGCTTGGGATCGAAGACTTCAACCTCGATATCCCAATTATTTATGCTTCTGCGATCAACGGCTGGGCAACCAATGACCCATCGGTTGTTGGAACTGATATGAAACCAATCCTTGATTTTATGGTCAGTGATTTCTTCAATGAACCACAAATCTCTCCCGGCGATCACCTCCAAGTTCTCGTCACAAACCTGACTTATTCTTCTTATCTTGGGCCAATGTTTGTAGGAAGAATTCAGCGCGGAACAATTAAGAAAAACACTCAGTACGCTTGTATCGGCGCTGAAGGGAAACCTAAGAACTTTAAAGTTTCTGCCATTCAAATGTTTGATGCTCTGAAAACTCGTGATGTTGATGAAGCCCACGCTGGTGAAATCGTGATCGTCGCTGGTCTTGAAGGGGCGAAAATCGGCGACACGATTTCCGCCACTGATAAGATTGAAGCACTTCCTAGAATTGAAGTTGAGCCGCCAACGGTTGCCGTTAACGTTTCCGTCAGTACTTCTCCTCTTTCAGGGCAAGAAGGTGAATACCTGACAAGTCGTAAGCTCGAAGAATTCCTTCAAGAAGCTTGTATGCTAAACGTTTCTTTGCGCTACGAAGGTACCGACGATCCGAAAATTTTTAAACTCAAGGGCCGTGGAGAGCTTCAGCTCGCCATTATCTTCGAAGAACTAAGACGCAAAGGCTTTGAGCTTATGGTGTCTCGTCCTGAAGTTCTTTTCAAAGAAGATGAAAACGGCAAACGTCTTGAGCCATTTGAAAAAGTCGTTGTGGACATTCCAAATGATTCAACCGGTGCCATCACCGAAAAACTTTCTATCCGCAAAGGGAAAATGGAGACCATGGCCCCACTTGGAGAAGGAAGAACTCGTATGGAGTTTATTATTCCTTCAAGAGGCTTGATTGGTTACCGCTCTGTTTTCCTCACTGACACTCGCGGTGAAGGCTTAATGTCTTCTGAATTCGTGGGCTACCAAGACTTCGCTGGTGAACTTCTCGCTCGTCAAAACGGTGCCATCATCGCTGACCGCGCTGGTAAAATGACTCCGTATGCTTTGTTCAACCTTCTAAGCAGTGGTCGCCAATTCGTGAAGCCGGGTGAAACCTGCTACGAGGGGATGGTGATTGGCGAGCATTCAAAAACGAATGATATCAACGTGAACGCTGTTAGAGAGAAACATCTTTCATCTGTGCGAACGGCCGGTAAAGACGAGAATATTACTCTACCACCGATTCCACAAAGAACACTTGAATGGGCGCTAGATTGGATTGATAATGACGAATGGGTTGAGATTACGCCGAAATCCATTAGAATTAGAAAAAAAGAACTTCAAAACAACAAACGCTCAGTCGTGCGTTCAGACAAAAAATAGGATTACTATGCTTTCAATAACTCGTTTCTTGGCAATATTCATCTTTCTTTTTGGTGCTGTTGCTCAAGGAACTCTTGTTGAAGGCATTAATTTTGCTCCAACCCACTCAATTGAAGAGCAAGTTCTAGTACTGAACGGAGTGGGAATTCGCAAAGCGACTTTTTTAAATATCAAAGTGTATGTCGCAGGCCTCTACCTCATTGAAAAATCCAGCGATGCCAATAGCTTTTTATCAGACAATAAGCCTAAATGGCTGACCATGAACTTCGTTCGCTCAGTTGGTAAATCGGATCTCACAAAAGCTTGGGACGAAGGCTTTCAAGCCGCTGTCCCCAGTGATAAATTGCCGAGCCTACAAGCGGATCGAGCTCAATTGAACGCTTGGATGGAAGACCTTAAGAGCGGTGACACTATGAACTTCACTTTTACAGCAGAGGGTACGGTAGAAGTTGAAATCAAAGGACAACTCAAAGGCAAAATCCAAAATGCCGAGTTCGCCAAAAGCCTCCTCTCAGTATGGTTTATCAAACCAAGAGATAAAGGTTTAAGCCAAGGCCTACTAGGCCTTTAAACTTAGTACTCGCTGTATTTTTTAGCAGAGCCCTTCACAAGATCAGCGGGATATTTCTCAGCATTGAGCTTCATCTTTTCATAAAGACTCGCTTTAAAATCAATTCCCATTAAATCCACGATCCTCATCATATAAACAAAGATATCGGCCATTTCATGGGCCACGGCCTGCTTCTTCTTTGGGTCAGTGATGGCCCTTGACTCCTCTTCCGTCAGCCACTGAAAATGCTCCATCAGTTCCGCTGACTCAACGCCAAGCGCCATTGCGAGGTTTTTCGGCGAATGAAACTTTTCCCATTCTCGCTCACGGGCAAACTGCGCCAGTTCCAGGGTCAGTTCTTTTAAATTCAGCGAGTGTTTGTCCATAATTTCCTCGTAAGGTCTTAAAATTTAAGCCAATCTAAAGAATTGCCATTTAAGTTTTAGTGGTTAAGAGTAGTACTACAACTTACTCAAATTGAGAATTCGAGAGGCTAAGGGAAATTTCTGATGACCGTTACGATTGTGGACGATCTGGCCGAAAATTTAGAGTGCTATCAAGACCTCTTATCTGAAGAATTTGTTGTCCAACCTATTCAAAATCCTCTCGACCTCTTGGCCCAACTCAAAACACTGCAAACTGATCTCATCTTACTTGATGTCCATATGCCGGAGCTTCATGGCCTCGAACTCTACGAAAGGCTGAGACTAGAGCAGCCTTTCACTCCAGTGATTTTTTTAACTGGTGATGGCTCGGAAGAAACGATAGTGAAAGCTTTCAATCTTGGAGTTGAAGATTTCATTGTAAAGCCAGTCACCTCAGCCGAGCTGATTGCCCGAATCAAAAATAAAATTCAAAAATCAATTGAGCGCAAATCTCAAACATTAAAATTTGAAAACCTGACTATTTATCTTGATCACCAAATGGTTCAAGTAGGTGATCAAATCATTTCACTAACACCGAGCGAGTTTAAAATACTTTGTATTTTTGCACGAAAACCTAACAAGACAATTTCAAGAGAAGAAATTCTCAAAACTCTTTCTGCCGATTCAAGAACAATCCTCTCTGGAAATATCGATACTCATATATCGAACCTCAGAAAAAAAATCTCGCTCTTAAAATTTAAAATTAAGACGATAAAAACTCTCGGTTATATTCTTAAACAAGAACAATAGAAATCACTTGTTTGAAATTTTTCTAACTGTTAGCATTATGGCCTAGTATATATTTCTTTTTTTATCCATGGAGGAATTGATGAAAAGAATTCTAATCGCTCTAGTTGCTTCTGCTTTCGTGTCAACTGCTTCTGCAGCTTCTTACCAAGCTCAAGGTTGTGGTCTTGGTTCAACAATTTGGACTGACGGTTCAAGCCTTGTTCACCAAGTTCTTGGTGCTACTACAAACGGTACATCTGCCAACCAAACTTTTGGTATGACTTCAGGTACTTCTAATTGCGAACTTGAAGGCTACGGCGGACAAGCTCAAGCTGTTTTCATCGAAGCTAATAAAGTAGCTCTTGCAAACGATATTGCTCGCGGTCAAGGTGATACTCTTGCTTCACTTGCAAGAATGTACGGCTGTAACAATATGAAAGCGATTGGTTCAACTCTTCAAATGAACTATGAAACTATCTTTCCATCACAGACTGTTGATGCTCGTCATATCGACACAACAATCAGCTCATTGATTGGTCAGAACAAAGCTTGTATCTAATCATCTCTTAGATTGATCTTAGGCCTCTGATTCGCTAGTCTTATGAACATCATGGACAAAACGATCAGAGGCTTTTTTTTTGCAAGTCTCACCCTCCTTATTCTTTCTCCTCGAAACCTCTTGGCGGAAGACCTATCGTCAATTGCAGAATCAAAAGAATGGCTCAACCTCGGACATTATAAGAAGTCTTGGTTTGGAAACTATAAGAGCGAATCAGAACAGAGCCCGTTCTTCTTTAGTCCCAATGGTCGCTATTCTCCCATCGATGAATTAGAAGCGACAATTTCAGCATTCAATAGCGAACACATCACAAATTCCGATGAGCATCCTCTGTGCCGATTTCCAGCGAGAAAAAAATTTCTTGAAACCCAGCTTCCTCAATATGCAGAGAAATGGAACTTAATTGAGTGCCCAGAATTTGAAAAGTTTTTGGCACGCTTCGACGCCAAGTCTGTCTCCCTCGTGTTTTCCTCTTATTTTTTAGACACACCCGCTTCGGCTTTTGGACATACCTTATTGCGCTTTAGCAAAAATCCAAATGAGATGGCGAGTGAGCGCTATGAACTTCTCGATTACGCCGCCAACTATGCCGCTGTTGTCACTACGGGCAATTCCCTTCTCTACGCAATAATGGGAATGGCCGGTGGCTTTCTTGGTGAATTCGCAGTCATGCCTTATTTCTATAAAGTCAGGGAATATAACGATTTTGAGTCTAGAGATATTTGGGACTACGAACTCAATCTCACTCAATCAGAAGTGAACCAACTGATCGCACATCTTTTTGAAATGAAATGGGCGCGTTTTCCCTATTATTATCTCTCTCATAATTGCTCTTATCACATGCTGAGTATGCTTGATGTGGCGAACTCAAAATGGCTTTTAACTGAGCGCTTAGGCTCGTTTGTCATTCCCGTGGACACAATACGTGTCGTTGCCGAAACGCCAGAACTCGTGCGCTCTATTTCTTATCGCCCATCAAAACGCAAAGTGCTCGACGCCAGACTAAGTCGTCTGACTTCAAAAGAGCAAGTGATGGTGAAAAATGCGATTCAAGCAAAAGATCCAAATCTCTTAAGCACACACGAAAAAGCCGGCGATCTTATTGACGCTGCCATCGACAGTATCGACTTTTTAAACGCCAAAGAAATGGTCAATGAAGATCCTGAGGTGCTTGGATGGAAAAGACAGTTTCTTATCGCTAGAAGCCGCGTCTCAACACCGACTGAACCCGTGAACTTAAGCCTGCCTGAGCGAGAGAGACCCGATAGCGGTCATCGCTCTAGACGATTTAGTTTAGGCTATGCCCACGACGAAAATCTCGATGGAGCCGCAACACTAGAATACCGCTTTGCCCTTCATGATTTTCTCGACCCACTCGAAGGCCATAACCCTGGCTCTTCAATGGAAATGGGACGAATTAAGCTGCGCTATAATCATAAAATTGAATCACAAGGTGACCGTTCTCTCCTATGGCTTGAGGATTTTGCTCTCGTTGAAGTGAAATCCTTAAGCCCAGTTACATCTTTTTTTAGAAGTCCGAGCTGGCGAGCTTATCTCGGTGGTAAAACCATTCGAGATAAAGCCTATCAAGGACTTTTTGCCCCCACAGTTGAACTCGCTGGTGGAGCGACAATCGGCTTAGGTGAAAGAAGTCTCTTGGTCTTTTTTGCTCAAACTAAGTTTGAACAAAATAAACATCTCTCCGACTCAAGTCTGAGGATAAGTCTTGGGCCTGAGCTGAATTTAATTTTACGAACCACATGGAGTTGGAATTTTATTTTCATGGGCCAATACAACCAACACTTCATCTCCAAAGGAGTTAAAACATCTAATGTCTACGGCATGAAATCCAAGTGGCAACTGGGAACAAATTTCACGCTGAATTTTGATGTTTTAAACTACTCCCACGGCCTTCAAGGTGAAAGTGGTTTTAGTTATTATTTCTAAGTGCCAGATCAATCTCATTCACTAAAAAATCTGTGGCCGATGCTCTTCTGACTCTCGTCGGTGTTGCAGGCGCATTTTCTTTGAAAGACTCTAAGCTCTTAAGAAGATCGAATTCCTGCAATTGATCTTCTTCAATTAAAAATGAATCAAGCTCTTTCACCGCCACCATGGCATTATGATACTGCTCATTTTTCTGTGCAATTTTTAGAGGGATGAGATAACTACGCTTTTGCAGTGCCAATAATTCAGCGACTGTCCCAGCTCCCGCTCGGGAGATCACAATATCAGCGAGCTTCAATAATTCAATCATCTCTTTGCCAACAAAACTAAACGGATGATAGTCGTTTGATTTTAACTGAGAGAATTTATCGATAAACTGAGCGCCAACTTGGTGGACAATTTTATAAGATTTTAAAAGCTCAGTTAAATTCTTTTCAATCAGGAAGTTGATCAAAGCGGAACCATTCCCTCCCCCTGTAATAAAAAGAAGTGGCTTAGAACTGGGATAAATCTGCTCACCATCTAACATCAAGCTAGCGGGCGCAGGAGTAAAGCACTCCTCTCTAAGTGGATATCCCACGACAACAGAGATTTCTTTGGGAAAAAACTGACGGCTTTCTTCAAAACTTAAAAAGGCTTTGGTCGCAAATTTAGCGCACACACGATTGGCCAAGCCTGCTCGTGTTGTTTGTTCATGCAAATAAAAAGGAACACCTGATAACTTAGCGGCGACCGCCACGGGAACGGTGACAAAACCACCAGTCGAAAAAACCAGAAGCTTATTTCCATTCAATTTAAGTTTTAGGAGAAAGACAAACGCCTGCATGATGCCAAAAGCTAAACGAAATAAATCAGTAAAGTTTTGCCATGAAAAATAACGTCTGAGTTTCCCTGTTGAGATGGCCTTATATGGAAGATCAAGAGAGGCGGTTAATGTTTTTTCGATTCCTGTAAAACCGCCTATATATTGGCAATCAATTTCTGGATGAGTGGACTTAAGCGCCTGAATTAAAGTCAGTGCGGGCAATACATGTCCACCACTTCCTCCACCACAAAAAATCACAATTTTCTTCATAAAAGTATTTTATGTCGGTTTTTCTCGTAAGGGAAGTTCTTGCCTATCAAGTTGTGCGGGCCTTGGGGCACGCAGATGAATATTCAGTTAGCCGATGAGTTGGAACATCATTACCGAACAAGGACACAAGCTATGTTAAACCTGCTAAAGACATGCCTGACGCTCTCGACTCTCACAATGGGATATGTTAGTGCGAACGATATAACCATCACGAATTTCACTGGGGCTTATGAAGCACCGTCCGGAACCGGAACGGCCACACGTTTCACGATTCCTGTCTCTGATGAATTTACAAATAATCTCACCATTAAAATTGAAAAAATCTCTGGCGGCTATAATCTGATTCTCCCTGATCAAGAAAGAGAATGGCTGGATCCGCCGAGCGCTCTTGATGATGTGGTGATCGCCCGCTGGAATGGGATTAATCTCAGCAAAACAGCAACTCAAGTCAATCTCTCGGGAACAACTCTTCAAACCGTTGGCCGTGCTCAAAACTTGAATTTAAAAAATCTCTCACTCAAATGTGTACTCGATAGTTCAAACACTGATGAAGTGAATCAACTTATGCAGGGTTGTCTGAACAAAGAAGGCACCCTTAGATTAAGCTTTGTGGAATTAGTTAAACACAAATCAGACTTCTTAAATGAACTGATGGCAATTGTAGAAGTTCTAGTGGGCGGAGATGATTTCACAACTCAATCGACCACTCTTTTTGAAAATATCGAACTCGATATTAAGGGCGATAGCTTCACGGGCCAGATCAAAACGAAAGCTGGCATCACAGCTACAGTAAAACTCAATGGCTATATTCGTTATGAAGAAGGCAGTCAGCAGGTGAGAATTCGTATTGACCGCGCTCGCGCGGGAATTCTTAATGTAATAGGAATTCTTTTTGATGAACTTACGAAGTTAGAATCTGAATCCATGGTTGTTCAAAGACCTTGGGTTACCATTAATCTTGCCACGGAAGAATAGCTTCACCCACGGCATGGGCCGATGCCCATGCCCACTGGAAATTATAGCCTCCAAGCAGGCCCGTCACATCAACGACTTCACCAATAAAATAGAGGCCTGGCACCTTGCGGGCCTCCAATGTTTTAGAAGAGAGTTCACTGGTACAAACGCCACCTTTTGTGACTTCGGCTTTACGATAACCCTCAGTGTCCCTTGGGGTAACCTTAAAAGCACTTAATTGAGTCGCGACTCGCTCTATTTCTTCAAAGGTCAGGTCAGCTAAAATTTTAACAGGCCATGAATAACGCTCTTTAAATTTTTCAATCAAACGGCTTGGAACAAATTCTTTAAGATAATTCTCAAGGCCCACTTTCGGTCTTTGAAGTTTCATTTTCTTTATCAAGTCTGCAAGATCAATCCCAGGCACAAAATTAATGATAAAAGAGTCTGAGGGATTCCAAAAAAGAGACGCTTTTAAAATCGCCGGACCGCTCACCCCTTTATGAGTAAAGAGAAGATCATCTGCAATCACTCTGTCGGCAACGGCAATTTCAACAGGAAGCGAAACTCCACTTAAAATAGAAAAGTCCTCAAAAAGGACAAATGGAACAAGTGCCGGTTGAGTTGTCGTTGTTTTCAATCCAAATTGTTTCGCGATTTTATAACCAAAGTCACTGGCCCCCAAACTCTCAAGAGGCAAGCCACCTGTCGCAATGACTAGATTTGAACAGAGAAAGGATTGTTTAAAATCTTTTAAAATAAATTGCTCGTCGACTTTTTCAACAGAAAGAATTTTTTGACCAAGGCGAATTTCAGCGCCGTATTTTTTGCATTCAGCAAGTAGCATATCAACGATATCTTTTGCCGAGGACTCACAGAAAAGCTGTCCCAGTTTTTTTTCGTAATAAGGAATTTTGTAGGACTCCACCAAATTGATGAAGTCTTGTGGAGTATAACGAGAGAGAGCGGATTTTGCGAAATGAAGATTTTCACTATGGAAATCATTGGGCAAAACTATGCGGTTGGTGAAATTGCAACGACCGCCGCCAGAAATCAAAATCTTTCGACCGACTTGGCGGTTGTGTTCTAAAAGAAGAGTCCTATTACCCTTGGAAGCCAATTGTGCCGCGGCCATTAAGCCTGTGGCACCAGCTCCAATGATTATGACATCGAAGGACTCTTCCATAACGAGATTTATGCTCTTGGAGCAGTTCTCGAGTTCTCAATTGGCTTATTGGCCAATTGAATCTTACTTGAATCTTGGTGGCTTAAAGCAAATGTCGCACGTGGAGTCAGCCTTGCTGAGAAACTTTGTGGAACACTGAAGTAAGTCACCTTATCTCTGATTTCTACTCGAGAGATCTGAGCCTCTGGAATTTTGAAATCTTGCGAGAAAGCTTTTAAGAAACTTCTAAGGCCTAGACCATGCTCTTTTCCAAGCGTAATAAATAATCTTTCAGATTTTTCACCACGATTTGATCTTGCCGCACTCATGCCCATGCCGCCGCCATCTCTTGACTGTGAAGCCGGAGATTGAACGACATCTAAATTTGGACGTTTTTCGTAGCGAACTAAATCTTGTTTCAAAAGAAGACCAAAAACTGAAGCGATCACTTCTTCTTTCGTGAAAGTTTCAAGTTTTTCAGTAAACATAGCGAGAGCTTTCTCGTGTCTCTTTAAAAAGCTTGGGTAGCGATTTTCTTCATCTAAAAGTGAAGTTAAGGCGCGACTCATGGCCGAAGCTCCGAGCTCTTCTGGAGTTGGAAGAAGGCCTTGAGTGATTGGAGCTTTAATATGCTTTTCAATCAAACGAATTCTTCTCGAATCCTTTGGAGAGATAATAGTGTAAGCGATACCCTTGGCACCAGCACGACCAGTTCGACCGATACGGTGAACATAAGACTCAATATCTTGTGGTAAGCCGTAATTGAAAACGTGAGTTAAATCGTTGACGTCAATCCCTCTCGCCGCAACGTCTGTACAGACGAGAAGCTTGATTCTCTTCGCTTTAAAGCTTCTCATCGCCAATTCACGTTGGTCTTGAGACATATCTCCGTGCAAAGAATCGGACTGGAAACCTCTTTGATTGAGTTCATCGGCCACTCTTTTCGCTTCGATTTTTGTCCGGCAGAAAACGATTCCATAACAATCATCAGCGCGGTCAATGAGTCGACCTAAAGCTTCGATCTGATCGCCTTCGCGAACAACAAAGAATTTCTGTTCGATATCTTCATTGCTCAAAGTTTTCTTTTTAGTCGTAAGAATCGCAGGCGAATGAAAATGTCTTGAAATCAAATCAAGGATGGCCTTTGGCATAGTGGCCGAGAACATCCAAATTCTTCTTTCTTCAGAAAGTTTTTGAAGAATCCACTGAACGTCTTCAAGAAAGCCCATATTGAGCATTTCATCAGCTTCATCCAGAATACAAAACCGCGCTTCATTGAGTTTTAGCTTTCCACGCTCGATCAAATCGATCACTCGCCCTGGAGTTCCGATCACGATTTGCGGTTTGTCTTTTCTAAGCGCCATCACTTGGCGATCAAGTGGCGTTCCACCGTACACGCAAAGACTTCTAACGTTTTTTTCAAACTTTTTTAGTGTTTGAAGTTCTTGCTCAATTTGCAAAGCAAGCTCTCTCGTTGGTGAGAGGATAATGGCTTCGATTGATTCTGTTTCTGTATTTAACCTTTGTAATAAAGGAAGTAAGAAGGCAGCAGTTTTACCAGTACCAGTTTGAGCTTGACCGACAAAGTCGGTAGGACAATCAAGTAGCAATGGAATTGCTTTCTCTTGAATGTCTGAAGGCTGAGTAAAGCCTTTTGCTTCAAGGGCCTTAAGTAAAGTTGCTTTTAATCCGAGTTCTGAAAAGTTCACAAGTGCTCCAGGAAATGCCGAGACCGACGGTGGCCAATGGTCTTTTATTGAAATTCTAGACACTTACTACATTGTTTTTTGCCATAAGCCAAATGCGTGTGTAAGAAAAACCTAGACCTTTAAGAACATGAATAGCCAGAAGCATATGCCTGTTGTAAAGCTCTAGATTCACGTTTAAAGTCAGTACTGCGAGTTCCTACCTAACAACGACCGTCATTGAGGAGATAGAGACTATGAAACCGACTCAGATCACTCCCATTGTTATTTTGAACGGCGATACTTTGACCAAGCAAGAGCTGAAGTCCCAAATTAAGGCCCTCGGGCGCTTAGCGGAATCAGCTCACGAAGAAGAACAGGCCCTGATCGATCTCAAGCAGCTTATGCGAGATAGTCGCAAAGCGATCAAGCAACTGAACCGTTTCGGAAAGTAGAAAACCTTTATTCCTGAGCTTACTTGTGTGAGCTCAGGATTTCATAGACCCCCTTCACCTAAAGATTCAAGACCACACACCGATTAAGTTAGGACACATCCTCAAGAGAGTGTCTTATGCACAACCGTCGCTTGTTTTTCCTTGCCCTATTCATCTCTTACTTAAGCCTTCCGGCACAGGCCAATCTTCAAGGAATCTATCTCAGTGACCTCCAGCTCTCAGTGGAGAATTTTGAAGGAGAAATGAGTGCCCAACGCTTTCAGCTCTCTCATACAGGCGCAGATCTCGAGTTTGATCAGTTTGAAGCCTACCTTGAGAAAGAATCAGACACCACACTCGCACTAAGCCAATCAAACGGAAAAATAAGTCTCAAAAATTTTCAATTTGAGCAGTATCAGTTTCTCTCAAAGATTGAATTGCGAAACGGTCATCTAGACTGGATTGATCAAAAGAAATTTTTCCTACGGTTTGATTACGGCAGCGTAGGAGTGAATCAGCGCTCACAGTATTTAGAAAAACTTTATTTGTCCTGTGAAGCCTTGCAAGAGAGAAGTCAAAAGCCTTGGCCGTTTGCCATCTGCCTTGAGTCGGCGAAACTGACCGTTCCGAAACTAGAACTCGATCAACTGAGCTTTGATACGCTCGCAAAAAGTCTCGACCAGAAATCAAATTCCCCTGCTAGCTCGAGGGTTATCACCGAGGTCGATCTTAGCATTCATCAGAATACCTTTCAGTTATTAGGTCGAACAAAAATCCTTTTTAACGTTAGACTTACGATCAATGGATCAATTCAATACAACTCTGAAAGAAATCAAATTTTACTTAAGTTTAATCAAGTGAAGGCGGGAATTTTCTCAGTCAAATCTCGTTTTTTGAAAGAACTAGAGAGTGAAGGCTTGGTGCTGAATGGCGACGTGCTAGTGATTTCTCTAGACTAGTGGTGAATAAAGCAGCGATTCCTTTGATGAAAAATCGCTGCTAGGTGAAACAAATCATAAGATTTTCGATAAAGCGTCTACCATTGCACTAAACGCTAAAACCATGGCCACAATAATAAAGTTCATAATCCCTCCTTAAAAAAATCGACACATGACTTGCAGTTGAGTTTTCAACCGACCTTGCTCCTCTACATACCTTCTCTCTTCACTGAACGAGAAAAAACTCGCCTTACGTCTAAAAAATTGAAACATACTCGCCTCCTTTGGCCCTGTTAGATTCAATATCGACTAATGGCGAAAATTAATCAATACCATTTTAAAAAGTATTAATATGTGATACCGTGGTCCTATGAGACAAATAGAACCACTTCTCGATATTTTAAAAAAAGCCCTGAAATCTAAAGGGGTTACCTATAAAGACTTAGCTCAGAGGCTGAATTTAAGCGAAGCGAGCGTTAAGAGACATTTTTCCTCGGGAGACCTTTCTCTGAATCGCCTCGAAGAGATATGCCAGCTTGTGGACCTCAATTTCCTAGAGCTTTGTAAACAGATCGGCGAGCGCGAGTCCTCCGAAGGCTGGTATCTCAGCGTTGAGCATGAAAAAGTCTTTTCAGAAAAGCCCCGGCTTTTTTATTTTTATATTCTTCTGAGGGCCGAAAAAACCCTTGCGAATATTCTTAAAAATTATGAAATAGAAATGCCTGAGGCCGAAAGCTTTTTACTGACTTTAGATAAGCTGAATTTGATCGAACTCCACCCGGCCAATAAATATAAAATTAAGAAAGTTGGCCTTTTCAGATTGCGCCGTGATGGCCCTATTGGAAGGACTCTTTTTGAACGCACCAAGAAAGAATTCCTGCAAGACGATTTTGTAGGAGACGAGAAGTTCCTACGATTCTCCCTTATGGGAATTCATCAAGGCCAAGTCAAAAAATTTCAAATGAAGATAGATAAAATGATTCAAGAGATGCAAGAAGAGGCAAAATTCTTTTCTGACGATGATCCTAATATGAATGAGACCGGGATTCTCATCGCCCTTAGGCCTTGGCATTACGATCAGATTGAAGCAATTAAAAAAAGAAAGCCGCCTCAGAGAAAAGGCGGCTAGAAATAAAAGTCTTAGAAATTAAAAAGTGGAAGATCTCTCATGTTTTTGCCGAAAGAAGCTTGTGGCAATGATGGATTGAATCCAAGGGCCAATTCTTTTTCAGTCACACATGAACGCACTTCTGAATAAAGCTCTTCCCATGTTGAAGCAACTGGAAAAGAGTCAATCACACACTCATCCCAAAAAGTATAAGTCGTGTCAGTTGAGCAACCGAATGATGGACGATCTTTAATGGCGGCAGTCAAAATTACGCGGTTATCCCCTGCGAGTTTTTCAATGAACTGTCCTGAGTAACACGCAGAAACCAAAATCACAGTTGGGACCTCGCCACAAGCGTAGTCAACAAGAGTTGCCATTTGAGTTGGAGTAATCAATCCACTTTGGCTTAAGTAGAAACCTTGGTTTCTAATTCCATGTGAAGTCATGAAAACAAAACAGCGGCCGTTTTCTTTGTCTACATTCAAATCTCTAAAAGTCGTTGCGATATTCTGTAAACTCGCGACTTGAACACCACCAAGAGCAAGTGTTGCTTCAGAAGTGAGGTGATTTTGATGCTGAGTTTCGAGACCAAAGCTCTCAAGCATTTGTGATAGCGTCACGCGGCCATTATCGAAGTTTGGGATTGAGTCGTCGCCGCTAATAAAGACCGATTTCCACTCAGCTTGGGCCGAGAAAGCGCAGAGGAACAAAAAGAGAAGGGTTAGTTTTTTCATCAGAATCTCACTTGATTAGTTTTTATGAAGGAAGTGTAAATACCACGGCCATTCTGCCCTTCATACTTGCACCGCATTTCCCAAAAAGCGGCTATGCGTAAAATTAAAGCCAATCTTCCCAAAAGCTGATAAACTATTGTTTTAACGAATAGATGAGGATGCAACCGCCATGAAGGCCCAGAGACTTGCTATCAAAATTCTAAGTCAATTCACACTCTATAGCGCTCTTACTTTCGCCTTTTTTCTTTTAAGCCTTCAATTCATGGAGTTTGAGAACGGGGTCTACCTTCGCTACCTAAAAAGTATGCTGCAAGATTTTGACTTTAATATAATCAATCAATTTTCAAATCCCGTTGATCGCTGGATGGTGAGCCCAAATTATAATCACCCTGATCATCGCTCCCCTTTTATCTCTGTCCTTTTGTTTTTTCCCTATTTTTTAGCAAAGGGAATTCTAGCTCCTTGGCAGGAACATTTTATCCAGCAGAGCGCCTATTATATTTTTTTTGTTGCTTATCTAGTGGGTGTAGTCGCCATCCAAAAAATGGAAAGTCATCTTGGAAGCATTTATAAAAAGATGCTCCTGTTTAGCTTTCTTTCAAGCGTTGGTCTCTGGTATTTTCTTTTTGACCCAGGAGAGATTTCTCTCCTTTGTGTTCCACTCTCAACTTACCTATTCTTAAAGCTCTTTTTCTCAGATGAAAAAGAATTTTCCACAAAGATTCAACTACTCTTGGCCTTGGCACTTTTTTTCTTAATAAAGCCTGATTCTGTATTTTGGCTGCTACCAACGGCCGTTGTCATAATTCAGACTCGTGACAAAAAGTTTATCGGCTGGAGCTTGGCTTTATTTGCTATCAGCGCCCTTGTCTTATACACAACAACTCTCTCTCGTCTTGGCTATGAAACTGTGACTCTCCCTGTATTTCAAACTGAGATTTGGCGATCTCATCTTATCCTTTTTGGTGCTGCTGGTCTTTTTAAATATACCCCTGCTTTTTTCTTTGCCTATATCGCACTCATAGCGGGCTCTCTGTTTCATCGTGGAAAATGGAGGCAAGCGAGTCTATTTTCCATCGTTGTCATTACCAGCAAGATTATTTTTTTTGGCTTTATTGTTAGTGATAACCTCGATACTTTTGCAGGCAGAGTCTTTTTGAGTGAGTTACCACTTTGGGCATTTGGCTATTTTTTAATCTGGAATTATTCAAAACCACTAGCTTTAGCCATTATCGCTTTTTCATTATTTCGCAATTTTTATCATCTAGAGATCATCTTAGCTGATTGGACTAAGGACTGGCACCTGCTAGAAAAAGTTCACTATATTTCACGTAGGGGTTTCTTCTCTTATGAGGGATTAACACATTTCTGGAAGGGCGCTTGGCGCTTCTATGAGTATCGCTTCAGTTTTTTTGATTATTATATTTTAAGACGAATCCTTTTTGTCTCTCTGTTAACAGGTATCGCGGTCACTGTGATTTCTCAAATTAGATTAAAGGCCATGCCTAAGATTGTGTTGGGCTCTCTTACCGGCCTAACAATGATTTTTTTCTCCTTGAACCTTATTTATAACGCTTCAAATGCTCAAACCTTGAAAGAAAATGGCTTTTTTGAAAATACCATCGTCGCCAAGAACGAAGCTCTCCACTACGATGAATTTCTTGATGTCGTCTACACAATCGAGTTTATGAGTAAGGTTCTAGGAACGCCAAGTAAGGCATATACAGAAAAATTGCGCGAGGACTTTTTATTTCGAGTCGAAGATAATATCGTTCATGATCCTGTTGGTTTCTTAGATCAACTTAAAAAAAGACAAGTACGACCAAGCTTTTGGCAGCTCAAATAGACCGTGTTAAGCTCGAAAGAACCATTTAAGGCCCTGAGGAAGTAGCTCGTGAGTATTGCCTTTGTAAATCCACCGCTCGATCAATATCGCAAAATTATGCGCAATTTTGACTGTGCAACTGAATCAAAAGCCAACTATCTCTACCAGCCTTATGATTTTCTTCTCATGTCCGCTCGTGTCCCTGCTGATTGCCCTTTTGAACTCTTCGATGCTATTGCAGCGAGATGGAGCACCGAAGAGACGTTAAAAAAAATTCTTTCCTTCAATCCCCAAATTATTGTTCTGGCGATGGCGAATACTAGCTGGGATGAAGATTTTCTCTTTCTCAAAACTTTGCAGAAAAAATTATCCGATACAAAGATACTCGTCTTCGGCGATCTTTTTTTTGAAGCATATTTTAAAGAACAAGTGAAACCCTATGTTGATTCTATTTTAGCCAATCCCGTTTTCATCAACTTTTCAGAACTTTTACAAAACAGAGGCGATTGGCAAGAAGCCCCTCCCTTATTACCCCTCAAGAAGCCCCATCAATTCGAACTCGGCTTGCCAAAACATGATAAATTCATTCATTCTCAGTATCGCTGGCCTTTTGCTCGTCACTATAAATACACGACGGTCTTTACGGCTTGGGGTTGTCCTTACTCCTGCGACTACTGCATCATGAGCCAGTTTCCAAATTACTGGCGAGAAGCAAATGATATTCTTCTAGAACTCGACACCATTAAAACGTTGGGCTTTAAAGAAATTTATATTGGAGACCGCTCGTTTGGGCTTCCTTATCAAAATATCCTCACATTACTCGATGGGATGATTGAAAGAAACTATCAATTCAGTTGGTCCACCTATTTTCATCCTAATCAATACACTCCTGAATTATTAGAGAAAATGAAAATGTCTGGCTGTCACACTTTAATTATTGGGATTGAAAGTCACGATCTTCTTCTTCTAAAAAAACACGGCCGTCACGTAACAGCGAATAATTTGGAGAAGCTCATTTCTCATGCCGAGCACTTAGGGATCGATGTATGTGGAGATTTCATCATAGGTCTACCAGGTGAATCAAAAGCCTCCATCTTAGAAACAATCAATTATGCCAAGCAACTTAAGCTTGATTACGCCTCATTTAATATTGCCGCTCCTCTGCCAGGCACTTCAATCCGAAAAGCCGCCATTGAGAATGGTTCATTTTCAAACTCTGAATCGAGCCACTACGATTCTCTTGGGAAACATCATGTAATTGGCAACGATCTCCTAAGCTCAGTTGAGATTCAAAAACTTAAAAAACAGGCGATACGCCAGTTCTACTTAAGCCCGAGTTTCCTCATCAGAAGAATAAAAAAATTAAGAGGAATTCAACATTTTATCATCCAGGCCAGCGAAGGCCTAAAACTACTAGTTAAACAATCATGAAAATTGAATTATCATCTTATTCTTTGACAGTGATTCTGCCGGCCTACAATGAAGCGAAAAATCTGAAAAATGTGGCCTTACCACTTATAGATATTTTGACGACAAAACTGACTTCATATCAAATTATTATCGTCAATGATGGAAGCACAGATGACACCGGCTCGATTGCTAACGAGATCGCAGAACAAAATAAGAATAGAGTGAAAGTCATTCACCTCGATCACAATGGCGGAATTGGCCATGCCTATATGACAGCGCTGGAATCTGTTACAACTGATTTTGTGACTTGGTTGCCAAGTGATGGGGAAATCTCTTTAGAGGGATTTTCCGAAATGCTTGATGAGTTGAATCCAAGCAGTATTATTGTGACTTATCCACAACACCATCACTACCAGCGTAATTTTCTTCGTCGAAACCTCTCAAAAATCTACACCACGATTCTCAACCTAAGTTTTAATCTCAATTTGAAGTATTACAACGGTAATTCCATTTTCCCAACTCAAAGCTTAAAAAAACAAATCATTCACTCCAGACGTTTTGCTTTTAACGCCGAGGCCCTGATTCATGTCATCAAGAAAGAAGGCTTAAGATACACAGAAAGACCATTTATCCTCAATGAACGCTCCCATGGTCAATCCAAAGCGATTCGACTAAACTCATTTCTAGACGTCTTTCGTTCGTATATTTTATTATTTAAACTCTATGTCCTTAGCAGAGACTCATGATTTCACCTGCGCGCAAGATTCTTATCCTGAAAACCGGTTTCACTGAGACCTTCTCAACTGATATTCAAGATCCAGCGATCGTAAGCCTTGGCGATATATTGCGGACAACTCCCATTCTCAAGGCCTTCACTCCAAGTGACCAGATTATTTGGGTGACATCGTCTCATGGCTTGCCTCTGCTTGAAAAAACGAATGAAATCTCTGAGCTTTGGGATTACGAGACCTATCTCGAAAAAAAATCAGATTTAAATCTTGATCTTTTTCTCAACCTTGAAAGATATATTCCCCGTGAGCATTTTCCGCCTACAAAACTCACTTATGGGTATGGTTCAGTAAATGACGATTCTCTCATGACTTCAAAGGGAGTCATCAGTCTTAAAGACTATAAAGAATCGTTTGCGGTACAAGGGAAAAAAATATGGCAGCATTTATTATTTGGACTTCTGGGTCTCAACTATCAACGAGAAACTTATTGTTTCTTCTCAGATAACACTCAATTTATTAAAAATGAAAAACCAATAATCGGACTCAATTGGCAAGTAGGATCTAAATGGCCTACAAAAAAAATTGATCTTTCTTCTTGGAAAAAATTAGCGCACTTAATTGAAGAACAAGGGTATCAAGTCTCGTGGCAGGAAGGTCATGACAATTTAGAAACCTATATCAACTGGATTTCTGAATGTGATTTTTTAATTACCTGCGATAGCTTAGGGCTTCATATCGCTCTTGGGATGAAGAAAAAATTCATTGCCTTTTTTGGCCCGACGCCAAGTGATGAAATTGATTTCTATCAAGTCGGAACCTGTGTTCCTTTTTTAATTCCTGAAAACTATCATTGTCTTCCTTGTCACCAGAGTGCCTGTCATCAACCTAAGCTTTGCTCTGAATTTCTAGATTACCCCAAAGTCCTTGCCGTGATTCAAAATGAGTTTAATCATGAGTAATTCCTGTTGTATCTGCCATCAAAAAGATCGCACTCAAAAATTTAAAACAATCGATGGCCATCATCTTAATCGTTGTGATCGCTGTTCTCTGGTTTTTCTAAATGAATCGACAGCTGAGCTCACTGAATTCATCGATGATTCCAAAAAGCAGCAAGTTGAGTTTTGGTCCTTTCCAAATTATTACAAAAAATATCGGCCAATCTTTGATAGTTTTTTTCAACAACGTCTTGAAAGACTCAAACAATACAATATTCCCAAAGGGCGTTTTCTCGATGTTGGCATCGGTTATGGTTTTTGGGCGAAGTATCTAGAACAAGCAGGTCATGAGGTGATTGGTCTCGATTTCTCCGCTGAAGTGGTTCAGTATGCGCGCGAGGAACTCAACCTGGACGCTCAGCACTTAGATTTTGAGAGCTTTGAAACGGAAGAAAAATTCGCGGCCATTTTTATGTTTGATGTACTTGAGCATTTTAAAACTCCTGATCTCATGTTGCAGAAGGCTCGCAGCATGCTGATGGAGGGCGGGATCATTTATCTTCAAGTGCCCAATGTCCTTGGCATCAAATATCCCTATGGCCATAGCTTGGGGCTGCCCTATCATATTTGGCAGTTTAACCCCAAATCGCTTAAATTGCTTCTCCACAAGACTCAGCTAGCTCATAAGGTCAAATACTGGACTGGGATTCAGGGTGTTATCGGCGTCTATGAAAGAGGTGGACCCAGCCTCCTGACAAGCTTAATATGGAGATTAGCGAATCTCTTAAAAATCGGTAACCGCGTTCAGATCATAGGACAAAAATGGGAAGGGCCAATTCAATAATTCTCCCCGCGAATTATAATTACGTAGGAGTTTTTCTTACTCTCGGTTGCAACCTTTCTTGTAGTTATTGCATCAACCATCTGAGTGGCCTCAATCCTAAACGCAAACATTTAAATGCGAATGAGTGGATTTCCATTCTTAATCGTCTTGAATTAAGGCCAGGACTTCCTCTTTCGCTTCAAGGCGGAGAGCCTACGATTCATCCAGGTTTCTTTGATATTTTAAAAGGCTTGCGCTCAGATCTTGAGATCGACTTGCTAACCAACTTACAATTTGATCCTCTAAAATTTATGAAAGCCGTTAGGCCTGAACGATTTCTTCGACCTGCTCCTTATGCTTCAATTAGAGTCAGTTACCATCCTGAAACGATGGAGCTTAAACCTTTGTTGGATAAAGCACTGATTCTAAAAAATGAAGGTTATCCGATCGCGATCTATACTGTTGACCACCCGGCTTATAAATCTCAGTTAACTGTGGCACAAGAGCTTACGAAAGAAATGGGCCTAGAGTTTAAAACCAAAGAATTGTTAGGGCGATATGAAGAAACGCTGCATGGACTTTTCAAGTACCCAAATGCAGTCGACTCGCCGATCTTAAAGACATGTGAATGCAAGACCAGTGAGCTTCTCATTTCACCTGAAGGTAAAGTTTTTCGCTGCCATCACGATCTCTATAATCTTAAATTCGCCGTAGGCGACTTGCAAAATCCCGAATTTCAAATTGAAGATATTTTTAGACCTTGTCACTATTATGGCAATTGCAATCCCTGCGATGTGAAAATTAAAAACAACCGCTATCAAGAGTTTGGTCACACCTCAGTAGAGATTAAGAATATTCGTGATCGAGAAGTTCAAGAGGTATGAAATGACAAAAAAATTTCAAGTAATGACGACCACTGAGGGCTGTGCAACGAACTTGCTCGAAAACTCAACCTATCGCCAAGCGATGGAAAAACAAGGTTGGATTTCAAGTCCAGTGGGCGAAGCCGATGTCATCGTTCTTAATACTTGCGGACACACTCAAGAGCGTGAAGACCATACTTTTAAAGTCCTCAAAAATTTAAAAGAACAATATCCCGATAAAAAAATTGTAGTCGGTGGATGCTTGGCCAAAATTAACCCCAGTAAACTCAATGAAGTTCACGCCGGTAAGATGTTCGCTCCAGGCAACGTCAGTGAGTTGTGGGGTGCGCTGGGAGAAGATGTCCCTGTTCAAGGCTTAATGACAGATGAAGGTGCCAGCGTCACAGAGACTAATTTCTTTGATGCTCAGGATTTTGTCGAACTCACCTGGATGCACCGATTGGTCATCAAATTTAGACCTCTCTTTTATAAAATTGAAAAAAAATTGGGATTTAACTTTAAGCTTCTACATAATATCTTTGAGACAGTTGTTATCAATCAAGAATTTTATGGAATCACCATCGGTCAAGGATGCGCTGGTAAATGTACTTTTTGCGCAATCAAAACGGCGAAGGGTCATATCCGCAGTAAACCCCTTGATAAAATCATCGATGAATTTTATGTCGGTATCAAACAGGGACACGATAAATTCTGGCTTCTGGGCGATGATATCGGTTGTTATGGTATTGACCGAGGTCTCACACTAGTTGATCTGCTGAAAGAGATTACCCAAATTGATTATCCGTTTAAGCTCGTTATTAATTATCTTGAGCCGATGTTTTTTGTTAAATACTTCGATCAGATTAAAGATCTTCTCGCTGATCCTCGTATTATAAATATGAATATCCCGATTCAATCAGGAAGCCCTCGAATCATTACAGAGATGGGCCGTGACTACTCTCCAGAAATCGTCTTAAAACAATTGAAAGAACTTAAAAAACTGAACCCTAACTTAGTTATCAAAAATAATATTATCGTTGGGTTTCCAGGGGAGACATGGGGAGACCTGTGGCTCTCGACAAAATCCTTGTTTTATTTCGATGCCAACTTGGCGATCCCATTTGCTAAAAGGCCCGGCACACGTGCGGCGAAAATGGAAAATCAAATCAGTGAAATCGGTAAAAAAATTCGACATAGTTTCATTAATTTCTTTGTTTTGATCAGACACCTAAGTGTTTTCGTCAGATCTCTAAAACCCTTTTCTTAAACGACTTTTTATGACTAAAAGACTAGAGCTAGATGGCAATAAAATGATTCACCACCTTGACCGCGTCCAAGACTGGAAAGCGGGAAAGGTGATTAATCCCATTTATATTGCCTTCAGCCCCACCAGTCTTTGCAATCATAAATGCACATTTTGTGTTTATCACTACAAAGAATTCAAACCAATATTCTTTCCCACTGCTCGCTACGAAGAGTTAGTCCAGGAGTGGTCAGCACTTCAAGTCAAATCCTTGTTTTTCGCCGGTGATGGGGAGCCCCTCCTGCATAAAGACGCTATTCAGATGGTCCAAAAAACTCGTTCTGCAGGTATTGATATAGCGATGAATACCAATGGGCGTTTGCTGACAAAAGAAAAAGCCGAAGTCCTAGCGAAAGATCTCGACTGGATTCGAGTCAGCGTGAATGGTGGCTCGGCAAAGAACTATGGCAAAATTCACCAGACAAGTGAAAAAGACTTCGAGATCGTTTTGGCCAATTTACAGGAACTGGTCAGACAAAAGAAAAACCAGAATGCGAAAATTGTTATTGGAGCTCAGTGTGTTTTACTCAATGAGAATCAACAGGAAATCGAAACACTTGCTAAGCTCTTAAAAGAAATCGGAGTCGATTATTTCGCGGTTAAGCCTTTTTTAAAACACCCCTTAACAGAATGGGAAACAGAGCTTGAAAACCGTCAAGAAATCATACAGAGACTGCTAAAGCTTGAGAGTTTAAACACGGATTCATTTAAATTCGTTTTGCGAGAAAGTCATTTTCAAACAATTCCAAAACGAGCTTACAGTAAATGCCTTTCAGGTGACTTTATGATTGAAGTCGACGCTAAAGGTGACGTCTATAGCTGCGGTCCCTATATCGGAGATGAGAGTCATCGCTACGGCAATATTCTTGAACAGTCCTTTGAGAAAATGTGGAATAGTGAAGAGTGCCGATCAAAAATGAAAAAGATTCAATGTCATTTAGATGTCAGTAAATGTATGCCGTTTTGTCGCCCCGACTCGGTTAACAAGTTTCTCTGGGACTTAAAAAATCCACCCGAGCATTTGAATTATATCTAATTTCCCGCGAGCTTTAATGGAATTTTTTCCACGTCATAGAAAGCAGGTTTTCTTTGCTGAAAACGAAAATCATCATCGACGAGATGGCTGTAAAGTTTTTTATCTTTGAAAAACTTGGCAAAAATGGCCATTTCAATTTGAGCGGAAGGTTTCTTGGTGATAATGATATTTTTGAAGAGTCGCCATAGACGCCATGGTCTAATCGTATATTGCAAGGCCATGCAAAAAATCATCATACCAGTCGTCAGCAACCATAACTGAATCGGACCTAAGTGGTTTGAGGCACATTGCTTGCTATAAAGATCGGAATACGTATAAAACTCATCGCTTTCTGCGTGAGTTCTATCGACCTGATCATACATTTCAGAACCAGGATAAGGATGAAAAGAAAAAACTGAAATATCTTCTACACCGTAAAGGCTGCATCGAATAATATACCAAGCGCTAACTAGACATTCTTTCAGAGTCTGATCAACCATTCCCATGATAAACTGAACTTTGACATGATGACCGTTTCTCTTAGCGCGCTTGATTCTATCCATCACCTTATCGACATCGAGATTCTTTTTAATTCGATCAATCGTAACTTGGTTACCGGCTTCCACCGCAAAAATAATCTTTAAGATTTTTGACTTCTTAAGCGCGACTAAAACCTCATCGGTGAAAGTTTCAGAGCGACTTCCAGCACCAGTCTGCCAAGTGACTGGTAAATTTTCTTTAATTAAGAGATTGCAAAGCTCCAATGTCCAAGCCCGGTTGACCATTGCGGTTAAATCGGTGAAGTCAAAATGCTCGACCTGATATCTCTCATGCAATTCTTTCATTTCTTGAACGACATCACTCGGAGGCCTCGTGAAGTATGAAGTTCCCCACATATTTGGACTTGAGCAAAACGTACACTGATAAGGGCAACCCCTGGTGGCCGAAATTGGGAAAGCCCTATGATTGACAGTGTTCATCCCCGTTCGAATCGACATATAGTTTTCAATTGGGAACTGATCCCAACAGGCTTTGTACTCGCTGATATTTTTAATTCGTTTAAGTCTTGAATGTTGAATAACTCCGGTATCTGTCACATAAGCTATGCCACCAACAGACTTCATACATTGGTTTTTTTCAAGCGCCTTGATTAAGTTGACGATGACTTCGTCCCCTTCTCCGAGAACGCAGTAATCAGCATAGCCGTGATCAAGAATTTCTTTATAAGCGGCAGTGGCATGCTCACCGCCAACGATTATGATTTTTTCAGGATAGAGGTTTCGAATCCTTGAGCAGATATCGTAATAAAGCTTTTTTTCACAACTGAACATAAAGCTTATCAAAATATACTCGGTCTCTTTCGGTATTCGGGCGACGATTTCTTCGGGCATCAAACCGTGAATAATGAAATCCTGCTCCACGTGGGCGAAACGATGAATTTTCTCACCGTGAGCATCTAGGATTTTATAGGAAAAATTCTGAGATTTTAAGGCACCAGCAATATAAGCTAAGCCGATTGGGGGAACCCCGTGACTCAAGTGAAACGACTTACTCTTTGTCAGCATCGGGGGCTTAATTAAAGTAATCTTTGTCATTAATGGGCCTTAGAGAACATTTTGATCACGAAACATCACTAATTCTTATTTTAATTGATTAAGCCCGTAAGCCAACTAAAATCTCCCTGCATTTTTGCTCTACACTCAACACGCTGTTTTGATGAGTGTGATTTCCAAGCTTATACGAGTGAAATTTCCACGATTTACCGCTCCAACATGAACGAGATCTTCGTTAAAAATCACAACTTGCCCAGGAGGAGTGTCTAATAATTTCGTTGGTAACAGCGACTCATCGCCATTTAGACGCGGTTTCATGGTGTTTTCAATGTCCTCAGCGCGGTAATCCCAAGATTTCTGATGGGAATCTTCAATAATCGCTAATCCATTTTTTCCAGGCTCAACATAAAGAGGAATCCAAATTTTTAATGCGTGCGCCCCCTCTGGAAAGGCCCTATCACGAATTTTCATCGTTTTGTGAAACCAAGCATCTGCGTGCAGTGTGCCTACATCTGTTGGCTGGTTCGGTCTCACGATGCGCCAGTACATTTCATCTCGACCTTTTTCAATCGAGCGCTCATACACCACCTCACCCGTTTTGAATGGGCCAAAATCATTTTTCAAGACCGACCAAAAGGATAAGCTTTTGATTGCTTCACAACTCGGTTGCAGCAAACACCTATTCAACTTAAACCATATCCCACTGTGATCAACGAGATGAGATAAAGAATGATAATTTTCGATACCGGCAGACTGAAATTTCTCAAGATACTGCGGATAGTTTGATTCAATCACAGAGAGATACTGCTCAAAAACTAAACGTCGCATCACCTCTAACTCTGTCGGTGTGAGTTTATAATGGAGTGTATAGCCCAAATCCTGATAAAGTTGCTTTTTTATTTCAAGGATAGGCTGACCCATATCTGACCCCTAGTGATTTCATATTCTATAAAAATAGCATAGGATTAGCTTTGTGGAAAAGTTTGATTGGAAGGGAGTCAGCGTTGCTTAAGGGAAAAATCCTGCATTCAGTTTATGATAATGCTGTTGATTTTTATGGACGCACAAACAATCTCATCAGTTCTAATCTTGGCCTGCCTCCACTCTACCCACTCGTTTTACGTCTTAGAACATCAGTTCGCTGCAATTTAGCCTGTTCATTTTGCTATCAAGCGGATTCACTTAATCAAAAAGAACTCAATCACCTGAGCCTCGAAGAATGGAATAAAATTCTTAATCCTCTCCCGAGACGTACGATTTTAGATGTCACAGGGGGCGAAACATTTATTTCAAAAAATTTTAAGCCCCTGATGGAGCTTATTCTTGATAAAAAATTTCGCACATCTCTCATTACAAATGGAAGTTATCCACAGGCCGATATTCTTGAAATGCTTGTTGAAAAACATCTTTTCTATTTTATGGTCTCTGTTGATGGACTTGAAGATTATCATAATCAGGCGCGCGGTAACTCGAAGTCCTTTGAAAATCTCTGTTCAACGATTCAGCTTTTAGTCGATCTAAAAAAGAAACATCAAAAGAAGCATCCTTTGATTTGTTTAAAAATCACAATTACTGACGATAATTATTCTGAAATGCAGAAAGTCGTCGATTATTTCTATGAAAGATTTGGCATCACTGACTTTACTTTTAATCTTATGTTTCAAAACAAAGTACGAGGCGGAAATAAAATCTATAAGGACTTCACTCATCCCGATTATCTGGAAGGGAATACTCAAAAATACGATTCTTCTCAAATTGGAGAAATTCTAAGTTCTCTTGAAAGTGTTTTTGAAAACGGCAAAGAGCGAGGCCTTTCGGTCAAAGTAAAACCCGCCGTAAAGCCAGAACAACTCAGAATGTATTTAGAAAATCCTAGTTCTTTTGGAGTAAAAGCCTGTCACAAATCGGCCAGTATCCTGACGTTATATTACGATGGCACTCTCACACCTTGTGATATTGGTTTGAATATGGCGAATATTAGAGATTGTGATTATAAGATCACGCAAGCTTGGAAAAACCAGCAGTACCAAGCTTTGAAAAACGATTTAAAAAAAGGCTTTCACCCTGCTTGTGAGGGGTGCTGCCTGAAATCTCACGATTTGAAACAGAATTAGCGACAATTACTTCGACTGAAGTGATTACTATCAAGCTTGATATCAGTAATCTCTCCAGAGGGATCATAATAAACAATCTCAAGACGTCTATTTATAGTCTGTCCTGACTCAAGCTTAATCACAGCAAAAATATAGAGACCGCTGATCTGATAAGTACCTGTTCCACTGGCAGGAGAATTTAAATTAAGCTCAAGAGAATCCATCACTTCCCAAAGTTTTAAATTACCTTCACCATCAAAACGCACTAAAGTCTTTTGCTTGTTATATACCTCATTAATAGAGTGGCAAAAATCCCCGGCTTTAAGAAAGGCTTTTTCAGGAGTCACGCCTTTATGAATTTCAACAGGAGCCGCAACGGGCGCAATGACTTCTCTAATGGGCGCAGTCTGAACGACAGCTTCACCACCAGATTCTAACCCCATCACTATACTCTCAAGATCGTTGAGCTGAATCTGAAGTCTTCTCTGACCCCATAGGGCATAGCCGGCCGTAAATAGACTTGCTAGTAAGGCCACGGTCGTCATTCGGTTCATAACTTCTCCACAAAGACATTCAGATAGTTAATAGCCATCATACCTTTGTTTTTCTTTATGATGAACTCTAAATCGCCAAGACAGCGCAACGCGGCAACAACAGTGGTTTCATCGGTGGCTAAAACAAAAAAGCCTTCCCGTAAAGGAAGGCTTTTAAATGGTGCCCAGGAAGGGACTCGAACNNGCACTGAAAGGTGAAGGATTGCGAATCTGTATTTTTAGCGGAAATCAGGGTGGGATGACAAGCACAAAATCACGAAAAATCTCCGCTTAAGCGGCTTGCTTTTCAAATTTACTGATTTTCTTTTCTTGCTCATTTAATTTATTTTGCAGTGCCGTGTTTTC
>DIUE01000036.1:9030-9720 GCA_002435795.1 Bacteriovoracaceae bacterium UBA6166 | reverse complement strand
GAAAACAAAGTCGCCAATCCGAAGGTCGCCAATACAGCTGTTTTTGCTCCTGGGGGGGCGACTCCTCAAAGAGAAGAAGATAGAGAGATGGAAGTAAAGTTAAATGCAGTTCTTCATAGAGGGTTGCGAGAATTTAGAGAGGGGAATTATTTTCGGGCGATTGAAGAATTTAACTTTGCGCTCTTAATGAGCCCAAATCACGGGCGAGCGACATTTTATCTCAATCGCACAAGACAGCGATTAGATGAAGAGATAGAGCTTAACTTCTTTAAAGCGAGACAAGAGACAGATGCCTTAAAATATGATGCCGCTATTGTTTCTTATTGCTCGATCATAAGGCTATTAAGAGATTATAAAGATGATGAACGATATAAAGAATCAGAAAAAGGAATCGAAGATATCAAGCTTCGAATGGGTTATGATTTAAATGAAGATCGCTGTTTTACGGGACAATGAACTCGTAAGTGAAATTGATTTGGGAAAAGAAACTGCAGGCAATGGTGGATCGTCGTTGATCTTCTTGTTGGGGCGATCAGCTGAATGTCATGTTCAACTTGATGATAAACAGGTTTCCCGTGTTCATGCAGAGATTTCTTATCAAGGCGGCAAGTGGAGCCTTAGGTCTACTTCGGAATTTTCCACTATTCGTCTTAATGGAACAAGTACAACCCAGTCAATTCTCAATGAAGG
>DIUE01000036.1:0-9016 GCA_002435795.1 Bacteriovoracaceae bacterium UBA6166 | reverse complement strand
CGGATCCCTACGAAACTCGAACGATACTAGAGCAACCACCTGCCGTAGCGCCGGCACCAGCACCAGTTGATGAAGTGATTACTGAAAAAACTGAGCCATTACCTGAGGCGGAAGAGGTTCCTGCGGAACCGATCAATGAAATCGTGGAAGAAGAAACAGTTCTTGCGGAATCATTTTCAGACAGTGATTTTGAATCTTTTGATTCTCCCGTTGAAAGTGACGGGACCGGTGAATTTGATTTAGAACCAAGTACGTCTGAGGAGTTCTCCAGCGCAGGTGCAAAAAATTCAGAGTTCACTGGTCAGAACGATCAATCGGTTTTCCCTGATGATAATGGGGATGAGATTGAGGAGTTTGGTGATTTCGGAGTCGCGGAAGGTGATGAAAATGATGAGAATGGTGGATACGACGATGAGTCTACAAAAGTTTTTCAATCTTTTGCTAAATTCCAATTAGAAATCTTTGGAGAAAATGCACCATACGATAAATTCAATCTTGAAAAACATGAGACATTGATCGGTCGTGATGGCTCTAAATGCGATATTGTCTTAAACGATCCAGAAGTTTCTAGTTTACACGCCAAAATTACAAAAAATAATGTGACATGTACCATAGAGGATTTGCAGTCTGGTAACGGAACACTGCTCAATGGAGAGAGGATTAATAAATCACCTCTAACTAATGGTGATGAGTTTATTATCGGAAGCACCACCTTTACGGTAAAGATTGTATCTGATTTTATTGATGAAGAGCGGGATCGAATGATGCCCGTCGAAGAAAACCAAGTTGTTGAAGTTCAAGAAATTGTAGAAGTTGATGAAGAGTTTGACGATGACGGTGTGAGCTTAGAAGGTGACGCTTTTGGTGCAGATGGACCAATAAAAAATCAATCGCTAGTTGAAAAATTTAAAGCGATGCCGCCAGTCAGAAAGATTCTCGTTATCATTGTCGTCTTAGGCGTTTTACTTTTGCTAGTTGATGAAGAGGAAGGGACCAAAAAACCACCAACGGATGCAGCATCTAAACCGGCCGAAGTAAAAGATTTAAATTCAGGAGCTCCTGAAATTGTCCTAAGCGTAGAACAACTTGAACAAGTTGAATCAAGTTATCAACTAGCTTCAGAATTGATAAGTAGAGGTCTTTTTAGAGAAGCCCTTCTCGAGCTAGATAAAAATGTTATGAGTTTAATTCCTAACTATAAAAGTGCTGCTCAATATAGAGAAGTTGCTCTTCAGGGGATTCAAGAAGCAGAAAGAATTGAAGAGGCACGGCGAAAGAGAATTTTAGAAGAAGAAAGAAAGGCAAAAGTTATTGAGCTTGTGGCCCGTGCTAAAACAGCGGTCGCAGAAAGAAATATACCACTCTCGGAGTCTTTATTTGCTGAGATTGCAATTATCGACCCTAATAATTTTGATATCAGCTCACTTAAAATTGAACTTGATGCTTGGAAAAAGGAGCAGGAAAGAATCGCACTCGATAAGGCCCAGAAGGAAGCAGAGAGGCAGAGAATGGTGGGATTGCTTCAACCTGGAAAGACATTCTATTTACGTAAAGAATGGTATAATGCAACCGTTAGATTGGAAGAATTTTTACAAGCAGAAAAGATGGATGAGGATTTGGTGGCCGAAGCGACAAAGATGCTACAGGAGTCAAAAACTAATCTAAATAATTTAGTTGGACCACTGCTCGGCCGTGCTCGTTCGCTTTACGAAGGACAGGATTTAAAAGGTGCTTATGAGAATTATAATGAGGTTTTGAAGCACGAGCCTACAAGTGCAGAAGCCCTTAATGAGATGAATGATATACGAGAAATTCTGCACGCGCGATCGAGAAAAGTTTATCGAGAAGCCATTATCTCGGAATCTCTCAGTCTTTTTCAAGATGCGAAAGAAAAATTTCAAGAGGTTCAACAGATTTCACCTTCTGATAGTGAGTATTATCTGAAAGCCACGGATAAGCTAAAGGATTACATCGACTAATGAAACTTAAAAGCTATTCTTCACGCACACATCAAGGACCATATCTTCAAATTAATGAGGATGATGTGGACGTTGACTTAAGAAATCAGCTCTATCTTATTTTTGATGGATTTGGTGGCTCTAGCATTGGTGATAAAGCGGTTCAGCTTCTTAAAGAGACGATTAAAAATTTTTACACACGAATTGGTGGTGATCCTGATTCAACGCTTCCATTTTATTATAGCCACAAGTATCTCCTTGAGGGAAATGCGCTGCTGAATTCTATGCATTATGCTCATGCCCTTTTGAAAAAGCAGAGTAAAGGTTTAGAGATGTCTCAAAGAGGAGGAGCATCAGCAATTTGTGTAGCACAATCAGAGAATATTTTAAGTTTTGCTTCGGTCGGAAACTGTCGCGCTTTTTTGTATCGAAAGGGGCATTTAAAACAAATTGTTGAAGCTGATAGTTTGGAATCTCTTTCTCCTGATGAGTATCTTTCGCATTTTTACACATCACCTGTAAGTGGTTTTGGTTTATTTGAAGACATTCATATTGCACTAAAGGAGATGCGAGTTTATGAGGAGGATCTCATCGTTTTAATGACAGACGGAGTCTACGCTCGCGTTGATTTGGACGAGATAAAGTACACTATAGAAAAAACAGATAAATCATCTTCAGAAAAAATTAATGAACTCTTCAAATTAAGCAATTCTCGAGGGAATCTCGATAATCAATCAATGCTTCTACTCCAGTACTAGAACTTCTCAATTTTATCTATTGCTTAGCTTGTCAATTTGGGTGAGAATAAAACTTGAGGTTCTTTAATGACGTCTAAAATTCTGGTCGCAGATGACAGCCAAACGATACAAAAAGTCGTCAGCATGACGCTTGCGGGGCATGACTTTGCTCTTGTTGAGTGTCGCGATCTTAAGAAATTAAAATCCTCCCTCAAAGACGAAAAATTTGACCTTGTCTTACTTGATTTCAATCTTTCAAATGAGGTCTCTGGCCAGGAACTGGTCAAGATTGTTAGAGGAATTCACTCAGATATTCCGATCATCTTAATGGTGGGAATTTTTGATAATATTGATGATCAGGAATTGCAAAAATTAGGCGTAAACGAAAAACTAGTTAAGCCTTTCAATAATCAGAAGTTAATTCAAAAATGCCTGCATTACACGAGCAGCGAATTTGGAAGCACTAGTGGACACGGGACTGATACGGAAGAGAAAAATTTGAGTCATGAAATTGATTCTGATGAGTCAGAGTCTGCTGAAGACTTTGATGCGGATTCTCAGTGGGTTGTTGAGTCAGATGTTGAAATTGAAGCTGCTGCCGAAGAAGAAATAGATCTTGAAGATGAATCAGATTGGAATACAGAAAATTCTTCAAGTGGAAATGATTTAATTGCACGAGAGTTTCTAGGTTGGGGTATGGATATCCCAAGTGTTATTGGGAACGATTCCGCTTCAACTATCGCTGAAATTCCTCCAGTGATTGCGAAGTCTAAGCCGGTAGTCACTGCTGCCCCGATTCAGCAATTTGAAGAGGAAGAAGACGAAGATGCGTTACTTCCAGAAGATGAAGATCTATCTTATCCAGATCTTAGTGCCAAACCTAAGAGCCAGTTGATCTCACTTGATGACTTAGAGTTAGACGATGAGGATTCTGTTGATAGTGAAGATGCTACGGATCCAGGCTTTGAGTTATCAGAAGACATGCGTTCTGAATTGCAGGAAGAGATTGAATCTGAAGTCTCACCTGATGATTTCTGGGCAGCGGAAGATGCAAAAGATAAGAGTGGAGAAGAGGTCACCACTGCAGGCTCAAGCGCTGATCCAGAAATCAGTCGAGTTTTAAACCAAGAAGACATTCTGACATCCGTTTGGGATGAACCAACCAATGCTCCACAATCATCATCACAGAAGAAAAATGCGAAAGAATCTGAACTCAAGATTAATGAAGCCGAAATTGTGGCTTTACTCAAAAAAGAGTTAACACCAGTCATTGAAAAATGGCTTAAAGATTCCTACAAAGAAACTATTGAAAGAGTTGCATGGGAAATCATCCCTGATTTAGCAGAAAATCTTATTCGCGAAGAAATCAAATCTCTCGCTAATTCTGTTAGAGACAATCAGTAAGTAAGAGAACCACTAAAAACTTCGTAAATATTTTCTCCCACTTTACAGAGAGCTTGTCCCATTTCACCAACGCCTACAAATTCCCCCTGCAATTTCCCTTCGGCGACTTCAAAGCCGACTTGCTGATTTTTATGGACGCAGAAATCAAAAAATTCAGTGCGAAGAGTTGAGCTTTTAATTGGGCGTTGTTTGAAAATGAAATCCACGATTTCAAGGGCCAGATCTTTTTGATGATAAAGCGTATCAGAATGAAGTTTTGGCAAAGAGTGATAGTTATTTGTTTGAAAAAAATTAAGCCCTACTCCGACGGCAAATTTCTCGGGATCAGTCGCAAGGGTTTGAGTAATGATTCCACCAATTTTTTTTCCTTCAAAAAATAAATCATTTGGCCATTTAAGTTGTAGTTCAAATCCCTTTGCAGATTTAAAATATCGTCTGATTAAGATACCAATTTCAAGCGAAGTTAAGGTTAGAACTTCATGTGGGGAGCAGCTGAAGCTCATGGCGAGAGAAGTGGCTGAATGCTCCCACGCTGTTCCTCGCCGTCCAAATCCAGCACTTTGTTGTTCCGTCGTGATGAGGCGCTCAGAGCCGCTCTCAGCTTGATAATTGTTAAGAAGATAGAGTTGGGTAGAGTCTAGAGTTTTGAAATGCGTATGATCAATTCTCATAGGTGTCTCTTAAGAAGTTTTGAGTTAGAATAACCGCAATCATCAGTTAAGGGGATTATTTATGTCATTAATACTCAGAAGTACACCAAGAGAAATTCG
This sequence comes from Bacteriovoracaceae bacterium UBA6166, assembly GCA_002435795.1. Classification (GTDB taxonomy): domain Bacteria; phylum Bdellovibrionota; class Bacteriovoracia; order Bacteriovoracales; family Bacteriovoracaceae; genus UBA6166. The sequence goes on along the minus strand of DIUE01000036.1, from coordinate 4,147 downwards.
TTTTACTACGGGAATCAATCCTTATGCTGCAGGGAGCGTTATTGCAGAATTTGGAAATACAAAAGTTCATATCACGGCGGCAGTTGAGGAGGGAGTTCCTCCTTGGATGAAAGGCAAAGGCACTGGCTGGTTGACCGCAGAATACTCTATGCTTCCAGGTGCTACTCATTCGCGAAATCAAAGAGAGCGTTCAAAGATCAGCGGACGCACTCAAGAGATTCAGCGATTGATTGGCAGAAGCCTGCGCTCGATTGTTGATCTTGATAAACTTGGAGAGAGAACACTGATGATTGATTGTGATGTGCTCGTCGCTGATGGCGGAACGCGGACAACATCGATTTCTGGTTCGTATGTAGCTCTCGTATTGGCGATAAAATCTCTGCAAGCTAAAGGTCTCTTAAAAGAAAACCCAATCAAAGAAGCAATGGCAGCTCTCAGCCTTGGGATTAATCCAGAGGGAAAAATTCTGACAGATTTAAATTACGAAGAAGATTCAAGCTGCTCAACTGATATGAATATTGTGATGACAGAAAAGGGACGCTTCATCGAAATTCAAGGAACTGCTGAAGGTGAACCTTTCGAGCGCGAGCAATTAAACGCTCTTTTAGATTGTGCGACTCAAGCACTTAAAACGGTTTTTGTGGCTCAACAAAAGGCCCTCGCTAATGCTTAATTTTTTATTGGCTTCATCTAATCCTCATAAGACAGAAGAGTTTTCAAAGCTCTTCTCTGGAGATTTAGTACAGGTGAGCTCAGCTCCTAGAAGCCTTGAGGTCGTTGAGGACGGCGACAGCTTTCAAGAAAACGCTCTCAAGAAAGCGAAAGCCTATTGGGATGCTTTTGGGCAACCGATACTGGCCGATGACTCTGGTCTTTGCGTAGAGGCCATCCCAGACGAACTTGGAATTTTGAGTGCACGTTTTGGAGGCAATGGCTTAACAGACCGTGACCGAGCGGAACTTTTAATTAAAAAAATGGAAAACAACCTCACTTCTGATCAGCGTAAAGCCTATTTTGTTTGCCACCTTTGTTGTTACCTCAATCCCTCGGAAATCTTTTTTTTCGAGGGGCGTTTGCAGGGAGAGATTGGTTTCGCCTATTTAGGGGAGCACGGCTTTGGCTATGATCCTGTCTTTGTCCCCAGAGCTTTTGTTGAGGACGATTCTCGCAAGACCTTGGCGCAACTACCTGAATGGAAACAGGAGTTTTCTCACCGTGCAGTTGCCGTTCAATTGGCCGAGCAATTCTTCAAAGAAAGACGTGGACAAAAGGTTTAAGCTTACTTATAAATGAACGTTCATTCTTGTATGTCGGAGCGTAGCGCAGCTTGGTAGCGCATCTGCTTTGGGAGCAGAGGGTCGTAGGTTCAAATCCTATCGCTCCGACCATTTAAACTACCCTAAGAAAATTCTCGTTACACGTACTTAAACCGACCTTCACATTCGGGCGCTGACGCTTCCTCATGTTCAGATGCGAGCGTAAACGTCTCAGCATCAAAACCCTGCGGCTTTTGCCGCTGGACGTGGCTCCGACCATTTAATCTCAAATAATTTAGTTACACTTCACGTAGTCAGACCGACCTTCGCATTCGGGCGCTGACGCTTCCTCATACTCAGATGCGAACGTAAACGTCTCAGCATCAAAACCCTGCGGCTTTTGCCGCTGGGCGTGGCTCCGACCATTTTCAAATGTAAAGTTTTAGTCCTTTCGATTGGGAGCATTTCTCTCAGATGGTTTTTTGAGAAAGGGCTTCGACAATTCAAAAGGGTCTTGAACCTTTCTCTGTGATTGACAGGCTTCCATCCACCAAGAAAGTTGGCCAACCCCATGTTGAAGATAACTTTCCCATTTTTCCGAATCTTCTGAAGCATTCAAAACACCATCATTTGTTAGAAGTTGGTGTCCGTGAGGAAAATGTAACATTGCTGAAACTGGCAAGCAGCCAAGCTCACTTAAGAAGGCCCTCATTTGAACGGCTGCTCGCGCTCCTCCCCATTGACCTTGAGAGTATGTGCAGATCAGGCTGGGCTTATAACTAAAAGCTGTACTTGGAAAATGATTTAGGAGGTGAGAGAGAGTCGGAGACATCGAGTGATTGTATTCAGGACTCAACATAATATAGCCGTTGGCTTGGAGAATTTTCTCTTGAAGCTTGCCTAAGTCCTCAGGAGCTTCAGTTTTTTTGAAAGAGAAGATCGGTTTAAAGATCGAGGGAAAAGTATAATCGAGTGGATCAATGATCTCAGACTGAATGGACTGGCCTTTTAGATAGTTTTGCAAAAAGATCGACAAGCGATGACCCACTCTAGGCGGTGAGGGAGGAGTACTTTCACGACTTGATCCTAGGAAAATGAGAATCTTCATAAATGTTTTGCCCCTATGTTAAAAAGGACTAACGATACATCAAAAGACTGAGTTTGTTGTTTAACTTTATTGTGTCGTTTTAATGATAAGAGGGACAGAATCGGCGATTATTCGTAAGTACTCTCAGAAAATTGTTCCTTAAAAGTTTTTTTAACCTCATCAAGATCATCCCAAAAAGATAAACCTTTTGTTTTAAAGTTAAGACTTTCTGAAAACAAATGATCTGAATAGATAATGACAGAACAGAGTTTTTGATTGATTAGGAATTCGATTTTGTAATGAGTTTCATATTTTTTATAAGTGATAAAATCATCAATTGCAGGCTGTGAAGCAATAAAATTTTCAAAAATATCGATATAACTCATGAATACATCCAAGACCGAAAATTAACCCTCAGTTAATAGAATAAAGATAAATTGAGAAAAAACTATCACCCTAAAGGGTGGTTGTCCGGCAAAGTGATTTGAGCCTTGATCAAGCCATCAGAATTTTGAAATATGATACTCAAGCCTAGGGTGCGGGAAAATTCCCGGCAAATTCGAAAACCTAGTCCTTGGCTTGGGGCTTTGCTAGAGTCATTAGTTGAAAAATAAGAGTTCAGCTCTTTGAGATTGGCTAGCTGCCCAGGGTTTTGGATGCAGATTGTATTTTGCCCAACACTTTTAATAAGAATTTCGGAGTTGCTTGGAGAGTGTTTAAGAGCATTATAAAGTAAATTTCTCAGGATAATTTCAAGCATTTTTTCGTCTGTATTTAATTTCATCTCTGGCGCAATATCGACGATGATCTGTTGCTCCTTTGCTCTAGAGACGGTTTCCATAAAATCTTTGATTCTAGTTAATAGCGGTATTACCGAAACATTTGTTTTTTTAACCTGCCATTCTCCAAACTGCTCCTTTGACCAGTTAAGGAGATCACTTAAAAATGCATTCATCTCTTTTGAGAGATAATAAATCCCAGTACTCAGTTCAACTTTCTCTTCGTCTTTTAAACGATCAAAATTTAAATGAAGCAAGTCTGCAGAGAAATTTAAGTGATGAATATGCCCACCCAAATCGTGGGAGAGAACACCTAAAATATTTGTTTTTACTGAATTGAGCTTAAGCAATTCGCTCTCTTTAAGTTTTAATTCCGTCTGGTCTTGGAGCAAGCTAAATGAACCAGAGATTGACTCTTTGGAATTATGAACAGTTTGGTAATTGACAAAATAATGCCTACCTTTGATTTTTAATTCAGATTTATTCTGCTTGAGATAAGCTAGAGAAGTAGAATCAAATTCTCTCAGATTTTCTGGAATAGAAAAAAGTTTAGTAGCCGCTTGATTGCAGTCTATTAAGCGCCCCTTTGAATCCCACATTAGGCACGGCTCTTGGAGAAATGAAACAACGTGAGATCTTGCGTATGGAACAATGTCGAGTGAGCCGTGGCTAAAGAGGGTGTAAATCATCAAGCCACTCGTAATTGAGAGCGTGACCGGAACAAGTTGAAAAAAACGAATCGATGGATAAAGGTGAACGCCAAAAGTATCAACAATAAAAGGCAGAAATAAAGCCGCCATCAGGAGATAGCCCGTCTTGCGGTGGAACCTGTGTTGGCCAATTGTTCCCATAATCAGAAGAGATAGTCCGGCTATAATAGAGAGGCGTGCATAAAGGTTATGGACGTAAAAGAGACTTCCATTTTCAAAGGTGAGAATCGCCCCGATCGATGTTTCCCAAATTTGATAATTCGTAATGACTAGTTCATGCCAAGGACTGATCATTAGCCCCGCGAAGATCATGGG
>DIUE01000068.1 GCA_002435795.1 Bacteriovoracaceae bacterium UBA6166 | reverse complement strand
GTTTCCATCTTGGACCGTCTCCTTAAAAAAGATTGATAGAATTAGCAATCGTTATTCTTTATACTTTTGTTGAATGTCGTTTAAGAGCCTCAAGAGTTATCATAGACAGGCCATGCCGACAATCAATTCTTCCTTTTTGCGCTATGAATTAATATAAGGGGTCCCGCTATTTCAACTCAAACTCCGTGGCGAAGATTGCTCAATTCAACGGGAAAAATGGCAGTGGCAACTTTCGCCAGTCGCATCTTGGGGCTTGTGCGCGAGCAAGTTTTAGCAGCACAGTTCGGCGCCTCGGGACTGACCGACGCCTTCACCATCGCCTTTCGAATTCCCAATATGCTGCGCGATCTTTTTGCAGAGGGCGCCTTCTCATCGGCCTTCGTGCCAGTCTTCACCGAACAAAAACAAGTGGACGAACAAGCGGCTCGGCGCTTGCTATGGTCGCTTTTTGTTTTGCTTGGAACCATCACTTTGATCATCTCCGCCTTGATGGCGCTCTTTGCAGAACAGCTGGTTTATTTAGTGACAGACGATCTTTTCAATAGCGATAAGGACCGAGTTTTAGTGACTGTTCAATTGATCCAAGTGATGTCGCCCTTTCTGGTTTTTGTCTCTCTCGCCGCTCTTTTAATGGGGGCCCTCAATTCCTTGCGAGTCTTTTTTGTTCCAGCGCTGGCCCCAGCTTTTTTTAATATCGTGATGATTTTGTGCATGTGGTTCCTGCCGCCCTTTGTGGAGCGCGCGGGCTTTCATCCGATTATGGCGCTTGGGGTAGGGGTGATTGCCGGAGGCTTCGTTCAGCTCTGTATGCAGTTTCCGATGATCTTTAAAAAAGCCTACGGTCCAATCGGCCCTCTGAGCTTTTTCAATTCCGTGACCGGCAAGGTGGTCAATCGCTTAGGCATCGGCACCATTGGGATCGCCGCCACTCAGATTAATATTTTAGTCACCACCATGATCGCCACCAGTACCGTCATTGGTGCGGTTTCGTGGCTGAATTACGCCTTTAGACTTTTTCAATTTCCGGTAGGCATCCTCAGTGTCTCCATCGCCAACTCCCACCTGGTCCACTTTGCTGAAGAGTGGAAAGCGGGCCGAAGAGAAGACGCCCTTGAAGTGTTGAAAAAAAGCTATCTGCTTTCCATGCTGACAATTGCTCCTGCCACCGCTTTGGTTTTAGCGCTCTCGACTGAGAGCGTGCGTTTGATTTTTGAGCGCGGTCTTTTTACTGCCTTCGATACCGAGCAAACGGCGAAGGCCTTGATGGCTTACGGAATCGGCTTGCCTTGTTATGGTCTCTACAAAATGTTGGTGCCGACGTTTTTTACTCTCGATAAGCCGAGAATCCCCGTCCTGATTTCAGTGGCAGCGATTGGTTTTAATCTGATTTTTTGCTTAAGCCTCGTCGATCGATTGGGCTTTGTGACCCTGGCCTTCGGGACCTCGCTGTCTATGTTCTTCAATTGTGGCCTGCAGAGTTATTTTTTGAAGCGTGACCTCAAGTTTTCTTGGACGCTGTTTTTCAACTGGCGCCTGCTCAAGATTATTGTGGCGGCGGGTCTGTGTTTTCTAGCCGCCATGTTCACATCAGCACAGCTTGCAAGCTTTGCGGAGGCGAGCTTTATGGCCCAGGCGACGAGCTTTTTATTGGCCGCTTCAGCTGGGGCCTTGCTTTACGGAGCGACCCTCTTTGCCCTCGGAGAAGGGGCAGGATTGAAGCGCGCCCTCAAGCGCAGAGGCTGAAAAAGTCCTTGTTTTTTTGAGATTTTCAATAAGTTTCTTGTGAATTGGGGGAGTTCTCTGTTAGACTCAAAAATGTATACATAAGGTTAAAAGGATTTTAAATATATGAAAACTGATTTTGAGACTCTCAGAAATCTCGCCAGTTACACCATCAATTGCCTCAAAGAAGAAGAAATCATCGAGTTTCACGTCACAAACCGTGAGCCCTTGATTGACGCGATGGCGACTGAATACGGTGTGTGCTTTGCCACAGACGAAGATATCCGCGACCAAGCCATTGAAGAAGTTGAAGACAAAATGGGCGAAGACAATTTGCCCGAAGATATTACTGAATCAGAAATGTTCAACCACGCTCGCAAAGAGATTATTAAATCTTTTAATGGCGAAAACATCGGTGGTCTCTATTTAGTAGAATCACTTCACCAAATCGCTCAGCGTATGACTCAGTTCTTGCTTGATACTGAACTCATCGAAGACGTTTTTGGAACTGATGAAGAAATCGTTGCCTTTATGGTGAGACGGATTCGTCAATTTTCTCCGCGGAAGAACTAAGCTCAACCAAGCTCATCATCTCTTCAAAATAAGGTCCTTCAACTAAACCGTTAAGGACCGAACTTTTGCTCTCGCAGTACAAATATTTATCTAAGACCAAATCCCTGATCAAAAATGCGTCGTAATACACTCTTTCAACCTGAGAAAGAGTGGCCGTGCCTTCAACTCGACAAATATCCCATCGCCCAGACTGAACTAGAGGATGCTGCTTAAAAGATTCTGGTTCGTGAATCACACTATTGATCTCATCAAATTCTAAATGCTTTTGTTTAAGTATTTCGATAAAGCGCTCTTCGATTGAGAGCGAGGGAAGGGACTCAGTTAACCAGAAAATTTGCGCCTTCCAGTCATAGCGAGTGTCAGTGCGCTCGAAAACTAAAAGGGACTCCGTCTCAGTAGTGCAACTCCACCACGAAGGAACCGGGAATACATAAGGTCCAAAGTCTTTTGCCCGCGCATTATCTTTATAAGAGGCCTTCTCTTCGCGAATCACAATCATGGTGTAGATCATCGCTACCAAAAAGAGGCCTAAAAAAATCCAGCTTAAGGAAAATGAGATGTCCATAGAGGAGCAATTTAGTCGGCGGTGGGTCCCAAAGTCAAAGGACATAAGCTTGAAATTACAGAGACTTATATTTTTATTCAAAGAGAACTTAAAGTTTATTCAATAATATCCCGATATTGCGTATGAGAAGAACCGTTTCTTTGGGTCACCTGTTGAAGAGGTGTTTCAAGAAGCTTAAGCCGGAGTAGAAAATGGATTGGTTCAAAAGACAATTGTCTGAGGTCGGACTTAAAACTGTCGTGATGACTGGGATGCTTTTGCATGTGCAGTATGCTCACGCTAAGTTTGAACATTGTTCTGAAATCCCTCAGCGGTTTACAGAAGAATACCAATACTGTTTGCGCGCAGGAATTGTGCAAGACATGGGCGGTGTAGACTGCGTCTCTTGTATTTTCGACAAGCAACCAGAAAGCAATCCATGGGTAGATGCACTTGGCATAGTCGCAGGGCCATTGGCACTATTCGGCTCGGCTTACGTGACTTCACGTTATCAATATAAAGGTCAACAAGCGTGGGCGAATGCTTATCAGCACGGCCATGATGCTTGTACGAATCGATTCGACTCTTATCTTAATTATTCAATTGAAAGAGGAGCTGCGCCGATTTTACCAGGTCAAGCAGAGAGCTTTGCTTCAAGCTGTAATGGCATGGGCATGGGCGGATATGCGGGCTTTGGCGGAATGGGTGGTAATGGCTTCGGTGGTTTCGGAAATCCGTTTCTTTCGGCCGGCTATAGCCAAGGCTTTATGGGCGGGATGATGGGTCCAAACTTTGGTGGTGGATTTCAAGTTGGCGGCGGCTTCGGCGGCGGCGGCATGGGAATGCCCGGCAATTTCGGTGGCGGACTTGGAATGGGCTTAGGTCTTGGTCTCGGATCTGGCATCGGCGGTCTCCTCGGAGGCGGTCTAGGTGGCGGCATTGGCGGAGGATTTCAAATTGGTGGCGGCATCGGCGGAGGCATGGGCGGTTATCCTGGAATGGGTGGCGGCTATGGTCTAGGCGGAGGTTTCCCTGGTATTGGTGGTGGAATTCAAATCGGCGGCGGACTTGGCGGCGGCTATCCTGGTATGGGTGGTGGCGGTTTATGGGGCGGCGGTGTAGGCGGTGGTCCAGCTTGGGGTGGTGGATATCCCGGAATTGGTGGCGGCGGTCAATGGGGCGGCGGCATCGGTGGTGGACCAGCTTGGGGCGGTGGCGGATATCCTGGAATGGGTGGAGGCTATGCTGGCGGATACCCAGGAATGGGTGGAGGCTATTATGGTCCGGGTATGGGTCAAGGTGGCTTAGGAATTGGCGTTGGCAATGGCTATAATAACGGAAGTTATTGGGGCAATACTGGCGGCTTCCAAGGCGGCGGGCCAGGTGGCGCTCAGTACAATGCTTATATGGCGCAACAAGCTCAGCAACAAGCTGTCTTTGGACAAGAGCAAGCCGGTATGGCGCGGATGCAAGGGAACCAGCAAGGTAATATGCTCGCTTCTCAAGCTCTCCAGCAAAACTACTCAGATGCAGCTCGCAACCTCGCGGGCGCTCAGCAAGGGATGTATGGAGCAGGCGGCATGAATTACGGCGGTGCCGGTTATGGCATGGGTAATTTAGGAGCGCACTTCTCGATTGGTGGCTACGCCGGAATGTACTAAGAAATAAAAATCATAAGATCAAAAAAGAAAGGCTCCATCAGGAGCCTTTCTTTATTTGTTATGCATAAGTGTTTTAATATCGTGTCTGAAGATGACCTGAATTTTGTCTTGGTCAATCAACTTATCAATCACACCAGGCCCAAAAGTCGGATGATCTACGATGTCTCCCAAGATATACTTGGTCTTTACAGAGTAAGCTTGTGACTTAGCTTTGGAATTGTTAACAGCTTCCATCCAAAGATCTGCATTGGAGAGCTTTGACGTTTTTGACTTACCAAGAGTCGATTTCTTAGTTTGACGTCTTTCTTTAACTTTCGAAGGGTCTTTGTACGCTTGAGTCGTGTTGCAAGTTTTGCACTGAACTTTACCGATCGTCATTTCGTCTTTCATAGACACAATAATATGAGCCAGAGCGTGTTTGTCCTTGTTACAATAAGACAAAACCTCTTTGCCAACGCTTAATTCTTTCATGGGAGCCTACTTTCAGGTGAGAAGATAAGGTAATAATTTAGTTAAGAAGATGGATAAAGTAAAGACTGAACGCATAGCTCTTCAAAAGAGAGAATTGTTAGAGAAGGCCCGGTCACTTCCGACTAAACCGGGTTGCTATTTAATGAAGAACACGGCCGGTCAAATAATCTATATTGGCAAGGCCAAAAGCTTAAAAAGCCGAGTCATGTCTTATTTTCAAGAGTCCCAAAAATCCATTAAGACGGAAATTCTTGTCAGCCATATTCTCAATTTCGAATTTTTTATGACTGAAACTGAAGCGGAAGCTTTGGTTTTAGAAAACAATCTCATTAAGCAGCACGGGCCCAAATACAATATTCGACTTAAAGACGATAAGTCTTATCCCTATGTTGTGATTGACCACGGCCAACCTTTTCCAAAGCTTCAGTACTTAAGAAGAGTCAAAAGAGAAGCGAATAAAGAAGTTTTCGGTCCTTTTGTGACAGGCAGTCGTATCTCAGAGGTGATGAAAGTTCTCACCAAATCTTTTCAGCTTCGAGACTGTTCGCTGCGGGAGTTTTATTCTCGCAAAGAGCCGTGTTTGCTTTATCAAATGAAGCAATGTTCCGCTCCCTGTGTTGAGAAAATTTCAAAAGAGGCTTATGCAAAAAACTTAGAAATGGCTTTGCAGTTTTTACGAGGAAAGCCTACTGAAACTTTAGATCATATTCAATTGATGATGGAAGAGGCTTCAGAGCTTGAGCAATTTGAGTTAGCTGCTCATCTTAGAGATCACAAAAATCTTTTAAACGAATTTCTTGAAGAAGGAAGACAGCGCTATGCCGAGTTGCCTCGAGGTGACGAGAATATTGATCTGATTGCCACTCACACTGGTGAACATGAAGTCGATATGACGATTACGATGGTGAGAAACGGCTTGATGCTCGGTCATAAAAACTTCCATTATCCAATTGTGGAAATGAATTTAGATTTCTTAGAGCCGGAAGAAGAAATCGTTCGCTTCTTGATGGACTACTATAGTTCGACTCACGATTCTTATCCTGAAAAAATCTATCTTGAAATTTCTAGAGAGCGAAAAGATCTTTTGCAAGAGGGCTTAAAAACTATTGGGCCGATGAAAGTCAGAAGGCCCACGACACTTTTACAGTCCATGTTGCGTTTAACTCAAGATCAAGCACTCGAGTCACAACGTTTTCGTTTAAAAAATAGTGAGAGTCTTCATCTCGCTCACGCCAAGCTACAAGAGCTACTTAATATGCCAGAGCGCCCTCGTCGCTTAGAGTGTTATGATGTCGCCATTTTCCAAGGCACATCTCCAACGGCCGCGCAGATTGTATTTGAGGAAGGGCGGCCTGTTAAAGAAAAATACCGCCATTTTCATCTTGAAGAACGTCCTGAGGGCAATAACGATTTTGCCATGATGACAGAAATTCTCGAACGACGGATCAAACATGGAGATCTTCCAGATGTTTTTATTGTCGACGGTGGAGTCGGTCAGGTGAATATGTTTCTCGCCGTATTGAGAGATTTTAAGATTTCTATTCCCGTTGTCGGAATTGCAAAATCTAAAACAAAGGGCGGGGAATCTCAGTTTCAAAACGCTGAAGTCTTAAAATCGGAAGAGCGATTGATTATTCCAGGCCGATCGAATCCCTATATTTTGGCTAAGACCCCTGGGCTTTTCAGATTGATTGTTCAAATGCGTGATGAGGCCCATCGCTTTTCTAGAAGGCTTCATCATCATCAAGAAAAGAAAAGAACTTTTCAGTCATGGCTTGATGAAATTGAAGGTATTGGGGATGTCACAAAGAAAAAAATCCAGTCCAAGATTAAATACACTCAAGCTGAAATTCTGGAAATTTCTGGGAGGGAGCTGGCTTTAGAGTGGGGAGTTTCTGAAAAAATGATTGAGAAGATTAAAGATCATTTAAAAAAGGGCCCAGCCGAAGAATAGCTGGACCCTCTCATTTTAATTGAGAATATGAATCATCTTGCGATTGCCGCTACCGCATTCAGGACAGCGAGCAGTTTCTTGAACGATGAGATTTTTATAATCGGATAGGTGGGACTGAACTAGCTTGGCACCACAAATTTTGCATTCATTGATAATCTTTTTCACTTGTTTAACATCACCGTAATACTCTTCGAATTTCTCGAATTTGAAGTCTGGGTCGAATGCCATGCTAGTTTCTCCAGGCTGGGGTCGAAGCTTTATTAGCTTCGAGCAGGGTTACTCTTTCTTTTCGGTGCGACATAAGTCGACTTTACGGTTAGTTAGTTTTGAGCTTTCGACTAAGGCGAATTTTCCCTAGGTCAAAACATCCATCTTTTGATAGATAAAACCCATGAGTGATGTCTTCGAAAAATTGCGCAATTCTAGCCTACAATCCGGCAAGCCAAGGTTTGCTAACGCCTTACTAGGCCCAAAGCCTGCCTTCTTTTCGAGTGGCCCAGAAGAAGCAGAAGTGCCCGATCCTCGCAGCGAACAAAATGAAGTTATTAAGGCTGATGAAAAAACTCAGGTATTGCAAGGTCTTAAAAAATTCACAGAAGAGAAGTTAGAGGAAGCTCCTAAGATCGTTTTTCCCGGTGGGGAAATTGGGTTGAAGCCTGCTCAAAACCAACGCAGAAGAGAGCTGAGTTATCCCATTTCAAGTCCCATCAAAAATCCACTTTGCGACTTAACTCCTGCGACAACACAGGATCTCACGCTTTTTATCGGTGAAACTTTAAAAGAAGAGCAGAAGCTGATGCTGACAAAAATGATTCAAGCCATGAAGATCGGAGATCATCGCAGACTTGCTGTGGTTGAAGAAGAAGCAGAGCTCGGAGAGTGGCTTGAGAATGTTTTACTTCATATTGCTAAGTTAAAACCCAAGATTGTCGTTTGCCTTGGTGCCTTGGTGACAAATCTCTTACTTGGTGAAAAGGAGAGACTGTCTCGAATACACGGTCAATTTTTTGCCATGGACTTGGTCTTTTCAGATGGGGTTGAATCTCAATTCCAATTTGTTCCAATTTTTCATCCTGAATTTCTTCTGATTAATCCCAAAATGAAAGAAGCCACGTGGAATGACCTTAAAAAGATAATGTCCTTTTTAAATTCTTAAAAAACCTCTAGACTATAGAAAGTGAAAGAAAGGTAAGCACGGATTAGCTGCCTCAGACTGTAAAAACCAGGATGGTTAGATCTTGAAGAATTTATTCTTCCTCATATTATGGTCAGGCCAAGTTTTTGCCAGCCTAGGACCTCCAGAATTCAAGCCTGCTCCTCCAAGGCAACCTGAAAAAATCATCGAACCAACTATTAGAGTGCGAGTGGCACAAGCGCTGTCTGAAGTGATTATTTCTGGAACCGATCTTTTTAGAAAAATACATGTAAATGAAGACGAAAAAGTTTTTCCCGGTCGAAAAAGTATTCGTTTTAATTGCCAAGGTTTTGGACAAAAAAATAAAGCTGAAATCACTGATGGAAAACCTCTTCTATTGGCTTCGCTCGTCTCGCAAACAGGCCTTTTGAGTCTAGCTGATCATCGATTCACAGGAACTCTCAAGATTGTTTCTTCCACAAAAAATGAATCTTGTGATGTCGTTCATGTCACAACACTCGAGGACTATATCAGTACACTGCTTGCCAAAGAGATGAATGCTTCTTGGTCTATAGAAGCGTTGAAGGCCCAAGCAGTGGCCGCTAGAACCTACGCCTATCATAAAATTATGACTCAACAGGTTTCCGAACTTAAAGGCTTTGAAAGTTTTTATGATCTTGAAAGCTCCGAGCGCCATCAAGTTTCAGGGACTTTTTTCGACGTAACAGAGCGAACTTTAGAAGCGACTCGCGCCACCCGGGGAATGATTCTTAAAACTCTAAATGGAGAACTTACTGAGACTTTCTTTCATGCCAAATGCGGCGGTCACACCCTTCAGCCCCATATGGTTTGGACTTCTAAAATTCCAAGCTATAAATCAGTGAGAGATCCTTATTGTCACGGTAGGGGAGCGCTGAATGGATGGGGGACAGAAATTAAAAAAGATCGGATTGTGTCCTTTTTAAATTGGGCCCACGAAAAGAACTATTTAAAGCTACCGAAAGCGGTGACATCTGCTAGTCGAATTTCTCTGGGAACCGATATGCCCGAAACGGCGACGCTTAGAATGTTTATCGATGGCAAGCAATTAACTTTTAATAAATCTCTTTTTCGCCGCTATTTTGGTCGAGTCGATTTTGAATCAAATAATTTCCAAGCTCATTTTGTGGCAAATGATCTACATATCCATGGTCAAGGAAGAGGTCATGGAGTGGGGCTTTGTCAGATTGGGGCACTGGGAATGGCAGACAAGGGAAAGAAATTTTCAGAAATTCTTTCCCATTATTATCCTGGTCATAAATTAGAAACTCTCTACTGAGTTTCTAGTAACTTCCGTTACAGCTTGGCTTATAGAAAGTTGTGACAGCATTAAAAGCTGGCAATTGAATTGGATAGCCCTGTGGATGATTATACGTCGTTGCAGCTGATTGAACGACAGTATTAAAAGCAGCGTCAACACTTCCAACTCCACAATGAGTGTCTTCATCAAGAGTGATGCCACCTTGAGCAGCGAAGTTTGTAAGTGGTCTTGAGTTATGGATGTAAGGAGTGCCATCTTGCCCTACATATGAGCACATTGAGAGGGTAACACTATAACCTGAAACTTGGGTTCCATTTGTGGCCTTGCTGACAACCATAATATCGTTAAATGAACTCACTCCAACATAGATCTTGTTAACAGTACCTGAGCTATTGCCTTGTTGGAAAGGCCCGGTAATATTTGTACGGGTTCCAGCAGGATTAAAACCTTGTGTTTGAAAGGTAAAATCTTGTGAAAGTCTTTGACCTTGTTTACAAGGAAAACTTGATTTTATTTGTTGAATTTGAGTCGACTGACTTCCGGTAAAATTTGGCAAATATTGGCTGCCATTATTGTTCTGGAGAGGAGTAACTCCAGTATTATTGTCACTGATCTTGTTTTCTTTATCACCACAAGATGTAGCTAAAAGACAGAGAATGGAGAGACCCAATAGGGGGCTTATTCTCTTTAAGACCAACCGATTCAAAGGTTGATATGACATGCGAAACTCCTTTCATCACTCTTGAGTGTATTAAGATCCCAAGATTTCTTCTCTGTTTAATTATCGGAGACTATCTACAATTTCTTGAGTTTTTTTGAACTCTTTCTTTTATCGGTTGATTATTATTAAAGATTGAGTCCTTTTAGGCGATAAGCTAAAATCAGCTAAGTTATGGAAAATAAAATGGATAGAGAAAGTTTACTGAAACGTCTAAAAAACTTTTTTGCTCTTGTTCTCAAGAGCTTTCGTCAATTTTCCAAAGACGGGGAAGCTCGCTTTAGACTGACTGTTGGAATGCAGGTGACCGCTATCACTTGTCTGACTTTTATCTTAGTTGTAACGGCACTCTATTCTATTCTCGCTTTTGATCTCTTGTTCTTTCAATCTCAAGGATACCCGGGAGCGCAAGAGTTTACGGCGATCTTTTATGATTTTATGACTGCAACCCTCCTAGAATATTTCCTCTATATTGGGCTTAGTCTGATTTTTGTTTTTCTCGTTGGGATTTATATTGGCGACCTTTTGCTCAGACCTTTTCGTTTGATAGGTGATTACTGCGAGAGTTTTGTAAATGGAAAGCACACTTCCTATGATCCGGACTTTTTTTCAGACCTTAATTTACTAGCAAGGTTCAGCGAGTATTTTTTTAATGCGATGGAAAATAGCTTTAAACAAAAACAGCTACCCCAACTAGAGGTTCCCTTAAAATATTCTCGCATTCATCAGCCTGTCTTTGAGAAGGGCTTTTTCTTGCAGTTTTTTTTACTGATTTTGATGATCTCTTTGTCTACCGGTGTCTTATTGATTGCCATGGCGGTAGGGGTTTATGAGGGCGTGATTGATCTGGCCCAGAATGTGATTCCTAGTACCAACGAAGTGAAATATTTTTTGAGTGCCCAGTCCACCATTTGGGAAACAAGTTTGTACGTCTTTATGACAATCCATTTTTGTGCTTATCTTCTTCTTTCCTTGTACCTTTATTCTTGTGTGAGTGCCCCGGCCTTTGGGTTGTTTGCCACCATGCGAGCCTTTTTGCGAGGAAGTTATTCAAACCGGGTTCATTTGATCGGGTATTATTATATTCGTCCACAATGTCGGCTCTTTAATAAGTATCTAGACTTTATGGAGCGAGAGTTGACCCGAAACGACTCATCTTCTTAATTGTTAATGATTAAGGGTATGAAATTTTACAATTCTCTGACAAAATAAAGTGAATCTCAACCGATAATACTTAATACGAACCTTTTGCTAAACCAAGGAACAAAGATGTTTGCACTCAAAAAATTGCCTCTTCCCCTCATGATGGTTCTTCTGCTATCGACTAGCTGTCTTTCAGATCAACAGTTCGCTGAAAAGATGTCTAAAAGCCTAAAAGACAATCCAGAAATTATCACTGATTGGATTAAGGCTAACCCAGCGCTTTTTATTCAAACAATGCAAGAGGCAGTAGCTGATGCACAAAATGATATGAAGAAGCAACAAGAAGAAGCTGAGAAGAAGCAATTATTAGACTCGATGGAAAATCCACTTGAGCCAACAATTCGTGCAGATGAAGCTATTCGTGGTGATAAAGACGCCCCTATTACGCTCGTTGAATACTCAGATTTCGAGTGCAGCTATTGTGCTCGTGGATTCCAGACAGTCCAAGCACTTCAAAAGAAGTACGGAAAAAACTTAAGATTTATCTACAAGCATTTACCACTTAGCTTTCACCAGCAAGCTGAGGTTGCTTCTCGTTATTACGAAGCGATTCGCTTGCAAGATCATGAGAAGGCTTTCAAGTTTCACGATATGATTTTCGCTGATCAAAGAAAATTGCAAAATGGTGAAGCTTTCCTAAAAGAGCTGGCCGGTAAGGTTGGTGCTGATATGAAGCGTTTAGCGAAAGATATCAACTCAGAAGAGGTTAAGCAGAGAATTGCTGAAGATATGGCCGAAGCTGAGAAGTTTGGTATTCAAGGAACTCCAGGTTTTGTGATTAATGGTGTGCCTATTAAAGGAGCTTACCCTCCAAAAACATTTGATGATATTATCGAAGAGCTTAAGAGCAGAGGGCGTTTAACTCTTTAAGATCAACCTTTACTTAAGTTAAAACTCAAAAAGCCTCCCTCAGAAAACTGTACGGGAGGCTTTTTTTTTACAGGAAGGCTTATGGACTATTCAAATTTAATGAGTCTTGCACATAAGGCATCAAAAAATTCTCATCTCTATAATGAGAGTCTCCATTACCATGGCTTGGATGAACTGATCGAAGCCAACCGTCATAGGAAAAACATAGATATTTCTTTGGAGAGTTTTGCCACTGCTTATTGTTCAGATTTAAAGAATTGTCTTGAGCATGAGAGCCTAGAAAGCTTGTTAGAGGATTTTTTTAGACTAGAGACCCATCTGAATTCACTCGCGGAATTAGAGCAGGACGTAGCAACGGAAGCTCTCAGCGAATTTTATCACTACCTCTCTCCCGTTTTTTTACGAGTCTTGAAAGAGAGCATCGATGGGCAAGTGAAAGGTGAAATGATCATGAGTCGATGCTTAGAGGCTTTAAGAGTCGCACTTGAAGAAGAACTTTATCTTTGGCAAGAGAAACTTGCGAATCAGTAATTAGAAAAAATAATTTCAAAAAAACTATTGTCAATCGGCTTCTCGGCATTCATGATTTTCTCATAGCCTATTAACACTAGCCATTGGGAGTTAGAATGAACAGAAAAGAACTTATTGAATCAGTCCTTAAAGACAAAGACCTTACTCATCTTACAAAAAAAGATGCAGACCAGTTCGTAGCAATCATGCTTGACGTGATCAAGAAAACTGTAAAGAAAGGTGATGACGTTTCTTTGATTGGTTTTGGTACTTTTACAAAAGCTAAGAGAGCTGCTCGTATGGGCGTAAATCCTGCTACTGGCGAGAAAATCAAAATTAAAGCTAAGACTCTTCCAAAATTCCGTCCAGGAAAGGCTTGGAAAGAAATCATGTAATTTCCAAAATCGTAAGATTTTGTAAGAATGAAGGGGGCTCTAAGCCCCCTTTTTTTTGGGGGAATGGTCAAAAAATTGACTGGTGCCCCTGTGGGACCAGGAAAGTTTTGCCCCTTAATGGCAGAATCTTCCTAGTCTAAAGAGACAGTCTTGATTCAATCGCTCATCAACTGTATAATTTTTGACAGGGATCAGACTTGGATGAATGATTCACTAGCAGTTTCTGCCGCTGACTTTTCTATGGATGGATAAAATGGCCCAAGATGAAAATGAATTAAAAATGGATACAGGCAAGGCAGGGTCTGCAAAGAATCCTCTACTCACCGTTCTCGTCTTGTTAAATACAATTATGATGGGCGCGATTGCTTATTTTCAATATCAATCTTTTCAACGTTTATCAGTGCAAGAATCTGTTTCAGATATTGCAAGAGCAACTAAAACGTCAGACGTTCCTAATGAAGAAGATTTTTTACCAGGTGAAGCTCGTGAAGTTGAAGGCTTTACAGTCCCTCTAGAGCCTTTCACGGCCAATTTAGCCCAAGGTGATGGTCCTCGTCGATTTGTCAGATTAAATCTCGTTTTAAATTTTGCCAAAGATTCAAAGCAAGATGAGATTAACGCTAGAAAGCCTCAAATAAGAGATACCGTGATTAGAGTGTTGAACTCGAAAAGAGCGGAAGATTTACTTTTATCTGAAGGGAAAGAATTTTTGAAACAAGAATTAAGAACTGCCATTAATACATTTATGACTAATGGAAATGTTCTCGATATTTATTATGTTAGTTTTCAAATAAACTAACAGGTTTTGGAATTGAGCTTTTTCCCAGGAAGGGAGAGAGCTGAAAAAATATCCCAGGAGGGGAGTTTCTATGGCACAAGTACTCAGTCAAGACGAAGTCGATGCTCTCTTAAATGCTGTTAATGACGGTGAGGGCGAGGACATTCTCGGTGGCGGCGGCGATTTTGATGCTGTCGATGAGACTGATGAAAATATCCAGCCTTATGATTTAACCAATCAAGACCGGGTTATCCGCGGTCGAATGCCTATTCTTGAGATTATCTACGAACGCTTTATTCGCTCTTTCCGCGTTTCTCTTTCAAACTCATTAAGAAAAATTTCTACCATCTCAATGATCTCAACGGATCTTTTGAAGTTTGGAGAATTCGTCAACACTCTGCCAATCCCGTCTTGTATGTGTATTATGCGCTATAACGAACTTAGAGGGCCGGCACTTCTCGTTTTTGAATCAAAGCTTGCTTATGCCATCATTGACTCTTATTTCGGTGGAACAGATCGTCCTTTTACAAAAATCGAAGGAAAAGAATTCACACAAATTGAGCTTTCTTTCATGAAGAAAGTCATGGATATGGCGATCGCAGATTTAGAAGAGGCGTGGGCGCCAGTTCACAGAATCGATGCTCAGTACCTTCGAACTGAGATCAACCCGCAATTCGTTGGTGTCGTTCCGCCCTCAGACGTGATTATTGCCACCACCTTAGAAGTGGAATTCGAGTCGGCTTCTGGGACCGTCATGATTGTTGTCCCTTATTCAACGATTGAGCCGATTAAACAAAAACTCTCTTCAAGTTTCCAAACCGATAATGATATGGCCGATAGTATTTGGACTCAGGCGATGAATGAGCATATCAAACAAGCACCGGCAACTGTGGTTGTGAAGCTTGGAGAGGCCCAGATGACTGTAGGTGACCTTATTACGCTTGAGAAAGGGGATATCATCCCGCTTAACCAAGAAGCATCTGGCGAAGTGAGCATGGAGATTCAGGGTGTGGAGAAGATGAAATGTATCATCGGTGTCCATAAAGGGAATCGAGCTGTCCAAGTAACGAGGATTGATCGATCCATAAGACGAGAGATGATTGAAAACGAAGAATAAAAAAATAGTAGAAGGGAGATAGCCATGGCCGAATCTATGCAAGGAAGCAACTCGATGGACAAATTAGAAAAATTAGATATTTCAAGACTCGCCGATGAAGTAAAAGCTGGTGACGATGCTCTTAATAAACTTAAGGTGCAAAATCTTGATTTTATTCTAGATATTCCACTCAAAGTGACAGTGGAACTCGGCAGAACGGAAGTCATCATTAAAGACCTCTTGCAACTAGGTCAAGGGTCTGTTCTCGAGCTTGATAAGCTTGCGGGTGAGCCACTTGAGATCCTCGTTAATGGCAAGCTTGTTGCTAAAGGTGAAGTTGTGGTTGTGAATGAAAAATTTGGTATCAGATTGACCGATATTATCAGTCCAATTGAGAGAATTGAAACGCTTAAATAAAGCTTAAATAAAGTTTAAATAAAGATGAGGAATCTATGGGTCTAGCTAAACATTTTGTCTTAATCACACTTTTGGTTCTGCTTTCATTTCACTCTGAAGCAAGCACTAAAATTGATGGACTCTCTCTCTCTGAAGTCAAGCCTGGAACGAGTCAGATGACGATTCGTTTGAGCGGTGAGCTTTTGGAAAATCCAGAGTTGTTAGTGAATGATCGCATGATTCAACTAAGCGTTCCTAAATCCTATGTATGGCCAAAGATTGAAAAGAAAGCCACTCTAGGTGCGGCCCATGATACAACAATCATGGCCTACCAATTTGAAAAGGATATCGTTCGAGTCAGAGCGATGCTTCCTTACAGCCTTGCTGGAAAAGAAAATCTTGTCAGTGTTGTAATGAGAGACGGAGTGATCGAACTCAATTTTCCACAATTGGCGCAAAAGCCTAAGAACCCAGTAGTGGTGAGTCCAGTTCCCGCAAAAGAGAGCTTTAATGAGCCAAGTGCTATTCAAAAAGAATTAAATCAGCCAGCGCCGATTTCAACTGAAGCCATTCTTCAGCAACTCGTCGCCGAAAGTGATTTCGAAGACAAAAAAGAAGTTAAGGCCGAAAAGAAAATTGAGAATAAAATTGAAGATAAGATTGTTTCAACGGCCGCCGCACCAGAGCGCGCCAATCCTGGTTTTTCGCTGACAACCTATATTGGAAAATTTGTAGCATTCCTGGCCCTTGTTCTGATGCTATTTTATGGAATTGTGCACCTTATGAAGAAAGGTGTTTTAAAGAAAGGAAAACTTGGTTTTTTAAATAATACAAAGATTGTAGAAGTTCTTAATACCACTTATGTTGGACCTAAAAAAAGCTTAATTATGGTTAAAGCCCACAATCAAGTCTTTTTAATCGGCTCTTGTGAAAAAGGTCTTAATCTTATTTCTGAAGTGACAGACCTTACAGGCTTACTAAAAAATGGTGAGAAAGAAGTCTCAGGGGAAAACTTTGATACAACTCTTTCAACTGTCGACACTGCTACTGCTTCGAAGAAATTTCGTTTAAAGCCAGAACCTGTAGTTGTTGATAAATCAGATACAGTTGCTAGCGGACTTCAGGATTTACTTGAAGAGAAACCTGTTAAAGATTCGGTCAAATTATCAGATCAAATTAAAAGTAAAGTAAAGAACCTCAAGTCTTTACAATAGAGAAGGATTCTCGATGAAAATTTTGCGGCTAGGATGGCCAACCCTGATTTCGCTCTTGTTCGCACAATCTGCGTTTGCGCAATCTAATGTAAGCTTGCCAGGACTTTCAGTAAACTTTGGTCAAGGTGCAGATCTTGTAGACACCTTAGAAATTTTGATCCTTTTCACAGTCCTTACATTAGCTCCTGCAATCCTTATCCTCTGCACATGCTTCACTCGAATTATTGTAGTGCTATCTTTTATGAGGCAGGCGATAGGCACTCCGAGTATGCCACCAAATCAACTCTTAATTGGTTTTGCTATGTTCTTGTCGGTCTTTGTGATGCAACCAACTGGCGAAGATATTTATAAGAACGCTGTCACTCCTTATTTAGAGAGAAGTATCACCACAACAGTGGCACTTGAGAGAATGGAAGTTTCACTCAGAACTTTTATGAACAAGCATGTGCGCTCTGGTGATATCGCTCTTTTTTACGATGTCACTGGTGCAGAAGCACCACAGACGATTCTAGATGTGCCGATTCATTTTCTTATTCCAGCTTTTATTATCTCTGAATTGAAGACAGCTTTTCAAATTGGCTTTTTGCTTTATATCCCATTTCTTATTTTAGATATGGTGGTGGCCTCTGTCCTTATGGCCATGGGGATGATGATGCTTCCGCCAGTTATTATCTCTTTGCCTTTTAAACTACTCCTATTTGTTCTTGTTGATGGTTGGCAATTGGTCACAGGTTCGATCCTTCGTTCGTTTAATTGAGAGGCTAATTTATGGGCTATGAAATCTATTCAGACATTACAAACCAAGCTATCAAAATCGTTCTGATGATTTCAGCACCAATGTTGATCGGAGCGCTCTTTATGGGTATCTTGGTCTCTCTCTTTCAAGCTGTAACTCAGATTAATGAACAAACTCTTTCTTTTATTCCTAAGATCGTCGTGATCTTGGGTGCCCTTGTGATTTTTGCTCCTTGGATCAGTGAGGTACTAACCACTTTTACTAAAGAGCTGATTATTAGTATCCCAAGCGTTATTAACCAATAGGTCTTTTGGAGTTTCATGATTAGTTTTGAGATCACAGACCACGCAGCCTTGATAGCCTTTTGGCTCATCTTTACAAGATGGCTTGCGATTATCATTCAATTGCCATTGTTTGATAATATTGCTGTGCCAATGACTGTTAAGATTCTTTCCACATTGATGATCTCTTTTTGTTTTTTCCCGTACCTCTCGCCAGTCATGATTGCCGAAGTGAAGTTGGTGGGAGTGGATCAGTTTTGGTTTCTGACGATCGTGAATACCATTATTGGGCTAGTGATTGGCTTTTTCGTGAAATCCATAATGAGTATTTTCGTAGCCGCAGGTTCTGTCATTACTCAGCAAATCGGTTTTGCAGCTTTAAGTTATTTCGATCAAACTTCTTCAGCGCAAATCGGTCCTTTTGAAAAGCTCATTCAGTGGACGATGGTGGTCCTTGTGATTTCTTCAGGCGCACTTTTTCCGATGTTCAATGGTATTTTTAAGTCCTTTTTTAGTATCAATTTTTCGGATATGGGAAATCTCGCCCATTCACCTGCGTTTTTCGTTGAGTTCTTCAAATCTGTTTTTCTTGCCGCCCTTATGCTCTCCACGCCACTGATTTTCATCAATATGTTGATTATGACGGTCCTTGGAATCATTGCGAGAACCGTTCCTCAGATGAATATTATCATGGTGAGCTTTGCCGTGAATATTGGAATGGGATTATTAGTTTTTGCGGCGACATCAGATGAATTTTTTCAAGTGGCTTTTCGTGTTTATACAGAAAAATTGGGCGAGTGGTTTCAGTTTATAACCTAAGGTGAGGGATTAGCTAATGGCAGACGATAACGATTCAGCAGGCGAAAAGACGGAAGAGCCGTCGGCCCATCGAATCGATGAGTTCAGAAAACGTGGTGAGGTTGCCTCATCAAAAGAACTCAACAGTATTCTCGTTCTTTCTGCAAGCTTATTAACTTTAGCTTTAACACTTGTTTATATGTACGAGACTCTGTCTGATTATGTTCGTTGGCTCTACGCTCTCGACGTTGCTCATGCCTTTACTGAAACTTCCATGAAAACAATTTGGATGAATACCACGACGGTTGCTCTCAAATGTGTAGGGCCGCTTTTTTTAGTTGTTCTTTGTGTAGGGGTTGCCGCAACAGTTATGCAAATTGGTTTTCTCTTTTCGCCAGAGGTTCTTGCGTTTAAGCCAGAGAGAATCAATCCTGTTGAGGGAATAAAAAAATTATTTTCTTTACGCTCTTTGATGGAGGCTTTTAAAGCCGTCTTAAAATTCATCTTTATTTTATCTATCGTCTATTACGCGGTAAAAGATGATCTCTCCACCTATGGCGGGTTTTATCATTTAGATTTTTTATCTTCTTTTATGCATGGAAAATGGCTTCTAATGAAGCTTGGCTTCGGTATTATTATGGGGTTGACCATTGTTGCCGCCATGGATTTTTTCTATCAAAAATTTTCTTATCGCAAAAAACTCATGATGACTCGTGATCAAGCGAAACGAGAGAACAAAGAGAAAGAAGGTAGTCCAGAAGTTCGTCAAAAAATTCGGGCCCTTCAGAGAGAAATGGCGCAAAAAAGAATGATGGCCGAGATTCCAAATGCCGATGTGATTGTCACCAATCCAACCCATATCAGTATTATTATTAAATATGATGATCAAACGATGATTTCACCTATGGTTATTGGAAAAGGTGCTGACCACATCGCCATGAGAATTCGTGAAATTGCTCGTGAGCATAATATCCCAATCGTTGAAAATGTTCCGCTCGCTCGCGCTTTATATAAAACTGTGAAAGAGGGAAGTTATGTTCCTCGATCCCTCTATAAAGCCATTGCTGAGGTTTTAGCATTTATTTACAAGCTCAAGAAGAAAAAGAAGGCATTAGGCTAAGCCTAGTTTGAGGAAAGATTATGAATAGCTTTTTATCGAGGCTTAAATTTATAACAGAAAATTCCGATTTAGCAGTTGCTGTCGGTTTGATGATTATTCTAGGTGTGATGGTCGTCCCGATTCCGCCACTCTTACTAGACTTCTTTCTAGCTGTCACACTTTCTGCTTCAATTATTATTTTGCTAGTTTCCGTTTATACTAAAAAGCCTTTAGAGTTTTCAACATTTCCTTCCATTCTTTTGATCATGACTCTCTTCAGGCTTTCATTGAACGTGGCTTCCACAAGAAGTATTTTACTTCGTGGTGGTGTTGAAGGCACATCCGCTGCCGGTGAAATTATTCGTTCATTTGGTGAGTTTGTTGTTGAAGGTAATTATTTAGTGGGGATTATTGTCTTCATTATTTTAGTCATCATTAACTTTATGGTTATTACAAAAGGTGCTGGTCGTGTGGCTGAAGTTGCGGCCAGATTTACCTTAGATGCTATGCCAGGGAAGCAGATGGCGATCGATGCCGATTTAAATGCCGGTTTGATTAACGATGTTGAGGCTAGACGCCGTCGTAAAGAAGTGGCTGAAGAAGCAGACTTTTACGGTTCTATGGATGGTGCGAGTAAATTCGTTCGTGGAGATGCTATTGCCGGTATCTTAATTACAGCTATCAATATTTTAGGTGGAATCATTGTTGGTGTCGCTCAAAACGGATTGAGCGTTGCTCAGGCGACTGAAACTTTTACTCTACTCACAGTCGGAGATGGTCTTGTCTCTCAAATTCCAGCTCTTATTATTTCGACTGCCGCCGGTATTATCGCCACTAGAAATACCAGTGATACCGCCCTTGGCGCACAGATGGGTAAACAGTTAAAAATTCATCCAAAGGCAGTCTATATTGCTTCTGGTGTGCTTTTAGTTTTTGCCATGATTCCAGGCCTGCCTAAGTTGCCTTTCCTAGCGGTAGGTCTCGTTCTGGGCTATATGGCCTTTAGAATGGATCAATCAAATATGAATGAAGAAATTCAGTCTCAGGCCAAGGTGACTGAAGAGAAGAAGGCGACGCCAGATAGCCTTGAAGATCTTCTTAACTTGGAACTTGTCGAGCTAGAAGTGGGTTATGGCCTTGTGAATTTGGTGGATTCTGAGCAAAATGGCGACTTGTTGGAAAGAATTACTCATATTAGAAAACAGTTCGCTTTAGACTGGGGTGTAATCATTCCTTCTGTTAGAATTAAGGATAATCTTGAGTTAAAGCCTGGTGGCTACTCAATTAAGATTAAGGGAATCGAAGTTACACGTGGAGAGTTGATGTCAGACCATTTCCTTGCCATGGATCCAGGGTCAGTTATTGAGAAAATTGATGGCATTGAAACTGTTGAACCTGTCTTCGGACTCCCAGCTGTTTGGATTACAGAAGAGCAAAAAGACGATGCTCAATACAATGGCTATACCGTAGTGGACCTCTCGACTATTATGGCCACTCACTTAACCGAACTTTTAAAAACTAATCTTCACCAATTATTTGGTCGCCAAGAACTTGTTCGCATTCTTGATAATTTCAAAGAGACACATCCGAAAATCGTAGGGGACTTGATTCCAGATATTCTCAACCTGGGAATTGTTCTTAAAGTGCTACAAAATCTTTTAAGAGAAGGTGTCTCAGTCAGAGATTTGAGAACCATCCTTGAAACTCTTTCTGAGTACGGCACGATGGTTAAGGACCCAGACTCTCTAACAGAACTTGCTAGACAGTCACTCTTTAGAACAATCACTGATAGCATTAAGGGTGAGAGAGGGGATATCCCACTTTTCACTTTAGACCGCGCTATTGAGGAGTCTATTGCTCAAAATCTTATTCAAACCGATGCCGGACAGCAGCTTTCTCTAGATCCAAAAGTCACACAAACTATTCTTGCGAGTTTAAATGAAAAAATTGAAGAAGCGACAAATATGGGCGAAAAAATGGTTGTGCTTTGCTCTCCAGTAATTCGTAGCCATTTTAAGCGATTAACTGAGAAATTTATTCCAAATCTCGTTGTGATTAGTCACAATGAACTTAGTCCTGAGGCCAATATTAGATCCCTTGGCACGGTGAGGTTGTAAGATGTACGTGAGAAAATTTGAAGCAGACACTCTTGAAGAAGCGCTTAGAGATATTAAGCAAGAGCTCGGTCCTGATGCCATTATTTTAAAAACAATGACAAATAAAGGTTTGAAAGGAGCTTTCAAAAAGAAAAAAATTGAAATCACGGCGGCGATCTCTGAAAAAAACTATTCAAAAAAAATGAATGTAGACAAGGTTTTAGATACAGATCAAAAACAGAGTTTTTATTCAAATCAATCTAGTTATGTTTCAAACATGATTGAAAATTTCACACCAACTAAAGAAGCCAATAAAGCACCGGCGGGTGCAGGCGCTGGTTATGGTCAGTTGGCGCTCAATAAAACTGTGAACTCTAAGCAAAGCCCAGCACCAGTATCATCTGCTCCAAAAAATTCTGAAAGTTTTGGTCTTGACGATTTTTTGAAAACCCCTTCTAAGAATTCTAATCCTCGCGCCACTTCTTCTTATGAAGAAGTGCGACCAGAGCCCACTGCAAAAGAAAAGCAAAGACAGGAAGAGTATCAGAGAGAGCTTTATCGCAATAATGATCACGATAATGACACTGTCGATAATGAAGAGCTTTTGACGGAACTTGAAAATTATCAAAAAAGGGTGGAAGAACTAGAAAGACATCTTTTTGATCTCTCCAAGCAAATGGAGAGAATCGATCGTCGTGAACCAGAAGGGATTTTTCAGCTTCGTAATATTCTTAAAACTCTTGATGTCGCAGATAATTATATACATCGAATTATTAAGTCCGCGACTTTTGACCTTTCTCGCGAAGAGCTAGAGAACCCCGAAGTCGTTTTCGAATTCGCCCTCAAAGATATGTTGCAAGAAGTTCCAACGGGAATGCCACTTTTCTCCTCATGTGAAGACACGCCTGTGGTGACTGTCCTGATTTCTGAAACTTCATGTGGTCAGTCTAGTATGCTTCAGAAAATTGGGGCCTTAAAAGATGACTGTGTCTTGATCAAAAACGGAGATCCTAAGGACGTAACAGACTCATTCACTGATAAAGTCTTCAACCTCAAAATTAAGCATGTGAAAGGGATTGGGGAGATCGTTTCTGAGTGTAGAAAGTCTTTGGAAGCCGGACAGACAGTTTTTATTGATTACCGTGCCATGGCCGGTGAAGCTAATGAAACAAAGAAATTTTTAGATGGTCTTCGCAGGTCATTTGAAAAAGTGGAAGTCTTGATCACTCTTTCTGCAATTCACACAGAGTTGTACAATAGAAAAGTAGTTTCTCGCTACAGCCAACTAGCGGATGGGATTGTGATTTCACATTTAGACCTTTGTTTAAATTTTGGTTCATTGTTTAATTTGTCTTTGACAGAGAAGAGACTACCTTTCAAGTTTTTTGGAACTGGAGAGGTGGTACCAGATGATTTAGAAGCAGCGACGGCCGAAAGGATTTTGGCCGGAATTTTTCAGTTTGAATAAAAACTGAGGTTAGAAAATTTTAAGGAGACAGGATGTCGACAAAAAGCACCGGGGAGTGGCTACTTTCGCAAAATAAGTACGCTCCAAAACCAGAAGTTGAAAGCTTCCCTAAAAAATTTCAGAGAAATGCTTACACTATCTCTGTCACTAGTGGAAAAGGTGGAGTTGGGAAAACTTCTGTTTCTGTTAAAATGGCAACAGAACTGGCCGCTAAAAATTATAAAGTTCTTTTGATCGACTGCGATTACAATCTTTCAAACACAGCAGTAAAGCTTGGATTGCCGATTACTCAAGCCTTCGTCGATTACAAAAATGAATCAAAATCATTTGCAGAATGTATTCATCAAGATGGCTATTTTCATCTTTTTTCAGCTTGCAACGGCAGTCTAGAATTATTTGAAGACTCTTTTCGTATCGACCAACTCATCGTTGAGATTCTAGTTAATCAAGAGAAGAATTATGACTATATTATTTTAGATTGTCCGGCAGGGCTTTCAAAAGATACTCTCGCTCTCAACGCCTATAGTGACTATCGTTTTTTTGTCGTTACTCCCGACAAAT
Organism: Bacteriovoracaceae bacterium UBA6166; assembly: GCA_002435795.1. Lineage (GTDB taxonomy): Bacteria > Bdellovibrionota > Bacteriovoracia > Bacteriovoracales > Bacteriovoracaceae > UBA6166. The sequence continues at coordinate 104,519 of DIUE01000068.1, read as the reverse complement.
CTTCAGTCACAGATAGCTACTCGCTGATAAAAATTCTGAATAAAAAATTTGGAATTAAGAGCAATCATTTAATTGTGAATAAAGTGTCTAACCCGGCTCAGTATGGCCGAATCGTTAAGACATTATCTGAAACGACCGAAAACTTTTTAGGATGCCGCTTAAAAGTGCTTGGGGGAATTCCCAAAGCAGATACAGATGTTGATCGTTTCGATCAGTTGCTGTTAAAAAATGCCGATTCTAGTTTTCAGGATAGTTTTTCTAAAATCCTTAATAAGTTCACCGAGGAGAGTGATGGCATTGCAATGAGTCCTCCAGTCATAGGGGTGCCCTACGTCCGCGTAGATGACTTTCGACATGATGTTCGACCAACGATTAGCTAAGGAGTGCTTTGATGTCATCTCTCTCGAAGAAACTTAAGAACCTTACAGACTACCGCTCTACAGTTGATCCAAAAGTAAAAGATCAAATTATTATTGAGTATGCTCCGTTGATTAAGTTTATTGCGCAAAAAATTGCGTCGAGACTGCCGTCAAATATTGAGCTTGATGACCTCATTTCTTGTGGTGTGATCGGTCTTATGGATGCTATCGAAAAATTTGATCCATCGAGAGACAATAAATTTAAAACTTATGCGGAATTTCGCGTTCGTGGCGCAATCCTAGATGAACTTAGAGCGCAAGATTGGGTTCCAAGATCAATCCGTGAAAAAGCCAAACTCGTAGAAAAAGCTTACGCTAAAATTGAAGCAGAGCTCGGCCGTCCAGCGACGGACGAAGAAATGTGTGAAGAACTCCAGGTGACACAAGAAGAATTCCACGAACTTCTTAATAAAGCCAAGTCTGTTTCATTACTAAATATTGATGACTCAGCTACTTTTAATCGTGGCGATAAAAAATTAATGGCCGGATTGATGGAAGAGAGCCGCTCTTCAAATCCGTTTTCCGCGGTCTCGTACAAAAATTCTAGAGACAAGATTAAAGAAGGGATTGCGACCCTTCCAGAAAAACAGAGACTCGTTCTTTCACTCTATTACTACGAAGATTTAAATTTAAAAGAAATTGGACAGGTTTTAGATGTGACGGAATCAAGAGTGTCTCAGTTGCACACTCAGGCAATCTTAAAGCTTAAAGCAAAGCTCAAAACAGTATTTGATTCTCCAGAGGATCTTGCGAGCTAGGAATAATTATGTTGAGTGATAAGTCTTTTCAGCGAGGGATACAGTATTTAGACGATATTCAATCGCTCTCTAAAGAGAATTTATCCCCCCTAATTAGACAAGCCATTTATCAATTTGCAGAATCAAGAAACACAAATGCCTCAATCACCCTTGGGGCTCAAACACTTCCTCGTATCTATAAGTTTTTTGAAGGCTTTGTAGAGCGCAATAAAGAAAAAATTAAACGCAATCCTAATATTAGTGTAGTCGAACTCAAAATGGACCAAAATGAGTTTTCCCTACTTAACTGGGATGATCTCTTAGAATCGTTACCGCTTTTTATCGAAGCCATTCAATCTCTGCCTTTCAAAGGAGAGAGTTCCCTTGAGCTCTCAAGTCAAAAATGTCGTTTTCACGCCGAATTAGACCTCGAAAAAAATATTGAGGCCGAGAGAGTGAAAATTTATGCCATTACTCGAAAACTATTAAGTCTAGGTATCGTTCTGACTTTTCAATCGACTCAGGCCAGTGAATCTAGTTTATTCATAGAGCTATTGATGACTTCTGATAAGCACACAGGACAATCATATGTGATCGATATTGGCCAAAAGCATATTCCTCTTTTAGGCCTCTCTTCTATAGTTGATCAATTTTGTATTTCTTCGGAAGCCCTCTTAAAGAAAGGAAGGCACCTTTGCATAGAAATAAAAGAAGACCTAAAAGTCGAGAAATTCTACAGGCCTACTAGAAAGTCTTTAGAAACCAAAACTGACTGTGAAATTTTGCATTTTGCCTTCCTATTTCGTCCTGTCTCAATCATAATACCTAAGAAGGGGTGCCTTATCAGAGAGGCTCAACTTCAGGAGATGCTCGGGTACACAGGATGTGGCAAAGATGAACCTCGACAGGATGTTGACGAAAGCTCTCGGAATTATTTTTTCCTAGATATCCTTTCTCTCATGGCCTGCTGAGATTTATCCTTCAATAAATCTTTTTATGGAGTCTAGATGAATTTTAATCTAAGCAGAAATGTTCATTACTATTATATGTTTTCGCTCCTAGCCCTTGGTGGCGCTTTGTGTTTTGGGCTCTATCATTTCTGGCACAAAGGTCCTGCTAATATTGAAAACATCTCTTCTGTCTTTGAAGCCACATTACAAATAGACGAAATGAAAAAACGAGAGGATCTCTCGAAAATTAGAACTCTTGTGATTAATGATCGCGTCCGTGAAGCTGTGAGACTACTTGAGACTATCGATTCTGATATGACATCACTCAATCGCATTCGAGAAGTAGAAGCTCACTCCTATGTTCAAAAAGACATTGAGCAAGTAAAACAAAATCTCAATAAACTCATCGCGTTTCCAGAACTATCAACTGTAATGCTAGTTTTTAGCAACAAACTCAATAATTTTGAGAATTTTGTGACGACCAATAACTGGAGTACGCTCTCAAGAACAGCGAAAAGAATTCAAACACGAGTCACTCCTGAAAGATTGAGAAGCACAAATTTTTACAGTTATGATCGATTGGCAGAACTGACACGTTCCTTTGAAGCTGATTTTGAGTTAATGAAGAATGTGACGACGGGATCTGTTCTATCGCAAGAAAATAAAAATAGTATCCTGACAAATCTGCAATCGTTTAATACGGAACTTGAGATGCTTAAAAATTATACATCTCAAATGAGAGTCTTTAAACAACATCTTGAAGCTTTTGAGACGTCTTACCAGTCATGGTTTTCACAGATTGAACCGGCCATTAGTTATCGCCGAATCGAGTTTGAAAAGAACTCTCAGAATATTCTTTTTGCTTTTATCGGTATTATTGGAATTACCTTTTTGCTTTTAGCTGGTGGTTTCTTTGTCTATACCGCAAATCAAAAAGGGACTCGACGTTTTGTAGAGAGATTAACGATCTCTACTATTCGAGATGGTTTGATTCCACTAAATTCACAAATGCCTTATAAGATCTCAAAAGAGTTTGAGACAGATTTGGTGAAGTACCGCGAGTATATCCATAAGAGAATGAGCTTTGGTTCAATCTTCCAAGAGGCAATGCCTTTCTCTTCAATTCTTTTAGATTCAAACCTAAATGTTGTTTGGGCCAACACTCTTTTTTACCAACACTGGTCTTTGCAACAAAACCAAGTAGAGGACGGTTCGACAACTTGGGATTATCTTCAGCAATTCACAAATCTTGGGGAAGATGATCCAGTCATTCAAGCTCTTAAGCAGGATTTGGCCGGTATCTACCATATACAAGTGAAACGTTCTCAAGACCAAGAGGCTCAGCCTTTTGAAATGTATGTCTCACCCGTTGAGTACGCAGGACAAAAACGTATTATGATTATTTTCTATCCTCTGACTTCTCTTGAGCAAACATTGTCTGATCAGACGAGAAGCCTAATAGGACCAGTTAGCCGCGCCCTAGATACCCTTGAGTCAAATCAATGGACCGAGGATTTCGCCGCGAAAATTGAGAAAGATTTTGTTATTGCGGGCATTAGTCAAATTCACGAAAAATTTAAGAATTATCACGCCTATAATGCTCGCCAGAAAGAAGTACTTTCTGATGAGATCAAGAGAATTTCTCAGCAATTGATGAAGTCAAATACTGAAATGTCTAAAATTAAAAACGACTTGCACGAAGCCAGAAGTTTACAAAAAAGAGTGGTTGAAGAATTCAATTTGGTTAAAGAAGATGTTATTCGAGTGATTGATCTTCGAGGACAGCTTGAGTCTTATTATCAATCAACTTCAACTGTTTCTAAAACACTCCTTAAAGAAGAAGTTGAGCTTCTCAAGCAAGCAAAGAGCGTGAATCAGTTATTGACTGAAAATATTTCAGCATTTGATACGGTTTGTAGAGTGAGAGACGATTTTAAAACTTTCAAAAATCAAATTGATCAATACAGAACTATGCTGATGCAATTAGTAGATCAATCTCTTGTATTTGGAAGAACTGAAGCCGGTAATTCTCGTGTTGATGAGAGTCTAAATCAGATAAAAGTTGAAATGAGAAATTTTGATAAACTTCTCGTTTCCTTTTCTAAAGTCTCAACTCAACTAGATGTTGGACTGTCCAAAGTCTCTATGATTTTGAATGATAATAAAGCCCCTGACTTGTCTGATCTCGAATATAGGTTTAATTCTTCCAGAGAAGCCATCGAGAATGATATGTACGATGCTGCTAGACTCGTTCGAGAAACTGAAAAGAGTGATGAACAGATGATTAACTCTTTAAGATCAATGCATGCGACCTTTGTCTCTTCGTCTAAGAAAATTAAGAAGATTGAGCTAGACTTGCATTAGCGCCCAACCGGCACAGCCAACGAAAATCTCTGTCTTAAATGACAAGGATATCAAAAGCTATAAAGACGACAAAGGTGAAGAAGAAGGAAAGGTCAAAGTCGTTTCTTTTTTAAGCCATCTTTAGGCTTTAGTCAGCCAGGTCAACCAATTGGTTACCTGGCCATTTAAGAATTCCCGATCCTTCGTATTCTCAACCACGATTTCTGCCATCTTCCGTTTGCTATCTATTGGCAGTTGTTCTGATAAAATTCGATCAATCGTTAGATCGTCCGTCCCATCCCTTTGAGAAATCCTAGCACGCTGATCTGCAACACTCGAGTAGATCAGGCAATTCGTATCGACTTTAAGCTGTAAGCCTTTTTCAAAAAGCAGAGGAACATCATAAATAATAAAACTAGCAAGTGAGTGTTTTCGTGCCTCGCTCAAGAAAGCATGTGGCAAGTGTTGATAAATAGCTTCCGACAAAATCTTTTTTAGTTCTTTATCGGAGAAAAAGATTTTTCTAAGTTCTTTGAAATTAACTTGATGCTGAGTGATTGCTGTCGGCGCTTTCTCTCTTAAGATTGTTAGAATTTGTTCATCTTGATAGATTTTTTTTACTAACTCATCGGCACAGATAACCGCCAGTCCTCGGTCTCTGAGGATTTTCGTTACAGTGGACTTACCCGTCGCAATTCCACCTGTCAGCCCAACAATTGGTTTATCAAAACCATAGAGCCTTGTTTCAGAGTTAAGAAGTTTGATTTCTGGATTAAGCTTCATTTAGACTTTCTTCTCATTGTATTTCACTTGATTCCAATAGACATCAAGTTGCTGCTGAGAGAGATCAGTGAAGTTTAGCTTTTCTTGCTGAATTAAATGTTCTACCTGTTGAAAACGCCTAACGAATTTTTCATTGGCCTGTCTCAAAGCCTCTTCACTATCAACGCCTAAATGTCTCGCCAGTTGAACTGTAGAAAATAAGAAATCTCCAAGTTCTTCCTGAATTCGTTGTCTATTCACTTCTACACCTGGAACAATTTCCTCTTTGAGCTCTTGCCATTCTTCTTCGACTTTATAAAGCACTTGTGGAGCGTCTTCCCAGTCAAAATTGAGTTCTCGGGTTTTCTCACCAATCGTCTTGGCCGTTCCCAGCGCGGTATCATTCAGGACTCTGTTTGAAAGAGCGGGAGTTTTTGTAGCGGGCTTTTCCTGCTCTTTAAGTTTTTGCCATCGTTTTTCCACTTCTTCGGCACTCAAAGATTCACCCTCGGAGGCAAAAACATGTGGGTGGCGATGAATGAGTTTCTTTTTCAATTTTGCGGCCACGGACTCGAGGGTGAAGGCTTTTCGGTCCGTTGCAATTTGTGCGTGCAGGAGAACTTGCAGCAAAATATCACCCAGTTCCTCTTCCATTTCGCTGTCACTTTTTTGAGTCACGGCATTTTTAAATTCATAACTCTCTTCAAAAAGATAACGTAAAAGTGATTGGTGATTTTGTTTGAGATCCCATGGGCAACCAGTTTTTGGGTCGCGAAGCGCCCTGACGACATTAATTAATTCATCTAGTTCAGGCCTTTCCATTGGGTGTTTTCCTTTTTATTTGTTAAACTATAAATCTATTTTAACTCCTCAGTTACAAAGAGTAAGCTCGTATGTATCAAAATTCGGTCTCGTCTCAAAAAATTTCGCTCAGGATTTATGATACGAGTCATCTGAAAGCTGCAGCGCGCTTCAAGACCCTGAAACCCTTTTTGCAAGCCTATCTCAAAGCCTCAGAAGATTTTATCTGGGGGAAAACCCGAGACTCTCTCAAATTTCCGACCAGCAACCACAGTTGGCAACTCTCTCTCACTTTGTGCGGTGATCAGCGGATGCGAACTCTCAATCGAAACTATCGTCAGAAGGATAAAACCACTGATGTTCTGTCTTTTCAGTATTTTGATTCGAGACAAGAGCTCAGGGATTCAAGTAAACTTCCAGAGTTGCATTTAGGGGATTTGTTTATCTCCCTCAATATGGCGGCAAAACAGGCGCGGAGTTTTGATTTAAGCCTAAACGAAGAGCTTTTGCATCTGGTTGTTCATGGTTTTTTGCACCTTCTCGATTTTGATCACGATCGTGGAGAGAAAGAGCGGATTGAGATGGAACAAAAAGAACTTTGGTTAATCAATCGAGCGCGATTTTATTTAAAAAGGTAGTCTATGAACGAATCATTAAAGCTTAGTTTGAGCGAAAAAAAAGCAGAGCTTAAAATTTATGCCTCCAAGCTTGAGAGCTTGCGGAGGTCGCTTTGACATTGATAAGAAAAAAGAGCGAATCGAGAGCATAGAGAAAATTGAGAGCATGGAAGGCTTTTGGCAAGACACCACTCAAGCGGCCAAAATTCAAAAAGAAAAATCTGTTCTCGAAGAAGTCATAAAAACTTACACCCAATTAAAAGATCTACTCGATGAGTTTGAAATCCTATCTGAATATGCCTTGAGTGATCAGGACGAAGCTTCTTTAAAAGAAGCCATTGAAATTCAGGGGCAGTTTTTAAAACAGTACAAAGCAGTCGAGCAAAAGGTTCTTCTCTCAGAAGAAACTGATCCCAATAATGCCATCGTCAATATTAATGCTGGAGCAGGTGGAACGGAGTCTTACGACTGGGCATCGATGCTCTATCGTATGCTTACAAGATGGGCCGAGGCACGAGGTTTTAAAGTCCAAGTCAATGATCATCAGCCAGGAGATGGCGCTGGCATAAAATCGGTTACCATGACAATTGAAGGCAATTACGCTTACGGCTTGATGAAATCGGAAACGGGAGTTCATCGTTTAGTGCGCATCTCTCCTTTTGACTCGCAGGCTAGACGACATACTTCATTTGCTTCCGTTTATGTTTCTGCTGAGATCGATGATGATATTGAGATTGAAATTTTAGATAAAGATTTAAAGATCGATGTTTTTAGGGCCGGTGGAGCAGGTGGGCAGTCAGTGAATACCACCGATTCCGCCGTTAGGATTACCCATCTTCCCTCGGGGATTGTGGTGAATTGTCAGAATGAGAGATCTCAATTGCAAAACAAATTATTCGGGATGAAGATTTTGCGCTCAAGACTCTATGACCTCGAATTAGAAAAAAAACGGGCCCGTGATAATGAAATTGAAGCCACCAAAAAAGAAATTGGATGGGGCGCTCAAATTCGCTCTTATGTGCTTCATCCCTATAAGCTAGTTAAAGACCATCGCACTGGCCAAGAATCAGGCAACGCGGAGAAAGTTTTAGACGGTGATTTGAATCCATTTATGGATGCCTACCTTCGTTGGAGTGTAGGAGAAGGGGAGAGCGCTGAAAATTCTTAAAGACCTGTGCCGCATTCTGCTTTTTGAAAAAAACTCACGCCGTTTTGCCCTCGGTGCTTTAGTTGGTTTTTCTTTTTCCATTGCGGTCATTCTCTCCACCATCGGAATTATGGATGGCTTTGAAGTCTCCCTAAAAAAGGGATTGAGGGCCTATTCAGGGGATCTAGTGATCTACTCAGGAGAAGGTTTTTTTAAAGAAGATTCATCTCTCATCAGCGACTTGACTGAACTTGGAGTGAAAGAGCAAACGGCTTTTATTCAAACAGAGGGCTTTGCTATCGTTAATGGTCAGTCTAAAGGTGTGCTCGTTAGAGGGATAAAACCAGACACTTATGAAGCCGTGACTCATCAAAAAATTTCATTACCTGAAAGAAGTATCGCCATCGGTTCAGAGCTCGCTCGCACCATGAATCTCTCCGTTGGAGACGGACTCTCGCTGGTTTTTGCATCAGGCAGGCAAGCCTTTGGTGGCTTACCTGCGGTCTCAAATTTTAAAATCTCCCAAATCATTACTCACGGTATTTATCAATCTGATTTGCGGTTGATCTTTGTGAACCTCCCAGAACTTCAATACCAACTCGATACAGAACAGAAAGTGAATATGCTCTCTCTCAATCGACCAGTTGATCAAAAATCAAATGATCCGAGCTTTGAGATTGAAGATTTTCAAAAACAACTCAGACTTTATTTAGGCTATGGTTATTCGGTCAGAACTTATTGGAGCGATTATAATTATCTTATTAATGTCGTTAAGACCGAAAAGCTCTGGATCAGCCTGATCCTGCAAATCATTGTCATTATTTCTATTTTTAATATTATTGCTTTCGTCTTGTTTGTGAACGAGAGAAAAAGAAAAGAAATTTTTCTCTTCAAGGCTTTGGGTATGGGGCAAAGAACCCTCTCTAAAATCTGGTACGGATTTATTTTAGGATTTTGGTTTGTCGCCAGTTTGCTATCTCTTCTTTTATCGTCTTTTTTTAATTTTTTATTGTCTCACTTATCCGCTTTCCAAATGCCTGGAGACGTCTACCAATTAGCTCGACTCGAAATGAGTTTAGGGGTTTTGGATTATCTTTTTGTCTTCACGCTCTCACTTATTTGGCTGCTGTTATTGGCCTGGTTTGGTCTCAGAAAAGTGATGAAGCAGCCTATTTTATACGGACTACGAAAGGAGTTTTCATAATGAGTCTTATTGAAGTCACTGATCTTCATCGCCATTATGGTCAAGTCAAAGCGTTGAATGGCGTCAGTCTCAAGCTCGAAGAAGGGGCCCAGTACGCTATTCAAGGTTCGTCCGGTTGTGGAAAATCGACTTTGCTTTATCTTTTGGGTGGTCTTGACCGACCAACTTCCGGTGAAATTCTCATCCAAGGAAAAAATCTCAATAGTCTCACTGATGATGGTCTGGCCGAGTATCGCAATCGCTGGGTAGGGTTTGTTTTTCAGTTTCACTTTTTGTTGCCTTCAATGACTGGCCTTGAAAATATTTTATTGCCGGCCCGTATCGGTGGTCACCGAGAAGCCGATATTGTGAAATACGCAAAAAAATACAGCGAAGAGCTGGGAGTCGAACACTGTTTGAGCAAATTTCCCTACGAGCTTTCTGGCGGCGAGCAGCAGAGAATCAATATTATTCGCGCATTGTCGCTGCGCCCTCGTCTGATTTTGTGCGACGAGCCTACAGGAAATCTCGATTCGGAAAACTCAACCAAAGTGAGTTTGATGCTTAAAAGATTGGCGGAAGAACAAGGCTCTACCTTGCTGGTCGTCTCTCACGACCCCAATGTCGTGTCGATGTTTGAGAGTGTCTACCGTATGAAAGACGGACAATTTGAAAACTAGCCCCAAGCGTTAGTATTAAGCGCACTTATTCTTTGTAAGAACGTGACATTATTGGTAGTTTTTTCTCCAGTATTCGAGAGAAATGTCGGTCACTAGGACATCCATTGCGGTGCGTTTCTAGTTCGGTCATCGTGGAGCCTAAATGCTTGGTCCTGTGAATTTGCGCGTTCACCTTATTCTGCGCCTTCTTATTGTTCTTACTGCGCTTCTTAGCGTTCAGACATCACTTGTTGCAAGTGAGGATTTAGGTCCTCGAGTTGATCTTTTTAAAGTTGAAAATATCGAAGTCAGAGGTTTGCGCAAAGTAGAGCGAGAAGCCATCCTTGATCGCGTCGGTGTACGGGTTGAGATGATGCTTGATAATTACCTCTTGCGGGAAGACATTCAGCGAATTTATCAGCTGAAGTATTTTGATTCAGTTGAAGCTCGCAGAGAAAAAATTGATGGCCTCGACACTTTAGTTTTTGTGCTTAAAGAAAAGCCGATTATTCAGCGTTTAGTTTTTGAAGGAAATAACGAGATCAAAAAAGATGATCTGATCTCTCAAATTCGCTCCAAAGAATTTAGCATCGTCGACGTCAATACTGTGAAAGCCGATGTGCTAGCTTTACAAAAACAATACGAAGAAAAAGGGTTTTATCTCGCTTCTGTGGGTTATGAAATTCGCGAATTAGAGGATGATAAAATCGAGCTCGTTTTTCAAATTCAAGAATACGACAAGGTCCGAGTGAAAAAAATTACCTTTCTCGGAACCAAAGCTTTCTCAGATGACCAACTTAAAGACATTATGGAAACTCGGGAAGAAGGTCTCTTTTCTTTTATGTCTGGAGCTGGAAATTTCCGGGAATTTAACTTCATGACCGATATCGAGAAATTGAAGTATTTCTATCGCACTAAAGGGTATTTCCAAGTCAATGTTGGAACACCTGAGATTACAGTATCAGAAGACAAGAAATGGGTATTCATCACCATTAAAGTAGTCGAAGGGCCGATGTTTACCGTTAACCGAATTCGATTCCAAGGTGAAATGCTTTTCACCTCGGCAGAGCTGACGGAAAAAATGCGCATGACTGAAGGTTCGATTTACTCTGAAGAGTCTTTGCGACTGGATATTCAAACTTTGACAGAGCTCTATCAGGATCAGGGTTATGCCTTCGCCAACGTCCTAAGAACGCTCGAAGTGGTCCCCGGTGAGAATAAGGTTGATATTGAATTCTCATTTGAGAAAGGGAAGCTCGCTTCTTTTGGAAGAATTACGGTCAAAGGAAATACAAAAACTCGAGATAAAGTCATCAGGCGTGAACTTCGAATTATTGAAGGAACACAGTTCTCAGGTTCTGACCTTAGAAGGTCGCGAGAAAACGTTGAGCGCTTAGGTTTCTTCGAGCCGGGTTCAGTGGTTTTTAATACGATTAGTCCTCGTGGCCAAGACGATACTCTCGATGTCGAAATCAGTGTGAAAGAGCGCAATACCGGACAGATCTCACTGGGAGCGGGTTACTCGACGGCAACTGGTGGATTTTTGCAAGCGTCGATTGCCCAAAATAACTTTAATGGTTTAGGACAAAATCTCTCGTTCAGTTTGTCGATGGCGAGCAATGATCAGCGCTTCAACCTGGGATTCACTGAACCCTATTTATTTGATTCAAAATGGAGTGCTGGAGCTGATATTTTTCGCACGAAAAACGAACAGTCCCTTTCCTTCTCTTACCTCAAGCAAGGTTTTGACTTGAGAGTTGGTTATCCAATTTTTGATTATACTCGTTTATTTTTGACCTATAAATTTGAAGATACAAAACTTGAAGACGTACTTGATCCGACAATTGATCCAGACACTGAAAATGGTTTAGCTTCTTCACTGCGTGCCACACTCGTACACGATAAACGAAACAATATTTTTGAGCCGACTGGTGGGCATTATTTCAGTCTCTCTGCCGAATACGCAGGTCTTGGTGGTGAGAAATTCTGGTGGAGACAAGAGCTTGATACTCGGTACTACTATAATATTATCGGCGACCTTGTTTTCCGCTCTAGGGTTTATGGCTCAAATATTAATGGGGCTCGTGGCCGTCCTGTGCCGCGTTCAGAAATGTTCCAGCTTGGTGGTTCGAGAAACTTAAGAGGTTACGACTTCGAAGATATCGGACCAAAACGAACGGTTGTTGATCCTTTCTCAGGCCGAGAGGTTATTTTCAATTCGCGATCTTTATTTAGTGCGTATTCTACTTTTGAACTAGAGCATCCGCTTGCGCGGGAAGCAGGCCTTAAGTGGGTTGTTTTCTTTGATGTTGGTGACGCAGCTAAGATTGATGAGTTTAAGCCTTACGCAAACTATGGTTTTGGCTTTCGTTGGTTTTCACCTATTGGCGTCTTGCGTTTTGAGTTCGGTTATCCGCTCAACGCTGACGACGGCATTAGCGGTAGCCAATTTCACTTTGATATAGGACAATTATTTTAGTTTTTTGAAGCCTAGGAGTTTCTTTATGAAAAAAATGCTTTTGATCGCTTTATTGTTTTCATTCCTAACACCAGCTTTTGCTGAGATGACCATTGGTCGAGTTGATATTCAACAAGTTCTTCTGACAATCAATGAAGGCAAAAAAGTTCGCACCGAACTTGAAAAATTCTTCAACGAGAAGCAAGTAGAGCTCAAAAAAGAAGAAGAAAAAATTCAAAAAATGCAGGAAGATTTTGAGAAGCAATCAGTTGCTCTCAATGATCAAGCCAAAATGCAAAGACAGCAAGCTATCCAAAAAGCAATCTTTGAAATCCAAGAAAAAACCACTGAGTACCAAAATCTTTTAAGAGAGAGAGAGCAAACTCTTAAGCAGCCGATCTTGGAAAGAATCAGAGTGATCGTTGAAGAAATCTCTGCCAAGGCAGCAGTTGATCTCACTTTCGAAGCCTCTACAGCTCCAATCCTTTACGCTAAAAACAAAAAGGACCTCACTGAAGATGTAGTGAAGGAATATAACAAGCGTCACAAGTAGATCCATTTTTTTTCGTTTTTCTAGAAGGGGAAGGCTTTAATAGGGCTATTCCCCTTTTCCTTTTTCAGAGAGGGAATAAATGCAATTGCACACACTCCTAAAACTAGATCCGACACTTTCTCTCCTTCAGGGAGATGCTGAGGCATTCTCTGTCAAAAGGCTCACAAGCTTTGATGACCTCAGTCCAGAGGCATTGTGTTTTGTAAAAAACAGAAAGTTCGCTGAGGTATTTAAAGAAAAATTAGAAAAAAAGACTGAGCTAAAACCCTCAGCGCTTATTGACCAAAAGTACTGGGATAAACTCTCTAAAGACGAGCAAGCTTTTTTTAAAAGCCGAACTGAGAGCTTAATTTTAAGTCCTGATGTGCCGCTATCGATGGTTATCCTCTCCAAAGCTTTTTACGAAGAAAAATTCCAAGGTTTGCAAAACCTGATTGATGGCAGGCAACTAGGCTCAACTACCATTGATCCTAGTGTGGAAATCTCACAAGGCGCTTTTATAGGGCCTGATGTCGTGATTGAAGAGAATGTCGTCATTCATTCAGGGGTGAGAATTCTCGGCCGATGTTTTATTGGCGCCGGCACTGTTATTTATCCCAACACAGTGATTTATCATCACGTGAAAATCGGCAAGAACTGTCGCATCCACTCTCAAAGCTCTATCGGTGCCGATGGATTTGGTTATCATTTTGATGGAAAACAACATTTAAAAATATGGCATATGGGCGGAGTGGAAATTTCTGACGACGTAGAAATTGGTGCCTGCTCAGCAATCGATCAGGGAACCTTTACTCCAACTTTGATTGGACAAGGAAGTAAGATCGATAATCATGTGCAAATTGGACATAATTGTCAGCTTGGAATGGGCGTGATTATTTGTGGTCATGTTGCCATTGGTGGGAGCTCAAAACTTGGAAACTTTGTAGTCTTCGGCGGGAAGTCGGGCATGGGGGATGGAATGTCCCTCGGTGACGGCTGCCAAGTTGCTGGCGGTGCGCTGGTGAATTGCGATTGGCCAGCAGGAACTGTACTCGGTGGTCATCCCGCACGTCCTTTAAAAGAGTGGATGAAAGGGCTTGCCACCGTTCGCAAATTGTCTTTAGCTAGAGAAGAGAGGTCATCATGAAATTAAACTATAAAGACGTTATTACATTGCTTCCCCACAGAGATCCTTTTTTATTTATCGACTCAGTCGAATCCATCTCTGCCCCCAAAGAAGAAATTATTCCGGGAGCAGGAATTGATTTAAAGAAAACTATCGGTATGGAAATTATCGCTCACTACAGAACAAAAGCAGACCATCCGATTTTTGCTGGACATTTTCCAGGTAATCCCATTTTACCAGGCGTTGTTCAAGTCGAAATGATGGCGCAGGCAACGAGTTTTGTGATTCATCCTATGCTCGACGATAAGGGAAGCTTCAATCTTGAAGTAGCGCTGCTTTCTGTAAGTGATGCCAAGTTTAGAAAACCTATCAAGCCAGAAATGGATTTAGTGATAAAGACCGTCTGTGAAAAAAGTCGTGGGCCAATGCTTACGAGTCGCTGTCAAATATTTCATCAAGATCAATTAATGTCTGAGGCCACGGTTATGGCTTCTATTCGCTAAATCAAGGAAGGTAATATGTTGATTCATCCTACCGCAATCATTCATGAAGGTGCCGAGCTTGCCAGCAATGTGCAAGTGGGACCGTATTCGATTATCGGTGCTAACGTAAAAATTGGTGCGGGAACAAAGGTCCACTCTCATGTTGTGATCGACGGGCACACAGAGATTGGAGAAGAGAATGAGTTTTATCAATTCTGCTCTATTGGCGCGCCCCCACAAGATCTTACCTACAAAGGTGAGCCTACGCGCACAGTGATTGGAAACCAAAATATTTTCCGCGAATACGTCTCCATTCATCGCGGAACTAAAAAAGAAAATGAAATCACGATCATCAAAGATAACTGCCTTCTTATGGCCCATGTGCATATTGGTCACGACGCTGTGATCGGAAAAAAATGTGTGATGGCAAACTCAGTGAATATTGCCGGACATGTAAAAATTGGAGATTTCGTTATCATCGGTGGCGGAACAAATATCTCTCAATTTATCTCTCTCGGTCGCGGCTCCTATATCGGTGGTGGAAGTGGTATCGATCGCGACATCCCACTTTTTTGCACGGCTTACGGAAACCGCGTTCGCCTGAAGGGCATCAATATCATAGGCCTCAGAAGACAGGGGCATAGCAAACAAGTCATCACAGAGGTGGTGGACTTCTATCGTCGAATGGAAGCTGCTGCTCGCTCACCAAGAAGCTTTGTCGAACACGCTGAAACAATGGAGGAGTTTAAAGACAACGAAATCATCCAAGAGATGGCGGAGAGTATCCGTCGCAGTGAAGTTGGTATCGCCCCATTTGTTTCGTAAGGAATCTTAGAGTGAAAAAAATTAAAGTCGCGCTTTTTGGACATGGATTTTTAGGCAAGTGGCATGCTGAAAAAGCAAAGGGCCTTGAAGAGTCTGAACTAGTTTTGATTGTTGAACCTCAGTTTCAAAACCATGAGGACTTAAAACGTCGCTACCCAGAAACAGAAATTGTCACTTCTTGGCAAGGGCATGAGTCTAAGTTCGAAGCAGCTTTAATCGTCACTCCTACAAGCTTTCATTTTCAGCTCTGTCACGAGCTTATAGCGATTGGAAAGCATATTTTTTGTGAGAAGCCTGTCACATCAACTTATTCTGAAGCACTTAAACTCAGTCGTGAGTTAAAACCTGGACAAGTTTTTCAAGTCGGCCATAGTGAGCGCTGTCATAAAGTTTGGGAAGACGTAAGACTTAAGAAATTCTTCAAGAGCTCAGAGCTCTTAATTGAAGTGAGTCGACAGTCTGCTTTTAAAGCGCGAGCGACGGATGTTGACGTGGTTCAAGATCTGATGATTCATGATATCGATCTCATGCTTTGGCTTATGGAAGAGAAGCCAAAATCACTTTCATCTTTAGGTTTTAAAATTCGTACCCAGACTTGGGATCATGTCAAAACTCAGTTTGAATTTTCTCCTCAAAAAAGAGTAGAAATTCATGTCGGGCGCAACGCTGCTTGTGAGGAGCGCTATTGGAAGCTGACTTCTAAAGACGGACAGGTTTTTATCGATTTACTTAGAAATGAGATTCGTTTCTCTGATAACAAAACAGAGACAACCTCGGTTGAGTCTTACGAAAAAAGAGACCATCTTTTGCTTGAACAAAAATCATTTTATAAATCTATCTTAAGTAATATACCACCTATGGTTTCATTAATGGACGGAGTTCGAGCGGTCTATCTGGTTGAGGAGTCTCTAAACTCTTTGATAAGCTCGGGGCCTAAAAAATTGGATTTCCGCGAATGACTAAGTCTTGCCTCGTCATTGCCGGGGAAAAGTCTGGTGAAGATCATTTTTTAAGTTTATTGCCAGGCCTCAAAGCCAGCTGCCCAGATATTGATTTTTGGGGAGTCGGCGGAGATGAAATGAAACAAAAGGGGGTTGCCCTAAAGTACCACCTTAAAGAATTTTCATCCTGGGGTTATACAGAAGTTATAAGCAAAATCCCTTTCTATTTAAAGGCCTTAAAAGAAATTGAAGATGAATGCCTTAAGAGAAAAACTCAAAGTGCGATTTTAATCGATTTTCAAGACTTCAATCTAAAGCTAGCACAGCGGCTACAAAAAAAAGGTGTCAAAATCTTTTATTATGTTGCCCCTCAAGCTTGGGCTTGGAAGGGATGGCGTGGCAAAAAAATCGCACGAGCGGTTCACTCTTTATTTGTGATTCTCCCTTTTGAAAAAAAATGGTTTCTCGATCGAGGAGTGGAGAGAGTATTCTCCGTCAATCATCCTTTATGGAAAACTCATCAAGATCATTTTCCTCTAATCCAAGAAAAGAAATCAAAACCAATTAATCCGGAAAAAATAAAGATTCTTCTATTACCAGGTAGCCGCAAGTCAGAAGTCGAGATGCTCTTGCCAGAATTTCGTGAGGCCTTGAAGTATCTTGGTAAAGATTATAAATTTGAAGTTTCAATGGTTCGGGCCCGCCATCTTCCAAAAGAACTCTATGGAAAAATTGAGGAGTACGTCGATTGTGAGTACACCGATGATCAACTAGGCCAGGCCTTTCTTGAGAATGATCTTGCACTGGCGGCCAGCGGGACAGTGACGTTGACCTGTGCTCTTTATGCCGTCCCAACAATTGTGAGCTACAAAACTTCTCTTCTCAATGAATATTTATTTTACACATTCGTTCAATATAGAGGGCCAATTTCTCTCGCAAATCTGATTTTTAACAAAATGGTTTTTCCAGAATTTTTGGCAGAAAGAGCGAGCGGGTATAATCTCTATCAACAACTCAAAGCGTGGCTTAGCGATATGAACCAACTCCAAGAGTTGAGAACTGAGCTTCTAAAAACCCAATCTCTTATCAGTGGAGAGATGCAGACTGCAGGCGAATATATCGGTGAAAAAATTAACAGCGATACTTAAATCTATTTTAGTTCTTCTGATTTTGAAGCCTTTGGCCCTGATTTGGGACAGCATCTATCGTTTTAGACGATTTGCTTTCACTTACGGCGTCTATCGACAAAATGAATTCGTCGTCCCCATTATTTCTGTAGGCAATTTAACTTTTGGTGGCACAGGAAAAACTCCCTTCACATTATGGCTGGCCGAATACTTAGATTCACTCGGAATGAAAGTCATGATTCTTATGCGTGGTTATAAAGGACGCTTGGAATATAAATCTGGAATTTTGAGAGGGGGGAAAAGACTAAATTTTAACCCCAGTGATTACGGCGATGAGGCGCTGCTTTTATCCAGACGCTTAAAAAATACATCAATCGTTGTTGGAAAAAATAGAAGCGAAAACTTGGATCACTATTTTAGCGAAGAACAACCGGATATTGTTCTGCTTGATGATGGACATCAACATCTTAAGCTAGGTCGAAATCTCAATATTTTACTTTTTGATTCACTTCTCCCTCTTGACCGCTATAAAGTCGCGCCGATGGGTTATATGCGAGAAGGATTTTCGGCCCTCAAAGACGCTGATCTTATTGTGCTCGGCCGAGTCGATCAGGTTTCTCTTGAGAAGAAAACGGAACTGATCTCTTTGTTAGAGTCTCATCTCAAACAAAAAGTGCCCATTGCAGAGGTGAAGTATGTTCCCACCGGACTTTTTTCTTCGGTCTATACAAAGTCGTATTCAGTGGAGCAAATTGTGGGATTGCGAGCGATTTGTATTGCAGGCCTCGCATCTCCTGATTCCTTTTTTCAATTATTAGAATCCCTAGGAGTTGAAATTCTTTCTCGAGAAAGTTTTCCTGATCATTATGATTATAAAGTAGAGGATATTGATAGGTTAATTCAACTGGCGACTGATTTAGATGCCATGATTATCACTACAGAGAAAGATATGGTAAAAATTAGAAGAGTAGCTGACTATCCACGTTTGGTTTATCTTGAAATTCAAATGGAATTTGTAAAAGGTGAAAAAGCTACTAGGGAAATCATCGCTAGATCTTTTCTGTTAGACCACTAGCGAGTAGACTAGGATGAATGTTTAAATTATATTTTGTCCTTTATTTACTCTATCTCTCTGGCTGCGCAACGAGAGAAACTCCACTTCTTGATAACACCGATATTATTGAAACAATCTCAACTGATGACGAACGCATCGATCGCTTTCGTGTAAGCCGAGATGAAACACCTGTTGCTGAGGCTCCAAATAAAACCGAAGTAAAGCCTACACCTGCGCCAGTAAAATCTAAAGCCCCTGAGAAACCAAAACCACCTCCAATAGTTTTAAAAAAACCTAGTAAGCCAGTTCCAAGTGCTGACTTACCTAAAGAGTTCCCAAATGATTCCCCTTCGGACTCAACAGATTACCCAGAAATTTTTCATAGTTATGATGAACTTTCAAAAAAAGTTTGGGCCCAAGCAAAACCGGTTTATTTGCCCGGCGAAGAAAAGGTCTTCGTTGTCCGCTATCTAGGATTGAATGCTGGCGAAGTGCGGATGTTAACAAAGCCATTAGCAAAAATTAATGATCGTAAGGTTTTGCATTTTCAAGCCTCCATGAAGTCGGCCCGTTATTATGAATATATATATCGTTTGGATGATTCTATCGAGACATATATGGATGCAGAAACTCTTGTGCCCGTTCGTTATACCATGATCCAAAGAGAGTCAGGTCAAGATGTAGATGATCTTCAACTTTTTGATTCGAGTGAGCGAAAGACATTTCTTTTTTATAAACGTGTTAAAAATAAACAGACGAAAGAAGAAGAAAAAACAGCTTATACTCCTGAGTTTTTTCAGGACTCTTTTTCGGCTTTGGCCTTTGCCAGAGGGCTCCCCTATAAGATCGGTGATGTTTACGAATACCCAATTATCACTCGCACACGTCTTTGGCTTTTAAAAATGGAAGTCGAAAAAATTGAAGAAGTACGAGTGATGAAACAAAAAATCCAAGCTTATCGCGTTCGCGCCGAAACGAGATTTCCTGGAGTGCTGGAAAAACGTGGAGATATTCTTTTTTGGTTTTCCGCTGATGATAAAAAAAAGCTGCTGCGATTTAGAGCCAATGTTAAAATTGGATCAATCGAAGGGGAGCTTATAGAATATACTGAAGGCCGTGCCGTGCCGATTTCAGTGAGTCCTAATGGACCGTAAGTATAATATTATTCTCATTTGCCCAAGCGAGTACTGGTCGACAATAGAACGAACTGCTCTTCGTGATGGTAAAATTCTGACCTCAGAAGGCCATCAAGTTTTTTATTATTTATTGCAAGACTCTCACCTCGATTTGAAAGTGAAGTCATACGGAATGAAAGCATTTTATCACCAAGGGCGAATGTCCACTTCGCTACTACAATGGACTCGTTTAAGAAGTATTCCGACGATCATTGAGCAAAATGAAATTGAAATCGTTCAGTGCTATGATCTACATATGCTATGGCCAATAAGTTTTTTTCTGAGAAAAAAATCGTTGGTCCCTCTCATTTTCAGTCATAATGTTGAAATTCAAAAGGTCTATCATAATTTTTGGTACCGACCTCTGATTGCTCGTATTGATATGACCCTACTGCCGAATAAAGAAATGATCGAGGGCGTGGTGGGCTCACTAAGAATACCTGCCCACAAGATTGATTTCTGCGGTCTTGGAGTTGGTGAAGAAAGACTTTATGAAGAAGAAACAAATCAGCCGACCTCAGGGCATTTTCTCGAAAATTTCAACGAAGACTGGTTGCTTGGCTGCTACGTCGGCGCTCATGAAGATAATATCGAATATCTAAAACCTCTCTTTCAAGCACTGGCGGTTTTGCGAGAGCAAAGACCCAATGATCGCGGAGTGAAATTGGTTTTAATCTCTGATAAAGCCTGGGATCAACATCTACTCACAACCGAAATTGGAAACTATCTCGTCGACACGGGTCTTGATCAAGATGTTCTTTTCGAGAGCAAAACCCCAGTGATCAAGGTTCAAAGATGGATGGATCTCTGGATTGGGCTTCGAAGTTTTGAGGCGATTGAAGATTATACAGTGACTTCGCTCCTCGGTGGGATTCCCGTTGTGATGACGAGAAGCACGGCGTCAATTGAACTTCTGAGGCAATATCCTAAAATTGCCGAGACCTATAAACGAAATGATTCAAGAGAGTTGCGCTGTAAAATTATGGATCTTATGTCTAATTTTAAAGACTCCCAAAAGGCCCTCAAGATGGCCTACTCAGATTTGGTGAAGCAGTTTGGAGTGACCACTTACAAAGAACAATTGCTTCATGTTTACGACAAGAGTGTTGAGAAGCGCTCTCGTTTCTACCGCGCTCGAAACCCGTAAATCTCCTTGAAAAGCCGGCCACTTTTCGCTATTATGCGCCGACACAAATAAACCAATCCCAATATCCTTAAGGATTTGGGTTGACCCTTCAGTAGAGGGGATATTTCAGTTTAGAAAATCGCGAGATTTTCGAAAGAGGTTCTGTATGACAAATTTGTCAGATGTTAAGCAAAAATGGATGGAAGGCTACGATGTAGTTTTCGGAGAGGACATTGAGGAGAGAGAGTTAACCGACTTCGGTAAACTTCTTGAGTCAAACCAAACCAAAAATTTCCAAGAAGGCGAGGTTTTCAAAGGCCGCGTGATCACGATTGGACCAGACTACGTCATGGTTGATATCGGGTACAAGCAAGAAGGTTTGGTTTCTGTAAGAGAATTCCAAAACTTTGATGGCTCACTCAAAATCAAAGAAAACGATACAATTGAAGTTTATCTAGAAAAACTAGAGTCCACTATGGGCAACCTAGTTCTTTCAAAAGACAAAGCTGAAATCTTAAAAGCTTGGGATAAAATCTCTGAAGCTTGTGAGAGCGGCACTCCACTTCAAGGAACTGTTGTGGCAAAAGTTAAGGGTGGTCTTTCTGTCGATATCGGCGTGAAAGCTTTCCTTCCAGGATCACAAATTGATCTACGCCCAACTCGCTACCTTGATAAGTACATTGGTAAAACAATGGAATTCAAAGTTATTAAGTTCAACAAGAAAAGAGGAAACATCGTTCTTTCTCGTCGTGCGATCCTTCAAGAGGAAAGAGGCAAGCTAAGAAACGAAATCCTAAACCAAATCCAAGAAGGCATGATCGTGAAAGGTATTGTGAAAAACATTACTGATTACGGTGCGTTTATTGATCTTGGTGGTATCGATGGTCTTCTCCATATCACGGATATGTCATGGGGCCGCGTGAAGCATCCTTCAAACATCCTTGCTATCGGTGACGAAATCGAAGTGAAGATCTTAAAGTTTGATGCTGATAAGGAAAGAGTTTCTCTTGGCTTAAAGCAAGTTCAACCAAATCCTTGGGAACAAGCTCAAGAGAAGTATATTCCAGGTACTAAAGTTTCAGGTGAAATCGTTTCTGTAAAAGATTACGGTGTCTTCATTGAACTAGACGATGGAATTGAAGGTCTTATCCACGTAAGCGAAATGAGCTGGACTGGTAAGATTAAAAACCCTGCGAAGCATTTCAATGTTGCAGAAAAAGTTGAAGCTCAGGTTCTTGATGTTGATATCGAAAACAAGAGAATCAGCCTTGGTCTTAAGCAACTTATGCCAAACCCATGGGATGATCTCGAGAAGAAATACAAAGTTGGCAGCAAAGTTAAAGGGAAGATCAAATCAGTTGTTGAATTTGGTATCTTTGTTGACCTTAAAGAAGAAGTGGACGCTCTTATTCACGTTTCAGACGTTTCGTGGACGAAAAAGACCACTCCACTTGCTGATGAATACAAAGAAGGCGAAACAATCGAAGCTATGGTTGTTTCTCTCGACAAAGAAAATCAGAAATTCTGCCTTGGTATTAAGCAACTCGAAGAAGATCCATGGAAGAAGATCGAACAACGTCTTCCAGTTGGGACACTCGTTGAAGCTGAAGTTGTGCGCGTAACTGACTTTGGTGTCTTCGTTGAGCTAGAAACTGGGATCGAAGGTCTAATCCATATTTCTGAACTTTCTGAAGACAGAGTAGAGAAGCCATCTGATGTGATCAACCGTGGTGACGTAGCAAAAGCTATGGTTATCTCTGTTGATAAAGACTCTAAGAAGATCGCTCTTTCAATTAAAGCCGCTACAAACGCTATGAATAATGGCGGAAGCTACCAGCAACAAGTTGCACGTACTGCAACTCTTGCTGATAAGCTTAAAGGCTTCAATATCGACGGATCATCTGAAGAGTAATGAGTTCATTCTCTAAATAAGGAAGGCCATCTCGAAAGAGATGGCCTTTTTTTTGCCCAAAAACCTGTAATTTTTACCATTCTTACAGCTAAAAAGCCTCTATCTAACATCTTCTTACACTCTAAGTACTTCTTTCACGGTTTTTAAAAGAGCAAAAGACGAATGAGCTTCTGAGATTTAGTTTTCCATTATTGAAAATTCTTGAGGGGGAATTAAAATGTTAAAGTTCACAAGTTGTTTAATGCTAGTTGCTGCTCTATCCACCACATCCGCTTATGCTCGCACGAAAGTTATTTACGGCGCCGATAATCGGGTAGATGTTGCTGACTCAGTTAATTTCCAGTTTCAAGATTATGCCCAGTCAACTGCGGCAATGATTGAAAAATCAAAATTGGTAAAAAAAGAGGATCGTTTAACCCTTTCAACCGGCACGCTCCAAGAAGAGTTTAATGTTTGTACGACTGAAAGATTCTACGATCAGCCCGCGGCGGCTTATTGCTCAGGCTTTCTCGTCGCTCCCGATCTTCTTGTGACTGCTGGTCACTGCGTGATTCCAGCTGCTATGGGGGGAGACCAGTGCGAGCGATTCTCATGGGTATTTGATTACCGTTCAGATGTTCTAGACCTAGAAAATATGGATGATTCTAAGATTTATAATTGTGCTGAAGTTCTTCACCATGAACTAGATAGCGAAAAACGCTCAGACTTTGCTTTGATTCGTTTGGATCGTCCAGTGAGTGATCGCCCTTTTTTGAATTTCAGAAAAGAAGGCAAAGTTGAAACTGGTTCAGAGCTTGTTGTGATCGGTCACCCAAGTGGACTTCCGACAAAAATTTCAGATGGTGCGACAGTTCAAGATAATTCAAGTGAGCAGTTCTTTACAAGTGATCTTGATACTTACGGCGGGAACTCAGGCTCAGCGGTGATCAATGTTTCAACAGGTGAAGTTGAAGGAATTCTTGTCCGCGGAGCAACTGATTATGTGAGAACGCAAGAAGGTTGTATCGTGAGCAATCGTTGTTCAAGCATTTCACCATTTGGTTGTGGCGGTGAAGGTGTGAGCAGAATCACTCTTGTTGATATTCTTTCTCACTTACAAACAAATCCAGAAAAATAGTCTTAAATTTTCATACGATGGAGCTGCGCAAATACTAGCGCTCTCCATCGTCTCTAAAAGAATCCGGAATCACATCAATCCCAAGTTTTTTTCCCAAGAGTACAACAGCAGGCAAAGTTAATGGTGCAAAAGGCAGAATCACTAGAGTGCCAACTCCTAAAGTCTTCAAAAAACTTCTAAACTGTTTGTTAGCGATCTTCATTTCTTCTTTGCTTGCCTGCCCTCTAGTCGACTTGATATAGGTGCGAATCATCGAGCTCGTAAGATCTGATTCTTTAGACATGCCTTTTTGTAAGATAAGCAGGTTCGCTCTTAATTTCTCTAAAAGTTTTTCTTTAGTTATTTGATAGAATGACATTTTGATTATTCTCTATTGAAGCGGAGTTGTTGAGCAGCCATCACATTCATGGGAAGCCATTTCTTCTTCCATTTCACGGGCAAGCTCTTCTGTACTGGCGCCTAGGCTTGTGGCCAAACTCTCAGCGGCACTTGGACTCTCAATCTCGACTTCGATTCCTAGCTCTTCCATCTGCTTCGCGAATTCATAGGCACGATCAAGCTCTTCATGGTCACATGAAAAGAGACATTCTTTTGTTTGGACCTCGAGCACGCGAATTGGCTTAGATGATGACATGGATGGGCAATCCTTTTGAACGGAGTTTTGTTAACTTTTATCATAAATAATGGGAAAAGCAGAATCGATGAAAAGTGTTTTTTATCTTGAGCGCGATGATTTTATCAAAATGACGGTCGAAAAAGTCCTCAAGCGGGCCGAAATCGAGTGTTTTACCACCTCCGAGTGTGGCGATGCCCATTATCTCATCAATGACCTTAGTCCTGATCTCGTCTTATTCGACCTGAAATTCTGCTATCCAGAGCATAAGTCTCTGATCGAAAGCCTGATGAAAGATTCGGAGATTCCTTTCGCGGCTCTAGCTTTTGAGAAAGATGTGGAAGAGTCAGCGCAAAAATGGCTAGATGACTCAAAGATTCCTCTTCTTTTAAAACCATTAAAGGTCGCTACTATGATTGAGGATTTTAAGCAGCTGCAAGCGAAATTTAAAAGTTGGAGGTCATAGTATGGATCGTGATCTTCTGATTATTTTGTCTGGAATCGCTCTAGCGGCTTTAATCTTTGCTCTTGCTTTGTACTTTAGATCTGGGCTTTTCTAAAAAAACTTCTTCACTCCAATCGCACCTTCAGATGATTTTTTTTGACCAAAAAATGATTGGTTTTGATAATAGTTCTCTTTGAAGAGAAATTTCAATATGAGATCATCTTGAAGTTCAAGGCTTAACTCAGCTTCGGCTTTTATAAGATGAAGTCGAAATTCTCCCGGGTTTTGAAAGCGATATTCTGGTGAGACAGCAAACCAAACTCTAGACTTTTCATGTAGATTGCCGAGTAACCCCAGCGTTAAATCTGGATGAACTGATAAGAATTCAGAGTAGAGATTCGTGTGATAAAAACCTGAGCCCAAAAGAGTCGTCAAGACTAGAGAATCCGTTAAACCGAAAGACAACCCGCCTTGCAGATGGCCTGCGATCAGTCCTTTTTGAGTTTGAAATCGAGTGGCATTTGTCTTGGCATAGCGAAGACTTCCTCGCCAACTAAAGTCTTGGTCAAGGTTTGACCACGGTGAGAGTGAAAGCATTTCTACGAAGATGAATTCATGGAGCTGGATTTTCTGAGCCTCCTGCCAGGCCCTAAAATGAAATTGAAAGAAATCAACTTCATTAAAAAGGAGATGTCCGCGATGGGGATCAATTTTATCAAGCAGGCCTAGGTTTAAATTGAATTGCAAAAATTTTTCATCGGCACCATCACTTCCGAGAAGAAATTCAAAACTTTTTGATGGATTTGTAAAATGGGCGGCAGACTGCTTGGCGTAGTTTGAAAGTTTATCCCATTGACTGGCCTCAAGATAGGTCGGTTCAAAATCTGCACCTGCTGGTAGTTTTGATCTGAGAACTTGTAGGCTTTCATGAAATTCTTTTTTATAGCGGCGTCGATTTTCGTTTTTTTCAATTTGCAAAAAACTGAGTACGGTATCAAAAAGCAAAAGGTCGTTCTCTAATTCATGGACTTTCCCTAAGTCGGCATTGGAGAGAAAATAATGGACTGATTTCTTTTGTGCCAGAGTCAGCTTTTCATATTTGATTTGAGATTGATGACGGAGACTGGGGCGAAAATGAATTCTTTTGATGGCCTCAGGTGTGTCTATTAGCCGGCGAACTGTCTCGTGGGGAAGCACGTACGGTCCAAAGCCATCTGACAAAGTCCATTCAAGTTTTACCGCTTCAAGTAACGTCAGTAATTGATAAGAACAATTTTCATCTAGGAAATAATAATCAAAATGAGTCGACACTCCGAGTTCCCAGACATGGCGAACCAACTGGTCTATTTCCGCTTGAGTGAGATTGATCTGATATTCATAAAGATCTCGGCCTTCTAGCTGCGCATACTCTTTGATCTTCATATAATAAGGCATGACATCATAGATTCCGGGATATCCACCCATCATTCCCATAAAAGCAAAAGTAATTCCACTTTCTTCCCCTGTGGTAGCGGCGGAAAAATTGAGTCCATAATCAAGAAAAGCATTTCTGCTTTTTCCCGATTTCTTCTCTAGTCTTAAAAAAGTATGGCCAAAGGCGGAGGCTGGGTTTTCAGGATAGCTTGAAGCAAAAATGAGATGGACCTGGCCGACATCAAGGGCTTTAAACCATGTTTCAAATACTTCGCAAGCAGTCTCTTTGAGGGTGATAAATTGAGAGAGAAAATGCGCGCGAGCGGGAAAAGCGCAGCGAGGGATAAGTTGAACGTCCCCGATTTTTCGAGTGGGGTTTTCAAACTCACTTAGGGTCGCTTGAAGTTCAGCGTAAGGATCAGTTTTCCCATGGGGTGAAAGAAAAAAACCTAAACCATCAGCTCTACTCTTATAGCCTGTGAGCGTTTTCTCCATATGTAGGAGTCGAAGCCATTCTTTCGAGTAAGCAATTTCTTGAAGATTTTGAGCAAAAAGAAGAGAAGGTGAGAGAAGGCCTAAATTCAAGAAAACGAGTCTTAAAATTAGGCCCATGGAAATTAAAGTAGAGCGCTATTGCATTGAGTATTCAGTGATTGATCGGCAGAAATTTTGTTTCTCATCACTTGAACCATTTCAACACCGTTTAAAGTTTGCACCTCAGTGAAAGATGACTGGGCAATTGGCATAAAACGTTCTTTCGCTTCAAGGCTTGTGCAGCCAAGAGTGTCAGCAAAAGTTACGAGATACTCGCCATTTCCTTGCGCCATTTGCATTTTGATTTCATCAAGATTGACTTCAGCGTAGTGAATAGGAAGCATTTCATTTTTTACAATGGAGTGTTGTGAGCAGCCTGATGTTCCAGAGGTGATACCGAAAAGCTGAGAAGAAAAAGTGGCATTAGTCGTCATACGCAAAACGGCCGAGACGATCGAGTTCTTTTTAAAAGGTCCAATTTGGCCTAATCCGCAACCGACACTTGAGTCTGCAAAAGCTGTCTGAGTAAGGAACGCAAGTGTTAGAATAAGTAGTGATTTTTTCATCCATCCTCCATGATGTTGATCTTTGAATAAGTGTAAAATATTGACGGAAAACAAGCAATACTGGCGTTTAGTACACGTACATCTTGGTCGTGTACTAAAGCTTGTTTTGCATCTCCTGCCATAGAGGATCGTTAGGGGCCAAGATAAAGCGCTGGATTCCAAGGGCATTAAAAATGAAGTCAGGGGATCTCACGCGATAGAAAATCCCTTTTTCATGATTTTGGCGGCTAAGAATATTCGTTTTACTCTCAAGCTGTGAGTGAGCACTTCCTTCGTCGTAAGGAACAAAAAGATCGTAATGATGTTGTTTATTCAAAAAATAATTGATGATGGTTTCTCTCAGCTCGTTAATATCTTTTGGATCATTGGCAGAGATTAAAAAACTATTGGGGTGAGAGCGAAGAATAATTTTCTTCTTCATCTCGTCGTGCAAAAGATCTTTTTTGTTGAAAACAATAATCTGATCTTTCCCTTCAATATTCAGCTCTTTCAAAACTTCGCTGGTCACTTGTAAATGCTTCTCAAAAGCCGGATCGGAGACATCACAAACAATCACTAAAAGATCCGCTTCCATAGCCGATTCAAGAGTCGTTCGAAAACCGTCAATCAAGGTGTTCGGAAGGTTTGAAATAAATCCCACCGTATCAATTAAAATCATGGGCGGTTTTGTATCTGGATTGAGCATGCGATAAGTTGAATCAAGAGTGGCAAAGAGTTTGTCCTCTTCAAGCACATTCACTTGACACATACGATTCATCACAGAAGATTTACCTGCGTTGGTATAACCGACAAGTGCTGCAGTCACAGCTTTATTTTGGCGTTTTTTCTTTTGTTGATCGCGAGACTTGATGACTTCAACCAGTTCTCGTTTGAAGAACTCAATTCGCTCGCGAATAATTCGGCGATCGAGTTCGATTTGCTGCTCACCCTCACCACCTCGCACACCCACACCACCTCGTTGACGAGACAAATGGGTCCAAAATCCAGAGAGACGTGGCAGAACGTATTGTAAGCGAGAGATCTCGATTTGAATTTTGGCTTCTCTGGTCTGCGCGTGTTTAGCAAAAATTTCTAAAATTACGTGGCAGCGATCAACGACTGCGAGTCCTGTAAGTTTTTTAATATTCCGCGCCTGACTTGCGGTGAGTTCGAAATCAAAAACTAAAACTGAGCTGCCTTCGAGTCTCGCGGCATCTGCAATCTCAAGCAGTCTTCCTGAACCTAAGATCGTCGCGGCTTCAATGGTTTTGCGGTTTTGAAGATACTGCTCCCCCGCTTCTACTCCAAGGGTTCTGAGTAGTTCTCGTAACTCTCTAAGAGAGCGAAGTGTCTCTTCCTCAGTGCTATGTTCGTTGAACTTAGGACAGATCATGGAGACCAATGAAGCCTTTTTATCGGTCGCTAAATTGTATTCATTATCAATCATTCAATTTTTTCCTAGTGAATAAAATATTATCAATCAATCGCGCTCGCTTCATCTGAAGAGCGCCGAGCAGAGCGATTGTCTGAGTTTGAGGGTGAACCTCTTCAAGTGTTTCTGCATCGAGGATTTCTAAATACTCGAAGCCCGATTTGAGTGTTTCAAAATACTGACTAATCATTTCAGGCGAGTCGCCTTTTTGTAGTCTTTCAAGGCCTGTCTTAAGTGTTCTATAAAGAATTAACGCCTCTTCTTTTTCCTCTGAACTTAAATACTGATTGCGACTACTCAGGGCCAAACCACTCTTTGATCTCACTAGGGGACAGCTTTTCACTCGCACTTGTAATCTAAGATCTGTTGCCATTTTTTTGAGCACGACGACTTGTTGCCAGTCTTTCTGACCGAAATAAGCGGTGTGCGGATTAATCAATGAAAAGAGTCGATACACAACAGTCGTGACTCCTTGGAAATGAGTGGGGCGGGTTTTTCCACAAAGCTTGTTGGTGACTCCAGTCACGATAATTGAAGTTTGAAAATCTGTTGGGAATATTTCTTCAACCGACTCAGGAGCGAAAAGAATAATTTTTCTCTGTGGTTTTTTTTGAGCGAGCTCTTCAATCAGATTGATATCATCTTCAAGCGTTCTGGGATATCTCTCAAAATCTTCATTCGGCCCAAATTGTTTGGGATTGACAAAGATCGTGATAACCGAAACTGGATGTTTTTCAACAGAAGCTTCTAGAAGGCTTAGGTGACCTGAGTGGAGGTTACCCATTGTGGGTACGAGACCAATGGACTGCTCTTCACTTGCTCTCCAATGAAGAAGCTCTGAAGATTTTTTAAAAATAGTTATCATAGACTGGTGAGCCCCACTAATTTTTGAGCTAATTCTTCTTTGGCAAGCTCACCCTCAAAAATCACATCTGTTTTTTGGAAAATACGATAATGGGCGTTGGCATTTTGAAAACCTTGTCGCTCACTCATAAGTCCACCTTGATGAACTTTTGTACCGACGAGAAAATCACAAGGCTTCGATTTTAATTTCTTTAAAAGGACTTCATCAGAGACATCAGTTTCAGCGGCAAATCCCACAATAACTTGATCTGATTTTTTTAGGTCAATCACGCTTTTTAAGATATCCACACTTGGCTTAAGTGGCAGGCTGTTCGCGAGAGTGTCTTTTTTCAATTTCTCGTCTTTGTAATCAAACTCCACATCTCCAATAGCCGCTGGTGAGAGATAAATTTTGCTCATTGGAAAATGCTCGATCACCGCTTGGTGCATATCAGACGTCGAGACGGCTTTAATCATTTTTATAAAGGGGAAATGGGCGAGATAAGAATAGTTTTTATAAGCGTCTTCGCCAGCGACAATCACGACCTTGAAACCTTTTTGATGAAAAGATTTTGCAATCAACGCAGCTGTTAAACCGGAAGCTGGATTAGTGAGGAAACGAACGGGATCAAGCAAAGCCTTAGTCGCTCCCATGGTAATTAAAACTTGGGGAGCATCAGTTTTGAGTTTTGGGTTAAGTGATAAGATCAACTCTTCGATGACAGCGACATCCATCAGCTTGCCTTCACCTATGTCACCACAGGCCAGCAGACCTGAATCAGTGGGAGCAAGATAGCAGTTAGGATGAAGATCAAAACGCTTAAGAATTTTGAGATTGTCTTGAACAAACGGATGATAAAGCATCTGGGTGTTCATAGCTGGGAAAATCAAAACAGGTTTTTCTAAAGGGAGTGCGAGAAAGACCGTAGTCAGTAATTGCTTAGCACTGCCTTGCGAGAGTTCGGCCAGAGTATTGGCCGAGCAGGGAGCGATCACCAAACGATGGGCCCATTTACAAAGCTCTACATGCAAAACTCCAGGCCCCTGAGTAGCAAAATCGTCTTGGTCCAAATAGACATCACTCACGCCGAGATAGCGGTAAACCTCGGGCTTAACGAATTCCAAAGCTCCACGGGTCAGGATCACCTTTACTTCGTGGCCTTTTTTTACCAGGCTTCGAGCAAGATCGAAGGTTTTATAAGCGGCTATTGAACCGCAAACACCTAAAAGGATTCTCAATGACTTATGCTCCTGAAATGAACCTAAAACGCTGTTTTATTTCATACCTACGTAAAGATGTAAATCTTAGGTGGTGACTTGTGCGGGGCGTCTTTTTGAGGCATACTCTCGCCATGAAAAGAAAGTTTTTGAAATTTAAAGTGGTTTCTACCCGTGATCCTCATGAGGTAAGTGATGTTTTCGAAACATTACTTCTGAATACTGACCACTTAATCTCGATTAAGCCCATCAATATGGTGCTGGAAGGCGAGGTTCATACTGGCTTTTGGCTCAGAACCACCAACGATAAGAAATATCGAGCGGTGGAGATTCCTGAGGAGCTAGCGAGCATCTTTAGCGATGAAGATCTTGAATAGGGCTTCATGAATAAAATGAGGTTCTGAGACCAGTTCAACTTTCTTCAATAATTTTTCATTTTTCAAGGCCGATTCAATCAAGCCGTGGGCCCCACCAGTCAGAATAAGTTTGGCCGGAGATGTTTGATCTAAAAATCCCGAGACAATTTTTTGCAGATAAAACTGCGTCGCTTGCAAAATGGCGGCTTCGGTCGTTTGAGGCAAGTTTTCAGCGCTCTGCCAATGATCAAGCTTTAAAGCAGGCAACTGACTTCCTTGGCGATAGCTCGAAAGAAAAGGTGTCAGGCCCGGAAAGATATAGCCCCCTTGAAAGCCTTTTGAATCAATTAAGTCCATGGTGATAAAGGTTCCAGCGTCGATGACGGCAACGGGGCCCGTGCTCGCAAACTTTTTATAGGCGAGATAAGCCTGGTAGAGGCGATCAAAGCCCAGGGTTTCACTATAGAAAACGGGCATCTCAAGAAAACGCAACTTCTCAAGTTTCGGAACTTCCTGGCAAAAAACCAGATAGTCTTCAAGTCCCTCAGGATTGTTTCCCACTTGAGATTTGATCAACTGCTGTGAACTTAATTTGTTCGCTGGCCATTTTTTTCGAAACTCATTCCACGTCATGACCTCAAGCAACCTACCTGATTCAAAATGTCCCACATGGGGATTGGAGTTTCCAAGATCTAGGGTAAAAACTGTTTTTGTCATTTGAGGTAATCAGTAATGAGTTTCTTTTTAAGTTCAAATAAATTGCTAATAGGCTGACAAAATTGCGGCGGCTTGTTTGGTCCCATCTGTAAAAGATCATTGATGACTAAGACTTGTCCGTCTGTTTCTTCACCTGAGCCGATGCCAATGGTTGGAATGCTTAACTCTTTTGTGATCTCAGTCGCCAAGTCTGCAGCGACACATTCTAAAACAACAGAGAAGGCCCCTGCTTTTTCAAGTTGTTTAGCCTCTTCTTTTAAAACCAACGCCTCGGCCGATTGTTTGCCATGAGTGAAATAGCCCCCTTGCTGATGTACTGATTGAGGTCTTAAACCAATATGTCCCATAACGGGAATTCCCACTTGGTTTAAGCGCTCAATCAATTCGAGCTGGTAGGGGAAAGCGCCCTCAATTTTAAGCGCTTCTGCTTTAGTCGCTTTAAAAAGTTCAATAGCATTTGTTAAGCCTTGCTCGACCGTGGCGTAACTGCCAAAGGGCATATCGACGACGACAAATTTATCTGGCGCGCCTCTTCTGACGGCACTGGCGAAAATTTTCATTTCTTCAATTGAGACTTCAACCGTCGTCTCGTAACCGAGCACCACGTTTCCGAGACTATCGCCCACTAAAATAACGTCAAGACTTGTTTCATTCAGCACTTGCGCTGTTTGAAAATCATAACAAGTCAGCATATTTATTTTGCGTGCTCCAAGACTTTTCTTTGAGGCTTTAAGGCTTCGGGTAGTGTGCTTTTTCATAGGATTCCTTGAGCTAGTCTTGAACAAGTTTTTTTAATTCTTCGAACGTTTTTTGAAGATCTGATTGTCCCCAGTCGCGGCTTATTTCACTGCGAACTGTCTCGGCGTTTGTTTGGCGGCAAGTCTTATAAAAGCTTCCATCATTGATTTGAGTATACAATTCTTCTAAACCCTTATCAAACTCCGCTCCTAAAAGTTTTTTTGAAGCTTGATGTCCACCAATTAAAGCGTTTGGACTAATAAGATTGAAAAATTCCAACGGCCCCATACTCACAAGAGTGTCGGCAATCAGCTTCATCTCCATCCAACACTCAATAAAGGCCAGTTCCCGACTGATCCCGCGATCAACCAAATGCTGAAAGGCTTTTGCCGCTCCATAAGGCAGCAGCGAGCACAGAAGTGTTTGCTCAGAGAAAAGATCCGCTTTGGTTTCCGCTTCAAAACTAGCGTTTAACGTATAAGTTAATCCAAGGTCGTGCATCAAAGTTTTTAAAGTGTCTTCAAAGGTCTGGGCCTGTTTATTTAAATGCCAAACTCCGGCCAGCTGTGCTCCCCGCGCGGCTCTTTTAGATAATTCGCTGGCAATGGCTTTGGGGGCGCAAAGAGCGAAGCCACGTTTTGGGTAGAGCGTTTCAAATTGAAAAGCCTCGTAGCTATAACCGTGGGCCAAAATGACTAAAGCCTTTGGGGATAATTTCTCTTCGTATTTCTCTAAAAAAGCTGGGTGTTGCTCATCTGGAATCAAGAGAGCGACTAGTTCTTCTTCTTTGAGTTTTGGATCATCGATACTTAGAGCGAGTCCTGTCGTGACTTTATGAGCGCTCGCACTCCCTGCTCGCAGGTAGAAAGCGATTTCCCAGCCCTGGCGGCTCAGGTTTTGCGACCACGCGAGGCCTTGGGAGCCGTGGCCAATAATTGCCAGTCTTTTTTTCAAGTCACACCCGTGTTTTCGATTATTCATTTGCAATGCTTTTGGCTATCATGGGCAAGAGAAGAATTCAACGCAAAGAATCACAATGCTGAAGTTGCCACAAATATTTTATGATCATAAGTACCGTGACACTGTGCCATCAGACTGGCTCTTGTCAAAAGCCTTCTTGCGAGGTGTACACGCTTTTACAACCATGCGAGTACAAACAACAGGCGCGGAGTTTTGGTCTCTGCACGGGGCACGCCTCGAGGCGAGTATTTCTAAACTTTACCCACAGTTTTTAAATCAATGGCCTGTGCTTAAAACCGATATCATAAATTTTTTAAAACGGGATGATCTTAGAGCACTGGCACCGCTTTCCGTCCGCATTAGCTTGATCGATCAAGCAAGTGAACTGAAGTGGGTGGCGATTCTTCGCCCATTAGAAAGTGCTGAAGAATTTTTGCAAGTGTCTTTCGTTCAAGATCAACGACGGCATCAGCGCGATCCCAGTCTGAAACTTGCTGATTACTCCTTGGAGCATGAACTCTTGCAACAAAATATTGAAGCTGACGAGATTGTTTTTGAAGATCCTAAGCGGGGCATGCTCAGCGGGACGGTTCACAGTCTTTTTGTCTTGAGAGAGGAGACTCTTTTTCTTCCTGATCCGAGCGCAGGCATTTTGAGAGGAGTGTATCAGCAAGCTTTCTTAAATAAATGGCAACAGGCAAATAGAATCGTAAAAATTCGAGGAATAAAATCTGATGAACTAGAGACGAACGATCTCTTGGTTTTGAGCAATAGCCTAAAAGGCTTGAGACTTGCCAGTAAAATGGGCATAAGTTTAAATGAGACGCAAAGACGGAAATTTAAAGAGCTTCAGAGTTTAGAAAGTGAGATGATTGATGACGATCAAAAAACAAATTAAATGCTCACAGTGTGGAAAAGTATTTATTTACGGGGAATCTCCCTTCAGGCCTTTTTGTTCAGAGAGATGCAAGATGATTGATCTCGGACATTGGTTTAATGAAACCTACCAGGTGCCTTCAAAGCACGCACTCTCGGAAGAAGATTTAATGGCAGTTGAAAAATTCTATAACGGCGATGAAGAGAATGATGAAGAAAGCTGAACTTGAAAAAATTTTAAAAGATTGTCTGATCCTTGCGGAAGAGACAGGCAAGCTTTTGCTGAAGTATCAAGAAAAAGTAGGGGATCTTAAGATCACGACGAAACATGCACAAGGCGTAGTTTCTACTGCTGATTATCAAGCAGAAAAAAAGATCATCAGTTTTTTGAAAAAGAAATATCCGCAGTCTGATTTTCTTGCGGAAGAATCGGTTTATCTCGAACACCATGGAAAAATTCAGTCTTATAAAAACTATTTGGATAAAGACTGGCTTTGGATTATCGACCCACTGGATGGCACAAATAATTTTCTGAATGGTTTGAGTTATTACGCTGTCAGTATCGCCCTCTGCGTTCAGGGTGAAGTGGTGCTCGGACTCATTCATAGGCCATCAAGTGGAGAGTATTTCTACGCGCTCCAAAACCAACCGACCCAATTTCTCAAGAACCTTTCATCTCGCAGAAAATCTCTCGACTCTCAAACCAATGCTAAAAAATTAAAAGACTGTCTATTTGCCACGGGTTTTATCACTGAAAAAGGATACGTGGATGAACAAGAGTTTGAACTTTTTAAAGAGATGATGAGAAATTCAAGGGGCCTTCGAAGAATGGGCAGTGCCTGCTTGGATCTCTCTTATGTTGCTAGAGGCTCATTTGACGGTTTTTGGGAGCGTGGCCTTCCTCCTTGGGATATTGCGGCTGCTCAGCTTATTTGTAAAAATGCTGGTGTGAAAGTAACGAACTATGAAGGTCGGGATTTTGCGATCGCTGATAAAGGTATCGTTGCTGCAAGATCACCGGTGCATGGAAAACTATTTAGAACCCTTCAGCACTCCTTGTCTTAATTGACAAGAATTTGGACTAAACCTATAATTTTACTAGGTACTTTTAACGTTTTCCAAGGACGGAGATCGTGAGCGAAACTCTACGATGGACTGCTAAAAGAATTTCAGAAACTCCAGACGAAGTTCTTATGTTTTCATTTTCTCTTTTAATGCTTGTAGGCGTCGGTCTCGTTGTCTACTGGTATTATAATCGAAGAAGACTTCACCAACTTTCACATCAAATTCCTGCGGTTGTTGTTAAGAATTATTTAGATTCAATTATTCAAAATTCATCGGCGTTGAAATCATCACTTTTTAGAGGTGGCGGACTAGATATTGGAGAAGGAATTCCTTCTGTTGTTCCCGTTTCTGAACTTCCAACCGGGTCAGTTTCTCTTCATCAAGGTCATAATCAAGAAGAGCTCAATCAAAAACTCGCTGAGATTGCAAAACTGACTAAGCGCTTAGTGGAAAAAGAAAATCTTGTTAAAGAATTAGAAGAGAAACTTCGTGATGCTTCTTCAAATCAAGCAGCGCCTGCAGATCAAGGGCCTGAGATCGCGAGATTGAAATCAGAAGTCAAACGATTGCAAATTGAACTTTCTGAAAAAGGTGAGAGCGCACCTGTTGTGAATGCTGGTGGAAATGAAGAGCTAGAAGAGCAATTGAGATCTGTCACAACAGAGAGAGATGAATTAAAAGAGCGTTTGATGGAATACGAGATTATTGAAGAAGATCTCGCGAATCTCAAGAGACTACAGCAAGAAAACGAGCAACTCCGCAATCAGTTGGCTTCCCTTTCCTCTGGAGCTCCTGCTCCTGCCGCAAAAGCAGTGGCCAAAGCAGCTCCTGCACCAGCTCCTGAGCCAGAACCAGAGCCAGAGCCAGAACCAGAACCAGAGATGGCTGCGGACGAATCAGATATTATGAATATGGAAACCTCCGCCGAAGAAGACAGCCTAGAAGATGAAATGGCGCGAGCGATTGCAGAGTCCGCAAGCCAACCAGAAGCCGCTGATGAGGCAAAAGAGTCTGAAGCTGAGGCGATGGAAGAAGAGCCTGTGGTGGCTGCGGAGCCAGAAAAAAAATCATCTCCATCAGATCAGAAATCGGCAGAAGAGCTCTTAAGTGAATTTGAAAAAATGCTTGGCTAAGAAAAGCTAATTGAGGATAGATCAATGAAAAATTTCGTTACGCTCATTTCAATTTTTTTCTTTTTAAGCCAATTGGGTCATAGTGCTCCAACGGATTCCGCTAAGATGCTGGCCGAAAATAAAGGCTCAAGCGATATTACTCAGATAATTCTCTCTCGCTATTCAACTGAATATGCCAATGTTGAAGATGTTGAGCTCTTGAGAGCGGACACTTTAAAGCTCGGCGGGCAAGCTGTTCCGGCGCTCATAGAAGTGATGAAAAATGGAAAATACCCAGACAAAAATCGATGGGTCGCGACCTTTTTACTTGGACAGATTATGGGACAGAAGTCAGCTCCCTTTGTTGCTAAGTTTATGGAACACCCAAGCTGGGTGATGAGAATGGCGAGCTTAAAAACTCTGCTCGCGCTCAAGCAAGATAAATATGCATCACTTTACTCAAAAGCACTTACTGATGAGTCTCTAATTGTTCGAAGTCAGGCACTAGAAAATATTCGTGAATTGAACCTCAAAGGACAAGCGCCACAAGTTTGGGCCATGTTGTATGATACGAAAAACTATTACAAGCCGACAGTCGCTAACAATGATAAAAAAGATAAAAAAGACAAAAAAGACAAAGCCGAAACAGACGAATCCATTCACAAACGTTCTCACTTAATCAAAAAAGTGATCACAACAGTGGGAGACCTCCAGTTTGAAAAAGCTCGTGAGCCACTCTTTAAAATGATTCAGAATGATCGCTATAATGATATTTTTGAAGAGATTGACTATGCCCTGAATCGTATCGTCGATAAAAAATCGCCAGAAGGCACAAAAGAAGTGAAAAGAAGATTTTGGGAGAGAACAGCTCTCTCATATAAAACTTTTTAAACTATTTATCGGCTTTTTCGTTTTGCTTTTTTAAAAAGATTTTCTTTCTTTTAATTGTCTGTCTGGTTACCCCCAATATATGTGCGGAACGCCTCTCCGATACTCCCGCATTAATCAACTCTGATAAAAGCGAATTAATTTTGCGTTTGTTTTGCCCATAACACGAGCTCAAGGTCGCTGTTGAGAATGTTCGCTCGCAGTTATAGCATTGCCAACGAGTGAGTTTTTCTCCATCTGAGCTTCGACGGTAGTATCCATGGATGCGGTAGCGAGGGGACTGACAGTGGGGGCAGTTTGCTTGATTCATTATTTTGAATCTGCAAGCAGCCAATGGTAAAAAAGAATCTAAGTAACGACTATGTATAGATCTTTAACTGATAAAAATAAAAACTTGATGATTAGAACGCGAGTTCTTGTTCTTTCTGACGTTTTTCTTCAATCTTCTTGAGCTGGTTTTCAATTTGAATATTGCGCCCGATTCTATAAAGAAGAGATTTTTCTAAAATGCCATCTGTCGGAATAATTTTATAACCCTGAAGAAAGTCTTGCTCGACCATTTGCCGCTTAAAGACAGTAACCTTACAGACTTCTCTGTCACCCCTAAAGCCTTTGACAACATTCACGATCAACATAAATTTGGCCGCCCGAACAGAATCACTTGATCCAAAAGCATCAGCAAAGTTCAGTTCTAATGTATTATCAGTCCAGCGAGTCTTGATCACTCCGGCTTCTTGATTGGTCATTGAGAGATTGTAAGATCTCATCACTTGCAAAACCGCTTGCCAGGTTTGTGTGTAATCAGAGTTGAAAACCTCAGAGGGGATTTCAAATTCTTCTGTCATATATTGAAATTGTTCGTAGGAAGCGCAAGAAAACTGTGTGAACATGAGAAAGGACACCAGAAAAGCGTTCAAAAGGGCCGTCATTTTGAAAGGTTCAGAGGGATTGTGTCTTTTCATTAGAGTTATTTTACAGCATATTAGGAAAGAGGGCTAGATGAGCGACAGAAAGAAACAATTAAAAATTTTGCAAAATGTGCTTGAACTAGAAGCTCAAAGTCTTTTGTCAGCAGCGAAAAAGATAACCGAGCAAGACGCTCTGAAAGCCACCATTCTTTTTGATTCCATGATCCTCAACGACTCTCAACTGATTTTCTGCGGGGTCGGAAAGTCAGGCCTGATTGCTAAAAAATTAGCTTCAACATTTTGCTCTTTAGGTGTCGCTTCATTTTCACTTCACCCAACTGAAGCCTTACATGGTGATCTCGGCAGAGTTCGCCCAAATGACGTTATTGTTTTCATCAGTAAGTCAGGCACAACGGAAGAAATCATAAAACTTAAAACTTATTTAAGCCAACCCAAGGGCCAGCTTGTCGGTCTGCTTGGAAATATTCATTCACCTATCGCTGAATTTTGTGATTTGGTGTTAGACTGTTCAGTTGAAAAAGAGGCCTGTCTTAATAACCAAGCCCCAACGACCAGCACCACCGTGGCCCTCGCTATGGGCGATGCTCTCGCTGTTTTGTATGAAGCGCAGGTCGGCCTCTCGAAAGAAAAATTTGCCTTCAACCATCCGGGTGGCTTGCTCGGAAAGTCTTTGAGAGTAAAAGTAAAAGATATTATGGTTCCCATTAAAGATTGCCCTGTGATGACAACCACTCAAAAATTGAAAGAGGCTTTAATTGAAATGACGGCGAAGCCTGTGGGTGCATGTGCGGTTTTAAGCCAGTCTGGAAAATTTCACGGAATTCTAGTTGAAGGTGATATCAGAAGAACACTGACTTCATTTTCCACGGGCCTTGAAACTGAGTTGTCGGCGATTGCCAATCAAAAACCTATTTCTGTGCTCCCAGAGCAGCTAGCTTTTGAGGCACTCGAACTGATGGAGCGTCGTGAGAAGCCTTTAAATATTATTCCTGTGATTGAAGATGAACGAATCTTAGGATTTCTACGCCTTCACGATCTTATGAAAGAGGGCTTTTCCGTTTCGAAAAGAGAAGACTGAAAAGCTCATTCAAACCATAAAGCCCGATGACAAGCAAAAGAATTCCCCAAATCCCGAAGAACTGAAACCAAGTTCCCTTGCGATTTTTAAGCGCAACTTCTTCATCTAAATTCCCAAGCGTAAATGGCAGAAGTCTACGCCCCTCACTTCCGTCAGGATAAATAACTGAGGTAATACCCGTATTGGTCATTCTCAA
Source organism: Bacteriovoracaceae bacterium UBA6166 (assembly GCA_002435795.1). Lineage (GTDB taxonomy): Bacteria > Bdellovibrionota > Bacteriovoracia > Bacteriovoracales > Bacteriovoracaceae > UBA6166. The sequence goes on along the minus strand of DIUE01000068.1, from coordinate 65,068 downwards.
AATAGGGATATCAAATTCAAGGGCACGCCACTTGGCCAAGAAAAGATGTTGAAAGGGTTCAGCCGTATCACCGTACCAAGAGTCATTAGTCAGGTTAACCAAAAAAAGTGGATGTCGCTCTACTTCGTTCAAGTATGTCCTAACATAAGATGAAAAAAGAATTTCATAACAAATGACAGAGATAAATGATTGAAGACGAGCTGTTTGAAATAAAGTGAAATTTTCTCCCCGAGCAAAGAAGGAGATATTTTGAATCAGCTGACTCAAATATTTATTGAAAGGCCCAAATGGCAAACTCTCGCCAAAGGGAATGAGTACTCGTTTATGATAGACGTCTTTGAGAAGCCCATCTGAATTGACTAAAAAAGCCGAATTGTATTCTGTCTCAAAATAATCAGAAGGCAGAGTTTCTTTCGTCACTTGATCATAGCCACCAAAAAAAAGTTCCGCCTGATGGGCTTTCAAAGAATCTTGCACCAACCTTGGAGAATACAGAGGAGATGATTTCATCAATGAGCTAGACAATAAACGAGGATAGGCGGTCTCAGGCCAAATAATAAGGTCCAGTGGTTTTTCAGAAGGGGCAGTTGTTAATTGATAATAGAGATCTAAAACTTCTCCTAAGGACTGGGCATCACCTGTTTCAGAACTTACCTTTAAATAGTTCCCAATATTCGGTTGGACCATTCGAATATTCACTGACTGAGTGGTCTCATTTGTTAAGGACGGCTTTGTTAAAGGGATAGCAAAATTAAAAATGATAAAGAGTGCAATAAAGATTGGACCGGATTTATTCAAACCTTGTTTTTGGAAATAGCTAATGAGGATGAGAATGAGATAATAACTAAAGAACGAAAAACCAGCTACCCCTAGAATGGGAGCGGTTCCTAAATAAGGGGCAAAACTCAGCCATGGGTGACCCAGATGGCTTGGGAATTGTTGTGGCGTGAAATATTCTAATAGAGTGAAAGTGAGGGCGAAAAAAAGATGGGCCCTCTCGCGAGTGGCGACCGGCCAGAGACGACGAATTTCAAATTTCAAAAAGAGGTATTTGAGTAAAAGAAAAACTAAAAACTGCGGCAATATAATCAAAGAAAAAAAGAGTCCTAAAGTTTGATTAAAGGGAAAGGGAACTTGGCCAAAAACTTCGATGGTATAAGGTATCCAGTAAAAGCCCAAAAGATAGTGACCAACGGAAAAACTTAAAACTGCCCCTAGCTCTTTAAACAATCGATTTTCAGATTTTTTTTCACTATCAGTCGGAAACAAAACCCAAAGCAAATAGCCCATACCGAGCAAGGGACCTAAAAAAAATGTTGTATCGTTCTTGTTTGGAAAACCTGCAGCGTAAGCGAGTCCCCCAAGGAAGGGAAGAAGCCCGAAGCGGAATAGGGGGTGCAGGTAGATGGCGTACATGTTTCCGTTTATCATAGGGGTTCCCCCTAAATTTGCCAACGAGTCTCTGCTCAAGATATGCTGTATTTAACATTTAAAGCAGAGATTATGATGACCTCTCCCGAACGTCCTGTCCTCGCCCGAAAAACCTTAAGTCCTTTAAGACCCTTATTAAAAGAGAATCAATCTCCCGTTCAAACTTGCCCTAAATGTGGCTCAATCTATTTAAGCGAAAGTGAATGTGAGGCCTGCGGTTTTCAGCTGCAATTTGATCCTTACGGCGAAGCGATGGGCGAGAAGAGCTTTCAATCTCTTAAGTCTTCCTATCTGGCTTCAATGAGCTTGATGGGCCTGAGCCTGACTCAGATGCAACGTTTTTACCCTGAGCGAGTACTCCAATACAAACGCAACCTCATTCACCGCTACCGACTTTTGATTGAGTACTTTACGACTTCCAATCAAGACTCAAGACGAAAGTTTTTCTTAGTGGAATTGAAAGATCTTATTGGGGAAATGATTCACTACCAAGTAGACCAAGAAGTGATTTGGGCGCCACTTGATGAAATCACAGAGCAAGACGATCATTTACTTTATCAAATTATCCAACTCGCGATCGCAGATGGACAAAATGCTTATGAAGAAAGAATTCAAAATCAATTTCTTTATCGCCGTTGGTTTGGGCTCTTAACGACTGGGGCAATCCTTCGGATTACCCTGATGACGATGGCATCTGTGTCTCTCGGCCTCGCCGTTTTTCGCTATCTCAATCTCTAGCGAACAGGGGCAGCACTACTTTTCTGGATCGTTTGAATCTGACCTGCAAGGCCTCTGTTTTGATTAATTTGACCATTGAGTTTTTCAGCTAAAGCTTGTGCTCTTAAAGCATCAAGACGTCCACCTGAAGATGTTCTCTCTTTAAGAGTGGCTTCTGGGTAAGCTGATTTTACAATCAATTCTTTCAAGTGATCAGTATTGAGTTCGCTATACTGAGACTTAAGAAGAGCGGCAACACCAGAAACGAAAGCCGTCGCTTGTGAAGTTCCCGTTAAAAAACCAGCTCTCGAGTTCGGAAGGCTAGACTTAATTCTGTGACCTGGAGCTGAGATATCAACGCTTTTCTTCCCATAGTTTGAAGAGGCGAGAGTGTTGATACCTTGATCGTGGGCCGTCACTGTAATGATATTGCTCAGACCGTAGCTTGCTGGGTAGTAAGCATTAGATTTTTGATCAATATTTGATTCTTCATTACCTGCAGCTGCCACAACGAGAATCCCTTTCTTTTCTGCGAGTTTCAAAATTCTTAACTCTTCTAGCGATGGCTCAGGCCCTCCACCAGAGTAATTAATAATATCAACACCGTGGTCAACAGCGTAGCGAAGAGCTTCAATTGTTGAGTTAAGGTTATCTTGTCCTGAAGCTTGTGGATTATAGTATTTCAAAGTCAGAATCTTCACATCTGGAAATACACTTTTGACGATTCCTGCGACGTGAGTTCCGTGTCCGTGAGTATCAAATGGTTGATTAAGATCTTTGCGATTTTTAGAGAAATCAACGCCGTAATTTGTAGCTGAAGCTTGTGAGCCTGGAAGATACATATTGTCTTTAAGAAATGGGTGAGTTGGATCAATTCCTGTATCGATGACGGCAACAACAACATCTCTTCTCTTAATGAAATTTTCCCAAGCGCCTTTTAGATTGATTCCCGATAATGAATTTGTTGGATCAATTCCCCAGCTTGCATAAGGAGAAGAAAGTTCTGAGATATCAAATGTTAATGAAGAGGACTTTTCAGTATTAGTATTCGTTTCTTTTTTAAGAACTTGTCTTAAAAGATCTGGATGAATAGTAGTAGAAGTTTGAGCAGAGACTGTTGACCAAGTAAACACACTAAGTGCTACTAGTTGGCAGATTGTCAGGAAGCTGGTCTTGTTTGATGTCATTCAGTGATCCTTGCTCGAAATGGTGACTCAATCATGCTCAAATTCAGTGTCGAATGCGAGGGCCCCTTCCTTTTTTTCACAGTAAGGGGCCGTCGTTCTGTCTACTCTTTAAGCAAAGCAAGGGCCAAAAAAAGCGCATAATAACAGCGATTTACAAGGCGTTTTTCGAGTGTTGCCGTCACGATTCGAACAAACTGTTTAAAACGTAGACAGTATTTTTCTTAATGCCCTGACCACTCATAATAAAGATCTTCGAATCCTGTGCCATTTTCATCTGTTAGCAAGTCACCAGTAGAATCGAAACGGACAGTAGCACTCCAACTGATATCCCCTTCGTTGCCTTCTTCATCAAGGCCCTCTTGGAAAAAACTCACTATGCCTCCAAGGATTACGCCCTGATCAGAAACAAGTACGTAAAGGTAGTTAAGTTCCGGATCAGTCTCTACGATAAAATCACTCTGCTCGATTCCTTCCCGGTCAACAGAGTCGTGAAATTTGGCAATGATTTGCTCCGCATACTCTTTATGAGCGGCAAGCTTAAGATCTTCATAGCTCAAGGCACTCAGGCATTCGGGGAGGTCAGAGGCGAAGTAATCAAGGTCATAGAGAAGCTCTGCTCTCTGATCTATGGCCATTTCATTCCATAAGTTTAGCCCGCAATCGTTTGCTTGAACTGGCAAGCTGAGAAGACTGAGTAGAAGCAAGGTGATAAGCGTTTTCATCTTTTGATCCTAGTTTTTGGGGTCAATAAGTAACCGGTGCCAGCCAAGTTGAACTAAGCGAGCGATTATTCGATCTAAAAACTGGCTTTTGTTTTGCTCCTTGATCATCAGATCCACAAGGAAAGGGGATCTGACCTTCAAGGAGGATTTATGCGTTTACTTACCCTAATTTTACTTGTTTTGACTGTAAGTTGTTCAACCCAAAGCCCAAAGCAAAATTCTCAGTACGAAGTCTCTGAAAAACGTTGGCAAGATCTCTCTCAACAGGTTTCAAGACTCGAGTCACGCACGGCCAATCTTCAAGATTACCAAATGAAGGCTGTTCAGTTCAGATAATGCTTTTAGAATATCTAGGGGCTGAATGCTAGATGCCGAGTAATTTTGGGATATCGACCCCTTTTCGGCCGGTTAGAATTGCATCAAATTGCATCATTTATTCTCATACACTCTAGAGTGTCATGGGTCCATGGTTGGAGTAATTTCTCTTTGTAGCAAGGTCACAAGACCCACAACCACAAGGAGATATTTATGAAAACTTTGATCAGCCTATTTGTCCTCATCGCCATGACAGCTCAGACTCACGCTTCACCCAGCATAAGCATGACAACGAGTTCAGTCACAACCACCATTACGATCGCTCTTGATCCCTCAAGCGCCTTCACTGAAAAGCTTGTTGACGCTCTTATTAAGTCGCCACTTGTCACAGAGCGAGTGAACCCATGGGTTGCTCCTGCCACTTCATTCGACGGTGATGGCTTCAACCTAAATCTTGCTAACCCTGCTGATATTACTGGCGCCGTTTTGAGATTTGAACTTAAGAATAGCGAGCTTGGTGGGGCTACCGTTCAAGACGGTTTCTTGAGAGTTTCTTCAAGAACGGGTGCATTCAAGAAATTTCACGAGGCCTTGGAAGCAAGTCGTAGCCAACATGCAATTACTCATAATCGCCCATCTCGTATCAGCAGACAGCCAGGGGAAGTTGCAGTGCTTGAAGGTGATTTCTTTGGCGACGGTGTTGGAGAACTTAATTGCACCAGAGGCTTCAGAGATTTTGCTCTCTCAATCTGTGATATAAGCGTTCGTTAATCTTTAATTAAGCGCCCGCTCTTTATGAGCGGGCCTTTTTTCCTTCATTCAAACTCGTTTTCCTCAATATTTCACAATCACATGGGCCAGTTTCGAAAAATTAGTCTAGTCTAAGAACTCAATTAACTAGTTAATAGGGAGTTCCTATGTCTGATTTAAAAACACAAGCCGAGGCCGTGGGCCATATTCCTTCAGGTCTTTTTATCGTCACAACTTTTGATGGTGAAACAAAGGAAGGCTATCTCGCAAGCTGGGTCCAGCAAGTTTCTTTTAGTCCATTGTTAATTAGCCTTGCGGTTAATCCTGATCGCAGAGGCTATCAGCATCTGATTTCGGGCAAAGCATTCTCAATCAATATCGTAGGAGATCATGAGATGGGATACCTTAAGCATTTCTGGTCGGGGTACGCGCCTGAGAATAATCCATTCAATCAAATTGAACACGAGGTCACCGCGAATAATACTGTCGCTTTTAAAAACGCAAAGTCGACAATCGAATGCGTTTTTGTTTCGAAGTCAAAACCAGGTGACCATGAAATTGTGATAGCAGAAGTCATCAACTCAATTCATCATCATCCAGAATCAAAATCTAAAATCCACTTGAGAAAATCAGGTCTTGATTACTGATTGGGTTGTAGCTCTCGCCAGCTGCGTCCTTTGCGGTTGGCGGGATTCTTTTGCCATTCCTCTACGGCAGCATTGTGATCTTTATAGGTCGTAGAAAAAATATGGGTTCCATCATTTTTGCTCACAAAATAATAATAGCCATGCTCCTCGGGATTTAAAACGGCTTTGATTGCCTCAAGTCCAGGGTTGGCGATTGGGCCCTTAGGGAGTCCGTTGATACGATAGGTATTATAGGGCGTGGTTTCTTGAAGATGTTTTTTTCTTAGATTGCCAGTCCAGTTTTCATATATTCCATAAATCGTCGTTGGGTCAGATTGGAGACGCATAGGTTTTTTTAAACGATTGAGAAAGACTCCTGCGATGATTGGGCGCTCCCATGCAGCACCTGTTTCTTTTTCAACAACAGAAGCTAAGATGACAACTTCGTGCGGAGTCTTCAAGAGGGGATGAGTAAAATCTAGATCTGCCGTTTTAGATTTAAACGAATTGACCATTGTTCGAATGACTGTCGCTGCAGGAGTGTTTTTAGAAAAATGATAGGTATCTGGAAAAAGATAGCCTTCCACTCTAGCACCTTCTAGTCCTAGTTCTTTGACGAAGTCGGAGTTTTTTGCGAGAGCTACGAATTCATCGTAGTTGGTAATCTCCGCTTGCTCTAAAAGCTTCCCAATATCAAAAAGATTTCTTCCTTCGGGAATCGTTACTGAAACCGTTAGCGACTGTCCAGTGACAAAAAGATCAATGACGTCCAGTAAATTCATGCCTGGTTTAATAAGATATTCGCCGGTCTTAAAAGAAGTCATGACTCCTTTGTACTGAGAGACGCGATGGAAAAGTTTCGCTGAGCTAATTAACTTCTCTCGCGCAAGTCTTCCATTAATGCTCGCAAAACCCTCACCAGCACGAATGATAAAAGTCGTTTCAGGGCCTTTGTATTTCCAGATGGAAACATCGGCGTAGATTTTAACTGCCGCAAAGGCAAAACCTAAAAGAGGAGCGAGAACTAAAAAGATAAAAAGTATTTTTTTCATAAGCTGACAGGATAACTGCTCAAGGCGACTTGGATCAAGAGGAAATGAACCCTTCTCTTTTCAGAAAGTCTTCTATAATGAGACAAGCGCTTAAGGCATCTATTTGTTTAGGATCAACTTTAAATTGAAATTTTGGTGACTGCTTCATGCGCTCTTCTGCTTCAAATGTTGTAAGGGTTTCATCTTGAAGCATGATGGGGGTTTCCGAGCAATGCACTTGAAGTTTTGTCGCGAATGCTTTGACTGTTTGGGTCATGGTGCTCTCAGTCCCGTCCGTAAAAAGGGGGAGGCCGAGCACAATAAGATCTATGGTTTCATCAGAGACAATTTGCGCCAACTCGCGAAGAACTTGATCTTCGCTTTTAACCACAATCTTTCCGTGCATAAGGGGAAATGGGTCTCTCCCGACGGCATAAGTTGCAAGTCCGATCACACGTGTTCCGAAATCAATGCCCAAAAGAATTTTTCCATCAAGGGAATGAGTCACGAGATATCCGTTTAAAAAGCTCAGGTGGTCATAGCGTTTCTGTTGACATCCCGAGCATTAAAGTTAATATAGTGAATATCTATCTCATTTTGACCTCATTATCAAAATCCAACAATCGTAGAAGATTTTTATTCAGTTAGAGCGTTTTATTTTCACTTTAAACCATGAAAACTTCTCAAACTTAGACCTCTCTGCCTAAATCTAGGCAAATTATCAGGAGACAAACTGAATGCATTTGAATGACTTAAGAGAAAAGGACATCAAAGAACTTACTAAGATGGCCGAAGAAATGCTCATCGAAAACCCAAGCGGGTTAAAACGCCATGAACTTATTTTTGCGCTTCTTAAGCAGTCTGCAAAAAACAAAGAAGATATTTTTGGTGAAGGTGTTCTCGAAATTCTTCCCGATGGGTTTGGTTTCTTAAGATCCCCCGGTTATAACTACCTCCCCGGTGCCGATGATATTTACGTCAGCCCGAGCCAGATTCGCCGTTTCGGTTTGAGAAAAGGTGACACCTGTGAAGGTCAAATTCGTCCACCAAAAGAAGGGGAGCGCTACTTCGCTCTTCTCAAAGTCAACACCATCAACGGCCGAAGCCCAGAAGAACATAAGCGCGCTGTTCTCTTTGATAACTTAACTCCACTTTATCCTGAAAAACGCATCAACCTCGAGAGTAAACCGACGAATTATTCAACTCGAATGATCGATATGTTTGTTCCTCAAGGTTTCGGTCAGCGCTGCTTAATCGTTGCACCACCAAAAGCTGGTAAAACAGTTCTCTTGCAAGATATCGCGAACTCAATAACTGATAACCATCCAGAATCAACTCTGATTGTTCTTTTGATTGATGAGCGCCCAGAAGAAGTAACGGATATGAAACGCAGTGTGAAAGCCGAAGTCGTGTCTTCAACTTTTGACGAGCCGGCCAGTCGCCACGTTCAAGTGGCGGAGATGGTTTTAGAAAAAGCCAAGCGTTTAACTGAAGCGGGCCAAGACGTGATTATTCTTCTCGATTCAATCACTCGTCTTGCCCGTGCGTATAACACTGTTGTTCCACCATCCGGAAAAATTCTCTCAGGTGGTGTTGATTCAAATGCTCTTCACCGTCCAAAGAGATTCTTTGGTGCCGCTAGAAATATCGAAAACGGTGGCTCCCTCACTATTATTGCTACTGCTCTAATTGATACTGGTTCGAGAATGGATGAAGTGATTTTCGAGGAGTTCAAAGGGACTGGTAACTCTGAAATTCAACTTGATCGCAAGCTGCTTGAAAAACGAATCTTCCCAGCTCTTGATATCAACAAATCCTCCACTCGAAAGGAAGACCTTTTAATGGACGCCGCTGATCTGCAGAGAACCTATGTTTTAAGAAAAGTTCTCCACCCGATGAGCCCGATCGATGCAATGGAGTTTATGTTGAGTCGTATTACGAAAACGAAAACCAATGCAGAGTTCTTAGAGAGTATGAACGGCTAATCCTAGTAGGGACAGATTGTATGTTTGATAAACTCGATGCCGTAGTTCAACGTTTTGAGCAGCTTGATGAGAAGCTCTCAGATCCGAGTCTGTACGATAGACAAAAAGAACTGCAAGAGCTTAACCGCGAGCGAGCGAATATCGCCGAAATCGTCGAAGTCTACCGCTCTTATAAACAAGCTCGCGCCAATCTCGAAGAAGCTAAGCGCATGCTTCAAACAGAAAAAGACGAAGACATGCGGGCCATGGCCAAAGAAGAAGTCGCAGCCGCTGAACAAGAAATTCCAGAACTCGAAGAGAGATTGAAACTTCTGCTTCTTCCTCGTGACCCACTCGATGACAAAAACGTGATGGTTGAAATCCGCGCCGGTGCCGGAGGGGACGAAGCCTCAATTTTTGTGGGCGAAGTTTATCGCATGTACCGAAACTATATTCAAGGTTTAGGTTTTAGAGATGAATTGATTTCATTATCTGAAGGCGACGAAGGGATCAAAGAAATTATTTTCAGTGTCACTGGAGATAAAGTTTACTCAAAACTAAAATATGAATCGGGAGTTCACCGCGTCCAGCGTGTGCCTAAAACTGAATCGCAGGGGCGTGTTCATACTTCAACCATCACAGTCGCTGTTATGCCTGAAGCGGATGAAGTAGAGTTTGAACTCAACCTCAATGATGTACGCATTGATGTTTTTCGCGCCGGTGGTTCAGGTGGTCAGTCAGTAAACACGACGGATTCTGCCGTTCGAGTGACCCATATTCCGACAGGGACAGTGGTTGCCAACCAGGATCAGAAATCACAATTAAAGAACAAAGAGAAAGCCCTCAAAATCTTGCGCAATCGAATCTATGACAAAATGGTGCAAGAGCATAATGCTATTGAAGCCGCTGAGAGAAAGGGGCTTGTGGGAACAGGGGATCGCTCTGAGCGGATTCGCACTTATAATTTTCCTCAAGGCCGTCTAACAGATCACAGAATTGGACTCACGCTCTACTCCCTCGATAAAATTATCGAAGGAGATCTCGCGCCGGTAACGGATGCATTGATCGCCTATAATCAAGCTGAGCTTCTTAAAGGACAAGAAGATTGATTTCGGGGATGACATCGTCCGTATGCCTTAGAGATTTCACTAAGGACTTTTTTCTCAAACAAGAAAAGCGCCTGACAGAGGTTTATCCTGGCCTGACCTTATCGATTCTTTATCGTTACCTAGAGGGATATGGAGTCGAGAGACAAATGTCTCTCGATCATCTTTTCGATCAAGTCTATACACCGGGCCCTCATAATCTCTGGACAGTTTTTTTTCAGCAGATGGAGCAAGGTGTTCCTCTTGAATATATTATCGGACGGGCCTATTTTTACCGCTCTGAATTCTACGTCAATCAACATGTTTTGATTCCCCGTCACGAAACGGAAATTCTGGTTGAGTTTGTATTAGCAGAAATGAAACGCCTCGCCCTTGAAAGTCCTGATGACTTGAAGGTCTGCGATGTTGGCACAGGTTGCGGAGCTATTCTTCTCTCACTTATGCGAGACTCTCATCGAACTGTGCAGGGTCTTGGAATCGATCTTTCTCTCGAGGCACTCAAGGTCGCTAAACGAAATGATTTTTACTTGCGTTTCACTCGCTCAAAAAACTCTCACAGCCGTTTTCTTTTAAGTGATCGATTAAGCGAAGTGACTGAAAAACAACATGTGATCGTTTCAAATCCCCCTTATATTCCTTGGTCATTTGCGAAGGAAAACGTTCATCCGCAGGTGAAGCGCTACGAACCTCATATGGCACTTTTTTTACCTGATGAAATTTATGAACAATGGTTCACAGAATTTTTTCAGCAAGTAGACGATCTGCTTTTTCAAGGGGGTGTCTTTATGATGGAAGGTCATGAGGATCAACTTGAGAACTTACTTAAAATTTTACAGAAATGCTCTTTTAAACAAGTCATGATTGTTAACGATTTAACTGGTAGATCTCGCTTTTTAAAAGCGTTGAAATAGGTGGTATCAAATGGATAAATTACTTATTACGGGCCCGACGGAACTCAGAGGGGAAGTCTTCGTCTCCCGAGCTAAGAACGCCTATCTTCCCATTCTCGCTGCCGTTTTACTTTCAGACAAACCCATCCGCTTGAAAAATCTCCCAGAGCTTAAAGATATTCAAACCATGATGAAGCTATTGCAAAATCTTGGTGTCACAATTGAAAAGCAAGGGGAGTGGACTTTATTTAATGCTCAAGATTTAAAATCACACGAAGCCACTTACGATCTCGTTAAAACAATGCGAGCTTCAATTTTTGTTTTAGGCCCCTTGCTGGCTCGTCTTAAAAAAGCCAAAGTTTCCCTTCCTGGTGGCTGCGCCATTGGAACTAGACCTATTGATATCCATTTAAAAAACCTCGAAAAATTAGGGGCTGTTATCCAGCTTGAAGCGGGTTATGTCGACGCCTCCGTCGAGGAATTTAAGGCCACAAGAATCGCTCTGAGTTTCCCCTCTGTCGGCGCCACCGAAAATCTCATGATGGCCTCAGTTTTCACTAAAGGTGAAACAGTGATTGATAACGTCGCCCTTGAGCCCGAGATTGATGATCTCGCGCATTTTCTTAATAAAATGGGAGCGAAGGTCACAGGCATTGGTAGTTCAACCCTAACCATTACAGGAGTTGAATCTCTCAACGAAGTTGAATACGAAGCCATCGGAGACAGAATTGAAGCCGCGACCTTTTTGACTGCCGCCTTGATGACAGATTCCCCAATTACAATTCGAGGCTTTAACCCCATTCATATTCAGTTCGTTTTAGATAAAATCTGCGAGATGGGAGCGAGCTACGAAAAACTTCCCGACGGCGTAAAAGTGATTCCGGGGACTCATCTCAAAGCCGTTGAAATCGACACTGCTCCGTACCCTGGTTTTCCAACTGATGTTCAGGCGCAAATGTTGGCCCTTATGACTCAAGCGGAAGGGACTTCCGTTATCACAGAAAATATTTTTGAAAATCGTTTTATGCATGTTCCAGAGCTTCGCCGCCTAGGTGCAAATATTAAACTCAAGGGAAAAATTGCGATTATCGAAGGAAAAAGTCCTCTCAGTGCTGCACCTATTATGTGTACTGACCTTAGGGCAAGCGCCGCCCTTGTGCTCGCAGCACTCGTTTCAAAAGGTGAAACAGAAGTTCAGAGAGTTTATCATCTCGATCGCGGCTATGAGGCCCTGGAGAAAAAACTGGCGGCACTTGGGGCCAATATTCAGAGGGTGAAAGGATGAGCGACCAATTATTTTTAAAAATCATCAAACGAGAAATTCCCGCTGAGATCGTTTTTGAAAATGACAATGTCCTGGCCTTTAAAGATATTATGCCGCAAGCCCCGATTCATGTTCTTTTTATTCACAAAGTCCCAACTCGAAATATCAATGAGTCCATGAGAGAGGCTCCCCAGCAAATCCTAGAGATATTTTCTGCTATCCAAGAGTACACAGTCGCAGAAGGCCTAGAAGCACCAGGATTTAGAATTGTCGCCAATACAAATGCTCACGGCGGTCAGACTGTCTTTCATACCCATTTCCACCTCTTAGCAGGGGCACCTCTTGGGGGCTTTGGACTCAGTCGTTCAAATATGAAATAAGCGCCCCCTGCATTTAGCAAAACGCCACTTACCCGAAAAGACTAGGTTATACAGCCTCTGTGTTCAAAAAACGGAGGACCTTATGCAATTTTATCTCTTTATACTGCTTTTCCTTATGATCTCTTGTGGTGGCGCTAACCAAACACAAGGGGTCTTCGACTATACACAGGCTTTTCAAAAAACCACCATTCAAGAAGATCGACCTCTTCCAAAACTGAAAACATTTGAAGCTTCGTTCTACTCTAAAGGTTTAGAGCAAAGAGAAAAAGACCGCACTTATGATTTAGGAATTGGACGGGAAGGAGAGTGGTTGTCTCGCTGGATGTTGAAGAAACTCTTCTATCGTTTTCATACGAAAGAGGGACAACTTAATGGTTTGGCGCGAATGGATGGTCTTGAGCAAGGTGTAATTATCAAGCCTCGTCAATCCCTTTACCATCTCCTGGTCACCAATAAGAAAAAAACGATTAAGCTGCAATTTCAAATGGACTCTCTTCCTAAAGGTAGAAGCTATCGATTGGCGCTACTTAATGATCAAGATTTGAGTTTAGGACGAACGATTTCCCCTTTGAAACAAGTTGACTCCGCGAAATCTGATCTGAGTTTTGAAACAAATATTCTCGTGGTTTCCGAATTATTAAAAACACTTGATGAGAAATCGCAGTTAGTTGTGCTTTGGGATGAGAAAATAAATCAGCAAGGCCACTTAAACATTTTAACAGATTCAGGAGCGAAGAGAGTTGCTTTCAAAGACAAAGAGTTCCTGAGTTTAGATGAACTGATTAAGATGAACGAGAAAGTTTATTCATTTGACGACCTCTCGACTGTTGAAGAGCTTGATCAATTGCCTAGTAACGAAGATTTTTGGATTTGTTTTCCATGTCAAAATAAAATGCTTGGAACATGGGGAGAAGTTTACTTAGTTAAAACAAGCCTGTTTGATCTCATCGCTAGTAATAGAATGATTGGTGTAAAAAATCTCAAAGCCGAATTTGAGAAAAATCTAGAGATTAAAAATCTCAAGGCTTTTGACTTACTTAATATCACAATGAATTTAAACTTAATGGTTCCTCGTTTGAAAGCCTATCAATCTCAGTTCGTTTCTTTTCAATATGCGAGGAGAGGGGAGAGTGTTCTGTGTTTTAGAACGGCCCAAAAAATTAACTACGTCGCTGAGGCTTCAGTTGCGATCGATGAATATCTTGAGAGCACATTTTTGGTGGGAGAATCTTTTTCTCTAAGTCTGGCAGACTATCTTAGAAGAACAGGTCAAAACTATGAGTTTGTGAGTCCATCAGAGATTCATTTGAAACTAGAGCTGCTGCCTCGTTATTTAGAAGAGGGAGCATCGATTAAATTGGTGACGAATTATTCTCTTAAACGGCGCACGCTAAATTTTCAAGAAGAGCAAGTTTACTGTGATGAAGTCTTGAAGAGTCGAAGTCCAGCGCGAAAAGAGACTGCCAAAGAAAAGATCATGACAAAGGTCTCTGTTCGCATCGATGGAACTTACCGTTAATCGCAAATGACTAGTGGCTGAGTCCCTCAATCAAGCTCTGAACGACTGCCTTTTGGAGTCGTGATAATTGGCAAACTTTTGCCATGATAATAACAGGGCTTGATTGAATCTGAGCGACGGCCACTAATTCGCCTTTTGATTCGTTGAAGTCAACAATATCAAATAATTTTGTGAATTCACCTTGATAGTGATCCATAATTTTTTCTTCAATATCAGTTGCAGGTAGTGGGTTCCCAGTTCTTTTACCTGAAACCATGGCCCTAATAAGTTTATTTTTTTCCGTCTCAAGATCATTAAAAATAAGCTTAAGTTCGATGGCCCCAAGATTGATTTTTAAGTGTTGCCATAGCTCTTCAAAAAAAGCGGTTCTTTCATTAGGCCATAGTTTTTTTAGATGAGGCAGGACTTGAAAGAGCTCTTCAAGCAGAGAAATATTATTTTGCAGAGTCCACGCACTTTGAATTTTTTTGACGAGCTTAAGATCTTCCTCGGCTGAGGCTTCTACTAATTTGTTGTATTCCAAATCGAGCTCTTCAAGAGAGCGAAAAGGAATTTTTCGAGATTCTGCCTGAAAAATTTCTTGAAGATCAGAGTCTAGGTGCTCTTTGCTATAGAGAAAGGCTTGGAGATTTTTTTTCTGTAGTTCCTGCAAAGGCAGAACTTGAGTTTCCTTATTCATCTCGTTGTCGATTTTGATGAAAAGAAATTGCTCTTTAGACCTAAGAATCCCTAGCTGTACCATCTTTAACTCCTAAGCAAAAAGATCAAGCATAACTTAAGCGATTTGCTTTGTGAATGAACCTTTCGTTCCCTTGTGACTCATTCATTAAAATGATTTAGAATCTAATTATGTGGAATTCAGTAAAAATTCTCTTAATCCTTGCAATTGCGCAGAGCGCACAAGGTCAGGATGAAAGGGCCTTAAGGGAGTTGTTCTCTGGCGATTTGATAAAGCCGGAATCGGTTCAAAAACCTAACCCTACTCATTTTCGAGTACAGTCACCGATGTACCAAGTAGATCTCAATGGTGACCACCGCGCCGAAAGTTTTGTAGTTGAGAAGCAAGATGGAGAGGATTGGCTTCATGTGCACGATTATTTTGGTAAAAAGATTTTCAGTTATCAGTTTCAAGCCAACGCGGCACTTTCAGAGATTTATCGCCTCAAAATTATGCAGTTAAGCCCTACAGTAAAATTGGTGGCCATTCATTTTTTTGAGGGAGTGAATAAGTATATTGAGCTGAATGCAAATGCGAGGTTGTATTTTTTAACGATTGAAAATAATGACCTCGAAACTTTATCAATCTACAGAGGCCCAGCTTACTGGGAAGAACATGATGATGGGCGAGATCACTATCGAAAAAGAATTTACCATCTTACTTCTCTTGATTTAAGAAATTCTGGAGAAAATGATCTGTTGGTAAGGTTCAAAAATATTAGCTCAGCTTACCGTTTTTTAGGTAACGGTAAGTGGATTTCTCTTTAGCCATTTACTAGGAAGCCTTAGATATATCGTCATTATCCTTAGACTGAGCACGCTTTTGTCGTTGCTCTTCTAGGCTCACCATATTTTCGGCTTGAGTTGGGTTTTCAAAGCTTTTATCAATATTTTTAAGTAAGCCAAACCAAACGATTAGAGGAAGTAGTAAGGCCATAAAAATAAGATAAGGTGGAACTCGTGTTTCCGCTTCAACTTGGCTGAATGTTCGCGAGGGAGCAGTAAACTCAAAACTAGAGGGAACTTCAATCGCCGGTGCTCTCGCTGGTGCCTTTGCTTCCGTAGTTGTTTCAGCAAAGTCATAGGGAGTTGCATTCTCAGGTGAGACAGTTTCGTATTCTTCGATTGAGAGACCCATAACAGGTTCAACTGCAGGGCTCCTACCGTAGAGATTGAATACAGTGAGGAAACTAAATAAAAGAATCAAGATATTTTTCTTCATGAGCGAGAGACCTCCATGTTCCTCGTCATTACAATTTTAGTATACCTGATTTTGGAGATATGGGAGATGAGGAAAAAAAATCACTAATTTGGTCGGAGAATTACCTAGTATTCAAGATTCAGGGCCTGACCTATAATTTGAGAATGAATATTTTAATCGTTGAAGTAAATGAGGCGCTAAGAGGGAATCTGAAGGTTTTTTGTCAAAACCTTCCAGTGAAGGCGATTTTTTCTGAAACTGATAATATTGAGCAAGCCGAAGTGATTTGCTCAGAAAAGCCGATAGATTATATTATTCTCTCTGAGCGAGGACATAATTTAGAGGCGCTAGGCAATTTTTGCCGTCAGCGCTTGATCAGCTATCCGGAGAAAGGGTTTCTTTTTATTGGAAAACCCGAAACGGAAGCAGCTATTTTTAGTCAAAAATACAAAACTTTAATGAAGTCTATTCACAATACCTTTAACACCAACTTTTCACAGAAAGAGTTTTCACTAGTAATTGTAAATGCCTTTAGGGTTTTGAATAATGTGAACTTTGAATTTAAATTCGAAGAGTATACGAAAGTTAGAGTTGTGTATTTTCAACGCTTCAATAAAGTGCTCTGTGATATTTATATAAAACTCTCTAGTGATAAATATGTGAAGGTCTTGAAAGCGGGGGATGTTTACGGGAGAGAGGATATACTCAAGTACCGCGAGCGAGGAGTAGAATACCTCTACTTATCAAATAATGATCTGGATTTGAATTTTACTCAAACTGATATTCGAGGCTTTCTAACAAAAAGTGAAGATGGGAAGAATGAAGAGATTACCGATTTATTTGCTAATAGTGTAGAGGTTATTCAAGATCTCGTAAAAGATGTTGGCATTAGTGAGAAAGTCGTCAATCTTGTTGATTACTCTGTTTATCAAATAGAGAATCAACTTAAAAAACAACCAGATCAGCTCACCAGCTTATTCTTGAAGTTTCAACAAAGACAAGATTATCTTTCGGATTCTGCTTATATTGTCTCCTATATTAGTTGTCAGATTTGTTCTCGAATGGATTGGGACTCAGAAGAGACGCGACAAAAACTTATTTATGCATCTATGCTCCACGATGTGATGGTCGAAAATTCTAAGCTTGCCATGGCAGTTGATTTACATTTAAAAAGTTTAAAAGACTTCACCCGTTTAGAAATTGAAGAGTACAAAAAACATCCACAATTAACTTCTGATCTCATTAAACTGAACGATCGCTTACCGCTAAATTTGGACGAGATCGTTCTTTGTCATCATGAAAATCCAGAGGGAACCGGGTTTCCTAAGGGCTTAGATGCTTATCGTGTTAGCCAGCTTGCCGCAGTTTTTATTATTGCAAGAAATTTTACGAACGAACTCTATCGAGTAGATTTTCAGGTCGATAAAATTGCTGGTGTTTTATCTAAAATGCATCAGCGGTTCTCTCTTGGAAATTACAAAAAGCCCATGAAAGGATTAATGGATTGTTATCCATTAAGTAATTTAGAAATTAAAGATTAGCTTTTTTTAAGATCATTTTTTCATCAATTCCAATCAATTGACCGATTTCTTGCGAGTGCCAGATGTTTTCCCCTGATAGGGGTTCACTGGCGAAGATCAGGTGATTGACTAAGCCTGATGGGGAAGGGGCTTCACAGGAGGGAGAAAAACTTGCGCATGTGTTTCGATCAGAGCACTTCGTTTTATAAGTACTGTAAAAAAGCTTTTTGCCACCCTGGTGGGAGATCATGGTCGTGCCATTTGTTAAAATAAAAGTCAGGTAAGTTTCTTTTTCTCCAGCATCATCAATTTTTGAGAAATCACCAATAACTTTTTGCAGTTCTTTGAGAGCTTGGGCCAGGGATTCGATGAGAGGGTTCAGTGGGACTGATTTTGAAAGAATATCATTCTTGTTCTTCATAAAACTTAGGAAGTAGAAAAAAAGCAGCTCGCTATCAGTGTCGCCGAGGATAAAGCGTCTAAAGGTCGGACAAATGAGACTTAGGAGTTCAGGGCGCTTTTCTTGGAAGTTTTTAATATTTCCATTATGAGCAAAGACCCATGGGCCAAATTGAAAGGGGTGAGTGTTTAAAAGATCAACTGAGCCTGCAGTAGCATTTCTGATATGAGCGAGAACTGTTTGAGAGGAAACGACGCCAGAGACTCTTTTGAAGAGATTATCGCTTAAGGCGCTTTTATCTGATTTTATAATATGGGGAGTGCCTGCGACATAATACGCAACACCCCAACCATCAGGGTGCTTATGGCTTTGGAGTCCAAGAGCATTCTCCGCGCTCAGAAGGCTAGAATGAACTTGGCTTTGAATGACTGAACGAAAACCGAATAGTCGACACATGTGAACTTATCGTGAGATTTGATTGATAAATTAAGTCAGGGGAGGGAAGCCGATCTCACCTGACTGATTGAGTAGGTTATCCGTTGTCTAGCGACTCATAGAGCTCTAGCAGTTTGTCTTCGAGGCTTTTCACTGTGGCCACCAGCTCTCCGTAGACTTTTGTTTTTTCGCCAGAGAAATCACCGGCTTCTTCCATGGTGCGAACTTTGTCTTGAATCTTACTCAGCATTTCCTCGAACTGCAGGACTTTTGAATTGATTTCTTTCATCTCTTGGGCGGTCAGTGGTACTTTGATTGGAGTTTCAGGCCGTATCGCAGTTACTGATTCTTGGCCCTTATTTTCTTTTTCGAGAAGCTCAGCCTCTAGTCTTAAGGAAGCTAGATAGTCCTCTGCCTGAGCGTAACCACCATCAAATGATTCAAGACCCGATGAATTGATCACCCAAATCTTGTTGGTGACTTGCGCAAGAAAAGCTCTATCGTGGCTAATCAAAAGCATGGCACTGGAAGTGTCCTTAAGAGTTTTCTCGAGAATTTCAAGAGTCTCTAAGTCGAGATCGTTAGTGGGCTCATCAAAAATCCACAAATCCGCTTGCTGTAATAAGTGCTTTGCTAATTGCAGGCGATTTTTTTCTCCACCTGAGAAGAATTTTAGGGGGCGATGGATATCGGTCTTATTGAAAAGAAATTTTTCAAAATAACTTAAGATATGCTGAGTCTGACCGTTGGCCAAGGTGAGCATCTCGAGACCACCGCCTAAGAAATGGTAAGCCGTCATTTCTGGTTGAAGCTCTTCTCGTTTTTGGGTGAAGTGCGAAACCTTGAGGCCCTCGGCAATTTTCACTTGTCCAGAAACAGGTGAGAGTTCACCAGTGAGAATTTGCAATAATGTAGATTTACCAACTCCATTGGGACCTAGAATTCCGATTTTGTCCTCTTTCCACACAGAAGCTGAAAAATCATTAAAGAGTGGTTTTTTTCCATAACTAAAACTCATGCTAATAAGCTCTATGAGTTTTTTTGTCTTTCTCTGAGTAGAGGTCAGAGACAATTCAAGTTTTCTACGGGCATCACTCTTGATCTTTTCCACTTCGGATTTTAAATCGAGATAGCCTTCAACTCTTTTTTTACTTCTTGTCCCTCGTGCCTTAATTCCTTGGCGCATCCAATCTGTTTCTCGCTTGAGACTGTTTTTAAGCTTGGCCAGAAGCTGAACTCTCATTTCTTCTCGCTCTTGAATATGGGCGAGGTAGTCAGCATAGTTTCCATTGAATAGATGGATCTTTTGTTTTTCGATACTGAAAATTTTATTTGTCACTTTTGAGAGGAAGTATCTATCGTGGGAGATAACAAGAAAAGTTTTACTTGAACTCATCATTTCATCTTCTAAAAGATCAAGCGTTTCTAAGTCGAGATGGTTAGTCGGTTCGTCCCAGAGAACAACGTCATGAGGACAAGACAGACCTAGACTTAAAAGAATTTTCTTCTGCTCTCCACCACTGAGAGTAATGACTTTCGCTTCTAAATCGTAAATAGAGAAAAATTTTAAATAAGACTCGAACTGCTGTTGGATATTCCATCCATCCAAACGATCGATTTCATCCATGATCATTTTTTGGCGATTGAGTGCTTTCGAATCAGACTGATCTTTGTCGATTGCCTCGTTCACCTGAATAAGGTCTTTCTCTAATTTTTCCAACTCAGGATGGAAGCGCCAAAAATAGTCTCGAATAGTGGCGGTATCATTTTCTTCTAGAGGAGGATCTTGTGGGACAAGAAAAGTGTTTAAGCTACCGTTGTCTTTGCAGAAGGTCTTTGTGCGATCAAATGTGAATGGTGGTGTGGTTGTATCAGCTGCGAGAGTTCCACTTAGAATCTTAAAAAGGGATGATTTTCCGTGGCCATTAAGACCGAGTAACCCCACTCGATCACCTTGAAAAAGAGTGAGTCCTGTTTGGTCAAAAAGCCTCTTCGATCCGAAACTCAAGCTTAAGTTTGATAGGGTGCAGATGATTTTCAGAAATAGCTCCTGACAAGAAAAAGGATGAATTTTTTTTTATGCCTTTATACCCTTATTTGAGGGGGTTGAGGGGAAAAAAATTCCCCTTGAAACTAGAATTTTAGTTTTAGGGTTAAACTAAGAATAGCGAGTTGCATTGCGCTATTATGGGCACTGCTAACTATGAGGTAATATATAGGGATTCCAGCTATTGCCCATCAAACCTTTCAGAAATACAAAGATCAATTGATCTATCATCAAATAACGAAAAAATTTCTAAAAAAAATGCTTAAACTCAACACCGCCATACGGCGTGCGCGCTATTTCCATCAGCAAGTGGATGAAGCCGTGACCTCGTTCAAATCTACCTTGAGCAACCCCGAACTGATTCGCTGTAAAAAGGGATGTTCTGCTTGCTGCCATACAGGTGCCGGAGTCACCGAGGATGAAGCGGAGCTAATGGCCTCTCTCATTAACGGCGGATTATCAATTGATCACGGTAAACTTGAAAGACAAGTGAGCGCGAAAAATTGGTACAGTCTGAGTTATGAGGAAAGAGGGTGCATTTTTCTCAACGAGAATAAAGAATGTCGAATTTATCATGATCGTCCAGCCGTGTGCCGAACGAATCATGTGCTCTCGGATCCAAAGTTTTGTGAAACAAAAGATGGGATTGAACAAACCCAAAGAGTTCTCTTAACTGAAGAGGCAAATATGTTGATCGCCGCGAGTTTTATAGCGGCTAAGAAAACAGGAACACTTTCAGCACTGGTCTTTAAAAAACTCCAAGAAAAAAATTTACGAAGCTTTTCTCCTATGATTGATTAAGACAACGGGAGATGTTTTATGATTACAGTCTATGGCATTAAAAATTGCGACACCGTTAAAAAAGCACTTCTATGGCTTGAAAAAAATAAAATAAACTACGATTTTGTTGATTTCAAAAAAACGCCGCCAACTGTAGATCAAATTGTGAGCTGGAAAAAAGATCTTGGAGTGCTTCCCGTTAATCCTAAGGGGCGCACTTACAAAGCACTAGAAACAGAATATCAAAATGCGAGTGAGCAAAAAAAAATGGATTTGATGATAGAGCAAACATCATTGATTAAAAGACCACTCGTGACGATCAAAAATAAATGTGTTTTCATCGGATTTGACGAAGTCGAATTTAAGAAAATATTTCTTTAAACTTCCACGACTCAGTAATTGAACTTAAAACCTGTTTTTTTAAGTTGGATATTACAATCAATCGTACAAAACTAGAGTACTGGGCAAGATGCTCCTTTCTTGTGAGAAGAAATGCTTAAGAGTACAGTTAATCCTAGGGGGCTGATGGTCTACTCTTAGGCCCTTTTGGATTGATCGCTGTCCCTACTTAATTAGGATTATTATGGGACGTTTCACTGTATTTCTTATAAGTGCTCTCATCAGCTTTTCTCTGATGGCACAAATTGATCTCACTAAAGATGAAGTCGAAGCCTTATTGAAGCTCGATATCGACGAAGCACAATTAAAAGAAATGATTCATCGAAAAGATCTTACAGAGTTAAAAGAAAAACTCTCGGAAGCGGATATCTCCGATGAGGGACAAGTTTTAGTCGATGATCTTAAAGATGATTTGAGAGATAAAGGGAATGAAATTAAGGATCAAGTCTTAGAGAAAATTGAAGACGAAAAAAACCGTATAGAAGGCAAAGCTCGGGAATCGCTAAAAGAGCTGGAGAAAGATGCTGAGAAGGTTGCAGGCGGTTATGCCGCTTCAACAGTGTCTTTGATAGGCCTTGCGGTTTTTGCGCCTGCAGTGCTCAAGTCATGCACTACAAAGCCCTCAGCTCTTATTTATGCTGGGGCAGGTGCGGTGTATGTCACAAAAGAACTGCTAAATTCTCAGAAATTTAAAGCAGAAGCGCTCTCAGAGATTGAATATGTTGAATTAAAACTAGATCAAAGTCGCTCCCTGGCAGAAAATATTGCGACTTCGAAAGAGGCTTTTAATCTTCAGTTTGATTTAATCAATCGCTATAAATCATTTGTTGATAAGGCCATTAAATCGATAGATGAAAAGGCCAAGAGTGCCAGAATTGCAGCGATTGGCTTTACGGCGGCATCGGCGGTTGCACTGGCTGAAACTTATGGTTTTGATGCGGGGACTTGTGGGACACCTGTCAAGGCGGTGCCCCCAGGGGCTTCAAATTATTTTGATCTAAATTGGAACTTAATTCCGAATTTTTTTCTTGCTGATGCCGTTGGAAGAAGCCCTGAGATCACAGTCAAAAAATATACACTTTCAGAGGATCTAAAGAAGTCGACTCTTGCAAAATACTTGTCCGACTCTGACAAGATTATCGCTCTTCTCGCTGGAGGTGGATCATTTGCAGCAGCAAGCTTTCTCCCTTGGTACAACGATCTTTTAACTAAAATTGTGGCCAATGGTACTTCTCGTGCAGTGGTCTTTGCTGCTAATGGAGCCGTTGCGTTTGCTGCGAGTAAGCAGTTTGCAGACGCTGCAAAATCCATGAAACAAAAGTCTAGTCAATTGCAAGAGATGCTGGATGAGGCGAAGAAGCTTGGAAACGTCGGTTTTGAAATCGCTGAGGATGTGGTTAATAAAAAAGATCTTTTAGATGTTTTAGGTATTGATCCTGATTTAAAAGATTCGACGCTAAAAGAAATAGAAGGGGAGTTGAAATCACTTGATGTTGAAGAAATCCAAGAAAACCTTGAGAGTTTAGAACTTCCGAAAGATTTGACCTCGTGGTTTTCCCTCTCATTATTTAATACAGCTCATGCTCAGAACTCAACACCTAAGATGATTTGGAGATGTTACAACCCTGAGAAGTGTCCAGCTCCTCAGTTCCCGCAATTACAACACTCATCTTTTGCAAGAGTGAATCAATGGCTAAATGACTACAGTCTTTATTCTCGCGCCGTCTACCGTCAGCCAGGTCAGTTAGAGGCGGCAGAAAAGAAAATCTTAGCTGGTGAAGATATGATCTTGAGTGTGCAAAATCAAATGATTCAGCATTTGCAAGAGAAGCAGAAAAAAGCGGGTGTAAAGCCTCTTGATTTTCAAGCACAAGTTGCCCGTGAGGTAAAAGCTGCGGAGAGAGTTATCACTCAAAAAGCTCCAGCAAGAGCGAAGGACTTAGGAGTCGTTGCTGATTCAATGAATAAAAAGAAAATTGTCGCGCCCGCAACCACAAAACAAATAACAAAGACAAATAGACCCATCGGCCGGGGAATATCTGCTTTGGACTTCAATGTCTTAACGGGCCTAGTTCAGCGACTGGACCATTTGATTGAAACGGCTCCTTATTTAAGAGATGAGTTTTCTTATATGCCTTTGCATCCTCAAGATGTGTCCTTGTTTGATGCTATACAACACAGGTATCGAATTATTTTTAGTGATCGATATCAAAATCCTGACTAGATTCGAATCCCCATCAGTTATTTCTTGTGTTAGTTTTTACAGATAGGGGAGTTGTTATGAAAAATCTTATTTTTTGTTTTCTTTTTCTTTCGTGCGCACATCACTCGTCGACAAAAAATCATATAATGTTTGTTGTTGATGGAATGGGACCTGCCCATATTACTGGCGCGCGATTATTTAAAGGTGGACCTGAGGCAAGACTCGCAATTGAAAATATGCCTTACACTGGTATTGTTCGAACCGCTTCTACGAATGACTTTGTGACAGACTCTGCTGCTTCCGCCACGGCCTTTGCCACGGGAGTTAAAACCTATAACCGATCGATTGGTTTGTCCGACCCTCGGCTAGAAACTAGCGGAGAAGCCCGTGAACTAAACTCAATTTTAAGTGCGGCCAAGGCTGCGGGAAAATCCGTGGGCATTGTGAGTTCTACTCGTATCACTCACGCTACGCCCGCCGCTTATTTTGCACGAGTTCCTCATCGAAATATGGAAGAGGAGATTGCCAATCAATTATTAGCGGCGAAAGTAGATTTAATCATTGCAGGTGGTGCAAGTTATTTTAAGCCCCAATCATTGGGCGGCAAGAGAAAAGACCAATTAAATCTTTTTGATCAATTCAAGGCCGCTGGTTATCAAATTTTGAGTACTGACAAAGAAATTTTTGAAAGCTCTTCGCCGCAACCGATACTGGCACTCTTAAATGATGATCACTTGCCTTATGATTTAGAGAGAAAAGAGAATCTTGAATTAAAAGACTATGTGGATTTTGCCATTAAATATTTATCTAAAAATCCCAATGGATATTTTCTTGTCGTGGAAGCTGGTCGAGTTGATCACGCCTCTCATTTAAATCAAGTGAGACTTGCTTTGGGGGATATGTTAGCGATGGACCGAGCCGTTGAGCGGGCATTAGATGAAAAGAAAAATACCTTAATCGTTGTGACAGCGGATCATGAAACGGGAGGACTAGCGCTGAATGGTTATGCCCCCCACGATGCTGTCACAGGAGAGCGATTGTTTAAAAATCACAAACGAGATTTGGTACAAGAAAAATTTAACCATGGATTTATTTCGTGGGGCAGTGGCCCAGGTTTTCATTCTCCAATAAGAGTGGATGAATCAGTTCTCGATTTTCAGCATAAAGCGACTTACGAAACGCCGATTGCTTACCACACGGCGGTCGATGTGCCGGTTATGGCAGCAGGACCAGGAGCTGAAATATTCACTGGGTTTCATAGTATCGAGCAGATTGTCGCCCTCTCTGCAAAAATTCTTGGGCTAGATTTAAACAACGAATAGCCATTTATCCTAGCGTGAGACTCAGTTAAAAAAGGGATTACATCGCCTTCATTTTAAGTTCTAATACGATTTCGTGATCGGAACTTTATCTCCGTGAGGGCAAATGAAATCATCACTACTTATTTTAGGTTTTCTCATCGTGAATTCTCTTTATGCTCAAGACGTCAGTGTTGAGAAACCTGTAACAAATTCAAATATTGAAGTTTGTGAGATTCTGGAGATTGTTGATGGAATCTCAATTGCGAGTTGTGGAACTTACAAAGGTGAGGGGCCGCTCTTTAACGATGAGGGAGAAGAATTTAAGATTTTAAAAAATGTGGAAAATACTTTTTTTATTACTTATGTTGAAAATAAAACAGAGGTCGGCAATAAGCTTTTTGTGAAGAAGAATCCAGCTCCGGCGAAGCCGGCTCCTCGTCCAAGCCCTGCTCCCAAAGCCACCCCTGTCGCTAATGAGGCTACTCAGAGTTCTTCTTTTTCCATGCCAACTCTCAGCCCATTTCAAGCTAAATCGTTTCATCTTTATTTAACGGCCTTGAACTATAAATTCATTTCACTCAAAAGCGAAGTCACTCAAGGTGTGAATACTTTGAAGTATGAAAATAAAGGTAGTGAGTTCAGTACGCTGCCGCTCGACCTACAGATTGAATTTAATTTTGAAAAGATTATGCTTCTTCTCCAACCACAACTAGATTTGAAGGGAGGAGAAATCGCGGTGTTTAGAACTTTCGACTCTTTTGGAGTGGGTCCCTATATTGATCTGAATGTTCAAGATCAAGACGAGTCTTTTGTTTTTAATAATCAAAACCTCGCAGTTGGTAGAACTAATACCGCCGAACTTCTGACAGGGATCGCGATTCGCTATAATGGAGATCGTGAGTCGTGGAGTTTTTTGAGTCAGCTCAATTTGGGCTATATGAGAAATAAGGAATCTTATCGAGATAATACAGGAGCAGCTCAATCCGTTGTGATCGACGCGGGTTACGGCGAGTTTTACAGTTTAGCTTTTTATAAAATTGACCCTCGCTTTCAAATTGGATTTGGCCTAGGTCTGACTTACGGATTAGGGACTTTAAAGTTTGAAGACAGTACTTCAGCGGTGTCAGACGATATAGATCTTTTTGGCTTTCAAGTGATGCCATTAAGTTTGAAGATGGCCTTCTAATTCAAGTTATTTGAGCCAGCCTTCAAGCTTAGCTTGATCAAGCATTTTTTTGGTATAATTCCACAGCTCAGTTGAACTTTGTTCGATATGGGCATTCTTACTTAAAGCCATTTCTCGGCTGACATTATGCTTGATCCACGAGTGTCCCTGGGTTTTAGAATTGTGAAACATAGGTAAAAAGCGATCGAGGCCTCGCAAAAAAATCGCTTCATTCGTTTGTCCAAATTCAAACTCATGCCAAAGCAAACTGATCTCTTCAGCAAGTGGCGTTCCCACAATTGGCATCAATAGATTTTCCAGTGCTTCAGCTTCGGAGGTTTCTTTTTTCGTGGTGGTTTTATCATAATGAAAAACATCTCCCACTAGTGCCTCAGGCAAGTCGTGAAAGAGCGCCATTTTCACAGTCTTGATCACGTCAATTGGCTTTGTGCTGAGTGAACTCAGGGTCATAACGGCCATGGCAAGAGAGAAGCTGTGCTCAGCGGTACTTTCATTGCGCTCGCCACTCATGATCAGGCATTGTCTGTAAGTGTTTTTGAGAGCATCGATGGCTTCGAGAAAATGGAGGCCGTCAGTGAGGGTTTGTTCTGGTGTTTTCATGGATGTTTAAAAATGGCGCAACCGGCAGGATTCGAACCTGCGACCATCCGCTTAGAAGGCGGATGCTCTATCCAGCTGAGCTACGGTTGCATTGCTCTGCATTACCCGTGAGGATAAATGACATTGGTCTAGAGAAATTAGGGCTTAAGCTGTTTCTTGTCAAGCCAACCTTTGAGATTGACGATGAAAAAGAGCATAGGATTCTTGGTCTCAGTCCATTAAGATGAGAGCTAAATGACAGTCAAAAAAGAAGTCTATCACCAGTTAGATGAGCTCAAGCAGGCGCTCAGAAAATCGAGACCAATGCTCTTCGTGGGCTCTGGGACATCGACTGTGATTCCTTTTCATTCAGACGAACTCAATCAAAATTCAGAAGTCGTTTTGGCGGACTTATCTCAATTGCCCATTAAGATTGAATCGATCGACTCAGAAGAAATGGCCGTTCGTTTAAGTGGCGGAACAACTTGGCTAGACCTTCGAGAGTTTGCAAATCTAGACAATAAAGAAGTTTTAACCTGGCCCACGGAAGAGCTCGCTCTGGTTCTCGCAGGGCTTGCCACTTCGGCAACTGGTGAGCGTTGTTTTGGATACGGCACACTCAGAGACCAAGTCTTAGCTTTAAGATATTTAGATTCAGAGGGCGTGGAGCATCGACTTGACTCCAAAAAGAAATTAATTGATCACTCACTATTCTCATCAAGCCCTGCTCGAGAATGGCTTTCCCGTTATCAAGAAACTTATCGCCATTATCAAAGTTTTAAAAATGCACCTTTCCCGCGCCTTGAGAAAGAAACGGATTTAATGATTGGTTTTGAAGGGCAGCTCGGAGTAATCACAGAGGCGACTCTTAAAGTTCAGGCCAAAGCGTCGCTGACCTATTTATTAATTGAGTGTCCTTCATGGCTCGAGGATGACAATCTTCATTTAAAAATTTTTGAAGTGGTTCAAGACTTAAGAGCGAGAGTTTCTGCCTGTGAGTTTCTCGATTCTCAGTCGTTGAGTTATCTTCCAAAAGAGACGTGGAATCAAACAAACAAAGATGTGATTTATTTAGAATTGAAACTTCATGACCTTGAAGAGATTTATGAAGTCTTACTAGAGAGGCTGCCGATCTTAAACGAAAATACTGTTTTTCAAGTTGATGAAATAAAAATTCGAAATCTCAGAATGGCGGTGCCGCGAATGGTAGCCGATCTCAATAGCCGCAATCAAGTGACAAAACTTGGAACTGATATTCAAGTGAGCGAGAAAGATTTTAGCAAGCTACTTTCAGAGTATAGAACTCTCGCTCATAGGGGAGTGAGGTTTGTTTTGTTTGGGCATTTTGGAGATGCTCATTTGCATTTTAATTATCTTGCGACTCGTGAACAAAGAGAGAGTTGCCTACAGGATTTTGAAACTCTCTACTCGCGAGTTCGGTCTTGGAAAGCCTCTCCTTTTGCTGAGCACGGGATTGGTCTCTTGAAAAAAAACTATATTAAAAATTTTCACGATGAGGTTCAACTCGAAATGTTTCGCTATTTAAAAACGGAACTCGATCCCAAGAATCTTTTTTTCCCGCAAGGCTTTATGTCAGGAGCGCTCAAATGAGGGCACGAATTCTTAGGTCTTCACAACGGGAGTTTGATTGTCGCCTTGAAAGTGGAGAGCAGGTTCAAGCGCGGGCTCTTGGAAATTTGCTGAAAAGCGAAGAGTCTGTTGTGGTGGGAGATTATGTTTCTCTTCGGCAAGAAGGGGAGGAATGGGTGATTTTCGAGCGTGAGGATCGCACCAGCGAAATTTTTCGCCATCTCGTTCGCGAGAATAAAAAGAAAATCACTGCTGCTAATTGTGATCTCCTCGTTATTTTAACTTCTGTTTCTAAGCCTCAGTACAAACGAGGAATCCTCGACCGCTTTTTAGTGCGTGCTCATCAATGGCAAATTAAACCCATTGTGGTTTTTAATAAGATGGATGAGTGGGAAGAGGGGAATGATCTTGATTTAAATTTTGAAGTCGATCGACTTCTCGAGCTTGGCGTTGAGGGATACGAAATTTCTTGTGTGGAGCCTGAACGCAAACCTCAGTTTCTGGGCTTGGGCCTTGAGGATTTAAGATCGCGGCTCAAAGGCAAAACCTCAATTCTCTTAGGTCAATCTGGCGTCGGGAAAAGTTCCACCATTAATGCTCTCGCCCCCGAACACGCGGAACAACTGAAAACAAAAATGGTTGGCAAAGCGGGCAAGGGAACACACACCACCACTTGGTCTGAGATTGTGGACTTCGGCCTTTTTGATTTGATTGACTCCCCTGGCATCCGCTCGTTTTCCTTAGAAGACATTCACCCTGAAGAATTGATCAGTTATTTCTCAGATATTGAGCCCATCGCAGGAGCTTGTCAGTTTAGCAATTGCACTCATCTAGAAGGCTCCAAAGGCTGCGCTTTTTGGAAGCTTGACCCCGATAACCGACAGACTCAATTGGTCTTTTCGAGGTTAGAGTCTTATTTGAGAATCCGAGCAGAGATCTCGGAAACCCCCACCTGGGCAAAAAAGGTCTAAAGCGATTTCAGTCTTTATGTTTTGCCTTCAAATCCCCGAAAGGTTTATCAGAACCATTGATCAAGGGATGATTGGCATGACTGATAAGCTTTTAGATTTTGTCGAAAAACGCAAAGAAAATATCGAACAAAAAAGAAGAACATTTGAAAGAGTGCTCTTTAAAAATTTCTTGGGCGCCTATTCTGTTCTCGATAAAGAGGGGAGCGTTTATCCTATTCAATTAGTGGATATTTCACGAACCGGTTGTCTTTTTGAAGTGCCTTGGAATCTCAAAAAAGAGAATCCTTTTCCAAAAGGCCATGAGCTGAATTTACGCATTTATTTTACCCAAGAATCTTTTATTCCAGTTGTTGTCTCTGTGGCCCATTTTAAAGAAGTGATTTCTGAAGATGGCTCGCCGATGATGCAATATGGATGTGCCTTTGATAAGTCTATGCCCTCTTTTGAAGCACTCAACTGCTTTATTGAGTTTATGCATAAATTTGCCGAGCATTCCCGCGTCGATCGAGGGGATTCAAAGGTCTATTTTCTCTAATATAGTCTTTAAACTAAGAGAGGCCCGTGTTAGAAATGAGGCATGAAATGTGCACTCATAGGACAGGGTCTTAACTTAATTGAAGCAGCGCTCTATCTCCATTTAGAGGGAGCGCAAGTGACCGTGTTCTCTCCTCATTCAGAAATCGATTTAGTGGGACCTCGGGCGCGCCAGCTAGGTCTTGAATCCACGCTTAAATTGCATGCTCGCTGGAGCGATCTGACGACCTCCCATGGCCGAAAGCTTGCGGGACTCACCAAGGATCTCAATCAGATTCCAAGTTTAGGGGAGTTTGAAGAGAATTATCTCAAACCACTGCACGCTTACTTAATGCAAGAAAACCTTTTTCGAAAAGCCGAAGTGGCGCGCGTACAAAAACGCTTCCTCACGTCTTTTGATGGGCTGACGGGCGCTGATCGCATGAAAGATCTCTTTCGCGTTGTCACCATTGAAGACGGAGAAGAGTCTGATCTTTTTTCCGATCCTGAGTTTGTCGAGAAAGTCGATCTCTCTGTTCGCACAGAACTCAAACGCTCTCACGAATTGTTTCACGATTTCGATCTTGTTATTGAATCGCTTGATGCTTTCGGTGTGCAGACTGGTCTTGGCGTTGAAGGCAGCTTGGCGCTCAATGAAAAATTTCATCAAGAAAAACTCACTAACAATCTTTCTGACTTTACCGGAAAAACGCTCGCTATAATTGGTTCAGAAGAAACAGCGGCGATGACTCTTTTGAGTTTGAAAGAATGGTTGAATCGGCCTGGTCATCAAGTCAGTCTTATCACTGCCGAACAAAATGCCTTTGTGAATCAAAATTTTCTTTTCTCTCACGCTTTAAAAGAATTTTTAAATGAGCTTTTAGCTAAGTGGCAAAAAAGCTGTGAGACGTTTTCACAAAACTTGCGTGAGTGGAGAGAGCTTAGTGATGAAGATAAAAAAAGAATGGTTAAGCCCAGTGAGCCTTTTCCACCACTCGTTTTGTATGAAGGCTTCACGGTGACCGCAGTTGATCGCTTGTCCGATCAAGACAAATTTTTTCTTACTTTTGAAACACCAGAGTTTAGAAATCACGGCAAAGAAATTCTTAAAACCCTTGCCGTTGATCAGATCATCAGTGTGCAAGATAGAGTTTTGCCAAAAGCTATCATGCCCGCGGGAGAGCCGGGCTATTACCAGCTTTCGAGGACGTATGGTCCCAACCTAGAACTTTTACTTCAGGAAATCTTCAATGATATTTGCCAATTTTTTCAGAAGGCTTAGCCCTCTGATTTTTCTTTCTTTGATGAGCTGTGCGAGCTTGACTCCACCGCCTGCGCTCGACAGCAGAAATGACGAAGCCTACAGAACCGCTGGAGTGGTTCGCTATTTTTTACCTGATCTCCCTCAATGGGCCCACCGCTCGGAGATGAGTGCGTGCTTTCGAACTTCTCCAAGCCGCACCTTTGATATGGACGCTCTACGTTCGAGTTTCCAATTAAGTTATATTGAAGGATTGCAATTTCAGCGCATGTACAATGAAGAATTGCGATTGCTGGCCCCTAAAAGTTTTAAAGAGACACTTTCTGTAAAAGAAGAAGAGGCGCTGTTTTTTAGAACCCTTGATGGAATTAGAGCGGGCATTTATCGTTTTGCCGTACCGGCCTTTCCAAGGATCAATCTCGTTCATATCGATGAGGCGATGGAAAAACCGGAAGCCTTACAACGCCTTCGCCGCCTGATGGAATCATCAAAAATGAACTCAGGTCATCCGGTTTTTATCAGTTTTTGTAAAAACGGGGAAGAGATCGAAGCGTTCATGGAGAAAAACCAATTTTCCAATCGAAATATTAGAACCATTTCCGCCGAGATGCTCTCCCCATACGGAAAAACTGAACTCAGACCTTTTACAAAAATTCTTTTAAGTGAAATTTTTTCCCAAGAGCAAAAGATCCATTTTTTTTCCCCCAGTAATACTATGCCCTTCGAGATCGAAGGTAAGACTATTTTAGAGAAATACTAATAAAGGAGTATCTATGTTTGGTTTAGGTAATGTTAAAAAATCTGATTATAAAGAAGACGTTGAGCGTTTAACAGCTCAGTTCAAAACTACTATGGGTGATTTTGAAATTGAACTCTACGCTAAAGAGTGCCCAGAAACCGTTTGGAACTTCGTCAATCTGGCAGAAGGCAGACAAGAAACAAAAAAAGAAGGGCCTTATTATGATGGTCTCGTTTTTCATAGAGTGATCAACGGATTTATGATTCAAGGTGGCTGTCCAGAAGGCAGTGGACGTGGCGGCCCTGGTTATAAATTTGGTGACGAGTTTAACCGCGATCTTCGCCACAGCACTGAAGGCATTTTATCTATGGCCAATGCTGGTCCTGGGACAAACGGCTCGCAGTTTTTTATTACTCTTGCGCCAACTCCACACCTCGATAATCGCCACACCGTTTTTGGTAAAGTCACAAGCGGAATGGATATTGTGAAAAAAATCGGCACAACGAGAACTGGAGCGATGGATCGTCCGGCACAAGACATCGTGATTGAAAAATTAGTGATTGTTCGCTCTTAAGAACTCAACTTGCGCATGGAGGAAATCTCCGTGCGCAGATTTTAAAGCAAGCCGGTTGAGATTTTTTCGATCATGAGCTGCAAAGTTTCATTCCCGCGAAAACGATTGATTCCCACTGTAAAATAACAATGCAAAGTTTCGCCACTATCTTGGGCCTCGTAAACTTCTTCGGGAGAGAGCATGCCCCATTTATCAATATAATTAAAGCTAATGCCCTTAAGTGGAAATTTCTTATTTTCTTTAGTGCTGCTTGAGAGATTCCAGCGAACGTGAACGTCTTTCAATAAATCAAAGGAATCGATTCTAAAGTCTGTCATTTTAAAGACGGGCTTAGGATTTCCCATGCCGAATGGTTCTAGGCGATCAAGCTCGCGCACTAGTTGCACATCAATTTCATGGGCCTTAATTTCTAGATCATAGAGGTCTTGCTGAGTTCGCTGAATGGGAGGAATCTCTGATAAGAGATCATTCATTCTCAATTTAAACTCAGGCAGGTTCTCTTCAGGCATGGAGAGACCTGCCGCTGCTTTGTGCCCACCGAATTTTAAAAATAAATCACTGCACTCATTTAAGAGTTCAAAAAGATTTAAATCTCCTGCACTCCTGGCAGAGGCCTTCAAGATTCCTGGTGCCTCAGATTGAGTGAAGACAACGGCAGGAACTTTAAAATTTTCAACGAGCTTCGAGGCGACGATTCCAATGACCCCTTCATGCCATTCAGGCTCAGAGACAATGGCAATTTTAAAATCATCTTCTTTGATATTTTGAATGACTTGCTCTTTGGCTTCCTTAAAAACTTGTGACTGAATAAACCGTCGCTCTTTATTGCTGATTTCAAGATGAGAAAAATACTCAAAGGCCTTAGTCGAGTCGTCAGCGATAAGAAGTTTAAGGGCGATCTCTGGGTGATCGAGTCTGCCCTTAGAATTAATCATAGGTCCCATGCCAAAACTTAATTTTTCACTGGGAGTCATCGCTCGTTCACGCTCTTCTGGAGTCAAAAAGACGCGCACACCTGGGTACTGACTTTGAGGCATTTGTTTAAGCCCATGTCTGACAAGCTTTAAGTTGACGGGGGTGAGCGGCGCTAAATCACAAATTGTTCCGATAGCGACGAATTGTAAAAGAGGGTAGAGGCTTGGAGTTTTTTCACCCATCGCCTCGAGTTCATTTTTGATTTGCAAACACAGACAAAAGGCCACGGCCACACCGGCCAGGCCTTTGAGTTCTGGCGACGTTTCGTCGCGGCGGTTGGGATTCACGACAGCGTAGGCTTGAGGCATTTCTTCTCGAGCGTCTGTGTGATGATCTGTAATAATAAGATCGAGCCCTTTTTCTTTGGCGTAGTCGGCGGCTTCGTTATTGGTGATACCACAGTCAACGGTTACCAAAACTTTCACGCCATCATTGATTGCCTTATCAATGGAGGGAGGATGGATGCCGTAGCCTTCGATGAAGCGGCTCGGTTGAACCAGATCAATCTCGGTATTGATCATCTGAAAAAAATGATAAAGAAGGGCGCAAGAAGTTGTTCCGTCCACATCATAGTCGCCGTAGATGCCGATCAGCTCTTTCTTTTCTCGGGCTTGAATTAAGCGAAGGGCGGCTTTTTTGAGGTCTTTGAGATTTGTGAGTTCAGGTAGCGCTTTTAAATCCCAAGAGAAAAACTCTTCGATATCTTCCCTCGACATTTGTCTTTTTTGAAAAAGACGAACGAGAACAGGGTGAAGTTGCTGAGATGGATTTGCGCTGCTTTGGGTATTTGTAGTGATCATGCTTTTAGCCTAGCATGAGTCTTAGTCGATAATCAGCCGCTTTCTCGAGAGAAGGCGGCGTTAAGTATTGGAAATTACCAAAGGACGTGAAGTCCCTTAATCAAATCTTCCTCATTCAGCTCATGACTTGATGCAAAGAGCTGTTTGAACTCTTCACTATTTTTTGCGTGAACCTTTTCAAAATAACGGGATGGCAAAAAAGATTTTTGGCACTGACCACACTTTTCTGGTTCCGTGGGGCCTTCCATTAGATGACCGCAGCGATGGCATTTTTTAATAAGAGTTGCCGTATTTCTCTTTTTCAGTTCGACATGGTTTTCTTTCATTCTGGAGAGTCCTCGTTTAATGAGTTAAAGCCTCCACTGCCATTAGTTCTTCCTACTTCTTGTAAAAAGACTGAGTAGCGTGTCCTTAACCTTATCGAGTGATAAAAAAAATAATGAAGGAATAAGTGGAAAATAATGCCGGTGAGGATCGCTCAACTTCAAAAAGAAGTTGAGCGATTTAGTTTTATTAGAACGAAAAGAACTGGGGATTTTGAGTCTGAACGGCCGGCGCTAGTTGCAACTGAGCTTGCTGTTGAGGGACTTGAGCCGCACTTGGACCGCGATTAGCTTGCTGAGTTTGTACTGAACCGTAATAAGCATTCATGGTTGTGACGGGAGATGTGTAGCTATAAGGAGTCGGGTTAAAAAGCATCTGTTGTTGTTGCTGCTGTTGCATAAAAAGATAAGGGGACATTTGTGGGATGCCATTATTTTGAAAAGCTTGGCCTGAAAAGGGCATCATCCACATTTGTTGGATTTGCGCCTGAAATGAAAATTGCATATTTTGAATTAGGCTTGTAAGAGCGGCGAGAGCGGCCGTGATGTCTTGATTTTCTTGTGTCGCCTGGACTGAGGCGACAGGGGCCTTCTTCTTATCACTGACGATTTCTTTGAGTTCATCAATTTCTTTATCAAGAGAGTCTTTCTTTTCTGCAACTGAGAGAATCTTATTGGTGACGACTTCTTTATCTTCTAAAAGTTTTGCAAGCTGTGATTCTAGGTCTGAGTTTTTGGCCTTTTGTTGGCAAGCGATTTGGTTTTCAAGAGCATCGAGTGCCGCGATTTCGACTTCATATTTTTCATGAAGATCTGCAAGCTGATTTTTCATTTCTTTAATTTCAAGAGCGAGTTTTTCTTCTTTGATATCAAGATCAAAAACTTCTTGCTCAGTAAAGGCCTCAAGTTCAAACCGTTTTAAAATGGCAGATTGCTCATCCATTTTTTTGAAAATAGTTTTTTCAAGTTGATCGATTTCAATTTTGAGTTCACTGAGAGACCTGGCCCGGGCCCCTAGGGTTTGAGTTTCCTCATGAACTTGGGCGATCCCACGAGAGATGTTTTCGGGATTGACCTCCAGCCAGTACTTTGAAGAGGCGGCGAAGAGAACACTTAATGTTGTGAGAGAGAATGCGATCTTTTTCATATAGGCTCCTAAAGAATCTTCTTATAATTGAATAATAGAATCGGGGGTTATTGAGGTGCGATTGTAAGAGGGGATGACACGAGTCATTTGTTCATTTGATTTTTCGATTTGCCCAATAGGATGGGCCACTGGGGATGCCGCTAATGGCTCATGCTGAAAAACACCCATCGGGGCCAACTGAGCTTCATAATAAGGTCTAGGGGGTTGGGGGAAAATCATCATTGGCATACCCATATAAGGAATAGGCATTGCGAATTGAGAGTACATGGGCATCATGGGCGAGAGGTTTGAGACTTGTTGTTGTAATTGAACAATCATCGCCATGAGTGAGTTCATATCAACAGGGGCGAGGTTTTCAATAATTTTTTCTTGAGGTTCGATGAGTGCTGAAACCTCTTTTCGAAGTTTGAGAATTTCAGATTCTTTTTCACATTGTTCTTGTCGAAGCCTAGAGAGTTCCTCTGATTGAGCCTCTACTTCTTTTTGAAGCTTTTCTCGTTGTTGGTCATGGTAGACTTGCTTGACTTCGTATAGCTTGGCACTTGAAATATTGAGTGAGAGCAAAGTGACTTTGGCTTCGAATTCTTCAATTTCTTCAACTGGTAAACTTGAAAGAAAGCGCACTAAGCTATTTTCATTATCAGCTAAGAGCTGTTCTTTAATTCTGAATTCTTCAAATGATTTTTCATCATTAATCTCAGATTCTTTAGTCGTCTTTAAAGACTCCAGAAGTTCCTCAGATTCTTTAAGAACAAGCTCGGCTTCTTCTTTATTCTCTATTTGGTGCTCTTGAGCTGTGGCAATTGATCTTGTTGCTGGTCTAAAACTTAGGCTACTTACGAGAACGCCAAAGCTTAAAACTAGACAGATAAACGCGATAGATTGCTTTTTCATAGATGACTCCTGGTAGGTTTCTCTTTACAAGACCTGTGCCAGCGCTAAGTGGTGAGATTTGAGTTAGGAGTGTGTAAGCTTTGCACGACTCTGGAGGAAACTGTCTAAAACGAAGACAGTTTTCGATAACGATTAAGGCTTGAGTTGTAGATAGTTAAGTTTAAGATTTCTTAAACCTAGGCTTTGCTTGCCAAGATTATTGGCGGAAGATTTTTCCAGCGACTCCGTTTCCTGGAGTTCTAATATGTTGTTTTATTTACTAAACAACAATCTTATACCTAAATTTAACCTATGCCTTTTTCCTTTCCGCCGATACTAACCTAAATCATTTTAGAGGAGGTACTTTACATAAAAGAAGGAGTTCCCAAGATTTCATATGGTGCATATGAAATGAGTTGGACTGATTGGATACACTCTAGCACCGGTGTCTACGATCGTTTTAACTGGCGATATACATTCAAATCAAAGGTACAGCCCCAACAGTTTACGTGCACAAAATCGTGTCCATAGGTTCGTTTATTTTGAGCTAATTGCTTAATTATTTATTCTAGGTAAAAACATGATGAGCATTTTAAATTTTATAATGGCACCAATAGAAAATCTTTCTTGGGCATTAAGTTCAAAAGGTTTCAGAGCATTGGAGCATTTTTTGCACTTAATATTTCCCTTTGGATGATTATCTTTTTTGTAAGAAGGTCACGGGCAAGTTGTATTTTTGCAACACTACTTCTTTCTGTTAATTGGAAATTAATGCTGATCAGTAATAAGTGTCAATTGACACCAATGACGTACGACCCTTCTCGCTCTTGTTTGTCGCTTAAAATAGACGAAGGCTGGTTAGCTTACTTAACTTTTGCATATGTTTTAGTTATTTTTTATACCTTAAAAGTGTATGTCGACAAAACTAAATTGATCAAGAAGATTATTATTCAAATTGAATCAAACTTAATTTTAAAAGTTTGCATATATATAATCATAGCATTAAGTTCGGCAGTATTATTTTTGTTCTTTTGGGCAGGTGTA
Source organism: Bacteriovoracaceae bacterium UBA6166 (assembly GCA_002435795.1). Taxonomy (GTDB): domain Bacteria; phylum Bdellovibrionota; class Bacteriovoracia; order Bacteriovoracales; family Bacteriovoracaceae; genus UBA6166. The sequence goes on along the minus strand of DIUE01000068.1, from coordinate 27,588 downwards.
TTTATAATACCGAAGACCTTCTAGAAATCTATTGTTTGAATTGAACATAGGACTATTGAAAAAATCATATTTTTTTTCAACCGATATTTTTTTTGTTTTCTGTCTTTCAAATTGATCCCAACAAAGACCGATTTTACAGGGCAAGGATTTTTTAAAAATAGGTATCATGAAAGTCTAGAGGAGGTACTTTACGTAAATGTAGGAGTCCCCAAGATTTCATACGGTGCATATGAGACGAGCTGGACTGATTGGATACATTCTAGCACTGTTGTCTACGACCGTTTCAACAGGGGATATACATTCAAAGCAAGGTACAGCCCCAACCGTTTGCATATACAAAATCGTGTCCATAGGTTCGTTTAATTTGAGTTATTGTTAATTAAGGAGATAGAATTGTGAGCGTATTAGATTTCATATTGTCGCCGATTGAATACCTTGTCTGGGCCCTGTCCCCGAACGGGTTTCGAAGTATCGAGGCCTTCTTAGCATTTAATATTTCTTTATGGATGACAATCTTGCTAGTCCAGAAGTCGTGGGTTAGTAATTCTTACTTAATAATTCTTATTTCAATAAACTGGAAATTACTGATGATCAGCAGTAAGTGTCAACTTACCGCATTGGCATACAACTCATGCTCGTCCTTATCGCTCAGTGCAGATGAAGGCTGGCTATCGTATCTCAGCTTGTTGTACTTTGTAATTATTATTTATTTTTCCAGGATGTACATTCAAAGAGTAAGTTATGTTCAAAAACTCGTGAAACTTAAAGAGTCAAATGTTGTTCTTTCCATTGCGGCATATTTAATCATAGCTTTGAGCGCAGGTTTTTTAGGTTTTTATTTCTGGGTAAGTGTAGTGGTAATTCCAAGAGTTAATGATTATCATTTTTCGAGTTGACCTACCTTCCACAATTCTGACCCACTAATAGTGCAAGATTTGGGCTCAGACCAAGGAGACAGAATGGTGAGCGTATTAGATTTCATATTCGTCCCGATTGAAAAATAAGTACAGAGGCTGCGTATAATTCTGTATTCGCAATAAATCCAAATCGCTTTGCAAATATCAAGATACTTCAGAGAGCTAAATCACAAATATTAAAAATTACAACTAATGGAAATAATAACATTGAATTCTCGCATGGTGGCAACGACTATAAAAAGGGCAACGACTATTATTTTTTGATTCACCCTACTACCGAAATGATTCGGTACCAATATATATCAATTTTTAATTATGACAATTTTAGTACTTCTTTATTAGGAATTTCTCTAGAACCAGACCCACACTACGAAGAAGGTGGATCAACCGCGGGAGATATTATAATTAATACGAGCGATATAATTTATAGATATACATGTGGAGGTGGTTGGGGGAATGGCGTTCAGGCAGACTATACAATGAACATGATCCCAACAAAGACCGATTTTACAGGGCAAGGATTTTTAAAAAATATGTATTATGAAAGTCGAGAGGAGGTGCTTTACGTAAATGTAGGAGTCCCCAAGATTTCATATGGTGGATATGAGATGAGCTGGACACAAAATATCCTTTCTAGCACTGTTGTCTACGACCGCTTCAACAGGCGATATACATTCAAAGCTAAGGTACAACCTCAACCATTTGAATACACAGAATCGTGTCCATAGGTTCGTTTAATTTGAGTTATTGTTAATTAAGGAGATAGAATTGTGAGCGTATTAGATTTCATATTGTCGCCGATTGAATACCTGAACGGGCTTCGAAGTATCGGGGCTTTCTTAGCATTTAATATTTCTTTATGGATGACAATTCTGCTAGTCCAGAAGTCGTGGATTAGTAATTCTTTCTTAATAATTCTTATTTCTATAAACTGGAAATTACTGATGATCAGCAGTAAGTGTCAACATACCTCATTGGCATACAACTCATGCTTGTCCTTATCGCTCACTGCAGATGAAGGCTGGCTATCATATCTCAGCTTGTTGTACTTTGTAATTATTATTTATTTTTCCAGAATATACATTCAAAGAGTAAGTTATGTTCAAAAACTCATGAAGCTTAAAGAGTCAAATGTCGTTCTTTCCGTTTCGACATATTTAATCATAGCTTTGAGCGCAGGGTATTTAGGTTTTTATCTATGGGTAAGTGTCGTGTTATTGCCAAAAGTTTTTTTAGATGTCAAAAGGTAATGATTATCATTTTTCGAGTTGGCCTACCTCCCACAATTCTGCCCCACGAACAGTTCAAGATTTGGGGCTCAGGTCAATAGACTTGGAAGGCAGTACCGTTTTATAAATAGAATACCAATTATCCTCCCTTTCGTAGGTCACAGTTGTCAGTAAAAAATCAGATAGGATCTTTAAAATGAAATTAAACTTAATTATTTTTTTGATTTTTAGCATATTAACTAGCTGTGAAGAAAAAACCGAACCACTACTAGAAGAGGGCGAACTCAACTGTTCCGAGTCTTATCTAAAAATCCTACAAATTACAAAAAATACTATTGGCCAAGAAAATATAGAAGTTAGCTCTCTGGATTACTTCTATCCGTTGAGACTATTTGCAATTACTGATAGAATCTATGCGGCTCAGCTATTAAAGAGTATCTCATCTGAAAACAGGGTAGATCTTTTTGAACTGACTTCTAGTGTAACAAAATTAGTTAAACTAAGAACTAGTTCAATTTTAAAGACTAAAACGAATGAAGAATCATTCAGAATTCCAGACAGTCGGATTTTTCTAAGCGAAGGTGATTATATTCTTGTTGCAGCTAAAGGATGTAAACATGAATCAAACCTTATTCTAGACCAAAATCTTAATATTAAGTATATCTACACATATGCAAGTGATATCGTTTTAGAGCGTGATCCTGAAGGCAGAGTAAGCTCTTCAATTAGTTTCGCTAGCGGATACGACTCTAAACCCTATCAATTTATCTTTATTGATAGGTATATATCGTCTATTTATTATCTGAAAAAAGCGAATCCCGACACTGACCTCAAGGTCGTAGATCGTTGGGAGTTCCAGCAAAACCAATCATTCCCCGTTTTCAGAATCGATCGAGATCAAACTTTAGAATTTAGAATAAATAAAAACAAATATACAATTTTTGAAATAATGAATTCTCCGTTTTATTTGAATGTTGATTTACTTCGTATTTATCATTTCCACTCAAAACGTGAGACTGATAGAAGACGTGGTATTGCTTTTTCCTTTCTCCTAGACCAGATAGAACGAGAAAAAGAGTTATAGTTTTTAGGTTTACGCAAGTTCCAAAACAATTTTGACCTGCTCCCACGATCCTGACCCACAGATAGGATCAAGACCAGGATATTTGGGGGCGTGAATATAGATATATAGAGAGGGTGCCAATCCCCCTTCCACATATTAACTTTGATTGTTAGTAACCATTTTTTAATTAGGCTTTTATGAAAATACTGTTATTGACCCTTGTTTTGTCCTCATTGTTTTTTAGTTGTTCAGAAAAGCCACATCCTCTACAAGTTGCACCGGGCTCAAAAATGAAGAGTTGTGATAATTCAAGTTTTGAATTCTTGAGAGTGGAAGAGAGTTCAAGTAATAAAAAAGAAATCAAGATTAGTACTCTAAATTATTTTTATCCTCTCAGACTGTTTGCAGTTATAGATGGCATCTTTAGAGGAGAGGCTTTTAAAAGTCTGCAAAATAACAAGGGGATCGACATTGATCTTTTTAAGCATGAAGCAACGGAGTTAGCTTTTAGTCGTAAAGATTCTTTTTTAACTTTTCATATTCCATGGGGAAAAGTAGAGACTCTTGATCCTAGAATTTTTCTTGATAAGGGCGATTATATTCTTACAGCTAAAAAAGGTTGCAGGAATGAAACTAGTATCGTTTATGATCATAAGTTGTCTGCAAAATACATTTATACGTTTGGTGTTGATCTAATTATTCTTAAGCGTGATGATGAGGGCGACATTGAGTCAACTCTTGAATTTATGCATGGTGATGAAAAGGACCAGTATCAGTATTTTTTGATAGATCGAAAAATTGCGACAAAGTATTTGCCTAAAATAAAAACTGTAGTAACGGAGACTGGTTTAAGAGGTGTAAGGGATGAGCCCGACGAGCAATTATTTAAGCTCTATAGAGATCAGACTTTTGTTTTAAAACATAAGGGCAGAGTATACAAATTTTTTGAATTTATTAATTCGCCATATTATGTTCATCGAACAAATCCTAAGGGCTTTTTGCATGTCACCGCTATGCATATGGATTCTTTAACTGACATCCGACGAGGCCTTGTATTTTCATTTCTTGAAGATCAGATTGAACGTGAAGAAAATGAAGTTGATAAAGCTTTGCTACAGTTTAAGGTACTAACACTTAAATAATGTGTACAATCGTAGCTTCTACGAATTAACTCCGCTTCCTCGTATTCTCAAAAAGCACCGCCAACCCAAACTTCGGCTTCTGATTCGCTTTTTCAATACGGATCTCTTTCTTCTTAGGCGCTGTTTGCTCAACTTCACGAACCGCTTGCTTCAAACTTTTATCTTGTGGAATAGCCTCACTGGCCTTCACTGTTCGCCCATCAACATGAGCGCCGTTAAGAGCTTTGATAGCGGCCGCCGCTTCTTTTTTATTCGTCATCGTCACAAAGGCAAAACCCTTGCTGACGTCTTTCGCCAGATCTTTAACGATCTTCACGTTTTTCACTCGGCCAAAAGGCTTAAAGAGATTTCGAAGTCCAACTTCGTCTTTCTCGAATGTTAGATTGCTAATATAAACGACGGTGGCGTGTTCAACACTTTTTTGGAATGGCTTTTTCATGAGGGCTAAGTAACATTTTTTTTCCTCCACCGCTACTGATCCTGAAGATTTAGGTAGAATGTACTGGTCAAAGAGAGTTTTTCTGCTAAGTTGTCGCCATTCATCTACTTATCTCAAACGAGGACTCGTGTTTCAATTCAGCGACTTATCTCTTCACCCCAAGCTTCTCGAGGCCCTCTCGACCAAAGGCTATACCCATCCGACCCCAATTCAAGAACAAGCTATCCCTGCACTTTTAGAGGGAAGAGACCTGCTTGGAATTGCCCAAACAGGCACAGGGAAGACGGCGGCTTTCTCATTACCACTCTTAGAGCGACTCAATAAAAATCGCGTGAAGGCGAAACCTGCGCATATGCGAGCGTTGATTTTGACTCCAACCCGCGAGCTTGCGACTCAAATTCAAGAAAATATCGAAGGCTATTCCAAGGGCTTGAAGCTCTCAAGCACTGTGATTTTTGGCGGCGTCGGCGAGCGCCCGCAAATTATGGCCATGTCTCGCGGCGTGGATATTCTAATTGCGACTCCTGGCCGCTTGATTGATCTCATGGGGCACGGACATATTCTTTATGATCAGCTAGAAGTTTTTATTCTTGATGAAGCAGATCGTATGCTTGATATGGGATTTATTCGAGATATTAAAAAAGTTGTGAAGCTCTTGCCTCTTGAGCGACAGACCATGATGTTCTCGGCGACCATGCCTAAAGACATCGCTGATCTCGCAGGCACCATGCTTAAAAATCCAAAGCGCGTGGAAGTGACTCCTGAAAGTACGACCGTTGAGAAAATCACACAAAGTTTATACTTCGTTGAGAAGGCGCAAAAGCCATTACTCCTTAAGACTTTGCTTAAAAATATTGGCAGCAAATCGGTGCTCGTTTTCAGTCGCACAAAGCACGGTGCTGATCGCATTGTGAAGCAACTCGCGAAAGATCAGATCGTTGCCGCTGCCATTCACGGCAATAAGTCTCAAGGGGCGAGAGAGCGCGCCCTCAATGAATTTCGCTCGGGAAAAATGAAAATCTTGGTGGCGACTGATATTGCTGCTCGTGGGATTGATGTTTCAAGCATCGGTCATGTGATCAATTTTGATCTTCCAAACGATCCTGAAAGTTATGTTCACCGAATTGGGCGAACGGCGCGAGCGGGAAGAGAAGGCAAGGCCATCTCATTTTGTGATCGTGAATTAGAAGGAAGTTTATTGAAGGCGATTGAGAAGCTGATCAAAATTAAGATTCCTGTTGCCAAGAATCCGCTGCAAAAAGAAGCCACTCGAAAAGCTTAGCTTCTCGAGTGGAATCGCTGATTACATATTATTAAGAGCGTTATCCATTTGCTTAAAAGTCTGATTCATTGTTTGATTCAGCTTTTTCATCATTTCCATTTCTTGTTGAAGACGGACATTTTCAATTTTTCTTCTGACGAGCATTTCGTTTCTTTTTTCAAGTTGCGCTCGCATCGCTTTCATTCTGTCTGATGGGCTCACCTTGCTATCGCTTTCAGTGTAAACGCCATCGATATCGATTGCATCGTCGAACATAAAGCTATCGTCATACTGAGCAAAAGCTTGCATGCCGAGGAAGAGGGCAGAAACAGTCAAAAATGTTTTAAACATAAAGATCTCCTTAAGAGATGATCGAGGTAAGTTTCGCCAACTTATACTCAATGCATTATCTCAAGGCCATCACTTCAGCGCACATGCGTAAAAACTTCAGAGTCACGAGCTAAGTGATGGAAAGAAAAGACCCGCAGACTGAGCGCCTGCGGGTTTTTGAACTTAAAGGGTATTAAGTTTTGCTTGGAGATTGGTATCGATCGCCTGAAGAAAGGCCTCAGTCGTGAGGTATTGGTCCTCAGAAACTTTATTGCCGTGGATACAAACGGCCAAATCTTTTGTCATTTTACCAGATTCAACTGTCTCAACACAAACACTCTCAAGAGCGTTAGCGAACTTGATGAGTTCTTGATTGCCATCGAGCTTGCCTCTGAAGGCCAAGCCTTGAGTCCAAGCATAGATTGAAGCGATTGGGTTGGTTGAAGTCTTGCGACCTTTTTGGTGCTCGCGAAAGTGACGAGTCACTGTTCCGTGAGCGGCTTCTGATTCCATCACTTTTCCATCTGGTGTGAGAAGAGTTGAAGTCATAAGACCAAGTGAGCCGAAACCTTGAGCAACCGTATCAGACTGAACGTCGCCGTCGTAGTTTTTACAGGCCCAAACGAAATCGCCATTCCACTTAAGAGCAGAGGCCACCATATCGTCGATCAATCTGTGTTCGTATGAAATGCCGAGGCTTTCGAATTTCTTTTTGTAATCAGCTTCATAGATTTCTTGGAAGATATCTTTGAAGCGGCCGTCGTATTTTTTCAAGATGGTATTTTTTGTTGAAAGATAGAGAGGCCATTTTTTAGAAAGGGCTTGGTTGAAGCATGAGTGAGCGAAGCCTCTGATGCTCTCGTCAGTGTTGTACATCGCCATGGCAATGCCATCGCCTTTGTAATCGAAAACTTCATGTGTTTCAGCAGCTCCACCTTCTGGTGTGTAAGTGATGGTGAGTTTGCCTTTGCCTTTAGTGACGAAGTCCACCGCTTTGTACTGATCACCGTGAGCGTGGCGGCCAATACAAATGGGCTTGGTCCAATTTGGAACTAAGCGTGGGACGTTTTTACAGATAATCGGCTCGCGGAAAACCGTGCCACCGAGAATATTTCGGATGGTGCCGTTTGGTGATTTCCACATTTTTTTGAGTTTGAATTCGACCACTCGCTCTTCGTCTGGCGTGATGGTGGCACATTTAATACCAACACCGTATTTTAGAATGGCGTGAGCAGCATCGATCGTGACTTGGTCGTCAGTGGCATCTCTGTGCTCCATTCCAAGATCGTAATACTTAATATCGAGGTCAAGATATGGGTGAATGAGTTTTTCTTTAATGAATGACCAAATAATTCGTGTCATCTCATCGCCGTCGAGTTCGACAACGGGATTGGCAACTTTAATTTTTTTCATGGGATACCTTCCTTCGCTAGCGGTGAATAAGCCCTCACATCATAGGGCTTTCGCAGGAGATTTGTCGATAAACTTTAGGCGCTTTATTGGGCGGTATTGAGTTGACCGCACGCTGCGAGAATTTCATCGCCCTTGGTAGTTCGGATGAAAGCCGGGTAGCGCGCTTCTTCAAGCACTCGGAGGAAAGATTGAACTTTACTTGGCTCAGGCTTCTCGTATTTCGCCCCAGGAAAGGGGTTGAAAGGAATTAAGTTAATAATCGCCTGTTGGTCGCGCAAGACTTCTACCAAGCCCTGAGCGTCTTCAATGCCGTCGTTAAAGTCTTTTAAGAGGAGGTACTCAAAGGTAATAAACTGTTTTCGTTGCAATGGGATAGTCTTAATCAGGTCGAGAATTTCGGGTAAAGGATAAGATTTATTGAGAGGAATCAGTTCGTCTCTCTTAGCGCTGAAGCTTGAGTGCAGGGAAAGGGCGAGGTTTACACGCGGCATCTCGCTGACCCAGCGCTTGAGGCCCGGCAGATAGCCAGCGGTCGAGACTGTGATTCGCTGCGTGCCGAGACTGGCGCCGTGCTGATCGACCAAAATTTCAATCGCGCGCTTTACTTCGTCGAAATTGTGCAGTGGCTCACCTTGGCCCATAAAAACCAAGTTGAGAATCTTGTCACCGTCGGGTCTATGTTTCTGAACCCAATGCCAAGCTTGCAGAAATTGTCCGACGATCTCCTCTGCCTTGAGATGGCGCTTTAGGCCCTGAGTGCCGGTGTAACAAAACTGGCATTTCATAGCGCAGCCTACTTGGCTTGAAAGGCAGAGGGCATATTTGCCATGAAAAGGAATAAGCACTGATTCGATGGTCTTGCCGTCGTGGAGTTTCATCAGAAACTTCACCGTCGTATCTGCCGATTGGTGGGCTTCGATAATTTCAGGGAGGGAGAAATCGAAATTCTGATAAATCAGCTCTTTCGTTTTCAGGGCAATCTCTTCTGTTAGAGGAGTTTGCTCTTTTCGCTTGTAATGCCAATTAAAAAGTCTAGTCGCACCAGAGTTTGAGAGTTTATTCTCACTTAATAACTTGTTAAGATCGCTATAGGTTAAAGAAAAAAACGATGTCTTCAAGTGGCCTTCTCTGGTTGGGCGGTGAGGGCAATTTAGAAGAAAAAGCTAGCTCTGGCAAATGGCCAAGGCCCAAGGGGACCGGATGAAAAATTTCATTGTTTTCGCGATCTATATCGTTTTCTCAGTCTTTAAGACGGCATCGGCACAAGATTTCAGTGCTTATCAAGAACTGTTAAACAAATTCTTGAAAGAAGAAATTTCTGAAGAAAAGGGCCTGAGATCTGCGTTTGATTACGACCGCGCCTTAGCGCAACCGCAGGCGCTAGAGTTAGTCAAAAAGCAGAAACAAACTTTGAGTCAATACGAACCGGCAGTCCTTCGTGAGCGAGCAAGCTTTATTGCTTTTTGGGTGAATGCTTATAATTTTTTTATGCTAGCGCAGATTTTAGAAAATCCAACAGCGGAAGGCAAAGCAGTCTCGGGGGTGAGAGATTTTAGGTCGCTGTTTGATTATAACCGAGTTTTTAAATTGGAGAGTTTTCAAGTTGGAGAAAAATTCTATTCTCTCGATCAAATAGAGAAGGGCACTCTGCTTGGAAGTGAGGCCTCGAAGAAAGGATACAAAGACGCGCGCGTACATTTTGCCGTAAATTGTGCCTCTGTTGGTTGCCCGGCCCTTCGACAACAAATCTATACCGCTGAAAATATCGAGCAAATGCTGACCGAGAATACAACTCTCGCCCTAAAAACCCGCGCCCATTATGAGCGCAAAGACGACACGCTCTATCTCACTCGTCTCTTTAAATGGTACGAGAAAGATTTTACAGAAGATGCCGGCAGCAATCTTAACTTTCTCCTGAAATATGTTTCTGAGATTGAAAGAGCGATACTTAAAAATGAAAAACTGAAGATTAAGTATCGCTCTTATGATTGGTCTCTCAATTCACCGGAAAATATTTTTATTCCTTAGGGCATGGCCGCAATTTCATCTGCGGTCAGATCACAATCGAGAGCGGTTCGGTATCCTTTTAATACAAGGTCGTTGAGTGAATCAGACGATCTTGGTTTATGGGAACATTTTTTAAGTTGAGTGTTCTGCGACTGAGTCTCTCCCGTTGGAGTCGGACTTACAGGTTGAAGTTCGCTGTTTTTACCACAACCATGTATGAAGAAGAGAATCAAGACAATGAATCTGAGTTTCATAGATTACCTATTGATTAAGTTAAAAATCCGTTTGTTGTGATTGACCACATTTCGATAAGAGACTTCAACGACGATCATCCGCGTTTTTTGGAGTTGGCAAATTTCAAGTGAACTTCCAAGTCCCGCATAAGTAAACTCAATGGATTTTCCCTTTTGTGCGTACTTCAGACCACTCAGTAGATGATCGGCTTCTTCTCCAAAAAGTCTTGCTGTCACTGGGCGAATGGATTGGATTTTAAATCCTTTGGGCAAATAATTACCGATGAGTCCTTTGAAATCTTTGCGATCAACTCGCCATTTAACTTGATACTGCCACTGGGGTGTTGTGTAACTCACGTCGATCAGTTTTCTCGCCTCGTTAATATTCTCAGCGATTGAGTCATTGAGTTCTATGACTTCAGCAGCGCTGTCGTGAATTTCTAGATTGTCGATTAACTCAAGCATCAAATCCGTTTCCAGTTTAATTAAGCGCATATACTCACTGAGGTTTCCAATCTGATCTATCTCCCGACAAGATTTCCACAAAGCGTCTTCATCTGCTTGAGTAAGTGTTAACTCATAGGCTTGCTTATCGATATTTCTGATGCAGCCTGTGAAAAGGAGGCAGAGAAGAATGATGATTGTTGAGTTCATCATAAGTATCTCGCTTCAAGATCACTCAGCTCCATATCCATGAGCAATTGATAGGCCTCAAGTTTAGTTTTTAGATAGACGGAGAAGAGTTGTCTCTCTTCATCGCTCGCTGACTTAGAGTTCAATTTATCTATTAAAACTTTTGAATTAAAACGTTCTGATAGACGTGTGATCTCCGCTTCGATTTGTTCAGGACTTTGAAGTCGTCGGAGCTTGTGAACGAATTCTTCAAAGTCATCATGAGGATCACTCAATCGGACGTTTTTTTTCAAGGCTTCAGATCGAGCAATCTCTTTGGATGGGAATGAAGGCTTTTGTTTGTTCCGATCTGGGGCATGATAATAATCAACACCCCAAAAAGAAAAACAAATCAAAAGAAAAGCCGTGATGATTGTTTTATTCATGACCTGTTCTCACTTCAAAATGGAGGTTGAGGCTTGATTGAACAGAGCGATCAATCATAATTTGATAATCTCGTCCTGCTTTTTGCAACGGATACTTAGGCTCTAAGTTGGACTCATGAAAAAGTGTTTCGACTAAAGCGATCAATCCATTTTCCGTCTCGGCTCTCTCTTCAATATTGAGTTCATTTTCAAGTGTTGTTCCGAGACGAAAGCCTAAGAGATAGGCCTTGTTTCTTACAGATTGAGTCGAACTTTTTAGAGTCTCATTGATTTCAGGAAGAATGGCCTCTTGATAAAAACTTTGAAGTTTCTCTAAATTTTCTTGATTCGGACCAACTCGAACTTGAATCTTCGCGGTCAATTTGGCACGCCCGCTCAGCAGGTCACAAGCAAGATCTTTCCCGTAAGCTTTAATAATCAAGCCTTCTCGAAAATGATATTGAGACGTTAATTCAGTTTCGGGTTTTGAAAGCTGCATCGCCAGATTTGTCAGCGAGAGTTCATTCGCACTCATTTGAAGTTCAACTTCTGCAAGTGAAATGGCGTCAAGACGAAACTCTGCGCTCTCAAAACTACCGACTGGCAAACGAAACTCTTTTTGGGTATCGCTGCGGTTTGCTTTGATCAAATAACGCTCGCTTGAAGTGGGCTTAATAACAAACTCACCGTAGCGATCGTTTGGAAAAGCGTGGAGCATTGGTGTTGTTCTTGCTCTTTCAAATAAGTCGATTTGAATTTTATCAAGCTTGCCTGACAGAAGATAATCTTTTGCAATAGCTTCGATATGTTGGCATTTTTCTGCGAAATCATATCTTGGGATTATTTCAAAGCTCAGAGAAGACACCATTGGTGCCTCCCAGAGTTTTGATTGAACTTTCTTATCTGCTTGGATTTGAATCTGAGCTTCAGCGAAAGTCGTTAGAAAGAGCAGGGCGAGTAGTAAGTATTTCATAAGTGTCTCCAAATGATTTTTTAGTTATAGCTCGTTATCCATGGTCTCCAGATCAGTTCTGACTTAGACCATTTGTCTTCAATCTCCACATCCTGAAGGTTGCGATAAATTGAAGTCGCAGAAGTTGATCCAAACATGGCGTCCAGAAAACCGATTACGACAGAAGCTCCTTTGCAGTAGATATTGTTAGGGCAGTTTTTTTCAATCCCTTGAGCAAGAACCAATGCACCTGAGGCAGGAACACTAGGTAGTTGTAGTTCATTTGAATTAATGACTGTCGGAAGACCTAGGTTTGCTAGTCTCAAGAAGACACGCTCTCGCATTTCATTTTCTCGCAGGTCTTTATCTTCTTCAGATAATCCGATGGTATCGTGCCATTCAACTGTAAATGAATCTTTGAAAGTGTTTTTTTTCTTCAACTGAAGTGGTCGATCTTCTTTTTCGAAAGAATCCGCCTCCACGGCTAGAGCTTTGAACAATTTTTTCATACATTTTTTTCATATTGTATTTCATTGTGACTCTTGCATTGAAGATGGTGGGATATTCATAGGAGACAATTAAGCCGTAGCGCATTTCATCAGTACTAGTAGGCATATTGATATCGAAATAAGAGGGATGAACGACAGGACAAGTACCAATCAAACTTAAACGAACATTACCTTTTAAATCTTCAGGATAGCTCGGTAATTCAAGGTATCGTCCATTCGTGTTGCCTCCGATTTCATAACTGAGAATGGCGCCGCCTGATGGGATAGAATCTAGGTTAACGATATTCGAAGTGATTTGCGCATTTTTTGTCGCCATCTTCTCAAAAGAGATTCCAGGGTTTTGGGCTCGAAGAACTGCAATATTCTCATTCCATTGGCTATCAAAGCTTATGCCTGCTCTCGCGCCCTCGACGGCTCCAAAATCTTTGTACATTTCTACAAAGAGAGATTTGGTACGTAATAATCTTTCATAAAGATGAGCGTATTCATTTTTTAAATCTTCTAAGTGTTTCTCAGCCGCTTCCACTCGGAGTTTACGTTTCTCGTATTCTCTTGCTTGCTGTGTATTTTCTCTGACTAAGGTTCTGCGATCGTTGGCGAGAGTTCTTCTTTGAGCGGAAAGTTCATTGTATTCTTTGCGCAATGTTGAACAATGATCTTTGCATTCTTTAAGCTCAATATTGAGGATTTCTTGAATTCGCCCTTCAAGATTAGCGATCCTTTCGTCGATTAAGAAAAGCGGCTGCATATTTTCACTGTTCGCAAAATCTGCGAGCTGTTGTCTGGCAGCTAAGATGGTTCTTTGATAAGCGGTATACTCTTCAAGTTTCTCTTCTTCTTTTTCAGAGAGATCATGAATTCTCCCTGTTGTTAAGCGACTGTAGTTTTGTAAATCTCCCATCTCGCGGCAGAACCCAATATTAGCGGTGAAACTGTGAAGTCCTGAGACAATGGAGTAGCCGGCATTCGGGGGCATAACATAAAATCTTTGGTGATCAATCAGGTCTGCGACTAGGTTAGAATTGGTCTCATTTCTAATGGAACTAAGAGTGCTCAGATGATCAGGATAAAGAACAGGTTGGGCCTGAACCCAAGTTGCACTCATAAGAGTGCAAAGAAACAGAATTAGCTTTTGCATTTAAATCTCCTTTTTTGGTTACGACAAAGCTGAACTACATGGCCCAGAGTGGGTTCAGCAAGGGGCCCATTAAGAGTTCTCAGCAAACGCTTCGAGTCGTTTGGACGATGATTTCTTGCTCATTAAAGCTTAAGTCTCTGAAAGTTCGTGTGGCCTTGTTAGGTAAAAAGGAAAACAAGGCTTGTGGTTTATCCGTAGATTTCCTATAAATCAGTTTTGATTATGTAAGAGGAGAGCCTTCAATGTTGGAACAGCTCATTGAAATTTCTGAATGCCGAGATCCATTGGTTTCTCTGCGCCAAGAAATGAGAGAGAGACTTGAGAGTTATCAAAACGAAAGTGCGGCCATGGCCTCCTTCGAAAGATTCTCTGGTTTAAATCGCAAAACACTTAAAGGCTTTCTCGACGGAAAGCGCGTTCCTTATTCAAGTACCTTGGTAAGGTTTTGCAAGTGGATTCATAAAGTTCAAGACGAGAAAGAAGCACTTTTAAAGATTGGCCCCGAGCTTAGAACCTATCTGATTAATCACGGCTATAATATGACGGCCGAGAAAAAAGACATCACTTGGCTTATCGCTAAATCAACTATTCATTTTGAACTCTATATGATGACCGAGGATCACCAACTGATCAAACGATCTGAAATCTCAGAGATCTATGGTAAACGAGGCCTTGAGGCTTTAAATGAACTTCTTTTAGAGGGAGTTCTGCAGTCGCTGGATGAAAATACTTGTACCGCCGGAACAATTCGAGCGGCCCGAGACAATAATTATTATAAAGCTTCAGCGAGGCTTATGAATGAATTGTTTCCATGGGATGAAACAGAGAAGAATCCCAATTTCAGTGATGCTGGTCTTTCGCTTGGTAATATTGTTGTGAGCAAATCGGATGAAGAGCAAATAAACAAAGTGTTCGCTGAACTTAATAGGAAGCTCTGTGACTTGCATGATAAAGGGATGAAGGAGAAGGTGGAAAACAGACTGCGGTTTGTTTATTCCACTGCTGTATATCGCCCCATAACGGAGAGGGGACTCTAATGAAATTTCTTATTTTAATTCTATTCTTTTTTGCTATCTCAAATGTCAAAGCAGGCCCCGGAGATGGGACTGGTGGAATCGGTGGGGGACTTGTTCCTAACGATTCTCGAATTGCTCATATGTTTGATGGCGGTATTTTCTCTCCAAGAGTTGGAGTGACTAATCCTGGGCGATTCACAAATCCTGTGGTTGTCTCGCCTTACGAACCCGAAATCGACTTCGTCAATAGATTTGGAAAAGTCTACGAAGCTCCAGTCATCTATCCTGTGTATCCTGTGACTGGAATCTATGATGCAACTCCGGCGAAAGACTATATGGTAATCAATCGCGATCATATTTTAGTTTCACCATTGGGCATTCAGTCGGTTCAAGATATCTACGGTGTAACTTATAAACCACAAGATCTCTATGGAACTAAAGTTGATCACGGTGGAATGTTTCGCTTTGAAATCAATGATCCAAGATTCATCGATGTGGAACTTGTAAATGATGAAGTCATTGACTTGAGCGATGATACAGAGACCATAATGGATCTTTGGCGTAATTAATCAAAAAAGCAAAGGCCCAAATTCTGGGCCTTTTTTTTTCTTAAAAATTTCAAATTAAATTTAGATACTAGAGCTGTGGTTGGTAGCCGACTAAGAGGATGAGGATTGTCACGAGACCGATCGCTACTTCTAGGGTTCTAAACTTAGTGATTTCAAAGATTTTTTTCATTTCTAAGTTCTCTCTTTTATTGATTAAGAATGAGACTTAGAGCTATCACCCTGCGTTTGAGACGTCAGTGGGGTATGTAAAAAGGTACGAGAAAGCATGAGATAACCTGTCAGACACCAATAGACACGGTCTGCAATTCCCCCCAGCGATAGGTGGACGTGATAGATCAAAAAGACCGGCAGATGGGTCGCCATAAACAAAGCAGCGTAGAGCACCTCTGGTGGGTAGGAGCGGCGGTGAAAGAAAATGAAGAAGGTTTTAAAAACTAAACATAAATAGCCGATGGTGACGAGAATCATGAAAGGCCAACCCGCAATCACACCTGCAGAGAGGAAAAGATTATGAGGATCTTTAAAAGAGTTATAAGTGTCGATACTTCCGTCTTTAGAATTCGTCATAAATTTATAGAGAATGCCGAGGCCTAAATGAGGACTTTGCACATAGAGATCAGTTCCTCGCACAACTTCTTCCCATCGCGTTTCGAAACCATTTTGGGCAGGCCTTCCAAGCAAAGCCCGTTCTCCAGAGGCAATTTCATAGATTCTTTCTCCTGCAATTGGAGTGAGCAGAATAATTGAAAGAGTCATTGAACCAAAGATAAAGAGTCGCCCCCATTGTTCAATATGTCCTTTGCGACCGATGAAAAGGATGGCAAAAAAGGTCGCCAAAAAAACGGAGCCCATTGCCGCTTTTGTTGCGGTCAAAGCAACGGCAAAAAAACAAGCGAGAGTCATAAAGCCGTAAAAGATGATTGTAATCAATCGGCTCTTAAAAATCAGATCCCACTGCGCGATTAAAAATATGGCCGCTAAGCTGCTGATAGAAACCATATGCGGAATATGCTTTGTCACTCCCACAAAACGCCCTCCTCTAAACATGCCATTATTAAAAATGGGCAAGAGCAAGAGTGACAGTAGGACAATTCCGATACACCAAAAGAGAATCACCTTGATGAATCGTTTAAGGGGATAGTGCAGGGGAAGGACTACTCCAAAACCCATGACTGTGATCAGTGCCATAAAGGCGCCAGTGAGCTGAAAACTTTTGGATGCCGTATCGTGCACAAAGAACATCTGTAAGACAGTTTGAATAAACAGTAGAGCGATGAAGACGATGATGAAGCCAATATAAAATCGACTGTTGAAATCAAGCTTCGGCTTTTTCGCTGTTAAAAGAAAGAGGACGAATAACACAATTGTTCCAACGATATTGATATAGGGGTGCATTCCACCTTGATAAATCAATGGAGGAATATGGTAGGGAATCATTTTGGCAAAAGCGAGGCTGAGTTTTGATAGGAAAAATAAGGAGACAAGAGCGTCTCCGAAAAATTGGTTGAGTTTGGTTGGTTGGTTAGAGTCGATCACTTATTGCAAGAGCTGTGAGAGCGGAAGTGAGAAAGACGCTGACAATGCTGATTGCTTTCCAAGTGTCATTGCTAATAAACGGTCTTTTTTCTGCAATATACACAAGGTCGTTTGATCTGAGTAAATAGTCGTCGCTGGTGCCAGCTTCGAAGGCCTGTTCAAGGTCGAGTCTTAGAGGTTTTAGGCCTTCTTTGCCATCGTTAGTTATGATGACTTTTCTTAAGTCGGCATCTCTTGCAGTCCCACCGGCCAAACTGATAAGAGTCGTGAGTTGCATGTCTTTTGGTACATGATAAAGACCAGCTTTTTGAACCGAACCTAGAAGTCTAATCGAGACAAGCTCTTGGCCTTTATAAGATTGGTAAATGAATTCAGCTGGTCTATTTGGTGCAGTATTAGTGAATGTTTCTTCCGAGAAACTCGGAGAAAGACTTATTTGAGCAAGTGCCGGTCCTGATTGCAAAAAAAGGCAAAGAACGGAGATGAGACTGATTGAGAAACGACACAATTTCATAAAAACTCCTTTAACAATGCCTGACATATTTTATTTCATTATAAGATTTTACGACAGTTTTTTTAATTTAAATTTTTAAAAATACCGATAGGTTGAGTTAGATGAATATAACTGACGAATCTTCTTATTCAATAAGAGACGCAATCATTCAAGTAATTTTGAAATGGAAGTTGCTCTTGCTTCTCGCTCTTATAGGCACTCTCGGGGCTTTAGTGCGCCATAAGTACTTTCCGGTCTACCCAGGAGAGGGAAAAATTTTAATTAAAGATCAAGCAGGTTCATCGCTCGAGACTGTTTTGTCGCAGTTTAGTAATAGTGGACCTGTCTCCAGCACAACAACTTTGCAATCGCGATTAGATCGCTCTTTGTCCTATCTTGAGACAACGGAGTTTAATCGGGCTTTGGCCTCTAAAATATGGAGTCAAATGCTCGATGATGCTCAGCCGATGGAGATGCGAGAAGAAATTAAGCTGTATTTGAAATCTTTAAATATCAACACAGAGATTGAAAGCAATGTGGAGAAGGAAGCGGAGATAAGTCGTCTTGGGAATTTTTTGAGACGTACGTTGCAGTGGAATAAAACTCAAAGTGGACTGCTCGTGGTTCGTATAAAAACAGATCGAAAATCTTGGACTATTCATTTAATTAATGAGGCTTTATTTGTTGCAAGAAGCTTTCTTACTTCAAAAGAATTAAAAGATATTGATGAAGCGACACGATTTTTCACCATGGAAATCTATGAAGTTGAAACTCGATTGAGAGAGCTTGAGCTCTCAACAATGCAGGCGCTCAAAAAATCGGATATTTTGAATATTGAAGCTGAGCGCGGAGAGGCCAGTCAGTATATTACTAATCTTCGTAAAAACATTAGTGATACGGAAATTAAAATCCGTGAGGGCCGAACACTTCTAGCGGGTCTTCGCAAACGAGTGGACGTCTCTGCTGGCGGCAATGAGGAGGCAGCTTTATCAAAATTTGCTCTGAGTGGTCAGATTAGACATTTAGAGGATGAAATTAAAACCTTAGAACTGAGAAAAGATACGCTGGCGGCTTATTTAAAGTCCTATGGTAGTACGACTAAATCCATCTTGCCGATTCAAAATGAGATGGAACGCATTAAGGCAAACTATGATTTTGAGTTCAAAGTCTATGAAAACCTGCGACGTGGAATGGCGAAACTCGGTCTCGAAAGAACTTTTATTGAAAATCAAATTGAAATATTAGAAGGCGAATCTGCATTAAAGGTCTTTTCAAGACCTGGACTTCTTGTTTTACTGCTAGTGGCAGTAACCATTTCACAAATCTTGGGATTGGGTATTATTGCACTCAACGCTCTTTTCACCAAATCAAAAGAACTCTAAATTTTTAGAATTCTTAAGGAAGTTTTCTTATGAACCCATGGCATGATGTTCAGCTCGATTTCAATGATAAATTTGAACTCAATTGTTTAATTGAAATTCCCGCCGGCTCAAAAATTAAATATGAAATCGACAAAGACAGCGGCTTGCTCAAAGTAGATCGCATTCTCTATAGCTCGGTTCATTACCCCTCTAATTACGGTCTCTTCCCTCAAACTTTTTGTGATGACGGAGATCCCCTTGATGTCCTAGTGATCGGCCAGCTTCCAGTGGTGCCCTTGTCTATTATGCGAGTGAAGCCAATTGGCGTGATTCGTATGATCGATCAAGGAAAGGGCGATGATAAGATTATTTCTGTGCACGTGGATGATCCGGAATACAATCAGATTAATTCGATTAACCAACTCCCAAAACACAAGTTGATTGAAATCCGTCGTTTCTTTGAAAGCTATAAAGAGCTTGAGAAAAAACTTGTGCAGATTAATTCTATTGATGATGAAGTGGTTGCAATTGATGTGATTAGAGAAGCGATTGCTTTTTATAAAGAAAAATTTGCAAAATAATCGTTCAATGAGAACGCCCTTGATTTTTACAAGGGCGTTGTTGGTTTAGTTAGTATCTCGGTTCTTCACCAGATCTTCTCTTCCAGTTTTGGTCAGCCTTTTCTTCGTTCTCCAAGAGATTCAAATCAAAGTTTGCTTTTGCTCGCGCATTGGCGAAAAAATGAAAACGATTTTCATGAATAGTGAATTGAGTCGGATCAATATCGGCCAAACGATCAAGGCTCATCGCCCATGCACACCAGCCCCCGTAGGTCGGCTCATATCGTGTTGGAGCTTCAAAAAAGATCTCTTGATTTTCTTCACTTGAAAACAAGTAGTTCACATTTAAATAAGGTGTTTTGAATCTTCTGAGGCCACGAACGCCTCGCTCTCCACCTTCTGGAAAATAAGAAACGGGATCCTGTCCTTTAAGTCCAACGCCATTTGAGAGGTTGTAAAGATCGGTATTTCTCTCTAGCGCCATTGCCCATGTCGTGCTGGCGACAAGGCCCAGGATGAGTAAGCTTTTTTTCATGAGATTCATTTTTAACTCCTTAGTAGTTTCAGATTCATTAAGTGCCTCTGTGAAGATAAAATAAGCGAAATAATGGCATAAAAAAATTGAATAAAAGATATGCCTAATATATCTTTTAGCTATGAAGCTAAACGATCATTTAGAGAAAATTCCCTATTTTTTGGCTATTGCAAGGCTTGGCTCCTTTCAGGCGGCGACTCTTGAACTCCATCTGACTCAGCCTAGTCTTTCAAAGTCTATGCGGATCTTAGAGGATTGCCTTGAAACTAAACTCTTCCACAGACATTCCAAAGGAGTGAGTTTGACTCCTGAAGGAGAGGTTCTTTATAGGGAAGGCTTGAAATTGATTCAACAGGCGGACGGGATCACACGAGAGCTTGCCAATCCCAAGGATCCCTTTGCGGATACCCTGAGAATTGGAACCTATGATTCTATGTTGATCTATTTTTGGTCGAGCTTTTTAAAGAAATTTTCTAAAAGACATCCCGCTCTGCGCTTTGAAATAAAGACCATGAGAAGCCGTGATGTGCAAAAGGCGATAGAAGAAGACGAACTTGATTTTGCCTTTATTATTTCCCCTAAGCCCACAAAAAATTTAGAACTCATCAAGCTTGAACAGGATCAGTTCAGGTTTTTTGAAAGTACGTTGAAGAACAAAGCTTACTCTTCTTTAGAAGAGGCCCCCTTGATTTTTATGGAACAGTCTTTCGGTGCCATTAAAGAAGATTTTGAAGCAATTAAGAGCTTATTAATTCGTGGAAAATCAGAGTCGAGAAAGATCTACAGTGTTTCATCCCTTGAGTCAGTGAAAGAGCTTTGTTTGAATGGGCTCGGTGTTGGCGTTCTGCCGGGATTTGTGGCAGCTCATGAGGTAAAGGCGAACCGCCTTAAGGCAGTGCCTTTAAGTAAGACGAAGATTGATCGAGGATTTGGCCAACATGACTTGTCCATCATTTATAAAAAACAGTGGGTGAGTTCACCCACAATCCAAGACCTCGTCGTGCAAATGCAAGCCCATTCGTGGAATAGCTAAACAAGCTAATTGAGTTTCAAAAAACCGATAATCTTGATTCAAGAGAGCATTTCTTTTTAAGAGGAGTGTCTGAATGTTTTGCATGGCCCGTCACGATTATCATGAAGACTCAATCTGTTTTAGGCCTAAGGTAAATTGAGTTTAAAAAACAACTAGGCTTTGGTGTATAAGTCAGACAGGACAGTCCTGCCTCGTGAAGAGCAGTGAGAAGAAAGCCTGTCGCTAGACCCGTTGATTCGATTGGGAAATAGGTCTTTTTTTGTTCTCCCTCATTTTGAATAACCGGGCAGTAAAAGACAGTTATCAGAAAGGGAGCATCTTCAAGAAATGGCTTGTGGTGATTAGTCCCCAGAAACTGCAAGTCGTCGAGCCACTCTCTTGGGGCACGCTTATGGTAAAAGTCATATTCGATTTTTTCAGCTTCTTGGCGTATTTGTTTTTTTATCTGAGTGTCTTGAATAAGGGTGAAATGCCAAGGCTGCAAATTGGCTCCGCTCGGCGCAGAATTAGCGACCTCCAAACAGCTCAAGATTAAACCGATGTCGGGCTTTTCTTTTGAGAATTCCCTCTCTGTTCTCCTGCTCATTAGAGATTTGTGAAGCGGCGTATTTAAGATAGATGAAAGCCTGGGCTTTTCGAGATTTTCCATTCGTTGAATATAGTTCAAATTGGGGAGTTGAAAAATTGAGTTAAAGCGATGCCTGCTATAGCTTAAAGTTATGATCTCTATAATGTTTTAGACTGTCCAAGATAAGCATGAGCGATAAAAACAAAATCTCTTCTCCTCCATATACCGTCGGTTTTAGATTTTAATGAAATTATTCATGGCAAGAGCGCCAAAGGGCAATTCCATTAACGGACCGCCGACATCAAGGGCACCAAGATCGACTGGAAAATACCCAATGACTTCGAGGAGTTTTCGAACTTCTGCTTTCGCAGAGACATCATCTCCGGCAAAAAAGAGAGTGCGCTGACCGCCAGAGATCTGAGGTTCAGATAAGACATTTGCATCCAAATGATTGAATGTTTTCACCACTCTTGCTCCGGGAGTGAGATCTCGAAAAAGCGAACTTGAATGCCGGCCTCCAAGATCGATGGCCTTGATTCCGTAAGCGGCCAGAGGATTAGTTGCATCTTGTCTTTCAGGTGAGTTTGGCGCAAGAAACAAAACGGGGTTTGTGGCATCGATCACGATTCTATTATTCCAAGTTGGAAGTTGTGATGTTAATTCCTCTAGGGCTTCCCACGGCACAGCGATAATAACTAAATCAGCGCTTGCCGCCTCTTGTATTGTCGCTGCAGTAATCGATGGACCAATCTCTTTAACGAGATTGGAGAGTGATGCCGGGCCTGACTTATTAGCGATGAGCGCTGAAAGTCCTTTTTTTGCGATTGCTCGAGCAATATTTGAACCGAGTGCACCTGAGCCTATAATTCCAATTTTCATTTTTGTTCTCCCATGAGTTTTGTCTTGTAAACTCAGTATCGTCGATTTTTTAATATCGCAACAGGAGAGACAATGTGGACAGACTGTATCATTTTAAGCAACAATGTTTTTATGGATTTAAACCTCATAACTCTCTATTTAACTTTGGTTGAGGCAGGCAGCTTTACAAAAGCCGCGAAGATTCTTAAGCAGCCGAAGTCAACCGTGAGTCGGAGGGTGGCGGTTCTTGAGCGAGAGCTTGGAGTGACATTGCTCTACCGTACGACTCGACAAGTTCAAATTACCCCCGCTGGTCTTGAGTTCTATGAGTCATGCCGACATCAGGTCTTGGGTTTGCAAAAAGCGGTTGAGAATGCGAAGGGAGCGACGGAGGAAATTCAGGGCACACTTAGGATAACGGCAGTTGAAGATATTGTTTCATCACTCTTTGCCCCAATACTGATTGAGGTTAAAAAAAAATATCCTAAGCTCGTTATTGAAGTAAATACAAGCCAGCACTTGGTGGATCTCGTTAGGGATGGTTTTGATTTGGCGCTGAGGATTGGTAATCTTAAAGACTCAAGCCTTATGCGCCGATCATTAGGTCAATTTAGCTCTTCACTTTTTGCAAGTCCGGCTTACCTAAAAAAATCTCATCCAGTGAAGAAGTTGAGCGATCTCCGAGACCATAAAGCAATTGGCTTTCAAGCCTCTGGTGAAAATGTCTGGATACTGAAAAACGGAAAAAAAGAAGAAGTGATTGAAATTTTTCCGAGCTTCACTACGAATACTCCCAAGCTGGCATTGGAGTTGGCCCTTACAGGACATGGTGTTGTGTTATTGCCGGAATGGCTTTGTCAGGATGCTTTAAAATCGGGAAAGCTTATTCGGATTCTAGAGAATTACAAAACTGCACCAACTGATGTGCAGTTTGTCTGGCCTGCTCATCGAGAGCAAAATAAAAAAATGAGAGCGTTTATCGATATCGCCGCAAATAAGCTCACAAAATACTTTCCTGCCAATACTAGCAGTCCCCTTTAGTTTCAGACTCAAACTCAACAGATGAATACTTGATACTGAACCTAGAAAAAATAATTTTCGCTTCTTCTCTTATCCTATCTAGTTCCTCTACCTGAGTTCCCTTGGGAACAAGTATATGGAGTCTCAAATAAAAAGAATCTTCGTCTATCGACCATGCTTTTAATCCATGAACATCGTTGACGAGGTTAAGACTTAATAAGTCTTTCTTCAGCTCTGGGACGTCTAGATTTTCGGGAAAGCGTTGTAAAAAAATATTCCCGATCTGTTTAAAGTTTTTAAAAACTCCTTTTAAAATAATAATTGATATCAGAATTGATAAAATTGAATCGAGAATATACCAGGGTTTAAAAATGAGAATAATGCTTACAATCAGCACCGCAATCCAACCAAAAAGATCTTCTAAAAGGTGGAGAGAGACCATTTTTGCATTCATTCCCTCTGTATGAGAGAGTTTGTAAGCTGCGACGCCATTGACAAGAATACCTAGTACCGCCAGGGCCATCATTCCTTCGGGCTTTACTGCTTCAGGATGAAAAACTCGTTGAAAGCTTTCAAATAGCACATAGGAACTTCCGATCAAGAGGATCGCTCCGTTTATAAAAGCCGCTAGAACCGAAAAACGTCTATAGCCGAAAGAGAATTTTTCGTCCGCTTCTTTTTGGCTAAACTTCTCAGCAAAATAGGCAAACAACAGCGCTAAACTATCCCCAAAATCATGAAGTGCATCTGACATGATCGCCATGCTATTGGTGTAGAATCCTCCGATAAGCTCAATTATCGAAAAGCTGGCATTGAGATAGAAGGCGATGAGTATATTGCGGCCACTCTTGTCTTTTGTTTTATGGCCGTGATTATGACCCATTTTATCGTCTCACTCTAGTTTTGAAAGATAGCATGTCGTTGATGGTTAAAGGTACTTCTGACGGCTTTTCATGCCAAGGATAACTATACAATTTAGAGGCCATGAATAAGTATTGAGAAAAGGTTTAAAAGAAATTTTCGGGGATAGAAGAGATGAATCAGGAACTCAAAGCGGCTTACTGGGCACAAATAGATAAAGCTAAGCAACAGCTTCTTGAAAACAAGTTGGAAGACGCTTTTCGCTCTCTTCAGGTTGCCCATGTGCTAGGTCAGAAACACGTTTGGCCTCATACCGTCTCCCATCTCTATATGCTCAAAATTGGATGGCTTAAAAAAGATGCACGAGAAATAATGGGGCAATTATTGAGAATTCCGTTAGGGATCTTAGGTTCTCTTGTCGGGATCGTACCCAGTGGTAATACTGGAGGAAGTGATGTTTCAATGTATCAGCGTATGGATATACCTGCGGATATTAAAGAACTTCTAGAGAAAAAGTAAAATGGAGCGGGTTGTAGAACCACTCTACAACCGCTCAATATGATTAAGCTTTTAATTTTATGGTAAGTTTTGGCAAGGCAAAGCCTCAATGTTGGAAGAGATTAACGACGTTTCCTTGGTCGAAATCTCTTGGAAGGGTAATTCCTAGAGATTCTGTGGCCCCTTGGGTGTCTTGTGCAACAAGTCTTAAGTATCTCATCGTTGTCTTGATTGTTGCGTGACCGACGATCTTCATTACTTTGGCCAAGGGAACGCCCCTTATGAGCATCTGGGTAATGAAAGTGGCCCTCAGGTCATGGAACTTGATAGAGGTAATCCCTATCTCCTTACAGAACTGTCTTAGGACGTAAGCTTGATAACCGAGTTCCCACTGTTCATGAGATTCAAGGACTCGACCGTTCTCGGTCAAATTTTTGGCCTTGAGATTTCTCAAAAACATTTCAAGCTCATTTGAAATGGGAATATATCGATTTTTGGTACTTTTTGTTGGGCCAATACCGTCAAGTCGGCTCCAACTCTTCGTGACAGAAATAACTTTGTTTTCAAAGTCAACGTCCGTCCAGTTTAAAGCGTGAAGTTCCCCCTTTCTCATTCCCGTCATGATGGCCAAGGCCCAATGATGGTAATAGGGATGGCCTCTTTTTTTAGCTTCAAAAAGAAGAGTATCAATTTCGGCCCTATTTAAAACAGACTGAACAGCTTCGGGAACTTTTACTGAAATGGATTTAGCGGGATTTCGGATTAAAAGTCCTTCATCAACCGCCATTGAAAAAATCCGTTTAACTTGTTTGAGTACACTTCTTCTGCCATCAGCACTAAGGGTATCGATCTGATTGTAGATAATATCGTGAATCATCGCCGCTGTGATTTGATCTAGAAAATATGCTCCGAGGATTGGATTAACCCATTTCCTCAAGTTTCCTTCATATCCCAGAATCGTACTCTTTCTGAATTCGAGCTTCATCCGTTCAATACAGACGTTGACCCATTGATTCCAAGTGTATCGATTTGGGTTTTCTTTAAGCTGTCGCAATTCGATGCGCAGATCAACTTCAATACGTTTGGCCATGGCCATTGAAGAGATACTACGTCTTTTTCGATTTACTTGTTTTCCGTTAATTTGAGCGGTAGCAACTACTGTATAAGTCGTTTTACCGTTCTTTGTTTCAGTGTAGATTGGCACTAATAATCCTCCTTAAGTTGGAGGACTGAGACAAGATCACATTGTTTAAATCTCAAACGTCGTCCTAACTTGTAGGATTTGACTCTTGCTCTATGAACTAAAATTCTTAAAGCATTGGGAGTAATCCTAAGAAAGTTCGCCGCCTCATCAGTATCAAACCACCTTACCTTCTCGTCTTCTATCTCATCGTTTATTAAATTTTTAAAGAGCTTGGGGGAATGATTTCCCCCAACAACTCTTTTATTATAGTCTTTTGTAGATAGATTGTAATTAGGTTTATAATTCATCTGCAGCCTCACAAGTTATCAAGAAAAGGTGTTATTAACGATTTTTAGATTCGGGGGTTGCACTATCTCTCATCTTGCTTACACCCCCTTAGGAAGACCAATTAGTCTCGCTTTTATTTCTTCGATTTCACGAGTTTGACCTTCTTTGTCGATATAACTACGGCGCTGTCTTTGGCCCTGCACAAAAAACTCAACGCCTGTTTTGAGTCGAGAATGACAAAACTCAGCTTGCTCTCCCCACACAATCACTCGATGCCAAGTTGTGCTTTCTTGATCCTGTTTGTTTTCTGCAACATCGAGAAAACACATCGGCACTTGTTTGTTTTTTGAATATTTAAGCTCTGGCGTTTTTCCGAGTCGTCCACAGATCACAATATTTTCTAATACTTCATTCATTTGAGTTCTCCTTCTTAATTAATATTGAGCTTCTTGACGAGAAATTCGCCAAGAGTCAGTTTTGTATTGTTCTTCTTGTTGTATTCAAGAAGCGTCTTCTCCACCTTTTGCATTTCTGTCAGGCTGTCTTCTTGAATTTTTTCTAGGTCTTTAGCGGTAAGCTTGCCTAGAGCAGGAATCACAATATCCTTGAAGGTAATTTCGCGACCATGCTCTTTATTGTTGGCGTTCCTTAGTAATTCAAAAATCAACTCCTGAGATGATTTTTCCTTCGAGACATCAATAAAGAATTTGGTCTGCTCATTATTTATTGTGAATGCCTGCCTCTGATTTTTTGGTTTTCTTCCTCTTTTCTTAATTTCTTTCTCTGTTGTTATTTCCATTTCCTTATCCTTTTTGTTATTCCCGCCAACCGCTTATTAAACTCCTCCCGCGTGTAGAAAGTGACTCCCTACACTCAAACTTGGTTGGGGGTGGGGAGTCACTTTCGGAGCGCGGATTTCCGAAGGAAATTAAGCGGTTGGCGGGGGCTAAAATTATTTGGGCCTTGAAGTCCCAGCAAAGCGACCTCAAAGGGATGGCAAAGTCCCTGCAAAAGCCAACCGTTTTATTTGTTGAAAATATCTTTAAGCTGCACCTCCTTTCCCATAAAGAAGACAAGACTTTCTTCAAATTTGGGGTTCTTGTTGTTCATATTTGTGTTTAAAGCGAGGAGTATCTTTTCAAAAGACTCTGCACCATAGGCACCTTGAACGTGCTTCATATAGGAGTCCATCACGCCTCGATCATTGAAAAAATAAAGGACATAATCGTAGTAATTGGACTTCAAATAGAAGCTAATCTTATCGAGATACTTACTCTTGGACTTACGGGTAAGCTCCAACTCAAAGGCCATTTGAAAGGCATCACCTTTGTTTTCAAAGTAAACGAGGGCATCAGGTGTGTACTGGTTTTTGCCCTTTTCCAAAATGATCTCATGTTCTAGCTCGACCTTCTTAATTGCCCTCAGATCAAGTAATGATCGGCAAACTTGGGCAACTTTTAGATCATGTAGCAGGGTTTCCGTAGAGATATTTAGAGCAGCTGAGTCAAGACCTACCTGTGCACCACCTCGCTTTGTTAG
>DIUE01000064.1 GCA_002435795.1 Bacteriovoracaceae bacterium UBA6166 | reverse complement strand
GACGAGATTCAACTCCCCTTCGCACTTCTCAAGTTCAAGGCGAGAAGTCTCTAGCTCTAGGGTAAGTTCTTTGATGGTATTATTGCGTGCGATTAAACCAAACTCATTATTCACGCCTGAAAGACTAAGTGTTCTAGTGGCCTTGTCTTGACGAACGCCCACGCGACCATCTTTTGAAAAGACAGCTCTAAAATTTAAGCCTTTTGCTGCTGAAATCGTCTGAGGTTTAAGATCATCAACAAGATACAATCCTGCCATCAACGGAGCAAAAGCTGAAAGTCTTGAATCAAGCTCGACGACTTCAGAGAGCGGTATTAATGAATCACCAAAAGCGATTCTTAATCTTTCTAATGATTCAGCTGAGATACTCTCCATCTGATTCACATCACAAAGAAGACTCAGTGAAAGCTCATCTTGAGTAGAAATCCAGCTTAAATAGTCAGTCTGATCCCCGCTGAGTGAAACCACAGAAGTCAAAACGTCTTCAAGAAGTTTCTGAACACCGCCGGCCGTTCCCTCTTGGCTTCGAATTAAAGTTCCGAAAACCGCGAGTCTCTCTTCGCCAAAAGCTTCAATTAATTGTGAAACGCCAGCATCACTACCTTCAAGAGAACTATTAAGCTCTTTTAAGGAGTTTAGTTTTGATTCGATTTGAACGTTTTTTCGAGTGAAGTCTTTATGTTTTTGCTCAAGGTTTTTTCTCGCTTCTTGGGTGGCTTTAATTTTTCCACGAAGACTTGTTTCTTGAGACTCTAGGGCTTGAGTTTCTGATTCAAGCTGATGAACAAGATCCCGCTCACCTTTTAGCTCTGAGTTCACACCAGAAAACTGCTTTTCATTAATTTCAATTTCTTGAGTCAAATCCTGAAGAAGTCTCGAATATTCTTCTTGCTTAGAATTATTTTGAAAAAGGGCCTGATCTTTTTTATTAAGCTCAAGGCCAAGCTCCTCATTTTGCTTCTTAAGAGTTGCCAGTTCCGCTTCTTCTTCCTCGAGCGCGTCTCTGAGCATTGCAACCTGATCTTGCATATCGCTTAAATTCTCATCCATTGAGCCCATAGCGCTTAACTCAGCTAGAGATGTTTCCAACTCTTCTAGTCGAGTGGCACGATTGCTCATTTCGTCGCGACTCTCCAAAACGTCTTTTTGTTTCGTTTCGATGAGTTTTTCTTTTTCAGTCAGTGAGCGAGATAAGCTATTTAGTCTCTCTTCTGCGCCTGCAAGCTTGCGAGAAAGTTCATTGTATTCTTTTTGAAAACCTTCAATCTCTTCTGTCAGATCATCTTTTTTAATTCGCTCTTCTTGCAGTGAAACTTCAAGCGTGGCTTTGGTGTTAGTCCAATTTTCTAGCTCTTGCTCTTTTTCCGAAATGCTTATTCTTGCCTCTCGAATATCTTTTAACAAATCAAAGATTTTATGAGAGTGGACAGTTAAGTCATGGCGACGAATCTTCTCTTTAAGCGTGCGAGCGCGCTCTGCCTTTTCTGCCTGCTTTTCAAGCGCTTTAAGATTTTTTTCAATTTCAATTTGCAAGTCTTGCAGACGATTCAAGTTCAGTTGAGTCTGCTCAATCTTCTTAAGAGAGTCTCTTTTTCGAAGCTTAAACTTTGTAATCCCCGCGACCTCTTCAATCATCACACGACGCTCTTCAGGTTTCGCCTGAACGAGACGATTAATTTCACCTTGAGCAATAATCGAGTAACTCTTAGCACCTGCACCGGTATCCATGAAAACTTCTTGGATATCTTTCAGGCGACAAGGCTCGTTATTAATGCGGTATTCAGTTTCACCGTTGCGGTAAAGCTTACGAGTCAGCTGAATTTCAGAAGGACTACTGACTTTATTTCCAATATGAATATGCTTACCAGAGTCGTTGCCGAGAACAAGCGTGGCCTCTGCAAATCCACTCGGTGAATATTTTGTTGATCCAGAAAAAATCACATCTTTCATCGTGTTGCCACGTAAGTGTTTGGCCGATTGCTCGCCCATCACCCAAAATAGTGCATCAACGATATTTGATTTTCCGCAACCATTGGGACCGACGATCCCGGTGATGCCATCATCAAAATGAATGGTAGTTCTGTCTTTAAAGGATTTGAATCCCTGAACAATCAGTCTCTTTAGCTTCACAAGCTCGTCCTTTGCGTTGTGTTATGTCGTGTGTGTGTCTTCATCCAAAGACCCTAAAAATGTCTCATAATCGAAACCAAGTGTACAAGGCCTTTCTTAGGGGAAAACGCTACTCAGACGTGCTTTGGGCCATTTAGGCCTGAAAATTATGCACTGGATGATAAAATATTAAGTCCTTGAATTTTCACGGCCTCGCGTCATGACGATTAGGATCAAAAAATTGCTAAGAATTTCAGTAAAATTTTGGACTGGGCCTTTTTCGTTTCACGGGAAAGGCGGACTCCCTTTTCTGTTCCAAGGTCCTGACTATCCCGTTTAAGGTCTTCAATCATCGAGCCAATCTCTCGTTCTTCACCTACAGCTAACTCTAAACTTGTCGACACGCTCGGACCAGTCTCTGATTTGTATCGCAAAACGATTTCCGCACGTTTGCCTCTAGGATGACAAATCAGATCGACACGATTGTCGTCGAGGCCTAAAGAAATCCCTCTCTGTTCGAGGCCTTCTAAACGCATGGTTTGACTCGACTCCGCCAATTCCTGACTTTCCCGTAGCTTTGTTTTAATGGGTAAGCGCGCCTCTTGTTTTTCAGAGATCGAGTTTTTGGTTTCTATTAATTCGAAGGAGCAGGTTCTTTTTGTGGTGGGCTCAGATCCTAGGCCTTGAGTTGGAGAAAATGGCTTAAGGATATGCACAATAAGTTCTTCTCGATGAGGATTTTTGAGATTGATATAAAGGCAGTTTTCTTCAACCACTTGAGCGCTCTCACTGGGAAGAAGAAAATCTGAAACTTTAGATCTAGCGAGATCCCTTTGAGTGCGATTTTTAAAACAATAACTATTAGAGAAAGCCGCTGTTGAGAAAATAAATAAGGCAAATGCCAAGAAATAAGTCATAAGTTTAACTAACTTCTTCGGTGCTCATTTCTCGTACACCATGCCTGATTGTCCACGAAGTGACTTCTGCAGAATTTCTGGCTTGGATTTTTTTCATAAGACTTTTTTTATGGGTCTTGACCGTATTCTCAGTGCAATTAAATTCTCGAGCAATTTCTTTGATACTCATTCCTTTAGAGGTGAGCAAGGCGACTTCTTTTTCTCGAGTTGTCAGATGAATATTGGAGCTAAGATCGTTTGGAATGACTGAGGGGCGAGAGAGTATTTGATAAAAGAGAACTCCAACACTCGGAGAGAAATACTTATCCCCAGTTCGAACAGCTTCGATGGCATTCATCAATTGATCACGGCCATCACTTTTTAAAATAAAGGCATCCACTTCGTTTGCAATGAGTTTTCCAAGCCATGTTTCATCGGCATTTTGAGATAAGACAATGATCTTCGTCTTAAGCTGCTTCTGGTTCATTTGATTAATCAGTTCGACCCCGTCCATTCCAGGCATGGCAAGATCCACCAAACAGATATCGGGAGGGTTTGCGCTTAATTGGTTCAAAGCATCGAAACCATCAGAGGCAACACCTGCGAGTTCTAATGAGTCTTGCAAACGAACAAAAACCTTAAGAGCATTCAAAAAGGTGAGATCGTCTTCACAAATAAATAGAGATGACTTTTTCATAGTTTTACTGATTTGAAAGGGACACGGATCATTGTAACATCGAAGACAATGAAATTAGTAGAGTTAATTATTCCTATTCAATGGTTTGCCACATTTTTGCTGTTTGGCCTTTCTCTGTATGCTGCTCAATTTAAACATGAGCGAATCGCTAGAAACTTGATCATCTTTCTCATACTTACCGGTTTTTGGTGCCTGATGTCTGTTTTAATAATCGAAGCTAAGAGCTTAGAATTAAAGATCTTTTTAAATAGAATCAAAATGCTTTTTCCCATTTTTATTCCTCTAAGCGTTCTAAAACTCTGCCTGGCCATCAACGCGGAATACAGGTTTCTCTTTCCGTGGAAACAGATCGCTTGGATCACCCCCATGATCTTCGCGGGGCTAATGA
>DIUE01000057.1 GCA_002435795.1 Bacteriovoracaceae bacterium UBA6166 | reverse complement strand
ATTTTGGCCGATGAACTCAATCGCGCCTCACCTAAAACTCAGAGTGCTCTTTTACAGGCGATGGAAGAGCGAGTTGTGAGTATTGATGGCAAAAATTATCCGCTGAATCCACCTTTTTTAGTTATTGCAACTCAAAATCCAAGCTATCAATTGGGCACCTTTCCTTTGCCCGAGTCACAACTCGATCGCTTTCATATGAGCTTAAGCCTAGGTTTTCCGAGTCGTGAAGATGAAAGAAAAATTCTCCAGTTGCACGATATAAGACAGACCATTGATTCCTTGGGTACTGGACCTGGAAAAGAAGTCTTTCTCGCAGAACAAAAAAGAATTCATACCGTTCAGGTCTCAGATAAAATTCTCGATTACGTACTCAATCTTTTGGAAGTGGGACGAAGAGAGCTTGAAAATGGAACGGCCCTTTCTCCGAGGTCTGGCCAGGATGCTTTGATGGCGGCCAAAGCATGGGCCTATATACATGAAAAAGAATTTGTGACAGCTAATGATGTGCAAGAAGTTTTAGAGAGTGTTTGGGGACATCGTGTGGGTGGTTCTAGAGGGAGACAGTGGGGAGCTGATCATGTCAAAGAGCTTATCCAGAAAATCAAAATTGATTAACAATCTCATTGCTTTTCTCGAGAGAGAAAATAAGATCTATATTTTGCCAACAATGTTTGGTTATTATTTTCTGTTGCTCGTCTTTATTCTTTTTATGATTTCTTTAACCTACGGCCATTCCTTGGCGTTTACGGCGACTTTTCTCTTTTTAAGTTTGATTATGTCTAGTGCTGCGATCACTAATTTCAATCTCCGAGGGATCGATCTCACTCGTTTTTTGGTTTCAGAAAATGAGAAGAACCATTTTTTACTGAGGCTTTTTAATTCGTCTCAAACTAGAGTCGATCTTGATTTGAAACTAAGATCCCAAAGTATTCGTTCAGAAAGCATCCCAGTTTTTGAAGGCAAAAAAGAATACGCACTCTCTTGGAACTATTCCCAACTTGATCGAGGATCTTATCTGATAAGAGAGTTAATTATAAATACCACCTATCCAGTAGGGCTTTTTTATTCTTGGAAAAAATTCAATGTCTCTCTTGAGTTTGTTGTTCCACCTAAACCGAAAGACTTTTTTGACGGTCACTATCCTTTTTATGATCACCATGAATCTCAATCCGAGGGTGAATCGGCAATGCTGAAATATAAAAAAGGTGAGGAAGAATTCTATGAACACCGAAAGCACGAGCAGAGTGACACTTGGCGCCTTATCGATTGGAAAGCGTACGCACGAACGAACCAGCTTTTCAATAAGGTCCAGCACTCGGAAGATCAAGCCCGTTTTCTCGAGTTTAACTATTATAAAATCCCAAGACTTGATCATGAACAAAAGCTATCACAAATTTATTTTTGGTGTTTAAAACACAAACAAGCAGGGGATCATTTTAGAGTGACTCTGCCGGAAGAGTATTTTGATTTTCCTGATGGGGGAGGAAGAGATTTTAAAGAACTAGAAAACCTCCTCGGACGCTCTGGCAAAGAGACCTTAATCATATGATCGGGACTAGATTCATCCATCGTCTTCCCGCCAATCTAATATCAGTCGCTAGGGCGCAGGTGTTCTTTCTCTTTTGTTTTCTGCCATTCATTCAACAACATCCGGCGCTTTTAGTAGGTTTTGCCGCTTTGCTTGTCATTCTTCCATGGGTCTTGCAAGGTCCCAGTCATAGTTTTGTTTCTTTTATTAGGATTGTCTCTCTTATCGTGAGCTCTGCTATTATCTACACTCAGTACTCAAGCTTAAGAGGATTGGAGCCTGGTCTCGGACTCTTGTCTTTGGTAACACTTATTAAAGTCATGGAGTTGAATGAAAAAAGGGATCATTACCTTTTTTATTTTATGTCTGTCGTTGTGTTGATTGGCCATCTCTTAGTTGTAGATTCATTGATGGCCGTATTTTATATTTTATTTATTTCGATCTATCTATTTTTTCTTATGATGTTTTCTTTTTCCCGAAGGAATTCGGGCATAAAATCAAAGAAAATGATCATGGATTTAAGTCTGATCTTTTTGATTTCAGTTCCCCAGGCCTTCCTTTTGTTTTTCATTTTTCCAAGGTTCTATGTCGGGGGCTATTCGTTCGGAGGTGAAAAAGATCGAAGCCTCGTTGGCTTCACCGAAAGACTGAGACCTGGGGAGTTCAGCGAAACGGCCCTCGATAAAACACCGCTTTTTAGAGTGCGATTTTTAGAAACAAATAAAATACATGGTCGGGATCTTTATTGGCGTGGAGCTGTATTACAAGAGACCACTGGATTTAATTGGGATGTAGGAGCTGTGCCTGAGGGGCAAGAGATTTCTGAAGGCGAGTTTGCGGATTTGAAACGAGATCGCTTTTACCAAGTGGACTACACCTTTAATGAGAAATACAGAATGTTCACTCTTCCGAGAACCTATGAGCTGAAGTTAACGCATTCTGGCCGTGTTAATAAAGTACCCGGTGAGATTTATCATGCCGTCGGTGTTCATCATCATCGTTTGCGTTATGAAGGGAAAACGGCGGTTTCGTTGACTTCAACTAAGCTAACTGAAAGAGAGAGAGAAGCCTATTTACAGCTGCCTGATAATCTTAGCGAGAGAATGGTGAACTGGGTTTCTGATTTTTCTGAAACTAAAGTTGGAGCAAAAAATCAAATTCGCGCCTTGATGGATTTTTATAAAACTCATAATTACGTCTACACCTTGTCCCCCGGTGAGTACGGCGGCCGCCATCCAGAAGATCATTTTTTCTTTGAACGGAGGCGAGGCTTTTGTGAGCATTATGCGGCCACAACGGCCCTGATTTTAAGAATGATGGATATTCCAACCAGAGTGATTACAGGGTTTCAAGGGGGGATCTATAATCCAGTGGGTGAATTTTTTACGATTAGAGGAGAGGATGCCCACGCCTGGGTTGAGTCTTTTATTGAAGGAGAGGGTTGGGTTATCGTCGATCCTATTCGCTCCATTGCACCTCATCGAATTGAATACGGCGCTTACCCATACTTCATGAGCCTTTTTGAGGGAGAAAATGATCTTAACTCTCTTATGGAGGAGCAAAACCGCTCTTATTTAAATCGTATGCGTTTTGCTTTTGAGGCGCTCTATTACCGTGCCAATCTCTTCTTTATTAATTACCAAGCAGACGAACAAAAGGCCCTTTTTTTTCGTTTTAAATTGGATCAGATTTTGAGCTTAAAACCTGTGATCTGGCTTTTAATGACGGGATTTGTTTTATTGTGCATTTCTCTTCTTTATCTGCCTCTCTTTCTTTGGAGCGCAGACAAGACGCCCATTTGGGAAAAAGAATTTTCAAAAGCTTGCGGGCATTTAGAGAGATTAACAGGACTGAAAAAAGACCCCCATGAGCCAGCAGAAAAATATTTTCATCGAACAAACATTTTATTGAGCGATAGACACAAGTTAGTTTTAGAAAAGATTTTAAACAGTTATTTAGTTTTACAATATGGTGCAGTACAAGACAGTTCTTTGATGGCAAGCTTAAAGGGCCAAGTCAAAGAATTATCCAAGCTTACAACCGAAAAAAAGAATCCTAAGAAAATGGTTCTCTCAGAGACAATTCGCTAGACTTCGCTATAATAAGCAAATGAAAATTTTATTTCTTCCCCTGGCCCTGTTTTTTTTCTTAAATCCCGCGTTTAGCAAAACAATCGTTTTTGTCGGTGATTCACTGACTGAAGGCTACGGTGTCGCTAAAGAATCGGCTTATCCGAACCTATTGCCAGCGCTATTTAAAGAGCGCATGGAAAAAGAAGTCGTCATTGTGAACGGATCAGTTAGCGGCTCTACAACGGCGAGTGCCAGTAGTCGCTTTCGTTGGTTTCTACGCTCAAAGCCAGATATCTTAGTTCTTGCTCTCGGGGCAAACGATGGCTTGCGCGGTCTTTCATTACCTGAAAGCCAAAAAAATTTAGAGGACGTCATCCTGTTGGCAAAGGCTGAAAAAATGAAAATCGTCTTGGCCGGAATGCTGATGCCGCCCAATTATGGAGATGATTACCGC
Source organism: Bacteriovoracaceae bacterium UBA6166 (assembly GCA_002435795.1). Lineage (GTDB taxonomy): Bacteria > Bdellovibrionota > Bacteriovoracia > Bacteriovoracales > Bacteriovoracaceae > UBA6166. The sequence goes on along the minus strand of DIUE01000057.1, from coordinate 99,670 downwards.
AAGCAGTTTGAAACCCTTTTTAAAGACCTAGTAAAAAAGCATGAGCTTATTTTTATTCCTTTTTTGCTTGAAGGTGTTGCAGGTGTGAAAGAGCTTAATCAGGCAGATGGAATTCACCCGAACGAGAAAGGTCATAAAATCATGGCCGAAACAGTTTATAAAATTTTAGGACCCCTTTTATGACACAAACAGATTATTACTTAACAGTCACTGGCATTTCAAAATCCTTTATGCAAGGTGATCAAAAGATTCAGGTTCTTAAGAATCTCGATTTGAATGTTCGTCGTGGTGAAAGCATCGCCATACTCGGACGATCTGGTAGCGGGAAATCAACTTTGCTAAGTTTGTTATGCGGTTTAGATCGTCCGGAAGAGGGGGATATCAGTTTAGCGCAAACTTGGTTTTCTTCACTGAAGGAAGAAGACTTGACGCTTTTTCGCGGTCGTAAGATGGGAATTATTTTTCAGCAATTTCATTTGCTGCCGCATCTGACTGCCGTTGAAAATGTGTCGCTAGCACTAGAGATTTTAGGTGATAAGGATGCGGGGCCTAAAGCGCTTAAGGCACTTGAACAAGTGGGTCTTCTTCACCGTAAAGACCATCTGCCATTGAAGTTGAGTGGGGGGGAAAAGCAAAGAGTTGCTATCGCAAGGGCGATGGTGATTCAGCCTGATTTACTTTTAGCTGACGAACCAAGTGGAAGTCTTGACGAATCAACGGGTAAAGATGTCATGGATCTTATTTTTAACTTAGTTAAAGAGAATCAAATGAGTTTAGTGCTAGTGACGCATTCACAAGAGTTGGCCAATCGTTGCGATAAAGTTCTCCTTTTAGATGAAGGTCAGCTGAAAGGAATAAACCGTTGAGCTTGCTAAGACTTTGTCTGAGAGAGCTTTCTCATCATCCACGTTTTGTGATGATTTTTTTGCTGAATGCGGCTATCGGTTTAATTGGTTTGACTGCTGTTGAAAACTTTAAAACAACATTCAACTCTGTTTTGTCCTTTAGATCTCGAGCCCTCTTGGGGGCTGACTTAACTATAAGCTCCCGCGGGATCATTCCTCCTGAAGAGCTTGCCAAGGCCTGGTCATCCCTTCCTACCCCTTACCAAGAATCAAGGTCCATCACACTTTTTTCTATGGCGACAAGTGAGCAAGAATCTCGTCTCGTTTCTGTTCGCGCCATTGAAAAAAACTTTCCTTTTTATGGTGAACTCATTTTTGACGATGAGACGACTCATCCAAATCTCGCTGGGGCGTTTTTAGCAGACAATGAGGTTTGGATCTATCCGGAACTGGCCTTAGTTTTAGGAATAAAGATTGGAGATCAATTAAAAGTCGGTGACGGAAACTTTGTTGTTAAAAAGCTTATCTCTCAGGATGCCCAGCAGGCGTTTCAAGAAGGTGCAATGGCCCTTCGTCTTTATATGAATCACGAGGGGTTAAAACGAGCGGGACTCCTAGAATTTGGGAGCACATTTAATGAACGTATTTCTTTTCGCTTAGAAGATGCTTATGTCGATCGAGCAGAAGCGCTAGCGCAAGAAATTAACAAAAAACTTATCGATCCCGGTGTTTCAGTTTCTTCGGCAAAAGATCGCTCAGAGCAAGTTGGCCGGACTCTCAATTATCTGAATGATTTTCTAGGCCTTGTTTCATTAGTGGCGCTGTTTCTTTCTAGTGTCGGGTTATTTTATCTTTACCGCAGTTATATCCACCGCAGGCGGGAGGATATGGCGATTTTGTCATGCTTGGGGTTATCGAAAACAAAAATATTTAGATTGTATTTATTGCACTTACTTATTTTAGGGTTTTGTGGCGTTTTAATCACTTGGATTTTTTGCCTTGCACTCTTTCCACTTCTTTCAACTCTACTCGCACAGGTTCTGCCTTTTGAAATGCCGGCTTTTGCGGGAGTAAGACCGTTTCTCCTCTCATTTGTCGTGGGTGTTATTGGAAACCTATTGCTGGCACTGCCTCTCTTAAAACCTCTCTTGGCGGTTAGGGCCAACCAAGTTTTTCAAAACTATGAAGCGCAAAATGACGAAAGCTGGCTTTCATCATTGCTACTTGGATTGCCATGGCTGATTTTTTACTGGGGCCTATCAGTTCTTACTGCTCAGTCTTGGATCATCGGCTCATCATTTGTTTTTGTTTTTATTGCCGTTTCGCTTTTAGTTTTTCCCTTAGGGTCGTGGGTTTTGGGTAAAATTTCTTTTTTAGGTTCAAATGCCCCCTTAAGTTTGAAACTCAGTCTTCGGACATTAAGTCGTTTTAAATTCAGTACACTCTCTCTTTTTCTTTCGTTAGTTCTTGCGACTTTGTTAATGACCATGGTTCCGACCATTGAGCGCAATCTTCAAAACGAAATTTCGGGACCTGGTAAAGACAAGCTTCCAAGTTTGTTCATGTTTGATATCCAAGAAGAGCAAGTAGACAAACTCAAAAAGCTTGTTGCCGCTGAAGGAATTGAGTTAAAGGGCGTCTCTCCCATGATCCTTAGCCGTTTGGTGAGTATCAATAACGAGGCTTTTGTGCGTGAAAGTGATGAGCCAAGAACTCGCGAAGAGGAACAAGAATTTAGAATTCGAAATCGAGGGGTTAATTTAACATTTCGAAGTGCCTTAGATGCATCTGAAAAACTTATTTCTGGAAAAGAATTTAGCGGAATTTTTAGTGGAAATTTCGATGAATTTGCTGAAGTGAGTGTAGAGTATCGTTATGCTAAAAGAGTGGGAATAAAACTAGGGGACACTTTAGCTTTTGATGTATTGGATATGCCAGTAAAAGCAAAAGTCGTCAGTATTCGCGAGGTGAGATGGACAAGCTTCATGCCCAATTTCTTTATTGTCTTTCAACCTGGTGTTCTTGATCTTGCTCCGAAGACGTTTCTTTCTGTTGTTCCAAGTCTAGATCATGAAACAAAGAGCAAATTGCAAAGAGAAATCGTTTCGAGTTTTCCCAATGTCTCTTTGATTGATGTTGGCCAGTTGATTACTCGTGTGATGAGCATCATGGAGCAAATGAGTTGGGCGCTTAAATCGATGGCCCTACTGTCAATGGCCGTTGGCTTCTTTGTGCTTTATTCTCTGGCCCAGCATCAAATGACCCAGAGAGAGCGGGATATCACATTACTCAAAGTCTTAGGTCTTTCTTTTAACGATCTTCGCAAGATGGTTCGCATCGAATTTTTAATCTTGGGCTTTACTGCAAGCCTTCTTGGGGCTTTCTTGTCATTATTTGTGACTTGGTTTTTTGCGTTTCTCTTTTTCGATGGAATCTGGACCTTTGCTCCAATGCCACTGATATACGCCGTCGTCTGTGTGAGTCTCTTGTGTTTGATCGTCAGTGAGGTGGCGACGAGAAAGAGTTTAGCCAAAGGTGCACAGTCCTTACTGCAAGATGCGCTTTAAAAAGGATGGAAAAACCCTTCATTTTGTTTTGAAAGGTCTCGCAGGAAATCATATTTTACAGATTTGATTCCTGCCGCCATATCTGATCCTACGCCAATCGTGTTAATTTGAACTCTTCCCTGATTCAGGTCTTGAATTTCTTTTAGCAAGCCGTTGACGTTGTCAACTTGACTACTATTTTTAAGTGTTGGTGCTCCGTCTGAGAGAAGCACGATATCTGTGATTTGCCGATAATGTCCTAGAGCATACTTTAAGACATCTCTTGTTGGAGTGGCCCCGAATGGGAAGAGGGCATTTAAATATTGATAGACGTCTTTTTTATTTCGTTCACTCATCTCTTGAGTAAAACCCCATAAAGAGCGATAGGCACCTCTTGTGCCATCGGGATAGAAAATGACATCAATGGAATAGTCTGGTGTTAATGATGTGACAAACATTTTAAGCCCAGCTTTCACTTGGCCCATTCGATCTTCATGAATCATTGATCCCGAAACATCGATAATAAAAATGATTTTTTTCCCTTTAAAAGAAAACCCAACATCAATTTTTTCACCACTTGCTGGTTTGTCAGTTGTTGTTGCTTGTTCTTTTGTTAGGGCGACAAGTTTTTCATTGAGTTCTTTCACTTCTTCCGCAAGTTTTTCTTTTTCGGCTTCAGTATTTTGTTGAACTTTTTTAAGTTGATTGAAAACTTCTTCTGGAACCGTAGCGATTTTTTCAATTTTTTCTGTTGGTGGCAGCTCAATCGGTTTATTTTTGGGAACGGCGACATAGAGAATAATCACGGCACCGAGCGCCCCTGAAATTAGATCGAGGAAGGCGATGTTAAAAATATTTATATCTCTTCTTTTGGCCATCTTCGCTACTTTTACTTACCCTTAAATCTCAATTCTGTTGACGAGATTCTCAATAACATACTCTTTCATCTCAGCATGAAGCTGGTCAGTTTCTTCCTGCAGTAGGTGAACAAACCACATAATGATGATTGATAAGACAAGCGAGATCAGCGTCGTATCAAAAGCAATCCCAAGTGTTGAAGTAATCAGATTCATATCTTCGCTGCCCGCAACAGTCAGTGCTTTGGAAATACCAAGAACGGTTCCAATAAAACCAATAGAAGGAATAACCCATGTGAGGTAGCGAATATTTGATTGATCGCTCTCATGTTTCTCTTTATTGATTTCCATTTGTATTGAAATGATCTCAATCATTTCAGGAATCGATTTTGAGGAGCGAAACTTCAAGCAAGCTTTTTTTATCACTGATGCCAGCAGTGAGTAGGGTCTCTTTTTTTCGTATTCACTGGCCTTGAGCTGGATTTCCATCACATCTGCTGGCAAAAGAAGGATTTTTTCTTTAGTGGGGAGTAGCTTGTCTCTGTAAGCAAGTTTTTCATTGCGAATCATTTTTAAGCGATCGAGAATTTCAATAAAGGACCAGAAGAAAGCGAAATAGGTAAAAAACTGAATATAGCCGCCACCGAGAAAGTCTCCTCCAAGAAGCGTGAAAAAACGAGCTGAAGCTGATTGATCTTCACTAAAGACTTCAAGACCTAAGACGGTGAGAAAAATCAAAAGTAGTGAGGCAGCAAGCGCCATTAAAAGACTTAATACTTTCTTTGAAAGAAACATAACCAACCTTAGTGAGTTTATAATGACTTATCGGTTGGGGTGAATTTTTTTAAAATAAAGTCGAGCGTAATGGTGGGCTATTTTAAAAGGAGTCCCATTAGTTGAAGCGAACTCTCAGGATTAAATGATTGGGAGCTCTGAACCTGATCAATAATCTGATTTTTCGTCTCTTGAAGCTTCAGAATCTTCTCTTCTACTGTGCCTTCACTGATCATTTTGTAGGCAAAGACTTTATTTTCTTGTCCCATACGATACATTCGATCAATTGCCTGGGCCTCTACTGTCGGGTTCCACCACGGGTCGAGAATAAAGGCATAATTAGCTTCCGTTAGATTAAGGCCAAACCCCGCGGCTTTGATAGAAAGGAGAAAAACCGTCTTCTCTGGTTTTTGGGTAAAATCATCTATGACATTTTGGCGATGAGCGGTTTTTCCGTCGAGATAACAGTACTGAATTCCTACTTCATCAAGTCGTTTAGCAAGGATCTCTAGCAAGCTCGTAAATTGAGAAAAGACTAGTGCTTTAGAGTTTATCTCACGAATTTCAAAAAGCTTTTCGACAATCGATTCAATTTTTCCAGATGTTCCCTTGTAATTTTTGTCTACGAGTAGGGGGTGGCAGGCGGCTTGGCGTAGTCTTAAAAGTGCCTCAAAAACTTTAGTGGATGTCTGTTCATTTTTGCGGTTTTTAAACTGGTCTTGATAATACAGTTTTAATTTTTGATAGAATTCATTTTGATCATGAGGCATCTCTATTGTTTGAATCACTTCTGTTTTTTCTGGCAATTCGCTCAAGACTTCCTTTTTTGTTCTTCTCAAAATAAAAGGAGACATAGATTTTAAAATCTTCTCTGTAATGTCTCCTGGCGTTTTATCTAAGCTTTTAGCGGTAAAGCGTTTGTTAAAAATTTGAGGAGTGAGAATTTGAAAAAGAGTGAGGAGTTCTGAGAGTCTATTTTGTGCCGGTGTGCCAGACAGGGCAAAACGATTTCGTGATTTCAAGATTTGAACGGATTTCGTCGTGAGTGAATTTGCTTCCTTCAAGACTTGTGCTTCATCCATAATGAGAAGATCAAAGTTGATCTCTCTCAAATAATGAGCGTCCCTTCGCATTGTTCCGTAAGTGATGAGGAGAACTTCTCCTTGGTTCATCTTAAGAATTTTGGGTATCAATTCTCTTCTTTTTTGCTGACTACCTTCATAAACTTCAACTTTCAAATTAGGAGCAAACTTCTCTGCTTCTCGAAGCCAGTTTGTGATAAGAGTTTTTGGCATCACAATTAAATGGGGAGGAAGCTCGGACTTTCGCTCCTTTTTTTCGTTGAGAAAAGCGAGTATTTGAAGGGTTTTTCCAAGTCCCATATCGTCAGCGAGGCAGCCTCCCAGATCAAGTCCATCGAGGTACAGGAGCCAACGAATAGCATCTTTTTGATAATCTCTAAGAACGGCCGTCAGACTTTGGGATGGATTGAATTCCTCTACTTGCTGTAGGGCCTTCGCTTTTTGTTGCACTTGGTTCCAAGTCAGATCCTTTAACTGATCGCGGTCCTTATCAAGCAATAATTCTAAGGCCAGACCTTGAGTATGATGGATAAATAATTGCTCTCCCTCAAGTCGGCCAAGATGCAAGAGCGCCAATTGTTTTTTTAGCCAATCTTCTGGAACGAGACCTATTCTGTCTTGATCGAGAGTCAAAAAACCTAACATAGAGTCACTGGTTTTCTTTTTAGCCACTAGGTCTTGCAGTGTGAATGACTGACTTTGAGGCAGGTCTGTCTGATAACTGATTTCGGTTTTCACTTCAAACCAATCCGAGTTTGAGCGAATTTTTGAAGAGTAGTGAGTTGGGGCAAAAACTTTTTTTCGTTCAAAATAAAGGTCAACTCTAAGTTCGTTGAGTTCTGCTACCGTTGCCATAAAATCATCATTTGTAAAAATCATTTTCCCAAATGGAGTTGATTCTAAAACTTGCAGACCTTTAACTTCTGAAAGTGTTTTTAAAAATAAATCCTCACTCTCTTCATCTCGCAGAATCGCTCGATCTTCTGCTTTCGGATCTTCAATCTTAGTTTGATCAAGCGGGTAGAATAATTCAGCTGTGATTTCTGGATAAACGATAAACGCCTGTCCGATAATGACTATTCCTTTAATGGTTTGTTCTATTTTAATCTCAATCATCCACTTGCACTCTGGGGCTAGTGGCTCAATGCCTAAGTGATAGAGACCCTCCACCATTGAAAGAGGCAAGTGATCGAGAAAAAGCGTCCCTAGTTCTTTTAGATGATGTTTCGGTACCCAAAGCTCTTCTTGTGCCAGACCATTTAAATAATTCATGGGAGGCTGAGGGTAAGTCTGCGCCAGAGTTTCATTAATAATGGCAAGCCCACGCCCGAGATCGAGATGATTTTTTTGAGGGGTAGAGAGTTGTTTTTGAAAGAGACATTTGAGTCCAAGACTTACTTTATGATTATTATCATCCTCTTCAATATTAGTTGTATCGTTCGATAAAAAAATCTTCAGATGGATTTTTTCACTTGGTTCATAAGTGAGTAGTTCTAGCTCTTGTTTTTCCGGTTCGTCTTTTTCTAGCTGAAAGAGCCTTTTTGTTTTTGAGATCTGTTCTAAAAAAAGTGGAATAGAAAGATAAGGGATAAAACAAACAGATCTTTTATGTCGCCCAAGTCGCTGTCTCCAGAAGGGAGAAAGATTTGTCGCGGCGTAAGGAGCGAGGATAGAGAGAATCTGTTGGTCTTGTCGATCGATGCATTGAAGCCTATTTTCATCACTTGGATAAAACCATTTCAACTTTTTTTGATTTTTTCCGCCGGTCGCAAATAGGTGTATGGGAAAATCATTCTTGTCGTTTGATGACGACGGAGCTCGCAAGTCGATTCCGTACCACAGCAGGAGTGTGGCATCATTTACAGAATCAATATCTTTATTTCGAAACTCTTTTTTGACCATCAATTCCCATTCTCTAAGTAGACTTGGGACGGGAGCTATGACCGGCCTTTGAGGATGATCTAAACTCAATGGGATTAGCTGATGATGATCTGATTGAGATTGAAAGGCGGTTCCAGAAAGAGAGTGAAGAAGCGCCCACAAATGTTCACAGGCACTGCCAAGCTTAAAATCCACACAAGAACAACGCATAGAAAGGGTTGTTGATTTCCACTGCATTCCTGTTCGAATATCATCAAAATCTTTTTGAAGAGAATCCCCAAGCACGAGTGCACGAATCTCTGTCGGTTGATCCACATAAATTTTGAGACGAGACTCTCGAAGGAGCAGATCTCCTTTTCTCTTTTGTGAATCAGTAAATAATGATTGATCGATTTTGTTGGGAATCATAAACTTTGTACATTAACACAAAAATAAAAACTCCTAGCTACGGAGAGCGTTAGACTCTTTTAAATCGTCCGTGTTAGACTTGAACCTAGACAAAATAACAGGAGTCAACAATGGCCACACAAAGCGAACAACCCAAAGGGGAGCTTGCTGTTCGCACTCTCGCCATGCCAGCGGACACTAACCCAAATGGTGATATTTTTGGCGGTTGGGTGCTCTCGCAGATGGATATAGCTGGCGCGATTATCGCAGGCAAAGAAGCAAAAGGCAGGACAGTGACGGTTCAAGTTGAAACCATGACTTTCCATCGGCCGGTCCATGTCGGCGATGTCCTGTGCTGTTATGTCGAAGTCATAAAGATTGGAAATACAAGTTTGAAACTTAAAATTGAAGCTTGGGCCATGAGAAACTTTGATCCTGACCGCGTGAAAGTGACCGAAGGGATTTTCACTTATGTTGCCATCGATGAAAACCGCAAGCCCCGGCCGATTATTAAATCGTAGAACGAAGGAAGAATATGTATTTCGTGGAAGCAGAAAACCTTACAAAAAAATATGGTCAACTCTTAGCGCTCAACCAGTTCTCTCTCAAAGTGAAGAAGGGCTCGGTCTTTGCTTTACTTGGTCCAAATGGCGCAGGTAAAACTAGTTTCGTCAAAGCTATGCTTGGTTTAACCAATATTTCAGAAGGCAAAATCACCCTGATGGGAAAAGATCATAGTGATTATAATGCCCGCAAAAATATCGCCTATCTTCCAGAGAAATTTCAGTTCTATAAATATGAAACCGTCAGTAATGTCTTAAAGTTTTTTGGACGATTTCGCGGAGTTGCAGAAGCAGATCTCACCGCTGCAGTCGATAAAGCTCTAACTAGAGTGCAAATTCTCGATCTCAAAGACAGAAAGGTGGGCAAGCTCTCAAAAGGTCAGACTCAAAGAGTAGGGTTGGCCTCTCTTTTAATGGGACCAGTGGAAGCTATGATTCTCGATGAGCCATTTTCTGGAATTGACCCGATTGGAAGCAAAGATCTCAAGTCTTTATTGCTTGAACTCAAAAGTGAAGGTGTGACTCTCTTTATCAACTCTCATATTCTTTCTGAGATGGAAAAAATTTGTGATTCAATCGCCATTCTTGATCGTGGACAGTGTCTTGCCAGCGGTGATTTGAAAGAACTCGTTAAAAATCAAAGCCTAGAAGATTATTTTTATTCCTTGATCAAGTCAGGAGCTCAGGCATGAAGCATTTTATTTTGAATACCCTGCAAAAAGAGATTCGCAGTAAAACTTTATTGTTTCTTTTTATCTTCACAGTGATTGTGATTTATGGTGCTTTTGCTTTTGTGACAAATTTCATGGACGCCAATATGCCAGATGGGGCCAATAACTTGAGTGGAGGCGGCACTGTTAAATTATTTCTTTCAATCCTAGGGGCTTGGACTTCTATTCTGACTATTTTATTGGGAGTCGGACTTTGTAAAAATGATGAAGAGGAAAATGTTCTTCATCAACTGCTTGCTCTTCCTATCAAAAGATCACACTATTTATTGGCCCGAATTGTTGGCGGTGTATTGCTGATTTTAAGCCTCTACCTTTTTTCAAGCCTTTTCATTATGTTTTTATTTTCGATGAAAGAACAATCGATTATTGGATTCGTTCCACTCGTCTCTTCATTGTACTCAATCACGATGATGATGAGTTGTGTTTTAATGATTAGTTTATTTTATTCTTTTTATTTACCAAAAGTTTTTGCCGCCATCGCAACGCTTATTAGTTTAGGCTTTATTTCCAATGCAAATTCTGTTTATGAAGGCGCAGGGAAATGGGGGATTTTTTTAGAGGGTGGCCTTCTGACAAAACTTTGGGGCTTGGTACATACTTTTCTTCCACCTGCTGGCTCATGGGGCACACTCAACTCTATGATTCTCTCAGACACTCTTGAGTGGGATCGCTTATTGTTGGTGAGTGGCCAGTCGTTTTTTTCCTTTATTCTCTTTTTTCTTTTTTTGAACTTTCTCTTTAATAAAAGAGAGATCTAATCCTAGCTGCCCCACTTGAGTGGGGCTAAGATTTCTTGCTTCTGCGACGCACCTCGCTCAGTCATTTTTTGAATCCGTCACAATTCTAGTCTCTCAGTTAAGACATGTTTAGCTTGACGACTATTTGTTCGGCATATAAAACTTGTGGTTGAAAGACATGACATTCTAATTTAATTCAGGAGTTCTCATGAAACTGACCCCGCTTATTTCTTTGTTGGGAAGCATTGTTTTATTCCAAGCCCCGCAGGTTTTCGCTCAAAGAACCACCGATGTTTTAGTGATCGGTTCAAAAGATCAGGAAGTGCGCCTCACAGGAAGCGGCCATTATATCGACCGAGCGGCGGTGAATGCTGAAGGAAATGCTGATATTTTGACGATCCTTAGCAAAGAAGTTCCAGGGACAACTAGTTACGGCGAAGACGGTTATGGTCTTTTCCCAAATATTTCTTTTCGAGGAGCAAACGCCGGAAGAAGTAGCAAGATCACGTTGATGGAAGATGGCGTGCTTGTAGCTCCAGCAGCCTATGCTGCTCCTGCTGCTTATTATTCTCCAACTGTTTTCAGAATGGATGGGCTTGAAGTTTTAAAGGGCTCATCACAGGTTCTTTATGGACCATCTACGACTGGTGGTGTTCTTAATTATCTTTCAACTCCATTTAGAAATGAGTCCACAACTCAGTACAAAGTTTTTGCGGGCACAGACAACGAAGTTCAGCTGCAATTAAATCACGGAGATCGTATAGGAAACTTCAGCTATGTGATTGAACTTGCCTCAAGACAGGTTGATGGTTTTAAAACAATTGATCAATTGGCCACTGAGACATACGACACTAAACAAACTGGTCACCGAGTGATTGATCCCATGATTAAGTTGGCCTACGATGTGAACGGCCGCTTTGATCAACGTTTTGAATTAAAACTCGCTCGAACTGAGATGACGGCGTACGAATCTTATCTTGGTTTATCAGATGAAGATTTTAAGCAGAATCCTTACCGTCGTTATGCGGGCTCTCGCTTTGACAGAATCGACACCAATAATAAGCGCGGACATCTAAGACATTATATTGCATTCAGTGAAGAGACTCAGTTGACGACGACTGCTTATTACCAGTTATTTGGTCGCAATTGGTATAAACTCAACGACGTAAAAGTTGGCGGAGGGGCTTTTGGAGAACCAAACCCAAATGATGCTGGCCAAAGAGGTGTTCTCACTGGAACGGCAGCTGGGGAATTAAGAGTTCGTGCGAATAATCGTTTTTATGAATCTCGTGGTCTTGAGCAAAACCTTTCTACAAAACTGGGTCTTCATCAATTGAAAATGGGTTGGAGATACCACCGCGATAATGAAAGAAGAAAGCAGTGGCAAGATATCTACACACAAGATGGAATTGGCGCAGTCACAAATATCAATCGCGGAGTTGAAGGTGATCAGTCCAACGAAAAAGCAATGGCCGATGCATGGGCGTTTTATCTACAAGACGAAATGAATTTTGGAAAATTGACTGTGATCCCGGGACTCAGGTTTGAAACTGTAAAATTCGGTGAAACAGATTTTACTTCAGCGCCAGGCCCTGAACTTTCAAAATCGATTTCTGTTTTTAATCCAGGAATTGGTCTTCGTTATTCACTCACAGATCAGACCACTGTTTTTGCGGGTCTTTATAAAGGTTCAGCCTTGCCTGGGGCAGGAGATGTTGTAAGAACAGTTGACCCCATTACAAAAGCCGAAGCGTCTTATAATTTTGAAACAGGAATTCGAACAGGTTCAAGCAGTGTTTGGAGTTTGGAATCAACGCTTTTCTACAACGTGCTTAGAGATATGATTGCCCTTGAAAGTCTTGCAACAGGTGCGACAAGTTCAACAAGCATCGGACGCGCAAAAAGTTATGGTGTGGAGTTTAAAGGTCTTTATGATTTAGGTCAGGCACAGAGCTGGACTGTGAATAACCCATGGTACTTAACGGCAACATGGAATAAAGCAGAAATCGATGGCAACTATACCAACTCTGAGTACTTAACAGGTAGCAAAGGAAATGCTCTTCCATACTCACCTGAGTGGCGCTTAACTGCTGGCTCTGGTTTGTCTTATAGAGCTTTCAGCTTTGATCTTAATGGAACTTATAATGGTAAAATGTGGAACACTGGAGAGAACCTCGCAGCTGATTTAGTCGAGAGTTATTTCTTGGTGGATTCATCACTCTCGTATGCCATTCGCCCAGAAACAAAAATAAGTTTAATGGTTCAAAACGTGTTTGATAAAGAAGTCATGATTTCTAGAACGCCTTATGGAGCTAGATCAGGACGACCGCAGACAATTCTCCTAGGCCTTCAAGGTCAGTTCTAATCGAAAAGGATCACCTCGGGCCGTCTCTTCTCCGGCTTGAGGTGATTTTTTTAGCGCAATTGGAATTCGATGGTTTTTTCAGTCCAAAAAACTAAATTTTCAGTTGCATCTGTCGCTTGAAAGCGCCACTGAGCAAGGCCCGCGATGGCCGACCTGTCTAAGACTTCATGACCTGAGCTTTCGAGTAATTCGATAATGATGGGAATACCTAAACCGTTGATCCCAAGTTTCAATCGCACAAAACCCTCAATCCCTCTAACTCGTGCCATTTTTGGATAATGGGGAGTGGGAGAAAACTGCGGGTTGAGTTTGTCTTCATCAATCGTTGGCAACTCAAGCGCATCAAGCGCTTCGATCACTGGAGAATCAGCGACTGGTACCAAAAGATTTTCTTGTTTTGGAATGGCAGTGGGAGTGGGTTTAACGAGTTTCGATGGAACTGTGACTGTTTGAGTGCGTTCAGTTTGAACTCTAATTCTGATTTCAGGAACACCAGTGGCGCTAAGTTTCACTGGAGAGCTTAGGCTTAAATAAACAATAGCACTGGCATGTAAGCTGACCGATAAAAAAATCGGTAAGCCGCCGATTGCCGAGCGTCTCCAAAGAGTAAAAATGGATGGTTGTGTCCCCATAAGTTTGGTATATCAAACATACGCTTCACGTTCAATTGAATAATCAAGAACATGGACAAGTTTCAGTGACTAATAACCCAACACTGAGGTAAAAGGATATTTATGAAAATTTTCGTTTCCATTGCCCTTTCTCAACTCTTTGCGTCATGCGCTTTTTTCAGACCCTTAAGCCCTGCGCATGAATTTTCAAAGCAACTCAAACAAATTGAGTTCACACTCGCTGAAGCCCGCCCGCTAGCGGGAAAAATTGAGGCCCAGGCACAAGATCTTTATCAACAGGGTTTTTTATTGCAAGAAATCTATTTGAAAAAGGCCCCTGAGTGCGCGGCCGTTTTGACAATACTCAAAGAAAAACAGAACGAAATTCTCACTCTGGGTCTTGAAGAATTAGAGCGAGCTTATCACGAAGGTGAGGGACTGCCAGAAGCACCAGAGCATTGTTACCACGCTAAAGAATTAACAGTTCATCCTGCGACTGTGATCGTTCTCGCACGACAAACTCCATTTTTGCCAGAACATATTGATCAAATGCGATTAGAGTTAAGTGAGCTTGAGTCTCACCTCTATATGTTTGATGAAGACCAAGCCAACCCGACGCTTTAAGGAAAAAACTATGACCGTAAGAGTACGCTTTGCTCCAAGCCCAACAGGCTATCTCCATATTGGAGGTGCTAGAACGGCGCTCTATTCCTATTTATTTGCCCGCGCACAAGGCGGAAAATTCATTTTAAGAATCGAAGACACCGATCTTGAACGCAGTAAACGTGAGTATGAATTAGCGCAAATTGAAGACCTCAAGTGGGTGGGCATTACCTATGACGAAGGGCCAGATTGTGGTGGGCCATACGGACCTTATCGCCAATCAGAGCGCTTTGATATTTATCAAAAATACGCTTGGCAGTTAGTCGAGGCCAGCATGGCCTATCCTTGCTTTTTAACTGAAGACGAACTCGCCGCCTTGACGGCACAAGCGGAAGCAGAAAAAAAATCTCCCCATGTCTATCACGACAAATACCGAAGCTTTGATCTAACAGAGGCCCGCAAAAAAATCGCAGCAGGCGAGCCGTATGTGATTCGTTTTAAAAATCCACAAAAACCTTATCACTTTAAAGACCTAGTCCGTGGAGATGTGCATTTCAAAGAAGACATGGTTGGTGATTTCGTCATCATTCGCGCCAATGGTCTGCCTGTTTATAATTTTTGCTGCGTGATTGATGATGTTGAAATGAAGATCACCCATGTGATTCGCGCCGAAGAACATCTCAATAATACAGTCAGACAATTGATGATTTATGAGGCGATTAAGGCACCTATTCCTGAATTCGCACACGTTTCACTACTGATTGGTGAAGATCGACAGAAACTTTCAAAACGTCACGGGGCAACTTCTGTTTCTCAGTATAGAGAAGAAAATTATTTGCCTGAGGCCTTGATTAATTACCTCTGTCTACTCGGCTGGTCTCATCCTGATGAAACAGATATTTTCTCAATTGATGAGCTTGGATCTAAGTTTGATCTTACGCGTTTTTCAAAGTCTCCGGCACTTTATGATATTCAAAAACTTAAGTTTTTCAATGAACAGCATTTGCGCCGCTTACCAACCAGTGTCTTGCGAGAAAAACTTATTGCCATCGCGCCGACGGATCACCGGTTTCCTGAACAAACTCCTGAGTGGCAAGACAAGTTCATCGAACTCTATAAAGACAAGATTCAACTTTTGCCGGAACTTCTAGAGAAAACGGATGAAGTTTTCCGAGTCGAAATGCTTGATGAACCAGAGTTTCAAGAGGCGATGAGTTGGGAGACGACTCCGCAAATCCGTGAATTTTTAAAAAAGAAATTGGATGATCCAAAGCTCGAAGTGATGACGGAAGATCTTTACACTCAGTGGATGGACGCGCTCAAAAATGAACTCAAAATAAAAGGAAAACCTCTTTTTATGGGATCACGAGCGGTTCTGACAGGAGTGACTCACGGACCAGACTTGAAAATTTTGATGGCGCTGACTCCGATTTCGGTTTTAAAAGAACGCTTGGCACTTTTCTCTTAAGAGTCGTGTTTTAATGCCAGCAATTGGAAGAGTGCTCTTTGGGGCCAGTCTTTTAGGGTTTGCCGCGGTCTTCGCTCGTTTTGCAAGCGCAGAAGCCACGCCAATAGAAACGAGCTTTTTTAGAATGCTCTTCGCGCTACCTGTGATTAGCTTGGTCTTTTTCAAAAACATTCAGTGGAAACTGAATCCCGCTACAATACTGGCAGCAGTTGCAGGCAGTTTTTTTGCGATTGATTTAATCCTTTGGCATTACGCCATGACTCTCACCACTGCAGCAAACGCCACTTTTATCATCGGACTTTCACCTCTCTGGGTGGCGCTGATTAATCGCGGGCTTTACGGCGAGCCTCTAAGCCGTCAATTTATTTTTGGTCTTTTTCTAAGTCTTTTTGGAGCACTTCTTTTAGCTCTAAAAGGCAATATGGTTTTGCAATTAGCTCGCGGTGAGCTGGTCGCTCTCGGGGCCTCATTTGCCTACGCCGCTTATACTCTTGGCTTCACTCGCGCGCGCATTGAACTTAAGGCCCAGGAAGCGTTGCTTTTTGCCGTCGTGGGAGCGCTTACTCTTTCGAGTTTGTGTTTGATTCCAAGTCTTATGAGTGGAACTCTTCAGTTTGAAGACTATTCAACAAAAACTTGGCTTTCTCTCATGGGTCTGGGGATTGTGGTTCAGACTCTGGCTTGGTTTATTATTTCTTCGGGGCTTCGAGAAGTGAAGAGTTCTGAAGGTTCCATAGCCTTATTGATGCAGCAAGTGGCTACAGTGTTCCTTGGCCATTTTTTATTAAACGAGAGAATGGTTCCCATGGATATATTGGGCTCAATATTTATTCTGACGGGGATGGTTTTGTGTTCACTTAGCAAGCGCAGCCAGAGGCTTTCTAGTACTCTACAGGCCCCGCTCAGAAATAAACTGTAAGTTAGCTTCAAAGCGGGCGCTGAGTTCAGGATCAACAATTCGAAGTTCTTGCAAATAAGCTGGTCCAATCAAAAGGACTTTAGCAGGTGAGAGCGCCTCGAGGTAAATCTCTTCTCGCATCGCTGGAATGACAGCAGAAGGACCGATTTCAGCAATTGAGACAAACTTATTTTCTAATTGCTGATCTTGTGACCTTGAAGATTTGCGACAAATATTCACTTGGCCTTGGAGCAAAATAGAGTAGTCCTCAATTTTAATTTCGTTTGGTGGGCGGTCAGTTTTCAATTCAAGAATTTTCCCACGTAAAAGAATTTTTTTAATCTCTTTGGCATTTAATCCCTTGAAGGCTTGGCACTCATACTTCAGGCGATCTGAAACGCGAACACTCAATCGATCAAAAATTGTATCCGCAGATTTGATACCAATGGCCACTAAAAAGAGTGGTGTCAAAATGAGGTCGGCGATTAAGGCCAGTAAAATAACAAGACCGGTGAAAAATCCAAAATAAATAATTGTCACAAACTCCGATGACATCAAAGTGAACATTCCGATAGTTAAAACTATAGAGGTCGAAAGAATTGGCCGCACCTCTATATCGAGAGTTTCTCTAAGCGCTTTGGTTTGATTATAAGTATTTTTCATGGACTGATTGAATTTTGCAAAGAAGTGAAGTGTATCATCCACCGCGATTCCAATTGCAATGGCGGCGATATTACAGGTTACAAAATCGAGAGGAATATTAAAAAGTCCCATCAAACCAAAAAGGCAAAAGATTGGAACAATATTAGGGACTAAAGAAACTAAAGCTAGTTTTATATCAGCGAACAAAATCCAGATGATCAAAAAGACAAAAAAGAGGATTGTGAAGAGAGACTCAATTTGAGATTCAATAATGGTTTGCGCGGCATTTGCGACTAGAATACTTCGTCCACTGACATTAAACTCTAATCCGGAGCCGTTTAGTATATGACGTATATCTTGCTCAAGTTCGTCAACGGCTTTTAGTTTTTCATCGGAAGAGCTGATTTGATACCAAACGACAATATTGGCAGTTTTATAATCACTGGTGACGTATTTTTCTTTATCATCGTAGGAGAGAAAAAGCATATATTGATTGATCAATTGGTCATCATCGGGGATTGAATAGCCTTGACCAGAGTCATAATTCATCTCTCTGTTAATCAAAGAAATAAGTGATGCCAGCGAGCGTGAGGTATCAAAAACCCCTTGGTCTTTAATCAGGGCCTCAATATCGGCCATCAACTGAAGATTTTTCGCTTTCTTAAAAGGCGCGGATTCGTCGCTCTCTTTAGATGTTAGGGTGATGAATAATTGATCATTGCCAGAGAAATTTTTAGTCAGTTTCTCTAGGTTGATTTTGACCGGCGATGAATCCTTGAGAGAGTGCAATGGATTATTATCAGCGACCAAATCTTTCGCCATATAGACCGATCCGAGAACGACAATAACGACTACGGAGATCGTTTCTTTTCTGTATTTAGTGCAGATCTTTAAACTTAAATCGATCGTCTTTTTGACAAAGAGATTCGAAAAATTCGAGCTTTTCTTTTCTATTTTTTTCAGCTCTCCAAAATACTTGAGATAGATCGGGACGATTGTGACTGTCAGGAAGAAATTAAAAATTAAGCTGATTGTTGTAACAAGACCAAACTCCTTCAGCATTATAACTTCATTGAGCATAATGGTAGAAAACCCAATCACTGTAGTGATTGAAGTTAAAAGGATCGGTGCCGATAATCTGCGGGATAGGCTCTCGATGGCAAGACTTCTTGACTGATGTTTCTCAAGGCCATCTAAATAGCCCGACATAATATGGGTATCTTCTGTTGAGCCGACCACGACCAGAATGACGGGGATTGCGGTGAAGAGTAATTGGATGGGAATATCCAAAAGTCCCATCAAACCGACGCACCAGAAGACGGAGAGAGTTCCAGTAATTAAGGGAATAATACTTGAGTTTAAACTGCCATAAATGAAATAGAGGAGAATCGCCATGATTCCAACGGCCATGGGAAAGGTGATGACAGAATCACTCAGCATGGTGTTTTTGATGGTGGTATTTATGACAGGAGTTCCCACCAGATAAACATCATGCATGCTTTCTTTTAAAGGAGCGATCAGCTTTTCGACTTTGCTAATCAATCGATCATTGAAATCTGGTTTCTTTGCGAGCTTTTCATCTGGGTAGAGATGAATCGCCAAACTATTGCCTTTACTGTTGATGAGAGTGCGATAAAAAAGAGGGTTATCAAGAGCGATATTAACGAGCTTTTTTAATTCTGCTTCATCCTCAGGGATAACATCAAAAATGGGAGTGGTGATGAGGGTGTTTTCATCGTCATTATAAAAACCATTGGTATTAAAAAGAGATTCTATGCGTTTTAACTCAGGCATTAGTTGAAAGTGAATCAACTGTGATTTTACGAGGTTGAGTTTTTCAAAACTAAAAAGTGAAGGGTCTTCGATGACGATTGTGAGAACTTCGTCACTCCCAAAGATTTTCTGAGTCTCGTAGTACTGAATGCGATCGGGGTCGTCTTCTGAAATCAGCCTTTGAGTGGTGGTGTCTATGGTGACTTTAGTCACTTGAGTGGCAAAAAAACCAGTGATGATAATAATAAGCGTGAGCCAAAGGCCTGAATGGCGAGTACTAAAGCTCAAGAGTTTATTCATTTTAGTATCATAAGATGAAGGCTTGGCTTTCTCAACAGGCATAAAAATTTAGGGGAAGTTATTGCACCTAGTGATGAGTTGAGAGATTTTGTTTTATAATCTAAATTCATCATTTATTTTAGGAGCCAGGATGGCCAAGTTTAAATTGCTTTTGATCTCTGCGTTCTCTCTTTTACTGTTTTCGTCTTCTGTAAGGGCGATGGAAGGAACTCCAGACGAGCAAGACCCGCCTGACTTCGAAACCGACTTTATTCATCGGTTTTTTGTTATCCCAGATCTAAAACTCTCTTTCAAAACATTTGGTCAGACTCAAGAGACGGTTTTGAATCCTGATTCCATTAAAGTCATGGTGTGGAATATCTACAAGGCCAAGAAAGACAATTTTGATCGCGATTTTTATCAGCACGTTGAGGGCAGAGATATTGTTCTTTTACAAGAGTCGCTTTCGACAGAGATGAAGCTTTTCCTTGATCTTCCGCTCTACCAGTGGGACTTCGGCATAAGTTTCGCTTATCGCTCAAATTTACAGAAATACACTGGAACAATGATTGGAAGTTTAGTGAACCCCACACTCGCGTGGATGGCGCGAACGAAAGATGTTGAGCCCGTTGTTCGGACACCTAAAACTTTGACTATGGCGACTTATCCCATCGCAGGCACTGATAAAGAATTGATGGTCATCAATATTCACGGGCTCAATCTGACCACTCAAAAGCCCTTTGAGAGACATCTACAATTGGCCATGCTGCAGATGAAAGGCCATACCGGCCCTGTCGTTTTTGCCGGAGATTTCAATACGAGAACCCAAGCTCGTTTAGATTATATGCGGTGGTTGCTTATTCAACAAAATGGCTTTCAAGAAATGAAATTTCGCAATGATAAACGGATGCGAGCTTTTGGTACGAGCCATATTATAGATTTTGTTTTTACCAGAGATCTTGAGATTCTCGATAGTGAAGTTTTGGGGGACCTTGAAAGTAGTGATCACAAAGCCATGATGTTTGAAGCTCGTTATCAAAACCAGACCCCATGATCCATCATCGGGTCTGGTCTGTGATTTGAGAAATTAGAGACAATATTCTATGAATACATCTCCCATCTCTCCTCCTCGTGGCTCCAATTGAATCTGATTAGCTTGTTGATTGTACTGATAAGTAATCTCTTCACCGTCTAATAAAACTTTTAACGTCTCAGGTAAAACACCATACTCTCTTAAAGTGAAAGAAGTTCTAGAGGTATTTGTAAAGCGCTCTAAGAAACAAGAGTTTCCACCCAGTTCGCTACATGGATTGGCCGGTTCATCTGTCGGTAAGAAAAAATGTTCAGGTGAAACGACTTGAAAGCCTCTATCCATTAATTGTTGATAAGCGTTTTGTGGCTCTGGGGGATTTTTTGTTGAATCAAAAAACAGGGCATTTCCTACTCTTCCACATAGTGGGTCCCATTGCTTTTGCGCTTGTGATTCAACTTTTCGCCAAAGGAGAGTCAGCGCAATATGGTATCTAGGCCCCTGAAAATAATCCAAATTGAAATGCATATCAGTGGCGTAATCGAGCTCTACAAGCGACTGCGTACAGCTGAGTCGCGTGCCGGTAGTGTAGTTGGCAGAGATGAGCGGACTTAATTCCTGATTGTTTTTTCCAACAGAAAAGACAATCCCATCGTCGGAGAGCAGTGCAAACTCGTAGAGCCCCGGTGTGGCATTACCTGAAAGTTTTATCCTGCCTTTGAAATTAAGGGCGAACCATTCATAAAGGGTGTTGCCCTCTCGATTGGTGATCACGTCCCCAAAATTAGTGACAAAGCCGCGATCGAAAGGGCGGGTAGGGATATTTAACCAAGAGAAATAAAGGTCGATTGGAATGCGCTCACCTTTGGTGAAATAATCTTCTACTCGTTCAAGGTTCTGCCCAAGTCCGTCATAGAGGCTGGCCTTAATTCCTCGTTGGGCATCGACTTGTGTTCCACCAAAAGGATCACAGATCGCAGAGACTAAGGAGTCAGGTTCTTCCTCGTTATTATTGGGCCCGTCAGAGGCTTTTGAAATCGTCTCGCGATTGATCTCAATAAACTCTGGGACCTCACAACCAGTGAGAGTAAGCAAGGTGAAGCTGCCCACAAGCCATGGATTGGCCATACTCTTGATCATCGTCATCTCAAACCTTCCTTGCATGAGTCTTCTGTTTTTTATTTCTCAAGTTTAACTGTGTGAGTTTTGAGTTCAATCCTTCGAATGGAGCTGAGGAAGAAAACTCAGCATTAACTTTAAAAACGGGCTATTACTGGGCCAGCGCCTAAAATTTGGTGATTAAATTTTATTCAATTTTTTGCGAGTGGCTCGATACTAGGTCAGCTTTTTGGCCCAACGAGAGAGTTTTGTAAGTTTGATCTACGCCGTGACGTAGAGTGATTCTTATGATAACCAAATGGATATTGGTTAGAACAAAGGAAAAACTGGTGTTTTTTGAAGGTGCAGAAAAGAAGGTCGAAATCCTTCTTAAAGACCGATCAGAATCCCTATTAGATAAGCCTCGCGCTTTCTGGGAGATGATCGTTAAGGCCTCACGGGCGGAAATTATTGGTGAGTTGCGCAGTGCTAAGGTTATTGCATTCCTCTTATCCGAATCCTCACTCTTTGTTTTTGAGAACCGCATTACGATGATTACTTGTGGTGAGACGACGCTGGCGCTGGCGGCTGAGGCCTTCATCAAGGAAATCGGTGAGCAGCGTGTTGATTGTGTGATTTACCAACGCAAAAACGAATTTCGCTCTTACCTTCAAAAATCGTCTTTTGCCGACGATGTGACCAACTTAAAAAAATTGATTCCGGGGGAAGCATTCTGCTTCGGGCGTTTTCACGAGCATCACAATTTACTTTTTTCTTCTGAAACGAGTTTTAAGGCCGATAAAGACGACTGTACTGTCGAGCTTTTAATGTACGATATTCGCCCAGACCTACTGGAAGAACTGCTCGACCCCAAAACTTGTGTCAACAAAACGAGAAATCTTCTAGGCCTTGAAAAAGTGTTGAAGGGTTTTCAAATCGACGACTTCAGCTTCGATCCTTTCGGCTATTCACTCAACGCCCTCTTAGATGATACCTACGCCACCATTCATATCACTCCTCAGCTTGATACATCTTATATTAGCTTTGAGACAAACTGTGAGTCCTACCAAGCTCAAGAGATGATTCAACATTTCTTATCAGTGTTGAGTCCTGGAAGTTTTGATTTAGTCGTCTTCAATGGTCCGACTCAGCTTAAATTTGAATCTGATTATATCAATCGCACCCATAGTCGCCAGTTGATTCCAAGCGGATTTCAAGTGGACTTTTTTCATTATTTTCACCATCGCACGACCTCAGGCCCTGCGATGGTTTACAAGGAATAATTATGCATTCTGAACTTTGGATCGAAGAGAAATTTGAAGATTTCTACGGCATGCGCTTTAAGGTCGAAAAAGTGCTCTTCTCTGGCAAAAGCCCGTTTCAAACTGTGGACGTCGTCGAAACCAAAGGCCACGGCCGAATGCTATTAAATGACGGACTCATCATGGTGACTGAAAGAGATGAATTCGTTTATCACGATATGATCTCTCACGTGCCTTTGTTTGTGCATCCAGATCCAAAGCGCGTTTTGATTATTGGTGGTGGCGACGGGGGAACGGCCCGTGAAGTTTTGCGCCATTCATCTGTTGAATCGGTCGTCATGGTTGAGATCGATAAGATGGTTGTTGATGCTTGCGTGGAATTCATTCCTCAAACGTCTAAAGACCTTAATCATGCGAAACTTGAACTGATTATCGGCGACGGCCTTGAGTATATGCGAGGAGATCACAAGCCATTTGATGTGATCATTGTGGATTCGACAGATCCCATCGGCCCAGCGCAACCTCTCTTTGGCCCAGAGTTTTATCAAGATATCAATCGCCTGTTGACTGCGAACGGTATCGTTGTCTCTCAGGGTGAATCACCTTTTATGCATCCTGAAGTTCAAGAGTCTATGCTGAAGCTTTTAGGCGAAATCTTTCCAGTGGTTCGTTCATACAATTTCTCTAACCTGACTTATCCAGGCGGCTTGTGGTCATTTTCTTTTTGTTCTAAATCACTCCATCCTTTGCAGGATTTTAAAGCTGAGAGAGTGAAAACTTCGGGCCTTGAGTTTGATTATTATAACGAAGAAGTTCACCGCGCTTCTTTTGCCCTTCCAAGCTTTATGCAAAAACGTTTGGCCCCGTATTTTAAAAACGGTGTTAGGTCTTAAGCATGATGTATTGGATTTTTAAATCGGAGCCAGATGTTTTTTCTATCGATGATTTAGAAAAGAAAAAAGTCGAAGCTTGGAATGGCTGTCGCAATTACCAGGTTCGAAACTATATGCGAGATGAAATGAAAAAAGGAGACGGCGTTCTTTTTTATCATTCTAGTTGCCCTGTACCAGGTGTTGCAGGCGTCGCCACCATTGTCAAAGAAGCCTATCCTGACTCTACCGCCCTCGATAAAACATCTGAATACTTTGACCCGAAATCTGATCCAAAAAACCCTCGCTGGCTTATGGTTGATGTGAAGTTTGAAGAAAAATTCCCTCAAACTCTGGAGCTTAGCCGCCTTAGAGAAGAGCCAAAGCTTGCTGATCTTTTGATTCTAAGAAAAGGCAACCGTCTCTCGATTACTCCAGTGACTCTGGCCGAATTCAATTTGATCAGAAAATTAGGTCAAGCCTAAGATTGATTTGAAGTTCTTTTTGAGCGAGTGCTTGCTCAAGCCAATCCTCTAAGGACTTTTTTTCAAGGCCCACAAATATTAAATCACTCGTAGTCAGCGGCTGAATCAGCTCCTGAGCTCTCTGTAAATGCCCTCTCGAGGCCTCAATGGATTGGGCCTCAAGCTTCAATGCCGCTGCCGAAATTTTAATCAAGGCCTTCATCAAATCTGCAGTTGCGCCAGTGCGCAGATGAGCATTCCAAATAGCTTCAAACGCCGTATGAGCTTCCCAGTAATAGCCGTGATTCAAGCAATCAATACCCCAAAGATAGTCTTGATGAATTCTAAAATCAGTCAGGGGAGGAGCGAGTTTTTCTTCTTGCGCGAAGCTGTGCCCACCGGGCTTATGAGGATGAACGGTAAGCCCCGGGCGGTGAGCGTACTCAGGTAACGCTTTATCGCAGTAGCGACGCTTAGAAGAGTTCACAGACTTCTTCTAGGACACGTGCTAAACGATTGCGATACTCCAGCGCTTCGCTGAACTCAAGATTTTGTTTTTTACAAACTGTTTGATCGGCTTCAGGGTAACCAAAACTTATTGTAGCCTGGCAGACGACAACTCCACGGTCATAGTTATTCAGGTCGACCTCGAGGGAGCGAAGAATCTTTGGTTTTTCTTCTTTCCCAAGAGTCTTGATGAGCTCAATTAATTGGCCCTTGATTGCGGGGTTTTTTATAGCGTCTTTAATACCGATTTCAACCGCCTCAACTGAGATGACCCCATACCTGGGAGAGGCCACAGGGCTTGGATGGTCAAAATAGCGATGTCCAAAAGTTTCAAGGGTTTTCATGGCGACTCTCTGTGTCCAGTCGGGAGCACTGATTTGTTGCCTGACAATTTCTTGATGTTTTTTGACTAGCTCTTCGTTGGTTGTCATCTTAAACCATCCTGTTGAGGCCCCCTATAAAAAATACTTTGAGACCGTGCCAATTGTTATCTCACTTGGTACAAGCTCTGCAAACTTAAACTAAGGTGAATCTTATGCGTCAATTTCTCTTTGCCATTTTTTGTCTATCTTCTCTTTCTACAGCGGTTGCTATTGAAGCTGATCGTTACGCCGCCATCGTGAATTTCGTTAAATCAGAAGTCGAGTGGTCATATCTTGACGAGCGAACAGGTGAACGTGAGTTGGTTCTTTTAAACGAAGCTCGCATGAGTGTTCAAGAGCGCGATGGAAAATACATCGTAAGTGCAGAAGTGATTGAAGTTGATGAAGAACTTGGAAACCGCACAGGTGAAGTACGTTGTGAAATCGGCCTTATCGTTGGAACTTATGGTCTTAGAGCTGACCGCTTGAAATCAACTTGTGAGTGTTTTGCAAAATTTCAGTGTGGGGAAAGAGAAGGAAATCTTTTCGAAGAGTAATTTGAAATCGACGCTCTCAAAATCCGTTTTTTAAACGCCGATAGTGCTTAATGTCTCTTATAAAAAGTATAAGGGGCATTAGGGATTTTTGTCAGTTCATTTTTCTTATTTTTTCTCTCATTGCTTTGATCAGATCTCTCGGTCTTTCAAGCCAAGGGCTTGAAAATGCAAAGAAGTTTTTAAACTTAAAGAACCCCTGTTTAATTTAGGTCCCAAGTTTTTTTACCCATCAATGATGATTGCAAAATTTGGCGATACTTAAGGGCCAATTCATCATCTTTTTTTAAGCTTCGCTTTTCAATTTCCTCTGAAATTGCCGTCAAAGATTTATGAACATCTGAGACCATTGCCCCTTTAAAAAGTTTAGCGAAACTAGATTTAGGGGTAATTGAACTTTCATAAATCATCAAGATGCGGGAGTCGGCTTTGTAGGGATGAAACTCGGTGTATCCCTTTAGCGCTTCAGCACTAGTGGAGCGAATCATCCACCAATCAAGTCGATAAATTCCATCCTCACGACTTAAACGGTGATCATGAACATAACGAACAGGGTTCAAAGGCCATGGCATTTTCAAGCGATACTCAACTTGCACTTCTGTTGGTGAGTTTTGTGAGACTGGATCAGAGGCCAACATATTGGGGACATAATCTTTTTGGTAGTCATAGGCCGCAAAAATCCCCATTGCAGTTTCAGGGTCAGTTTTAAGCAGTTTATAGGCACGGATCAAAGGCCAGGGAGAGTCTTCTTGAGGGGATTCAACCATGACAAGCTCACCTGTTTCAAGCGCCTGAACTTGTTCGGGGGTCAGTGGAAGTTCCTTAGCGAAAGAGAGTTGAAAAACGCAGCACAGAGATAAAAAAGTCAAAAAAAAAGTCATAAATGCCCATAAGGTTTTGATATTTATTGCTGTAAACTAACAGCTTCGGACCAGCTTGAAAACCTTAGGAAAAAGCCGCATAAAAACCTTGTAATTTCTTAGACTCTTGCGCTCATTGATTTACATATTTGGCGAGATTGGGTACTCCTAGTCCATTAAAGAGGCCACCTATGTCATCAGCTAAGAACTATCCGTCCTTGCGTATTTTCAAAAATCCGATTCTTGAGGCGACGACTCACGTCCATCCGATCGTGCCACTTCTGCTTTGGACTCCCGTGATTTTGGCGCTTCTTTATTATTCTGTTGCGATTCAAAACTTAAGCTTCACGACAATAAGTCTCTGGGCGCTCATCGCTTTAGTGAGCTGGACTTTTCTCGAGTATATTCTTCATCGCTATCTTTTTCATTTTCCTGCTAAAAGCCGCTTTGGAAAATACTTGGTTTTTCTTTTTCACGGCCTTCACCACGACGATCCAAACGACCCAACACGTTTGGTTTTTCCACCAGTGCCTGCGATTTTAATTGTGATTGTTCTCTATACACTTTTTTCGCTGATGATCCCTTTTGCTTACCTCCAAGTTTTTATGGCCTTCTTCCTCGTGGGCTATCTTTGTTACGATTATATTCACTACGCCACTCACCATTTTCCTATGACAAATAAAGTGGGGCGGTATTTAAAAAAATACCATTTGCAGCACCATTTTAAGAAAGAGCGAGCACGCTATGGAGTTAGCTCTCCACTTTGGGATTATGTCTTCGGCACAACCACTGGTCCTCGTTATGATGAAGATGAAAACTACTGAAATTCTCTCAAGCCTTTTTTCTCTAATGCTTTTACTTCTGAGTTTTCAGTTGCAAGCCAATACCGCCACAGGAAAACCTTCTGACGATTTAAAGAGAACATTTCAATATATGCTTGAGGCGAGCTACGGTCAGTTCGTCACTCCAAGCAATCTTCTCTATGCAGGAGCCGCAGCCCCGGCGCTCTGGTATTCCTTTGATCAAGACGACAGGCTTTCAAACCTTGCCCGTTCAAAAAAGATTCCAGGTCATATCCAGGCCACTGGCGATTTAGGAGTCATCCTAAATTTTCCTCTTACACCGATTGGGCTTTATTATGTCGGTCGCTCCACTGAGAATACTCATCTTATGCAGTTTATGATGGAGTACTCGGCAACCCTTTATTTAACTCTTGGAGAAAGTGCTCTTTTGAGTTTAATTCCTATTCACGAACGCCCCGACACTAGTCGTTCTGATTTTTGGGAAACTGCCTTTCGCGGCAAGAGTTCATTTCCTTCAGGGCATATGATTCCCTACGCGGCTCTAACATTTAAAACATTTCAGTTTTATGGTCCTTGGTGGACCCTGCCGCCACTAGTTTTAACGGTGTGGGCGAGCCAGCAGCGAGTCCTCGATGGAAAGCATTATGTCAGCGATGTTGTGGGGAGCTTTTTCTTAGCGGCATTTGCTTCGGAAGGTGTGCGAAGGTCTGCAGGTTATGAAGGAAATCATCCCGTTTACCGCTGGATCTTTGAGCGCTCATGGGCCTTAGGTGTCACTCGCTATCAGGGAGTTCCTGGTGTTCAGATGGCGACTTCTTTTTAATTAATATTAAAGCCAGCCGCGCTCTTTATAGTCTTTGATGGTGATTTCAAGAATCTGCTTTAAATCATACTGGCATTTCACTCCAGACTCTAATTGCAGTTTTTCTCCAGAACAAATCCAAGCCTCAGCTAAAATCTCTTTGAGTTTATCGGGAGTGAGTCTGAGTTGTAGTGGAGAGAGTTTGTGCATCTTCTCTAAAAGGGTCGCCGTGACTAAAAGAAGCTTGGGATGAACTTGCCACATTTTAACCGGCTTGCGGCCCAAGATTTGGCGCGTCTCTTCCACAATTTGCTCAAGGGTTACAATACTTGGGTGGGCCGGCAGGTAAAGCTTTGGGCCTTTGAGTGGCTTTAAGGTGATGGCGACAATAGAATCCACGAGATCGTAGATTGAAATAAAACTGTATTGCTTTTGAAAACCTAAAGGCCCTCCGGTCAGAACAATTCCATCCCTCACCATTTTAAGAATATCAATCACGGCAGGATCTCGAGGACCGATAATCATCGGTGGTCTAAAAATAAAAAGTTCAACTTCAGGAAATTGAACTTCGAGTTCTTGGAGTTGAGTTTCGGCCAGCAGTTTTGATTTACCGTATTCGCTAATAGGCTTCGGCCATTTTTTTTCTGTGGCAATTTTATCTTTTAAAGACGGACCCATGGCCGCCAGTGAAGAGAGAAAAATAAACTTAAAGGATTTCTTTCCGGCCGGACGCATTTTTTTTAAGCCGTGAAACAGACGAATCGTCGCTTCATAATTAATGCGGTAAAAATCCTCTGAATTAAAACTATGAACCAGGCCTGCTGTGTGAATAACAGCATCTAAATCTTTTGGAATATCTGAAAGAAAAGATTGATAAGTCGGGCTACTAAGATCTGCGGTAATGATTTTGGCCTTAAGACCTAGCTCACGAAATTTTGTGCTGTCTCTCAAGAGAGCGATGACTTCATGGCCTAAAGATTCTAATTTTTCGCAGAGGTGAGAGCCAACAAATCCGCTGGCCCCGGTGACGAGAATTTTCATTACGCTAAGGGACCTTTATAAAGCCTATAGCGTTTGTATGGATCTGCACCCATTCTGATCAAAGGTTTATTCATATTGAGATTATCCTCGAGAATCCAGCTCATTTCGCTTTCCGTATAAGTTCCGGCCAGCAAGACTTCTTCTTGTATTTTAATATACAGAAGGCTTTCGAGTCCAATCATTCTAAACTTCTTTTTGATCCCAAGGGTAATCACCCGCACGCGATTGATTCGCTTCTTAGGCGTTAATAGCTTGAAAAGCCCTGAAGGAAAGAGCGACCCATTGGGGATTTGTTTAAAAACTTGGTTGTAATCGGGGAGACAGACCAGAAAGCCCGCCGCTTCACCGGCCACTTCGGCAATTAAGATAAACCGAGGGTTTGCAACGGTTTTAAGCTCTTGGGCCATATGGCGGAACTCTTCCTTGGACATAGGGATAAAGCCCCAGTTCTTCTCCCAAGCGTCGTTATAGATTTCAAGCAGCAAATCCACTTCCTGATCCCATTTCTTTTTATTGATAGGGCGGTAGGTGATTTGATGACTTTTCTCTGCTCGTTTTGAAATTTTTTGGATGACCTCAGGCATTTGCACTGTGGTTGGCATTTTATACGCCAAAATATCTTTCGCCTTGGCGAGGTTTTGATTCACGATAAGCTTATCGTAGTACTTCGGGTTATAAGTCATCATGATTTGAGGTGGATCATCAAAACCATCGACCAACATTCCGCATTCGTAGTTAGTGGAGAGATTGACGGGCCCCAAGATTTCCGTACAGCCTTTTTCGATAAGGTATTTGCGGCTGGCCTGAAAAAGCAGCTCTGTCACTTCAGGATTTTCTGTCGCCTCATAGAAGCCAAAAAAACCGATCTGGTCTTGGTGAAAATCATTATGGACGGGATTGTAGATTGCGGCTATTCGCCCGAGAGTTTCGCCGGTTTGATTATCAGTGACGAGAAAGGCTTGTAATTCGCCTCTGCTGTAAAATGGGTGACTGGGTTTAAACATCTCACTCACGGCGAGCTTGAGTGGAGGTACCCAGTTGGGATCGTTTTTATAAACAGACCAAGGAAACTCGATGAAGCGTTGTCGGTCTTTTTTATTGCCTAAAACATCGATGGCGTGGATTTGTATGCCCATAATAAAAAAGACCTTTTTCTTGTTTCTAGTGATGAGTTGTAGGGATCTCCATCTCTTTTTTTGCTTTCTCAAAAACATCCAGAACATACTGGAGGTCTTCTCGGCGGTGACTTGCCATATAGCTGGTGCGAATCAAGGCTTCACCTTTAGGAACCGCAGGGCTAATGACTGGAGTGGCGAAGACGCCGTTGTCTTGTAAATAATTTGTCACTTGCATCGCCTTCATATCGTCTCCGATAAAGATCGGGATGATCGGCGTGGTAGAATTATAAGTATAAAAGCCCAGTTCTTTGAAACCCGCTTGCATAAAATCGACATTTTTCCAAAGATTGCCGTGAACATCTTCACTCATGATGACGTCAAGACAAGCGGCCACTGTCGCCACTGCAGACGGTGGCATAGCGGCCGAGAACATAAATGAGCGCGCTGTGTGTTTTACATAATCAATAGAGTCAGCAGAACCTGAGATCACGCCGCCGATTGAAGCGAATGATTTTGAAAAAGTCCCCATATTGAAATCCACTTCTTTTGTGAGATTGAAATGGTTCATGGTTCCGCGACCGCGATCACCCATCACGCCAATTCCGTGAGCATCATCAACATAAACCAAAGTGCCATACTTGCGAGCAAGCTCGATCACTTTTGGAAGATTGAGAACATCACCTGTCATAGAAAATACACCGTCAGCGACGATGGTGACATTTTTAAAACGAGAGACAACCATTTCAAGTTGCTCTTCGAGCGACTCCATATTGTTGTGTTTGTATTTAAATGTTGTTCCCATGGCGAGCCTTGAAGCATCGACGATGGAAGCGTGATTCTCAGAATCAAAAACCATACAGTCTTTCGGTCCACAAATAGCAGGAAGAACACCAAGGTTCGTTTGCATGCCCGTGGAAAAAACGATCGCTTTTTCATGACCTAAATAATCTGCAAGACGCTCTTCTAGTTCTTCGTGAATTGCCAAGTTTCCATTGAGAAACCTTGAGCCCGTGCAACCTGTGCCGTATTTTTCAATGGCTTTGATTGCTTGTTCCATCACATGTGGATGATGAGTGAGGCCCAAATAATTATTTGAACCAATCATGACTTGTTTTTTGCCTTTGACTTGAACACAACTTCCGTCAGTGCTTTCAATCGCTCGAAAGAATGGATAGAGGTTCATCTTTTTTAAAAGGTTCGCTTTTTCGAGAACTTTTGCGCCAGCAAACGATGGAGTCATAGGTACGGTCCTTCATAGAGTAGAGACGCCTAGAAGTACCTGTATTCAGTAGTTGAGTCAACCAAAATGACGGGGTGTGTATTATTCACAGTTAGAGATTTGATAGCGAGGCTTGGCTAACTTAGCCAAATCTTTTGCGGACCTCTTCCATCCGGGCCTCGGAGTTGATGTGCTTAAATAAAGCCTCTTCAGTTCCTTCGGTCAGCTGCTCAAAAGCGATGCCGATTTTGATCTCAGGTAAGACTTCGCCGGCGTTGTTCTTCTGCTCCCAGGCCCCTGCGATTCGCGCCTTTGGGATATTGAAGTTCAGGCGATTAAATCTGAGAGTGCAGTCTTTAAAAATGGTGTCTTTGGCAAATTTCTCTTTTTGATCGGCCGGAATTAAAACGCTCGTCCCACCAGCGGAGATATCAAGCCCTTCATAAACCACGTCATTCATCTTGAATTGAATTTTATTATAATGATTGGCCATTAAACGATAGTTGGTACGCTGACGACTACAGAAAATATCTTCTTTAATCGTGAGCTCATAAGTTTTTTCAATTTTATCAAAGGCCAAAAAACCGCCTGTGAAATAGAAAATTTTATCATCGGGAATTTTAATCAAGACGTCTTTATTGCCATGAGGGGAGCCGGTTAATTTAGTAAGGAAGCCGCCCATAAATTCCAACTCTATTTTCGCTGCTTCTTCGTGATAGGCGAGGACCGCAAATTGTTCGGCCTGTTCTTCTTCTTCTCCGCGACACCAAACGGTGATTTCCGCTTTTTCTTTTGCTCTTTGGCCCAAGATTTTTGCCAGCTCAGGAGCACCCACTTTATCAAAATAATATTTTTTATTTGGGTCTTTAGCGGCCATCTTTCTCAACCCTTAAAGGGGTACTGGAAGAGCAGTCATTGCCCTCAATTTAATCTTAATGCAAGTAGCTGAATTTGCAAGTGGCATTATTTTTCTAACTCCCTGACATTTTAAGTAAAGATGCGTAGGATAAAGCACCTTTAAACGAACCAAGGACCTCATTGTGACTCAAGCTCCCAAGGCGATTCGCCTCGAAGATTATACCGCTCCAGACTTTTTGATTAAAACAGTCAGCCTTTGTTTCTGGCTCGATGAAAATCGCACGCGAGTTTCAAACACCATGACGATGACAAAGCAAAATCTCAAAGCGGAGTTCATTGAGCTCAACGGCGAAGAGCTAGAATTTGAAAGTGTGAAAATTGACGGGGAAACTCTGACGGCTTCTCAGTACGAATTAATGCCTGAAGGCTTAAAGGTCTTCACTCAAAAAACAAATTTTGAACTGGAAGTGACGAATTTCATCAATCCTGTTGCCAATAAAGCGTTGGATGGACTTTACAAGTCGGGCACCATTCTTTGCACTCAAAACGAACCTGAAGGCTTTCGTCGCATCACTTATTTTCTCGATCGCCCCGATGTGATGGCGGTCTTCACCACAAAGATGATCGCCGATAAAAAGACTTTTCCGCTCTTGCTCTCAAACGGAAATAAAATTGAATCAGGGGATTTGCCGGATGGAAAACATTTCGCCACTTGGTTAGATCCCTTTGCGAAGCCTTGTTATCTTTACGCTTTGGTGGCCGGTGATCTTGGAGTGGTGGAAGATAAGTTCATCACGCGCTCAGGTCGAGAGATTCTCTTGCAAGTCTTTTGCGATAAAGGCAATGAAGACAAGTGTCATCACGCTATGGTCTCTTTGCAAAAATCGATGAAGTGGGACGAAGAGCGTTTTGGTCTCGAGTACGATTTAGATATTTATATGATCGTCGCCGTTGATAGCTTCAATATGGGAGCGATGGAAAATAAAGGACTGAATATTTTTAACTCAGCCTACGTGCTCGCCAAGCCTGAAACGGCGACCGACGATAATTTCCTTGGAATCGAATCTGTCATTGGTCACGAGTATTTCCATAACTGGACGGGAAATCGCATCACTTGTCGCGATTGGTTTCAGCTGACACTTAAAGAAGGTCTAACAGTTTATCGAGATCAAGAGTTCTCAAGTGATCTCAACTCTCGCGCCGTCGAGAGAGTGCAAAGTGTGCAAGGTCTGCGCGCCCATCAGTTCAACGAAGATGCAGGCCCGCTTGCTCACCCGATTAAGCCTAAGACTTATCTTGAAATTAATAATTTCTATTCTTCTACCGTTTATGAAAAAGGCTCAGAAGTTATTCGGATGATGGCGACCATGCTTGGAACTGAGGGCTTTCGCCGGGGGATGGATAAGTATTTTGAGTTGTTTGATGGACAAGCCGTCACCACGGAAGATTTCGTTCACGCTCTCAGTATCGCCAATGGAAATTATGATTTCTCACAATTCTCTCTTTGGTACGATCAAGCGGGGACACCGGAAGTTCACGTAGAATTCCAGCAGGATCAGGCATTAGGTGAAGTCAGACTTTTGATCTCACAAAAATGTCCACCAACTCCGGGACAGGCAGAGAAGAAACCCTTTCATATGCCATTTTTGATTGCTCTTCTCGATGAGCAAGGTCATGAGCTGCCGCTTAAACTTAAAAATGATCAAGGGCAACCTGACTTAAAGAGAGGATTACTTCACCTGAAAAAAACTGAGGAAGAATTTGTCTTCACTGGTCTTAAGTCAAAAGTGACACCTTCACTTAACCGTGAGTTTTCAAGCCCCATTAAACTGACGACAAATCTCACTCAAAATCAGATGATTTTTTTGATGGCGCGAGACACTGACGCTTTTAACCGCTATGAAATGGCTCAAGAACTTTATACGGCAGAACTTGAAAAATGGATTGAAGCTATCTCAAAAGGGGCGACTCCAAGTCTTAACCCGGAATTGAAAGCGGCCTTCGCTTCTATCATTAAAGACGAAAAACTCGACCCGATGATGAAGTCTCTGATGCTCACACTCCCTGGGGAGAGCTCACTTCATCAGCGCCAAAAGACTTTCCTGATCGATGAAACGGCAAAAGCTCGTCATCAACTTGTCACAAACCTTGCGACAGAGTTTGCAGCGGATCTCAAGAGTCTTTATGCCAATCACCAAAGCTCAGAGTACGCTCTTGATCCGCTCTCCATTGGTAAACGCGCTCTTAAGAATCGAGCGCTGGGCTTCCTCTCAACGCTCGCACTCAAGGACAACGGTGCTCGTGAGCTTTTAGTGGCGCAATTTAAAAACGCCACCAATATGACTGATGAGATTACCTCTCTGACGCTTATTCATCACAGTAAGTTGCCTGAGTCAGCTGATTGCCTGAAGTCTTTCTACCAAAAATGGAAACACGAAACTCTTGTGATGCAGAAATGGTTCGGCGTTCAGACTTCTTTAAATGATGCTTCTGTTTTTAAAGCGCTTGAAGACTTACAGAAACTTCCAGAGTTCGACTTAAATGTGCCAAACCTTGTGCGCTCACTCTTTGGACCTTTTATGGGCAACGCGGTCCAGTTTCATGAAGCAAAAGGCGCAGGCTATCGCTTGATGTCCGCAAAGCTTCTAGAAGTCGATCGCATCAACCCACAGATGGCCGCAAGACTCGCTAGCGCCTTTAAGGTTTTTGCCAAGATGGACGAGGGAAGAAAGACTTTGATGAAAACAGAACTCACCAGTCTTTTGAAGACCGAAGGCCTCTCAAAAAATACCTACGAGGTGATTTCAAAGATTTTAGGTTAAGGGAAAATTTCAATCTTGGTGGGCACGCTCACCAATTGATAAATTTCTTCTATTTCTTTGTTTTGAACCGCGATACAGCCATTTGTCCAATCTAACATAGAGAGGAACGAATGAATGGTTTCATTAGTCATATCAGGGGCGAGCCAAGCACCAATCGGCGAAACAAGCCAAGTGTAGTTTCGAGTGGTGTTTGGCATTCCGTGAATAAAAATATCACCGCCAGGTGAAACGCCTAACTCACGGGCACGTTCTTTATCAGCGGCATTTGGGTAGCTGATATGGATTGAGAGATGATACTGGCTTTCAGGGTTTTTCCAATTCAAGGTATAAACACCTTCTGGCGTTTTCCCGTCGCCTTGCTTTTCTTTATGCCCAAGGGGATTGAAGCCTAAGTTCACACTATAGGATTTCACTTCGTTTCCTTCACTATCTAAAAGCGCCATTCTTCGTTCACTTTTATACACTTCGACTTTGGCGATTTTAGGGAGCTCTTCTTTTTCGATTGAAGAAGTACCCATGGCAAAAAGCGGGGTTGAGACGATGAGAGAGAGGGTGAGGAGTTTAATTAATTTTTTCATATATGGGAGAATAACTCAGGTTTGAAACGAGGAGAGAAGACTTGTAATAATTTCTAACTGACCCACTTCCGTGGGGCTGGAGATCAACTAAGCTCATGGATCTGTACGGATATTTCTGTTTGATGAAGAGCTGCCCAAATCGGGAAGTCTAAAAAGGACTTAATTGGGGGTGAGCCCTTGAGACTATAAGTCTCGGATTTCTCTTAGCCCCACGGAAGTGGGGCAGTTCATTTTATTTATCAGCGCAGTTAAGTTTGAAGGTGCTTGATTCTGTCTCTGACTCACCGATGTCGATAAGTTTGGCGTTGTGGCCTTTAAAGCTATCACTCGAAATAAACGTATACGCCTTCAACGCCGACAGGTCATTGATCCCAAATGAGATAGAGTTCTCATTAATCCTTATTTCTGTTACGGCAAGATTTGTAAGAATCTCTCTGTCTATACTGAGAAAAATCTTAATTTCTTCTTGTTCATCTTGTTCTTCTTGGGAGATGGAAAAAACAATATCCTTATCGAGGCCTTGACAGGAAATTGAATCCGAAAGAGCAAAGCTGCTCAAACTTAAAAAAAGCGAAAGAAATAGGCTTATTGATTTCACTATGCTCTCCAAAAAATAATCATACGCCTTCATCATACTTCAAGCTCATCCTAAGGATTTGGCCTCAGACTATTTATTCATGGGGTGTCTAAAAATTAGACACTTATTGTAACACCATGAAATCCCATTGATTTGATTGATAAGTTTTGTTTAAGAATCGGTCATTTGTGACCGAAAAGATGAAGGATATGGCATTAAATAAGGAGCTCGTTATTAAATCATTCATCACATTATTTATCATTTTGATTCTTTCCTCCTGCTCCCATAAACAGGGTCATAGAAATCCGGCGTCTGACGATAGGGATTTAAATGGAACGGCCTTGGGTATAGCTGAATATAAGGAAGAAACAATTGTTCCTAGATTCTTCGGCGGCAAAAAAGCCGGATCATCAAAAATTATGCGCACGAGAAAAAGAACAACTCGTTTTTATTTGCAAGAAATTGAAAATGAAAAAGGCGCTTATTATGGCATCGTTCTAGAGTACAGCAATCTCCTTAAGATGGCGCCCAAGTATATTGCCTCAAATAAATTACCGAGACTGAGTGATAGAATTGGCTATCTCAATCAAATCGCCAAGAGAATCGTTGTTTATAAAGTGACTCCTGGTAGTCGGCAAAATACGTATGAGATGAGAAAAGTTCGTTATGTGAATAATCGGTTAGTGAGTAGAGAAAGTGATAGACCAAGTTTGCTGATCTTAGCAGATGAAGTGGTTGATGGTCGCCATGCCTTAGAAGGAGCGCGGATAACGACATCTCCCGATGCCGAGCCTGCAGAGATTTCGTTTCCTTATATGGATAAAAGGGGATTAAACGGGCATCAGTATTCAATTGCAAAATTCACTTATAATATGCTGAAGCTAGACTCAACTTGGAGAATGACCTTTCTTCCGGGGATTTATCTTGGGGCTTATGGTGATCTGAATGATGAGGTCCTTGATCTTTACAGAGGTAAGGGTAGTGATGACAAGGCGGTCTTTAAGATTAACAAACAAAGGGCCCATTTGCGTGCCAGCAAACGAGAGGGGCAGTTTACAAACCCGAAATCAGCTTATATTGAGGGCGAGTATGCAGTCACAATGCCGGCATCTGGGATTTTTGTTTTTCATGCTCTAGATAAGAAAAAGCCTGGCGTAAAACACGTAGAAAATAGACTAGGGCTTTTCATTGATATATTCGATGCCTCAGAGGCCCTGAATCAAGATGTAGTGGAATTAGTTTTGGTCGATTCAGATAATCCTGAAGATTTTTTAATGTATTATGAGCATCCAGATAATGGTGAAGGCGAATAGAGACTATTCTTTTTCATGGATCTCATGGCGGAAAAAGAGTCTGCTGTCACCGAATTCAGAAGCAATAAATGGGGAAGTCGTTATGATTTCCCCTATTTTTTTTGATTTCGAAATAAAAAATGAAATGTCTGCCTTTGAATACTGGTCATATTGGTAATTCTTTTTTGGAGGAGTTTCTAAGGCGTAAACACTGTATAAAGTTGTACCTTGCTCTATTGAGAGAAAATCTTCTCTTATATCATGTTCTTCGCTGGCAAATTTAACCTCAGAGTTTGGAACGAAGAATATTTGGAAAGGTCCCTTCGGAGCATTTGAAACAACTCCTTTGGCATCCTTTTTTGAAAAATCATCAATTTTTAAAACCTCAGGATAGAGTGAGACTCTTTTGAAGAGCCTATGAACAAGTCTTTCTCCGACTGAATCTCCCATCGGAACGATATGAGAAAGAGAATTTTTAAAAAAATTAAAATCTCTTTCTTGGCCATCAAGGGCGTAGAGTGCCGAGACATTGGCGCTCGGAGATTTATCTCTAAGCACCTTTAAAGCAAGACCCGGGGCGACCGCTTTAGATTTTTTGGGTTCGTAAGTGAGGGAGAGTCTTAAAAGTGCGCACTCAGCACCTTTAAAAATCCCTGTGTAGTGATGAGAATCATTGGAGACAAATTTTACTTTTGCTACAGCTCCTCGGCGGTGAAGGTATTTTTTCCAATCCTGTGGGGCCACATCTGAAACATAGTCTGATTTCGTGCGAAGTTTTTGAAAGCTCATCGCCAGTAATTGAATGATTCCAAGATTGCTCATATCAGGAGTGATATCATGTTGTGTGGCCATGATCTTTTCCCAAAGCTCGTTTTGTTTATCGCAAGCACCTAGGCTTTCATAATTTTTTGAAAGTTCTTGAGCAGTGATATTTGTGATTGAGCTTAGGAAAAATAAGATGAAACAAAGATATTTTAAAAAATGTAAGCTCATCAAATTATCTCCAGTGGGATTTAGGAAAATCAATTTTAATGATACGTCGAAGAACTCTCACAAGCTTGATGAGGAAAAATATGCATAGATCTCAGGCTTCATTAAGGAAGAATAAATGGGCCTTTTTTATAAATGAATAAATAATCATCACTAAATACAATACTTTGAGTATAGTTTTTGTCTCAAAATAAAACCAACCATAATACTTCAGTAAGCGAGTCTGAAGTCAGTGTTGTTGTCGGTTTAGTTTAACAATATAATGTTTAGGGATTGTATTGAATCTAGCAAAAGGAGTTTGCATGAAACGCTTTGGACACTATCTTCTCGTCTTGTCGGGATTATTTCTTCTCGCTTGTTCTCATAATAATACGGCTGAGATGGATAGAAATCCGAGCAGTACTGAGAGCGAAGACCCTTGGACAACCTGGAGCCGTGAGGGCACTAAAGTCAGTGCTCTTATTGTCTTGAGTAAAATAAGAAAGAATTTACTCCGAAATAATCTCCATGACCCTCATGTTCATTATGAAGGTTATGAGCGCGACGTTGTTTGCGACGAAGAGAAAGATGACAACTACCGAAGTGCAGATGGAACATGTTATGAAATGGATAAACCATTCGTTGGGGCTTCAGGTGTCGCTTTTGGACGAAATGTACCGGCGGAAATGATTGACCATGAGGCCTCGGAAAAACTGATGGAGCCCAACCCAAAGCTTGTTTCAGAAAAGTTTTTCACGAGAGAAGAGTTTAAAGCAGTGCCATATCTAAATATGATCGCAGCTAGCTGGATTCAATTTATGAACCACGACTGGTTCACTCATGGAGCGAATCTTGAGACCGATCCTTACCGAGTACAAGTTGATGGAAAAAGTGACGAAATTGTAGAAAGAACCCAAGAAAATAAAGCAGATGATAGACAGTACAAGAAAGAGTTTGGCAAAACGACAATTAATGAGGTGACTCATTGGTGGGATGCCTCTCAATTGTACGGAAGTAATTATGAAGAGCAAAAAAAGGTTCGTTCTTTTTCAATGGGTAAGCTCAGCGTTGTTGAAAAAAATGGAAAACAACTACTTCCTAAAAGAAAAGATCTTAATCCGCGCCATAATAAAAAGAACGAAGGCTATGAGCTAACGGGCTTTTCTGATAATTGGTGGGTCGGTTTGAGTATGTTGCATACTCTTTTTGTGAAAGAGCATAATGCGATTGCAGATATGCTAGTTGAAAAATATGTAAAAAAAGACGCAAAAACTGGAAAATGGATTTGGAATGATGCGGGAATGATAAGACGTCTTGGAGATCGTTTTAGAAAGGTCGACAAATACTCTGTGCAGATGGATGACAAAGAACTCGATGAGCATGTGTTTCAAGTGGCAAGACTAATCAATGCGGCGGTTTTGGCTAAAATTCATACCATCGAATGGACCCCCGCTATTTTATCCAATGAGACTTTGCGTTTTGCCATGTACACGAATTGGTACGGAATTGCTAATCCACAAACATGGTCTAAATTAATTAAGCATATTCCAGGTCTGAATAGAACTGATTGGTTTCGCGCCACAAATTCAGGATATCTCGTCGGAGGTATTGTTGGAGATAAGAGAAATGATTATGGAGTTCCTTTTAGTATTACAGAGGAATTTACATCTGTTTATAGACTTCACTCGCTTCTTCCAGAGACGATTGAATTGAAAACGATGGCAAATAAAAATAAAGTGACTGCTGTGCCATTTATGGACACGACAAGAGAAGGATCTTATCCGCTGATGGAAAAGTATAAGCTTGCAGATCTTTTCTATTCTTTTGGTACGCAAAATCCAGGTCAGCTTGTGATTAATAATTTCCCGAAGTTTATGCAGGATTTTAATGTGCCGGGCTTTGGAAAGATGGACCTCGCCATGATTGATATCATGAGAGACAGAGAGAGAGGAGTGCCTAGGTATAATCAGTTTAGAAGAGCGATTAATTTAAAACCAATTACTTCTTATAGAGATTTCTTTCCTGCTGATAGACCTCTTGATGCTAGACAAGAAAAGATTCTTGATAATTTCTATAGCGTGTATGGTGTTGATGAAAAGGGTCGCGATAATGTTGAGATGATTGATTTACTCGTGGGAACTGTGGCCGAAGAAGTTAGGCCAGAAGGTTTCGGTTTTGGTGAAACGCCTTTTCAAATTTTCATTTTGATGGCCTCGAGAAGACTGATGGCCGATAAGTTTTTTACAGATAACTATAACAAAGACTACTATACAAAAGCTGGTATGAGTTGGATTGATGACGAAGGCTTTTTGCATAAAGTGATTGGTCGCCATATGCCAGAACTCAAACCAAAGATCAAAGGATTGCCTACAGCTTTTGCTCCGTGGAATAAATAGAAGGCTTTAATTAATGGAACTCACTTGGCTCGGAACGGCCGGCTTTATTCTTAAAGCCGGCAATCTTGAATTTGCCTTTGACCCCTTTCTTTCTCGGGGCCCTGATAATCAATCTCCCTTCAATGCAAAGTCTTTCCAAAACACCCGCGCCATCTATGTGGGACACGGTCATTTTGACCATACTTATGATATCCCAGAGATTGTCAAACACAGCGACGTTGAAATTGTGGCCCCTGGACTTACGGGATTTATCTTGCGGATGAGGGGAGTGCCTGCGAATAGAATCAAAACCTCTCATAATGATATGTATCTTTTGAAAGATCTGAAGATGAGGGCGTTTAAAAGTTCTCATGTGCGTTTTGATGCCAAGCTTGTGCTCTCAACCATGAAGCGCTGTGGATTTAGGGACTGTCTGAATATTGCATGTCTAGGCCTTGGGTATCCTGAGGGTCTAGTTCAATCTTATAGTTTTGAATTTAAAGGAAAAAGATTTCTTTATTTGAGTACAGCCGGTTGCACAGAATCAGAGTTAAAACTCTACCGAGATCTCGAGGTGGATTATATGTTTTCACCGCTTCAGGGTCATAGTCGTATTCAAAGTCTGGTGGCCGATCAAATTGCGATTGTCGCTCCCAAGGTTGTTATCCCTCATCATTATGATGATTTCTATCCACCACTTTCTCAGACAATTTGTGTGGACGCTTTTGAAGAAGAACTTAAAAAGCGCCATTTTAAAGGCAAGTTACAAATCGTCCCACTTTTTGAGACGGTGCAGATTTAAATAATCTCTCGTGGAGAGGCGATCTTCTGACAAACACTCAACGTTCCACCGGCCGCTCGCACGAGATCACCTACTGTTGGAGAGTAGCGACGCAGGCTTAGAATCAGTTCCGTATCCGGCATTCTAATATGACCTTGCTCCGATTTTACGACCGGAAAAGCGCGCCCCTCTGAAATAAAACGAGGCACGGCAGAAGCGTCGACATAAAGCCTGAGTTCGTCGCTCAAGCCAAGTTCTGTTTCAAAAGAAGGGATTTCAATTTTTTGTTTAAACTCAATAAAAGCCCCAAATTTGAGCAAGCTCAAACGAGCTTCATCGTGAACGTTCGTCATGCCTGAAGGGCAGGCATGACTTAGTTTTAGAGACGAGAGAGCGCAAAAAAAGAAAGCTAGAAGAATTTTTTTACTCATGAAGCAAGCTCCGCCCGCCAGATTTTAAATCATCGATACTTTGGCAGATTCTCTCTGTCATACTTTTCTCGGCAGCTTTCATCCATGTTCGCGGATCGTAGAATTTTTTATTTCCCACTTCGCCGTCGATCTTGAGCATTTGATCATAGTTCTTCAGCATATGATCAACCACCGCGCGAGAGTAAGCGTATTGAGTGTC
Source organism: Bacteriovoracaceae bacterium UBA6166 (assembly GCA_002435795.1). Lineage (GTDB taxonomy): Bacteria > Bdellovibrionota > Bacteriovoracia > Bacteriovoracales > Bacteriovoracaceae > UBA6166. Next base: position 57,757 of record DIUE01000057.1, on the reverse strand, counting down.
AGTATCGACGTTCATTTTGATCACGCCGTAGTTGAGAGTTTCGTGAATCTCGCTGAGTTCAGAGCCGCTGCCACCGTGGAAGACCAGCCAGTGACGAGCTTTTTCACCGAGTTCTTTGATGACCGCTTCTTGGCCGATTTTTAAAATTTCTGGTTTGAGTTTGACGTTACCTGGTTTGTACACGCCGTGGACGTTTCCGAAAGTGGCGGCGTACATAAAGCGGCCGATGGGGCCTAGCTCGCGGGCCATTTGCACCATTTCTTCAGGCGTGGTGTAGAGCTTGTCTTTGTCGGCGCCTTCGTTATTGACACCGTCTTCTTCGCCGCCCACAACACCAGTTTCCACTTCAAGAATAATTTGTTGCTCGACACATTTTTTGTGTAGCTCTTTTGAGAGGCGAATATTTTCTTTAAGTGGCAACTCTGAGCCGTCGAACATATGAGAGTTAAAAAGATTCGGCAGACCGATCGCTCGGCGCTTTTTGGTTTCTTCAATAAGTGGATTCAAAAAGCTATCGATATACTGTGGATGGCAATGATCAGTGTGAAGAGCGATGAGCACATTGTATTTTTCCGCCATCAAATGCACGTGCTGAGCTAAGCTGATTGCACCGAGGGCCATGTCTTTCACCGCTTGCCCAGAAGCGAATTGTCCGCCGCCAGTGGAGACTTGGATGATCCCGTCAGATTTTTTCTTGGCGAAGGCCTCGAGAGTGGCATTGATAGTTGAGGTCGAGGTGATATTGATGGCCGGGAAAGCGTATTGGTTTTTATGCGCTTTGTCGAGCATGGCGCAATACTGCTCAAAATTAGCTACGGGCATGGGGCACTCCTTTGGGTCTTATTCCAAGAACTTACTGAGCAAATCAGACCAAAAAACGAGGCCCACGTCAAACCTAAGTTAGGCCCGAATTACACCTAACTTGACTTGCACTTTCGGAGGAGAATGGGTAATTTTGGTGAACTTTCAGACACTTGAACTCGGGGTAAAAATGTTGAAAAAAGTAGAAAAGTTCTATTCACTAGAAAAAACCGACAAAGAAGTTCTCAAAACTTGGTACGCCTTGATGACCTTAGGCCGCATGATCGATGACCGCGCGCCAAATTATCTGAAGCAGGCGATCGGTTGGTCTTACCACGCTCCCTACGCCGGCCACGACGCCATTCAATTGGCGATCGGCCAAGTCTTTACGCTCAACGAAGATCATCTCTTTCCATACTACCGAGATATGTTGACTTGTCTCTCAGCGGGCCTCACTGCTGAAGAGTTGATCTTGAACGGGATTTCAAAAGCGACTGACCTCGCCAGCGGTGGTCGACACATGTCAAATCACTTCGCAAAACCTTCGTTCAATATCCATAACGTTTCAAGCTGTACTGGTAACCATACACTTCACGCTGTGGGTGTGGCTCGCGCGATGAAGCGCTATAAGCACACAGGTGTAGCGATTTCTTCTCAAGGTGAGTCCTCTGTTTCAGAAGGCTATTGCTATGAAGCGATCAACGGCGCTAGCACTGAAAAACTTCCAGTGATCTTTGTTTTTCAAGACAACGGTTATGGTATTTCTGTTCCTAAGAGAGATCAAACCGCCAATGAGCGAGTGGCCGATAACTTCTCAGGCTTTTTGAATTTAAGAATCATTCATTGTGATGGCAAAGACGTTTTCGATTCCATGAACGCCATGACTGAAGCTCGTGAGCACGCAATCAAAAACAGTGAGCCGGTGATTGTTCACGCTGATTGTGTGAGAATTCATAGCCATTCAAACTCGGATAAGCACGAACTTTATCGTGATGAAGCGGAGAGGGAAGCTGCTCGCAAGCAAGATCCATTGACGGCTTTTAGAGCGCAATTGATGAAGGCGAAAATTGTCAGCGAAAAAGAGCTCGATCAAATCGACAAAGAAATGAAAGAGACTTTACTTGAGGCGCATTCAATTGCCATGAAAGCTCCAAACCCAACACCAGAATCGATCTATGATTTTGTTTTACCTCCGGCTTACAAAGCTGAGAAGTTCCCAGAAGGGCTTCATAACGACCAGTCAGAGCCAGTGAAATTTATCGACGCCATCAACGGCACTTTAAAAGAAGAATTCCGTCACAACCCAAATACCTTTATTTGGGGGCAAGACATGGCCAATAAAGAAAAGGGTGGAATTTTTAACGTCTCTAAAGGCATGCAGCAAGAGTTTGGACCTGAACGGGTTTTCAACGCTCCGATCGCCGAAGATTTTATTATGGGAACGGCCAATGGCTTTTCTCGCTTTCGCAAAGATATTCGAGTCGTGGTTGAAGGGGCGGAGTTCGCCGACTATTTCTGGCCTGCCATGGAGCAATTGATTGAATGCTCTCACGATTACTGGCGCTCAAACGGTGCCTTCTCACCAAACGTTGTGATTCGTCTTGCCTCTGGTGGTTATATCGGTGGGGGACTTTATCACTCACAAAACCTCGAAGGAACGTTCACGACGCTTCCAGGTCTTCGTGTTGTCGTTCCAGCTTTTGCTGACGATGCTGCAGGCTTACTCAGAACCGCCATGCGCTCTGAAGGGCCAACTCTCTATTTAGAGCCAAAGGCACTTTATAATTCAAAGCAAGCCATGGCCTCAATTCCTGAAGGGTTTGAAGTTCCTTTTGGGAAAGCTAGAGTTCGTCGCGAGGGAACTGATCTTACGATTTTGACTTACGGAAATACAGTTCACTTCTGTTTAGAAGCCGCTGATAAGATCGCGAGCGAGCATGGAAAAGAAATCGAAGTGGTCGATTTGCGCTCACTGAGCCCACTGGATGAAGAATCAATTTTAGCTTCTGTGAACAAAACTCACCGAGTTCTTGTTGTTCACGAAGACAAAGTTTTCGGTGGATTCGGCGGAGAGCTGGTCGCAATGATTAATGAGAAAGCTTTTGAAGCGCTTGATGCGCCAGCAGTAAGGCTGGGGTCAACGTTTACACCAGTGGGCTTTAACCGCATTTTAGAGCGAGCGACTTTGCCAAACGTTGAGAAAGTTTTGGCCAAAGCGCTCGAAGTTCTTCGCTACTAAATCACTAGCCTTTCGAAGTATGAGTAAAGACTCCGTCCCAATCTGGGGGCGGAGGAAACTTGATATAGTCTTGGCATGTTTCTAACATCCGCTTAAAACATTTATCTTTTGGAAATTTTTCGTGTAGTTCTTCGAACACTCTAGCGGCTGCTACAAACTGCTGCTGTTGATAAAGATCAAACGCCCGCATGTATTCTTTGACCTCATCGACGGCTTGATAGAGTGGGTGAGTAGTGTGGAAAACCTCAAAGAGACTTACTGCTTGGGCCTTACCTTTCACACGTACCTTATCTAAAATGCGGTAGCGGAATTCCACAAGTAATTCTGGCGGAATGGCGGCAAGAGTAAATTCTGTAATATTGATTTCCACTCCGTAGAATTTACAAAGGGACTCTGCTCGCGCGCCGAGATTCATATTGTCTCCCAGAGCGGTATAACTGAAAATTTTATCTGACCCCATATTACCAACTGAACAGTCACCGGTATTCAGTCCCATTCCGTGTTCAAGTTCAGGAAAGCCTTGGGCGCGGAATTTTTCATTCAAAGCAGGGAGTGCCTCGACCATTTTAATCGCTGTCTTCACTCCGTGATAAGCGTGATTAGGAACATCAACAGGTGCTCCCCAGTAAGCGACGATGGCGTCGCCAATATACTTATCAAGTGTCCCGTAGTTGGCAAAAATCAAATCAGTCATAACTCCCATATACTGATTGAGTAAATTGGAGAGTTCTTCCGGTGTGAGCTTTTCTGAAATAGTGGTGAAATCCCTGACGTCTGAGAAGAAAACCGTAATATTCTTTCGCTCTCCACCGACTTTCACGAGTTCGGGGTTGGCGAGCATTTGATCAACGATGGCCGGAGCCACGAAGCTTGAGAAAGTGCCGCGGATTTTGGCTTTGTCTTTATTGGCAGAGTAAAAATTGAGAAATGTTTCCCAAGAGTAGGTCGCAATCACAGAGAAGAGACAGAAGAAAAGTTTAATCTCGTAGCCCTTTGGAAGAAGGACGTAAGAGTCAAAAAGAAAAAGACCAGAGGTGATAGTCACTACAGCGAATAGATCGAGTATGGCGTTGTTGAAATACATCACCAAGATAATCAGTAGAGTTCCACCTAAAAGCATAAGCCAAGAGTAGAGAGTGGATTCTCCGAGCGGTTTGAAGAAACGCCCGTCGAGCAGCATCTTCGTCATATTCATGTGAAAATAAATCCCTGGGAGCATGGGATCAATCGGCGTGTGTCGAAGATCGTGCGCTCCGTAAGCAGTGGAGCCGACATAAACGATTTTGCCCGAGAATTTTTCCCGCATGACGGGGTCTTCTGGATCAGCTTGGAGAATATCGTAGATCGAGACTTGAGGAAACTGATTAACCCCTCCGAACCAACGGATTTTTGTTTCACCTCGTATATTTAAACTAAGTGTTCCAGTGGAAACCGTAACCTTGGGGTCCCCTAGATTGGTCATCTCAAAAACAGGGCGATCTCCTGTGAAGGCTTCGTACGCCATTAATGAATAGGAAGGAAAATAAAGATCGTCTACATTGGCGAGCAGTTTGTAATGGCGAAAGATTCCATCTGGGTCTTCGCTGGCCTCAATAATCGCAAGCCCGGCACCTGAATCAACCAGTTGTTGGATCGGGAAAACTCTTTTTCCAATATGAGTCGGAACTAAGTTCAAGCCTTCAGATTGTTTGGCATCCATCACGAAGTTGTACATAACTTCGGGAATCTCTGGAAAAAAATCGTCAATAGAACTTCTCAGAGCGTAGGGGAGGATGACTTTATTTGTCGGTGTCATTTGAAACTGGGTGATGGCGTCGGCAAAGCCGCCATCAGGGGATTGCCCCTCGCAAGCGAGAGCTGGTTCGGAGAAAAAAACGTCGAAGGGAATGACTTTTGCGCCATAGCCATCCATCTTGTGAATAAAGTTTGTCCAGACGGTACGAGGCAGCGGCCACACGGCAATATTTGAAAGGGAGTAGTCATCAATAGCGGCTAAAACCAAACGATCGTCGAATCCCTCAGGGTCTAAAGTCAGTTTCATTCGAAGATCATAAAAACGATCTTCAAAAAATGAGGTGTAGGCCGTCCATTTTTTTAACTCAGAAGAGGGATGAAGCTCTCTTTCAGTGAGTGCCATAAAGATACTGAAGGCACTAAAAAAAAAGATAAAGACAATACCGGAGTACTTTATCAGTTTAACGAGCATGAGATCTTCCTTGATCTAAAAATTAGTAATCGTAGCGCAGTTCTAAGCCGGTTGAATGTTTGGTGTATTCTCTAATGGTCTCAAGTGATGTTTTAGTGGTGTAGTTGTACTCAAATCCAATTCTCAATTTTTCAGTGAGATAATGAGAAAGTTTAATCGAGGGATTCCAGCTTGGCTCTGTTCCTCTCGTGGCTTTTTGTAGTTTAGGGTCAAGAATCGTATAACCTAGACCTAGGTTTAAGTTTAGTTTAGGCATAAGGTTTGTGATAATATAATCGAGACGGAATAACATCGACGAAGTGCTATTGCTCCGAGCATTGAAGTTATCAGTGTCGTCGTATTGAAAAATCAAAACAGCTAAATGGCGATTTGGAAGAATGACCACTTGATCGAGGGAGAAGGTTGTCGTGTCATTATTAAGACTTGCGAGATAGGCGCGGAAGGTCCTGACTTTGTAGGTGAATGTGGTTTCTCCAAAAGAGAAAAGCTTAATTCTCTCTCCAATTCCAAGTGTCACTGAGCGAGCGAAGACGCCGAGGTCTTTAGTGGCGAATTTATCCTGAGCAGTATAATCATACTGGGCTTGAACGAGTGTAGCGGCCATTCTTCCAAAAATTTGATGCTCGTGTCTTGCTCTGATACCTGGAGCGATAGTGTAGCGGTCGTTAGTATAAACTTCAGGGGTACCACGATCATGATGGAAAAGTTTTTGGAGTCTAATTTCTGGAATCAGTGAAACTCGTCGAAAGAAATCTTTTTGATAAGAGGCAAAGAAAGTTCCATCGGTGATGAAAGAATCTTTTAAAGTAGAGACGACTGTTGGTTGGTCGTTGGCGAGAGTGATATTGTCATCATAACGAAATTTATGGGTGTAGTTAAGGGTCCAAGGGTTGAGAGGAAGAAAGCGCCCATTGGCCATTTTATTTGGATCGAGTCCGAACTTGTCTTGGATTTCTGCGATTCGACGTTTGATATCATTTTCGGCAGGAGTTTCACTCGCTTCTTTCAGGGCCAATTGTAATTCTGGGAGAATTTTTTCCGTAACGATTTTCTTTTGAATATTTTGAGAGAGCTCTTCAGCTTTCAAAAGCTCCACTTCAGCTTTTTGAAAACGAGCTACTTGACGCATACTTTTATCTTCTGATTCGCGTTTGAGAATTTCATCGTAAAATTTTATCGCTTGATCATGCTCGTACAGAATTTGAGAAATATGCGCCATATAATAGAGAGAAACGGTGGTCATATGATCTAGTCTTAATGACCTAGCAAAAGCCGCTCTGGCGTCTGCTAATTGGTTGCGAGCATAGAGCGCTTGGCCAAGCTCGTAGTAGAGATCTTTTGCTTGGTGATTGAGTTTTGAGGCCTCGATCAACGCTTGCGAAGAACGGGTAAATTGCTGGAGTCTGGCGTGTGAAATTCCTCGAAGATAAGCGGTGGTCGCTAGGATGTTTTTATCTGTTGAACGAACTGATTCGAGGGTTGTGAGTGCTTGAGAGTAAGAACCTTGATTGAATTCTCTTAAAGCTTTTTCAAGATTTGTCGATTGGGCGCTGGCCGCTTGAGCTATTCCGAAGAAAAAAACAAAACACAAATAGGTCCAGATTCTCATCATATTGAGCTCCCAAGCATCACGACAATAACGTAATAATATTAAGTTATTATAGGGACTTCGGGAGGCGCACTCAACTCAATAAAAAAAGGGACAATTTTTCACTAATCTCGAACATTGAAACGAAAAGTAGCATTGGTCGTGGTTTGAATAACGGTCTGCTCAATCGCATTTTGAGTTTCTCGCTCAACTTTAAGTTGAGTTTCTTGAATAAGATTTGAAATCTGTTGATCCATACTTACTTGAGCACTTCTGTCGGCAGTGGAGTCGGGTGTACGTGCAACAGTTTGAGTTAGCGGACTAGAAATAACTGGTGCTTTCACAGTAGCAGCTGTTTGTGCAGAAGCAGGTGTACGTCCATCAGAAGTTGGTGCAGTCGCACTCACAAAGACACCAGCGTCGTTCAATTTGAGGCCAGCTGGAGCATCGTAGCTTCCGGTTTTAGGATTAACCGCTCCCATTTCAGGTGGGAGGTTGAATGTTCCTGAGATGGGGTCAAAGGCCGAACCTTTAGGTGGTGGAATAATGTTTACTGTTGCGAGGTCAATCACGCTTCCGGCCGGCGGAGCGTATTCCCCAGTCGCCGCATTAAAGAAGCCTTCAGCTGGCGGCAGCACTCGATCTGTTGCCGCAGGGGCCGGCATCGCTTGTGTCAGCTCTTGGCCAAGTGCCGAGCCAACAGAAGCGGTTGCACTTGCTCTTGGGTCATTGGCAAAGGACTTAGAGTTCACTCCCGGAGGAACAGGATTTCGATACTGGGCATTCTCATTTCCAGCTTCAGTTTTTGTTGGTGCAATAATGCCCGTTTGATTTTGCTTAAGTGACTCGAGCTGAACGGGGTTCATTTTTGTCGGAATCGTCGCTCTGGTTGTTGTCGGTGTAACACCTGAAAATTCACCTTGTCTGACTTGAACCGCTCGATCACCAGAGACTGCGGCTTCAAGCCGAACATGATCGAGAGCTCTGGTCCCATCGAGCTGTGCCATGGCAACAACACCGGAGAACGTAATCAAAGCGGTGTTTTCATTTCTTGGGTTGTAGTTAACTTGGAAGTCAGTTCCACGCACACCCATGGCGGCAGTTTTGGTTTTGATAAAAAGTTTAGACTGATCTTTTTCACTTATATTCATATAGTCTTTGGTCACATTACTTCGAACTTGGCCTTTCATCAGTGTAATGATTCCCGCTTTATCTTTTGGAAATTCATCAATCATCATTTGAGAGTCTGGTCCTAAGTTCATGGTAGAGCGATCAATAAAAAGGAGGCGGCAAAAACTTTTTTCTGCTGATTGCAATACTGTACCTTCTGCAAGCCACATGTCTTTTTCGACGACAAAGGTTTGACCTGCTTTATCTTTTGCGCGCACATCCCCTCGCAGGACAATGATTTTCGCCACTCCGTCTGCCTCAGTGACCTGGGCCATAAGAGAGAAGTTCTCGTTGAACGAGATCATAGTGATCGCTGCGAGAAGAAAGATTTTAACAAAAATCATAGATTTACCTTGGCTAATGAACGGACGCTCCACAGTCTTTATCGATCATTATACAATTGATCTTTAGGAGGATTTATTGGGCGCTAACAGCTTAGAATAACGATGGTAGATTCAAGTCCCTAAGTCGTGGTTGTAAAAAACCGACTGAAAAGATTTGCATTTTGAGGTTATTGGAACGTCTATTCAAGATCTTACCTTTAAGTATCCCTTAAAAAAACGTTACTCCCATATTCAAGACAAAAAGGCTTTGTTTGAGGGTGTTATTGCTTTCGGTATAAACCGAATTGGTTTTATAAAATTTTTCTGTATCAAGAACACTCATTTTTCGGCTGCGATTTTTGATCCAAATCAGCTCTACGAAAAAAGGATTCATTTCTTTGTACTTCGTAAATTCTTGAACACCAATCGCCGCGATAAAGCCCGAAGTATCATAGGCCAATTTAAAACGATCTCCACTGACCTTAAAGCCTTTGTCACGGGCCTCCGAATTTTGCTTAAAATTAAAGGAATGCAATGACCAACTCGGCCCAATGCTAATATAAATCGGCCAGCGCTCCCGCATAATTGAAAAGGGAGTGTAGATTCGGGCCATGGGAGAGATAGCGACTTCGTGTGAGCGAAACTCACCGCCAAGTGTTTGTTGATTCACATTGAAGCGGAAGGACTTTTCTTTACCTGTCGCAATCATACCAGAGAACACTAACTCAAATGGATAAAGTCGATAAGAAACTTGAGGGTTAAAACTTGCACCAACTCGTTTTGCACGACTATTGTCTTGTCTTAAGTCGCCGTGATAAATTCCAACGCCACCTTTGAGTGCTAGGTTTTCTTTCGTCCACATGGTGGTCTCGGCTTGTGCTTGGAAAGTGATGAATGCGACGAGTGCGCTGAATAGAAGTTTCATTTAAAACTCCATCCTAAACGTTACGCCGCCACTGTCTTTGAGATTTGTTTGTGGTGTCAGAAGCATTTTTCCATCATAAAACCAGAATAATGTCGCCGGGTTTATAGCATGTCCCCAAAAGCGTCCAAAGGCATTGCCGGTGTTGAGTAAATACATCGAAAAATTTTCGATCCCTAAACCCAAAATTGAACCGACGATAGGGGTAACGAAAAGATCTTGAATACTGGCCGTTTCAGTATAGGTTTCGACAGTGAATTCAAAAAGGGCCGAAGAAATAAATGTATTGGTAAAAGCATTAATTCGGCTATAGCCATTCGCTCGGTAGTAGAGAAAGAGTTGTGAGCCAGAAATCGGATGGATCATCCAATTCCAAAAGGGTTCATCTTTGTCAAAGGTCAGACGCCCAAACCGCTTGCGCCAATCCTTAAATGAACCTTCTTCGCGAAATTCTTTGGGCTGGCTTAAGGGGTAAACAATCCACGTCACGCCATAGAGAGCGGCGATATGCAAAGCCGTTTCTTTCTTCGTATGTTCGCGGTCGTTATAGCCGAATTGATAGCGAGGAACACGCTTTCTTGAGGCCTCTAAATCTTCTTCTTCAGTGCTTTGTGCTTGAGCGTTTCCAAGACAGATCACGCCCATTAAAAAGACGGTTAAAAGCTTATTTAAAATTGCCTTAAAGCTGTTCGAGATCATTTGTGACTTCACTTTATCTGGTGTATGACACCGAGTATCCTATTTCCTATATTGTGACAATCTTTAACCCAAATTTGGGGGAAAAATGACAGACAAAAAATCAAATCAAGATCTCGTCGTGACGAAAGAGCGTTTTAAACAAATGGTCTATTCTCTACAAGACGAAATCACTGCTAAGATGCTTGCCCTTGATCCAGCCCTTCAGCTGACAGAGGACTTATGGGAGAGAACTGACTTCGCAGGTGCGCCAGGTGGGGGGGGGAGAACCCGTGCTTTTAGTGGTGAGCTGTTTGAAAACGCAGGAGTCAATACCTCCCTCGTCTTCGGTAAAATTGATCCTCAATTCGCTCTGCAAATAGGGGCGGCTGGTGCTAATAGTGATGAAATGTGGGCGACGGGAATCAGCCTGATTATTCATCCACGAAACCCGAAAATTCCGACCACTCATGCAAATTTTCGCATGATCCAAGCGGGTGAAAAATTTTGGTTTGGAGGCGGTGCCGACCTAACGCCTTATTATCCCCATCTTGAAGACTTTCGCTATTTTCACCAAGTTTGGAGTGACGCCTGCCGTCCGTTTAACTCTTATCAAAAAATGAAAAAAACCTGTGATGAATACTTCGTTAATAAACATAGAGCAGGTGAGATGCGTGGAATTGGCGGGATCTTTTTTGATCACTATTCGACAGGAGATCTTGAAGCCGATTATCAAATGGTGAGATCTCTGGCGGCGGAATTTTGTCGCTCGTATTTTCCGCTAGTGGAAAAACGAATGAACGAAAACTTCAGTGCAGAAGACGAGGACTTTATGCTTCACCGGCGAGGTCGCTATGTAGAATTTAATCTTCTACACGACCGTGGCACTCATTTTGGTCTCAAAACAAATGGTCGCACAGACTCAATTCTCATTTCTCTACCAGCGCGCTGTAAATTCACTTATCGTTATGCGCCGCCGGCCGATGGCCCACAGGAAGAAATGATGAAGTACTACTACCCCCATGAGTGGGCCACTTGAGCATGATTCTTTTCTTTCAGGTTCTTCTACTGATTCTCACCACAATGATTTGGGGCTTTGGCTTTATAGCGACTAAGTGGACACTAATGGAGTATGAAGCTCTTTGGGCCAATTCTCTTCGTTACTTATTTAGTGCCTTATTCGCTCTTCCCATTTTGCTTTGGAAAAAAAGTTTCAAAAATTTTTGGGCGCGACAGAAATTCGCCATGTTCTCAGGCCTGCTTCTTTTTGGTTGCATGTACTTGCAGGTTTTGGGCCTCGAAATAACGACAGTCGCGAAAAGCGGCTTCCTTACCACATTTTATGTGCTCTTTACCCCAATGCTTTCAATTATTATTTTTAAAGAAAAATATCCTGTATCCCTTTGGGTTGTCGTTGGACTCTCGCTCTTAGGAGTGGCTTTGATGTGTGATTTAAAATGGGAAGGTTTTAATTTAGGAGACTTGTATACATTAGGTTGTGCCATTTTCGGAGCGGCCCATATTCTCACCATTGGCAGACTTGCAAGTTCAATCAAAGACCCGGTTGAGTTTAATTTCATGCAATGTTTTTTTATGGGTGTGATTGGTGTTATTGGAGGTTTTATTTTGGAAGGGCCGCCAGCGCTTGCCCCGTTAATGAATTTGCATGATCTTTTGCGTCCTTCGCCACTGGCGGGATTTCTCTTTTTGAGTTTATTTTCTTCTTTATTGGCCTTCAGCCTACAGATTTTTGCTCAACAATCACTTCCTCCCCATCAAGTGGCTTTAATTTTTCTACTCGAATCTCCATTCGCCGCTTTTTTTGCATGGCTCATCTTGAATGAAGGGTTGAGTATGATGAATTTGATTGGAGCTTTTTGTGTGATGACTTCTGTTTTGGCCGTGCCGCTTTTAACAAAAAAATCGCCCCCTAAACTAGAGGGCGATCCCGTTTTTTAGAAACGATTAAGATATTTCTTAAGACTTCTTTTGGTATTTGCATTCATATCAAGCATTAAAAGAAGACCTGAGTTTTCACCATTTGTGTCAGCACCCACGAGTGAAATTGTCCCTGCTCTCTTATCACCGATATAATAACGGAAGCTCGCGATTCCATTATCAATTCCAAGAGTGGCCGGGATAAAGAAACCAAAAACCTCTGGCCCAACATAGAAGCTCATATTATTGAATTTTTCAATTGAGAAAGCGACAGAAGGAAGGGCACCAGTTCTTACACCTGGAAGAGCACGACCACCTGGAAGTGATTGTGGGTCTAAAAGAAGTAAGTCAGAGTTCATGATGTCTGAAAGCGCGAGGCTCATTGTCATAATTGTTCCGTTTGAATTTAGAGCAGGAGCGATTTCAAGCCATGAATTTGGGTAACGTGGAATCGAGTATCTTAGTCCACCATCAAGTTCAACGGCTTCAAAAGTCATCGAGACTAACATTTTGTCTTGAATAAGTGATACCTTAGGGCCATCAACGCCTGGGATCTCAATATTACTTCCGTTGTCACTGCCGCATGAAGTAAATCCAAGTAGGGCCGTTAGGCTTAGGCCTAAACTTAATGATCGCAATTGTTTAAGTGTCATAAACATAGAAAACCTCCGATGGTTATTGATTGAAACAGACATTCTTCTTTTGTGAACCTATCGGCTAAAACAAATTGGGATTGAGGGGAACATACCTGACTCGTTTGATTTTTTTAACTTTAAGAAAAATTTAGTTATAATAGATGCGTGATAAGTCGATAATAGTTCTAATGAAAAACCTTACAACTTTATTTTCAAATGAGTTTATATTTTATCTCGATGACGATTATGTTATTTACGATTGGCAATTACCTTCGGATAATAATTTTTTCATAGGACTTACAACTCCAATTCCTCTTAAGCATCTTTTTGTCAGCACAGACAAAATTAAACTTAATCTGACACAAGAAGATAATAGTATGCTGCTTAAAAATCCGGTCTCTGGATTTAATACCTTATTCAATTATAAGGCACAAAAAATAGAGAATGGAATGATTGTCCGCGGGTTTGCAGTTGAGAAAAAAGATCAATCAGAGAGAGAAAACGCTCTATCTCTTTCACTTCTGAACACCGCTCAGTGGACCTGGGATGTCTCTAAAGATCTTTTGAATTTTGAAGTGGATTTTGAAAATGTCTTGCAGCTGTCTACAAGAGAGCGTGAGGGATTGAAAAATTCGGGTGGTGTTTTTAGTTTTTGGAAAGAAAAGATTCATCCTAGTCAGCATGAAGAATTCGATTCAGCTTGGCGGAAGTTCTTAAGCACGGACGATCTCTTTCTTGAAATTATCTTGAAGATTGTTGTTGGTGAAAATCATTGGAAATGGTTTTTGCTCAAAGGTGAGGCTATTAAACGCACAGCAAGTGGTCAACCGTTAGAGGTTTTTGGCCTCATCCTCAATTTGACTCAGTCAATGAATTTAGAGATGTCATTTAGAGAAGATAAGTATTCTTACGAGAATCTTTTGAAGAGTGCGCCTGTTTCACTTTATGAGTGTAAGTACAATCATTTATGGAGCATGATTCATATTACTTCTAATGTTTTTGATATGACTGGATATACGGCAGAAGAGTTTATGGATTCAAGTAATAATATTAATTTTGGCTCAATCATCTATGAAGAAGACAAGGACAGAGTCGATCAATTAATGAATGATTCAATAGGGGATGGCAATAAGTTTGAACTTCGTTACCGCATCAGACATAAAGACGGAACTTTGCGCTGGGTTTGGGAGAGAGGGCAATATACTGATGGTGGACAAAAGCTTCAAGGAGCGATGGTTGATGTTACAAATGAAGTCATCTCTAAAGAAAGACTTGAGCAAATCCACCAAGCTTTAAATAATTGTACAATTGTTGTTTTCACGGACCGGGCAGGACGGATTACTTTTGCTAATGAAAAATTCTGTGAGATTTCAGGTTACACGAGTGAGGAGCTGGTGGGACAAACTCATCGGATTTTACGCTCTGAAGTTCACGACAGTGAGTTTTACAAAAATATGTGGAACACCATTACGAAAGGTGATATTTGGCGCGGTGAAATCTGTAATAGAAATAAGAATGGTGAGCTTTACTGGGTTGATAGCACCATCTTTCCTTGCCATAACTTAAACGGAAAAATAACGGAATTCATCGCGATTCGAAATGATATTACTGATCGCAAGCTTGCTCAAGAGAGCTTGCTTGTAAATGCTAAAATGGCTTCCCTTGGTGAAATGGCGGCAGGAGTCGCTCATGAGATTAATAACCCATTGACGATTATTCATGGAAAACTCACACAAGTGATGAGACTGCTTGAAAGAGAAAATTATGATGTGGAGAAAATTCGAGAATCTGTGAATAAATCCATTGATACAACCATGCGTATCTCAAGAATCGTGAAAGGTTTAAAATCATTTTCTGCAAATGATGATCAGTTGGTTGATATGGGAGAGTTTTCATTAGAGCAGGTCATGCTGGATTTAGGTGAACTTTGCTATGAAAAGTTTAAGAACTCAAATATTGAATTTACTATTGAGAACCATTATAAAAATCTTATTTTTGGATCTGATTCACAGATTTTACAAGTGCTAGTCAATCTTGTGAATAATGCCTATGATGAAATTAAGAAACAAGAAAAACCTTGGGTGAAAATTACTGCTATGCAAGTAGATGATCAGATTAAAATAGATGTAATAGATTCTGGCCACGGAATACCAAAAGACATCAAAGACAAGATTATGCAGCCATTTTTTACGCGAAAAAAAATGGGGCATGGGACAGGTCTTGGTCTGAGTATCTCTAAAGGAATTCTTGATCGACATAAAGGCGAAATCATTATTGATGATACATGTAAAAATACATGTTTTACGATTAAGTTTCCTATTAATCACAACTCAGATGGGATGAAAGCGTCATGAAACGACAAGGTAAAATACTCGTAGTTGATGATGAAGAGCTCATTCGAGAGATTTTAGTTGAGGAACTTGATTTAGCTGGTTACGAAACGGTCGAAGCTGAAAATGGCCTTGCCGCTCAGGAAATCTTTAAGACCCAAAAATTTGATCTTATCTTAAGTGATATAAAAATGCCTGGGGGAGACGGGATTGAGTTTTTAAAATTTATACGAAGCCAGGCTAAATCACTCATTCCATTCATGCTTATTTCTGGTTACTCTGACTATACTGCTCGAGATTGTTTTGGGTATGGGGCAGATGCTATTTTTGCCAAACCATTTGACCTCACGACTCTTATTGATCAAGTAGAGTTTTTTTTAAAAGATTCAAAAGAGCGCTATTTAGATGAATCATTGCTTGTTGACTCTAGTTATAGCTTACTTTCACATGAACAAACGCATTTTGAATTTTCTCGAGGCGGTTTTTTGCTATCATCCACGCAAAGTTTTAGCTTAGGGCAAAAATATTTTTACGCAAAAGAGGGAAAAACAGCTTTAACTATTTGCCGATGGATCGATTCAAAGCTGAATTTAGCGGGCTTTGAATGGGTGAAGATGAACCACTCTCTTTATGATTGGTGCCAAAAATCTGAAGAGAAAATTCTTGAGACAGTTGTCAAAATTCCTGCAAATCTCAGTAGAGTTCTGCTTTAAGACTTATTAATAGTCAGGGGCGATATAAACGTCAATTTCTGGATTGTACTGGTCTCTAAGAATTCCCTTAATGGCCTCTAATGTTCCCGTTGTAGAGCTTGGACATGTTCCACAAGCTCCTTGGTACTTAACGAGGAGAATATTCTCTTCCAATGACAAGGCCTGAATATCGCCTCCATCAGCTTGAAGACCTGGCCGAATTGTTTTATCTAAAATCTCTTCGATTGCCAGTAGTTCAGGGCTTAAATTGCGTCTTCTCTCGGCTTCTGGGTCTGGATCGTAATAGTTTGGGTTATGGGTCTCAAGGCCTTTGGTGAGAATGGTTCTAATTTGCTCTTCGATATTATTCCATTCTTCATAGTTAAATTTCGTCACTGTCGCCACATTATCAAAAAAGTGAATTTGATCCACGCCTCTGACAGTGAAGAGCTCTTGTGCTAATGGGTTCTCTTGGCACTCCATCGGCGTCTTGTAAGTGGAGTTGCCTTCGGCCTTGAGAGGAATATTGGCCACAAACTTTAAGGCGTTTGGATTTGGAGTCGGTTCGATATCAATAAATATTTCTTTCATTTCTTTTTTCTTCTCTTTTTAAAGCAGTTCTTGCGCTTTTTTAAGGGCTTCAATAAATAGATCAATCTCATTTTCTGTATTATAAAAACAAAAAGAAGCTCTGGCCGTTGCCGTCACACCAAAGCGTTTCATTAAGGGCTGAGTGCAATGATGCCCAGTCCGAATGGCAATCCCTTGGCGATCAAGTAAAAGCCCTAGATCATGGGGATGCGCCCCTTCTAAGACAAAACTAATGACTGCCGATTTCTTTTTGGCCTCACCAATAATTCGAAGGCCTGGCAGTGCTTTCATTTTTTTCGTGGCATAGCTCAGGAGCTCAGCTTCGCGCCCTTCGATCGCTTTAAGACCTAGTTTGTTAACGTAACGAAAGCATTCGATAAAGGCGATGCCCTCGGCAATCGCAGGAGTACCGGCTTCAAATTTATGGGGAAGGGTATTGTAAGTCGTTTTCTCAAAACTCACTTGATCAATCATATCTCCGCCCCCTTGATAAGGAGGCATCTGATTTAAGATTTCTTCTTTTCCGTATAAAACGCCAATCCCAGTGGGACCGAAAATTTTATGAGCAGAGAATGCGAAAAAATCACAGTCGAGGTCTTGCACATCAACTGCGATATGGGCGATCGACTGCGCGCCATCAACTAAGAATTTTGCTCCTACTTGATGGGCCAACTCAATCATTTTTTTGATGGGATTAATCGTCCCTAAAGCATTTGATATATGGACAACACTGACCATTTTCACTTTGGGATTAAGAAGTTTTTCATATTCACTGAGAAGAATATCCCCTTGATCATCAATGGGAATCTCAATAACCTGGGCCCCTGTGCGCTCTGCGATCATCTGCCAAGGAACAATATTGGAGTGATGCTCCATCGTGGAGAGAAGAATTTGATCTCCCGCTTTGAAAAACTTGCTTCCGAAAGATTGAGCGACGAGATTGATAGACTCAGTTGTTCCCTTAGTAAAGAGCACTTCGTGGTCGTGTTTGGCATGGATAAATTTTTGAATTTCTTTTCGGGTTTCCTCGTAGAAGGCGGTCCCTTGCTCAGAGAGAAAGTGGACGCCTCGATGAATATTAGCAGTCTCATAACGGTAATGACGATCAAGCCGCTCGATAACAGGTAGGCATTTGGGAGTAGATGCCGCGTTATCAAAATAGATTAAGTCTTTGCCGTGAACTTGAGTTGAGAGCAGTGGGAAGTCTTTGCGGACTTGTGTAATATCCATCATAAAACTTCCTGCAAAAAAAGTTTATTCATTTGGACTTCAAACTCTCTCTCAACAATCAAACTCAGCGACTCTCTCCATAGAGGGAGTTCAAGTTTTTCGATCACATCAAGAACGAAGGCGTGGCAAATGAGCTGTTGTGCTCTGATGCCATCAAGACCTCGACTTTGAAGATAAAAAAGTTCGTCTGGATTGAGCTGGCCAATGGTCGCCCCGTGAGCGCATTTAACATCATCGGCGTAGACTTCAAGTTGCGGCCTCGTGTTGACATGGGCCTTCTTTGTCATCAGGAGGTTTTTATTTAATTGAGAAGCGTTGACTTGGACGGCGTTTTTATGAACGACGACTTTTCCGGTAAACACGCCTCGCGCTTCTCCTGCTAAAATACCCTTCACTAATTGCTCACTCGTTGTGTGAGGAGAGGCATGGTGAATATGAGAGAAAATATCAGCATGACCCTGGTCTTTCAAAGTATAGAGAGCATCCACAATCGCGTGAGCACCCGTTTCATTGAGAGTGATATTGAGATCTGCTCGTGTCAGTTGGCTTGAGAGGAGCAATGTCACTGAATGGAGGTGGGCATCTCGCTTGAGAGTGATATTTGTGCGGTTCAAACGGGCTTCTTGAGAGCGAGCATGAACCAAATCAATCAAGGTGAGCTTGGAGTTTTTTTCTTGGACAATGGATGTCTCTCCAGTGCTGAGCCCAGTGCTTTCTTGATGGTCAGTTTGATATTGACCTAAGACCAACTCAGCGCCTTCGTCCAATTTGAGATTTAATATTGAGCCATAGGCCGTGGTTGCAACACCTCTAGCATATTTAATAATAAGCAGAGATCCCTTGTAGTTTTTAGGGATATGCAATTCGGTCACAGTCGTCGGTGATAAAGCTTGGTTGAGATAGGTCAGAGCATCTGCTTTAATCTCTTCTGTCTCACTTTCAACTTGAGTTGATTGAGTTAGATTTAGCTCTTTTGGGTAGTGGGAATGAACAGGATCAAACACACCATTATTGAAAAACAGTAAACCATCAGTTTTAGGAAATTGTTTTTTGATCTCTTCTATAACTTCAGTGGGAACGGCTTCATTTTTGGCACTTGTAAGCGTGCTTGGCAGAAGTTTTTTGAGATTGGTGTAGCGCCAGTCTTCATGATGAGTGGTTGGAAAGCCGAGGCTTTCAAATTTTTGATAAGCCGCAAGCTTTGCTCCACTTAAATTTTGAGAGATTTCATGTTGGATCATGAATGAACCTCTGAATGGGCGAGATCTGAGTCTTTGATAAGCCAGTCATAACCTTTCTTTTCGAGTTCAAGCGCCAATTCTTTTGTGCCTGACTTAATAATCTTTCCTTTGTAAATCACATGAACAAAATCCGGGACAATATAATCAAGCAGTCTTTGGTAATGGGTCACGAGCACAATGGCGTTGTGTTTTGTTTTAAGAGCATTGACGCCCTTTGAAACGATTTTTAAAGCGTCAATATCTAAACCTGAGTCTGTTTCATCAAGCAGGGCAAGCCTTGGGTTAAGGACCGCCATTTGCAGAATTTCATTTTTCTTTTTTTCTCCACCTGAAAAGCCTGTGTTGACGGAGCGATCGAGAAAACTTGAATCCATTTCAAGGAGTTCAAGTTTTGGGGAGAGGAAAACTCGAAAATCTTCTGCGTTCATCTCTTTAGTGCCATTAGCTTTACAAACTTGGTTATAAGATTCCATCAAGAACTGGAAGTTTGTCACTCCCGGAATTTCGATGGGGTATTGAAAACCTAAAAAGATTCCGGCGCGAGCGCGCTCGTGAGCTTCAAGTTCAACCAGGTTTTTTGATTTCCCTTGGTGTTGATAAAGGATTTCTCCTTGAGTGACTTCAAGTAGGGGGTGGCCCGAAATCGCTTTCGTAAGTGTGCTTTTTCCTGAACCATTCGGTCCCATGATAGCGTGGACTTCACCAGCTTTCACGACTAAGTCAATTCCGTTTAGAATTTCTTTGCCTGCGATGGTCGCGTGGAGATTTTTAATTGTGATCATAATAAGTCCTTATCCAATTGAGTTTTCAAGTTTCATTTCGAGGAGTTTCACTGCTTCTACAGAAAATTCGAGGGGCAGTTCTTTGAAGACGTCTTGGCAAAAGCCGTTGACGATCATCGAGATGCATTTCTCCATATCAAGGCCTCGAGACTTGAGATAGAAAAGTTGCTCTTCACTGATTCTAGTGGTCGACGCTTCGTGCTCGACTGTCGCCGTATGATTTTTAACATCAATATACGGATAAGTGTGAGCGGCAGATTCAAGACCTATCAACATAGAGTCGCATTGAGAGTAGTTTCTTGCCCCAGTGGCACTTGGCATGATCTTCACTAAGCCTCGGTAGCTGTTTTGTGATTGCTCAGCAGAGATCCCTTTTGAGATGATCGTGCTCTTTGTGTGTTTGCCGATATGAACCATTTTGGTTCCAGTGTCGGCTTGCATTTTATTATTGGTGAGGGCCACGGAGTAGAAGGCCCCTTGGGAATAATCACCAATTAAATTACAGCTTGGGTATTTCCAAGTGATCGCCGAGCCCGCTTCCACTTGTGTCCACGAAATCTTTGAGGCCGTGCCTAAGCAATTGCCTCTTTTTGTTACAAAATTATAAATCCCGCCCACACCTTTTGCGTCTCCGGCGTACCAGTTTTGCACGGTGGAGTAGTTGATGGTGGCGCGGTCGTGGGCAACCAGTTCAACGATGGCGGCGTGGAGTTGATTTTCATCTCTTTGAGGGGCAGTACAACCCTCGAGATAATTGACGAAACTATCGTCATCGGCGACGACTAATGTTCTTTCAAACTGGCCGGTTTCTTTGGCGTTGATTCGAAAATAGGTAGAGAGGTCTAGCGGGCAAGTGACTCCCTTTGGGATATACACAAATGAGCCGTCAGAAAAAACCGCGCAGTTAAGAGCGGCGTAATAATTGTCTGAATAAGGAACGACGGTGCCCAAATATTTTTTTACAAGCTCAGGGTGCTCTTGAATGGCTTCAGAGATGGAGCAGAAAATCACACCGACTTTGCCGAGTTCTTCTTTGTAAGTTGTGCCCACGGAAACTGAATCAAAAACCGCGTCCACCGCGACTCCACTGATGCGTTTTTGTTCGCCGAGGGGGATGCCGAGTTTTTCAAAAGTCGCGAGCAGTTCAGGATCAATTTCGTCTAAGCTTTTTGGCCCATCGACTTTTTTCTTAGGGACGGAATAATAATAGAGGTCATTGAAATCGATGGCCGGAATATCAAGCTTCGCCCAATCGGGAGTCTCGAGTGTCAGCCAGTGGCGAAAAGCTTTAAGACGATACTCTAAAAGCCACTCTGGCTCATTTTTTTTGGCCGAGATCAGTCTCACGATATCTTCGTTGAGTCCCTTCGGAAATTCTTCCGTCTCGATATCGGTGTAGAAACCGTATTTATAATTTTGAGCGGTGAGGTCTGTGCTCATGAGTGAACCTCTACTTTTGTTTCTTTGTTTTTTGGTACCAGACGAGAGTGAAGATCGAGACTCGGAAGAGAGTAGAGATCTCCAGTTAGAAGTTCGGCCAGGGTTAGATGATCGAGGAAGCTGCTGACCTTGCGATTAAGAGCTTCGATGGGATTGACGATATTGCAATTTGAATAAAGTTCACAGCGCCCGTGATGATTATGACAAACAGATTCGGGACGTTTGCCTTCAATCATTTCCACCAATTCCATATAACTAATGGTGGAGAGTGGACGACTTAAGCGGTAGCCGCCCTTGATTCCTTTCACGGAAGTAAGGAGACCGTGGTTATTCATTGTTTGCATGACCTTGGCGGTAGTATCAAAAGGAGTTTTAAAAATCTCGCAGATCTTTCTAGCGCAAATCAGACTGTCGTTTGATTCAGTCGATTGCTCCGACATAAACTTGAGAACCATCAAGGCGTACTCAACTTTTTTATTGATCTTCAGCATAAAACTTCTCGTTTTGAAAAGGCCGTTTAATGATTTGAGGGAATTAGGACCCCTTATTTAGCTTAAAATACGTCAAAAGAACACCTATTTCTAACACGGATTCTTAAAATACGTCAAGAAAAGCCGTATATATGTTTATCTACTGTCTAGGCGAGAATTCAGTTAAAATAACTGAATGAAGTTTGCGATTTTCCTCTCGTGTTTTGCACTTTTGGCGTGCCTAGAGCACTTCTATCCAAGGCGTCTAATCGTTCAGGCGAAAACCGCTCGCTGGGGCCTGCATTTTTTCTGTCTAGGGATTTTTCAAGTCTTTGTGATTTTTCTTCCTGCTCTGACAAGCTTGGAAATGGCACGTTTTGCGATGGCCCATCAGATCGGGCTTTTTCATTGGTTGGGTCTCGAGCTTGGAGCTATGACTGCGATTCTAGGTTTGGTTCTGCTAGACCTTGCGCTTTACTGGCATCATTGGCTCTTTCATCGTTTTCAATGGCTCTATCGATTTCATCGCGTCCATCACAGCGATACGGCACTCGATCTCTCAAGTGCTCTGCGTTTTCATCCGCTAGAAATGTCACTCTCGCTGCTTTATAAAGCGGCCGTCATTGTGGTCTTCGGGATTCATCCTATCATCGCTTTAAGTTTTGATTTTTTACTGATGATTATGGCAATGCTCAATCATGTGAATTGGAGATGGGACCCCCGGTTTGAAGCGACACTTAGGCATTTTATCGTGACTCCTGATTATCACCGCGTTCACCACGATAGAAATTCGCAGCGTTTGAATTTGTCCTTTAACCTAAGCGTTTGGGATAAAATTTTTAAGACCTATAAACCGTATGTTTATGAAGACGATCACAAAATTGATCTGGGTTTAATCGAGCCATTGCCTTCCCAAACAGTCGGTGACTTATTGGTTCAGCCTTGGCTCGAGGAAAAAACTTAAGCGGCTTTAGAGACGGGCTTTTGCTGGTTTTGATGCCATAAGAAATCGAGCTGATAGTCTCTGTGCATTCGAACAAGATTGATAATAAAATATTCGGCCGCTTGATCAGAGGAAAGATGAGGACAAATTTCTTGCTGATACTGAGTCATTAATGACAGAATATTTTGATTCTTAAGATGAGGAAAATAGCGTACGAGATAATTGTTGATTTGAGTGTTCATATGTCCTTCCTGGTCGAGATCACTTCAGTTAGCTAGTATAGTGGCAAAACAAAATGCCGTCCAGAGACGGAGAGAGTGAGAGATATGATCAAGTTTGGTGAGTTGAGCGATGAGCAAATGGCGCAAAAAATCCAGCGCGCCTTAAAACTTCAAGAGATAGAAGTCGTTATTGAACGAGAGACGACGAATAATATTCTGAGTCTTTTTGTCAGCGATGAAGCTCATCTTCCTAAAGCTTATGATTGTTTTCGGGTGCACCTAGGTTTTCCTCCCCATTTTGATATTCCCCCTGAAATGGAGCAAATCTCTCGTTTGCCCTGGGGCTATGTCACAAAAATTTTAATGATTATCGGCACGATGATTGGTGGTTGGTTGCTGTACTTAGAAAGTCCAGAACAATTAAGTGTGCTTTTCATGAGTGAAACAGACAGTGGGTTTTTAGTTGAAGTGATGGCCGGTCAGTGGTGGAGACTTTGGACGCCGATGTTTTTGCATTTTGGAATTTTGCATATTCTTTTTAATATGATTTGTTTTAAAGATTTTGGCTCTCTGGTGGAACACCAACATGGGATCAAGCGCTATCTTGCTTTGATTCTGATTGTGGGTCTTGTTTCAAATCTCGGTCAATACGCAGTTGCGGGCCCGCAGTTCGGTGGATTTTCAGGAGTGCTCTTTGGCCTTTTAGGATTGGTGTGGGTTTATAAAGTCTTTAATCCATTGAGTGAGTTCTCCCTGCCTAAAAGCAGTGTGGTCATGCTCTTAGTTTGGTTTTTTCTGTGTTTAGTTGGAGTGATTCCTGGCATTGCTAACACTGCCCACGCTCTGGGTCTGAGCTTAGGGATTCTCGCCGGAATGGCCCTCGGAATTCACGACCGCAAGAACAACGCCCCCTTGCCCCTAGGTCCCTTTCTAGGGTATAGCATGCTGAGCCTCTCCATCGCAGTGCTGACTTATCTTATAGAGGGTTTTAAACTCGATGGAAGATTTTATTATCTACGTTTTTTTCAATCATAGGGAAGTCATATGTCTAAATTTGATGAGCATCTTGAAAATCTTAAAACCTACACGCCTAAAAAACTGCGCACTCTTCGAAATAGTTTAAATAATCGAATTGAAGCTTTTAAGGAACATGGAGAAGATGGAGCCGCTAAATTATCGGCCAGCCATAGACTTTACGGACTTGAAATCCACGACTGCGAGGCGCTCCTAAAACAAGTCAGAAAACAATTAAAGGAATTGCCTTAAATGAATACGTCGGGCCTTTCAAATCAAACTCTTCTTCGGTCGGGTTTGATTATTGTGACCTTGTGTCTTTTTTTGACCTTGGTTTTCTGGGGGCTCGGTGGTGCTCTATTTCCCTTGATGATGTCATTTGCACTTTCTTATCTGCTCTTTCCAGTGATTCAAAGACTTGAAAGAATCGGTATTCAACGCAGTTATGCCGTGATCGCTGTCTGTTTATTTTTAATTTTGATTTTCTCGGCGACGATTGCTTTGATTTTACCGGGGCTGATCAATGATACAAAAAACTTCTTTCAACAGTTTCCTGAACTCTCACTCAAAGCGATCCAAAATATTGATGCCGTTTTAGTGAAATTGGGGTTTGAGCTCGACTTAAGCGCTGAAGCATTGTCAGAATTTATCAAAGAACATTTAGCGCAGTTTTCAAGTGCCTTGATAGAAACGATTCAAGCGGCGCTTAAATCTTCTGTTTCGGGAGTGGCAGCAGGGCTTTTGAGTTTATTGAACTTTTTTCTGATTCCACTTTTTTTCTTTTACGTCATTAACGATTACGAAAAAATTTCCAAAGAAGCGAAATCCTATATCCCATTGCCTATGCAACCTAAATTGGAGCGCTTTCTCTCGCTTACTAATGATGTTTTGAGCGGCTATATTCGAGGCCAACTTTTGGTGGCGAGTGTTCTCGCGGTCCTCTACGCCATAGGACTCTCAATCGTGGGATTACCTTTTGGAGTCTTGATTGGTTTATTCTCAGGTTTAATAAGTGTGATCCCTTACGCTGGAGTGACTCTTGGCTTACTCACAGCGCTCGTTGTCGCTTTGGCGAATTACACGGGCATGGGGCCCATTTTAGGAATTATCGCGGTCTTTTCAGTAGTGCAGTTTTTTGAAGGATTTATGATTACGCCAAAACTCGTCGGAGACAAAGTTGGCTTAAGCTCATTTGCCACCTTGCTCGCACTGATTATCGGTGGAAATTTACTCGGGTTTATGGGAATGCTGATCGCTATTCCTGTGGCCGCCATTTTAAAAACGTTATTGAGAGAGTTAAAATCTGAGTATCAAAATTTGCAGCTTTATCGCGGGACTAATCAGAATTAATTTTTTATTTTAGATTTTGAGATTAGATCAGGAGAATAAAGAATAATTTCTTCTGGATCTACCAGATCCCACCAGTTCAATGATCTTTTGGTGCCCAGAAATTCAAAAGGAAGACCTCTGAGAGGGTCTAATAAATTCCAATAAAATTGACCGGAGCTTTGGCCAGGATTCTTTGAATCGAGGAGAGCATCCAGAACGCTAGTGGCGCAGTTTTGAGAGAGAAGGTGATAAGGAGTTGTCAGTTGCTCAACTCCAAGCTTTGAAGTGAGAAGCGTCAGCAGATTTTTTTGATGCTCTGGACTGATGTTCAAACGATATTTCTTCAATTCATAATTCAACTCAATAGAGTTTTGAATATACTGCTCTAGCGAATAGGCGCGATAGGCGAGAGCATATGAGCCTCTAAACGCCGCAGTTAATTGATAGCTATGAGTTGTGGTTGGCATCGCCTCAGGAGAGAGCACGAAGCCAAAATCGGAGCTCTCATGACCTTTCGTCTCGTGGGTGAGAGCGACACTTGGAGTTTTAAACATGAAAATTAAAGCGACGTGATTGAGCTTAGGTGCAAAGCGGTCGAAGAGGACATAGACATTTTCGAGTTGATCGAGATCGTACTGCCCTTGCCAAAATTCTCCGCGATGACCGATGTCTGAGAAATGCTTTGGACCTGTTTGGCGAACGGGGCGAACTTTACAATGATCGAGACACTGACCTTTGAGTGGTCCCTTATTATAGCGATAAGCAGGTGATAGACCCTCGGCCGTCTGGCAGGCACAAGACTCAGCTTCTTCAAGCCAAAGAGTTTCAGTCTCCGGTCTGCAGCTAAGAGCAAATAGCCCCAAGATAAGAATTTTAAAAAGAAATTTAAGTGTCATGGGGTGCTTTTAGCACTCTAAACACAGATCGCCACTAAGCTTGGTGTTTTTTTCAAACCAGAGCTTTTTTATTCCTCGGAAAGGCGTAAAACATTGCGAAAGACCAAACACCGGCCAATTGCACGACTTCGCCCCTTTTACTGTCAGGGATCAAAAGGGCCGGCACCACGAGCAGGATATACCAAAAAATTTGAGTCGTTTTAGGGACAGGAAGACCAAAGCTATCGCTGAGCTTTCGGATGGGCCCAATATTTTTAGCGTAAAGAAAAGGCAGTAAGAGCGAGTAAAGGCTGACAATAATTGCTAAAAAACTTCCGAAGATCACTTTGTTTACACTGAAATCACCAAACTTCAAATTGTGTAAAGTGATCTGGCCTTGAGTATTGTTTTTGTAGAAAAACTCAGGGATGGAAAGTTCAAAAATAAACTGGCCCCAACGGATTTTTTCGCCAAAACCAAAAAGAAACATCAAAGCGAAAATGCTGTAGAGAAAAAATTGTTTTCCATTTTTATGAGAAAGACCTCTGCCTGCTCTGACAAGACAAAGAATCATC
This sequence comes from Bacteriovoracaceae bacterium UBA6166, assembly GCA_002435795.1. Lineage (GTDB taxonomy): Bacteria > Bdellovibrionota > Bacteriovoracia > Bacteriovoracales > Bacteriovoracaceae > UBA6166. The sequence goes on along the minus strand of DIUE01000057.1, from coordinate 31,527 downwards.
AAGCTGAAAAGCATCAGTTGTTGAAGGCTACATAAAAAGCCGTTTCTTACGGTGTAGATGCCCTGAAAATAGGGTTGATTAATCATTGAGAGAAAAAAGCCATAGGCGACAAGTAGCAAGGCCAGCGGGAAACCTATTTTTTCCATTTGTTCGAGATCGTCAAAGAAGGTTTTTTGTATAAAAGAGATCAGTTTTTTCACTTCGAGTTCTCCTACATCCTGCGAGGGGCTTCAATCCCACAAAGTTCTAGTCCTTGTTTCATCGTTATCGCCGTCGCTCGTGCCAGTGAGAGTCGGGCTTGCTTGATCTCTTCTGTTGGGGCGTGAGAAATTGAGCACTCGGCATAAAACTGATTGAAAAGTTTTCCAAGTTCAAAAAGATAACTGCAGACACCGACGGTTTTTAAATTCTGAGCGGCGAATAACATAATATCGTTAAAGCGCGAGAGCTTTACGAGCAAACGCTCTTCACTGATATGGGTTAAGTGTTCGGCGTGAAGTTGGGTGGGCTTCTCAAATTTTTCCACCATAGAAAGAATTCGAGCGTGGACGTATTGCAGGTAAGGTCCAGTCTCGCCGTCAAGCTTCAGCCATTCGTTCATATCAAAAACGATCTTGCGCTGATTATCCATGCGAATCATACCGTACTTGATGGCACCGGCAGCAACTTGAGTCGCCGTTTTTTTAATTTCTTCATCACTCCACTGACCGCGGTATTTTTCGAGGTAGCGCTCAGTGATGGTCTCTTCCATTTGGTGAATCAGCGTCATCAACGGAACGATATTTCCTTTCCGTGAACTCATCGCCCCGTCGGGAAGTTCCACTACGTCGTATTGCAGATGATAACAATTCTTTGCTTGCTCAAAACCGATTTTTTCAAGCACTTTAAAGACTTGTTTAAAATGACGGGCCTGTCGGTTGTCGACGATATAAATATTTTTTTCGATGCCGAATTCTTCAAATTTCTTTTTAGCAAGTGCCACGTCTTTAGTGGCATAAAGTCCCGTGCCGTCTGTTTTGATCAAGAGACAAAAACCTAGATCATCCTCTGAGAGATCCATGCCGACGGCCCCTTGATCGCGAACTAAAAGTCCTTTGGCCAAGTAGTCTTGCATGAGCTTTAGAGAAGGCCCGTCGACTTCTGATTCATAAAACCAGCGGTCAAACTTCACATTCGCCCAGTCATAGGCTTCGTTCATGAGATTGAGCGACCACTCACGGGTTTCAACCCAAAGGGTATAATACTCGCCGGATTTTTCTTCTAATTGTTTGAGAATGGCAGTCAGCTCTGTGCGGTTTTGCGCTTCTTTCTCAGTGCCTTTTTCATCTTCGAGTTTATGAGTCGCTAATGTGTATAGTTCTCCGAGCCACGCCCCTTTGCCGGTTTCTGGGGCTTGAGATGGGCAGTGATTTTTGAGGTACCATAAAGTTTTTGCCACGTGAGTCCCGACGTCTCCGGGATAGGTGGCGGCGATTACTTCTTGATTGGCGTAGCGAGACAGTCGCACGAGGGCATCACCCAGACAAAGATTTCTCATATGCCCAACATGTAAAACTTTATGAGTGTTGGGTTGTGAGTATTCAATCATTGTTTTCGGGCGCAGCTTAGTGAGGTCTTTCTTAAAATAGTCGCCGTTTAAAATCGGAGCGAGCACCCATTCGCCGTAAGCTTCGGATGTCAGTTTTAAGTTGAGGTAGGGGCCCGCGGCGACCGCCGATTTAAGCCATGGAGGCGTTTGAGTATTGAGGGCCTCCGCCAATTTTTGCGCGATCATGGGAGGGGCGAGTTTCAGTGCCCGGGCGAGAGGGAAGGTGGCAAAAGCAAAATGACCGAGTTCAATTTGGGGGGCCTCGGCAAAACTTTGCGCTATCTCGTAGGTGCTGAGAGTTTTCTGACCGGCAAGTTCAGTGATGGCCGGTTCGAGCAATTCGGCGAGGGCACGGGTGGCGAGATTGTGTTGTAGGTCCATGGAAAATTATCCCCTTGAGCTTGGCTCAGACTATTATGCTATACTGCCTGAACTATGTCATGGATATTGCCTATCACATTTTGGCTTTTTCTAAGCCCCTCTTTCGGAAGTGAGACCGAGGCGCTCGAGACGATGGCGGGCTATGAAGGCGTGATGATCTCTGATAAATATCGCAGAGGCTCGGCCCTAATCTATGACTGCACAAAAGGTTTTTATGCCTGTGTGAGTTTCAATAATTTCGATCAATGCCAAGAGCAGAGAGAGGAAGAGAAAGCCAAATTTACTTCTGTATTGAGCTGCGCTCCTCTAAAAAAATACGATACGATAGGCGAGTGCGAACAGACGCAAAGAGAAGTCATCCATCGACTGATTCGAAAAGAGTTCTGCTATATGGACACCCGCGAGCGCCAATTCAGATTTTAATTTTAATCGAGTTTTTTGAACATCAAGTAATGAGGGCCAACGTCTGGAACCTCAAAGATCTCGCCCATTTTTTCAAAGCCCACTTTTTGATAATAACCAACCGCAGATTCACGGGCGTTACACCAAACGAGTGTGCAGAGGTTTTGCTTAATAATGGGGAAGGCGACTCTTAGAAGTTCGCTCGATAAACCTTTCCGTTGATATTCTGGGAGAGTCGCCATACCACGCAGTCTATACTGGTAAGGCTCTTCGGTCAGGAGGGGATGGTTTTCAAAATAGAAGCTTGCCACACTCACGAGCTTATTATCGATAAAGGCACCAAGATGAAAAGTTTGATCGAGGTCATCACCTTCAAATTTGGCAAGCTCAAGCGGACGATTGGCCCGAAGCATTTTATGCCGAAGCGGCCATGTATCGCGTGCGCTGATGCGGAGAACTCTCAAAACATTTACCTTGTTAGGGGAAATTCAGTTCTAACTGACAATCAAAAGATTGTCTTCTTGAAAGATGGCAAAATAAAGTTTTATCAAGCACTTAGCTAAGGATTCAGGGAAGCGCGAAACAGGCTCTCCATGGCCATCCGTGACAAAGTGGTGGAGAAAAGCGAAAAAACGCTGTCAGGAATGCCAGTTGTTGGTCCTTCCCATGCGGCTTCTGCATAAAAAGCGCAGCGACCAAGATGCTCGCTAATTTCAATTTGTCCTACTAACCCCATCAAAAATCCGCGGTCAAAAGTCAGAGGAAAACGGCCTGGTCCTTTCATGCGGGGAATTTTAAATTGCAAACCCATGCGAAAAGGCAAAAGCGTGTGCCCGAGCACCAGCGAAATGCGCTCCTCTTTTTCGTCGTACTGACTCTGCTCCACAAAACCCAAAATTTGATGATAATTCTCGTAAAGAGTCAGTCGTCTGAGTGCGATTGAGCATGATTTGGGGTGAAGACCAGCGATTTTATAATTGAGTTTTTGCGTCGCATTGTCGTTTTCGCCCGTCGAATCGACCTTGGACTGCACATAAAAAACACCCTTTAAAACAGATTTTTTCTGATTTTCTGACAGCGGCCATTGCTCAAAGGAGCGCTCAGGATGGCTTGCTAGGCCTAAAAGGAGGCCCATAAGGGGTAGAAAATAAAGGGTTTTTCTTTTGAGTTTATTTCGCATCGTTCCTTTTCACCGGTTTGAAGGCCCTTTAACCTGAAAAAATCTCTTAAAATCAGATTCTAGCAAACTTTTCGAACGAGGAAACCAACTCATGACATCTGTAGGTTCAGTAAAACGTAAAGGCGCCACAAAAGATGCTCTCATTGAAAGCAAAGATCAGCGCTGGCATTGCCGAAATCGTATCACGTTGGTTTTCGGAAGTAATGATATAGAGGACCTCGAAACTTATATCTATACAGAAAAGGGAGTTGATTTTCGCACGGTGAAATTTCACCAAGCGAAATCCAAAGCGATCGAAGAGATTCTCGACAATAGTATCGACGAATATTATCGCGGTCATGTGACTGAAATTCACTGCTGGCTGAATGCTGATAAAAAAACGGTGATCGTCGAAGACAACGGAATCGGTTTTCCGCTCGATAAAGTGAAACAAGTTTACTCAGAGTTTCGTACTGGATCGAAGTTTAAAGACGAAGAAGTTGATGAGAAGGGCTTTCTTCACCGCACACTCGGACAAAATGGTCTGGGAGCGGCGGCGACTTGTTTAACCAGTGATTTATTTAAAGTTCGTATTCGCCATTATAATACCAAGAAAGAGCAGACCACGAGCTTTATCGACGGCGCACTTAAGACCACAAAAACTACGCCGAAAGCTTTTAAAGGCCACTCTGGTGTTAAAGTCGAGTTGGTGCTGTCAAAAGAAGTGTATAAAAACAATATTATTGATGAAGATCTCCTCAGAAAAAGAATCATCGACTTGGCCTATAATAATCCAGGGCTGGCTTTCTATTTCAATGATGAGAAATTTCATTTCAAAAAAGGCCTCTTTGAACTTGCGACTCGTATTGATCCCGAGAGTGCACAGCTTTTCGGCGAAGAAGTTTTTGTCTATGAAACGGAAAATGCCAAAGGCAAAAAAGTTAAAGGTGCCATTGATATTTCAGTCAGTTTCACCATTGATAGAAACAGTGAAGAGCGGGAGCGGTTTATCTCTTTTGTGAACTCCACACCGACTTTTGACGGTGGTTTTCACCACGATCGAATTAAGCGTTTATTCGTCAATTCAGTGAAAGAAAAGCTTGAGAGACAGGTCAAAAAAGAAAAGATGACCATCGTAGACAACGACGTTCTGACTGGGATGACGTTTATCGCGGGCCTGACTATGCCTAATCCGCGTTTTGAATCACAAACGAAGAGAAAGCTTGTTCGCGACCAAAATCTTGAAAAAGGTCTTGAGCAGTTTATGGCCAAGAATATGGAAAAATTCTTGCGCAAGAATAAAGAATTTTTGGAACTTGTGACAGAGCGTGCGAAAAGCCGTCACCGTTTTCAAGAGCTAAAAGACGCCTCGAAAAAAGGCCGCCAGGCCAAGAAGCAAAGAGTGGAAAAACTGCTCGATGCCAATGAGAGAAAAGATCGCCATTTGTGTTCACTTTTTATCTGCGAAGGGGACTCGGCGATCGGGGGCCTTCGTTCTGCTCGTCATAAGCTTTACCAAGGGGGCATCGCTCTTAAAGGAAAACCTATGAACGTGGCGCAGGCGACGATTAAAGATATTCTTGAGAATCAAGAATTCTCAGACATCATGGCCTCAGTAGGATTGACGATTGGTCAGCCGGTTGATTTTGATAAACTTCGCTACTCGAAAATTGTCTTTCTGTCTGACTCGGATGTGGACGGCGGGCATATCAATACTTTGTTGACGAATTTTTTCTTTCAGTTCTGGCCTGAGCTTTTTGAAAATGGAGCGATTCAGCTGGCGAAAGCGCCCTTGTTCGAGGTGATCACTGATAAGGGAACAATCTTTATCGAAACTCCTGAGCAACTGGAAGGCCTAAAGAAAAAAACAGATATTAAAATCCGTGAAATCCAGCGCAACAAGGGTCTTGGGGAGATGTCACCAGAGGCTTTCAAGTACGTGCTTAATCGCGATCACTTCACGACGATTAATATCAAAGACGTGAAAGAAGCGCGAAAAATGTTGAATGTTTGTTTTGGTAAAGATTCAGCTCCACGTAAAGAGTTGCTGCTCGACGAAGAGAACAATTCAGATAAACTTTTGAAAGAGTTGCAAAAGAAAGCGCGAGAAGTGGCAGAGGATTTAGATGAATCCCTAAAGGCCGATGCCGCTTTGACGAAATCCGTGAAGAAGAAAGTCACTAAGAAACAAGCTAAGAAAGTGGCGAAAAAAACAGCAAAGAAAACAGCAACGAAAACGGCAAAGAAAACAGTTAAGAAAACGACCAAGTCATAGAAAGGGCCAAGAACCATGCAAGAGCGCTATCTCCATTCTCTCGAAACTGTTCCTCTCGCCGATATCGTCAAGGAAGAGTATCGCAATTATCAAATCTACACTCTGATGGATCGGGCCATTCCTTATCTGCAAGACGGATTAAAGCCTGGTCAAAGACGGATTCTTTTTACCCTGTGGAGAAATCAATCTAAGGGATTGATGAAGGTTTCTTCCGCCACAGGTTTGGTTTTAACTCTGCATCCACACGGCCCGGCTTCCGTTGAAGCGGCGATTGTGAATATGGCGCAGGATTATACATTTTCTAATAACTATCCTTTGATCGATAAAAAAGGATATTTCGGCGAGAGAATGGAAACTTCTCCTGCTGCCAGTCGATATATTGAATGTAAGCTTGGCAAAGTAGCGGACTTTCTGCTTTTTGAAGACATGAATCAAGTGAAGATGGTTCCAAACTACGACGAAAAAGTGATGGAGCCTGAGGCGCTTTTACCGAAACTTCCCTTGATGCTTTTAAACGGAGCAGAGGGGATTGGAACTGGCTTCTCTTCCGTCATTCCAAGTTTTCACCATAAAGAACTTATTGCTTCGATGATTCAGATGATCGAGACGGGCAAGCCTAAAAAACTCAAGCCTTATGTCTATGGTTATAACCACAAAATTGATGTGGATCAGAATGGCCGTTATTTGTTTTCTATGAAGTTTTCAGAAATCAATGGCAAGATTTTCATCACTGAACTTCCAAAAGGTTATGACGCCGCAAAAACCTATCGCTACCTAACAAAATACATTGAAAAAGATTTTCTGAGAGATTTTATCGATTCCAGTGTTGATAACGATGTGATGATCGAACTTGTTTTTAAGCGAGGTCAGGCGCCGACACTTGAAGAAGTGGAGAAAGAACTAGGCACTAGTGTATCCATCGTGCCGAACTACACTTTAATCAGCGAGCGGGGGGTTCGGATTTTTGAACGTCCGGAAGAAATCATCGCGCTTTTCACAGAGCAGAGGCTTCATGTTGTTAAAACTCGCTATGAACTTCTCTGTGTAGATTTTGAAAATAAAATTCGTCAGAACAATGAAATCATCCGTTTCATCAAAGAGAAGCATTATGAGCGCGCGACCAAATCTAAGAACCGAAAGGATTTCGTAGATTATCTCGACAGTAAAAAATTCACTTTCTCTGACTACCTCGCGGACATGGCGATTTATCGTATGACCAAAGACGAAGTGGAAAAAAGAGAATTGCTCGTGAAGGAAGAAACGGGAAAGCTAAAAGATTATAAAAAAATTGCGGCTTCTCCAAAGCTCATTCAGCAGAAACTTATTGAAGAGTTGCAAGAGGTCGATACTTTCCTCACTGAATGGCAAAAAAAGCGCGATAAAGAGCGCTTTGAACTTAGAAAAAAGATCGAGAAGCAGAATCAAAAACCTTCCAAGGTGAAAAAACGCCTGCAGTGATCGAGGTTTTATGATTAGCAGATTCTTTTAGTCGGGTAGTTTTAAAGGTTTTTTATTTTTATGAAATTTTCAGTAGATAGAAAACTTTTTCTTTGCTAACCTGTTAATAGTAAATGGTTTTTGGACAAGCCCTGATTTCATGGAGGAAAGTATGAGTCTCACCAAAGCCGATATTGTCGAGAGAGTGTATAAAGAGGCTGGCTTTTCAAAAAAAGAAGCAGCTGATCTTGTAGATCTCGTCTTCAAGGTTATTAAGGACACGCTCGCTCGCGGTGAAAAAGTAAAGATTTCCGGCTTTGGAAATTTTTCTATTCGCGATAAATCGACACGAATTGGTCGCAACCCACAGACGGGTGAAGCGATGGAAATCTCGGCCCGTCGAGTTCTTACTTTCAAGCCATCGCAAGTGTTAAAAGAAGATGTGACAGCTCGCTATTCCCATCGCCTCGATGAAAAAGGAAATGAAAATACTTCGTTGCCTGCAAAAGAGGGAAGCTCGCGCGCTCTTAGTTCATTCCACACCAATACGGAAGATCCATCAGACGATGATGATGATCACAGCGACGATCTTTATTGATCACGTTTCCCGTTAATGAAAGTGGAGAGATAAAGATGTTCATAGATCTGCCTAGAAAATCTCAGTTTAAACAAGATGAAGTCTGCACACTTACAGGTGTAAAACCTTATGTCCTTCGTTGCTGGGAATCTGAGTTTGAAGATATCTCTCCCTTGGTTTCTTCTTCTGGCCAAAAGCTCTATGAACACAAAGATATTGAGGCCATTCTCAAAGTTAAAGAATGTCTATTTGAAAAAAAGATGACCATCGAGCAGGCCAAAAAAAGCTTGGTGGCGGAAGCAATTCCTGAGATTCCGAGTTCTAAACAAAATCCAAAAGATCTAAGTTTGAATGATTTTGATAAGATTCAAATGGCCAAGGACAAGCTTATTTTTTTACTCGAGCGCGCTGAGTTTTACGAGCAACGGATGAATCAGTTTTAATTGTTCGAGATGGGCCTTTCGGCTTTTTAGCTTTTCTCTAATCTCTTTTTCATTTCCAAGTATTTTTTCATTCATCTTACAAAGGTAAGCGGCAAAGACCACTCGCAAGGGTCCTTGCAAATCTCTATCAAGCCTTAAGAGAAATTGATAGGTCGCTAGCGCCACTTCTCCGTTGTCATTAAGCCAAGGATTGACTCCATACTCATGCTCTCCTAGAGACTCAGAAAGCTCGCTTAAATCATCGATAAACTGAAAAGCAATACCTAAGGTTTCTCCCAGAGAGGCAAGCCTTAGGGTGCGTTTATAGCTGTAGTTTGGAGTGATGAGAGAACTGGCCATTAAAGAAAACTGGATCAGTCGTCCCGTTTTTAAAAGGTGAGTTCTCTTTAAACTTTGATGGTTCAAGTTCATCTCGCCACTTAAGTCCATGGCCTGGCCTAAAATTAAGCCTTTTGGACCTAGGCAATGGGCCATCGTTTTAAATAGGACAGATTGATTGGGATGATTGATCTCTGAGAGCAAGCGATAGGACAAGCCGTGCAGTCCATCTCCAGCGAGTAAGGCTTGCCACTCACCGTATTTTTTATGAGTGGAGGGGCGGCCTCTGCGGAAATCATCATTATCCATGCAGGGCATATCATCGTGAATCAGAGTGTATGTATGATGAATTTCAACCAGTGAAGCGAGAAGAGAGAGGGGAGAGTTTGTCTTGCCGAGCTCTTCTTCAATCGTTTTTGTGGAGAGATTTTCCGCTGCGACAGCGATGACTAGCTCAGGTCTAAAATACTTTCCTGCTGGAAGAAGTGAGTAATCGTAAATTTCATTCCATGGGTGGTGACCACCAAATTTTTGGAGATGTGATCTGAGGTTTTTTTCGAAGTAATTATGATTGCGACTCATGGGAGGCAGGCTAGCATTAATTACCAGGTTTTGAAAGTGCAGGACTGCCTAAATTGCCTTTAAGCAGGAATTGAAATTTCGTATCTTCTAATTGGTAAGGACCGAGAAAAAGATTGAGGATGGGAAAACTTTGGATGAGCTCTGGTGAAAGATTGAGAGTGGTTAAAAGATCGAGATTTGAATATTGAAAGCCCGAACGGCTAAGGCGAATATCTCCCTCGATCAGTCCTGACAAGGGAGAGAGTTCGTTGCCAAAAGTAAATTCTTCTATTTTGAGGGTTTGTGCCTCTTCAAGTTTTAACTTCAAGAGCACCACTCCAATCGGCAACGCTGGCAAAACAATCCCTTGAATATTTTGTGAAGAGACACTGAGGTTCTTTGAGCTAATCAGAAAGCTACCTTCTTCTGCTTCTGCGGCCAAAGAGATCTTTCCTTGGCCCTGAAGAGTTAGTTCGCCGCGAATTAAATCATTCATTCCAATGACTGTGTTAAGGAGATCGTGATGAATTGTTGAATCGATGATTCTAAATCGTGGACTTGGAATTCCAAGTGCGAGGTCGATATTGAGTTGAGTCTTTGAGGCTTTTAAATCGCCCTTGAAGAGCAGTCCAAAAGGAAAAAAACTTGGCCTGCTGAGATAAAAATTCAACTCAGAGATTTGCAGTGACTTGTTTGGGTTTTGAAAACAACTGCCGGAGACGGTGAGGTTTTTAAGAGAGATCTTTGGAAAAAACAAAGAAATCTCGGTTTGTGCCGCCTTGATGGGGCAACTTGGATTTTGGGTTAATGCCATTTGAATTTTTGACGTAATAGTTTCTTTTAAAGGGAAGTTCAAAGCAAAACCTAAGAACATGGCAACCAAGCCACCAATCAAGACTTTGGCGACGGGGAGTGGAGGATTTCTGTAGATATCATCCGCTAGTTGATCGTCTGATAATGGTTTTTGTACCATCTAGACTCCAGGGCGCCCGAAATGTCCGATTTCGAGACTGCCTTGTAGATATTTACTATTTGGGTTTTTTTCGATTTCGATAGATTGGACTTTTATTTGTCTCTGCATTAACTCAATCATAAAATTTGTGAATTCTGCGGTGGATAGTTCTGAAAAACTTAAAGTGGCAATCGTTTGAGTGAGCTCACTGCTTGCCTGGAATTGGTCAAAATGAGTGATATTCACACTTGAAGGATTCATCGATCTCGAAGTCAACGAGACTCTAATCAGGCTTTGTAGATCTTCAGTAGAGGTAATCGGTTGGGCAGAAATAAGTGAGCTTCCGAGAGTTGAGACTGTATTTTTTTGGCTTTGGTTCACAGAAATTAATTCGAGAACTTCTTTTTTAGCCGCAACCTGACTTCTGATATTTTGATTACTAATAAAGAGCAGAATAACTGCGATGAGAGGAAGGGCTATGACTAAGAAGGCAATACCTTGACTGATTATTTTCTGCTGAGACTCCGGCAAGCTCTGCGTAGATTCGATAAGTTTTCTCACGGGGGGGATTCCGCGAATATCGTCTACAATTTTAAAAACGATTTCATCAAAAGGCTTAAATAGATTATCTAGCTTATTCATATGAGTCTCAATTGATCTGGAAGCTGATTTCAAGTCTTAGATTAGTATCATCAATCCTATTTTCTAAATTATTTAAGCCAAGTGTTTGGAGATGCTGATTTAAAGTTTCTAAGTCTTGCAGACTTTCGCTTGAGAATCTCGCTTCGACAAAATCGTTATGGCCTTTAAAGTAGATGAGGTCGATTTTTTCATTTGAACTGAGTGCACGACTTAGTGAAGCCAGTGGAGCTAAGGCGTTGATCTTAACAGAAGACTGGATGGTGCTTATTTCTTGAGAGATTTGTTTATTTTGATTTTGAAAAAGGGCGACTAATCTCATTGGGTCGCGACTAAAAGCATTTTTCTGACCCCTATCAAGGGCCGGTGAAGTCGACCCTAGGCGATTAAGACTCTCATTCTGTGAATTAAGAGCTAAAAATCTTTCTGCGATCAAACCGATTGAGAGAAACAGACAGATAATAAAAACTCTCGCGGCGATAAAGCCCGTCGAGTGGGGAGGAATGTTTGTGTGGTAATTTGAGATATAATTACCAGTTAGAAAATTGGCCAAAGGGAACTTACTTTTTAGTCCGTAGGCGGCCATGGTTGAAAGGGCGTAACTGATTTGTTGGCTTTCTGGTAAAGGTTCTGTTGCGAGATTTAAATCTTGATAGGGATTATAAACTTCAACATGTGTACCGAGAGCTTGCGAGAGAAAATTATCAATATTATTAATCTGGCTCGTTCCGCCAGTAATCAGAATTTTTTCAATTCTGTGGCCGTATTTAACGCGAAAACCGACATCCCAGCGTTTGAGGTCTTGGACCAAGGGCTGAAAAGTTTCTTTCATGAGTCTCGCAAAATGGGCTTGATCTTCACTGACATTTTCATATTGTTCCTCAGTGAGGAAAAAGGCATTTTCATGTTTATAAATGACAGCGTCTTGGTTCTCAATCTCGTAGGCTATCTTGAGCATTTCATCAATCGATTTGCCGGCGGTAAAAGAAATATGATTTGAAACGACTTGCTTATTTAAAAGAAAATAGCATTTAGTTGTCTCGTAACCAATGTCCACAATCGCCATTGGTCCTGCGATTTCAGCAGCATCAGCGTAGGAATGAATCATCGATAGTTCAGTCGTCAGGACGGCCGGTAAAATACCTCGTGTCTTCATGGTGTGGTAAAGGGCATCGAAGATATCGAGCTCTGCAATATTCACAAGGGCCTTCGTTTCGTGAGGCCCTGATTTTGAGAAACTGGTTGTTGTATGAATTTTAGAGCTTGGGAAGGGCAGGTTTTCATCCAGCTGAAAGGGAATCATCATCTCTGCCTTTCTTCGGTTGCTAACGGGCAATGTTAGGTAGCGAGATGTGACGTAATGCTCAGAAATTTGAGTGATAATCTTTCCCTCAAAAGGGTTGGCCCTCAAATAACTTTCCATAATATGGAGATGAATTTCTTCAACGGTCATTTCTTCAGGCAATTGCGGCCTGATTTTATCAATGATGACTTGGTGCTGTTTAATAATATGGATTTGCTTGCGATCTTGAATAACTTCAAGAAATTTAACTGCATAGCCACCGAGATCAATAATTAGAACTTCCATTGAGATAGTGTATCAAAGATTGGAGAAAAGTTTACTGAATTTTATTTCCGATGAACTTCGTTGGTTATTCGATGCGAATTTCTACCACTCTTGGGAGCAGAAGCTCTTGTGGTTTTGGTTTATCTCCATCTCCACCTGTTGGAGGTGGAGCACCCTGATCGTCTTGGTCGTCTGGAGGGAGACCTTCATCTTGTTGTCGGTCAGGGTTAGGTTCACCAGGACCAGGTGTCGGTGTTTTCACTACGGTGGGTTTGATAGGCATATCAACAATCGCCACTAAATTATAGACGGCCCTGCCTTTTTTGCCAGATGATTCAACTCGATAAAGTTTTCCAGCGACATCAATTCGTACGCCCGCTTGCTCAAACTCTTTTATTCGACTGTCATAATCATCGGATCCGGTGATTCCGAGCTTGCTAACGATCACTTGCTTGAAATCATCGGCACTCTTAAATTCTTGAGGCTCGAGATTGAGATCGGGATCACCATTTTTATGCTTAAAGAATTCTTCAATTTGAATGGGAGTGATATCTGGGAAAAGAATCTTGAGTTGATCCACTGTGAGTTCATTCACTGCGATGATAGAGACTTCGTGGACAGTTAGATGTGGCTTGATGAGAGTAACGATTTCATCAGGCCAGCCAATTAATAAATGCATTTCATCAATACTGCTTAAGGGAGCATGCTTTGGGATAATATCCTGAGCAAGATAGCGCGCCTCAATTTCTCCTCGTTCAACATCCTGAAAAGCCTCTGGATCATTGACATAATATTTCAATTCTTTGATTAAGAGTTCAGGGTCAAGATTTCCATATTTAATATCGAAAACTTGATCAATTTCTCTGCGATCTTCCATTAACTGCTGAAGAGTTTCGAGTAGCTTGCCTTCCATATAGGCGTCCGGTGATTTCTTTTTATCATCATCTTGGTCGCGGTCATCAGGTTCTTGATCTTCCGAAGCTTTTGGCTGAAGTCTTAGGTTGTTGGGGTTAAGAAAGCCAGATACCTGAGAAATCTGCAGTATTAGTTCCCCATCAAATAAGACATTGCTTTCAAATTCATCAAGAGCACTTCTCTCTAAACCACCCGCTCCTGGTGGCAACGGAACAGGATAGGCAAAGGGTTGTAGGAGAAGGGACTCAACCATCGATGGTTGAATGGTGCCTTTGAGATTTTCATTTTTTTCTAAAAGATTACGGGCCTCCTGATAGAGGCGCAGCTTCGACATCGCCATACTTAAGCCGGCCTCAGCATTGAGGCGCGCCTGTAATTGGTCTTGTTGGTTATAGACCTTTAGTTGATTGACTTTAGTTTCGAAGCTGAAGTCCGCTAATAAAAAGGCGAGAATAGCGACAGAGGTGAGAACCATCAGAATGGCAACACCACTTTCATTTTTCACAAGATTAACCGACTTCATTGGAACTCCTCACCTGAGTCAAAGCCCCCGAATTCATCCTGCTGACCTTCTGGTGGAGGTTCGCCTGTGCGTGCCCGTCTTCTGGCGTCTGCCTGCTCTCTCAAGAAGCGAACCAGCATGGCCTGTTCGGCTTCACGATCAAAAAAAGGCCAGAGAGGTCTAAAGGTGCGCGAGATAGGAAACTCATCTCCTGTTTTTGAGACCCAAGTGAAGCTTACTCTGATAAGCCTTGGAGTGACTATATCTCGATTTGTTTCTCTTAAAAGAGAAACAAATTTTTTATTTTGCACATCCCAAAATTCATACTTAAATTCTTTAACGCCTTTTAAGAGCGTATGATGTCTCACTTCATCCCATAAAAAATCTTTTGAATAGGGATTAGCAGCGACACTTCCACGCACCCATTCCTGCGTTCCACTTTGTGATTCGCTCACTTCTAAATCTAAGTCTGGGGTGATGGCCTGCAATTTATAATTGACCCATGCATAACGAGACTGGGGAATATCAACTTGTGTGCGGCGATGGGCACTCGTTTTAAAGCTAAAACTTTGAGGGTCATCGTTGATGATGGCAGGAATAGGTAATTTATTATTTCCTTGGGATGGGTATTTTTCTGAAGGTTGAAATCGATTGACCAGCTCTTTCTCTTCAAAAATATCTTCTCCCTGTAGACCCGGAGTATTAGGGCCTAGCAAAGGTATTGTGAAATAAAGAGGGGAGAAAATCTGTGAAATATCTCTTTCAAAACGATCAAGTGCAGTTTGAATTTGTAAATAGTCTCTATCTTCACTAATAATTCTCTCTTTTGACTCAATAGAATTATTGGTAATGGTGAAAACTGAAACCATCAAAAGGGATAGAACTGTAATTGACAGCATGACTTCCAGAAGAGTGAACCCTGATTGTTTCTTTTTAAATAACATTAAACCTCACTTGGGCCTTCGGATTATAAATCCAAGTGGAGGCGCGATATTTATCTCCTGTGAGGGAATTTGTAACTTCAACTTCAATTTGCCAGAGAAGCTGTTCAAAATTTTCTTTGATTGTCTGAAACATTCTCTTTTCGAGCTCGGCCATTTGACCATCTGATTCCCCAGCATTTCCACCTTGGATTTTAGTGAGGTCAGGAATTAAAAAAGATTTATAAGTGATGCTGAAAGTATATCCTTCAATTTCTTCGAAGGTCCCAGTCTGAGGTGTTAGTTCAAGATTTTTCGCTAGATCTGGGGGACTGACAACGATTTCATTAATTTTGATTTCGGCCAAGTTCCTCATATTGATCTCTTCTTTAAAACGAGAAGAGCTGGCTATATTTGCTCCTTGTGAAGTCACATATGCGGCGATAAAGACAGCAAAGATTGCTAAGGCAATCATCACTTCAACTAATGTAAAGCCTTGTTGATTTTTCATTCTTGTATCAACCAGTCTTTAAAAAGATTTTCGGCCATATTGATTCTTTCTTCAAGACTCTCGCCGTGGTTGTGAGGAAAATTGGTTCTAATAATATCCATAGTAAACGGCTTGATCTCAAGTTGAACAATCTCTTCTTCTGAAGCTATATAAACGACTGCGTTTTCTTTCTCACCGGTTGGGAAGAGGTAGATGGAGACGTCACCATCTTTAATGAGTTCGCTAGTGCTTATTGTTCCAAGCCCTAGTATAGTGATTGTCTCCGGGACTTCTATTGCTTGGTCCTGCAACTCACGAATACGATTGAATTTATTGTTTAATTCTTTTAACTGTGCTTCAAGCAATTCTTTTTCGCTACCTGCAAGCGAGCTTAAGCTCGCTTCATTTCGAGGCATTGGAATAAATTGAGAGTTCGGTCCGTATTCTACTGCGAAGACCTGAGGGGTTTCTTCAAGTTTAAAATTGATTCTTACAACAACATTTCTCAGTGCCGATTCATCAGCGCCAAAACGAACAGCGCGATCTATGCCTGAAACGACTTCATCAAGATGTTTTGAATGTGACTGTGAACCTGTGAGAACAACTCCTAAGATAAATGTCACAAGAAAAATTGCGACAAGTATTTCAATGAGTGTAAAGCCGGCCTCGGCCGACTTCGAATTACTCGTCAGATTGACCGGCATTTCCTGTTTCATAGAGGTAAATGTCCGCATCATTGCCTTCTCCGCCTTCTAGGCCATCAGGACCATAAGACATAATATTAAATGTTCTTCCGTCGGAAGTATAAACAAAGTCTCCATCCCAAGGATCAAGAGGAAGGCTTGGTGTTTCTAGGAAACCACCGGCAGGATAGTTGCGACACTCTCTCGCACCACCTGTTGGCTTATTCAGTAGAGCATCTAGGCCTTGTTCTGTTGTTGGATAGTAATTACATTTACGACGATACTCTTGAAGGAGATTCGCAAGGGAGCTCATCTGAATTTTCGCAGATTGGACTTGTCCTTCATGGAGACTTTCAAAGATTCGCCCAGCAACGAATGTACCAGCAATCCCTAAAAGTGTTAGAGCAATAAGGATTTCAATAAGTGAAAAACCTCTGGCATTTTGTGTAGCGAGCTTTAACGAAGAGGACTTTGATCTAAACATGAACACTCCTAAAGAATAATTTATCTCATCGAATTGATTTCCATCATGGGAACCACAACTGAAAATACAATAAAGGCCACGGCTAAACCCATGGCCACCATCATTATAGGTTCTAAGACCGAGGTTAGTCCACTGAGTTTTGTTTCCACTTGATCTTCATAATTCTCAGCGACAATTTTAAGCATTGGTTCAAGCTCTCCCGATTTTTCACCAAGCTTAATCATATGGGTCACCATTGGGGGAAATAGTTTACTTTTCACTAAGGGGGCCGTCATAGAAGCCCCTTCAGAGATATTCACTCGGGCTTCATCAACAGCTTTTTGCATATGAACATTGCCAATGAGGTTTTTGACAATTCTTAAAGAAGTCAGAATAGGGACACCAGAAGTTAGGAGAGTCGCCAAACTTGAGCAAAACCGACTGACATTAATCATCATGGTAAGCTCTCCAATCAGAGGTGCCTTGAGAAGAAAGCGATGCCAGATAGATTGACCATTTTTTGTTGAAATATATTTTCTAAATGAAATCACTCCCAGTACGATACCAATAATAATGGCCCACCAATAGCTGGCGACAAAATCAGAAAGCCAAATAGAAATACGAGTTTGAATTGGCAGCTCTCGCTTCATCGTTACAAAGATGCGAGTGATTTTAGGAATAACAAAAACAAGAATAATTCCCATCATGGCAGCACCAACAACCATCATGATAATAGGGTAAGTCATGGCCCCTTTGATTTTATTGCGAAGTTTTACCTGAGACTCAGTGAAGTCTGCAAGTCTTAGCAAAACGACTTCCAGTGTTCCTGAACTTTCTCCAGCTTCCACCATGTTGACGTAAACATTATTAAAAATTTTAGGATACTCGGCTAGCGCTCCGGCCAGTGAAGATCCTTCATTCACCTTTTGTTTCACTTCTGCAAGCACGGCCCTAAGTTTTGGACTTTCTGTTTGATCAACCAGTGCAGAGAAGGCTTCGACAATTTGAATTTTAGCTTTAATCAGAGTGGCAAGCTGTCTTGTCACAAGAGCGAGTTCACTAACTGAAACACCTGAGCCAAATGAGAAAGAGGATTTCTCTTTATCGTTATTATTGGTTTTTTGCTCTTTAATTTCAATCAGCATGATGCCAAGAGCGCGCACTCGGTTTTTTGCCTGAGACAGAGATTCGGAGTTAACGGTGGACTTAATTTCCTTTCCTGTCTTATCTAGACCTTTATAACTATAGATGGCCATTTTCTTTTACCTTAAGTTCGATCGGTTTCTTGATTTTCATCGGCATTGATCGCTCTTAGCATTTCATCAATTGATGTTAAGCCGTCATAGACTTTTTCGAGGGCATCTTGTCGCAAGGTTTTCATCCCTTCCTTCACCGCCATTTTTTTAATGGTGGAAGCATCTGCTTTACTCAAAATCAACGGGCGAATACCATCAGAAATCGTCAACAGCTCTGAGACAACCGTCAAGCCGGCGTAGCCTCTGTAGTTACATTTTGCGCAGCCTTTTGCCCGGTGGAATTGAGCTTTTTTGGGAGCTGATTTAAGACCAATCAGTTCAAGCTCAACAGCATTTGGCGTGTAAGTTTCTTTGCAATCGTTACATAAAAGCTGAATAAGTCTTTGGGCCAAAACCCCAGTCAGTGAAGAGGCGATAAGAAAGGGTTGCACACCCATATCAATTAATCGCCCTGGCGCTGACGAAGCATCGTTGGTGTGAATTGTAGAGAGAACAAAGTGACCTGTGAGAGAAGCTTGGATAGCCATTTCTGCGGTTTCTAAGTCACGGGTTTCACCTACCATGATGACATCGGGGTTTTGTCTGAGGATTGATCGCAAAGCACGAGCAAAGGAGAGATCAATTTTATGATTCACTTGAATTTGAGAAATGCCGGCCATCTCATATTCCACAGGATCTTCAACTGTGATGATCATTCGGTCTGGTCTATTGATTCGATCAAGCATGGCAAAGAGAGTTGTTGTTTTCCCGTGTCCTGTTGGACCGGAGACATAAACCACTCCGTGTTTTTGATGACTGAGCTCATCGAGTTTCTTAAGGACTTCTCCTCGGAAACCCAGACTTTCGAGTTTTAGAACAGTGTTATTCTTCTCGAGAATACGCATAACGATTCTCTCACCGTACTGTACTGGCACTGTACTTAAACGAATATCAATATCTTTACCGGCCATTTTAATCGGAATCCGTCCATCTTGGGGCATACGCTTTTCAGCGATATCAAGCTTCGCCATAACTTTAATTCTGGAACTGACGGCCGAGTGGGTTTTGATTGGTTGTCTTAGCACTTCAGTCATCACACGGTTGATACGAAAGCGGTAGATGGTCTCTTTTTCATAGGGCTCAATATGAATATCAGAGGCCCGCTCTTTCACCGCTCGAAAAATAATCGAGTTCACAAAGCGGATAACAGGGGCTTCGTCGGCACCGGCATCGAGAATATCAATCGGACCGTCGAGATCGAGCGACTCGTCAAATTCATCTTCGAGTGAGTCCACCATATTGCGGTTGGCACGCTCATAAACGCGGTTGATGGCTTCACTCAGTTTGAGGGGAGAAGTGACCAAGAGCTTTACTTCTTTTTTAAAAATTTCTTGCATATCGTTGATGGCATCGAAATTAAAAGGGTCGGTGACAACAACGGTGATGGAAAAATCTGTTTCCAGCAGGGGAAGAATTTCGTGGTGTTTAGCATAATTGATGGGAATATCTCCGACGATATTGGCATCAATTTCATCAATTTTAATTTCAGAAATATAGGGGATATTCACCTGATGACATATCACTTTGATGATATCGTGCGGATGAATATAGTTCTTCTTGAGGAGGATTTCTCCAATCAGCATGCCAGTCTCTGACTGGAGATCAAGAGCTTCGTTGAGTTGATCTTGAGTGAGCGAGGTATGCTTAAGCAAAAGCTCACCAATACGATCTTTTTGACCTTCAACTTTCTCTAGCATGTGCTCGCTAATTCTCATTCAATGACCTCAACCGAAACTCGGCTTGGAGCTGCTTGTTTTGATTGAACTTCCTGAAGAATCGCTTGATAGTCTGGTTGTTCAACAGGTGTATCAATTGAAGGTTCGAAAAGCGCTCTTTCATTTTGAAATTGGCGCTCTTTTTCCTCTTTCTCTTCTTGGTACATCTCGTTTTGATCGCGGTAGCGACTCGCTTCGTTTTCGTTATAAAGCGGTCCTTCTCCCTGTCTCACGGCTTTGTCGTAGAGACCTCTGGCGGTAGAGTTAAATGGATCATCGTTGCCAAGCACATCTTTCAAGTGAGCATTTCGTCGGTTGAGCACGTCTTTTAGTGTTTCCGCCGTCTCCGACTCAAAATTCGTCAGAATCTTGGGAGTTAAGAAAAAGAGCAAATTCACTTTTTCCGTACTCTTTCTTGTGTTTTTAAATAACCAGCCCAGCACTGGAATATCACCTAGAAGCGGAACTTTGTTGATCGTAGAGGTTTCACGGTCTCTCATCAAACCGCCCATCGCAATTGTATCTTGATCTCGCACAACAACTGTTGTCACAGCATTTCTAAGAGTTGTTGCCACACCTTCGTTTGCAATCCCATCTGGCAGAACTCGAGTGGAGAAGTCTTCAATTTTTTGATCGATCTTAAGGCGAACGAAACGAGTGACCTTATTGATCTGTGGTGTGATCTTTAAAGTCAAAGCGACTTTCTGTTGTCTTAAAGAAACTTGTGTTGATCCCGAAGGAGTATTTGTTCTTTCAGGAGTTGGGATCTGTTCACCGACTTCGAAAACGGCTTCGGTATTATCAAGCGCTAAAATCTGTGGTGTCGCCAAAATATTAGTCGTACCGTTTGAGGCGAGTGCAGAAATTAAACCGTTGACCGAGTTAACAGTGATGTCTTGCCCGGTTGGTCCTGGAACCGTCACTTTTTTCCCGAGCCCACCACCGGCAAAAAAGCCACCGAGAGAAACAAAGTTTCCTGAGAGTAGATTTACGAGATCATTTGTTCCACCTGTAAAGCCAGCTCTCTGAGCATTCCCAGAACCGTAGGCACCGATGATACTGACTCCAAGAGCAGTGTTGCGATTAACTTGAGTTTCCATCATCATGCCTTCGACATAGACTTGATCTCTTGGAACATCGAGCTTTTGAATAACGTCTCGAATCGTTAAGTAATCTGTAGGAGAAGCAGTGACGACGATAGCATTATTGTCTTTGTCTGCAGTAATTCGAACATCGTCGTTAAAAAGTGTTTCTGGCTCTGCTCCACCTGCTTGATTTCCAGTGAAACGAGTATTAGCACGTCTGGCCTGACCAGCAGCTCCTCCGGAATTAGCGGAAGAAACGATAGTGGAGAGGGTCGTCGCAAGTGTTTCAGAATCGCCGTGGTTTAGATAATAAACATGAATTTGTCCTGCTGTCGTTGCAGAGTGAGGAACATCAAGTTTTTGAATCAATGTTCTGAGTTGAACAGCACCTGAGGCGTTGGCCATGGCAATAATAGAGTTTGTTCTAGGCTCAGCAATAATTTTACTGATGGTGCTTTCACCACCGCCGCCACCAGAGGCCGCGATCGGTCTTGGAGCAGCTCCTCTTGCACCACGGGCACCTGCACCGCCGTCTCTTAGAATCTGGTCTAAAAGTTTTGCGATTTCAGGAGCAGAGGAGTGTTGAACACGAATGATCTGTAAGGATTCTTCGTGCCCTGGTACATCGATAAATTTAATGAGTCGATTAAGACGGTTAATATTTGAGCCTGTATCTTGCACAATCACTGTATTTGTTTGTCTAATATCAATAATTCGTCCGTAGCGAGACATAAATGGTCTAAAACTTCTCGTCACTTCAGTAGAGTTAATATTTTTTAATGGAATAATTTTCATCACGTAGTTTTCTGTGTCCGGCGTATACGATCCCGTATAAATTTTTGTTGGGGTGTAGCGAATATCTCGAGCCTGAACAATTTTATAAAAGGCCCCACTTTTAACAAGTGTATATCCGTTCAAGTTAAGTGCTGTTAAATAGGCTTTCCATGCATCACCAACTGTAATCGCAGATGGTGCAGTGATTGAGATCTTGCCTTTCAGATCTTTGTCCATGATCAGGTTGATACCCGTTAATTGTTGCATATGCTTAGTGAGGTCAACTAATGAAGTATCGGGGAAGTCAAAACTCGTCACAACTTCAGGACCAAAAGCTGTTTCAGGGTTGAGGTTTACATATTGAGGGCCTTCCGCCGGAGCAGACTGACCAGTGCCAGCAGGTCTGCCGAAAACTTTATTATCATTACTGCCTTCTTTTTCTAAAAGCTGTGCCGCCGAATTCCCTGCCGCTGATTGTGCTTCTTCACCTTGATCAGGATTAAAACGGGTCCCTGAGCGATAATTTTCAAACTGCGCTTGCAATCTAAGTGGGCTTAGAGAGAGGATGAGAGTTGTCGCCATAAGCAGGGCAGTGGGTGTCTTTGTCATTTTCAGTCCTTGAAAAATCGTTGGTCAAAAAATTCAATCAAATGAATAATCAAAATTCTGACTGACTCCGTTTCTTTTTATTGTTAGCGAAAGATTATCTATTTCGCGGATTTTACCAAACATATCCATAACTTCTTTGAGATTTGTAATGGGAGCGCCATTGATGCCTTCAACAATATCTCCGTCTTGGATATTGAGTTGGCTATAGATACTTCCTGGAACAATCTCCGTCATTTTAAACCCAAGACTGCCATCGGGATTGCTCATCTGAACAGCGCGAGCTTGAGTCAAAACTTCGCTAATATTACTCAGCATTTGATCTCTGAGTCCTTTATTGATTTTAAAATTATTTCCTTCATTGACGATCCCAGCATTTTGCTGATTTTTCATAATTTCTCTACCGCGAGCTTCAGAGACGACCGTGATAGGCGCTGTACGACGACGACCTTTTTCTTCGTCTGCTCTTACGTTTTCGCACTGGCCTGTGCTGAGATTTTTCACCACAAGTTTAAGACGATCAATTTTTCCGATCTCGGCCATATTTTCAATCTTTTGTCCTTCTCGAAAATTGACGTAGTCTTTAGAGCCTCTCACTTGGACTGCTGCGATTGATTTGACTGAATCCTGCAAAACAATTGTGTTGACGAGTTTGATCGGTAGGGAAGAGTTGCGATCTGCAGTGACGCAGATAAGTGTTTCATCGACTACGGGTTTTAAAGGAGCGTCAGGTCTTTGATTGATTGTCGCTCTTTTGGAGTTGAATAGATCCGAGTTTGAAATAATGGCAAGCTCTGTTGCTGGGTTGAAATAGTACTGATCTTGATCTGAGTTGTATGATGGGTTTGTGACAACTGTCGGTCCTTGATTGCTGACGACAACAGCGACAAGTTTTCCAAGGGAATAAGTCCCAAGTAAAATGAGAATGAGGACAAATCTGCGATGGATGACAGGTCTATTTGCGGGGGCAAAAAACTGAGTCACAAACTGGTCCCAGCTCCACGCTGTTGTTTTCATTCCCTGACTTGTTTTCGCAACAGGCGTGTTTTTTTTGCGTTTGAAAACTCTGGCGACTGCTCCCCAAAGCCTTAAAAATTTCTTACTGCTAAGAGGGCCCTGTTTGGGAATTTGAAATTCTTTAAACTGATTAATACCACTGTGTTCGTCGAAATCATCTTCCATATAAGAATTTTCTCTAATCGCTTTGATCCGCTCTGGATCAAGTGATTTAGGCGTGATTTCTCGAGTTTTCTCCACTGAACGAGATGGATTTGTTTTGTCATTAGCAGCAGAAGTAGCGTGGGGGGCCAGTAGCTCCTCAACGCTTGGTAGGTCTTCATCAACGACTTCTTTATTAAGCGTCATTTGCTGAGGAACAAATTCTTCCTCATCATCGTCGTCTTCTTCTTCACTTTCATCATCAATATGAAGCTGACGCTTCAAGTTTTCAGGAAGATTGGAAAAACTCTCAGAGTCTTCAGATGAATCTTGCTCGTCTTGCACATCAAGATCTTCAAATTCATCATCAGCTCGACCTTTTTTGAATAGGCCTTTGAGCTTATTTTTTAAGTTTGCTTTCCAGTTCAATATTTTCTTCCTTAACCCAAATTGGCCTTAAATTTCAGGGCGCGTTTTTTTTCCAGATGGTTTAAGTTTAAATGACTTATACCATTTGCATCAAGTGATTAATTCAATTTCCAAAACCAGTAACCAAGAGAACTAGTCAGAGAATAAGACGATTGTCTGTGATGATGATTTAGAGTTAGAATACCTGAGATAAACTTCAATTTTTCTAAAGGACCTAGAATGTCACAAGAATCTTCTAAGAGCGAGCAATCCACTCAACCATCTATCTCACCTGTAGAATCAGTCGTGGGAGATTTCTTCTACGGACAAATAAACGAATCAGTTGTTTTTCCATTTCCACATTTCACGAATGAACAGCAAGAAATGGCGCGAGAGATGACCGATGCTGTGGCTCGGTTTGGTGCTGAAATGATTGATGGCCACAAAATGGATGAAGCGGCAGAAATGCCAAAAGAAGTGGTCCAAGGCTTAGCAGAACTCGGACTTTGTGGAATGGGTGTTTCAGAAGATTTTGGAGGCCTAGGGTTAGATTACTCGCTTTACTCAAGAGTCTTTGCAGAGGTTGCAGCTCACGACGGCTCATGCGCCACAATGCTTGGGGCCCATCAATCAATTGGCTACCGCGCTTTAATCAATGAAGGAACAGATGCTCAGAAGGCAAAGTGGCTTTCAAAACTTGCCAGTGGAGAAATCTTAGCAGCTTTTTGTTTAACAGAGCCAGGTTCCGGGTCTGATGCTTACTCAATTAAAACTCGCGCCGTAAAAAATGCAGATGGTAATTACACTTTGAATGGCCAAAAACTTTGGATTACAAATGCTGGATCGGCAAAATTTTATACTGTTTTCGCTAAAACCGAGCATGAAATTGACGGCAAAAAAGAAGACAAAATCAGCTGTTTCATCGTTGAGGGCGGCTCGATTGGGTTAAGCTTCGGTGAAAAAGAAAATAAAATGGGAATTCGCGCTTCGGAAACTCGCGCAGTCTATTTTGATAATGTTATCGTACCAGCGGAGAACGTCTTAGGTGAGCTTGGTAAAGGC
Source organism: Bacteriovoracaceae bacterium UBA6166 (assembly GCA_002435795.1). Classification (GTDB taxonomy): domain Bacteria; phylum Bdellovibrionota; class Bacteriovoracia; order Bacteriovoracales; family Bacteriovoracaceae; genus UBA6166. The sequence continues at coordinate 7,152 of DIUE01000057.1, read as the reverse complement.
TTTAAGATTGCCATGAATGTTTTAAACAGTGGGCGACTTTCACTTGGGGCCGGTTGTGTTGGTGGAATGAAGACAATTTTGCGAATGGCGACAGAACACGCAGTTGGCAGAAAACAATTTGGAAAATCCATCAGTGAGTTTGGGCTAGTTCAAGATAAACTCGCTCGTATGTCCGCTAGAATCTATGCTCTTGAATCAATTGTTTATTTGACGACAGGAAATATGATAAAAGGGATGAAGGATTATTTTTTAGAGACGGCCGTTTGTAAAATTTATGGCTCAGAGACTCTCTGGACAGTGGTTGATCAAGGGATGCAAATCGCTGCCGGTAACGGTTATATGAAAGAGTATCCATACGAGAGAATGATGAGGGACTCAAGAATAAATATGATTTTTGAAGGAACAAATGAAATTCTTCGCTGTTTCTTGGCGCTTTCAGGAGTCAGAGGCCCATCAGAAGAACTTAAAGAGCTTGGTAAGATTGCCGATGTTTCAAAAGCCCTTCAAGATCCCATTAAGTCCTTAGGTGTGTTAACGAATTTCGCCAAAAAGCGTTTTTCAAAAGTTCTGCCTTCTAGAACATTGACGAAGGTTCACCCAAGCCTTGAGGCCCAGTCTCAACTTTTCACAGGAATGCTAAGCAATTTCTCTATTCAAGTGGAAAATACACTTATTAAATACGGGAAAAATATTATTGAGCATGAATTACCCCAGGGACGCCTCGCCAATATGGCGATCGATCTTTATGTGATGGTGGCCCTTCTCTCACGAACAACCTCGATTTTGAATCGTGAAGAGATTGCTCAAGAGAAAAAAGATTATGTTTTACACCTGACGAAGATTGCCTTCGAAGAAACTCGCCACCATTTCACGGCAAACTTTAAAGGCATGACAAAAAACGTCGATAAATCAATTAAGGCGGCTTCAGATCATGTCGCTCAGTCAATGGGATATGGTCTTGATATCATCGATTTCTAAATTAGTTTTTCTGGCACTTCTTCTAATCGGAAGTGCCAGTTGCTCGTCACCTCAAAAGGAAAGCCCTCCTTCCTTGACTACTGCTGATGAAGAGCAGCCGCTACCGCCTATCATCGCTGGGCCTTTGAATACGAGTGCTCTTTTTGTTGATAAGACAGCAGAGATTGGGTTAGCTGGCGTTGAGGCCACTCATTTTTATGCTGTTGATTTAAATAATGATCATCAAACTGACTTAGTGATCCTGCCTGATCATTATTCTGTTCCGGAGTTTTATTATTTTAATAAAACGCAAGGTCGTTTTGAAAAATATGAAGGTGCCGTTTTACCTGAAGGTTTGCGCGCGTCTTACTTAGGTTTTTACGATTTCGATAAAGACGGAATCTTAGATCTAATGATGGTCACTCTTAATCAAAGAACCGATCTTAATCCTCAACCTGTGATGCTTTTTAAAGGTGAGCTTCGAGAGAAGAGGCTTTATTTTGTTGAAGCCCTTGGACTGCGCGGAGTAAAAGCCGAACCGACTTCTGCTGTTGGTGTATTGGATTACGATCTTGATGGACAGCTAGATTTATTTTTAGGGAATTGGTTTGATTTAAGACAAAATCGCCGACCGATAGTGCCGGACAGTTTATGGAAGGGGAATGGCCTAGAATTTATTGAAGAGACGCAGCGGCTAGTTGGTGAGCGTTTTTTTGATTCAGGATTTGAAGTTTATACAAATGCCGTTCCAAGCTTTGGGGTTTCGATCTGTGATGTCGATCAAAATGGCTTTCCCGATATTATGGTCAGCTCGTCGAATGGTTGGGGAAATAAACTTTGGATGAATTTAAGTTTTGAGCGTTTGGCCGGAAGAGTGTTTCGCAATTATGGGGATGAGAGTGAATTCGCTCAGGATAGTCTTGGACGACTAGAAGTGCAGAGTGGCGGGAATAGCTTTTTTTCTATTTGCACTGATTATAATAATAATGGATTGATCGATATAATGGTGGGGGAACAAACCCATGCTTACGAAGATGATAAAAGAGACCGCTCAAGTTTTCTGACTGGAGCACGCCGAGAGTTCCCACCGAAATTTATCCGAACTGAATACGTCTACGATCAGAAACAAACTCAAACACAGTCTGATCGTAGAGGTGTGTTCGTTGATTTAGATCGGGATGGATTGATTGATGTCTTAGTTGATTATTCTGGCTTTCCTCCAGAGTCTCGTTTGATTAGTTTCATTCAAGCACCGGATCATTCTTTTAATGATAAAAGTCAGGAGTTTGGAGTGAATATCGTCAACCCAACAGGAACGGTCACTCTCGATTTGAATCAGGACGGGCGAATGGATTTCTTAACAGGGCAAACGAGTGTTCGAGATGCTCGGATCAAATCTCGACTTTATTATTTTGAAAACCAAATTCCATTTGCTGGCAAACGCTCCCTTCGTTTTCATTTAAAAGGTGAAGAGGCCAATAAAATGGGTGTTGGGGCCAAGCTCCAACTGAAAACAGATGAACATACTCAGACTCGTTTTCATTCATTGCAAGAGGGGCCGCAAGCTTCACAAAATGAAGCTGGTGTGCATTTTGGAATTGGGGCCAATAATCAAGTGAGAGAGCTGGTTGTCACATGGCCATTACTAAAAGACGAAAAACCGTTGGTTGTAAAATACAATCTTTCAAAACTAAAATTTGAAAGGCATTTGGAAGTCACTCTCTGCGAGAGTGGCAAGTTCGGTATTGGACGCAGCTTTCGTTGCTCAAAGGCCCAAGCGAACTAAGGGTTTGTCACAAGCAATGACATTTCTTTAATATGATTAGGCATGGTTTTATAATTAAGAGTTGTCATATAAATTTCTGAGCGAGGTAAAGTGGTGACCTCAGAGATTTGAAACTGGTGATTTTTGGGGAGAACATGATCAGGAACAACGGCTATCCCAAGGCCATTTTTGACAAGTGTAAGAATGGCACTAATTGATTCAACGCTAATAATTCGATCACTGATCTTTGGAGAAACTTTGAAAAGATTATCTCCCTCGCTAAAGACAATCCACGTATATTCATTCAGTTTTTTCTTTTGAATTTCGTCGCGACTGATCAGGACGAGCTTCTCTGAAAAAAGTTTAAGTGAGGTGACGAGTTCCGACTGAATATTGAGTGTCGTAAAAATAATATCCAATTTACCAGCTTCAATTCCTGCCAAAAGTTCAGGTTCATCTTTAACGTTTAAACGGATATTTCTCTGAGTTTTCTTGCAGTATTTTGACAAGATAGGCGGGAACCAGTTCCTGAGTAGGCCATGTAAAATACCTATATTCAGAGGGCGGTGGTCTTCACGCTCAAAGAGGTCGTGAGACATCTTATCGAAGTGGCGAGTAATCGTGTAGAGTTCTTCACCTTTGTGAGTAAGTAAAACTTTTTTACTGGAACGGATGATTAATTCCTCTCCTAAGCTTTCCTCTAAAAGTTTGATCTGACGACTAACTGCTGACTGTGCAATATTGAGTATGAGCGCCGCTTTAGAAAAGCTCGCGTGTTCAGCAGTCAAAAGAAAGGCCTTAAGATATCTATAGTCCATTTTATAACTCCTGTTTCTGATTAGTTATAAGCGGAGGAGTTAGTTCAGGACGGGCTCGCCAGAATTTACCTTGAAAGTTCTCTTGTCTTAGATTGATGATGACAAATCCTTCTGCATCTTGTGCAAAATCTTGAATGAAATCAATGGAAGTTTCTTGTAAATAATAGGCCGCGAAGGGATCGAGCGCGATTGTGATGGGGAGTTTTGAGTTGGCGACGAGTACGAGAAAATCCCCTTCTCTTTTATCAGTAAAGCCCGCAGCGTAGGTAAATCCATCGCAGCCCTTACCGCTTATCTCAAGGCGAAAAACGCATTCTTCCAAAGTAATATCGTTCTCTACAATCAAACGAAGCTGGTCTTGGGCACGCTTTGTCATAAGAACAGTAGGCGTCTGAACTTGGCTTGGATCTATATGTTGAGTTTTAAAGCTCATTTGTGGACCTCAGTATTTGCACTCTAGACTCTTGTAAGCCTAATGCTTTCAAGTTAGGATCAGAACTCATGAACCAATCAGATTTTATCTGGTAGTTCTATCCAATTTTAAGATAAGTGACAAGTCTCTACGAGGGGTCTATGCAGCTGAAATATCGTCTATCTATCACAAAACCAGAAAGCCACTATGTTGAAGTGAGGATTGAGGGAAGTCGTTCAAGCACCGACCAAGACTTGACGTTTTTCCTTCCTGCTTGGAGTCCCGGCTCCTACCTAATGCGAGAGTACGGAAAAAATATTCGCCAGTTTCAAGCTCTTTCTAAATCAGGTGTTCGTCTTTATCACGAGCTTTCGGGAAAATCTTCCTACACTGTTTCGTGGGGAAAAAATGAAAAGCATCCAGGGTTTGAAAATCGAGAGACGGAATTTACGATTATCTACCAAGTTTACTGTCACGAGCTGACAGTGAGAACATCTCATATTGATAGCACACATGCTTTTATTCACGGGCCATCGGTTTTTATGGGAGTTTTAGATCGCGAGATTCTAAACCCTGAACTTGAAGTGGTGTTGCCAAACGAGTGGTCGAAAATCAGCACAGGCTTAAAAGATATTTCTCCCTCTAGAGAAGTCTTTCGCTTCACGGCCGCTGACTATGACGAACTGATTGATGCACCTCTGGAGATTGGCTGTCACGAAACGGACGGATTTTTAGTTAACAATATTCCTCACGAGTTAGCTTTTTATGGCAAGACACTTCCTCATCAACAGAACTTAAAAAAAGATATTCAAACCATCGTTGAAACAGTGCTTAAGACTACGAAGGATATTCCTTACGAAAAATACACTTTCATGACTCATTTTGTGCCTCAGCTTTTTGGCGGCCTTGAGCATTTAAACTCCACAGCTTTGCAATATTGCTCTTTGAAAATGGCCGAACGCAAAGGCTATTTGCAGTGGTTGTCTCTCGTCGCTCACGAGTATTTTCACACGTGGAACGTAAAGCGCATTCGTCCTATTGAACTCGGGCCTTTCGATTATCTCAATGAGGCCATGACCAGAATGCACTGGCTGACTGAGGGACTCACGAGTTTTATGGATGATTTATTTGTACTGCGTTCAGGCCTTTGTACGCTGGATGAATATCTCGATATGCAAAAGGGAAATCTCAATCGCTATTTTGCAACTCCAGGTCGCAAGTTTCACTCCCTCGAAGATTCTTCCTATCTCGCTTGGGTCAAACTTTATAGACCCGATGAAAATTCCGCCAACTCGAGCGTGAGTTATTATTTAAAAGGCGGACTTGTCTTCTTTATTTTACACAAAGAACTAGTTGATCACGGTAGTTCGATCGACGAATTTATCGCTAAACTTTGGCAACGCTATCTTGAAAACCCCAAGCAGGGTCTGATTGCAGACGAAGTCTACGAGATCATTCTTAATCTTAGCTCTAAAGCGGTACTCGAGCGTTTTCAAACGATGGTTCAGACTACGGAAGAAATTCCGCTTGAAAAAACTTGGCAAGAACTAGGAGTTAAATTCGAATTCGAAGCTTTTTCAGGTCGTGCTTTCATTGGGGCTAAGTGGAAATTTGACGGCGAGAGAGTTTTGGTGGAAGGGGTTGAGTTAGACAGCCCAGCTTTCTCAGCAGGCCTCAATGCCGGCGACGAGCTTATCACTATGGGAGATCTCAGAGTTTTGAAATCAACCCTGCCAGAGTTTGAAACTGGTCTAAAACCAGTTAGCGCTGTACCACTTCGAGTTTCTAGGCTTGGCCGCTTGATCGAGCTAACGGTCCAGACCACGAAGTATCCGCAGACCACTTTAAAGGCGCTTAAGTGCGATGAGCCCGAAACAGCTAAAAAGTATTTGTTTTTAAAGGCTTAGGACCACAACCTTTTTACATGGTGCATTGCGTCACGACGAGTTATCCCTAATAATAAGCCTATGAAAAAACTGGCTTTATTTACTGTCGTTCTTGGACTTTTGCCTTTGAGCACCATAGCGCAGTCATCCATTAGGAAAACTCTTTATAACTCAGACTCAAGAGTCGAAGCCGATCAACATCCCGACCGTCGACTACGCGATTATTCCAATTCAGTGGCCGGCATGGTCCGAAATTATCAGCTCTTAAAAGAAAATCCCATCACACCAGATGCTATGCTCAGAGATCTTATGCAGCAATTGCAGCGATTAAAAGGTTTACCTGAAAATGATGATGATTTGCTCTATAACCAAGAAGCCCACCTCAAGCAAGTCATTCAAATTTACCAGAGTAATCTTGAGAATCAGACACTGAACGCTGATAACGAAGAAGAGTATTTTTACTTTGATAAACAGCGCACACTCAAGAGAACAATGAATGTCTGCCAAAGCGAGCGATTCGCTGATCAACCAGTCCTTGCAAATTGCACAGGATTTCTGATCGCAGATGATGTTCTAGTAACCGCCGGCCATTGCATCGAAAATGTTTATCAGTGCAGAAACTTTTCTTGGGTTTTCGGATTCAAGCACAATACTGATAAAATTAAAAAATCTGATGTCTATAGATGCAAAGAAATCCTCAGCCAAAACCTAGATAGCTCTCGCTTTGTAACGAGAGACTACGCCATCATAAGGCTTGATCGCTCTGTTACTGATCGAGAACCACTCCCAATCAGAACCTCAGGTAGAGTAGGGCTCAACGAAGAACTGGCGATCATCGGCCACCCATCCGGTCTTCCATTAAAAACAGCAGACAGCGCAACCGTGAAATCCTCCAGAATTAATTTCTTCTACTCAGACCTAGATGCCTTTCAAGGAAACTCTGGATCGCCAGTCATCAACCGTGCAAGCGGATTGGTCGAGGGGATTCTTGTTGAAGGTGGAGAAGATTATTTCTTTGATGAGAAAAAATGGTGTTATGTCCCATCGTTGAAAGGATCGCGGGATAAAGTTGAAGAGAAGGTTTATCGCATCAATCGGATTCCAGACATCATGTCCTTCCTCTAACAAACTGCCCCACAACCGTGGGGCTCGCTCTCTTCTAAACCTATTTCTATCTTCGTTTTCCCTATTTCTTTGACTCACTCTCTTTTAGAAGTTGATCTCTCTACGTGTTAAACTCACTCACTTATCAACACTTAATCAGCCGCATTTATCTTTTGAAGTTGCTTCTGTCTCACCTCATGAGCTTCCAAA
>DIUE01000033.1:13436-15091 GCA_002435795.1 Bacteriovoracaceae bacterium UBA6166 | reverse complement strand
CTGATTCTAAGTCGTCAAATTGATCTGTTTCAAGCTCACCGTCTTCAATTAAAGACTCTCCCGTCAAGCGCGCAAAAGCGGCATCGAGATCGTCAGAAAGCTTCTGCGCTTCATCTTCAGCGTCTTCGAAAAGCACGATTTCTTCTTCAACTTCTTCGCTGTCTTCGTCATCAAAACGAATCGGCTCCCCAGTATCGAGATCAATCATTTCAAATTCTTCTTCCTCTTCTTCTTCCAGAGGAATATTGAACGGACCGGCCGTCAGGTCAGAAATCACCTTCGCTTCAACCAGTGAAGTTGGCAGAATCGATTTCACGGAAGTTTGATTTTCTTTCGTAATAATTTGCGTAGTCATAAATTCTTCGAGAAGATCGAAGGCGGTTTTCACAGCGCCACCTTCATCAGTGGTGCGCTTCTTATCTTCAACTTTCAAAGACAAAGTAAAATCCGTATCAGAAGAAATTGATTTGATCGCTTCAGAAAGCTCGTCGAGTTCTGAAATTTCATCAAACATAAAGCGGCCCTTGTCGCCAGAATTCACAAGGCCCGAGATGTCGGCAATCTTCCCTACTGATTGAGTCGCCATTTCTTCAAGCTCATGCTCTGGTGGCAATTCAGAAAGATCTTTCAGATTAAATACTTCTAAAAATTCAGGAGTCGTTCCAAAAAGTGTCGGGCGTCCCATTTCTTCCGAGCGACCAGTGACGCGAACAAGGCGTTTGTCCATCAGAGCGCGCACAATATGCGAACTATCCACTCCACGAATCTTGTCGACTTCAGTTCGTGCGACTGGTTGCTTGTAAGCAATGATCGCGAGAACTTCGAGCGCCGTCGGGCTCAAAACCAAAGCATTGGCTTTGAAAAGATCTTGCACGAAACGAGAGTAAGTCGCTTTCGTTCTAAACTGATAACCTTCCGCCACTTCCACTAAGCGCAAGCCGTGGTAAGGCTGTTCATAACCTTCTTGCAAACGAAGTAGGGCTTCGTGAACAACTCGAAGAGGGAGATCCTCATCAATCGCTGATTTAATTTTCATGAGGGAGAGCGGACGATCAGACATGAAAATAATGGTTTCGATGGCACCACAAAGACTATCTTCATTAAGTCCCGTGCGAGCTTGCCATAATTTGTCTTCTTGTTTATCTGCATCGAAATAATTGAGTTCGAGGGCNNACTTGAATATCGTCGGCATTTTGTAATTGGAGTTCAAAGTTTTGGTCCATAAAATGTCTCTCAATCAGTGGTGTGTTTCAGTTAACTCATCATGAGTCACTGCAGGTGGTGGTATTTCAGTGGGAACTTCTGGCAACTCGGCGGCGGCAGCTCCGGCTTCTGCTTCAGGCTCGAAGCCATTAGCGGACTCAACATCAAAGTCTTCAAGGGCCGAGACGACGTCAATATAAACTTGTCCTCGATCTTCGTTTTGAAAAATAGAGACGCGCTTTAANNTCGATCAAATGTTTAAGGTCAGTGCGCACGTCTTTCTGGAGAAACGACTTCAAGAAAATCAACTTCTCTTTAATTGAAAGTCTGTCGCGCTTCACAACCGTGTACTTGCGCTTCTCGCGGAAAATCAGATCCATCATCACAGTGGTCAATGAATCGAGTTCAAGTGGCGTCAGGATCGAATTGATAATCGCTTTGCGATCAACTTT
>DIUE01000033.1:12722-13284 GCA_002435795.1 Bacteriovoracaceae bacterium UBA6166 | reverse complement strand
ATCAATAAAAGCAAGAGGGCCAAAGGCCCGTCGAAATGATCTGTGCGAACTTTAATCGTGGTATCAAGCATAATTACCAGCTAAGTAAGGAGACAAAAAGGTTAATAACGAGGAAACCAAACGAGATTACAGGACTAACGATAAAATTAAAGCCCCCAGTCATAAGTAAAATAATAATAAAAAGGAAAGAAAAGCGCTGTAGCTCTTCGTATTTGCGAGCCTGCTCATAATCAAGAAACGTCGAAACCATCTTCGAGCCATCGAGTGGAGGAAAAGGAATCAAGTTAAAGACCGCGAGGATTATGTTAATCATCACCGACCAGCGGATCATCATAAAAATCTGTTCGTAGAGGTAAAAGTCTTGAGGAACAGCAACGATCATCACCGCAATTAAAAACGCCGATAAAATGGCCAATAGAATATTGGCAAGTGGACCGGCGAAACTCACCCAGAAAATTCCTGAACGAATATTTTTGAAATAACGAGAGTCGACTGGCACAGGCTTGGCCCAACCGAACATCACGCCACCAATAGCCGCGCCGATCAGTGGGAAAAGCACGGT
>DIUE01000033.1:1928-12613 GCA_002435795.1 Bacteriovoracaceae bacterium UBA6166 | reverse complement strand
TTCTTTGATATCATTTTCACGGCATGTCGACAATCGATGACGCAGCCCAAAGAATCTTTCTAAGTGCCCCAGTTGAGTGGGGCTGAGATTAAATTAAGCTTTTGAATTTAAAAAGAATTTTTAGGCTTTTCGGTAACTGCCCACAAACGCCTAAGGGCGAATGTGAGCAAATATTATTATTTGTAAGCTGAAACCCAATCCCCTTAAGAAGTCGGATTTTCCAGCCCCACTAGAGTGGGGCAGTTTAGGCGGCGAAAGATGTAGGAAAAAGATCCTTCAAATGACACTCCATGTCCTGCATTTGCTTAAACTGCGTCCGCTTAAATAGCGCACTCACCCCCAAAACATCCTCACGAAAAGGCATCAACCCTAAACTCAGCTTCGCCCCAGGCAAGCAAAGTTTGAGACCGTGATCCTTGAGCATGGTGCGCGCATTGAGACTCAGGCGCAAGCGAACGCCAAAAAGATTGAGGTCTTCGATTTCAACCGTGGCGTTATGACCGTTGCTCGTTTCGAGATAAGCGTTCTCGCGGTAGTGCAAACGAGGTTCCATTTGCTTGAGGGCATCAGGGTAAATTTTTTGTCGGTAGATTATCATCCCTTCTCGCGAGACGAGACGCTCACCCATCAAAAATTTTAGATAAGTCTGATTCACTAAATCCTTTTTGAGGTAGGGCGCGAGATGATCGGCTCCGGCCACAATAGCGAGCACACTTCGGGGGGCGGACTTGGCGACTTGAAAACATTCATAGGGTGTTGTGAAATGATCCCACTCTCCGGCGATAACCAGTGTTTCCACTTCAGGGCCATTCATCTCCATGCCTTTTGAGTCAAGCAGGCGTCGAGTGTTGTGGCGATATTTTTCGCGGTCGAGTTCAGTGAGATTTTTCATATTGCGATAGAGACCGCGAGCAAGGATTTCCGAGCCTCGCATTTCTTTTCGTTTAGGATAGTTCATCAAATTGAGCACGACCGCTTGAGCGAATTCTTCAATGCGATTTTGGTCGAGCAAAACTAAACTCTCTTCAAGCAGGCAGCGAGCGGACTCTCGAAGCTTTGGGCTGGTGCCGGCCATGATCAAACGGTCGGTGTTGTAGGGATACTGAAGCGCAAAATGAAAACCTATGGCGGAACCGAAACTCAAACTGACGGGCGTGATTTTTTCAAGACCCAAACGATCGATAAAACCTTTTAGGATATCGGCGTAGTCTTCAAAACTTAAATTCGGCGCGAGCTGTGAGTTTCCTCCTTGGCCCGGAAGATCGACGAGATAAACGGGAAACGATGATTGCAAAATTTCGATATCGCGACGGAAACTTTCAAATTTTTGAAAGGCCCCACCGAGTATCACGATCGGTGTGCGACCTTTTGACTGGGGCTTTTCGAAAGTCAGGTATTCGACTTTCCATTTGTTGACTAAAATTGTTTTGGGGTTCCAGTCGATGAGATTCAGCATTTGTCGCTCCGGGATGTTGGTCTCGGGCAGTATAGCGGAAGGCAAAATCGTCTACAAACCAGTGTTGATCGGCTTTCGGCTGCTTCGTGCTTCATGGAACTTAAGGAGAGGGAGCCAAGAAAACGTGGCGGGTTTCCAAAGAGCACGTTAAGATAAGTGATATGCATAAAAAAATCCTCGTTGTCGTTTTTCGCCGTCTCGAAGACCAGTATCAGGTCTTGGCCCTCCAAATGAAGCCTGACCGCAATCAAGCTTGGGGACATGTGACGGGAAATGTGGAGAAAGATGAAAAATCGCGAGTTGCTGCGACTCGCGAACTATTTGAAGAAACCGGAATTAGGGCCGATCTTCAAAAGCTGAATTGGACTCAGCAATTTCAAGATCGCTGGAATCGGCAAGTGAAAGAAAAAGCCTATCTCGCCATCACAAACAATGAAAATATTATTCTCGACGAAAATGAGCATCAAGCCTATCGCTGGATTTCACTTAGTGATGTGAATTCGAATACGTTTAGTTACGCCTCTCATTTCCAAGTTTTTCTCCATGCTTTGCAGGAGCTTGATCCATGAGATTTTTTTTCGTCGTGTTTTTTTTGCTTTCAAGCTCAATTGGCGCGCAGGAAAGAATTGATCTTGATGAGTACTTAGATCAAGAAGTTGACTTCTCTATCTTGCAGAAAATCTACGACGAGACCAGTGAGTACAGCGACACTTTTATCGACCATACGCCAAAGGGAATTACACCCAAGATAAGAGAGGTCAATCCTCCCTTCAGGGCCGTTTTGCCTAAGGGGGCCCATCTCACTCGGGTTGAGTCCCTAGAGCGATTTAAAATTAACGAAACGGTTTATGTACGGGCGCAAGAGCAATTTCCAGGCAGTCAGACTTCATTTATTTTGTCTAAAGACAACCGGCCGCTCTATACAACACTGACGAAAAACCTCACCTCTATCGAACGCATTGTAAATCTTGCTCCCAGTGGCGACGCCACAGTTGTTTATGAAGCCCCGACGAAGGCCAGCTCTTCAGACACTGAGTTTCAGCTTGAGACTAACTTGAGCTTTCATCTTGAATCGATTGATGCCAGCCTTATTAGTGATCTTCATCAAACCAGTGAAAGCCGCATGAGTGGAAACCGTTTTCAGCTGCAAGTTTTTGCTGACACTGCCTTACCAATTGATATGGGTCTTGCGATGAGTTTTTTTTCCGCCAATCTCGGCTCACAGGATGGTCTTGAGGAATTTGGCTCCGTTAATGTGAACGGAATTTTTCTAGGCCCTCATCTCAAATATACACTTGGTGAAAAAGATCAATCATACACAGAGTTGATTTTCAAAGCTGAGCGTTCTTTGAGTTTCAAAAGCACTGATGATTTCATTGAGAATTCTTATAACGGAGTTCTTTTTGGACTGGGCGCTGAGTGGACCTATAAAACATTTTTAGGTCCCTTCTTTGCGGGAGCTGATTTAAAATTTTCAAGATACTCCTTGAACTCAACGACCAGTGCAGAAGTCTTGGCACCAGCTCAAAAAATCAGCCAAACTGGTTTTGGAGTTTATTTTGGTTATCGCGTGATGGTGAACTTATGAAATTGATTTTGAACTTGTTGTTTGTCTTCATGAGTTTTTTATTCAGTGGCCAAGCCATGGCCGGTCGAGCAGCGGTTATTGTTTTAGAAGCTCCGCTCTTGAGTGCTCCAAGCTTAGAAGCCGCTATCGTACAGAAGGTTAGATGGGGAGAAGAAGTCTATCTGGAAAAATCGCAACTCACAAAAGACTCCAACCAACTCGATGGTTTTTGGCTCACCATCGATCGCAACGGCAACGATGCTTATATTCCAAAGCAATATGTAAAAGTCATCTACCGCACGGACAAAGAACTCGAATCTGGTGTCAATCGCTTCAGCCACGATCCCACTGACTATCGCCTCGAAGAACCACTGCAAGAATTTTATCCGCTCTACACAGGCGAGAAGCGCCGAATCTGGTTTCAGTTTGGTTTAGGAACATCCACTAAAGCCAATTATGAATACGCTGCAGATTTTCAAAACGAAGAATTTATTTCTCGCAGAACTTTTCAAGTGGGCTACCAAAAAAATATCTCCTTTGATCGCTATAACCGCTTTTACTTCGGTCCCTTTTTTCACTTCACCGCCGAGCAAGCTCAATTCTCCTTTGACAACAACACCCGTGCCCGTGAGTCGCGAGGCCAGCTCGGGGCAGGACCTTTTATCAGTTATGATATCTACCGCACCGATGACCATCTCTTCACCCTTGGCGGCGGTTTTTTACTGAATTGGAATCGCCACCTCGTCACCTTTGCCACCCGCTCTGGCGCCTTTGAAGAGCGCCTTTTTAACGGAATCTCTCTCTCATCAAAGGCCCAAGCTGTTTTTCAATTTAGAGAAATTCTCCCCAAACTAAATCTCTCTATCGGTGTAGAAACAGAGCTAAGCGCACCCCACTCTCTCTCTCCACAAACAATTCCCGGACTCACTGGAGTCTGGAACGAAGAGAATGATCAGATAGGGATTCCTTTGAATGCTCATCATGCTTTTTTCTTAGGTGTCGTTTCTACATACTAATTACAGTGGCTTACACTACAAATCGTATCATATTATATCTAAGTTTATGATAGCTGTTTAGGGCGTTGGGTCGGTATTAAGATTATTCTTGTTTCAAGAGACTCATCTCTAAAACAAGGATCCCTTATGAAATCAAGTGCACTACTCATTCTCATGCTTTTCTTTATCTCATGTAAAATCAGCCAAAATGATGATGGTAGCATTAATGCAGTTGTCGAGCAGACAGGACAATTTGAAAACTCTACTTCAGGCCTTCTAAGCGAGTCTTCAGAAAAGAGTCTTGAAGCTTTCAGTTTAAGAGATCAGCCCGCTATGAAGGATCTCGTGGTAGGGACAATCGTGACTGCAATAAATAGTTCACAAGCTGTCGTAACGATTCAAACGACCGGTGGTGATTATGACTATCGTTGTATTTCGATTTTAGATAGTTCAAGAAGCGGCACTATTATTAAAAAATCCGTGAACTGTACGCCGCAGATTTAAAAGCTAAACTATCTTTGGCGGTCACGACCTCTAAGGCGATACTTTAAGATGCCAATAGGTTCATCCGAAAATTGCAAAGAGACTTTGAGATAACGACTTAAAGTCTCTTCATTCATGTTTGGGTACATTTGTCGTAAGTTCTGTTCAACTAACGGCATTTCGACATTCACGGCATGAAAAGCGAGTCGACAAACAAAATCGCGACTAATTACTTGGCAGTCGACGGCACTGACATCAGGGCCAGACCATTCGTTATTTGCTCTAGAAATTTTGAATTCATAAGGAGAGCCAACCAGTTCTTCTGGCAGCTGGAGAACTAATTCATTCGCAGTCATCACGTCATTAGTATTGGATTCAAATCTTATTGGATAACTAGAGAATGGCCGTAGATCTGGTGTGACGGTTGGAACTTCGTACACACCACGAAAGGGACGATTAGCGAATGCTTCAGTTGCAAAAAAACTTAAAACGCAAGTGATGAATACAATCATTTCGCTCTCCAATAAGAGGTGCTTCTGGCATTTCCTCTTTTCACTAGATATCCCATGTCGGTCAAGTCCTGCAAGTCTCGGTAAGCAGTCATGGTCCCGATACTATACTTTTTTCTGTAAGCCCCAGGTTGAATAAATTCACCGACTTTCAGATGGTTTAACAGACCTAGTTGCCTATAATTTAGACTATCAGAGAAACTGATTAAAGCTACACTATCATTTTCTGACAGTTCTGAGAGTTGTTGATCTTCTTTTTTCAAAGATTTCTTTTTGCCCTTTAGTCCCTCCACGAAATAGATCGGATGCTTAAACTCAATACCGCTTTCATTAAAGAGGACCCAATCGACTTGAGTCATTTTTCTAAGGCGCGCAATCGCTTGATAAAGGAGAGGATCGTGATGAAGCGGATTATACTCTTTAATGCCCCATGCGCTCTCAAGCATCTGCTGCTTAGACCAGATTTTTTCATCAGCAAACTTTCTAAGCATAGTGACAAAAAGCTCGCTGGTAAGTTCAAATAGATGAACACCAGACTGGTGACAAAAGCGAACGCCTTGTCCGGCTTTTAGATCAATCAACAAGCATTGCTCTTCATACTTAATGCCATAATATTCATACAGAAAAAAACTCAGCTTATTTTTTAAGATGAGATCTCTGGAATTTTGTTCTTGAGATTTGAGGGCGATTAGCATCTCTCCGACAGAGTCATTCGAAGAAAGCAATTGAGGTATTTTTTGAGTCAAACCGCGCCGATAAAGAAAAATTTCATTTTTCAGAGATTGAGTATTTTGACTGAGTTCAAGAATTATTTTTTTAATTTTACTAATCGTTTGATCATCGACGGCCAAAGACTTATAGATATCAAACTTCAGCCCATAAAGCTGCAGCAGCAACTCATTATCCACCCCTGCCACAAGATATTTCTCGGTGGCCTCAATCAAATTGAGGGCCTGCATTGGCTGCCCCTTAACAAGATGGAAGAAACAATAACGCAATTGAAACTTCGCCATCTGGCGGCGATTCTTTTTTATATAAACCTGTGTCCCTAAATCATTTAGCATTTTTTGAGCCGTTTCATACTCTGATCTCAAGATTGTTTGATTGATGATTTCTAAAGAGAGATCTAGATGAGAATAATGATCCGTCTCCTCGATTAAAAATTCAGTTGCTTTATCCAGCGAAAAAAATCTCAATTCAAACTTTCGAATTGTCAGTTCAAGTGTGTTGACCAACGCTTTGTTTTTTATTTTTTGAGAATGCTTTAAAGCCTGCTTAAAATAATCGATCGCTTGAAAGACTTCACCTTTTTGAATATGGGCGTGTCCCATAAGATCGAGGCTAAGAATTTGAAAATACAAATCGTTTTCTGCCAAAGCACTACGATAGACGGCCGTTGCTTTTTCAAGACTTAAATTGGTGCGTCCATAATAATAATCTAAGAATGCTTCCGCTTGAATAATCACATACGAAGCGGAGTTTCGACTAGAGCTTCTGAGTTTATCAATCGTCAGCTCTGCTTCTTTATATTCTGAAACTCGCACCAGCCCGAGGATCATAAAGAACGTCGCTAAAAAATAATCTTCCTCGGAATGATCGTCGGCGGAGGAATAATTTTTTTTATAGCTGGCACGCGCTTCTTCAATCTTTCCCAAAAACACCATGGCCCCAATCGTCACGGGAAACACTTTATCCGTATTTTCATAGTGTTCAAGGCACTCGCTAAACATTCCCTTATAAAACAACAACTTAGGATTTTTAATCATATCAAATCATATCACAGCTTTCAGCCAGCATTCAATGCTTTTCCCAACTGCTGAGCTTAATCTTAGTTCAAGGCTTAGACATTTCGTTTAACCAAATCAGGAGACTCTCTATGACAAAAATTTTAAAAACATTGGCCCTCATCACTCTAATTCTTAGTTCAAGCGCTCACGCTAGAAGAGATGATAGTGCGAGACTTATCTATAAAAACTCTGAGGCGGGATTTGCCGGAGAAGCCCTTGAATACAGCCTTACTCAGTTTGCACTCACTCATCACGCTGATCTTAAAGATCAAGTGACAAGTGCCTCAGTGAATATTCTTGATGCTCTTAACGCTGAAGTAATGATTGAAACAAGTGCTGGTCATTTTGAATATCAGTGCACGCGTTTTACGACAACATCTCGCAGTGGCTCTGTGATTAAGAAAGAAGTTGTTTGTCGTAAGTAATTAGAGTTTCTAAGAAAAAGTGTTTGTTTTTGGAGGGCCGACTAAACTTTGGACGGCCCTCTTTCTTCTTTCATACCCAACCAAACTTATTTTAGAGAGTTACCCTTGGCATGAATTGTGCTCCTAACAGACTGAACTCTTTAATATCAAAAGCGAAGGATCTAGTATGAAGCACCTATCACTATGGCTCCTCACAGGCTTAATTGCCCTGAGCTCTTGCGAGCAACAATCTCAATCCCAAAATGGTGAGGTAGGAATTATTGATAGCTCAGTCATTATTGGCAGAGATGATAGAAAACCGAGTCCCAATGCAAACACAATTTATACTCGCCGAGCAGGACTCCTAGTTAGCCATTTCCCAAATAATAAAGTGAATCACTGTAGCGCCACGGCGATTGGACAAAATCATATTTTAACCGCTGCTCACTGTTTTTATAACGATCAAGGATTAGTCACAACCAGAGCTTTTTTCTACCCCGGTATTACAGAACCCCGGACAATGCCTCGCAATCGTTTTCAAGTGAAAGTCTTTCACCAGCCTTGGGATTATTACGCTGACGATGATAGCTTTAAACGCTTTTATTATGATATCGCCGTGGCAGAAGTTGATGTCGATGGTGATGGCTTCACCCTTGGACGAAGAGTCGGTCACCACGGCTATTGGGGAATTCGAAATTTCTCAAGCGCTCCCCTCACTATTTACGGTTATCCAGGAGACAAGGGTGGCTACGCTCAGTACTACCAAGAAAACTGTAATACTGAAAATTTTAATTCTTATCTCCTCTCAACTGAGTGTGATGTTTACCGCGGACAAAGTGGTTCTGCCGCTTTTATGAAACACCCTGATCAAGAAAATTTTTACGCTATTGGAGTCGTCTCAGGAGAAAGTTCGGATACGATGGAAAACTTCATCACAAGAATCACACCTGATCGACAAAAAATTATCGATGCTCTCACTCGCGGCGGCGGTTTAAGTTCACTTTCTGGAGAAATTGAACGCTGGTACAGCGATAGCACGCTTTACAAACCAACTTCACGAGTCCTTGTAAAAAATATTTGTGATCGACAGGAGACTCTACACGCGGCCATTTATTCTTACCAAGAAAACGGTGATTGGAAAGTCGAAGGCTTCTTCGAAATTCAGCCAAATCAAACTATTGAGTTAATGAATTCAACCAACCCTTATTATCGACTCGCGGTTTACACTCCCAATGGACGTTCACTTGTGAGAGAGTACACTCGCATGTTAGTTCCAGGTTCAAATGGAGCTTTTATTTTCAACGAAGGAAGAGTCGATGGAGCGAAAGATAAAACCTACGCCTTCGTCACTTGCCGATAAAAATGCTCGGGCATTAATACTTTATTAATGCCCATAATTTCGACACTTTACCCCGAAAAAAAAGTCTAAAGTTTAGACAGAGGACGTCGATAAGTTTGTAGTCACTCTCATGAAGAGATGAGTTTTGAAAGCCTAGGAGGGCGCCATGAACAGACCACAAGAAAACGAAGTTCTTTTTCAAAAACTTGGCAATACTTGGTACGTGTTTACTGAAATTGAGCAAAACTTTGTTTACTCAGCCCTTCCAGATGGCATGGATCCACACTCAACAAAACTCGAACTCTTTCACGTGATCGAAGATCATATGACAAAAGTTTCTCAATTTTATAAGAAGCGTTCACCGGAAGCTGCGGCTTAAAAGCGATGAGCGCCTTAAAAAAGCCCCATACACAGCTTTTTAAAAAGCCCTCTACCTCGCCCTCAACCTCTTCAGAGAAAGAGCAAACTGAGGCCCTTTTAGAGAAGATTCGGCAAAAGCTCAAGTCACCTCAAGAGGCGCAAAAAGCCGCCCAATTAATTGAAGAGTGGCTCACACCAAAAACAAAAAAGTCGCCTTGAACCATTCAGCTCAAGGCGACTTCTTAATTTCAAACCAGTAATTTAATTAACGGCAGAAACGGCTAGCAACTGTTTTTACATTTCTAAGCTCGCGCTCTTGCTCTGTATAAGGCACAAACGGGCTGCGATCAACATAAGTGAAATTCGTCATTCCTTGATTGTACTTAAAGTTCACAACGCCATAGAAATTGCTGTCGTGAATATGCAAATCGTATCCACCAGGTGTTTTATCAACATCAACCACTAGCCACGCATGAGAAACAATCCCCGGCATCTGCAGTTTTTGGTAAGCAATATTATTATTGATCGCCACATATTCATAAAGATCATCCATTTTCTTCGAAAGATCCTGTGAAGTCGTAGTTGTCGACCCTGAGAGACCAACAACCCATTGTTGACGAACAAACCCATCAAATCTTTGCCAAGCATTGAGTTCATCTTGAATCAAATCTCGAGCAGAACGAGAAAACTCTGAAAGATTGCTAAATCCCGGAATAGTCACGACTGTTTTTCCAGCGCGAATATCTTTAATGATCGACTTCATCTGAGCAACTGTTGGCTTCGCTAAATCAGGGCGATAAATCGCTAAATGAAGAGCATTTCTTGTAAAGCGAGAGTGCCACCAACAGACTCCACCATTAATCAAACCTCCCTGATTTCTGAAACTCAGGTGATTCGATGGATTTTTGGCCAAATCTTGAATGGCGTTCGTGTCTTTTTGAATCCCGCAAAATTCTCTGTTTGATTTAGCAGCTTCGAGGCCTAAGGCCTGGAATGACAAAGTGGTGAAGATAAGACTTAAGAGTGCTTTTTTCATTTCGTGATCCTTAGTATTTATTTTGACGCACTGCATTTATACATTGGGATCTGAGTATGAGGTAGACTTGAAGTGTTTTTTACACACTCTGAACTGACCCACTACAGTGGGGCTAGGACATTTTAAGTACTTAGAATCGATCAGAAAACCACGGCTTCGAGCTAGCTGCCCACCCAGAATTTTGAAAATACTTAAAATGAAACTCGGGTAGCAACTCTCGCATTAAAATGTAGAATCTCAGCCCCACTGTAGTGGGGCAGTTGAGAGTTGGCTTGTTTAAGTCCTTTGAATTTGATACTGAGAACCATGGATCACACCTACAAAAAGGACTTCAAGTACAAGCACGACAATCCCTATCACGATAAGCTGGAGGCCTTTAGCCAGTTTGTCATGCGGGATGAAGAGGCCGAAGTCCATCAAGGCAATTGGAATCAAAATGTTTTTAAGCGCGACGGTCGTCTCTTAGCTGAAATAGGAACGGGCTACGGGCATTTTATGTTGGATTATTGCCGCGATCATGCCGACCATAATTTCATTGGAATGGACTATCGTTTTAAGCGAAGTTTCAATTTGGCCCGCAAGCTGGCGCAACAACCTCATGATAATTTTCGTTATCTGCGCGCGCGAGGCGAGCGTATTGAATATATGTTCAACGAAAGTGAGCTCGATGGGCTTTTCTATTTTTTTCCTGATCCGTGGCCTAAGGCGCGGCACCTAAAAAAGCGACTTTTTCAAAGACCATTCATTCA
>DIUE01000033.1:0-1848 GCA_002435795.1 Bacteriovoracaceae bacterium UBA6166 | reverse complement strand
CAGTATATGACGAAGTTTGAGAAAATTTTTGTCGGTCAAAATATTCCGATCAAGGCATTCGAACTTAAAAATCTGAAGGGCTAGCCATGTCCTCACTCGATGATCTCAAACAGCGAATCAAAGAAACGCCGATCAATTTGATCTTGAGCAATTATATTCACGTGATCGCGCGAGGCTCGACGTTTACCGCCCTTTGTCCGTTTCATAACGATCACAATCCTTCTCTTCAAATCAATAATAGCAAAAACCTTTTTCGCTGTTATGTCGACAATATCGGTGGCGACGCCATCACGTTTGTCATGCGTTTTAAAAATATGAATTTCATCGAGGCGATGCAAGATATCTGCGCCGTGATGGGATGGCAGTACGATCAGTATGTGCAACATCGAGAGGTCTCGCCGAAAGAGAATATGGCGAGAAAAATTCTCGATTCGACCACTAAGCTTTATCAAAAAGCCGCTCAAAGTGGGAAGTTTCCGCCCTTTCAAGACTTTGTGAAAAATCGCCAGCTCGACGAAAAAATTGTGAAGCTTTACGATCTTGGTTTTGCTCCGGGAAATAATGCTGTCAGTGTTTATTTGGGAAGTCTCAAGGATGAAAAAGAGCGAGAATTCGCTATTACCACTGCGATTGAACTTGGACTCATTCGCAAAGATACTTACCGGGAAGGTGAAACCTACGATACATTTCGCGACCGAATTGTTTTTCCCATTTGGGATCATTTTGGCAAAGTGATGGGCTACACAACTCGCGCTACGAGGCCTGAACAAAAAGCCAAGTACATGAACTCTCCAGAGTCTTTTGTTTTTAAGAAAGGCCAAATTCTTTATGGACTTCATTTGGCGAAACAAGAAATAAAAAACCGCGACGCCGTGATTTTGTGTGAAGGCAATATGGATCAGATTGCGTTATTGCAAAACGGATTTGAAAATACTGTCGCCATCATGGGCGTTGCCCTGTCTGATAGCGGGCTTAAGCGACTTGCAGATCTTTCAAAAAACTTTTTCTTGGCCCTTGATAACGATGAAGGGGGCTTTAAAGCGGCGGAGAGAATTAATCGCCAATGCTTAGAACAAGGGCTGATTGCTCGCTATGTGAGATTTCCGGAGGACAGCAAAGACCCCGATGATTTCCTTAAAGCCCACGGCGCTTTGGCCTTTCAGCGCCTGCTCGATGAGTCACTTCCCTTTCTCGATTTTCAGCTGGAGAAAGTTTTCCCGGCCAAGGCACCGGAGACGACACAGGACAAGATCGGTGTGCTCGAACTTGCAATGGAGCTGGTGGCACCCCTTGGAAAAACCCTTTACGCCACAGAGCGTTTAATGACTTTCGCGAGACGCTTAGGTTTACAGAGCGGGGCGGATGAAATTTCAGCGACTTATCATCAGTATTTAGAGCGTAAACCGCTTCGAGCAGTGAGTTTTGAACCTGTGAAAAAGGCAGAGGACAAAAAATCACAGAAGCTTGAGACCAAGTCGCCACAAGCGGTGGTGGTAAACCATTTGTTGAATCGCAGTGAGAGGAGACTCCTGCAAGAAATCGTCCAACATCCTGAGTGTCTAGAGCACGAGACGATGACCGAATTACTTGATTTTGTGGAGTCTGCTGAGGTAAAAAGATATGTTTCCAAGCTCAGAAGCTTGGTTCTTGAAGTAGACGAAACGGAGTATTTTTCATTTGCGAGTAATCTTTTGAATACGGAAGATTACTCTCTCGATCTGCGCGAAGTGATTGGTTTGGCCTTAGAAAAATTTGATGCCAAGACAACACTTAACAAAAAAGTGATCGAGAAAATGTTGGGTGATCTTAAAAGAAAATTGCGAGAGGATCAACTAAAAATGCAAAGAG
>DIUE01000085.1 GCA_002435795.1 Bacteriovoracaceae bacterium UBA6166 | reverse complement strand
CGCTAGAGAATGATCGAAAGCAATGCGAGCAATAACGACGAGTGACGGTTTTACAATCCGAGCTTCTTTTATAAAAGCCGTGAGCGCGAGTTTTATCTGAATGGCAGCGAGGGCAGCGATGATTCATTCGAATGACACTGCAAAAGGCGAGTACGAGATTGAGTTACGCAACTCTTTAAAACAAAAGAGTTATGACGTAACTCAAAAGCAAAAAAACCTAGGACGAAGTCAGATTAAGTGCAACAAACAAAGGGGCCAGTTTTTAGATTTTTTTAATAAATTCAGATTTTAAAGCCATAACCCCAAGCCCATCAATCTTACAAGAGATATTATGACCGTCACTGCTTTCCACTAACCGAATATTCTTAACTTTCGTTCCCACTTTTACCACTGAAGACGAGCCCTTAATTTTAAGATCTTTTATGACAGAAACACTATCTCCATCTGCCAGTGGATTTCCGTGTGCATCTTTAATGATAAGTGATTCGGCTTTTGCGATGGCCTCTTCAGCTGTCCATTCATGAGCGCAGTCTGGGCAGATCCAGAGGCCGCCATCTTGATAGGGATATTCTGAGTGACATTGAGGGCAGTTTTTCACGAGGTTTTCCTTAGTTTAGTGGTATGTCGGCACAGTGATAAGCGATAGCGCCAAAGGCCCTTACACTTATGTACATGGTTTTGGACCATTTAAGACATTTTTCTTTGATTTCATTATCGATGATATTTTCGCAAGCCTCCAGGGCCGCAGATTGAAATTCTTTATCACATTCTTCTTGTGTTTTTCCTGAGGTCGATGGTTCGTGGTGATAACAGAGGTCATGTTGGATACAGGCGGGAGTCAAGGCCGGTCGAAAATCGCTTGCCGGACCAGTGCAGCCATCAAAAAATTGCTCAATGCCATCAGTATTATGAAAAACACAAAAATTCCACGGAAGTTTAAGTCGTGATTTAGGACATTGATACTCTGTATGAATTTGTCCTTGGTAGGAAGTACAAGCGGCTTCTAGTGAATCAAAAGAATAGGACGTTGTAGCGATGAAAATACTAACGAGAGCAAAGAAGTAGAAACTAATCTTCATGATAATTCTTTTTGCTGCGACCTTGTTTAATCGTTGAGCGGTGAGATTTTTCTTTGAGTCGCTCTTTGACGGCACTGGCACGAGGCTTTGTTGCGACTCTTGTTTTTGGGATAATCGCTGCTTTTTGCAAACCGTGATTTAATTTTGAGACACAATCGGCGAAATTGCGGCCTTGCTCTCTAAAGCGCTGAGAGCTTACAACGACCTCACTTTCTTTATTAATCCAGCTTGAGTGAAGATCGGCAAATCTTTTTAAGAGCCATTGAGGGAGCTTACTTTTTTTATAGCTCCAGCGCAGGATAACTTTAGAATTTACTTTATTGACGTTTTGTCCGCCGGCGCCACTGGAGCGAGCGTAATCGAAATGGCATTCAGAGAGGGGGACTTCGTAGAGTTTCATGCCTCTAGTTTAAAGTGATCCCTCTTGAAAAGCCAAGAGGGACCATCTAGAGATTACTTAAGATTACTTACAGTTTGATTGACGAGTAATTTTTGATTTGAAGAACAAACCAACTTGAACTGTGATTTCACAACCTGAGTTAGTTTCTGCTTTGTACTGAGCAGTTAAAGCACCAGCATTGTTTACGTTTTGGAAGCTTACTAGCTCTTCGCCTCTGTTAGAAGCAAATGACTTAGCAGTTCTAAGAGCTACTTGATTAGCTTTAGTAACAGTTGCATCAAAGTCAGAATTGCTGAAGCTTGGAACAAATGCTTGAGCGTTGATTGTGATTAAAGTCGCGATCATAGCGATAAAAGATTTCATAGAGACCTCCAAAAATTGTGTTGAGCCTTCTTAGCGCGGTTCCCTGAGTTGCTACAACCAACTGTGTATTAGTTTCTCGAGTGTTTTCTGTTTGTTGCCATAAAGTTTGGGCAGATTTTTTAGTTGAATTTTGTTTAATTTTTATGTGTTTTCGAATAGTTGAGCAAGTCTTGATCGAAATAGGCCTAGAAATTGGGGTCTTGCGCTCCGCGTGATACGATGCAGAAAAGATGATCGGAGGATAAATCAATGAAATTTTCAAAGAACTTAAGTCTAGCGTTTCTCGTCACATCTCTCGTTGGTGGTTTCGCTCATTCAAAAGAAAACACTGAAAGATTTCAAATTTTGAATGCTGATCAAGTCGAACTTGAAGAAAGAGACTGTGTCGTCGCGATGAGATCAAAACTCTCAAAAGAAGAGTTTGAAAATAGAACGAAGTTTGATTGTTTTTCTTTAAAATTAAAAAACGTTTCGGCCATGCTCGAAAACGGTGAAGTGATTCAAATTCCTGAAATGAGCACACAGCCAATGATGGAATTAATGGGAAGCCTTGCACTAAGTAAAAAATGCTCTGAGAAAATTGTAGATGCCATGCAAAGACGCTTTAAAGGTGAGAAGTTCAGCTATAGAGAGCAGTTAAAACTTCCAGACTTTGAAGCTTTTGGAACAGTGGACGGTGTTGTTCAGGTAGCGACAGCGAAGAACAGAGTGTTTGGTTCAAGAACTCTTGGTCGTGAGAGCATTGATTATAAACATAAAGATCAAGATGTTCGTTGTCATCCACAGATGAATCCACCTAACTTGCAAATTGTAGAAAACCTCTATGATGCTCCTGTGGAAGATCGCGGTATCTTAAACAATATGGGACGACACTTGTCAGGTTTTGGATTTGAAATGTTACGAGCGACTGAAGAAGGAGCTCAATGGGTAGGAGAGCGAGTGATCGGTGGAAAGTCTTCGCAAGCTACACAAA
The DNA here is from genome assembly GCA_002435795.1 of Bacteriovoracaceae bacterium UBA6166. Taxonomy (GTDB): domain Bacteria; phylum Bdellovibrionota; class Bacteriovoracia; order Bacteriovoracales; family Bacteriovoracaceae; genus UBA6166. The sequence goes on along the minus strand of DIUE01000085.1, from coordinate 49,582 downwards.
GATAATTGAAAAAAATAACAAAATCTCTTTAATACCTCAAGGAAACTGGTCGATAAGCTTAAATGCAATCGCCAGTTTCTTTTTTTTTACAAGACCAGCTCTTTTTAAAAGCTAAATTAAGTTCGGTCGTAGTTCTTTTGCTCTTTCTCCTATCTTATGGCATGGCGAGGCTTGAGGGCATAAGTTCCTCACAGTGCAATTTCTTTCTTATTAGTTTTGTTGCTCTTACGCTCTTAAGACTTTTGTTGATCAATATCTATCAAATGCAAAAAACTATTCGTGGCAAGCTCGTGGAAAAACTTAGCCTGGCCCATGGTTATCTTTTTTTATGCCATCTGATGGCGCTGGTCTGGAGTGGTTGGATTTGGGTTTTAATTGATCAATCTGGTTTAAATGGTCAAGCCTTTATGATTGGACTGATCATTACCGCAGGAATTTCTGCTGGTTCTACATTGAGTTTAAGTTCCCATCCAATTGCTCACAAAATTTTTTTAGGGGCGATTCATCTTTGGACATTTCATTTTTTGTTCAATACATCTTTCGATTATTTTTCCTCTGCGATTACAGGTCTGTGTTTTATTTACCTGCTTTATCTTGCTCAGCTGAGTCGATATATCTACTCAGGTCATACCCAAAATTATAATGCTATTTATGAGTCAAAAGAGGAGTTTAATAAACTCTCGGCGATTTTAGAGAATTTGCCAGGAATCGTTTCGTTGCTAGATAATGATCTACGTTATCTTTTTGTCTCCTCTAAAGTGAGTCAGCTCTTTGATGGGGAGATGAACAAATCGAAATTCATTGGGCAAAAAATTGGTTGGTCAGGACGCAATCCTGTTTTTAAAGATTTGGTAGAATCTTTTTGCGAGTCGGAACAAACATTTCTTCGCACAGAATTATTACTTAATACAACAAATGGGCAAGAGAAATGGCACGAAGTCTACCTCTCAAAAAAGGCAGTTAAAGATGGAATTCTCATTTTTTCTCTAAATATTGATGAAAGAATTAAATTATTGGAGCAATTAAAAAACGAGCAAAATATTCGAATTGAGTCCTCTAAGCTTGCAAGCATAGGTTTGATGGCAGCAGGGATAGCCCACGAAATTAACAATCCTCTCTCGATTATTACAGGGAAAATATCACTGATTAATAAAAAAATTGATCAGAATCGTTTTGAACCCACAACTCTTAAGAATGATTTGGATAAAATCGAATTAACGGCCCTAAAGATTTCTAAAATTATCAAAGGTCTAAGATCATTCTCTCGTGATGCAGAGGATGGAGAGTTGACTCTGGTAAAATTTGAAGAGATTTTTGAAGATGCGTTGAGCGTATGTCGCGAACGGGCTTTAAATCGCCAAATAGAGTTAAAAATAGAGTCACATTTCGATGATAAAATATTGACCAATATTATCGCCACTAATCAGATTTTTTTCAATCTCATGGTCAATTCAATTGATGCAGTAGAGGAGCTACCTGAGAAGTGGATTCACTTGAAGGGGCAGCTAGAAGGCCAAAACTTGGTGATTGATTTTGTGGACTCAGGTAAAGGCATACCGAAAGAACATCAAGATTCTATTTGGCAGCCTTTCTTTACCACAAAGCCCGTGGGAAAAGGCACGGGACTCGGTCTTGGCATTTGCCGCAACCTCACTGAAAAGCTTAAGGGGTCTATTCAAATTATCGATTCTTCAGAACAAACCCATTTTCGCATTACTCTTCCTCTTGATCCCCGGTAGAAGGAAAATATTCTGTTTTTTCCCCAAGCTTATGACCTCCCGGAATCGGGCGTCCTAACTCTTCAACTGTCAGAACTTCAGGCCCGAGATTGAGAGAGAGCCTTAAGCGCTCCATTGTTTCTGGAACAAAAGGCGAGAGCATGATCATCAGCGTTTTTAGAATGCTGAAACAGGAGTAAAGGGCGTCTTTTCTTTGCTCTTCATCAAAACGATCATCGTGAGGCTTGTACTGCGAGAATAAACCGTTAATTAAACGAGCATAGTTTTCAATCATAAAAAGCATTTGAGAGTAGTCTGCTTTTTCCATTGCACGGTAATAGGTTTGAATCATCTTAAGAGTTTCTTTCTCAGTTTTCCCAATCAATTTACCCGCAGGAACAATTCCATCAAATTTTGAATGAGCGGCAGAGAGTGGTTTCTCAAAAGCGGCATTTAGTGGGCCTGCTAAGAATTTATTTCTTTGCTTTAAGTTTTCAAAATCAAAATTAGAGGACTTCTCAGTTAAGCTCAGTAGTGCCAAGAAGTAGCGCACTTGATCTGGAGTTTGTCCAAACTCTTCAAGAAGTTGATCCCCAGAAAAAAAGTTTCCTTTAGATTTACTCATTTTTTCTCCATTCACATGGAGATGGTAACGAGAAAATACATCGGTCATCTGTAGCTCTCCAGCAATAGGTTGGCGGTGAATCTCTTTTTGTGAGCCAAGCCACATCGCTCCTTGCATCAGGATGTAGAAATAAACATTGTCTTGTCCGATAAACTGATAGACTTTTGACTCCGGGTCACTCCAATAGGCTTCCCAGCTCTCAGGGGCTTCCCCTCGATTAACTAGCGCCCCTTGCGTAAAAGAAATAGGCGCAATCAATGACTCCGGCCAGACATAAAAAGTTTTGCCGCTTAGATCTTTAGGAGCGGCATCGGGAAGAGGAATGCCCCATTTCACGTCTCTAGTGATTGAGCGATGGGCCCAGCCATCAACAACTTGGCAAGGAATGCCATGGCCTGCGAGAAGCTCCTTTGTCGATTCAAAATCTGCCAGGTTTTCTAATTGAACAAGAACTTGCTTGCCTGGAGCATATCGACTTTTATGCTTGGGCAAAGTTTCTCTAAGTTCTTTAAAGACTGGCTCGTGAGTGTTTGAAAAACTCAAAGTCGGGTAAACGGTTCCTGTCACTTCTGTGAAGACAGACTTAGGCATTGTTTTTTGTTTGCTTTCAATCCAATTAATTAACTCATCTGAGACTTTCCACATATCAAGCCACCAGTGTTTGGTTTCCTTCAGCAGGGGAGTCGCATCACTCAAGGCACTCTTGGCGGCAATCAGCTCTGACGGCAAATAAGTTGCGCCGCAAGTATCACATTCGTCGCTGTAGGCTTTAGGATTGGCGCATTTAGGGCAAGTTCCAGTTACATAACGATCTGGCAAAAAAAGATTAAGACCTGGATCAAACCACTGTTCGGAAGTTTTAAGATAAAGCATTTTATTGCGATCAAGCTTCTCCAAAAAATTTTGGCAGAATTTTTTATGGCGATCATAATTTTCGCTGTGAGATGTTCCCGAGTAAATATCAAGGCCTATATGGTAGCGGTCAAGGGTCTTCTTTTGTTTTTCTCGAATAGCGCCAATAAATTCTTGGATCGGCTTACCTTCTTTGAGCGCCGAAACTTCACTAGTCGAGCCGTGGTCATCCGTTCCGCAGACGAAGAGCACATTATTTTTGCCAATTAATAAGCGCATCCAACGGGCATGAATATCTGCTGGGACATGTGCTCCCGCAAGATGACCTAAATGCAGAGGTCCATTGGCGTAGGGCATCCCTGCAGTGATGACAGCTTTTTTAGGGCGTTTCAATCTCACAAGTATTTGCTCGAGTTCCTCAAAATAGCCTTTTGTCGATGGAGCTGCGGAGTTTTTTTGAGTTGTCATAATAGGTCAATTTCCTTTGTGAAAACATCTATTTAAATAGGTTTCGGCCAATTGGGGTGGTACACTATTGTCCAAGTGACCACTTGTCGTCGCTTATGATAATTTATCACTATATGTTTTTAAAGAAAGAACTTATTCAGTTTCCCATAAAGAGGCCACTCCTTTCCTTGTTGATGGCCGGGATTTTGCTTTTTTCTTTTTTGCCTTTTATATTGCGAATCGAGTTGGATTTCTCGGCGCAAGCTTGGCTATCAACCGACGATCCCCATATTGAGAGACTCTCACTCTTTGAAAGAACCTTTGGCAACGATGAGCGTTTGATTCTTTTACTCGAACTCAAAGAGGGAGAAATCTTTGACGCAGAAATGGTTAAGCTGCTCTCAGAATTAACTGAAAAACTTTGGACGGTTCCAGAAATTTTAAGAGTTGAATCGCTCACCAATTTTCATTGGAGTTACGCCGACGGTGACGATTTAACCACCGAGCCTTTCTTGCCTGAAGAGATGATCACTTCAGAAGAGTTCCTTAAAGAGCGACGTCTCGATGCCATTGAGCACCGTTTTTTGCCTGGAGTGTTTTTCTCTAAAAATCTCAAGAGTGCGCTGCTCTTTGGGCGAATTGCTTTTCACCCCGACCGCTCAAGCGATTTCAAAAAAATTGCCTTTGCTGCTGAAGAACTGGTTAAACCCTATAGTGATGATCCACGTTTTACCATTCACCTGCTTGGTGAGCCCATCCTCAGTCATAGTTTTCAAGTCATCAGTTTCAGAGACCTCGGCACCATGACTCCACTTTTGCTCCTCTTAGTCATTTTTTATCTGGCCTATAGTTTTAGAACTCTGATTGGAGTGGTGATTCCTCTAGGAGTTATTTTTGCTTCGATCGGTTTTACTCTGGGCCTGACTGGCCTTCTCGGAATTAAAGTGAACAGCCTTACTTTCGTTTTACCCTCGGTCCTAATGGCGATCGCTATCGCGGATTCAGTGCACTTACTGGCGACTTTTTTTAATATTCACGCAAAAGGGGCGAGCTTAATTGAGGCCTCAGAAAAGGCGATGGAGAAAAATCTCTATCCCATTTTCTTAACTTCAGTTTCAACTGCCATCGGCTTCTTGAGTCTTTTTTCATCCAGCATTATCCCGGTGAAAGAACTCGGCATTCTCGCCGCTGCTGGCACTATGGCCGCGATGTTATTTTCGTATTTCGCTGTCGTTCCTCTTTTGTTGATCTTCATGAAACAGCGAACCAAGCGACGTGGGACTACGGTCAATCAACGGGTATTATCAAGAGCACAAGTCGAGCGTTACTTGACGTGGGTCGATCGCTTTAAAATTCAGATCTTGAGTTTTTCTCTGGTACTAACTCTCGGAGCGTCGGCCCTTGGACTAATGAATTCTATCGATTCAAATCCATTTAAGTATTTTCAAGACGACGAATCCATTTCAATTGCCAATCATTATAGTCTCGATAATTACGGTGGAGTAGGTGGCCCTGAACTTTTGATTGATTCAGGTGAGGTTGAGGGCATTAAAGATCCAGAATTTTTGGCGAAAGTGGAAAGTTTTCAAACTTGGTTAGTGGGTCTTGATTATGTCAATAATGTTGCGAGTGTGATTAATATTTTGAAAGAAATGAATCAAGCTCTCTACGGTGGCGACCCGGCAGAGTATCGTATCAGCACTCAACGAGATGTTATTGCACAGGAGCTTTTCCTCTATACGCTCGGTCTGCCTCAAGGGCTTGACCTAAACAATCAAGTGGATCTTGAAAACAGACGTCTCAGGCTATCGGTCATGTGGAAAATCCAAGATTCATCGGAGAGTCTGAAGAAGATTGCCATGATTGAAGAAGAGGCCTTGGAGCGCGGACTTGATTTAATCGTCACTGGAAAGGCGATTCTTTTTCAGCGAATGAACGGTTATGTCGTCATGACCTTTTTTACTTCGATTGCCTCGGCGTTGCTATTAATAACCTTAATTTTGATTGGAGTTTTTGGTTCGGTTAAACTCGGGCTTTTATCACTGATCCCAAATTTCGTTCCTATTGTTTTAGGAGCAGCACTGCTGACAATCCTAAAAATTCCTATTGATATAGGGTGTGCCATCGTGGCCAGTGTGACTCTTGGGATTGCCGTGGACGATACGATTCATTTCTTATCTCATTATAACAAACTGGTTAAAGCAGGGATGGCGCGCTTTGAGGCCTTGGTTGAAGTGATGGCCACCACTGGTCTGGCCTTAATTATCACCTCTGTGATTTTAGTTTCGTGTTTTGGGATTTTTATTTTTGCCAGTCTGACTCCAAATATTCATTTTGGACTGCTGTGCGGTTTTGTGATCAGCTTAGCGCTTGCTTGCGATTTGATCATATTGCCGGCGATCTTATTGGCCCTTCGCGAGACAAAGCAGAATCAATAACTTAAATGCCTCTCAGCAGGTCTTTTTGAGGCGAGTTTTGCCTGTTCTCGAACCCGAGCCCCGCTATGGGCTATGATTAATTGATGAAGTTCCTGGCGAGTTTTATTCTCAGTTTTTTATTTATCTCAACGGCGAGTGCAGCCCTTTGGCGTTTGGAATTCGAAGTGAATTACAAAAGCTCAATCTATGATGAGCTGAGAGATCAACAGAAATTTCTCGATAAAAAAATTAGTCAAACCAGCGTGAACCCCAAGATAACAGCGGGTCTTCTTCTTTTTCCCCATTGGCTCTATTTTGAGGCCGATGTGGAAAACACTGGCCACCTTCTTACACAAACCGAAGGTCGCTCCTATAAACTTTTTCGCCAGTCTTCGAGAATGGGAATTTCACTGCCCGCCAGGCCGCTAAACTTAACTCTGGTGGCAGAGCAGTTTTATCACAAGATGAGCGCTACTCCAGCTGACTTTGGCTACCAATCGACCTCTGGCATGCAGTACTACCCTTTGCTTGATTACTCGCTCCCAAATGGCAGTCGCCTGTTTTTAAAATATCCCGTGCTGCAAAATGTTTCGGGCCGCAAAGAGCTAATCGCTGGGCTCCATCTGCGTTTTGGAGGTGTGCCAGCTCCGTATCCCACAAATCAGTACCAACCAGCTTGGTTATTGAAAATTGAATACAGCGACGAGACCTTAAAATTTAACGAAGTCAGAGAGGTGCTGCTGCGATTTCGCACTTGGAGTGCCGGCATTGCCTATAATTTTTAGCCTGCCATGACCCCTTGATTGACGACACCACAGCGTTTATGATTTGGTGCGCTTAATATTTTTCTTATCAAGGACACCCAATTGTACCGCTTGATGCTTCTATCGATGCTGATTTTTAGCTCGTCTACGCAAAGTTTTGAGCGTCGGCAATTGATTTCTCCATGGGCGGAAATCGTCGAACAAGTGGAAAAAGACGTACAATTGATTGAAGACGGATTGAAGCTTGGAAGCCGCAAAGAAACTTTAGAGGCACAGCTCGTTCGCCGCAACCGCGACCTCTCAACTTATCCAAAACTCTTTTTGACTCAACAAACCGCTTTGCAAGAGGCCCAGCTCTATATTGCTGAATTAGAAGAGCGATTAACCCAACTTGGCGAGGAATACGCCTGTCGAATTCGCCTCTTCGGCCAAGAGTTCTTCGGAGTCTCACGCTCTAAAGAAATCGCGCGCACCAAAGCCCTCGTTGCCTGTGGTGATGTCTTTGATATGCAACTTCAGTGTTTGAAAGCTCGTTTAGAATGCTCAAATTAATTTTCTAATAATTCAATCAGCGTGGGCCAGACTTCTTCTGCCCATACTTGCTGTCCTGCTTGATTGAGGTGGATGATATCCCACCAAAGTTCAATGGGAAAATGATCTTGCCTTGCTTTGATCAGACTATGGAGTGGCAGTAAGACCGCTTGATATTGCTCGGCGAGTTTCTCTAGCGCTTGATGATCGAGATCCTCAGTTCCTCTATACATCAAATGTTCAGAGTACTCTTTTGAAACTGGCTCATGAATTAAAACAAAACGAATCCCACTGAATTTCGGATCCTCCAAAAACATGCGCACTGATGTCTGTAAACTTCTGGTTGTATCGTTGAACGACAGATTCAAAAAAATAAGGTTCGGCTTAAGAGTTTCAAGAACGAGGTGATATTTCTCATAAAGATCCTGTCCTCTAAAAGAAGAATCTGAGAGATTGATTAAGAATGGGGCCTTATTGCCCAGCTTTTTTTCTAAGCGGTGATGGATAAGTCCGAAGTGGGTATGATCTAAGTCGTGGGCCCCAGAGCCAACCATTTGAGATGAGCCTAGAAATGCCACCAGCTTTTTGTCACTGGTGCGATGAATGAGATTTGTCTTTTGTAAGAGTTCTTCGCTCTTAAGTTTTATGCAGTTTTTATATTCGCATAGAAAAGGTCCTCTATACCATTGCTCAAGAGGGTAACCCTTAGTATGAATTTTATAAGCGTCTTTTGGGTAGCTCGTATTGTCTGGAGTCCACGGCAGAAAAAATTTGAAGCGTAAAAATTCAAATAAGGGAATTTTTTCTAAGGGATCATCACTCGCGAGATTTCTTGTCAGTGGATTATAGTTTTGAATCGACCAATAAAAGTGGTCGAAAGCCGAGTAGCTAATAAGTGAAATAAAAAGAACGATTTGAATTAAAATAATGGGGTAGTATGACTTTAAAGAGATTCTCAAAATGAACACTATTACTAAAATGCTTAGGAGGTGAATGACCAAATAGCTTTTTTGTAAATAAGTGTTTCTAAAGTTTTCTCTGAATTGTCTTTTGTCCTCGTGAAAAAGTTCAATATGATCAAGGGAAACTTCATGGCGACCACCTTGAAAACTTAAACTGGAATTTTCCTCTAACGCAAATTCTAAAGGAAAACGAGTTTTTCCAAGTCTCAACTCTAGGCCAGATTCCTTATCTTGAATGACCTCAACTTGAAGACTAGAGGGAGTGAGAGGAAATTCTTTTGGGATCAGCCATTTTTTGTCGTGATTAATTACGGCACTTGGATAGTGTGGATTGAGACTCAGACGGATTTCATTCCTATTATTATTGAGAAAAAGGCTGAGCCTGCTGCCTTCACTGAGACTCAATTGAAAGCGCAAATGATCCCAATCAAGCACTTTTTTAAGTGTGATTTTTTGATGACCATGCCATTGATGAAGCTGCAAAGACTCTTTGGCGAGTGAGTTGCGTCCGGTTAGAAAATCATCAGACCCCATGACTTGAATCTTTCGATTTCTCTTTTCCACAACCCAGTTATCATTGAGATAAAGTGTATTATGGGCATCTAGCACGAGCTCGGTAAACAACAGACTCGAGACAAGTGAAAGCAGCAGCACAGTGCCGATGAGATAGTGGTTTTTAGACATGATTTGAGTCTACACGGCTCAGTGTTTTTTTCAAAAAAGAATGAATCTGATCTCTTTAGTCAGACAAACTCCCATGAATTAATCATAGATAAATTTCCTGCTTGGCCCTAGAATAAAAGAATAACTTCAAAGCGTCGAGGCCTTAGTGGATACAACAATTGTGCAATCCCTTTTTCTTTTGCTGACAAATAATATTTTTCTAATCATTTATCTTTTTGTCGCTGTTGAAGTCTATCTCTGTATTTCCATTTTTCTGAAACTCAAACGCCATGAGATGATTTTGCTTGATGTGAGCGACAATCTTTTAAAGGGATTTCCAGATTCACCTGACAAGGATTCGCTGGCCCATGTTCATGAAAAAATTCAAGGTGCGATTCAATTCATCACCACAAAAATGCAACAAGACGACGGGGCACGGGTGCATTTCGCAAAGAATGCCGCCAAAATCAACGAACGCCCTTTTTACAATCGTCACTACGCCATTGAGACTCACGCTAGCGTGATGTCCACACTGGTTCAGATTTTTCCCTTGCTCGGAATCCTCGGGACAATTCTCGCTATTGCACAAACGGCTTTCAAATCCGAAGCGCAAATCGACACTGGCGCTTTAACTCAAGCCTTTGTGCTTGCCATGGACACGACGATTTTAGGCATCGGCTTTTCAATTCTTTTCATGATTATCGAAAGTACATTCCAACCGAAAATTGAACGCATTATTGACGAGAGCAATGAATATCGCCGCATCCTCTCACAGATTCATTTGAGCTAATTGATATGAGACGAAATCGCAAACCAGCTGTCCAGCTGACTTCATTGCTTGATCTTCTTTTTGTGATGATCTTTATTTCTTTATTGCAAACTAAAACTCCCACTGTGCAAGCAGTTGTAGAAGCTCCCGCTCCCACAAAAACGACAGAAGCTCCACCGCCGGTTCTTGAAGTCACGGCGATCTTTCATTTTTTCCCAACGGCCTCAAATCCACAAGCGGCTACAGGGACCTATGCTATGGGTGGGCGTTACGATACGCGCTCAGGGGATATTCAATTTGGGGGAATCAGCTGGATCCAAAGACCGACCGGCTACGATATGGTGCCACTGACAGGAAAACTTTCGAGCGATGAAACGAGCTTTACCGGCAGAGTAGACTTTCCCCAATGCGAGATCTTCACTTTGAGGCGTACATCGAGGCAGGGCGTGACGGCGATTTCCGGCAAATGGGAAGGAAGTTATGTGTGCTCTCAAGGTGAGACGGGACTTCTACTAACAGTTCAATAAAAAAACCTCGCCCGAAAGCGAGGTTTTCTTTCTATACTTATTTTTAAGACAGAAATCCTACCAATTACATGCGCCAGTGTGCTGAAAGCGTAGCATGAGTTTTTCGGCATCAGCAGAAGCGTGGTACTCAGCATTCGGATAAGGCTTTTCATCAACCCATACTTGATAATTGCGGCCTGTTTCATCTGGCACCATTTTACACTGACCGACTTGTGTCTTCAGTGAACTTGGTGAGCGTTCGCTATTAATATGTGAACAGCTCATTAAAGTTAAACTTAAAAAAATGGCGAAAATTGAGAGAACATTTGTGCGCTTTTTCATGGCCGACTCCTGCGTCTATATTGTTAGTGATCTTTTACAGACTTGTTTTACCTAGCAAACGTGTCGGGCATTATGCGTTAGAACTTAAGAGGTATTTTGTTTGTTTTGGGGTAATTTTGCACCAGAAGCAATGATTTTGAAGTCTTAGCGTCAAAATTTTCTGTCATTTGAAATCAACACATAACATCTTATTTTTCTTGAATTTACCCAACTAAAAACCTTTTCATCCCACTCAAGATTTATTAGAGTTTCGTTTTCTTCTATTTAAGACAGAGTTAGTTGGTTATTTAAACGAGGGTGTTGAGTCATGAAAATTACGGTTCAAATTGCAAAATCGCTCCTACTAGGCCTGGCCGCAATACTGTTCATAACAGTTGAAGCGCAAGAACAAGAAGCTCGAGTTGAAAGACTTGAAGTCACTGGTTCACATATTCGTCGTATCGACGTTGAAGGACCATCTCCTGTGCAAACTCTTGATCGAGAGGCGCTCGATAAAACTGGTTATAACTCTGTCTCTGACGTTCTTCGTGATATTACCGCCAGTTCATTTGGTGGTGCGAGAGAAGCTTCTGGTTCAACCGCTGCTGGTGTGGCAACAGTTAACCTTCGTGGTCTTGGCGCTTCAAGAACTCTGGTTCTTCTCGACGGTAAAAGACTTCCAGCCGACCCAGTCGCACAAGCTGTCGACTTAAACCTGATTCCAATGGCGGCAGTTGAGCGCATCGATATTCTAAAAGACGGTGCTTCTGCGACTTATGGTTCTGACGCTCTTGGTGGTGTTGTGAATATCATCACTCGCAAAAACTTTAACGGAACTGAAATCTCACTTCGTACTTCAAAAAACAAATATGAAGGTGGAGAGAGAACAAACATCTCTATGGTTAACGGTATGTCGAGCGCTAAGGGCTCAGTCATTACAGTTTTAAACTTCCGTGATAATAAAAGGATTTTTTCAAAAGATCGTCCGTGGTCACGTGATGGCGTTTCTTCATTCTCAGAACCTGCTAACTATCAAGTACAACCAAACGATGGCGATGATTTCGGCGCTCCTCAAGCTCCTGCTTCTTGTGCAAATATTGATCCTGAAACAGGTCTTTGTAGCTTTAAGTTTGCCGATTTCTCTGATGAAACTCCAGAAGTTGAACAATTCTCTATCATGAGCCAGTTCACTTATAATATTAATCCTGACCTGACTTTCTATGCTCGCTTAATGGCCACTCGTTCATTAATTGAATGGCAATATGCTCCGGCTGCAGCTTTTTATGAAGTCAATGCGACGAACAGCCCTGACTTCGCGGCCCTTGCAACAAGCATTGGTGAAGCTGGTGCAAATTCACTTCTTGTTCGCGACCGATTAACAGACCTTGGACCACGTACTTCAGAAATCAACGGAAACGCTTACGGTCTCCAAACTGGATTGAAAGGATACCTTTTTGATACTTGGAACTGGGATGTAAGCTATGACTACAACCAAAACCAAAGAATTGACCTTGCGAAGAACGGATACCTTCTGGCCTCAAAGCTAACAAGTGTGATTGGTACTGGCGCTAACCAGTACAACCCATTTGCAGCTGCTGGCAGCAGAGATGCCTCTGGAGTGTTGAAGTCTGGTGGTGTTCTTTATCAACCATGGGATCAAGCAACTTCATTAAACCATTTTGTCGAGGCCAAAGCTTCTGGCGAGTTGTTCTATTTATTTGGTCGCCCAGTCTCTATGGCCGTTGGTACGACTTATCTTTATGACAAATACACAGTTATCAGCGATGTTTTTTCAATCAACGGCGACGTTCTTGGAAGCGCTGGCGGTACTGGTGGAGCTAAGAGAAACGCAGCTTCTGGTTATGCAGAACTTGCTCTTAACCCAGTTGAAACCCTCGAAGTTCAATTAGCAGGTCGTTTCGATCATTATAATGACTTCGGAAGCACGATCAATCCAAAGCTTGGTCTTCGTTGGCAAGCCTTACAAGCCCTTATGTTCAGAGGTTCAGTAGGGACTGGATTTAAAGCTCCAACTCTTCAAGAACTTTACGGTGCAAAATCTGTTGGTAACCCAACATTTAAAGATGAAGTGGCCTGTGCCGCTAACCCGATCCCATTTAACTGTAATGCTCAACAATACGAAGTGACTTCTGGTGGTAACGATAAACTTCAAGAAGAAAAATCTTTCTCTGCTAACCTTGGTGCTCTCTATCAAGCAGGCCGCAAAACAAGTTTTGGTTTTGATGCTTGGATCGTAAATCTTGAAGATGCAGTTGGTGGTAACCTACAGAAGTTCACTGAAGCTGAGCAAAAACTTGGTGCTGCTGCTCTTAATGCTCGTGGAATTACAATTCAAAGAGATGGTTCACAAAGAATTGTAAGAGTGACAGCTCTTAACCAAAACTTAGCTTCTCGCGATCTTTTAGGTCTTGATGTTGTCGCAGCTCACGGGCATGACACTTTCCTTGGAGAGTTCAGCATCCGTGTTGACCACTCACACCTCTTTAAATACGAAGAAGAATTTTTCCCAGGTCTTGGCAAAGAGTCTTTGTTTGAACTAGGTGGAGCACCAAAGTGGAAAAATAATATCACTCTTGGTTATACACCAATGTTTCACCGAGCAAGTTCACTTTATGTCATTGCAAAAACAATTGCTGAAAACTACAAGCTTGACCCATCAAAAGGGAAAATCGGTCGCTACACAGAATTTGACCTTCAGTATAATTTGAGTTTACCTTGGAATGGCCAATTAACACTTGGTCTACTCAACGTGTTTAATTCAGCTCCGGATGATGATGAAACTACTGGAAGCAGCAAAATTGATGATTCTTTGTATAACCCTTTTGGCCAATCTGGTTACGTCCAGTACACCCAATCGTTTTAGTTAAGAGAGTAAATTATGATGAAAAAAATTCTAATAAGTCTTGTATGCGTCATGAGCTTCCCGCTCATGGCAAATACCAACGCTGCCAATATGGCAGAGCAGTCAGGTGCTAATACTGACGCTCGTGAATCGCAAGCTCGAGTTGATAAACTTGATGACGAAGCTCAAAACCTTCTCAATGAGTACGCTCAAGTTCTTTCACGGACTGAGAATATGAGAATCTATAATACTCAGCTTGAGCGTTATATTGAATCGCAAAAACAAGAGATGGTTTCGATTAAAGCTCAGATTGAGCAATTAGCTGAAACAAATCACGGTATCACTCCATTGATGCTTAAGATGCTCTCAACTCTTGAGACATTCGTTACTATGGATTCACCTTTCTTACAAAAAGAGCGCAGCGAGAGAATCACTGGCTTAAAAGAAATGATGAATAGGGCAGACGTCAGTACTTCTGAGAAATACCGTCGCATCCTTGAAGCCTATCAAATTGAGAACGAATACGGACGAACAATTGAAGTGTACCGCGATACTTTCACAGCTAACGGCCGTGATATGACAGTAGACTTTTTACGTGTTGGTCGTGTGAGCTTAATGTACCAAACTCTCGATGCTAAAGAGCAAGCTTATTGGGATGCCGCTCAGATGAAGTGGATTGAACTTCCTGGGAGCTTTAGCCGCTCAATTCGCGATGGTATCCGCATCGCCCGTCAACAAGCAGCTCCTGATTTGATTAAAGTTCCGGTTCTTGGACCACAGAGGTTATAGATGAGTACTATGATGAAGAATAAACTTAATAATTATATAATTTGCATCCTAGCGGTTTTCTCCGTTGGTATGACAACTCTCTCCGCTCAAGAGGCAGCCGCCCCACAAAATCTCGATCAATTACTTGAGAGAGTAAAGCAAGATCGAAGAAGTGAGCGAAAATGGCTTCAAGACCGTGAGAAGCAGTTTCTTGCTGATAAAAACCAACAAGCTCGTCTTGTCCGGGAAGCGAAAGCTGAGCTTGCAAAAGTCGAGGCAGTGACGGCTCGTTTAACTTCTACTTACGAAGCAAACGAAAAGGTTCTGACGACGCTTGAAAATGAACTTCGAATTGCCATGGGGACATTCGGGGAGCTTTTCGGGGTTGTTAAGCAGGTGTCAGGGGACTTCAGATCCCAAATCCAAAACTCAATTATTTCGGCGCAACTTAAAAACCGCGAGCCGTTTATTGCGAGACTTGGAGAATCAAAAGAACTTCCGACTCTTGATGAATTGGAGCGTTTTTGGATTGAGCTTCAACAAGAGATGACTGAAAGTCGCAGAGTCGTGAGTTTTGAAGCTCCGATCGTGACGACAAATGGTGAGCAGACGACGGCCCTTGTGACTCGTGTTGGTTCATTCAATTTAATGCACGGTGGGAAATACCTTGTGTATCAAAGTGAGACAGATCAGATCGTTCAGCTTGGTCGCCAGCCACCAGGACATCATCTTTCTACAATTAAAGATCTAGAAGGTGCAGACGCCAATGAAATGGTGAAATTTTCTCTCGATCCATCACGTGGCTCACTTCTTTCAATCCTTGTGACTGCTCCAAGCTTAATGGAGAGAGTGAACCAAGGTGGTCTAGTTGGTTATGTTATCCTCGCACTTCTTGCCGTGGGTTTAGTGATTGTTGTTGAAAGAGTGATTGCTCTTTCTAAACAAGAAAAAATCATTAAAGCTCAGCTTGAATCTAAAAATTATGATCCAACTAACCCAATTGGTCAGTTGATGATCATTTTTGACAAGTACAAAAACACTGATCTTGAGACATTAGAAGTAAAAATGAACGAAGTGATCATTAAGTATCTTCCTTCTGTTGAAAAAGGTGTCAATACCATTAAGATTTTCGCAGCGGTTGGTCCTCTTCTTGGTCTTCTCGGAACTGTGACGGGTATGATTGGAACTTTCCAGTCGATCACTCTTTTCGGTACTGGTGATCCGAAACTCATGGCCGGCGGTATTTCGATGGCCCTTATGACTACGGTTATGGGTCTAGTTTGTGCCATTCCTCTTTTACTCCTTCACACGTTTGTGGCGAATAAGAGTAAAGGCATCATTCAACTGCTTGAAGAGCAAAGCGCTGGTTTAATTGCTAGCCGCGATAAGGTTGCTGGAGAATAGTTCAATGTTAGTTTACGAGACGATTAGAGATTTTTTAAATACTGGTGGAATTGTTCTTTTAGTGATCTTTTTCACCACTATTTTTCTTTGGTCTTTGATTGCAGAAAGATTCTTTTTCTTTCGCAAAACTTATCCTGCTCTCTTGCAAAAACTCGAAGCAGAGTGGATGGCGCGAGAAGATAAAAGCTCATGGTTCGCAGAGCAAATCAGACAATGCCTTATTTCTCAAACCACTCGTGAGCTTTATAAAAACATCTCTCTGATCAAAACCATGGTTGCACTCTGTCCACTCCTAGGGTTAATGGGCACTGTAACAGGCATGATCGCCGTTTTCGATGTGATGGCCGCAACTGGAACGGGCAATGCACGTTTGATGGCCTCTGGTATTTCTATGGCAACGATTCCAACGATGGCCGGAATGGTTGCCGCTCTCTCTGGCATTTATTTTGGCAGTCTTTATGAAAGACGAGCGAAATTAAAATCAGAAGAGCTGTACGAGACCTTAGAGTTTAGAACAATTAAGGCTTAATTTTAGCGAGATTTATTATATGAGAAAACAAAGACTCTCACAGCAAATGGAAGAAGCAGCAATCGACCTTACACCGATGCTCGATGTTGTTTTTATCATGCTTATCTTTTTTATCGTGACGACTTCTTTCGTTAAAGAAGCAGGGATTGATGTTAATCGTCCATCAGCTTCAACTGCCGAAAGCAAAGAAGGAGCGAGTATCTTAATCGCCATCTCTGAGATCGGCGAAGTTTGGATTGATAACCGTCGTATTGATGTTCGTTCAGTGCGCGCTAACGTGGAAAGACTTCGCGCTGAAAGCCCAGACGGGGCCGTTGTGATTCAAGCTGATAAAGCTTCTCAAACGGGAATTCTTGTCGCTGTTATGGATCAAATTCGTGCTGCAGGAATGTTTAATATTAGTATTGCTGGCAGCCCAGGAGAATAAGAACGCTATGAAGTTTGTTGTTTATTCAGGCGTTGCGGGTTTTATTGCTTCTGTTGCGCTTTTCTTTTTAATGGCCCTTATGATTCGCCCAGATGGTGAATTCAAAAAGGATAATCTTTCGGATCAGTTGATTCAATTTATCCGCGTGCGGGATGATTCTCGAACTGAGTTCAGAGATCGTAAACCGCCAGAGAAGCCAGATGAAAATAAGGAAAAATTGCCGGAGCCGAAGATGGAAGTCGCCCAGCAAAATCAACCAGACAAGCCAAACCTAGAGTTTGATACTCCAAAACTTAACCTTGCTCTTTCCGATATCGGACAAGGACCTGGTATGGCGGTTGGAGTTGCTGGCGGTGGTGGCGGTTCTGATACTGCACCAGCTCCTCTCGTTCGGATTGAACCTCAGTATCCGAGAGAAGCGGCGATGAGTGGTCAAGAAGGTTGGGTTAGATTGAAATTTGATATCTCCGTTTTAGGAGAGGTTCAGAATGTTGAAGTGGTCGAGTCTGAACCGCGCCGTATTTTCGACGCTGCGGCCAGAGCTGCTGTTTTGCGCTGGCGCTATCGCCCGCAGATGGTAGACGGTGAAGCGGTGGTTCGACCGAATAATATGGTTCAACTTGATTTTAAACTTACGGAATAGGTCGAAGAGATATGAAGAATTTTCTCAGCTTTTTGATTTTGGCGCTTTTTTCATTTAATGCTCACTCCCTTGAGATGAATAAGCCAAAACTCGATCAATTAAAGAAAGAACTCGAAATTAGAGGTGGTGGTTTAGTTTCTGATCTAACTTCTCGCCGAATGACTAGAGCCTCTAATGAAATTGCAGCTGAACGCTATGATCGCGCCATCGAACTTTTGATCTCTCTTGTAGAAGCATCGAGCGCAAATCGTTATGAAAATGCCCTCGCTCTTCAAACTCTTGGTGTGACTTATATTCAAAATAACCAAGTGGATAAAGCGATTGAAACTCTTGAGCGCGCCCTAAACGCCAACGCACTTCCTTATGAACCGACAATGCAGGTGTATTACACTCTAGCGCAGATCTATATTGCCACTCAAAAATATGCACAGGCAAAATTGAAACTGAATGAGTGGTTTTATTTAACTCGTGCTCCAAGTCCTGATGCTTTTATATTGCTCGCAGCGGTTTTTGCCGAAGAGAAAAACTATAAGAAGGCGCTTGAGTATGTTGAAGAAGCGCTTAAGCTTACGCAAACTCCTCTTGAGCAATGGCTTTCATTTGCGGCTTCTCTTTATTACGAAACGAATGACCTTGCGAAAGCCGCAAAGATGTTTGAGAAATTAACTGAAATTAATCCCAAGCAACGACAGTACTGGCGACAGCTTTCTGGGATCTATATTACTCTGGACCGTGGTGACGAAGCTCTTACGGCGATGGTTTTGGCCCATAAGCTAGAACTCCTTGAGGGCGAAGCGGATTTCTTTAATCTTTGCAGTCTTTATAACTACGGTGAGATTCCTGTGAACTGTGCAAGATTGCTTGATGCAGATTTTAAAGCGGGAAAATTTGAGAATAAAGAAAGAGCAAGCCGCCTTCTTTCTCAAGCCTGGATTCAGGCCCGTGAGCCGAAAAAGGCGCTTCCGTACCTCGTTTCATTGGCCGAGATTCATAAAGACGGCCAGTACGATATGCGAAGAGGCTATATCCACTACCAGAAACATGAGTGGAAACAGGCCGGAGCTGCTTTTCAAGAGGCCCTAAGACGGGGGAAATTGGATAATGCCAAAAAAGGCGAGACCCTACTCTCACTTGGAATCGCCCATTTTCAGCTAAAAGAATACCCACAAGCGATGGAAGCCTTCACTCAAGCCGCAACCCTTGAGGAGAGCGAAAAATCAGCTAAAGCGTGGATCTCAGAAGCGAAAGGCCGAATGTAGAGTCCATGTAATCTCTACTCGGCCCCTCTATCTCTGGGGTTTTCCTTGATATAATGCGTCGCATGAAAACAAAAATCCTAAGCCTCTTATGCGCTAGCTTATTCTCTTTTCATTCTTCATCTGCTGAGGGTTTCGACCTGAAGAAATTAACCCTTGATGAAAAGCTGGGGCAGCTCCTTTTAGTGGGTTTTCGAGGCACTGAAAGAGTTGCAGGCGGCGAGATTGATCGCGCCCTAAAACAGGCCCATGTGGGCAGCGTGATTTATTTTGACTACGATGCAGAAACCAGAACCCGTGGCCGCAATATCACTTCTCCGGCCCAGTTAAAGCGCTTAAGTCAATCTCTTCAAAAAGATCGAAAAATCCCTTTATTGATTTCTGTCGATGAAGAAGGGGGCCTTGTTTCGAGGCTTCATTCTCGGCATGGTTTTTCGAAGAAACTCTCACCGGAGGCATTGGCGAGTCTTGATGCAAAAACCCGCCGGAGAGAAATCACAAAGCTCGCCCGAGAAGTTCAGACGGCCGGAATTAATGTCAATTTTGCTCCACTCGCCGATGTGAATATTAATCCGCAGAATCCTGTCATCGGCGCTCTCGGAAGAAGTTTTTCTCCTTCTGCTGAGACCGTAACTGTAAGAGCGCGAGAGTTTATCTCTATTCAAAAATCTCATGAAGTGATTTCTGTTCTTAAGCATTTCCCAGGCCACGGCAGTTCAGATGCCGACTCTCATTTGGGAGTCGTTGATGTGACAGACTCTTGGATTCCAGCGGAATTAACTCCTTATAAGTCGCTGGTTGGTGAAGGTGTGGTTGATATGGTGATGACGGCCCATATTTACCAGCGTCATCTTGATCCAGATTATCCAGCAACTCTCTCTCAGAAAATTTTAGGCGGAGTTCTCCGTCAGGAAATCGGCTATCAGGGCGTAGTGATCAGTGACGATATGAATATGAAGGCCATTACAGATCAGTTCGGCATGAAAGAGGCGATGGGATTAGCACTGAATGCAGGAGTTGATATTCTGCTGTTTGGAAATAATCTTTCATACGATCCAGAGCTTGCGATGAAGGCCCACCGGGCGCTGAAAGAATTGGTTGAAGAGGGGACTTTGAGTTTAGCGCGAGTTGATGAGAGCGTCGCTCGAATCCTAAAACTCAAGCGCGCTCTTTGATTGCTTAAGAGATTATTCTTCAGTTGTTCTTAGTACATAAACATCACAGGGAGAGAACTTCATCAGGTGCTCAGCAGTTGAACTTGTGAAAAGACCCTTTAAACCATGTGTTCCTCTGGTCGCCACGACCACCATAGAAGCATCAATTTCTTTAAGGTATTCAGTGATTTTTTGCTTTGGAGAGTGGTGCAGAAAACAATGAACCTCTACATGGGCGCGATCTGCTGCGTTTGGGAAAAGTTCGTCAGCCGTTTTCTTCATGCCTTGTTCAACAGAAGTTTTTAGTTCAAGAAAGAGTTTTTCGTCAGGCCATACGTAAGGTGAGAATTCATAAGCATAGATTTCTTGTGCAAAAACATTGATCAAATGCACTTCTTTATTTTTGAAGATCTCGCTGCCGGCAAGGCGATAGAGTGGCTTAATAAGTTCTGGTTTATCAGAGAGGCAAATCACAATTTTTTCGCGCTTATTAGCTGTCATACTGAACTCCTTGTTAAACTGAACTTATCTTGTTTGAATCAAAAGAACCATGATTCTGCTTAGTTTTTCTTGTTCTTTTTAAAGCATCATGTTTTGATGGGCCAAAGGATGCTAATTATGATGAAAAATCTCGTTCGATTAACACATTTTGAGGTTTTTCTTCTCACAGCGGTCTTTATTTTTGTGCTTTTTGGCCTCTATTTCTCCCACACTAATCGCGAATTTTTTGAAATGGTCTACACACTCGAGGATGGACTTGTTGAGTGGATAACTGTGGGCCTGCTGGGTTTTGGAGCGTGCTTTTCTTGGTGGCGGGCGATGGTCCTCAGGACTCTTAGGCCAAGGCTTTTTATCCTTTGCGCAATTGGACTGGGCTTTGTTTTTCTTTTTGGTCTAGGAGAAGAGATCTCGTGGGGACAGCGGATTTTTGGATGGAAAAGCCCTGAGTTTTTTTACCTCTATAATTCACAAGGGGAGACCAATCTCCACAACCTAGTTTTTGGGGATTTTAAGGTCAATAAAACGATTTTTGGTCTTTTCTTGGGGATTTTTGTGGCTTTGTACGTCGCCATCTTACCCTTTCTTTACCGTGGCTCCTCGAAGGCGCGCAAACTAGTGAATCGTTTGGCCCTACCTTTACCCCGGCTTATTCATCTGTTTTTTTATCTCCTGCTGTTCGCAATCGTCTCTCAGATGCCTTCTGGGAAAAAAGGCGAGATTCTGGAATTTGGAGGCTGTGCTTTGTTTTTATTGATCGTGCTTAACCCTGTGAATCAGCACGTATTTGATAAAAATGACAGGTTCGATCCCGACAAATTCGACCCTGCGCGATTTTAGCTCGACCGAAGGCGAGTTTTAGACTAAAAATCACTCAAACACCGCTTAAACTTGACCCAACTTTTAAGGAAGGCCCTATGTATCAGAGCATCTCTCAATTTATTGAAGATCATTATCGACACTTTAATGCCGCAGCTCTCGTGGACGCGGCCCAAGGCTATAAGGCCCATTTAGCTGCTGGAAATAAAATGATGATCACTATGGCCGGGGCCATGAGCACCGCCGAGCTTGGTCGCTCCCTCGCTGAAATGATTCGCGAAGATAAAGTTCACGCCATTACTTGTACTGGTGCGAACCTCGAAGAAGATGTTTTCAATCTCGTTGCTCATAACGATTATATGCGTGTCCCTCATTGGCGAAACCTGACCACACAAGATGAAGTGAATTTGCTTGCCGGTGGTTTTAACCGCGTGACTGATACTTGTATTCCTGAAGAGAAGGCCATGCGCCGAATTGAGCGCATCATCACTCGCTACTGGAAAGAGGCCTGTGAAAAAGGCGAGACGTACGCGCCTCACCAGTTTTTTTGGAAAGTTTTAGATGATCCAGAGACACAGAAATCCTTTCAAATCCCTGTGAAAAATTCTTGGCTATGGGCCGCTAAAGAAAAAAATATTCCGATCTTCACACCGGGCTGGGAAGACTCGACCCTTGGAAATATGTATGCCGCGGCCAATGTCTCTGGGAAAATCACCAATGTTCATACCGTCGAATCTGGTATTCAAACCATGATGAGACTCGCCGAATTCTACACTGAAGTGACGAAAGATAAATCCCTTGGCTTCTTTCAAATCGGTGGCGGGATCGCCGGCGACTTCCCGATTTGTGTTGTTCCCATGCTTCACCAAGATTTAAAACGCAAATGTCCTTTGTGGGGTTATTTCTGTCAGATCAGTGATTCAACAACCAGCTATGGTTCATACTCAGGGGCTACTCCAAGTGAGAAAATCACATGGGGCAAACTAGGCGTTGATACACCAATGCACGTGATTGAATCTGATGCTACCATCGTCGCTCCGTTGATGTTCGCCTACGTCTTAGGCTGGTAGCAATGAAGCGCGCGACAACTCCTACACCGACAAAAAGATTTACGGTGCCCGCAGTGGATGCGGGCAAAGAGCTGGTCGCTTTTTTGGTTGAAAAAACTGAACTCTCTAAAACAGTGATGAAAAAAATCATTGGACAAGGGGGAGTGTGGATTCAAAAACCAACGGAAAAAAAACGCAGAGTCAAAAGAGTCACAACACTTATTGAAGAAAAAGATCGAATTGATTTTTTCTATAGACCAGACCTCGTGATTCTAGAAGACGGTTGTCGTCCTATTTTTGAACGCCATCATTTTGGTTTTTGGATTAAACAATCTGGTGTCCCTTCAGAGCCGACACCTTTCGCTGATAAGGGCTCCCTTCTTTTTGAAGTGCAGAAAAAATACCCTAAGGCCCATTTGATGGGACGGCTTGACCTTGAAGTAAAGGGACTCGTTCTCGTGAGTTATGGGCCTCGCGCTCACCGCACTCTTACTCAAATGCCTGAGACAGATTGCCGAAAATTTTATCTGGCACTCGTGCAAGGTGAAGTTGAACTGATTCAGGGTGAATGGACCAATGACCTCGATGGAAAAAAGGCCCAGACTCTCTATAAAGTTCTAGCTAAAGATGAAGGGCAGACACTGGTTGAAGTGGAAATTCCCAGCGGACGCTTTCATCAAATCCGCCGCCATTTCGCCGACAACGGTCATCCTCTCATTGGTGATCCACGCTACGGTGAAGATAATAAAAACGGTCAACGTGGTTTGCAGCTTTGTTGTCACCGCATTGAAATGAAAGATCCTTTCGACCAGCGCAGTAAAGTCGTTCGCCATGAACTCCCACTGGCCGAGTTTCCAGAAGATTTAAAAATCGCTTTCAGTCGCTACAAAGGTCTGTAGTGATCTATGAATGAGTTTGCTAAACGCCTTAGCCTCGACTTCGCTCATCGTATTGAAACAAATACAGCGACCGTTGGTTTAGTTTTAAGTCCATCAATGGACCCCAGTCAGGATGAGTTAAATCTTTTATTGATTAAACGCTCAGTGCGCTCTGACGATCCATGGTCGGGACATATGGCCTTTCCAGGTGGTTTCTCTAATAGAAATGAAACGCCTCTGCACACTGTGATTCGTGAAGTTTTTGAAGAGACGGGTTTACAGCTTTCAGAGGCCCATCATCTAGGTGGACTGGCGCCCATATCGACTATCCGTGATCAGAAGTTTCTGGTTGGGGCCGAGGCCTTTTTTTATCCCCGGCCTTTTGCTGTAGATGAACTCACGCCGTGTCCTGATGAAGTCCATACCCTCTATCAAATTGGCTTAAATCATTTTTTTGATAAAGCGAATCAATCAACTCGTCTTTGGGTGCGTGAAGAGCAAGAGATTGAACTGCCTGCAGTTCAAATTGAAGATCAAAAACTTTGGGGTCTCTCCTTTATGATTCTGCGGGAATTTTTTAGTGTTTGCGAGGGACTTGAAACATCAGTCTCCCAATCGGGTAGAGGTCCTTTTATTCCAAAAGATTGGCCACTCTAACGACAATAAGGAAGAGAGAAAATCTCTGTAATAGGTGAGAGATTGGATCTTGTGCCGTCTTCTTTAAAATAAAGAGCGCGGTAGTTGAGGTAGTCAGAATTTGTTCTGACCAATTCCAAATTTGTTTTTTGGCAATCGTTTTGATTAATGGCCTTAATATTCATAATTTCAAATTGACCATTCAGAGTCACTTGCGCTTTACAAAGCGGTATTTCCAAATAGCTTTGAGCAGCACTTGAGAGAGTGTTCGGATCGAAACTTCGTTTAAGGCAGACAGGTTTGAGGGAGAGGAGCAATTGAAAATGAGTTTGACCATTCAATCGTGATTCTTGAAAACTTAGGTGTGTTTCCCACTGAAAAGGGCCGGTTGGATCGGCAAAGAGCTGTGCTTTTTTGCTTTCAAGAAGAGGAAAACGAAAATTTTTAACCGAGCGATCAAGCAGACTTAAGCGGTTGAGGTAGAGATTCTCAGTTGTGGCAGGTTGGAGACAAGAATTATATTGAGGACAAGAACGCCATGTTTTGCCTTCACTCGTCTCCTGCTGACAGAGGCAGCCTAAATTTGTCGCCGCAGAAAATTCTTGTGCTCGTCCACTCGGAATCATTTCGGCCAGCAGTGAACTTATAGGTGAGGTCTCTTTTGTTGAGGACGAATGAATCGCAATAATTTCATTTTGTGCATTTAAAATCGGGGCGCCACTATTGCCGGCATTCGTCTCACAACCGCCATATTGAACTTGGCTAGAACGTGGATCTTGAAAATAAAGACTTAAGAGTGAGCGATTGTTGAGAGCACAGTTTGTTTGAGCAACGATGGACTGGCGTTCGTTTAAATGATCGGCTTTCCAAATTTTGATATTTTGGCCATGGAAGCGATTTTCAAAATTAAGTCTTGGATAGAGGGCCCGCTTAGAAGCGCCTTTCAGTTTGATCACCACAAAATCATAAGCTCGCCAGCTCATGGGTTCAAACCCAATCACTTTATCGCATTCTAAGGTTTCAGCTTCTTCTTGAGTATTAGGTCTATCAATTTTTGGAAGTTTAAAAAATAATCTGCCATCACATGTCTGATGCAGTTTTTTTAAATCCTGAGGCAAACAATGTTCCGCTGTCATGAGTGTTTCTCTGTCGATCAAAAAACCACTACAGCGCCATGTACGTTTATTATCGGCCGCTACGACTAGGCCAAGATAATTTGGACAATTGACTCCTTTAGGGCAATCAATGCTGAAGTCTTTCATTTCTTCAATCAAGTTTTGCGTTTGTACCGTCTCAGTCTTTTTGGTGGTTTCCTGAGTTTGAACTTGTAAGTCACCAGGCCCCTGGCTACAGGCGATCATTGCTGCTAAAAAGCAGAGTCTCAAAATAGAGAATAAGGGTATCAGGAACTTCATAACTTAAAATTTTAACCCCTTTGAGTGGTCTGGAGGGTTAAGGCCTGTAGTCTTTACCTATCTGTTCATTCTTTTGACACTGTCGTCTTTTGCTGCAGTTTTTACAAGGATTCGAGCTTTAAGATGCTGTAATTCGTTGTTCTATAGGCTTTTTAGATTGGCGCGATTCTTGGATAAGAATCAGTACAAAAGTTTAGGAGAACCATTATGACTAGAAAGTCTTTAATGAAATTGATCAGTATCTTTATCATCTTCCCCGCGCTCTTTACCAGTCATTTGGTATTGGCCTCGACAGAAGAGTTGATGACTCCTGAGCAGATTAAAGCTTATATGCAAGCTTATGATGGTGAGTATGATAAAATCCATCCTGAGATGCATTCGCAAGTTGAAGAAAGTCTTCTTTTAGGAAGAATCCAACTTGATCAAATTCATTTTTGTCGTGAACTTGAAGTGAGAAAAAAAGAAGCCGTAAGTTCACTTAATCGTGAAGCTCCAGATTATCACCAGAAATTGGGATCAGTTGATGGTCTTTGGGATGGTCGTAGAGAAGGTTGCTTAGATGCTTATGCAGCCATGGAAAAACGTCATCAAACTTTTGAAAAAGATCTTAAGCCGCGTTTCAATGAGATGATGGACTTAGGTCAGATGCTTGCAATTGTGCAACTTGAACTTTTCGGTGAGCCCCTTGAGAGTTTATCAAGAAGTTGTTTGAATTCCGCTCGTATGGAAGGGATCTTAAAAACTTTTTTAAGTGATAGAATTAAGCCGACTGATAAACTCGCTTCCTTACAAGCTGAGTGTCAGGGACAAGCCCGAGAGATTTTGGCCCTCGTTCGTGAGATTAATGAGAGACCTGACCTTGGTAGTTCTCGCGGTGGCGAAATTCGTATCTACGGGGCTCCTGCTCAACGTTTGCCGGCCGGACAGTCGACGGATCGCTAGTTTTTTTGGGTTGCTCAAAGAGATAGTGATGGTCTTTCCGCGTTTTGATATCGTTTAGTTTTTGCAAGAGGAGTTTTCGCTGCATGGGAGACTCCTTAATGGTTCTCACATTCCCTTGATAAATAACGCTTTCCACTCGCCCGTCTCGAATAACCAAGACTTCCTGGTCATCTTGTTTCGTTCGAATAATCATATTTTCATAGGGAAGCCTAAGTCCGTTGGCAATCAGGCTTCTTTCATTATTAAGTCGTTTCAGTTCGTTTGGACTTAATTCCCCCTTCGGAGTGGCAGGTAGTTTTTTTAAGAGTTCTATGCCTTTTTTCTTACTAGCGAATATGTCACAGGGAAATCTTTTTGTTTGAACGTTTCGCAGTTTAAATTGGCTGATCCCTTTATCGTCTTTGTATGAGTAAAGGGCGAAGGGATAGGCTTGATCGAGCTTGAGGTTCAGCAAAGGTTTAAAGCGCATTTTCACCGTTTCACATAAAATAATATTCGCCAGCTCATGAGGGCGCACGACAAAACGAATTTCGGTTAATAGCTTGCTCGATTCAAGTTCACTTAGGATGGCGCTATGATTTGCGATAAAGGAAATGATTTTTTTTCTCATAGAGAAAGCTTCGCCAATATAGAGAAGCTCATTGTGAGAATAAAGAGAGAAAACGCCGGTGACGAGGGGGAAATCGTCCCAGCGATAATTTTTTTTGAGACTGGGAAACAAATCTTTCAAGGAAAGATTTTTTAAAAAGAACTCGTTTTTTTTGGGTGGAAGACTTAGTCGTTTGAAAATTTCATAGCAGGCCCTGGCATCCGCTAGAGCGTTATGAGCTGCTTGAAGCGGTTTTCCAATCAGTCCACTCAAACTTGTGAGGTCATAGGCCTTGAGTTCCGGCCACTCTCGCATGGCGAGTTCATGGGTGCAGATCTTTGCCCGTTTAAAACTCAGGCCACAACGCTCATAAGACTGAATCAAACACTGCTCGTCTTTGTCGGCATTATGAGCAACTAGCACACAGTTTTTTGTGTAGAGATCAATTTGAGGAATTAAGTCTTGAAAGCGGGGAGCGTGTATGAGGTCACTTGATTGTATGCCGGTGAGTTCTTGAATACGCACAGGTATTGAGATATCGGGTTTGATAAGCGAGTGCCATTCATGGGTAATCTGCCACTGGCCAGCGATGACTTGCAAATTTAAGATGGCGATCTCAATAGGATAGTCTCTGCCATCCTCAGCATTTTGGGCCCATTCCAGATCAATGACGGCTAACTCTTTTTGCATTTGTCCTATCATCCGCTAGCTCGACTGACTCTGTAAATGCAAGGTCGACTTGATTTATTGTCACACAAATAAAATATATTGCTTTTTGTAACCTGTCGATATTTAGGCAGTTTGTACCTAGACTGGCTTAGGACTTGGGATAACTAGGGTTTAGACCTAAAATAGAGCTATGTTCGACTGCTTTTAGGAGATGGTTATGAAAGCCTTAATCCAATTTTCTTTTATTTCGCTAATCAGCACAGTTTTGTGTTTGATGCCGGTTTCAAACCTAAAGGCCGAATCGCAAGAGCTTTCAGATGCTGAACGCCGCCGAAGCTCAGTCACTAACCCAACCACTGCAAATCCTGGTGTTGTCACTTCTTCAAGTGAGGAAACCGCTTCAGGTGTTTATTACGATTCGGAAGGGTATGCGGTGACTGTTCGCAAAGAAAAAACCACCGGAGCAAAACTTGCGTTGACTGGTGATTTTCTAGCCCTCGTCATGCTCTTGGGTGTTGGTGCTTATATTGGAACCATTTGGAAGTATCGCAAGTGGACAATGGATATGAAAATTGCCACAGCTGCTGCCGCCATTATGACGGGAGCGGTGATTTACGCTATCACGCAAGCTCGTTCAAAAATCACAGATAAAGAATATAAAATCGAAATCCGCGAAGACGGGACAGTTAATAATATGCAAGCGGATGCTATTCGCGAACAGGCGAAATCTTATCGAACCTTAGAAAGCTTAGCAGGTATAAAATGGAAAATTGAAGCGGCCGGAGCGGCAGCGTTTACTGCAGCGGCAGTTGTTTCAGTGGTTCAAGATAGAAAACTAAAAGCGTCACAAGCGGCTTGTACTGCTGCTGTTGCTGCTGACGTTACATGTCCAGGCGCCTCTGGAGCTGTCATGAATCTTAATGCAGCAGAAGCAGGTTCTGGCGTTGCTCCAAGTGGAGTTGAATTTACGAAAATCATGGCCGCCAATCAAGCGGCGAAAGCTGCAATTACAACTTGTACAACGGCAAAAGCTCCGTGTTTAGCTGCAACAATAGAAATGGATGCAGTGACGACAGGGATCGATCAAGCCTCTTTGGAAGCAAGTTTGCCGGCAGCTCAAATGGCTTCAGTAATTGCTCCAACTGAGCGATTGCATCTTGCGGACGTAGATCTTTATCAAAGTTATATGACAGGAATGATCGCCCAAAATGAAATAAATGAATTATGGAGTTTTGAGTCCAGAAACTTTCCATACGAATCACTCTTTTTGGCCAAGAGTAGTCATGAAAATTTCGCCCTCACTTCTTATCTTCAAAAATTCGAGGAACAAAGATTTTATCAGGGAGAACTGAGTTCACTGACAATTGATAAGGCCCAAGCGATGGGGGCACAAGCAAATACCTATATGGATCAAAAACTTCGTTTGCGACTTTCAGAAAATACGAAGCGTTTACAGAATATTCTCCTCGACTGGATTTTCCCATCAGCTCAAGCTTGGACAATGAAAGAGTTTGGATTAGCAGGTGGTGTGGCGGTTGCAGCGGCGATGATGTTTCGAAAACAAGCGCAAATCTTTGACCGTTGGATGGCCGTTCCTCGTAACCGACAATACGTTTTCGCTGGCTCTGCCGCAATCGCAACTGCGGCAGCAGTTATTTCAAAGAAATCTGAAGGTACGTATAAAGAAAACGCTGAAAAATTAGAAGGAATGCTAAAAGAAATCGAACGTCTTCAAGGAATGCCCCTTGGCTACACGGCCCCTCCTAAAACATCAACTGGCTTTAATGATGGTTTAACACCGAGAAATGTTCAGTCTAGTCGTTTAGCTCTTGATGGCGGAAAGACAAGTTGTATGATTGGGCAACCGACAGGCTCAGAAGCCTGTCGATCTTTTGAATCAGAAATCAAAAAAGAAACCGCTCTGGGTGATATGGGTGATACTATGGCCAATTTGGCGACACTAACAGGAAGTACTGCCGATGGTTTTATGGGAACAGATAGCTTGAGTGGGGCGACTCTTGATAATATTAATCAGCTTGCAGCTAGCCAAGCTGTCGCTGATGAGGCACTCAGACAAGCGCGAGATTCCTATAATAAACTCAGAGAGAAAAACGGTGAAAAACCGCTAGATTTCGTAAAACTTTCCAGTGATTTTTTAGATGGAGTTAAAAAAGCGACCATTAGAAATCTTGAAGAGGATGCTAACGGCTCAAGACGATTAATGGCGAGCCTCGGTGGTGCGGGCAATATTCCCCTTGGTAAACCAATCGAAGAAAAAGCCGCTGAATCTGTTGAATCGGCGATCGTTGATGGAAAAGGCGTTGCCGCTGGCAATAAAGCCCCAGAAGGGAATTTTGATTTCTCATTTGGATTTGATGATAGTGGCAATCAAGATGATTTATTAGCGAACGCAGTTTACGGCGACGATGGAATGTTGATTGATATTAAAAATGATTTTGAAAGCACTGATGATATTGTGAGCAATCGCGATGTCTCATTGTTTCAGATTATCTCCGTTCGTTATTTGAAGTCGGGCTTTCCAAGATTATTTGAATTAAAAGAATGATCTAACTTGCGAGCTCTCGAGATTTTGGAAACCACTCAAACCATTCTACGGGGTCACCTTCTTTGATCTTTAAGCAAAGAGTTGGTGACCAGCCTGGCGGTCTAGGGTGTCGAAGCAAGGCCATATTTGCTTCTTTTGGCGTTTTATTACCTTTGCGAGTATTGCACTGAGCACAGGCAGTCACAATATTTTCCCAAGTCGTGGGCCCACCACGAGAGATGGGAATCACATGATCAAAAGTTAATTGATGAGTTCCAAAAAGATTAGCGCAGTACTGGCAAGTGAAGCGGTCTCTTAAATAAACATTTAAGCGGGTAAACTTTGGAGTTTTCTCTGAGAGATGACGAGAGTTGAGTTTGAGGATTTTAGGAAGGGAAAAGCTTTGATTGACTGTTTTAATTTGAATGTCGGGGTACTCTACAACCATTTCCGCCCGACCAGTCAACAGCAAGATCATGGCCCTTTGCCAGCTGACAATTTTGATGGGGAAGTAGGTGTTATCTAAGAGCAATGTTCTCAACGGAGTTTACCCTCCATAATGATGATAACATAGTTCTTTAAAATAACTGGCCCCTTTGTGTGTTGGTCAAATTTTGACCAGTGAACGTCGAGGCTTTTATGATTTAGATGGGTTACAAGGGCTTATTGACGTAATGCTGCTCGTGACTGGGCACGGGCTTCAGCGCCAATAGAGACCAGTGTGAGTTGTTTTACGAGGCGCTCATAGATTTCGTCTGTTTTTTCGGCCGGAGAATCAAGAAACTCTGGGCCCATATTAAAAACAATATTCACTAAGCACTCGGCGACGATTTCTGGCTCAACGATCCCTTTGTTTCGTCTGCGGCTTTCGAAAACTAAAAAGTCTGAAAGTTCACTGATGAAATCTCGGGTGAGTTTTTTAATTTCTTGGCGAATGAGTAATGAGCTGCCGGATTTTTCCCGCATTAAAAAACGAAATTTAGCAGGCTCTTCTCTGAGGAAACTTAAAAAAACATCGACGCTTGAGCGCACAAGGTTTTTCTCTGGAGTCATTTGTTCCCGGCCCTTTCGAACGAGCGCCACGAGAGTTTCGGCCACTTCTTTCGCAAGGTGAACACCCAAATCATCAAGGTCTTTAAAATGTCTGTAAAAAGAAGTTGGTGCAATCTCTGCAGCACGGGCAACTTCTCTTAGTGAGAGGCTTCCGTAAGCTCGGTCTGCGGATAAACTGCGAAGAGCTGCATTCATAATTGCGTGCTTGGTTTGCTCTTTTTGCTCTGCCCTTAATGACATGATCGACTCCTAAAAATTTCAATTGCCGCGACACTAGGACGGCGAAGACGAGAAAAGAATCGCGCTGAGGGCACAGGGAGATTTTTCATCGTCGCGAAACTACAGCGACGAATCTCTGAAGTATTAGGCCAAGCTTAAGAATAAAATTAGCCTTCCCTTAGATTTTCTCTGGCCCAACTCCACTAAAATGGGCCATGATAGTGACTCAATTCCATTAGCTAAGGACCATCCCTGTATGTGCGGAGTGATAGGCGTTATTGGACCTTTTCAAAACCCCGAACCCTCTTTTGCGGCTTATGAAGCCTATCGTGGCTTGCTGACTCTTCAGCATCGAGGCCAAGATGCCGCAGGCCTATTAAGCTGGGATCACGGTAGCCAGCGCTTCTATCAAGAAAAAGACCTGGGACTTGTCGCCGATGTCTTCAATAAAGAAAAACTAGAAAAGCTGCGTGGCCCTGTGGCCATTGGTCATACCCGTTACGCAACCGCCGGCGGTGACGGGCGGGAAGATTTACAGCCACTCGTTTCTGGTTTTCCGGTCGGAACAGGCATGGTTCACAACGGAAATTTGGTCAACTATCACTCACTCAGTCGCCAAATGTCGGCCGAGATGGGAATGAGATTTGTCACCCATAATGACCTAGAAGTCTTCCTTCATCTATGGGGTCATTTCCTCCGTGAGGCGCAAGGAGATTTTAGTTTTGAGCGCGCTAAGGTCGCGGCTCAAGAGATTTTTAATCGCACTGAGGGAGCTTATGCTTTGATCGGCATGGTTTCTGACGAAGGGCTTTTTGGTTTGCGCGACCCAGGCGGAATCAGGCCCATGGTGCTTGGAAGAAAACAAGTTTCTGAAACAGATTCGAGGCTTATCCACTGCTTAACTTCTGAAACTGTCGCCCTTAATTTTTTAGGCTATGAATACGTTCGCGATATCGAGCCCGGTGAATTTGTCTTTATCAATACCGAGGGAGAAGTTCTCTCTTACCATTGTACAAATAAGCCTCAGAAAACACCGTGTATGTTTGAGTGGGTGTATTTTTCAGGGGCAGAGTCGACCCTTGAAGGTAAGTCGGTTTATACTTCTCGCTTGAACCTCGGAACGGTCTTGGCACGCAAGCTTAAGCCGATGATTGCCAGTGGTGAAATCGAAGCGGATATTGTCTGCCCAGTGCCAGATACCTCTCGGACAGCGTCTATTTCCTTGAGTGAAGGACTTGGTCTTCCGTACCGCGAAGCCCTGATTAAAAATCGTTATATCCATCGCAGTTTTATTTTGAACACGCAGGAAGCGCGAGAAAAAGCCGTTGAGTTAAAACTCTCGCCCGTGCGCTCAGAAATCGAAGGAAAAAATATTCTTTTGGTGGACGATAGTATTGTCAGAGGGACGACCTGTAAGAAGATTATTTCTCTGCTTAAGCGCTACGGCGCTAAGAAAATTACTCTAGCGGTAACTTGTGCACCTATTCGTCACGCTTGTTATTACGGTATTGATTTTCCAAGCCCTGATGAACTCGCGGCGAAAGATTCAAAGGCCGATGCCATTGCCGCTTTAGTCGGTGCGACTCACGTGGTCTATCTTGACGAAAACGATATTCGCGAAGCAATAGGACTTAAGAATCTTTGCATGGCCTGCTTAAATAATAAGTACCCAACTTCTATTGAAGAAGGTGGGGAATTTGCTAAACTAAGAAGAAAAAAGTGAGTGTAATATGAAAGTTCTTCTTCTTTTTGGTAGTTCCAGCGATGAGTCTGTTTATTTGCCTTTGAAAGAATCTTTAGAAAAAGATCATCAAGTTCGTTTGGAAATTCTCTCGGCCCATCGAAATCCAAGAGAACTTGATCAAGTTCTCCAAGACAGTGAAGACGATGTGATTTGGGCGGGCGCCGGTCTTGCGGCTCACTTGCCAGGAATTGTCGCTTCAAAAACATTGAAGCCAGTTTTAGGTTTACCAGTTGAAGCCCATTTTGCGGGCCTTGATGCCACTCTCGCCATTCAGCAGATGTCTTTTGGGATTCCCGTTCTCACTATGGGCCCAGGTATGGCCTCGGAAGGAATTGATTTTCTAACCGGTATGCGTTCATGGCTCAAAACAAATGGGCCCGCGAAGAAAGAATTTAATCTGATTTTGAATCCAAAAATTGAAGCTTATGAATATGTTTCTTTTGAAGTGAAGCGCGCTCTTGATTTCGCAGCTGAGACGCAATTAAAAATCAAAGTGACCGCCAAATTTGACCCCGCTTGTTTGAATATTGTTCTCGTCAATGATCCAGATGAGGTCTTGGCCGAGAAGCCATGTCTTCACGTTCCCTTATTTGATAAAGTCAGCCTCGCCAATCCTTCCAAGGCCCTTCGTCTTTTTGAGATGGTGCGCTCTGGAGGTCTTTGGGTTGGGGTGAATAATACCCGCAATGCCCTGTTAGGATATTTGCGCTTTCTCAGTTAAAAGGTTGCCATGCTTAAACTCCTGCACACCGGCTCAGTGAAGAATATCTACACCTCTGAGCAGGAGTCCCTTTATCTTTTTGAATTCTCCGACCGTTATTCTGTTTTTGATTGGGGCGCGATGCCTGATGAGCTTCCCCTAAAAGGTGAAGCTCTCGCTGTGATGGCGAATTTCTTTTTTCAGCAATTCGCTCAAACGAAATTTTGGCGTGGGCTTGCTTTTTCTCATCAAGCGTCACCGACTCTTGAATTAGAAAAAAAACTTGTTGAGCGCTTCGCTGAAAAAGGCCTCCCTCATCACAGCGTTGGTCTTGCTCCGGAACTTAGTGAAGAAGGACTAGCGTTGATTAATCAGACCGAGCGCAGTCGATTGCTCGCCGTTCGCCCCGTCCATGTTCCAAGAGGAGAGTCTGTTCGTTTTTATCAAAATAAACCGACAGACTGCTTAGTTCCGCTTGAAGTGATTTTTCGTTTTGGACTGACTCCCGGCTCTTCCTTTTGGTCGCGATCTACGGATCAAAAATACTTAGCGGAGCTTGGTCTCTCAAAAATGATTAAGGAAGGTGAGTCCTTTCCTTTTGTGATCGTTGAGTTTTCGACTAAATTAGAAAGCGCTGATAGGCCGCTGACTTATCTTGAAGCACAAGAGCTTGCAGGCCTAAGTGAGACAGAGTTTTTACAATTGATAGCGCAGACAAGAGTTCAAGCGATTGCTCTTAAGAGTCTTTTTGATAAGGCGGGAGTCAATCTGATTGATGGCAAGTTCGAGTTCGCCTTTGAGAAAAACTTGATTGCGGGTGAGCGACAGTTTGAGCTTGTCGATTCTATCGGTCCTGATGAACTTCGAATTGATTATAAAGGCATTCAGCTTTCTAAAGAGAGTTTGCGCCAAATCTATCGCCGCGATCCGTGGTATGAGGCGCTGCTAGCTGCTAAAAAGAAAGCTCCTACTATGCCTGGGAAGTCTTGGAAGTCGTTGTGTGAGCTTGAGCCTCCCCAATTATTACCGGCACAGAAAAAATGTATTTCAGAGATGTACTTAATTCTTTGTGATGAATTGCTTCGGTCTCATGGATATCCGGCGGTATTTACGGATGAGACAACGAAGACTCTGGCCGAATGGGAAATGGGGGCGAAGAAGTTTCTATGAAAATACTTATCTTAGGCAGTGGTGGCCGAGAGCATGCACTGGCTTGGCGACTTTCACAAGATTCTTCAGTCGAGTCGATTCAGGTTTTGCCTGGCAATCCTGGCATGCTGAATATTTCAAAGCTTGAATTGATTCCAGGTCAGTTAGAAGTGGGCCCGGGTCTTGTGACATTGATCAAGGGACTTGATCCTGATCTTATTTTGATAGGTCCCGAAGCCCCGCTTTGTTCAGGTCTGGTTGATGATTTAGTCGCAGCAGGTTTACCGGTGCTCGGTCCTCTCAAAGCCTGCGCAAAGCTTGAAGGCTCGAAAGTTTTCTCCAAGCAGTTTATGCGCGATGAAGGCATTCCAACTAGCGATTTTGAAGCGTTTGATTCCTTTGATGAAGCGTTAGCTTTTATTGAAACAAGGCCCTGGAAAGGGGATCTTGTCATCAAGGCCTCTGAGCTCGCGGCTGGTAAAGGCGTTGTGGTGAGCCGCGATCTTGAAGTGCAAAAACAAACTTTGCATAATTTTTTGCGAAATCCCGACTATGAAGTGAAGGCGCGAGAAGTCGTGATCGAACAGCGCTCACCAGGCATTGAGCTTTCAGTTTTCGCTCTTTGTGATGGAGAGGATTTTTTGTGGCTGAGCGAAGTCAGAGATCATAAGAGATTGCTCGATGGCGATTTAGGTCCAAATACCGGAGGCATGGGTTGTTATACTCATCCGGGCATGCTCGATGAAAAAATGAAAGAAAAGGTGATCGCTCGTGCCATTAAGCCTGTGCTTGAGGGAATGAAAAAACGAGGCACGCCTTTTAAGGGATTTCTTTTTATTGGCCTTATGATTCAGGGGGATGATTTTCATGTTCTTGAATACAATGTGCGCCTCGGTGATCCTGAGACTCAAACTTTTTTGCCGCTTCTAAAAGGTGATCTCGGTGAAACTTTGAGGTTAGCGGCCAATGGACTCTTGAAGGGGGCTTCAGGGTTTCTTTGGCGAGATCATAGTCAGTCGGCCTTGCATATTGTGATGGCCTCAAAAAACTATCCAAGCCTCGATGGCACTCCACTCTTAGTTAATCAGCCCATTTCCTTTGACGACGGCGCGGCGAGAGCGAACCACGCTCACTCGCAAATCTTTTTTGCCGGAGTTAAACGCAGTGGTGAAAATTTAGTAAACGCCGGCGGCAGAGTCCTCGGTGTTACCGCATGGGCCGCAACCCTCGAGGAGTCGAGAGTGCTCGCTTACGAAGAACTTAAAAAGATTCATTTTAATGGTGCCTTTTACCGCAAAGACTTAGGGCTCAAGAGTTCATGAGTAAGCCTTTTCGAATTCTATTGATGGCTTCGGGAAATGGCAGCAACGCTGTTAATTTGATTGAGCATAGCCGAGGCTTTGATGTTTGCGGTTTAATTAGCGATCAACCACAGGCGCCAGTGATTGAGAAAAGTCGTGCACTTGGTATTGAGACTTTTGTGCTCCCAAGACTTAGCACTAAAGCGGATCACGAAAAACAGATTTTAAAAACTATCACTCAATTGAATCCAGATCTCATTTGCCTTTGTGGTTATATGCGACTTTTGTCTTCGGACTTTCTTTCAAAGCTTTCAAGTCCTGACTATCTTGGACTCGCGAAGATGATTAATATTCATCCTTCGCTTTTGCCAAGTTTTAAAGGTCTCGATGCTTATGAGCAGGCCTTTGCCGCAGGAGTTAAAACTGCTGGAGTGACCTTGCATTTTGTCGCTCCTGAAATGGATGGAGGCCCGATTATTCTGCAGCGAAGTTTCGAGCGCCTCGACACTGATAGTTTAGAAGATTTTAAAACACGAGGCTTAAAACTCGAACACCAGCTCTATCTTGAATGCTTGGATCTTTTTACTAAAAAACATATCAACCTCAGAAAAACAGGAAATTCTTTTTATGTCAGCACTAGTCACAAGAATTGAGGTTCATCCTTTTACTCTTGAGCAAAAGAAAAGTCCGATGGGTCTCACCAGTCGTTTTGAAGCTTATCATTTGCAATCAAAGACTAAGATTCCAAAGGATGTCCTGGCCGAGGTTTTTGTCGATCGAATCACTCATCAATTAGTTTTGGATGCGGGTCAAGATAACGTTTTCAAGAAATCCCCAAGTTTCTGTGTCGAAGTTTCCTTTAAGCCAGGGGTGACGGATAATACTGGTGCTTCGGCGGCTTATGGTTTGAAGTCTCGAGGCTTTGAAGTGGAAGTTTCCTCTCGAGTGGTTCACCTTTTTTATCAAGATCTCTCTCTCGCAGATTTAAAAAGCTTCAGTGAAAGTTTTCTCTCCAATCCTTTAATTCAAAATATCAAGATTGCTCGCGCTTCGGAGTTTTTTGCGCCCGAGCGTTTTGAGCGAGCGGATTACCCTCAAGTGAACTTAGGTCTAACTGAAGAGTTAGTGACGCCTTTTGATCTTGCGATCAGTTTTGCGGAACTAAAAAAAATCAATGAAGAGCGCTGTTTGGCTTTCAGTGATGATGAACTGCATTTTTTGCAGAAAACCTTTAACTCGGAAGAATTTAAAAAACAGCGCCGCTTGCAGAAGATGCCTGAGGTTTTAACTGATGTTGAGATTGAAGTGATTGCTCAGAGCTGGTCCGAGCACTGTAAGCACAAGATCTTTGCGGCTGAGATTGATTATCAAGAGACGCCAAATCTTCCAAGGGCCATAGGAGCTAAATCAATCTCGGGCCTTTACCCAAGCTATATCAAAGCCGCGACAAAGAGTTGCAATAAGGACTGGTTGATCAGTGTTTTCTCCGATAACGCCGGGATTGTGCGCTTTGATTCAACACTTGATCTTTGCATAAAAGTTGAAACCCATAATTCCCCCTCGGCGCTTGATCCCTACGGCGGCGCTCTGACAGGTATCCTCGGCGTCAACCGCGATATTTTAGGAACGGGTCTAGGAGCTAAGCCCATCGCTAATATGGATGTGTTTTGTTTCGCCCCTCCGTCTTGGCCTGATCAATCAGTTCCTGAGATGAATGATTTTATGCCGAAGGGATTGATGAATCCTCGTCGTATTCTTGAAGGCGTGCATAAAGGCGTGGAAGACGGTGGTAATAAAAGTGGAATTCCTACCGTGAACGGCGCCATTCATTTTGATCCAGATTTTTGTGGCAAGCCTTTGGTGTTTGTCGGCACCGTCGGCATTTTACCGCAGAGACTTCCCGATGGACGGACCAGTGATCAAAAAGGCACGAAGGTAGGCGACAAGATCGTTGTGATCGGTGGCGCGGTCGGTGCTGATGGGATTCACGGCGCGACCTTTAGCTCGCTTGAACTCAATGAATCTTCTCCATCAACGGCAGTGCAGATCGGAGATCCTCTGACACAAAAGCGAGTGATGGATTTACTGCTTGAAGCTCGCGACCTCGGACTGTATTCAGGAATCACTGATAATGGCGCTGGGGGCTTAAGTTCTTCTCTGGGTGAGATGGCAACACTGACGAATGGAGCGCGCTTTGATTTAAGCCTTTGCCCAACGAAATACCCAGGGCTCAAGCCTTTTGAAATTATGATTAGTGAAAGTCAGGAGCGCATGAGTCTCTCTGTGGCCCCCGATAAAGTTGAAGCTTTTGTTAAACTTTGTGAAGCTCGCAATGTCGCCTCGACTGTGCTTGGAGAGTTTACAGACACAGGTTTCTTAGAAGTTTTTTATCAAACTCAGCAAGTGGCGGCCCTTGATCTTAATTTTTTACATAAAGGTCTGCCTAAAATGAAACTCAAAGCGCGCTGGGAAGGGCCTAGAGCACGCTCGACTTGGATGCCGATGCCTGCAAAAAAATCTTTATTTGCGACTCCCATAAAAGACGTCTTACTCAATCTTCTAGCAACTCCAAATATCGCTTCTAAAGAAGGCCTTGTT
Source organism: Bacteriovoracaceae bacterium UBA6166 (assembly GCA_002435795.1). Classification (GTDB taxonomy): domain Bacteria; phylum Bdellovibrionota; class Bacteriovoracia; order Bacteriovoracales; family Bacteriovoracaceae; genus UBA6166. The sequence continues at coordinate 11,159 of DIUE01000085.1, read as the reverse complement.
CGCCAATACGATCATGAAGTACAGGGGGCAACAAGGATTCGCCCTTTCACCGGCCCCGAAGGCGCGGGCCCTAGTGATGCTGGAGCTATTTGGCTTGGTCGCCACGGCGGAGATATTAATGGCGTGATTTTTGTGAGCAATGGCCTGGCCCCTAGAATGTCCCTTGAAGATCCTTATTTAATGGCGAAATGGGCGGTGGACGAAGCGGTCAGAAATTGTGTCGCCAGTGGCGCTCATTTAGAGACTCTGTGTTTGTTAGATAATTTCTGTTGGCCCGATCCCGTCGCCTCGGCCAAAAATCCTGACGGTGAAAGAAAGCTCGCCGAACTCGTTCGCACTTGTGAAGGACTCTATGATTTGTGCACCCTCTATCAAACGCCCCTAGTGAGTGGAAAAGATAGTATGAAAAATGATTTTCGAGGTAAAAATCGCCGAGGAGATCCACTGCAAATTAGTATTTTGCCCACACTTCTTGTGACGGCGATGGGACGGGGAGAACTCTCAACTGTTACGAGTACTGAATTTAAGAGCGCTGGAGATCAAGTCTTTGTGATTGGCGCTCCTTCGACGGGCTTAAAACTCAGTGAAGTCTCTGAACTTTTTGAATTAAATGCTGAGTTTAATTTTGTTCCAAATTTTGATGGCGAGAAAAACCGCGATCTTTATTTGGCGCTCAATCGCTTGCAGCAAGCAGGCGTCATTGCTTCGGCCCATGATCTCTCTGATGGAGGTCTATTGGTGGCGGCGGCAGAATCTTTGATGGGTTCTGATAACAGCTTTGGGCTAGAGTTAAAGATTTCTCAAACAGGGTCTAATCTTTATGATGCTCTTTTATCTGAAGGACCAGGTCGTTTCCTTGTGTCTGTTTCAAAGTCAAATATCGAAGAATTTAAGAATGGTCTACAAGGACTCACTATCGAACAGATCGGAAGTGTCACCACTTCAGGGGCCCTTGTCTTGAATCAAGAATTCTCCGCGACAAGGTATGAACTCTTACAGGCCTTTACTCAGGAGTTTGGTCGATGAAATTTCTTATTTTAACAGGTGAAGGCATTAACTGCGAAGGGGAGTCTGACTTTGTTTTAAGACAAGCTGGAGCACAGACCAAAATTCTTCATGTGCGAGATCTCCTTGAGCGCCCCAAATACCTCGAAGATTTTCAAGGACTGGTTTTCCCTGGTGGTTTTTCTTTTGGAGACGAACTTGGAAGTGGGCAAGTCCTCGCGTTAGAGCTGCGCCACCGTTTACAAGATGCTCTTCAAGAATTTCTGCAAAAACCCCGCGCCGTACTCGGGATTTGTAATGGTTTTCAAGTTTTAACAAAGCTTGGTGTGCTGCCGTTTAAAAAAACCGATGAGCAATCAATCGCCCTTGCTCGCAATGACCACGGAAAATTTTTGGATCAATGGGTAGAGCTTGAGGTGAATACAAAATCTCATTGTCATTGGCTGCAAGGAATTGAGGAAACTCTTTCTATGCCTATGCGCCACGGTGAAGGGCGACTGCTATTGCCACAAAACGCCAGCAGTGAAATGAAAAAACAAGTGCAAGAAGAACTGTGGTGTTTTCGTTATAAAAAAGATGTGAATGGTTCATTCGACCGAATTGCTGGAATCACTGACCCGAGTGGTTGGGTGCTTGGAATTATGCCTCATCCGGAAGCGGCCTCTTTTAGAGTGCAGTCCTCAAAACAAGAGCGCTTAACGCCAGCACAAGTGATGGAACCGCTGCCGTCTTTTGCTCTTTTTAAATCTATTCTTAAAGCATTGAAGCAAACCTAAAAGGATTATTATGAGCTCTCAACCACTAAAACGTGCCCTACTTTCTGTGAGTGATAAATCAGGTTTACTTGAGCTGGCGCAGGTGCTTTTGAAGTATAAAGTAGAGCTGATTTCTTCTGGTGGCACAGGCGAGTTTTTAAAAACTCATGGCCTTCCTTTCACTCCAGTTGAAACAATTACAGGAAATCCCGAAGTCTTCGGTGGCCGCATGAAGACCATAAGTTTTGCTATCGGTTCAAGTCTGCTTTACCGCCGTGAGCATCCGCAAGATTTGCAAGAGGCGAGTGAGCTTGGGATCAAGCCGATTGATCTTGTCGTTTGTCATCTTTATCCTTTTGAAAAAATCGCAAGCTTGAATGGCGACGAAGAAACGTTGATAGAAAATATCGATATCGGTGGCCCCACCATGCTTAGAGCGGCCGCTAAAAATTTCGCCCATGTGGCGGTTTGCCCAGACCCAAGCTTCTACCCGGAATTGATTCAAGAAATCGAGCAAGGTGCGGGCCATACCCAACTTGAATTTAGAAAAAAATTCTCTCTCGCCACTTTTCGCCACTGCGCTCTCTACGACGCCCTCATTACTCGCGTTCTGGAAGAGCGCTGGGAGACAGATGATTTCTCTTTGATGGTCTCATCTGCCAAGGGAACTTCTCTTCGCTACGGAGAAAACCCGCAGCAGAAAGCTTTCTGTGCGCCGACAAGTTTATCGACCTCTAGTCTTGCTCGCTCAACCCCTCTGCAAGGAAAAGAGTTGAGCTATAATAATCTTTGGGACGCCGATTCGAGTTGGCGTGCTCTTAAAGATCTTCATCACTCTCGCCAAACGGACAAATATCCCTCGGCCGTGTGTATTGTGAAACATGCTAACCCTTGTGGCCTTAGTCTTGCTGCGACTCAAGCAGAGGCGCTTCATTTAGCTTGGGCCTGTGATCCTGTTTCAAGCTTTGGCTCCATCGTAAGTTTCAATCAAGAGGTGACAGCAGAGGCGGCGGAGATTCTCTCACAATCATTTGTTGAGCTAGTGCTCGCACCAAGTTTTTCAAAAGAATCACTGCAAATTTTTCAAAAGAAAAAAAATCTTCGTTTGATGATTGGTGATTTGGCGCAAGTAAAAAATGAATGGACTCTGAGATCAATTGATGGAGGCGTTCTCTTACAAACTGAAGACGGCACGCCTCTTGAAGAGCTCACTTGGGTGAGCCAAAAGAAATCAGATATCTCAAATGCACTTGTGCGCTTCGGTTTAGTCGCTGTCAAACATTTGAGGTCTAATGGTATTGCTCTCGTTCAAGAGTCTTCAAAAGGGCTACAACTTGTGGGCTCAGGTATGGGAAATCCCAATCGATTGGTGAGTATCTCTCAGGCCTATGAAAAGGCGCGAGAGATTGGCATCAGTGATTTTTCCGACGTCGCTCTTTTTTCCGATGCCTTCTTTCCTTTTGAAGACAATATTTTAAAGGCCCATGACTATGGCATTCAAACTTTTATTCAGCCAGGAGGCAGTATAAAAGACAATGAAGTCATCATGTGTGTTGATCGCTTGAATTTAAAAATGGCCACTACTCAGACTCGCCACTTTCGCCACTAAGGAACTGATTATGACAAAACCGATGACTTATAAAGATGCTGGTGTGGATATTGATCGTGGAGACGCTTTTGTTGAGCGTATCAAAAAAATGGTAGGGCCTACCTTAAATAAGAGAGTGACTTCTGCTGTTGGAGGATTTGCTTCTCTTTATGATATGGGCGACGGTCGCTATCTCGCGAGTGGAACCGATGGAGTGGGAACAAAATTGCTTTTAGCTCATCAACTCGATTCTCATGAAACCATCGGACAAGATTTGGTTGCCATGTGTGTGAATGATATTCTCTGCACGGGGGCGCGCCCGTTGTTTTTCTTAGATTATTTAGCGACGAGTGCACTTGATCTAGATCGCCATGAAGCGGTCATAAAAGGAATCGTTGGGGGATGCTTGCAATCAGGTGCCGCTCTGGTCGGTGGTGAAACTGCGGAGATGCCAGGCCTTTATGCTCCCGGACACTATGACCTCGCGGGCTTTGCAGTGGGTGAAGTTTACCAAGAAGACCTGCTTGATGGATCAAAATGCAAGGCCGGTACAACGTTGATTGGTGTGCCTTCAAGTGGCGCCCATTCAAATGGCTATTCTCTGCTTCGAAAACTTTTTCAAGAAGACGAGAGGGAGTGGTTAGAGAAAGCATTGATTCCCACTAAGATTTATGTAAAAGAGATTTTTGAGCTACAAAAAAAATCTCCTGGAGCGATCTTAGGACTTGCTCATATTACAGGTGGGGGATTCACGAATATTGCACGTCTCTCAAATACCTTGGATGCTGTGATTAAATCACCACCGCCTCTAGACAAAATCGTTCCGCTTTTTGCTGAAATTAAAAAGCGCTCTGGTCTTGGAAGCTTCGAACTCTACCGTACGTTTAATATGGGTATTGGTTTAGTGATTGCCACCGATAGACCAAAAGACGTCATCAACTTCTACGAGCAAAAAGGGGAGACCGTCTTCACTCTAGGTGAGTTCGCACCGGGCACTGGTGAGACGAAACTTCTTTGCCCTGAAACGCAGGAATGGCTAGTCCTTTAAAAGAAGACGGTAGCACTGATGAATTTTCTCATCGGTGAAGTCCTCTGGGATTGAGTCGTGGCTCTTGTTTTGGATATGAAAGTGTTCCCCAACTTTTGGGTCTAGGACAAAGTCTCGTCGATTGCAAGAAAACCAAAGAACTCCTTTAGGGGAGAGGTATTTTTTCATCTGCAGGATCAGTTTCAAATGGTCTTCTTGAATATCAAAATCACTAGTGCGTTTTGAGTTTGAAAAAGTCGGTGGATCTAGGTAGATAAAGTCGAAACTGCCACGGATGTGTTCGTCCATTTCTTGAATAGGTGCTTTGATAAACTGATGTTTTTTAAGACTGATTTCATTGAGCTCGAAGTTCCCTTGGGCCCAATCAAGATAGGTCGAAGAGAGATCAAGATTGACAGTCGATGCTCCGGCCAGTGCCGCCATCACACTGACACTTGCAGTATAACAAAAGAGATTTAAGAATTTTGGAGTTTTGCCTTCCTTTTTGACAAAGGCTTCGCAGTCTTTACCAATCCATTTTCTAAGCGGCCTATGGTCTAAAAAAAGGCCAGTGTCCATATAGTCAGTGAGATTGAGTCTAAAGAGAGCACGGCCTTCTTCGATGAAGATACTCGAGCCTTCGTTATCAAGTTTTTTGTACTGATTCTCAGGTCCTTGGGGGCGTCTTTCCTTGAGATGGATATGTTTGGCGGGAATTTCTAGCCACGTCTCTAAAAGAGTGACGATTTCTTTTTCTTTATCATCGTCGTCGGGAAAACGTTTTTTTCCTTTGAACTGAATCAGAGCGTAGCGATCCCGCACGCTGGTGAAATAATCAATCAAATAAGGGAAGTTGGGGAGGTCCTTGTCGTAGAGTCTAACTGCAGTGGTAGGCCAAGCTTTCATAAGCTTTTCTCTTTTCGCTAAGTTTTTTTCAAGCCTGCGCTTAAGTTCTAGAATTCGTTCACTCATATCATTCGTCTCATTTGTCATTTTGCCTTGAATTCTGGGCATATTGATATCTAGGTTTTTTCTTTATTATCACAGGAAATTCAAGAGTTGTGAGTTTTTTCATCGTTTTTTTAAGGGTTTGCCAACTTCGGGGTGATAATGACGGAGTTAACTTGTCGTGAAATCTGCCGATAAGGTTAGAGTCGTAAACACTCTCGGATAAATAAATGAGTTTGATTCGCCAACACAATTTACGAAATCTTATCGCAATATCGTCGATATTGGTTTCTTTTTGCGTTTTATCGGCGGAAGAAATTCCTCAGTACTGTAAAGATAATTTTCCTGCCCTTAATACCAGAGCACTCGATCAAGAAAAAATTTCTTCTTATGATAATCAAACATGTCATCTCAGTACTCCTGATAATCAAAAAATATCAGTGGCAGCAGAGGATCTTTTAAAGTTCTATTCTAGAACTCAGAGGGTGGAGTACCGAGAGTCTGTTAAGCAGTTCAGAGAAAAATTAAAAGAAAAGGTAATGAGGGGTGTCTCTAGGTCTGCTCACGATTATGAGGACCTTTTCCCGCGAATGACTTGTGAGTTCGGAAGTGATCCCTACGCAAGTCTGGCGTCTTCAGCTTGTGAAGATAAACAGAATTTCACTCCGCGCTGTCGAAACGCAGAAATGCAAGGGGTGATCGATGATGAAAATAAAAAATATACAGATTTAAAATTAAATGAAGTTCATCAGGAGTTTGAGGCAGCGAATGAACTGCGCCCTATTCCAGATTTTTCTGTAGAGTCAATTTCAAGAGAAGACCAACGACAGGTTCGTTTGGCCTTAGATCGCCAAAAGAAACTCTATTTTTATAAAAATCATGTGAAAAGCGCATTACTCCTTAAATCAGTTTTAAAACAAAAAGTTGAAGTGGAAGAGCGCTATGAAAAAGAGAAGTCGGCAGCGACAGTCAGAGGACCTGGAAGAAGGCATTCATGTACTTCTAAACCTAATCAAAAACATTGTGTCGCTCTACAAACGATCCAAAAAAACTATGAACAAGAAAAGGCACAAGTCGAATTAAGTTTAGGTGTTCTCTATCAACAACACCCAACGGTTTTTGATATTCAAAATCGCTTTGAGTTCTTTGACTGGTTTAATTCAGAATATGCCCAGAGTGATTTTGGGAAACTTCTTGATAAAGAGGCAATAAAAGATATCCCTGAGCTTGCTAATATGCAAAACGCTCAAGCAATTGTTGATTTTTTAGAGTCAGAGGAAGGGAATAATAAGCTTGAAGAGCTTTCGACTCGTCTAGTGGATCACCCTGTCTCTACAGTTGAAGAAGCGGGCAGGAAAAAAGTCAATGAAGAGAAACTAAAGAAAAAAGAAGCGATGGAGCATCTTTGTAAATCAGACGGTTCTGATCTTCACCATTTTGATCATTTGGCCAAAGAAGTTTTAAATGAGTCAAAAACTAATGGGAAAGCTCACTTGGCCGATCAAGCCGGATATTGTTATCTCATTCAAACCGAGCCAAAAAGAACTGGCGGTCTTGGGATAGCAGCGCTTCTTGGCGCCACTGTCGCAATTGTCGGTGGTGTGGCCCTTCAGTTTGTTCCGGTGGTTGGAAATCTTGCAGGGGCCGGGTTGATTGCCAGTGCAGTTGGTGGATTTGTTTTTTCATACGATGCTTATGATCGCTATAGTGCTGCCGCTGATGAAAGATCGGCGACAGAGACCGTTTATCAGGGATCGAATGTCTGGGCAACGCCGAGAGACTTATTTGAAGCTCAAGATAAAGCAAGAAATCAAGCGGCGCTAGCGACTGCTGAAGTAGCACTTTCAGCACTTGATGCTGCCTTGATTGTGCGACCAGCAGTTAGCCTTGCACTTCGATTAGGTAGAAGACCCGTTGAAGTTGCAACAGTTGTAGGTCTTGTTGATGAGGCGCCAACACTCAGCTTAAGAGCAACTCCTAACGAAGTTATTAAGCCTGTTAAATTAGAGACTCCGGTTGTTGTTTCAAGAAAACCTTCTGAATTAGTCACTCCAACGAGGGCAGATGAAGTTCCTGTTGTCACTCCAACGGTTGTACAGTCGGCAAAGAGCAGCTTAACTGCTGCTCAACTAAAAAAATTAGAAAACTTTCATCAATTAACAACTGTTGAGAAAAGACGAGTTGCAGATTTGATCGAACAACAAATCCGTGCTTCTAAGTCTATCGACGAAGATACTTTTTTGACTTTGATGATGTACCGTGGGAATTATACTCCCGCGAGCTTCGGTCCTGAGGTTCAAGATATGGTTCGTGCTGTCATGGCAGCAGACAATAAAGATGAGGCCCTTTCACTTCTTCGTCGCTTCTTTGCAATAAATGATAAAGAGAAGTTAAGCGGACTTGAAAGTACAGTGAGTCGTTTATTTGATGCCACAACAAACACAGCAGTTGCTCCAGTTTTACGGCCGACAAATACGACAGATATTGCTGAAGTGGTGGTTCCAAAAGCTGATGAAGTTCTACGAATTTCTCCTCCTGAGCGCTTAGTTCCAATTACCGGTGCTGATTCACTGCCGGCCGTAACAAGTGGTAGTAAAGCTTCTTTTAGAATCACTCCCGCACAGAAGGCAAAGCTTGATAATTTCCATAAGCTAACCTCGGTCGAAAAGAGAAAGGTCGCGGATATTATAGAAGAGCGGTTTATCAATTCAAAGACCTTGGATGAAGATGCATTCATGGCCTTGATTATGTACCGTGGCAGTTATACACCAAATGTTTTCACTCCCGGCGTGCAGGACATGGCCCATCGTCTCATGATGGCCCCATCAAAAGATGAAGCTTTAAAAATAGCTCGGGATTTTTATCAAGGAAAACCATCTGCCCGTTCAGCGGAACGTTTGAAATCATTAGAAGATACAATTGAGCGTCTTTATAGTGTAAGACAGGCCACTCCAGAATTAGTCGCACCGTCGCGAGCTGTGACAACTGTCCCGGCCGAGCGTGCAACGGGTACAGCTATCGTGCCTGTGGAGAATCAGACAATAGTGCCTGCAATTATTGATCGAGGCGTGACAAGTCCAGTTCCTATCTCTGATGCCATCAGAGGTTTGGATTTAACCACAGAATCGATTCCTCGTTTAGCGCGACCACAAGAGGCCCTACGTCTTGAAGACCTGAGAGAAACTGCAAGTATCGCAGAGGAAGTCCCTTCGGTCTTGAGATTAACAGAAGTTCCTTCGGAGGCCAGCGCAGTGGTGCGAGTGCCGGCCATTGCTGATACGGCGAGAATCGCAGAAGAGACAAGACTTGCAACACAGCTTCGAAATCCTCTCCCGCTAGGTCGATTGGCCCATTTTTATAATCCGGGTTCAGAGGAGGAAGGTCCTGCGCCGTCACCTGGGTCTGAACCAATTGAACCTACTCCAACAGATCTGGTTGAAACTGAGGTGATTAAGATCCATCCTGTGATTGAAAATAAAACAGATGCGATTCCTGATGGCACCACTGAAATTACATTGAAAGCGAAGCTTATTCTTCCTGAAGGAAAAGAGCAGCCCGCAGATTTAAAATTTGTTTGGACTTATGATGAAGTCGCTATGACTGGGACTAATGCAGGCACGAAAGAAGAACTGCCGGCACCAACCGATGGTGCGGCAACGGTCGTTGTTCCTGTGCGTGGTGATGTTTACTCGGTTATTTTAACTGCTATAACTGCTGATCCCAAATATGAGGTGACGGCCACAGACACAATGCAAGTTGGCTATGATTCATTGAGAACAAAGTATATTACAGTTGTTATTGAGAACCATACTTCCAGTCCTGCTGAAGGTGCAAAAACTCATAAACTAACTGCAAAAGCTACTGTTGATGGTGGCGGTGAGTTGCCTGCAAGTTTTAAATTCAAATGGGTGTACGCCAACCCTGCGACCTTAGATGATCTTGTCAAAGCTCCAGAGGGTGCAAGTAGTTTTGATTTCCCTCTACATAAATGGTCTTATTCTGTAGCGGCATCTGGGGAAGCTGAGGGTTATACCGTTCGACCTTCGCCTGAAGTTGAGCTGACTTTAAATTGTGGATTACATGGAACTGGTTGCCCAGACGAAGACAAGGCAAGTGAAGCACCGGTAGATCCAGTGAAACCACTTCCAGCATGGCCTGAGTTTGCCCCAGTCACGCCGCCGGCGCGCTTCAGTCCAGCACCGATGCCACAGCCACAGTTCTACGTAATTCCAGGATTTCCTTAGCGATAGTCTGAGTTTTTAAAGAACTCAACGTCAGGAAATTTCTCCATTACAAGCTTCAAATCCCATTCGCTGCGCACGCTAAAACAAGGACGCTCTTTGATATCATAAACAATATTAGAGCCGTTCTTTGCGATGAAGTCTTTTGATGCCTTCTCATTTGGAAATTTGATCCAGCGAATACTTTGAAAAGGGTAGGACTCGTAATCACCCCGAACTCCATATTCGTCTTCTAGCCGATACTTTACAACTTCAAACTGTAGGACACCAACTGCTCCAAGAATTTTTTCATTGCTAGTATGACGAGTGAAAAGCTGAACCGTGCCTTCTTCGGAGAGTTGGCGCAGTCCTTTTTCAAGTTGTTTCCCTTTCATAGGATCTTTAAGGAGAACCTTATTAAAGATTTCAGGTGCAAAAGAAGGGATATCAGTGAAGTGAATTTTTTCTCCTTCGGAGAAGGAGTCTCCAATCTGAAATTTGCCGGTATCGTGAAGACCAATAATATCACCTGGTAGAGCAAATTCAGCGATCTCTCTATCTTGAGCTTGAAAAAGAAGTGGTGTTGCGATCTTGATTTCCTTTTCAGTACGGGTATGGAAAATTTTCTGGCCCCGTTCAAATCGCCCGGAGCAAACCCGCAAAAAGGCAATACGATCGCGGTGCTTGCGGTCCATATTCGCTTGGATTTTAAAAACAAAACCTGTGAATGCCGGCTCGGTTGGTTTGATCTCTCGCTCTGGCGCGGATTCATCAAAGGGAAAGAGCTTTACTCGGCGGGATTTAGGCTTAGGGGCCAAGTCCGCAAAGGTATCTAAAACCTCTTTCACTCCAAAATTGTGTAGGGCCGTTCCAAAGAATACGGGAGTTTGAATACCTGCCAGAAATTCATCCTCACGAAACTCAGGCATTAACTCAGCGACCATTTGTAATTCGTCTTTCATTTGAGTGTGTAGCTGTTCGCCTAAAAACTTAATAACCTCTGGCGCATCAAAATCGCGAGCATCAATTTCAGTTGGCAAAAAAGGATCGTGATCGTTAAAGCTTCGAATCAAACGAGTCTTCAGATCAAGAACACCCTTGAAATCGACTCCCGAACCCATGGGCCATGTTTGGGGAGCGCACTGAATATTGAGAATGGATTCAATATTATCGATGAGCGCGAATGGATCCATGGTCTCGCGGTCAAATTTATTCATAAAAGTAATGATGGGAGTGTCTCGCATACGACACACTTCCATCAGTTTAATTGTCTGCGCTTCCACACCTTTAGCGGAGTCGATCATCATGAGAACTGACTCAACTGCCGTGAGTGTTCTATAAGTGTCTTCTGAGAAGTCCTTGTGGCCTGGAGTATCGAGTAGGTGCATCGCTCGACCACCATAAGGGAAGCTCATTACAGATGATGTAATAGAGATTCCTCTTTCTTGTTCAAGCGCCATCCAGTCGGACTTCGCGAAATTTCCTTGTTTAGATTTCACCATTCCGGTTTCGCGGATGACCTGACCGAACCATAAAAGCTTTTCAGTCATGGTTGTTTTACCGGCGTCAGGGTGAGAGATAATAGCAAAGGTACAGCGTTCTGGTTGGTCGCTCAT
>DIUE01000026.1 GCA_002435795.1 Bacteriovoracaceae bacterium UBA6166 | reverse complement strand
TGATTTTTAAAATGAAAATCTTTTTCGAGATGGCGACTCTGAATCTTATAATGAATATCTGTATAAACTTGCTCCACACCAAACCACTCACCAAGAATTTCTTCTAGTTTCGCGATCACATGGAGGTTGCTCATTTCTTTCCAGTTAATCATTTTGCTATCCCCTTGTCCGAAAATGGACGCTCAATTGGTCGACCTGTTTAGAGATCCTTCACTAAACTGTCTATCTTTTCGGCAATCTGTTTAAATTCTTGAGGGGGGTGAATAGAGATTGGAAAAAAACTAGTCAATTTCTCTAATTTTAGGAAATTAGAGGTTTGACCTTATTTACGGCTTTCTCTTAATAGTCGATTGGTGCGCTCAACAAAGCCCGCCAGACGCCAGTCCTGAGGGCCAACGAATTTCGTCAACGTCTTGAGATCGCTCCCAAAAAGGTATGTTTCCGGCACCTTCACTGTTCCAAAGGGAATCATCGTTTTCCCTTCAGCGTCGAGAGCGATCGTTATATTCTCTGGAATGCGCTTAAGTCTTGTTTCAACGAAGCTCTTCACTTTGTCGTACTCATCATTCACGGCCAGTAAAACAAACCGAACGCCCTGATTTTCAAACTTCGCCGCGAAATCCACGAAGTCAGGCAACTCCGCCTCACACGGAGCACACCATGTCCCCCATATATGCACAAAAACCCCACGCTCACCTTCTTTAAGGATAGAGGCTTGGTTTAGGGGTATGTCTTGGTACACATCGAGGATTTCGATTTCTGGCATTGTTTTTAAAATGGGATCGAGGGAGCGAGTCTGCAGAGCTTCAATTTTTCTGCGCTCAACCACTGAATAGAGGAGTGTGGCGGCAATTACCATGCTGATCATTAAAAGTTTTGAAGTCGCAGACATAAAAAAACCCTCGTCGAAGACGAGGGTTATATAACAAAACTTAAAACTTTGACTACGAGAATAGGACTAATCTACAAGGCAGATATAGCTCATCTCAGCGTGGTCACCAACGCGCTTATCAGACATTTTCAAGACGCGAGTGTATCCGCCTGGACGTGAAACAAACTTCGGTCCCACGTTAGCGAAAAGCTTTTGTACTGCATCTTTGTTGTTTAGCTTACTGAAAGCCAAACGTCTGTTTGCAACAGTGTCAACTTTTGCAAGTGTAATAAGCTTTTCAACATAAATTTGAACTGCTTTACATTTTGCATGAGTCGTTTTGATTTTACCGTGGTCAATCACTTCGATCGCAAGGTTTCTCATTAGAGAAACTCTGTGTGCAGGACTGGATCCAACTCTATATTTATGATTACCGTGTCTCACTTTATACTCCTCTAACCCTTATTCGCCGTCGTTGTCTTTGGAATCCTTCATGATTGAGTCGACTTTCATTCCAAGTCCAAGACCCATCGCTGTTAGGATTTCCTTGATTTCATTCAAGGACTTACGACCAAAGTTCTTTGTTCTTAACATCTCGCCTTCAGTCTTTGAAACGAGCTCGTAGATATACTTAATATTCGCGTTTTGCAAGCAGTTAGCCGATCTTACAGACAACTCAAGCTCAGAAACAGGCTTAAGTAATGCATTGTTAGTCGGTGCAGCTGTTGGCATTGGCTTGCTTTCAATACGTGCAATCTCTTCTTCATCTTCGAAGTTCAAGAAGACAGACAATTGATCACGAAGAATTTTGGCCGAGTAAGCAACAGCGTCGCCTGGCTCAATACCAGCATTCGTCCAAACTTCCAAAGTGAGCTTATCGTAATCGGTACGCTTTCCAACTCGTGAGTTCGTCACTGTGTAGTTTACACGATGAACTGGAGAGAAAAGTGTATCGAGATAAATCCAACCGATTGGGAGATCGTACTCTTCTTTATTATCAAGAGCTGTTACATAACCCTTACCGCGAGCAATCTTAAGTTCCATCTTGATAGATCCACCAGATGAAACGTTAGCGATTGTGTGCTCAGGATTAAGAACTTGTACATTTCCGTGACCAGAAATATCGCTCGCTCTGACTGGGCCTTCGCCGCTTTTTTCAAGAGTCAAAACAACATCTTCTTTCTGAGTCAACTTGAAACGAACTTCTTTCAAGTTAAGAATGATTTCTGAAACTTCTTCTTTAACGTTATTGATTGTACCAAACTCGTGCTCTACACCGTCGATACGAACAGCAACAATACCTGCTCCCTGAAGAGAAGAAAGAAGAACTCTGCGAAGTGAGTTACCAAGAGTTTGACCGTAGCCGCGCTCTAATGGCTTAGCAATGAACTTACCGTAGTTTCTCTTGAGCGTTTCCGCATCAGTTTCGAGAGCTACAGGACGGATCATGCTGGTCCAATTTTTTTGAATAAATGAATTTACTGACATAGGAATGATTCTCCTTACTAATTAATCTAGTCTAAAAATGAGCTTAAACTCTTCGTCTCTTCGGAGCACGACAACCATTGTGCGGTATCGGACTGCGATCGGCAACAGATGTTACTCTCATTCCTACGCCCATAAGTGCACGGATAGCGTTTTCACGACCAGCACCAGGACCTTTCACTCTCACTTCCACTGTATTCATACCATGCTCCATAGCACGCTTAGCAGCTTCAGCTGACGCTTGCTGTGCAGCAAATGGAGTTGATTTTTTTGAGCCTCTGAAACCTAACTGGCCAGCACTTGCCCAAGCAATCGCATTTCCCGCAATATCAGTGAACGTCACGATAGTGTTGTTGAATGAAGCCTGGATATGGCAAACGCCATGAGTAATATTTTTTCGAACTTTTTTCTTAACGACTTTTTTAACCATGATTTAACCCGCCTTACTTCATCGCTTTAATTGATTTCTTACCTGCGATCGCCACAGCAGGTCCCTTACGTGTGCGCGCATTTGTATGCGTACGCTGACCACGAACTGGAAGTCCTTTTCTGTGTCTTACACCACGGTAGCAACCAAGATCTTTCAATCTTTTAATATTAAGACCAATTTCTCTTCTCAAGTCCCCTTCCACCAAATATTCGGTTTCAAGGATCTTACGAATTTCATTCGCCTCTTCTTCGGACAGGTCATTTGAACTTTTGTTGATATCGATCTGGCACTTTACGAGAACCTTCTCAGCAACCTTTGGGCCTACACCGTAGATTGATCGAAGAGCCACTCGCATTACCTTATTTCTCGGAATATCAACGCCTAGAATTCTCGCCATAGCTACACTCCTACTAATTAATGCTTATTAGCCTTGTTTCTGTTTATGTTTTGGGTTTTTCTTACATACGATTCTCAAGACACCCTTTCTCTTGATGACTTTACAGTCCTTACAAATCGTTTTTACTGAAGACCGAACTTTCATTTCAACACCGCCTATTTGCCTTTGCTTCTGTATGTAATCCGACCTTTTGTGAGGTCATATTTACTAATTTCAACGAGGACTTTATCTCCTGGCAAAATTTTAATGAAGTGCATTCTCATTTTACCGCTAATATGCGCCAAAACCTGATGTCCATTGGGAAGCTTCACTCTAAACTTTGTGTTTGGAAGAAGTTCCGTGACCTCACCTTCTACTTCAATAACTTCGTTATCTGCCATGCTGATTAAATTCCAATTTTATAACCTTGCTTGTATATACGGGCCATATCAATTAGGCAAGCCTATGACTTGCCTTAACGCTCTTAACTTAAAATCTTCGTCAGATCCTCAAGGACCTTTACCTGTGGGGCTGCGGCATTAACTCGCTTAAGCACCCCTTTTGACTGGTAATAATTCAAAACAGGGTCAATCGCTTCTTTAAAAACTCTTAGGCGATTTCTCACAGTTTCTTCATTATCATCTTTGCGTTGAATAAGTTCTTCGCCGCTCACATCACAGATCCCTGCCACTTTCGGCGGTCTTGTGAGGAGATTATAAATCTCACCACTTTTTGGAGCCGTACGACGGTTCACTATCCTCTCAACAATCACTTCGAAATCAATATCGAAGTAAATTGCCATCGACGAAACGCCTTTTAAAACGACTTCATCAAGGGCCTTAGCCTGCTCAAGGTTTCTCGGAAAACCATCAAAAATATAAGATGTTTTCTCAAGGGAGCAGTTCTTACTTAAAAGTTCTAAAACCGTATTATCATCAACGAGATTTCCGGCATCCATGATGGCTTGAACTCGTTTTCCGAGGTCTGAACCTTCAGAGATCTCTTTTCTCAAGAGATCTCCGGTGGAAATATGTTCGTAGTGAAAGTTCTTTACCAGTGAAGCAGCCTGCGTGCCCTTACCCGAACCTGGGGCTCCAAGCAAAATCAGCTGAGGCTTCATCCTAGAACCTTCTATTGGCGCCATTATACTTCCCTTTGGACTTGTAAGCCCCTTCGAGACGATCGGCGTAAATAAAGGATTGGATGTTCATCATCACTCTAATAGAAACACTGACCAAAATAAGCATGGCCGTACCGCCAAACTGAGTATGTGAGCCAGTAATAACATCAGGAAGAACGCATATAATAATCAGATAAAGAGAGCCAAAGAACGTCATGCGGTTAAGCAAGGCATCTAAGTATTCTTTCGTCTTGGCACCAGGTCTGATACCAGGAATAAAGGCATTATTCTTCTGAAGCATCTCAGTAATTTTCTTCGTTTTGAACTGGATTGGAGCGTAGAAATACGCCATATACACGATCAAAAGAGCGAAAACGAGATTGAACAGAAGCTGACCTGGCATAAGGGACTGCTGGATCGTATCTAAGTAAGGCTTTAAAAAATGCCCTTCAGAAACAAACGAAGTGATCGTTGCTGGAGCCGCTAAAAGCGAAGCCGCAAGAATGGGAGGCATAACCCCACCAGTATCTACTCTCATCGGTAGGCTTTGAGTGCCACCATAAACTCTATTATTAACGACTTTCTTAGCGTACTGAACAGGAATTGATCTTGATGAGCGCTCAATGAAGGCAACAATAAAGAATGCCGTAAGGATAACTGAGAAGAAAATCAAAAGATTGATTCCTGAAAGCTCGCCACTTCTAAAGAGGGTCACTTTTTGGATAATTTCGCCTGGAAGCTCAACCACGATACCTGTAAAAATAATGAGTGAAACACCGTTTTCAAGACCGTACTCAGTGATTCTCTCTCCTAGCCACAAAAGAAACATTGTTCCTGCAGCGAGAGTAATCATCGTTGTAAGTCTGAAAAGCATACCTGGGTCTGGAATAACAGGAATACCACCCGTACTTCTGAAGCCTTCGAAAACTGCCGCCATACCATAACCTTGGATACAGCAAAGAACGACTGTTGCGTAACGAGTCCACTTTTGAATTTTTTTATGGCCTTCAGAATCTTCTTGGAGTTCTTGAATTTGGGGAATGACTTCTCCCAAAAGGCTGAAAATAATGGAGGTCGTAATATAAGGCATGATCCCGAGAGCAAGAACAGAGAATCTCTTGAAAGATCCACCACTGAAGGTGTTAATCAAGTCGAAAAGACCTCCGCCACCTTCGGAAAAGTGAGAGGCGAGAGCAGCCGCATTCACTCCAGGAACTGGAACTTGTGCAACCACTCGAAAAACAATTAGTAACAAGACTGTGAAGAATATCTTCTTCTTAAGCTCTTCAAGCTTTCCTTGAGCAATCGCCATTGTTCGAAATCCTCTTTAATTAATTTGACTGTGCTTTAATGCTGCCGCCAGCTTTCGTGATCGCCTCTTCAGCAGATTTCGAAAACTTGTCAATATTAACAAAAGTTAACGATTTTGAAAGCTCTCCGTTGGCAAGAATCTTAATTGGAAGTCTCTTTTCGATTCCTTTCAAGACGCCTTTTTCAATAAGAGCTTCGCGAGTCACTTCACCACTGTCGAATTTTGTCTCGATAGTCATGAGGTTTACTTCAGCGTAAACAGTCTTAAATGGGGCGTTAGAAAAGCCTCTTTTTGGAAGTTTCATATAAAGTGGAAGAGCTCCACCTTCGAAACCAGTACGAACATGTCCACCAGCTCTCGCTTTCTGACCTTTATGCCCTTTACCGGCTTGAGTCCCCTGTCCTGAACCTTGTCCACGACCGATTCTCTTAGTATTTCTATGGGCACCCTTTGGGCTTGATATATTATTTAACGTCAACATAATGGCCTCACATCTCCAGCTAGGACTAGTTTTCTTTAATTTCTAATAAATGAATAGCTTTCTTGATCATTCCGCGAACCGCAGGAGTGTTTTCAAGAGTTTTAGAAGTTCCAGTCTTTCTCAAGCCTAAACCTCTAACATGAGCCTTCATTCTTTCTGTACAGCTAATTGTGCTTTTAACAAGCTTTACCGTAATTGTCTTTTTCATATATGCCTCTAATTAAAAGCTCAATTAAGCCTTTACTCTAAATCCTTTAACTTCTTTACCGCGAATCGTAGCAACACTTTCAAGTGATCTTAATCTACCAAGAGCTTCAAAAGTTGCTTTTACGATATTGTGTGGATTATTTCCTCTGAGGGACTTTGTCAACACGTCACGTACACCAGCAAGCTCAAGAATTGAACGACAAGCACCAGCAGCTTTTACACCAGTACCTTCAGCAGCAGGTTTGAAAAGGATCTTGCCAGCATCGTACTGTCCAAGAATCTCATGAGGAATCGTTCCGCCTTCAAGAGGAACTTTAATCATGTTTTTCTGAGCAGCTTGAGTGGCCTTACGAATCGCTTCAGGAACTTCCTTTGCTTTTCCAAGACCATATCCAACGCGACCTTTCTTATCACCAACAATCATCAAAGCAGAGAAAGAAAATCTTCGTCCACCCTTAACAACTTTAGCTACACGGTTTACCGCAACAACTCTTTCTTCAAGATCAGGAGCTGCTGTCTGGATTTTTTTGCGAGGAGCAGGAGCGCGTTTTCCGCCTCTTCCACCTTTTTTCTCATCGCCAGATGCTTCAACTTCGGCACCTTCAACATCAGTATTCATTTCGTCATTTTTTGTTTCTTCAGTCATATCAATCCTCAATAGTATTAGATCTGAATTCCATTTTCACGTACAGCTTCGACAAGAGAAGCTACAACACCTGTATACTTATAGCCAGCTCTATCAAAAACGGCTTTCTCTAACTTAGCGCCTTTCATTTTCTCAGCAAGCGCAGCGCCTACAAGCTTTGCCCCTTCTTTAGTGGCTTTAGCTCCAACAACTGCATTCTTTCCAAATGTTTGGACTGAAAAAAGTGTCTTATTTTGAGAGTCGTCAATGACCTGCACAGTGATATGCTTATTAGAACGGAAAGCACAAATTCTTGGTCTTTCTGTCGTTCCTTCTACTTTCATACGAATAGAAAGCCTTCTTCTATATCGTCTTTTGTCTGAATCGTTCTTAATCTTCGCAATTTGCTTTCTCATAACATCTCCACTCTAGGGGCTTGCTATAGCCCCATCATCAAGCCTTTAAAATTTATTTACCACCAGTCTTACCAGCTTTTCTGATAATGACTTCGTCTAAGTACTTAATCCCTTTACCTTTGTATGGCTCAGGTGGTCTGTATGAGCGAACTTTCGCTGCAACAAATCCCACAAGCATTTTGTCGCTTCCACTGATATCGATTTGGTTTTTGACAACCTTTGCTTCGATTCCAGCTGGAAGTGGGAACTCGATTGGATGTGAGTAACCAAGGTTAAGCGTCAGTGTTGAGCCTGCAACTGCAGCCTTATAACCAACACCAGTAAACTCGAGGCTTTTTGTAAAACCTGTGCTTACACCAACAACCATATTATCAATCAAAGTTCTTGTTGTTCCCCAAAGTGAACGAGCTTCTTGAGACTCGTCTGCTGGAGTCACTTTAACTGCTCCGCCTTCTAGGGCGATTTTAACTTTATTTGTGAACGTGTAAGAGAGTTCGCCTTTTGGGCCTTTAGCACTTACAAAAGCGCCTTCAACCTTAACCTGAACTTTATCTGGCACAACAACAGGATTTTTTCCAATTCTAGACATACTAAACTCCTACCAAACCGAGCAAAGGACTTCGCCGCCGACCTTGCGCTTTTTAGCTTCGCGGTCAGAGAGGACGCCTTGTGATGTTGAAATAACACAAGTTCCAAGGCCTGAAATAACACGTGGAACATCGTTATATCCACGGTATTGGCGCAAGCCTGGTCTTGAAAATCTTTTTAAGCCAGCGATCGCATCTTCCTTCAAAAGGACTTTTATTTTGATATCGCTAGGTGACTTTGCAATAATCTTAAACGAGCGGATATAGCCTTCGTCTTTTAATACCTTGCAAATACCAGCCTTAAGCTTACTTGCAGGAAAATCGACTCTATCATGGCCAGCATGGATAGCATTTCTCATTCTCGTCAACATATCAGAAACAGGATCTGTCATCATAATCTATAACTCCTCAAATACTACCAGCTAGACTTTGTTACGCCTGGGATCATCCCACTCAAAGCCAGTCTTCTAAAAGCCAATCTCGACAATCTGAACGTTCGTATAAATGAACGAGGTCTACCAGTCACGCCGCATCGATTTCTCACTCTGTTTTCACAAGAGTTTCTTGGAAGTTTCTGGAGCTTCAATTGAGCTTCAAATCTTTCTTCCTCAGAAAGCTTTAGGTCGCGAACTTTTTTTCTAAGCTCACGGCGAAGTCCCAAATGCTTTTGAGACATTTTCATCTTTAGTTCATTATTTACGATTTTCGCTTTACGTGCCATTTCCGACCCTCAATATTTATTTTCTAAAAGGCATACCAAAAAGGGAGAGAAGCTCTCTTCCTTCTTCGTTGTTTTTAGCCGTAGTAATAATAGAAATCCCGAGACCACGAATCTTATCGATTTTATCGTAGTTAATTTCCGGGAAAATAATTTGTTCTTTAATTCCTAAAGTGTAGTTTCCACGGCCATCAAATGCCTTTGCAGAAACACCTCTGAAGTCTCTCACTCGCGGAAGAGAAACAGTGATTAGGCGGTCAAGAAATTCATACATTTTTTCGCCACGAAGAGTAACGAAAGCACCAAGCGCCATCCCTTCTCTTACTTTAAATGTAGCGATAGATTTCTTAGCTCTTGAAACAACTGGCTTTTGACCAGTGATTGAGGCTAAGTCTTCCATAATGCCTTCAACAACTTTTGAGTTTGTGACTGCATCTTTCGTTACACAGTTCACAACGATTTTATCAATCTTTGGAACCATATTCACGTTTTTATAGCCAAACTTTTTAATCATTTCTGGCTTAACTTCTGCTTTATAGATTTCTTGAAACCTGCTCATACTTGCCTCTAATTCATTACGGTGCCGCAAGCAACTGCGACACGAACATTTTTACCATCACGCTTTTCAATACGAATACGAGTCGCTTTCTTTGTTTTTGGGCTGATAAGAGCAACGTTACTCAAATGCACAGAAACTTCCTTCTCAATAATTCCGCCAGTTGGGTTTTCTTGAGTTGGCTTAAGCGCCTTTTTTACAATATTAATTCCCTTAACGAGAACTCTATTTTTCTTTCTGTTTACGTTTAAAATTTCGCCAGTCTTCCCTTTGTCTTTTCCAGCAAGAAGAATAACTGTATCTTTTACTTTTAACTTTTCCATGACTTCCTCTTACAATACTTCTGGAGCTAGTGAACAAATTTTTGTGAAGTTACGTCCACGAAGCTCGCGAGCAACTGGTCCAAAAATACGTGTTCCAACCGGTTCATTATTATTATTGATAATTACAACGCTATTTACATCAAAACGAATATAAGATCCATCTTCTCTGCGAATAGGGTAAGTCGTACGTACAATAACGGCTTTCTTCACGTCACCCTTCTTGATTTTTCCACCAGGAAGAGCTTGCTGAACAGCAACGACGATCACGTCACCAAGGCCTGCAGTCATTCTTTTTGACCCGCCTAGTACTTTAATACATTTCACTTCTTTCGCGCCTGAGTTGTCAGCAACTTCAAGTCTTGTCTGCATCTGAATCATGGCTCAATCTCCAACAACTAAATTAATTATTAACGCTCACTAAACGCCATTTTTTAAGCTTTGATAAAGGAGTTGATTCAATGATCGTCACTTTATCGCCTTCTTTTGCAAGACCGCTTTCATCATGGGCATGATATTTTTTAGACTTATTCACAAACTTACTATAGTCCGAGTCTTTGAAACGTCTTACAACGTTCACAACGATCGTCTTTTCGTTCTTAGCGCTAACAACAACGCCATCAAGTCTTCTTTTTGTTGCTACTTTTTCTAAGCTCATCTTACTTGCTACCTTTCGCTGTCATAAGACGAGCGATGTTTCTCTTAATAACTTTAACAGTGTGTGGCTTCTCGATAGCGCCAGTTGCTGCTTTTTGCATATTTAGGTTAAAGAGCTCAACTCTGAGTTCGCTAACCTTGGCTGTAATCGCTTTTGAATCCCAGCTTTTAATTTCTTCAAATTTTAATTCACTCATTTTATAACCTCTTAAACCCTAAACAACTTGCAACACTTGCGATCGATCAACTCTTAGGCTTCTGCTTGAGCAGGGGCTTCAGTCGTTGTTTCTCTTTTAATAATTCGCGTCTTCACCGGCAGCTTGTAGCAAGCAAGCATGAGAGCTTCTTTGCACAATTCATAATCAGCATGCTGGATTTCAAACAGAACTCGACCAGGTCTAACTACGGCCACCCATGAATCTGGAGAACCCTTACCTTTACCTTGGCGAACTTCTGCAGGTTTTTTCGTAAGAACCTTATCTGGGAAGATTTTGATCCATACGTTACCACCACGCTTAATCTTTCTCGTCATTGCAATACGAGCTGCTTCGATTTGACGGTTGGTAATATATCCACATGTGGTCGCTTGTATAGCATATTCTCCGAAGGTGATCGTATTTCCACGATTTGCCTTCCCTTTCATTCTGCCTTTCTGGTGCTTCCGCCATTTCACTTTTTTTGGACTTAACATATATACCTCAACAAAGCCTTATAAATTCAATTACTTGTAGATCTCACCCTTGTAGACCCAAACTTTCACACCGATAACACCAAAAGCTGTATGGGCTTCTGCTGTGTTATAGTCGATATCCGCTCTTAAAGTATGGAGTGGAACTTTTCTCTCTGAGTAACCCTCAGTACGGGCCATCTCAGCGCCACCTAAACGACCAGAAGTCTTTACGCGGATCCCTTTAACTCCAGCTCTGAAAGCTGATTGCATCACTTTTTTCATCGCGCGACGGAAAGCCACACGCTTTTCAAGCTGAGCTGCAATGTTTTCAGCAATAAGCTTAGCATCAGCGTCTGGACGCTTAACTTCAGCAATATTGAAAACAAGAGCACCGCGAGTTAGTCTTGCAAGGTCATTACGAATCTTTTCGATTCCTGTGCCTTTCTTACCAATCGCAACGCCAGGCTTAGCTGTATAAACAGTCACCTTCACTTGATCAGAAGTTCTTGAGATTTCAGTATTCGCGACAGAGGCGTTTTTCATCTCTTTTTCGACATACTTTCTAATCTTAAGGTCTTCATGAAGAGCTTGAGCATAGTTATCTTTGGCGTACCAGTTTGAGTGCCAGCCTTTGATATAACCTAGTCTAAACCCGTATGGATGTACTTTTTGTCCCATGGTTACTTCCTATTTTTCCTTCAATTGAACAGTGATGTGACTTGTTCTTTTTCTAATCTTAAATGCACGCCCTTGAGCACGTGGCATAATTCTCTTTAGTGTCTGTCCTTCGTCAGCGAAGATCGTACCAACAACGAGGTTGTCGATATCGTACTTGTTTGACTCAGTCGCAATCGCAAGACCACTATTGATAAGTTTCGTAAGAGTAAGAGCAATCTCTTTCTTCTCACAAAAACGGAGGATCTTAAGTGCGTCTGCGGCTGATTTATTTCTAATCAAGTCGCAAACTTGTCTTACTTTACGTGGAGAAATTCCAACTCTGTTATTCTTAACTGTTATGGCCATCTCAGCCTCTCCTTCATACCAATCGTCTTGCGATTAACTATTTCTTCTTCTTATCAGCACCATGGCCATTGAATGTTCTTGTTAAAGAAAACTCACCTAGCTTGTGACCGATCATATTATCTGTTACGTAAACTGGGATAAATTTCTTGCCGTTATGAACAGCAAAAGTACATCCAATAAATTCTGGGATAATTGTTGAACGACGTGACCAAGTCTTAATGACTTTGCTCGACTTTCCATCATCACCCTGTAGAGCCATTGCCTTACGGACAAGATGTGTATCAACAAAAGGTCCTTTTTTTAGTGATCGTGACATTAACTACGCTCCCTACTTTCTTCTCTTAACGATAAACTTGTTTGTTCTCTTATTCTTTCTTGTCTTATAACCACGAGTCGGTTGTCCCCATGGAGTCACTGGGTGACGTCCACCAGAAGTACGGCCCTCACCACCACCATGTGGGTGATCAACTGGGTTCATCACAACACCGCGAACGGTTGGACGAATCCCTAGTTTTCTAGTTCTACCAGCTTTACCTAAAACTCTTTTCTCATGATCAAGATTTCCAACTTGGCCAATTGTTGCGCGACAGTTGAGCTTCACGCGACGAACTTCACCAGAAGGCATTCTTAGAAGACACGAGTCACCTTCTTTCGCCATAACTTGAACATATGAACCAGCTGAGCGAGCGATCTGTCCGCCGGCACCTGGGTTCAACTCAACATTATGAACGAGCGTCCCTACTGGGATCTCAGAAAGAAGTTTTGAGTTTCCTACTTTAATATCCGCTTCACTTGAAGAAATAATGGTGTCACCAACATTCAATCCAAGAGGAGCTAAGATATAAGTTCTTAAGCCATCGGCGTAAGCGATTTGAGCGATATTACAAGTTCTGTTTGGATCGTAAACAATCCCTTGAACCTTTGCAGGAATATCAGTTTTATTTCTTTTGAAATCGATTACACGGTAAATCTGCTTTACCCCGCCGCCTCTATGGCGAACAGTGATACGTCCAGAATTATTACGACCAGCAATTGACTTCTGTGGCTTCATTAAGCCCTTAAGTGGCTTTAGGCCTTTTGTCAGTCCTTCGCTTGAGAGAACTTGCATTACTCTGAGCGATGGTGTCGTTGGTTTAAATTTTTTAATCGCCATATCTTCCTCTTAATCTTTAAACTTTAAGTCTAATTAGATGCCTTTAAAGAACTCGATCTTTTGACCTTGCTCTAGTTGCACAAAAGCCTTCTTAACTTTTGAAGTCTTCTTAACTGATTTGCCAGCTCTCTTCACTTTACCAGGAAGGATACTAGTCTTTACGTTAAGAACTTTGACGTCATAAAGTTTTTCAACAGCTTGCTTAATTTGATTTTTATTCGCCTTAAGATCAACTTTGAAGCCATAACGATTTTGTTTTTCGTTCATCGTGGCTGACTTTTCAGTAATCATCGGACTTTTAAGAATTAATTCTAACTGGGCCATAATTACACCAACTTCTTGAGAAGAGTTTCTAACGCTTCTTGTTCAATTACGAGATTTTCAAAACGAAGGGCTTCGTAAACACTGAAACCTTCGACAGCAATTGCTTTTCCGTGCTGAAGATTTTTTGCAGCTCTGATTGCCAATGAATCTCTATCAGCAGTGACAAGCAATGCTGGCAATAAACCCTTGCCATTTAAAAGAGCGAACATATCTTTTGTTTTGCCAGTTGATTCAATTTTTTGAACAACAGTCAATTTTCCAGCTTGCAATTTATCAGCAACAACAGATTGAATCGCCTTAAGCGCCATCTTCTTGTTTACTTTTTGCTCGTAGCTTCTTGGACTTGGACCAAAAGCAGTACCACCACCAGGCATTAGGATTGATCTTGTTGACCCTTGACGAGCACGACCAGTTCCTTTTTGCTTGAAAGGCTTAATACCACCACCGCTTACAAAACCTTTAGTTTTTGTAGAAGCGTTACCTTGTCTACGACCAGCTAGGGTAGCTTTAACAACTTGGTGAACCGCTGGGACGCTGATTGCTTCCGCATCAAGCGCAACATCAGTTTTGATGTTTCCAGCTGTTTCGAATTTTGAATTTAATACTTTTATCTCAGCCATATATATCCCCTATATCCCTTACTTCTTTCTCGCCTTAGCTACGCGAACGAAACCGTTCTTTGCGCCAGGTACTGAGCCTTTAATAAGGAGATAGCCTTTTTCTTCATTCACTTCTACTACAACGAGGTTTTGAACAGTCTTTGTCTGATCACCCATATGACCTGGCATTTTCTTTTGCTTGAAAACGCGAGCAGGAGTCGCTCTACAACCAATTGAACCTGGAGTTCTATGGAAGTGAGAACCGTGAGCAGCTGGACCACCGGCAAAGTTAAAGCGCTTAATAACACCTTGGAAACCTTTACCTTTAGAAACACCAGTCACATCGATATAAGTTGACGGAGCAAAGCTCTCTAAAGAAATTTTTTGGCCTAAAACAGATGGATCTGCCTTATCAACTTTTACTTCAGCAAAACGGCTAGTAAAAGCGTCGACCTGAGCTTTCTTCAAGTGGCCCTTGATTGGCTTTGTAAGAAGCTTTTCTCTCTTCTCATAAAAACCGATTTGATAAGCGGTATAACCATCTTTATCTTGAGTTTTTACTTGCGTAATAATATTTGGGATTAATTTGATCACTGTTACAGGAACATGATTGCCGTCTTTATCAAAGATTCGGGTCATCCCTGCTTTTTGCCCGTAAAATGCGTTGAGTGCAATTTTACCAGCGTTAGTGTTTTTCGTTTCTGCAGATACAGTTTCAGATCCCGCAGATGTAGTTTCTTCTGCCATCATTCCTCCACAGCATCACCCTGACTACAGGGATGCGTGCATGGTTAATATTTTTTAGACTAAATTAAACGTTCAGTCTAAGTACTAGTATTTAATCTCGACGTCAACACCTGAAGATAGGTCTAGCTTCATGAGGCTATCTACGGTTTGCTGCGTCGGATCGATAATATCGATCAATCTCTTATGAGTTCTCATTTCGAACTGCTCACGTGACTTCTTATCAACGTGTGGAGAACGAAGTACAGTAAATTTATTGATTTCAGTCGGCAAAGGAATAGGACCGGCTACCCGTGCTCCTGTCTCTTTTGCAGTTTGGACAATTTCACTTACAGAGTTGTCCAGAAGTTTGTGATCATACGCTCTAAGTTTAATTCTCAGTCTCGATGCTTTCATATTCGACACAATCCTTTATTTTTACTGAATCAGCTTTTTAATTTCCGTTGGGCCCGATGTCAAGTTTTTAAAATTTCTTTTTTTTCGTTAAATATAAATTCCTCGTTTTTCTAGCAGCGTCTTGGCCAATTCCCTTGGAATTTCAGCATAATGGTCAAAAGTCATGGCAAAGCTGGCCCGCCCCTGAGATCTTGACCGAAGCGATGTACTAAAGCCAAACATTTCTGAAAGTGGGACTTTCGCCTCAATCACTTCTTTGTTTTGCTTGCTGCCCATAGAACTGATTTTTCCACGTTTAGTATTGATGTCTGAAATAATATCTCCCGTGTAGTCCTGCGGAGTCGTCACTTCGAGATCCATCACTGGCTCCAATAAGCACAGCCCGGCTTTTTTACAGGCATCTCTGAATGCTTGAGAGGCGGCGATGGCATAAGCGACCTCAACCGACTCGTCTTCGTTAAATTTCGCCTCTAAAAGCTTCACGCGAATTTTAATAAATGGGTAACCCGCAAGCTGGCCGCCAGGAGCGGAATCGAGCACGGATTTTTGAATGGCATCCAAGAAATTCTGAGGAAGATCTTTCTTGCTGACTTCAGACTCAAAAAGCACGGTTTGCTCTTCAATTGGTTCAACTGAAAGACGAACATGACCAAATTGCATCTTCCCACCAGTTTCACGATGGAAAAGTCCTTCGGCTTCCGTCTCAGTTTTAATGCTTTCACGGTAAGAAACTTGTGGTTTCCCGACTCGAATGCCGACTTTGAATTCACGCTCTAGTCGATCGGCGATAATATCTAAATGCAATTCGCCCATTCCAAGAATCAAAAGCTGTCCTGTTTCTGGATTATGATTATAGCTGAAAGACGGATCTTCCATTTTGAGTTGTTCGAGAGAAGTCATCAGCTTTTTTTCATCGGCAGTTGTCTTAGGTTCGATGGCAACTGAAATCACTGTCTCTGGAAATTGCATGAGATCGTAGATGATTGGTTTATGTTCGGTACATAAAGTTTCACCGGTGGTGGTGAATTTTAAACCTGAGAGAGCGACAATATCTCCTGCGCGAGCAGAGTCGATTTCACTTCTCTTGTTGGCGTGCATGCGAAGAATTTTTGTTACACGCTCTTTTTTATTTTTCAGAGAATTTAAAATTGTTTGACCAACTTTCAACTCTCCCGAGTAGATGCGAATATAAGTGAGAGAACCGACAAACGGATCAGTGGCAATTTTAAAAGCGAGTGCTGAAAAAAGTTCTGCCGCTTCTGGTTTGCGCTCATCGGTTTTAGTATTATCTTTTGCAGAGACACCTTTGATCACGCCGCGATCAAGTGGTGAAGGCAGATAATTTACAACAGCGTCAAGCAAAGGCTGCACGCCTTTATTTTTGAAAGCAGATCCACAGTAGACGGGAATAAATTGGTGATGAATGACGGCTTTTCGAATAACTTTTTTGATCAAAGTTTTTTCGACTTCCTCACCGCCTAAGTAAAGCTCCGCGAGCTCGTCGTCGTAGTCTGCTAAATGCTCGAGCAATTCGTCGCGAGCAATTTTGGCTTCATCAATTAAATCGGCACTGATCTCTTCAAGGCGAACGCTCGCGCCGAGGTCGTCGTTTTTAAAATGAATAGCTTTCATTTCGACGAGATCAATCATGCCTGCGAAATTTTCTTCGACACCGATGGGAATTTGAACGGCACTGGCGCGCTTATCTAATTTCTCTCGGATTTCTTTGATACAATTATGAAAGTCTGCCCCCACGCGGTCCATCTTGTTGACGAAAGCGATGCGAGGAACATTATAGCGATCCGCTTGCCCCCAAACAGTTTCAGACTGTGGCTCAACACCGGAGACGGCATCGAAGACGCCGATGGCGCCATCGAGAACTCTGAGTGAGCGTTCAACTTCAATGGTAAAATCCACATGGCCTGGAGTATCGATGATATTAATTTCGTGGCCTAACCACGCACAGGTTGTGGCGGCCGACGTGATGGTAATCCCACGCTCTTGCTCTTGAACCATCCAGTCCATAGTGGCAGCACCGTCGTGAACCTCTCCAATCTTATGGCTTTTGCCAGTGTAGTAGAGAATGCGTTCGGTGGTGGTGGTTTTTCCGGCATCAATATGGGCCATAATCCCAATATTTCTAATTTTTGCAATAATATCAGCGCTCATAAAACCTTTTAAAAAAATGGGCATAAAAAAAGGCTTCTTAAAGTTATGACACCCTAAGAAGCCTTGATAAATTTAACCTAAAACGATCTTAAATGACTACCACTTCAAGTGGGCAAACGCTTTGTTTGCTTCTGCCATTTTGTAAACGTCTTCACGCTTCTTAACAGATCCGCCTCTGTTGTTAGCGGCATCAATGATTTCATCAGCAAGCTTTTGAACCATTGTTTTACCACTTCTAGCTTTTGCGTAATCTCTCAACCAACGAAGGCAAAGTGATTGACGACGAGCTGGACGAACTTCAACTGGAATTTGGTAAGTTGCCCCACCAATTCTGCGTGATTTTACTTCGACAGCTGGCTTAATATTCGTCAAAGCTTTCTTGAAAACTTTGAGAGGCTCTTCACCAGTTTTTCTTTCTACTTCATCAAGGGCCGCATAAAAAATCTTTTCAGCAGTGGATTTTTTTCCGCCATACATCATGCTGTTGATACATTTTGTAACTACAACGTCTTGGTATCTTGGATCTGGTAAGACTTCTCTGGGGGTCGCTCGGTGCTTTCTACTCATAAATTCCTCACTTCACGCCTAGGCGTTACTCTAGCTCCGACAAGATAATCCATCGGAGTCAGTTAATTAAAACTTGGTTATTTCTTTGGTCTCTTACAACCGTACTTAGAACGTCTTTGTCCTCTTTTATCAACGCCGGAAGCATCAAGTGCACCACGGATCGTGTGATAACGAACACCCGGAAGATCTTTTACACGACCTCCACGAATGAGAACAATACTATGCTCTTGTAGGTTATGGCCTTCGCCGCCGATGTATGAAGTCACTTCGAATCCGCTGGTTAAGCGAACACGACAAACCTTTCTCATCGCCGAGTTTGGCTTCTTTGGAGTGGTCGTATACACACGAACACACACGCCACGTCTTTGAGGACATGACTTAAGGGCTGGAGATTTCGTCTTGGTGTATTTATCCAATCTCCCCTTTCTGATTAACTGATTAATAGTAGGCATTCCACTGCTCCTTAAATTCCACTACAACTTAGTTTAGCTTTCAAACTAGCTAGCTTGTGTAGCATGACAAGCTAGCTAGGACAAGTTTTTATTACACGCTTAAAGTCATCGAATCCTGGGCCCCACGTCCCTCGTCCTCAACTTCGAAGGCTTCAAAATCACGGTATCTTGGAATCCCTGATCCAGCTGGAATCAAGCGACCCATAATAACGTTTTCTTTAAGTCCGCGAAGCATATCACTTTTTCCTTCAAGTGCCGCTTGTGTCAGAACCTTAGTGGTTTCCTGGAACGAAGCAGCAGAGATGAATGAATCAGTCGATAGAGAGGCCTTGGTAATACCAAGAAGCAACGGTCTTGCTTGAGCAGGCTCTTCACCCTTCTCAACCAGCTCAGCGTTGATCTCAGCTAGCTCACCCTTCGTAATATGGTCGCCCGTTACGTAGTGAGTATCACCCGGCTCAGAAATCTCAACTTTCTTTAACATCTGACTTACGATCACTTCAATATGCTTATCATCGATGCGAACACCTTGAAGGCGATAAACCTCTTGGATCTCATCTACGATATAACGAGCAAGTGCCTTGAGGCCCATAACTCGAAGGATATCGTGCGGATTCGCAGGTCCGTCCATGATCGGCTCACCGGCGCGGATATAGTCACCTTCGTTCACGATAACATAACGACCCTTAGGGACTGTGTATGTGATCGATTCTGATCCATCGTCTGGCTTAACGATAATTCGTCTATTTCCACGAAGCTCAGGTCCAAATTCAATTGTTCCTGAAACGTCTGAAATTTGAGCCGCGTTGGCTGGCTTTCTGGCTTCGAAAAGTTCTGCAACTCTTGGAAGACCACCGGTAATATCTTTTGTTTTCGTGGTTTCACGAGCAACTTTTGAAATCGCACTACCAGCTTTAATTTCAGCGCCGTTATCAACGATGATATTCGCTCCAACTTGAAGACGATAAACCGCAAGACGTTTTGTTCCTGGAACGAGAACTGGCTTCCCATCTTCTCCAAGAACGGCAACTCTTGGCTGCAGAGCTGGATCTTTCGATTCAGAAACTACACGAGTCGTAAGACCAGTCACAGAGTCCATTTGCTCGATGATAGTCGCACCGACCACGAGGTCTTCGTACTTAATCTTACCTGAAACTTCAGCAAGGATTGGAATTGAGAACGGATCCCATTCGATAATCTTATCACCTACAGAAACTTCGGCACCGTCAGTATAGAAAAGTTTCGCACCGTAAACGGCAGGATATCTTTCTTTCTCAACGCCTCTGTTGTCCTTAATGATAATCTCACCAGTTTTGTTCATCACGATATTGATGCCGTCTACGTTCGTCGCAAACTTCACGTTCTCGAGGTGAATCACACCAGCTGTTTTAATTTCTGTCTTGTTAACTTGAGCACCTGCAGTTGCAGTTCCACCAACGTGGAATGTTCTCATCGTCAACTGTGTTCCTGGCTCACCGATTGATTGTGCAGCAATAACCCCAACTGTTTCACCAATTGAGACCACTGTTCCACGGGCCAAGTCGCGGCCAAAACACATAGCGCAGAAACCGTGTCTTTCTTTACAAGTTAAGACAGAGCGAACTTTAATTTGGTCAATTTCGTTTTCCTTCAAGCGCTCAATGTCTTTCTCAGAAAGCATATAATTGCCTGGGAAAATTTCATTTCCATCAACGTCTGTTACAGCTTGAGCCGTTGTACGTCCCATGGCTCTTTCAGCAACGTGCTCAACGATCTCGCCACCTTCAATTCTTGAAGTGAGGAGGATTCCATCAGTTGAACCGCAATCTTCATTTCTAATAATACCATCTTGAGCAACGTCAACGAGACGACGAGTCAGGTAACCAGAGTTCGCTGTTTTAAGAGCGGTATCGGCTAGACCCTTACGTGCACCGTGGGTTGAAGCAAAGTACTGAAGAACTGAAAGACCTTCGCGGAAGTTAGAAGTAATTGGTGTTTCGATAATCTCACCAGACGGCTTCGCCATCAAACCTCTCATACCAGCAAGCTGTCTCATCTGAGCCGTTGACCCCCGGGCTCCAGAGTCGGCCATCATGAAAAGTGAGTTGAATGAAGGAGCTTTTAGCTCTTGCTTTCCATCTTCTGAAACAAAAGTATCAGTAGAAATTTGCTCTATCATCACTTTCGTCAGTTTTTCGTTAGTCTGTGCCCAAACGTCAACGATCTTGTTGTATCGCTCGCCGTTGGTAATAGAACCTTCGTTATACTCGTCAGTGATTTTTGCTACTTCTTGGTAAGCTGTATCGAGAATCGCCACTTTTTCTTTTGGAATGGTCATGTCGTGGACGTTAATTGAGATACCAGCTTTAGTGGCGTTCTCATATCCAAGTCTCATGAGGGCATCGGCAAGAATCACAGTGTCTTTTTCTGTTCCCACTCGGTAAGCGAGATCGATCAATTTACCAAGAGCTTTCTTATCGAGAATCTTGTTGATGTCTTCGTACTTCAAACACGCTGGGACTGAGTCGTAAACGAAAGTACGACCAACAGTTGTCTCAAGCATTTTACCATTCAAACGCACTCTGATTGGCGCTTGAAGGTGAAGGTTGCCTGAGTGATACGCGAACTGAGCCTCTTCTTTTGAAGAGAACACTTTATCGTATCCACGAGCAAATGGACGAATACGAGTCATATAATAAAGGCCTAGAACAATATCCTGTGACGGAACGATAATTGGAGCACCGTCTTTTGGAGAAAGAATATTGTTCGTCGACATGGCAAGAATACGACACTCCACTTGAGCTTCAAGTGAAAGAGGAACGTGAACGGCCATCTGGTCACCGTCGAAGTCAGCGTTAAAAGCCGTACAAACGAGCGGGTGAAGCTGGATCGCTTTCCCTTCGATAAGCACTGGCTCGAAACCTTGAATACCAAGTCTGTGTAGAGTTGGCGCGCGGTTAAGAAGCACTGGATGCTCTTGAACAACTTCTTCGAGAATATTCCAAACTTCTTCTTTTTGCTGATCGACCATTCGCTTAGCGACTTTAATCGTCGTGCAATGACCTTTCTCAATAAGTTTGTTGTAGATAAATGGCTTGAAAAGTTCGAGGGCCATAAGTTTTGGCAAACCACACTGGTGAAGGCGTAGATTTGGACCAACCACGATAACCGAACGACCAGAATAGTCGACACGCTTTCCAAGAAGGTTTTGTCTGAAACGACCTTGCTTTCCTTTCAACATGTCTGAAAGTGAGCGAAGCGGACGCTTATTAGCGCCTGTAAAGACTTTACCTCTGCGACCGTTATCAAAAAGAGCGTCCACAGCTTCTTGAAGCATGCGCTTTTCGTTTCTGATAATGATCTCAGGAGCGTTAAGTTCTTTTAGTCTCTTAAGACGGTTATTTCTGTTGATCACTCGACGGTAAAGGTCGTTAAGATCTGAAGTCGCGAAACGTCCTGCTTCAAGCGGAACGAGTGGACGAAGATCCGGTGGAAGAACAGGAATCACATCCATCATAAACCATTCAGGCTTATTGTCTGATTTCAAAAGCGACTCAACAACTTTTAAGCGCTTAATTAGTTTTGCACGGGCCATCTCTGTGGTTGCCGCTCTGAGGTTTCTTCTAAGATTTTTGTTATCGATATCAAGGTCGATTTTCTTAAGAAGTTCTTTGATTGTGTCTCCGCCCATTCCAGCTTCGAACTCAATGCCTTGCTCTTTAAGCTCAGCATATTGTTGCTCTGAAATCACGCGACCAATATCAAGACCACCGTCCATATCGTGAGTTGCAGACTCAGTGACGATATAGGCTTCGTAATAAAGAACTTTTTCAAGTTCTTTAAGCGTGAGGTTAAGAAGTGCGCCTAGACGTGAAGGAAGTGAACGCAAGAACCAAATATGCGCAACTGGTGCAGCAAGTTCGATATGTCCACAACGCTCGCGACGTACTTTTGAGAGCGTGACTTCAACACCACACTTCTCGCACACAACGCCTCTGTGCTTCATTCTTTTATATTTACCACAAATACATTCGTAATCTTTGATCGGTCCAAAGATTTTAGCGCAGAAGAGACCGTCTCTTTCTGGCTTGAACGTACGGTAATTGATGGTTTCTGGCTTTTTTACTTCGCCAAATGACCATTCGCGGATCGTATCAGGTGATGCCATCTTAATAGAGACGGACTCAACGCTGATTGGATCTTTCGGTTTATCAAAAAAGTTTAACAAGTCTTTCATTTTTTAATACCTCATCTCATCAAGAGGGGGTGCGCCCCCTCATGAATCATTAGCTAAAAGATTCTTCTTGATTGTTCTCATCGAGCTTTACGTCTAAGCAAAGGGCTTGAAGCTCTCTGATAAGAACGTTGAAAGACTCTGGTAAACCTGGCTCGAGGACCTGCTCACCTTTAACGATGGACTCATACATTCTGGTTCTTCCGATCACGTCATCCGACTTAACCGTTAAGAATTCCTGAAGTGTGTAAGCGGCACCGTAGGCTTCGAGGGCCCAAACTTCCATTTCCCCTAAACGCTGACCACCAAACTGTGCCTTACCGCCAAGTGGCTGCTGAGTCACAAGTGAGTATGGTCCAGTTGAACGAGCGTGAAGTTTTTCATCAACAAGGTGGTGAAGCTTCAACATATACATCGTTCCAACAGTGACATCTTCCGCAAACGCGTCGCCAGTCATACCGTCAAATAGAGTCGTTTTACCTGAGCGGTCAAGATCAGCCAGTTCAAGCATGTCTTCGATATGGGCTTCAGTAGCACCGTCGAAAACTTTCGTAGAGAAACGAACACCTTGTGTAAGTTGCTCAGCGACTTCTTTCACTCTTTGATCTGTAGCTTTTTTGAGCCAGTTTTTAACGTCTTCAGTTTCATAGATTTTATAAATGAAATCACGAAGCTCGTTCACTTTCGCTTGTTCTTCGATCATCACCTTGATTTTTTCGCCAAGACCACGACCTGCCCAACCTAAGTGAAGCTCGAGAAGCTGACCGATGTTCATACGAGAAGGAACACCAAGTGGGTTAAGAACGATTTCAACCGGAGTCCCGTCAGCAAGATATGGCATATCTTCTTGCGGAATAACGTTTGAAATTACACCCTTGTTACCGTGGCGGCCGGCCATCTTATCACCTGGCTGAAGCTTTCTCTTGATCGCAACATAGATCACAACTTTCTTGATCACTCCTGGAGGAAGCTCATCACCACGGTGAAGCGAAGCAATCTCGTCGTTCGCTTTTTGACGAACGCGGTTGATTCTGTTTCTCACGTCTGCGAAGAACTCTCCGAGTTTTTCTTCAAGTTCTGGCTTCAACGGAAGGTAACCGATAAGTTCAAATGGAATTTTAGCAAGAGCTTCAGAAGTAATATCTGCACCCTTTGGCATAAGTTCTGTTGAACCATCTTCAGAAACCAACTTATCAGTTGTTTGTGATCCTTTGAGCATTTCAGCGATCTTCAAGATTGAAGAAGTCTGAATAGCTTTGATCTCGATTCTTTCATCTCGGCGAATAAGAGTTGTCTCATGATCGATAATTTCTTTCGATCTTGAGTCGAGCTCTACGCCTTCTCTTGTGTAAACTTTAGCGTCAATCACTGTCCCGCGAACTGAAGAAGGCACTCTTAAAGAAGTGTCTTTTACGTCGCCAGCTTTATCACCAAAGATCGCCTTAAGAAGTTTTTCTTCCGGAGATAATTGTGTTTCGCCTTTAGGAGTAATCTTACCAACAAGAATATCGCCCGGTTTAATGATGGCACCGATGCGGATAATCCCTGACTCATCGAGATCTTTTAGCGCTTCTTCACTGACGTTTGGAATATCGCGGGTGATCTCTTCTTTTCCAAGCTTGGTGTCACGGGCTTCTACTTCATAGCTTTCAATATGCACTGAAGAGAAGACGTCTTTTGCAAGCAAGTTTTCGTTGATGAGGATCGAGTCTTCGTAGTTATAACCACCCCATGGCATGAAAGCCACAAGCACGTTTTGTCCAAGGGCCAAGTCACCTAAGTGAGTGGCAGGACCGTCGGCAATAACCATTCCTTTAGAAACAGCGTCACCTTCTTTTACGAGGGCTTTTTGGTTATTACAGGTGTTCTGGTTCGTTCTTTGGTATTTAACAAGTTTGTAAATATCAACCCCAGACTCGCCTTCTTTGAATTTATCTCTTTGAATCACGATTCGGTTAGAATCCACAAAGATCACTTTTCCGGCTTCTTTAGCGAAAACGATGGCACCTGAGTCGCGAGCGACTACGGCTTCTGTCCCAGTACCGACGATAGGTGCATCCGTTCTGATCACAGGCACGGCCTGTCTCATCATGTTTGAACCCATCAAAGCGCGGTTAGCATCATCGTGCTCGAGGAAAGGAATAAGTGAAGTTGCAATCGAGATCATCTGAGTTGGAGAAACGTCCATCAACTCAACTTGCTCACTGTCAACGAGGGCGAATTCACCGGCATCTCGAGCCGCAACTTGCTCGCCCACAACTTTTCCGTCACGGACGTAATCAGCGTTGATCTGAGCAATAACTTTGCCTTCTTCTTCAAAAGCCGTGAAGTAACGAGTGTCCCCGAGTGAACGGTCTTCGTTTACAACTTGGTAAGGAGTCTCAATGAATCCGTACTCTGAAACTCTGGCGTAAGTGGCAAGTGAAGTAATAAGACCAATGTTTGGTCCTTCAGGAGTCTCTACCGGACACATACGACCGTAGTGCGTATGGTGAACGTCGCGCACTTCAAAACCAGCGCGCTCGCGAGTAAGTCCCCCTGGCCCTAGGGCTGAAAGTCTTCTCTTATGAGTCACTTCCGAAAGTGGGTTTGTTTGATCCATAAACTGTGAAAGCTGTGATGAACCAAAGAATTCTTTAACGGCAGCAGCTACTGGTTTTTGGTTTACGAGGTCATAAGGCATCATGGTTTCAATTTCTTGAATCGCCATTCTTTCCTTAACAGCTCTTTCCATACGAACAAGACCGACGCGGAATTGGTTTTCAAGAAGCTCACCTACGGCGCGCACTCTTCTATTACCAAGATGGTCAATATCGTCCACTTTACCTTTACCGTTGTTGAGCTCAACAAGGTACTTGGCCGTGATAACGATGTCTTCTTTTGTGAGGATTGTTTGTTCAACAGGAACGCTCATTCCAAACTTATAATTGATTTTCATTCTACCAACGCGAGAAAGATCGTATCTTTCTGGGTTGAAGAAAAGGCTAGCAAAAAGTTGCTCAGCAGCTTCAACTGTTGGTGGCTCGCCTGGGCGAAGTCTTTCAAAAATTTTCACAAGAGCGTCTTCTCTTGTGTCTGTTTTATCAAGAAGAAGTGTGTTTCTGATCTGATCACCGAAGTTGATCATATCGATATAAAGACACTGAACTTCTCTCACGCCTGCAGTGATGAGCTCTTGAATTTTTGATTCGCTGAGTGGCTCGTTTGCCAAACAGAGAACTTCACCAGTTTTTTCATCAAAGATATCGTCAGCAACAACTTTGCCGATAATTTCTTCTGTGTCAGCCGCAAGTGTTGTAATCCCTGCTTCTTCCATTTTCTTAACGGTAGCTTTTGTAAACTTCTTGCCTTTCTTGATGATTGGCTTCGCCGTTTTTGGCTCGAGGAAGTCTTCAGTCGCTCTTGTTCCAATCAAAAGATTGAGATCAAGTTTACGAGTAAAAGTGCCGTCTTTATTAAATGTAACCGTTTCAAGGTGGTAGAACATTTTTAGAAGATCTGTCGTGCTATAGCCCATTGCCTTGAGGACGACAGTGGCGTGAAGCTTACGCTTACGATCGATTCGAGCAAAAAGAATATTCTTATGGTCGAATTCGAAGTCTAACCATGAACCTCTATGTGGGATGATACGAGCAGAATAGAGAAGCTTTCCTGAAGAGTGCTTCTTACCGCCATCGTGTTCAAAAATAATCCCAGGCGAGCGGTGGAGCTGAGAAACGATCACTCGTTCAGTTCCGTTGTAAACAAATGATCCCGTGTCGGCCATAAGAGGAATATTACCGAGGTAAACTTCCTGCTCTTTTACAGACGATACAGTTCTTTGCTCATTTCCGTCTTTATCAACTGTTAGTTCGTAAAAAACAAGACGAACAACAACTTTTAAAGGTGCTTCAAACGAGAGGCCTCGTTCGCGACATTCTTTAACGGTATATTTTGGCTCTTCGAGCGTATAACTCACAAATTCTAAAGACACAGTCTTGTTGAAATCGTGAATAGGAAAAACAGATTTGAAAACAGCTTGTAGACCAATATTTTGTCTACGAGCCGGAGGAATCTCTCGTTGTAAAAAATCATCGTAAGAATTGACTTGTAGTCTCATGAGAGGAGGAGTGTCGAGCACTACTGGAGTCTTGGCGAAATTTTTTCGATACCATTCGTTCGGCGAAAAAACCTGGGTCATTGGGAGCTCCCTATTCAGATATGGTCTGGGCACGGTTAGTATGCTTTAAGCCATAAAATATAATCTATAAATATTCAAAAACGCAAAAAAGGCGTGAAGGCGATTAAGCCCTCACACCGTTTAATTTCATCAGTCTATCGTCAACGAAATTATTTAAGCTCAACTTTCGCGCCAGCAGCTTCAAGTTTCTTCTTGATTTCTTCTGCTTCAGCTTTAGCGATGCCTTCTTTAACAGTCTTCGGAGCACCTTCAACAAGGTCTTTTGCTTCTTTAAGACCAAGACCAGTGATCGCGCGAACTTCTTTAATAACGTTGATTTTCTTCTCGCCACCGTCAGCAAGAACAACTGTAAACTCAGTTTGCTCTTCAACGGCTGCAGCAACTGCACCACCAGCAACTGCAACTGGAGCTGCAGATACGCCGAATTTTTCTTCAAGTTCTTTTACGAGGTTAGCCACGTCAAGAACTGACATTTTAGAAATATGCTCAATCATTTGTTCATTTGTAATAGCCATTGGAAATCTCCTTAAATCATTAAAATTAAATTAGTTATTATTATGCTTCTGTCGTAACTGCTGCTTCTTGTGGCGCTCCGCCTGCTTCTTTCTGCTCTCTGATCGCATTTAAAACGCGAGCAAAAGCTGAAATTGGGGCATTGAAAGTCGCAAGAAGTGTCCCAAGCATTTCGTCTCTTGATGGCAAGTCAGCAAGTTGCTTAACTTGAGCGATCGAGAGCAATTGCCCATCGAGAAGTCCGCCCTTGAACTGAACAAGCTCGCTCAGTGTTCCGGCATTCTTCAAACATTTCGCTACGGCTGCGGCATCATCGAATGCGAACGCAACAGCGTGAGGACCTTTTAAATCCTTTAATAGCTGTTCAGCTGCAGTACCGACGCCCGCTCTTGAGATGAGGGTATTTCGCGTAATCACGACTTTCCCTTGCGCATCTCTGACGTTCTTTCTGATCGCAACCGCATCATTGGATTTTACTCCGATTAGGTTGGTCAAGAAGATCGCCTTGGCCCGGCCGATATCGTTTTGCATCGATTCGACTATCGCCTCTTTTTGCGGTCTTTTTAACATAAGTCCTCCTTGTTATTCTTGGAGGTGGATTTCAGGCAGGACTTATGAGCAAGCTCGCCGACCATCTTCAACCTCATACACATTTTTTAATTCGCTAGAGTAATAGCCTCAAGAGTATCAACCTTAATACCAGGACCCATAGTTGTACTAAGAGTCAATGATCTTAAGTACGTTCCCTTCGCGCTCGCTGGCTTTGCTTTAATAATCGCTGTCACCATGGCGTTGAAGTTTTGACGAAGTTTATCTTCATCAAATGAACGCTTGCCGATTGGAACGTGGATAATCCCGTTCTTCTCAGTTCTATACTCGACCTTACCTGCTTTTTGCTCTTCAACAGCTTTTGCAATATCAGTTGTCACTGTTCCAAGCTTCGGGTTTGGCATCAAACCTCTAGGTCCTAGAACTCGACCGATACGACCAAGCTTACCCATCATATCTGGAGAAGCGATCACACGATCAAACTCCAACCAACCGCCAGCAATTTTTGCAACGATATCATCGCCACCAAAAAAATCAGCGCCAGCTTCTTCAGCAGCTTTGATATTTTCGCCAGAAGTAATAACACACACTCTAACAGTTTTACCTGTACCAGCTGGAAGCGAGATCGCTCCACGGATCATTTGATCAGCGTGACGTGGATCAACACCTAAGCGGAAAGCAAGATCAACGGTCTCATCAAATTTTGCGAAAGCGACGGCTTTAGCAGTTTTGATGGCCTCATCGATT
Source organism: Bacteriovoracaceae bacterium UBA6166 (assembly GCA_002435795.1). GTDB lineage: Bacteria > Bdellovibrionota > Bacteriovoracia > Bacteriovoracales > Bacteriovoracaceae > UBA6166. Next base: position 125,936 of record DIUE01000026.1, on the reverse strand, counting down.
GTGTAAGCTTTTTGGCTAACGATTTTTGCTTCTGCTTCTAAAAACTTTTTTGACTTCTTTTTCATATAAACCTCTCGGTACTAGCGACTCTTAGAGTCTCCCGTGATGTAAAAACATTAATAATCGAGTTTTAATCCCATCGAGCGGACTGACCCTTCAATTGTTCTCATTCCGGCAGCTTCGTCAGCAGCAGTAAGATCTGGTCTTTTTGCTTCAACGATTTCTTTAACCACCTGTTGTGACACTTTACCGGCGACTTCAGTCCCTGGCTTTTGTGACCCACGCTTAAGCTTTAACTTCGTTTTCAGAAGGTAAGAAGCTGGAGGCGTCTTAGTGATGAAAGTGAATGAACGGTCTGAGTACACAGTAATGATCGTTGGAAGGATCACGCCCATGTCTTTTTGAGTTTTTGCATTAAAAGCCTTGCAAAACTCCATGATGTTTACACCTTTTTGACCAAGAGCTGGTCCAATTGGTGGTGATGGATTGGCTTTTCCACCTTCGATTTGTAGCTTAATAAAGCCTGTGACTTTCTTAGCCATGTTGTACTCCTGCGATCTTAACGATCTACCAACTTATTTGTTTAAGATACTTTTTCAATCTGTGTAAAATCGAGCTCAACTGGCGTTGGTCTACCAAAAATTGAGACGTTTACACGTACCTTTCCTTTCTCATTAACGGCTTCAATCGTTCCAATAAAGGAAGTGAATGGGCCTTCAATCACCTTCACTGATTCGCCTTCAGTGAAATTCACGCTTGTACGTGGTTTCTTGAAGCCTTCTTCAGCTTGATTTGTCATATACGCGGCTTCTTCATCGCTAATAGGCGCCGGCTTATCAAGCGTTCCGCCGACGAAGCCAGTGATTTTATCCGTGTTTTTGACAAGGTGCCATGTCTTATCATTCATCACCATCTTAATCAAGACGTAGCCCGGGAAAAACTTTTTCTTAATCGTGCGCTTCTTCCCGTTGGCATTTGTGACGACTGTTTCTTCTGGAACGAGGACGTCCGCAAAGAATTCAGTCAGCTTATGGTTGACGATATTTTCTTTGAGGGTCTTTTGAACTTTGTTTTCTTGGCCAGTCATGGTCTTAACGATAAACCACTTAAAGCTTGGGGCCGCTACTGGAGCTACCTCTGAAACTTCGCCTTCAACACTTAATTTTGTATCATCACTCATGGTTAACTTTCCTTAAAATGAATAGAAGAGATCAAGAGATTGACGTGACAAGAAGTCCACGAGGACGAAAAAACCCGCCACTAGTGAAAGTCCAATCATAAGAGCAACCGTAATTTTTAGAATAGTGTCCTTGTCAGGCCAAACAACTTTCACAAGCTCACCGTAGATTTCTTCGAGCTGAGTAGGTGCTGTTTTATGCTTGAAAACTGCTAGGAATGTTCCCACACCAATAAGGATGCCGGCACCTTGAGTGATTAAAAGAAAATTGCCGATCTTGGCCTCAAGATCAAACCATTCACCCATTTGAATAAAGAAACGAATGCAGACGTAACCTACCAACACGCTCACAATAGCGATGAAGGCGTTAATCCACTTTTTGCTGTCTTCAGCTTTAATAATAGACATAAATTCCCTTTTTAAGAGCCTATTTAGTTTGACAATAAGTCGAGAATCTTACCCTTATGCGATAGAAGAGACAAGTTGTCTAGCGAATTAAATCTGAGAATGAGATGAGATGAGATGGGCGGGGACTTGAGTGGCGGGCGCAGAGGGATTCGAACCCCCAACCTACTGATTTGGAATCAGCCGCTCTACCATTAGAGCTATACGCCCAAAACCTTCAAAAAAATGGCCAGTCCTAAGACTGGCCATCTTGTTTTAACTTTTAAATCAGTCGATTACTCAACGATTTCAGAAACAGTACCAGCACCAATTGTACGGCCACCTTCGCGAATAGCGAATTTAAGACCTTTTTCCATGGCGATTGGCGTAATCAACTCAACATCAAATGAAGTGTTGTCACCTGGCATAATCATTTCAACGCCAGCAGGAAGTGTAATTGAACCAGTCACGTCAGTTGTTCTGAAGTAGAACTGTGGTCTATAGCCTTTGAAGATCGGAGTATGACGTCCACCTTCGTCTTTAGAAAGGATATAAACTTCACACTTAAATTTCTTGTGTGGCTTAACTGTGTTTGGCTTAATCAAACACTGACCGCGTTCGATATCTTCTCTCTTAGTCCCACGAAGAAGAAGACCAACGTTGTCACCAGCGCGACCTTCGTCAAGAAGCTTACGGAACATCTCAACACCAGTTACAGTCGTTTTAGTTGTGTCACGGATACCGATGATTTCGATTTCTTCGTTAACCTTAACGATCCCTCTTTCAATTCTACCAGTCACAACAGTTCCACGACCTGAGATCGAGAAAACGTCTTCAACTGGCATAAGGAATGGCTTATCAATATCACGAGCTGGAGTAGGAATATACTCGTCAACTTTCATCATAAGCTCGAGAACTTTTTCGCGACCAATGTTCGCGTCTCTGTTCTCAACAGCAGCAAGAGCTGAACCAGATACGATTGGGATATCGTCGCCTGGGAAGTCGTAGCTTGAAAGAAGCTCTCTGATTTCCATTTCAACAAGCTCAAGAAGTTCAGCATCGTCAACTTGGTCAACTTTATTAAGGAAAACCACGATCGCAGGAACACCTACTTGGCGAGCAAGAAGGATATGCTCACGAGTTTGTGGCATTGGGCCGTCAGCAGCAGAACAAACAAGAATAGCACCGTCCATCTGAGCAGCACCAGTAATCATGTTCTTTACATAGTCAGCGTGACCTGGACAGTCTACGTGAGCATAGTGACGAACACCTGTTTCGTACTCTACGTGAGCAGTGTTAATTGTAATACCACGAGCTTTCTCTTCTGGAGAAGAATCGATATCAGCATAATTTTTTGCTGTACCACCGAATTTCTCTGCAAGAGTCATTGTGATTGCAGCAGTTAGTGTTGTTTTACCATGGTCAACGTGACCGATGGTCCCGATGTTAACGTGTGGTTTACTTCGGTCGAATTTATCCTTAGCCATGACAGAGTCTCCTTAAAAAGAAAGTATACGGCAATTATGCGTCTTCTTATAACTTTAGCAATTTTGAGTCAACAGTATCGTAGATAAACTGACCACTGACAAGCAGAAAATCCCTCTATCGTACGCCACTAAAGGCCNNCTCCCTTACCAAGGGAGTGCTCTACCACTGAGCCACGCAAGCAAAATCAATCAAGCCGTACTCTCATAAAAAAAGAGCTTGATGTAAAGCTCTAGTTTCTCAGCGATCAAATGAAAAATGGAGCGGGCGACGCGATTCGAACGCGCGACATCCAGCTTGGAAGGCTGGCACTCTACCAACTGAGCTACACCCGCTTCGAAAAAAGTGGTGGAGAGTGGTGGATTTGAACCATCGTAGGGCGAACCCGGCAGATTTACAGTCTGCTGCCTTTGACCACTCGGCCAACTCTCCGAAAACTTTTTCAACCTCTTCTTTAATGGAGCTGGCTATAGGATTCGAACCTACGACCGCCGGTTTACAAAACCGATGCTCTACCAACTGAGCTAAGCCAGCACTCACATAAAAAGAGTTCTGAATTTATAATCGTTGAGCGTTTTAAAATCAAGTGGTTTCTGGCGAGAAAAACTTTTCCATCGCCAAAGCCGCCGCCACGGAGACATTTAAGGACTTAATTGGGCCCACGGCTTGAAGGGAAATGGTTTTACTTAAGATGCGAGAGACCGCGTGGGACAGGCCCAAGTCCTCGGCGCCGAGAACTAAACAAAGACTTTGATCTTTATGACGCTGTATTCCTTCGGCGCTGGCATGTTCGGAGAGACCGACGACTAAAACACCCGTGTTTTCAAGTTTCGTGAGCGCGCGAGGAAGGCTTGCGACTTTAACGATCGGAATAAATTCGCTGGCGCCACTGGCGATACGGTGAAACTGAGGGCCGGCTCCGAAGCTGCCTTTCATGGAAACCATGAGAGCGTCGACGCCAAAAAAAGCCGCTGTTCGCAAAATAGCGGCGGCATTATGAGCGTCAGTCACTTGATCGAGGCATAATATTTTTGAAGGTTTTTTCTCTAACTCTTCCATCAGCCAAGTCAAATCTTTGAGAGGCAATGGGCTTGTGACGAGAAACATATTTGAAGGCACGCGGTGATAGGTGAATTCAAATTCTGAATAAAGTTTTTTGGCTTCTTCTTGCACTTCGTGAGAGGGCAAAAGCTTAATTTCAAGATCGAGAGTCTTGGGATTGATTTTGGTTTTTTGGGCAAACTCTTGCAGAGACTCAGATGTTGTCACCAAAAGATAATGCTCTCTCAAGGGATTCTTCAGGGCCTCTTCAATACTATGTTGTCCAACGACAATATCTCGATCTCTCATTTCTTATAAACTCGCGAGTAAGGATTTAATTTTGGCAGAAGCTTCTTCTGGTTTGATCTTGTGGACGAGGCCCGATTTTCGCTCGCGAATTTCCAGCATGCCGTCTTCTTTAAAATCTCGCTCGCCAAGAACTAGTTGCAAAGGTAGGCCCAGGAGATCGGCGTCTTTAAATTTAAAACCAGGTCCGACATTGCGATCATCAAAAACCACTTCAATTTTTTGCTCTTGCAGCTCTTGGTAGATTTTGTCGGCGAACGCTAAAATTTCTGGGTCTTTTCCAATCAAGGCAAAATAGACGTGATAAGGAGCAATGGAGGCAGGCCAGATGATGCCTTTCTCGTCGTGATTTTGCTCGATCGCCGCTGCCGCCACTCGAGTGATGCCGATGCCGTAACAGCCCATTAAAGGCACGGCTTGTTTGCCGTTTTTATCGAGGATTTTGACCGAAAGAGCTTTGGTGTATTTATCTCCAAGTTGGAAAATATGTCCAACTTCAATCCCGCGGCGAACAGAAACTTTTTTCGATCCTTCGATTGTAAGGTCCCCTTCTTTTGCAAGGCGGAGATCCGCTTGGTCTTTATAGCTCGCGTCTCTGTTTGGAATGAAGTTTTCAAAATGCAGATCTGTTTTATTCGCACCTACGACGAAGGCGCTGTCCATTGCGACCGCTTGGTCGTAAATCACAACCAGATCTTTTTGCGTTAATCCGTGTGGCCCGATGAAGCCTTTGAGGAAACCCGCTTTCGTGAGTTCATGATCAGCCAGAGGAGCGAGATGATCGGCTTTAAGATAAGCTGAAAGTTTAATTTCGTTGAGTGAGTCGTCGCCGAGGAGAAGAACGAGAACGGTTTTTTCCACTTGGCCCGTGATCGCTTTATAGACGAGGGACTTCAGACTATGAGCTTGCTCAGTCTTAAGATAAGTGCAGACGTCTTCGATGGTCTTGCGATCAGGCGTGGCGATCTCTTTCATCGGGGCTTGAGTCATAAGTGGTTTGAAGTCCGCTCGTTTAGTGCGCGCCTTTTCAATATTGGCGGCGTAGCCGGTTTCTGCGCAGTAAATAATTTGGTCTTCGCCTGAGTCGGCGACCACTTGAAACTCGTGAGTTTGGCTATCGGCTGAGGCCATGGCGCCACCGTCTGCTTCAACGACGGTGAACTCGAGGCCCATGCGGCGAAAGCAGTTTTCGTAGGCGCGGTAGAGGTCGGCGTAGACTTGGTCGAGGCAAGGCTTGTCCATATGAAAGCTGTAAGCGTCTTTCATGGTGAATTCGCGCCCGCGCATTAAACCAAAACGCGGACGAATTTCGTCTCGAAACTTGGTGTTGATTTGGTAAAGAGTGACGGGCAAGTCTTTGTAGGACTTGATGGTTTTTCGAAAGACGTCGGTGACCGTTTCTTCGTTGGTTGGGCTCAGGCAGAGATCGCGCTCGCCCTTGTCTTTAAAGGTCAACATCAGCGCGCCCATTTTGTCCCAGCGGCCGGACTCTTGCCACAACTCACCTGGAGTCACCATTGGCATTAAGAGCTCTTGGCAATTGGCGCGATCCATTTCTTCGCGCACGATTTGTTCGATTTTTCTGATCGTTCGGTAGCCCATCGGCAGGTAGGTATAAAGGCCTGCGCCGACTTTATGAATAAGGCCCGCTCGCATCATCAATTGATGTGAAGGAATTTCTGCGTCTGAAGGAGTTTCTTTATAGGTTTGCCAAAAAGCGCGAGTTAATTTCATAAAAGCCTCTGATAGATTCTAGAACGACATATAAGAATCTATCACAGTCGATGAGGGCTTGTCTCAGTGGAAAGCTTGAGAAAGAGCTTGGGGCAATTCAAAGGCCTGAACCGCTTCTCTTTCAAGAGAAGAAGCAGAGACCACTTGATAGGCACTCGGAGTCTCAAGAAGTTTGCGGCACAGAAGGTTGTGGAGATTATGACCTGATTTATAGGTTGTCAGCTTCCCAGCAATTTCGTGACCGAGCAGGCTGATATCGCCGATGGTGTCGAGAATTTTATGGCGAACGAATTCGTCTTGGAAGCGCAGGCCTTCAGGGTTCATCACTTTGAAATCATCGAGAACGATGGCATTGTCGAGAGAGCCGCCGCGAATGAGGCCCTTGCGCTTGAGCATATCTACGTCTCGCAAAAGACCGAAGGTGCGGGCGCGAGCGATTTCTTTGATATAGTTCTCACAAGAGAATTCAAAAACTTTGCGCTGCTCTTTAATCGAGCTGTGAGCGAAGACGATTGTGGAGTCGATCACTAAACGGTTGCACGGTTCGATACGCGCCCATTTATCGTCGACTTTCACTTCAACTGGCTCAAGCACGACTAAGAATTTCTTCGAGGTATTAAGCGAGGTGATGCCGGTTTCTTTGAGAAGAAAAACAAACGAAGCGCCAGAGCCATCCATGATCGGAACTTCCGGGCCGTCGATTTCGCAGAAGACGTTATTGATGCCAAGACCGTAGAAAACGCTGAGTAAGTGCTCGACCGTGTGGACAGCATTTAAGCCGCCACCGAGAGTGGTGTTGTTTTCCGTGGCTCCCACAGTCGTTGCAGTAGCGCGGAGGATTTCTGCATCTTTTAGGTCAGTGCGCTTAAATTGAACGCCAGCATCAGCAGGAGCCGGGTGCATGGTCATGGTCACTTTTTTACCAGAGTGAATTCCGATCCCTGTAACCTTAACTGTTTTTGACAACGTTCGTTGATAAAGCATGAGTAATCCTAATATTGATAAGTTATCAATTTAATCATCCGCGTAAAATCATGGCAAGATTTGTTCTTAGTATATCTTAACACGAAAGACCAAGCACAATGCTCGCAATTTTTGCCTAATGAAAGTGGGTTTTAGTAACAAATTTCTCCACTGGGGTCTAGGGATCTGTAAGAATGACGCTTCGCTCTCGCGATAGCCCAATTCTAAAAAGCAAACCTGGGGCCACTGGAAGCATATAATATCGAACACTTAGACTCACAACAAGTGGCTAAGTCTTAGACGGCTGATCGCAAGAATTCGCAATCTCTACGGCCCTATCCTAAGCCGCCAATTCTTTACTGATAGCAGAGGTCACTTTCAGCATATTATCTATATTGAAATTGGCCCCTGCGGCCATTCGTCTGATTGTGGCGATTGGGACTTTTGATTTTCTTGCTAGTTCTTCTTTGTTAATGACGCTCAGATAAGCAGAAATGATGGCATGGAAAGCTTCTTTGTCCCCTTCAAGAATCGTTTGAGAGAGGGCCTCGGACACGAGCTTACTATCTTTAAAAAACTCAATAGAGTGATTTTTAAAAAGAGTTTTCCCTTTCTTCATTTTAATAGGAGTTAATGAATCAATATTAAATTTTGCCATTAGTTCACCTCACTCATCTTTCGCTAGAATTTGAGTCTGGTCTTTCATTATCTGTTTCTTAAGCCAATCTACTGACCCACACACAAATCCTATCATATTTGATATATTTTGAATATGCAAAAAAGTATAATCAGCTACTTAAAGCGGCTGTAAGGCTGCCCGATTTTGAGTGAGAGATTATTAAAGCGCTCTAAAAGCCGGCAAACTTAAATTCCGCAAGATCTGCTTACACGAATTCAAAAAGCCAACAGGATCTGGCATGGCCGAGGCGTTCATAAATTTTTCAACGCGAGCTAAAAGATCAGCTTCGTACTGAGGCTTTTGAAATTTCTCTTCCGAATTCTTAATGACCTCTATAACCATGCTCAATTTATCTTGAACAAATAGTGGGTGAGAATTTCTGAGAGTAGTGAGGAGATCAAGTGCTTTGCGGGCCTTAGAAACATCATCAAATGGGGCGTCTTGAGAGACTTTTGAAATGAAGAGAATCTTTTTTTCGAGATCTCCCGGGTAGAGCTGTTCGAGTTTTTTCCAAGCCAAGTCTAAATATTCTGCGGGAAGAATTCTAAAATAATCTGCGGGGTCTTCATCAGCTTCAGTAATAAAGCGAATGAAACTTTGGAATTTTTGTTCGACCGTCATACCCGTCACATGATTGAGCTTTAAGACCGAGCCTTGTTTTCTTTGTCGCTTGAGGTACTCCATTCTTTTTTTGAAGAGGTTAGCAATCAAAGCAAATTGTTCGCCGTTTTGTTGCGGACGAATGCTTCGAACCTCAATGGTTTCTTCTGAGGCCTCGAAGCCCTCGACAACCATTCGTTCAATATTAATGGCCTGATATTTTTCCGTCGGGCCCCAATTGGCGACTTGGTAATCGTAAGTGCCTTCTCGTATCTTTAAACCTAAACCTATGATGCTGTCTTCTGGATCGTTATCAAAAGCTTCAATAGTTCTAATAAAGGCATCACGTTGGGCCTTTGGATGAGCTTTGATCGGAGGAGAATTATAATGATCATCGGCGAAAATACCCTCGGCAAGCTCTCCATGATTGTACATATCAACCATGAAATCTCGAAAGTACTCAGGATTTCCTTCGAAAAAAGATTGGGCCCCAAAATGAATATGGCCTCCGCCTGTATTCCTCGAGGGGCGAAGTCCTAACTCGCGAGCATTGGCGTAGAGATCTCGATCTAAACGTTTGGTATACTCTTGAAGTTTAGAATCAGGAATGGGCTTCGCTGTCACTTCAACGACGGCTGGATCGAGAGTCACATTAAAATACCATCCGTCAGGATAAAGAATTCTACCGTACTCCAAGCCGTATTTATCTATATGCTTTTCAACTGAACAGTCCAAACAGTTTTCGAGAATCTTATCGATGAGCAATTTTTGGTAGCGCTCGCTCATGTCTGAATTAATTGTGCCACTTCTGAGTGCACGTTGAGATTCAAGAATTTCAGAATTAGTAAAAGTTAACTCTGCACCGTAAGTGTATTCAGAATCTAAATTTGCGGGCCTGCGCTCAGAGAAAGTTGAGCAGGCAGCAAAGATGAATAAGAGAGCAAATATTACGAATTTATTGAAGTGATTCATCACTCCCTTTTCGGAATAAAGCGACTTAAACTCAATGATGTTTTCTAGGAAACACTCAGAGCGAAAGGCTCAGGTATTGGCTCAACCACTCTTGATAGCCCTGAATATTGGTAAACCCCACAAGGCCTTTGCAGACTTCTTTCCCGCCAACGGCGTAAGAGGTAATGCCAATCAGAAGTGGCTCCTTGCCCTCTTCATAATAAACAAGAGGTCCGCCGCTATCGCCGACACAGTTTCCAGTTTCAGCAACTTCTCCTTTGGTGAGGAGCACGTTTGAGTCATTGATTTGGATGAAGTCGATGATGTCATTATTCATATTATAGTTGGCCGTCAGCATATCACGGAAAAGATCATCGTGAAGATCAGTCTTGGTGACGCCAACGGCGCGAACGTTGACCTCTTGTAAAATATTTGAATGAACGGGAAAGCGGCCCGGCGTCTCTCTTGAGCCCCAGCCCGTCGACATCATGATGCCTGGAAGATCGCGAAAATGATTTTCAAGTAAGACGTCAGTGTTCTGTTCGGTGATGAATTTTATCGGTTTGAGATAGTTACTAAAACTAACATCACTTCTCAAAATAATAACGGCGATATCGTCGGACGCGAGGTTATTCGGATCAAAGCCCGGATGAATAATCACTTCTTTTACTCGAGGCAGGTTTTTCAATCTTCGCTGCTCTCCCGAGGGACTTGCCGCTTTAATCCTGAGATCCGACGCTCCAAAAACGTCTACACAATGGGCCGCTGTTAAGATCACTCTTTTAGAGATCAGGCTAGCGCCGCAGAGGTGCCCGCTGTAGCGAGTGTGAAGAGCGATTTGCCAAGGGTGAGCGAGGCTTGTGGTGTCGCGGCCGCCGATGACTTTGTCGTTTTGGGCGAAGGTTGGAGGGGCTACTATCAGGAATGAGAGTAGAATGAGTGATTTGAAAAATCTATCCATGATTTCCTCGTTTTTTATTTAATTAGAGAACATTTGGGGGGGATTTGCAAATTACGGACTGTGGTTATCTGTCAAAAACAAACGAAGAAATAAGATGAAATCGCGCTATTGTTTATTAGCCATCAATTTAAACGACTACAAATTAGTATCAAGCTCATTTTTTTCACGTTCAATTTGATTTTCAAGAAAAGAAAATGCAATGCCTCTTCGATTGTCGATTAAATACCCCTTCGGCATATCTTTTGTACTAGCTTGAGCTTCCGTCTTAGCTCCATGAAAATGATAAGCTGTATTTTTCAATTCAAAAAAATTATATGTCGAACCTTTATGTTCTAAAGTGAAAGTTTGGTCTCTAGATAGTTTTAATTTGGGGTAAGGAGGTCTTTGGGCTGTGCTTGAAAAACCATTCCAACCTACTTCAATATTAAATGGAGTCATTTCTTCGGTTAGGTTATTCCATGTAACTTTACGATCAATGGAAAAATACTGACTATTATCATCTTCGCTTTCGTAGTCAAAATCAATCGTTGATTCAATTCCCCCTTCAGCATCACTATTTAATATTATAAGCTCTAATCCAAACGTATATATATACTTCGTAGTCATTTTGTTATCAAAAACAATACTGGTTTCGTTCTTGCAGCCTCTGCTTGCTGTCAAAATATAATCTCCTTTATCTAAAAATATTCTTGGATCAAGGGCATCGATCTCGCCAGATGGCGTATGTATAGCAAAAAAAGATTTTTTGCGCTTTAAAACTAATTGAGTTGTTTCTTTTTTAAAAATATCGAGTTCAACTCCTCCCTTCCTTCTAATACTTGTAACGATCTTTGCTCTAGGGTCGTCATTAAAAACTGAAAAATATCTAAGTAGTGAAGGATAATTGAATGCACTGACCTTGATATTTGTTTTATTACTTGAACTCTCCTCTACCCTCATGAGGTCAAGGCTTGATTTGTCGCAATTGATAATCTTTAAGCCTCGCGGATGTTGAAACGATTGTGATTTCCCTAAACATCCTGAGAAAATCAACAAAAAGATAAGAAAGATTAACTGACGTTTCATGAGGTATCCACATTTTAAAAGTTGTTATTAATTGGCTTGAGCCCCATTTCTTGCAATCTTTGTGGGTCAGGACCGTGGAATCTGGTCAAATCGAAAAAGGATGATCATTAAGTCTTGGAAGTAACACGACACCTACCCATAGATAAAAACCTAAATACCCTGCGCTCAAAGCTATGATTAAATATGTCGAAACGGAAAGAAAGACATTTGACTCTTTAAGCTTCATGAGTTTTTGAACATAACTTACTCTTTGAATGTATATTCTGGAAAAATAAATAATAATTACAAAGTACAACAAGCTTAGATATGATAGCCAGCCTTCATCTGCAGTGAGCGATAAGGACGAGCATGAGTTGTAAGCCAATGCGGTAAGTTGACACTTACTGCTAATCATCAGTAATTTCCAGTTTATTGAAATAAGAATTATTAAGAAAGAATTACTAATCCACGACTTCCGGACCAGCAAAATTGTCATCCATAAAGAAATATTAAATGTTAAGAAATCCTCGATACGTCCAAACCCGTTCGGAGACAGGGCCCAGACAAGGTATTCAATCGGCGACAATATGAAATCTAATACGCTCACAATTCTATCTCCTTACTTAAGAACCCATGGACACGATCTTGTGTATGTAAACGGTTGGAGCTGGCTCGACCTGTTCTAAATGATTTAGGTTAGTATCAGCTCAAATAAAAAAGGCGTAGGTTAAATTTAGGTATAAGATTGCTATTTAGTTAATAAAACAACTCGTTAGAAACTAAAAAATAGAACCGCTGGAAAAATCTTTCGCCAATAATCTAAGCAAGTTAAAGATTTCTTAAACCAAAACCGCCCAAAAAATAGACAGGCCCCTATAAACTCTTCTCTACCCCCAACCAAACTCTCCCATCCCGTATAATTACCAAATGATCAAAACTCCAAGGCTATGGGCCTCACTTATTTTGGGTTTGCTTATCCACTCTCAAGCCTCGGCCGATGCTCAGATGTGGCATCACCAAAAAACCGGCGCAAAGCTCGCTCAAGAAAAACTCCAAGCCTTGCCCGATCTTGAACCCGTCGCCATCGGGGTTTTTGATGTCAGCTTTTATGGCCATGAACAACTCTTGCAAAACGCTCTTCATCCAAACGCTTCGATCGAACCAAGCTCCCTCTACTCTCCCCACGGCGGAGCGGTTGCGAGCATCATCACAAACGATGAACTTGGCGCTACAAAAAAAGCTCAGATCCATGTTTTAAACACCGGAATTTTCCTAGAAGATTTCCAAAAAGGAATTGAACTCGTCAAAAAACACGACGTCAAAGTTGTCAATATCAGCTTAGGTCTTCGAGAAGCCGCCATCACAGAGGCCCTCACGCAAGCGACGGAAGAACTCGGAACAATATTTGTCGTCACCTCTGGCAATTCTGGAGAGCGACTTCGAAAAGATCTGCCCGCTTATTACCACGACCTCAAGGCGATCATCGTCTCTTGTGTCGATGAAGACGGAGAGATCCCAGCGTTTGCTCAAATCGATTCCTCGGTCACCGTGCTCGCTCCTTGCGGAAAAGACAATATCCCTTCACTCATGGTGACTTGGAATTCCCTAGACCCAAACGCTCCAAAAATCGTTAAACCCTATATGATGGGGATGACCAGTTCTGGCGCTCCTCAAGTGACCGCGGCCATTACAGATGCCCTAAGCCTAAAACCCGATTTAGATTTTGATGAAGTGAAAAAACTTTTGCGAGAGACGGCCACTGAATTCGTGGAATACGAAGGCAGACGCTACCCTGTTTTAAATCATCTAGGCTTAGTTGAAGCCTTGCTTGAAAATTCTCACTAGGCTCATCGTCCATTCTCTCTTATGATTCTTAAGAATTCTTAAAGTCACCTTACAAGCGAGATTTCTATGTCCCTATGGTTTAAAAAAGACATCACCCTCCAAGACGTCAATAAACGAGGCGAAAACACTCTCGTCTCCCATCTCGATATTCAAATCACAGAAATTAGGCCTGACGCTTTAATCGGAACCATGCCCGTTGATCACCGAACAGTGCAACCCCTAGGCCTCTTGCACGGCGGAGCTTCTTGCGTGCTCGCAGAAACTCTCGGGAGCATCGCCGCCAATATGTGCCTCGATCCCAAAACTCATTACGCCGTCGGACTCTCCATCAATGCTAGCCATCTTCGCTCAGCCCGTTCGGGTCGAGTGAAAGGAATTGCTTCGGCCGTTCATGTGGGAAGGCAAACTCAAGTTTGGGAAATTAAAATCTACGACGAAGCCGATCTCAGCGAAGAAAAAATGATTTGTCTCTCAAGGCTCACCATGATGGTGCTAGAAAAAAAGGCTTAAGTCTTAAGATGCACTTTTGATTTCTCCGAAATCTCACGCCCCCGCGGAGTTCGCATCAAAAACCCTTCCTTCAAAAGATAAGGCTCGTAAACGTCTTCGATGGTGCTGCGATCTTCTGAAAGAGTCGCACAAAGGGCTTCAATCCCCACAGGGCCTCCGCCGTAGTACTCTTGAATCACGCTGAGAATTTTTCGGTCCATGCGATCAAGCCCGTAGGTATCGATCTCCATCATCTTAAGCGCTTTCTCTACCGATTCTTGAGAGATCACCGGCTCATTTTTCACGAGGGCAAAGTCTCTCACACGGCGAAGAATGCGATTGGCGATCCTCGGAGTTCCCCGAGCACAACGAGACATCAAAGCGCGAGCTTCGGTGGAGAGATTCAAATTCATTTTCGTAGCGTTCATGGCGAGAATTTTTTCAAGCTCAAAGGCCTGATAAAAATCAAAATGCAGACTCGCCATAAAACGATCTCTGAGTGGATTTGATAAAAGGCCTGAGCGAGTAGTAGCACCAATCAAAGTAAAAGGGGCAACATCAATTTGCATCGTCCGCGCCGCCGCTCCCTGACCGATGACAATATCGAGGCGATAATCTTCCATCGCCGAGTAGAGAATCTCTTCGATTGAAATATGCAGGCGATGAATCTCATCAATAAAAAGCACGTCCCGCGGATTGAGGTTGGTCAAGATTGCCGCGAGGTCCCCTTTCTTTTCAATCGCAGGGCCCGAGATCACATGCAGATTTGTCCCGAGCGCTTCAGCGATAATCATCGCTAGAGATGTTTTCCCAAGACCCGGAGGACCAGACAATAAAGCATGGTCCATCGCCTCTTTGCGAAGTTTAGCCGACTCAACCATCACCTGAATATTTTCGACGACCTTGGCTTGTCCGATATACTCACCGAAATGGCTTGGGCGCAATTGAACTCCCATCGATCGATCGAATTCATTCTCGCTAACATCCATGACTCTTTCTTCTTCCAATTGAAACCTCTGAAATTAAATTTGTCTTAAAACCAAATGAACAAGTTGTTCTGGTTTTGTAATTTGATTTTCACTCATGACTTTCTGAGCGACGGGAATAATTTTTTCTTCTTTAAAACCCAGCTCGCGGCAGGCCATCAACGCTTCATCGAGAATGGTCTGCAAGGAAACTTCGGCCGTCGTAAGCTCCACCGGCTCAATCCACTGCTCCACTCTAGCAGTCACCGCAAGAGATGTTTGAGGCAGAGCAATCAATTTTTGATTGGTATACATCTTGATCTTGTGAATCTTTTTCGCCAAATCTAAAATAATCTGCGCCGCCGCCTTATCGCCCACGCCGGGGGCTTGAGTCAGAAGTTTTTTATTTTCTCCCTGAATCGCCTCAACAATTTGTGCCACAGGTAGCGCCGACATCAAAGCATAAGCCGACTTAGGCCCCACTCCGCGCACGGTGAGTAAGAGTTCAAAAAGTTTTTTCTGGCGAAGATTTTCAAAGCCATAGAGATCGTGCGCATTTTCTTTAATGATCTGTGAAACATAAAGACTCACCATCGAGCCTTCCGCCAAAACTGAATGATACGTCAGCTGATAACCAAGTCCCGAAGGAGTGGTTAAAATACATTCCTGACCATCGCTAAAAAGAACTTCACCGCTTAAATGACCAATCATGATTTTTCCTTGCCGTAATTTTTAAAAACTTGAGAGAGAGAGCGCCCTCGTCCTGCTGTCACGGCAGGTTTTCCACCGAGCAGAGCGTGGCAGGTTGCCACCGCCAATGCATCACTTTCGTCGAGACTTTTAAGATCGAGCTTGCCGTACAAAAGTTGCAACGCTTTGTTGACTCCTTCTTTCGGAGCATGACCGTGACCGGCGACGGTGGACTTCACGAGGTTGGGAGAATATTCAAAGAGCTTCGCCTTTGATGTTTTTAAGCAAGCGGCGACCATCGCTCCTCGCGCTTGGGCAAGCTTTGCGAGCGCAGTTACACTTTTCACATAAATCAAAGACTCGAAAGCGACTTCTTGTGGGCGATGAGTTTCGCAGACCGCAGTCAGAGAATCAAAAATAGTCCCCAATCGGTACAGAAATTCTTCTTCCGAATCATAACGCAAAGTCCCCGAATGGAGGAGCTTGAGCCTTCGTCCTTCTTTTTCAATAAGTGCGTAACCCGCTTTTCTAGAGCCAGGATCGATGCCAAGTATGATCATAATTAAGTCTAGCGCTATTAGTTGAAGGTGTCCAAAGCTTCGTTCAGGACTCGCTGCCGCGATTTTTGACGAATTGGCCGAAGTAGAAAATAAACGAGCCGCCGACCAATTGCAGGAATTCAAGCTGGCCGTACTGGCCTTTTGAAATGCCCGCGAATAGGCATAAGCCCACGATCGAAAAACCCATTAATTGCAGGCCGAAGCCGATATAAAAAAGCATGACCCTTCATAGCAGAGATTTTTCTTTGGATAAAGCTCAGTTTTTTCTCTAATCTCTAGGCGAAGAAAAATTTTCATCGGAGGACACCATGGCGCAAGTGCTAAGTGCTGCACCTGTTATCGCAGCGGCTCTTCAAGATCTTGAAAAAAGATGTCAGGCTCTTCGAAAAAAGGGAATCATCCCAACCATGAAAGTTTTTTTGGTGGGCGAGCATCCGGCCAGCGTTCTCTACACAAATAATAAACAAAAATTTTGCCGCTCTTTTGGCGCTGAATGTGAAATTCTAAAACTCGCCGCCAATATCAGCGCGGAAGATTTTATGAAACAAGTCAAAGCGGTCGGAAACGATCCCTTGGTTCACGGCTGTTTTGTTCAGCTGCCTTTGCCCGAACATCTACAAACTGTTGATGTAGGCAATTTGATTCCACCGAGCAAAGACGTAGATGGCTTTCACGATCAAAACCTCGTCGCTCTTTTGAGAGGGCAACTCGACCGCGCCCTCGTGCCATGCACACCCAAAGGGGTTTTAAGCTTACTTGATTTTTATCAGCATCCTGTCGCTGGAAAAAAAATTGTGATCATCGGCAGAAGCTTGATCGTCGGGAAGCCCTTGAGTTTACTGCTGACTGAAAAAAACGCCACCGTGACTCTTTGCCATTCTCGAACGGCGAACCTCAAAGATCATACACTTAACGCAGACATTATTATCAGCGCTGTCGGCAAGAGCCGCTACCTGACTCAAGAGCACGTGCGCCACGACAAGTCTCAAGTCTTAATTGACGTCGGCATTAATCACGATGAATTCGGGGTCTTATGTGGCGATATGGATTACGCCAACCTCGAGGCTCACTGCAAAGCCATCACTCCAGTGCCCGGTGGTGTAGGGAAAATGACCATCTTGTCCCTCGCTCAAAACCTTTTACAAGCCACTGAAAATTCACTATAAACGTACTCACAAAACGTACTGAGGCCCCTATGACAAATGCAGAATTGCTGAAAACTTCCCTCCATGCTTCGCATTTAGAACTCAAAGCCAAAATGTCGCCGTTCGCAGGCTACGATATGCCGGTGCAGTACACTTCCGTGAAAGAAGAAGTTCTAAGCGTCAGACAAAATGTCGGCGTGTTTGATGTCAGTCATATGGGCGAATTTTTTGTTCGTGGAACTGACGCCGTAAAATTCGTCGATGAAATGATCACCAACGATTTCGCCAGCGCGCCAGTTGGCAAAGCTGTTTATTCGCCACTGTGCCGAGACAACGGAACAGTGATCGACGATTTGATTGCGTATAAACTTGCAGCCGATGAAGTTCTGATTTGCGTGAATGCTTCCAATATCGCGAAAGACTGGAATTGGATCTCTCAGTTTGCTCCTCAGTATAATTGCAAACTCACCAATGAATCAGACGACTTTTCTCTGCTCGCCCTTCAAGGTCCGAAGACAGTTGAAATCATGCAAAAACTCGAACTGCTACCAAAGCACGATCTCGAGTACTACGCCGCTCTTCGCTTTGGAAATTTCATCCTCGCTCGCACGGGCTATACCGGTGAAGATGGATTTGAGATTTTCGGCTCACATAAAGAAATCAAAAATCTTTGGACAAAACTTCTCGAGCTTGGAGTTGCACCGTGCGGTTTAGCCGCCAGAGATGTGCTCCGTCTTGAAGTTTGTTATCCGCTCTATGGCCACGAGTTAAACGACGAGATCACGCCTCTCGACGCTGGTCTGAAATGGACAGTGAAACTTCAAAAGCCTAAGTTCAAAGGCCAAGCCGCTCTTGTAGAAGCTCAGCCGAAATTTCGCCTGGCTAAGCTCATGCTTGAAAAAGCCATTCCAAGAGAAGGCTACGCTGTGCTTGATTCTAGCGGACAAACCATTGGTTCTGTCACGTCAGGCACGATGTCAGTATCAATCAATAAGGGAATTGCCTTAGCTTTGATTCAAAAAGATCAATGGCCTAAAGACGAAAAATTTTTCATTCAGATTCGCCAAAATCTTTGGCCCGCAGAATACACCTCAAAAGCCTTTTATCAGGGAGCCCATAAATGAGCCATCAAGTACCAGCAGAATTGTTTTATACCAAAGATCACGAATGGGTCCGAGTTGAAGGAGAGACGGCGACAGTGGGTATCACTGACTTCGCTCAGTCTGCGCTCGGCGATATCGTTTTCGTAGAGTTACCAGCAGCAGGCAGCACGTACTCTCATGGTGATACTTTTGGTGTGGTTGAATCAATTAAATCCGTCAGTGATCTTTTTTCTCCTCTAGACGGCGAAGTTCTGGAGAAAAACGAAGCACTAGAGGCGAGCCCAGATCTTTGTAATCAAGCCCCTTATGAGTCGTGGATGATTAAATTAAAATTAAGTTCAACTAATGTTTCTCATCTTTTGAATGCAAAATCTTATACAGAATTCTGCGCATCACTCGATTAAAGCGATTATAGAAAGCAAGTTTTTTTTCAAAAAAAATCTCTCTAGGCAGTATTTAAGCACTTAGAGAGATTTTTTTTTGCATAATTTTCTTGACCGTGTAAAACCCATAATTGACAAAAAACTTTCAGGATTTTTTCTTTACGAAAGCAGATAATTCCTTGATACTGCCGAACAATTAGTTTTGTTAATCCCAGTCTAATGAGGCCCCATTTTTATGACTTCTGAGAGCCAAGAGTCTATTCAACTTCTGAACACCGCCATCATTAAATCAAAAGAACAAAAGATAAATATCTCTTACGAAGATCGCTTATCTAAAACTTGCGCAAGTCCTGCGATTAAAGCCCTTGAAGTGGCCATCGCTTCACTTGCTGAAAGCGAAAAAATTTCTCGTGATCAAGCGGCGATCAAAATTATTGAAACAGTCAGAGAACTCGATACCATCTGGTCTGATTTTTTAATGATGGAAGGGATCACAAAAACAAAAGAGCTTCTTAAAGGCGGACCTAAACACTAGTCCCTCTAGCTCTTGACCACGAAGCCCCACTCAATTTGAATTTTGCCATTGACCACCATTCCTTGCGGAGGATTGGGAAATGGCCCTGCACGATTGAATGACTCAATAGCGGCATCATCGAGTTCATTAACTCCACTGGCGTTTCTAACTTTCACATCAATAATATTGCCCTTGTCATCCATCGTGACAGACAAAGACGTAATCCGCTGCTCACTTGCAGGAAGTCTTCGTCCAGAGCGGTAGAGGCGCTCAGCACTCTCCTGTAGGCTTTTGCCCCAGTGTTGCTCTAGGCGCTGTCTGATACGGTGATAAAAGCCGTAATACATATATTCTTGAGTGTTCAAAAGAGTCGTATCCCCAAGCGGGATGTCTTCCACAAAATCATTGTTTTGCGCTAAGCCCGGCTCTTCATCCATACCAGTTTCAATCCCCATTGCACGAAACTCTTGCTCCAACGTTTCCTTATCATGAGCGACTACAACTTCTTTGGCGACAGTGAGATCAGAGAAGCGCAAGCTCTCAGGATTGATTTTTTGGGGCTTCTCTTTTGGTTTTTGGACGGCTGCAACTGGTTTGACGGCGGGCCTTGCCACAGACTGAGCTGCTTCAATTTCTGAAGTGCCCTTCGCGGCTTCGCGGTAAGTGCCAGTTGTTTTGGCGACTTTCTCTTTTTCAAAGAAACGATCTTTTTCACTTAAAAACTTTGCTTCTTTTTCAGTGGCATCACTTTCTTTTTCCGTAGCGTTTACAATTTGTGTTGGCTTATCAGAGCGCAATTTAATGGCAATGACTTGTTCTTTCTCAGGTTCTGCATTTTGCACGAAGTTCAACACTTGATCTTTCAAAGTCAAAGGCATCATCATCAAATGCATGAAAAAAGACGCAAGAACTGAGAGCAGCAACCATCTTTTTGATGTATTTGATTTTTCAGTTTGCGCTAGTGACATAGTGACTTCCCAAGCAGAGAGTTTCTTCAATCTCTATCGGCATCTGGGCCCTGAGACTGAAGAATTCGGCTCTGTGGAAAAGCTAGGGAAGAAAATTACTGGTTTTCGTAATAATCATCATCTCCAAATATTTGAGTAGAGTTGGCAGGCTTTTGACTCTCAATCGCCGACGTTGATCCGGGTTCTGTTCCTTCAACGAATGCTTCTTCAAAAGCACGGCTGGCCGAGGCTTGGGCCGGTCGGCCTGTTTCTTTATCAATTCGAACGTTTACAATTCCAATTGGCGTTCGAAAATCACTCTCGCCGTATTTCCTGAGGCTCGCTCTCATGTATTCTTTCCAAATCGGCAAAGCAGAGCGCGCTCCCGTCTCACCAAATCCGAGCGTTTTATTATCGTCAAAACCAGTCCAGACGCCAGTCACAAGATTTGGCGAGAATCCGATAAACCAAGCATCAACATAATTATTCGTGGTTCCGGTTTTTCCGGCGAGCGTTCTCGAAACCTCAAGCGCCGCTCTTCCTGTCCCGTGATGAACAGCTCCCTTAAGTAAATTTGTCATAATATAGGCCAGCCTCGGATCGTAGACTTGATCTCCCCCAAGCGCGACATGGAACGGATTAATCTCCTTTTCCTCTCCAGAGTCTTCAAGAACTTCTTCCATTTTTTCAACGGCTACAATTTCATTTTCTGCTGTGACTTCTTCTTCTGCTGTTGTCACGATATCTTTCTCTTCAAGTGACAATAAATTCCCCGACCTGTCTTGAATGCTTAAAATCGATTTGGGACGCAGCAATCTGCCACCGTTTGGAAAAACTGCATAAGTTGAAACGATATCAAGAAGACTTACTCCAAATGATCCTAGGGCCAAACTAAGGTCGCGATCAATTTTTGCGTTAAAGCCAATTCTATTCATAAAATCAATCGTCGTTGGAACGCCGACGCTTTCTGCAATTTTAATGGTGGGAATATTTCGACTCTGTTCTAAAGAATTTCTGAAAGTCATTGGCCCCTTAAATTGCCCATCATAATTTCGAGGCTTCCAGTTTAGTGATTCATCTACACCACCTAGAGATTCTGGCGAATCGAGGATAATCGTTGCAGGGGTGAATCCATTTTCAAGAGCAGCCGCAAAGAGCAGGGCCTTAAAAGAACTCCCCGGCTGGCGACGAGACTGAATAACTCGATTAAACTGACTCTCTCTGAAATTTACACCACCAACAAATGAAATAATATGTCCGTTGGTTTGATCTATCGAAAGTAGTGCCGCCTGCACATCGGGAACCTGATCTAACCAACAAAGAAGATAGCGCTGCTTTAAGACAAATTCCTTCTCAGACATTTTATCAACTTGGGCTTTCGTCTCGTCTTGTAGATGCCTATAGAGTCCCGTTTCTTTATTGGCGATTGTTACGTGAACAATATCACCTCGCTTAACAATAGTTGAAGGACGAGTAACGAAAGGAAAAAACTGTCGATCCTCGCTTATAACTCGCTCGTGGGCCCATCGAAAATGATTATAAGGAATAATTCCTGCAACTCCCCCAATAGAAACGTAAATCATACGAGACCAATCATCCACGTATGTGACAACCGCCTCATAAAATGTTTCAGGCTTCAGAAGTTCGATCATCGGATCTTCACTCGAATAACCAGGCCGCACTCTCAAACGAGGATTTGCTGTTCTCCAGTCAACTCTTGCTTGTTCAATATTATTTACAACTGACGGATCGTAGTTAAGTTCATAAATGCGTTTAAGTTCCTCATCAAGCTGGAAGAAGCTTGAGTTCTGTTCGTAAAAGGTTTTTCTAAACCCTTGCTCAAATTCGATAATTTTTTCACTCTCAATAGTTCTCAAAGGACCTTTAAATCCTTGGCGCTTATCCATTTCTTTAGCCCCGAGCAGGATTTCTCTCTCCGCGACTTGCTGAAGATCCCAATCAAGCGTCGTTTGAACACGATAACCACCTGTCAAAAATTCTTCTTCACCAACTCTGGCGATCACTCTCTGTCTGATCCAATCAGTATAATGACCTCCGAGAAATTCTCGCGGTCGTCGAATTCTGTAACGAATATCTTCTCCGATTGCTTCATTATACTGTTCTTGTGTGATTTTATTATTAGCGAGCATTCGACCAAGAACGTAGACTTGGCGATTTTTTGCGGCACTAGGATTGATATAAGGAGAAAATCTTCCAGGGGCCACAAGTAGGCCTGCAATCATTGCAGATTCCGCAGGAGTTGCTTGCTCGAGGTCTTTATCAAAATAACCCCTAATCGCAGATTTTACACCGTAATAACCGCCTCCAAGATAAACTTGATTCAAGTACAAAAATAAAATTTCATTTTTTGTAAATTGTTTTTCAATTCTCAGAGCGAGTAAAAAATCTTTGATTTTTCTAGCAATTGAACGTTCACTGGTGAGCAATAAAGATTTGGCCACCTGTTGAGTAATCGTACTCCCTCCTTGAACAACTCGCCCGGCTTTTAGATTAGCAACTAGTGCCCGCATGACTCCAAGGTAATCAACCCCTGAGTGTTCATAGAAACCCGCATCTTCAGCCGATAAAAAGGCGTCGACGATAACCTGTGGGACCTCATCAACAGTGACTATTTCTCGCTCTTCTTTTCCAATCTGTGCCAAAACTTGACCGTCAGCAGAGATGATTTGGGAGACCAGTGGAGGATTATAGTCTGCGAGCGTTGCAATTTTAGGCAAATCATAAGAAAAATAAACAATCACTCCTAGTCCAACTAGGCCCCCTAAAAATGAGAGTCCGAAAACAAAAAGGAAAATTTTAAGAATGATTCTTTTCATGACCTAGTTCACCTTACCAAGATTTTATACTTTCTTGTGCTTCAATTAATTTATCACTTAACTCTTTGCCAATCCGAACATTTCTCAATTCTTGTTGCGAATTCGCATCAATAGGCACTGAGTCCACTGGCAACCTAAAATAGTATTTTAACTCATGTTTTTCGCGGTTTATGGCACTAACTGCTCTGCCATAAATCCCAAGCAAAAAGCTATCTGTTTTCAAAAAACGGATATTATCACCTAAGGCGTCGATACCAAGAACAAAATCGGCACCTGCGGCTTTCAGCTTTTCTGCATTAAAAGCTTCTAAAGTATAAGAAGCTGAGTACTTGGAAGACTTTGAATTTGGATTCAGATTAAATTGTGCTCTGATGATTTCTCTAACGGAGCCCCTTGAGAGCAAAACAGTTTGCTTCGTCGTCCTATCATAAACGGGAAGAAGAAGGGTGAGTCTCGCGTGTTCAATACGACGATCTTTTAAATCATCTAAGAGAATATTATCTAAGCTTTCTAGCCACTCTTTAGAAAAGAGTTTTACATCCGCCGTAGAGCTTAAAAAATTAAAGAGACGCCACTCTATGAGATCAGCACTCAGATCAAAGCTCACAAGCGTTGCAATGACTGCACCCATACCTGAGCCAGTCACAATATTTGGTTTGATTTCAAGCTTCGCAAACTCTCTCACAATTTTCACATGGGCCATTGCTCTTGCAAGACCTGCACTGAAACTCACACCAATAATCGGAAGTGGACTAGAAGTTGTTTGCGTCGAAGAGACTAGGTTCTCTTCGTCAATCGTCGGAGTTGGACCAATAAATGAACCTGTCTGCTGCTGATCAACCAATGGCAAGGAGTCGCCACGACTAGATTCTAAGGACACCCCCATATGATGTTGGGAGGCCCTTTCTTTGTCTCTTTGTTTTGCCGTCGTACATCCGACAAGCGAGATGAGTATGAATGAAAAAGCAAAAAGTATTCTCATTATGAATCTGGAAACTCTAATTTTTCTTCTTTTAAAGCTTCAGTTAATTCTGAAAGTTTTTTCTCGGCCTTAAGCAGCTCTTCTTTACAGTTTTTATAAAGCTCTACCCCTTTTTCAAAATGGGCCAAGCTTTGCTCTAAACCGAACTCACCTGACTCAAGCTTTGAAACGAGATCTTCTAATCCACTTAAGGATTCTTCGAAATTGTTTTTTTTCTTTGCACTCATGGGAAATTCCTTCACTTGGCCTTTGTTTCATCGACAATAAATTGACGCGAGCAGGTATTATTCCGTTCGATTTAGTACGGTATTTCACAGTTTTTCAGATTATTGTAACCGCTTTAACTAGTACTTAGCCAGAAAATGATGACTTATCCACATCGCGGCAGGGTAAAGTTTTCTTAGGAGAAATTTGCCCCTGTAGGAGTTTTGGCGCCCAGCTTGATACACTTTTGAGTGAGTCTCTTGATTATCGCTAGGAGGGCGGTTTGAAAGAATTATGGGTTCCCCTATCTGGCGCCATTGCCCAACAACGCAATGTAGACACTATCGCGAATAATGTCGCCAATGCCAATACCGCAGGTTTCAAGCGGGACCAAGTTGTTTTCAAAGAATACCTCACAGCTTTTGAAAAGGGTGTTGAAGATATCGACCTTCCTCGCGGCGAATGGAGTCCTGCAGATTTCTACCGCCACTATGGCGCCGAAAATGCCAAAGTGAAAGTTGAGGGTAGCTTTACAGATTTTGAACAAGGCCAACTCACTCCGACTGGAAATCCTTTTGATCTCGCTCTAAACGGCCCTGGCTTTTTAGAGGTATTAACTCCTCAAGGCATTCGTTACACAAGACGGGCGATCCTCTCGTTAAGTCAGGATGGAACTCTCGTCACAGATCAAGGACATCCTGTTCTATCTAAGGCCCAAGGCGAGCAAACAGAAAACCCACAAGATCGAGTGGTTCGCTTGCAACAGGGACAATTCAACGTCAATCTTCAAGGCGATATTTTTATCAATAATCAACAAACGAATACACTTTCAATTGTTGAATTTCAGGACCCGCACGCCCTTATGAAGCAAGGGCACTCACAGTACATCAATAATTTTGCAGAAAATCTCAAGCGCGATGATATCAAGACGAGTGTCAATCAAGGCTTTGTAGAACAATCAAACGTAAACGCGATAGCCGAAATGTCAGAACTTATTAAAGCCAACAGACAGTTTGAAACCATTCAACGAGTGATCAAGGCCTACGATAATATAAGCGCTAAAGGCGTAAACGAAATTTCTAAATTTTAAGGTGTAGCTGAATGAAACAATTTATCGCCCTCTGTAGCTTTTTCTTGGCCTTTAATTCTCAAGCGATGATGAGGTCTTTGAATACTGCCGCAACAGGTATGGCGGCTCAGGAAGAAAACGTCAACACGATCTCCAATAATATTGCGAACGTGAATACCGTTGGCTACAAAAAACAAAGAGTCGAAATCGAAGATTTACTTTATGAAACAAGACAAGAAGCAGGAGCGAGATCATCCGCTGACACTCAATATAACGTTGGAATTCAAACAGGTTCAGGCGCGAGAGTTTCTGCAGTTCGAAAAGAATTCACCCAAGGAAGTCCACAAGTCACCAACAACCCATTTGACTTAATGATTAATGGGAGTGGGTTCTTTGGAATCGTTCTTCCCAATAATGAAGTTCGTTTTACAAGAGATGGATCATTTAATGTGGATAACACTGGTGTCATGGTAACGAGACAAGGCTATCGTCTTTTTCCTAACTTCACTTTTCCTCCGGGAACAAAAAGTGTGAACATCAGTGAGGATGGCACCGTTGAAGCTTTCTTAAATAACCAGGTTGAACCAGTAAACTTAGGTCAAATCCCCATCTTTACTTTTATTAATCCCGTTGGACTTAGAAATGTGGGTGGAAATCTCTACGCGACAAGTACTTCAAGCGGTCAGCCCATTCAAAACATTGCAGGAGAAAGCAATGCCGGCCCCGTTATGCAAGGGGCACTCGAGTCTTCAAACGTTTCAATCATGAGCGAAATGACAAATCTTATCCGCGCCCAAAGAGCTTATGAAATGAACTCTAAAGTCATGGGCGTTGCTGATCAAATGTTACAAACAATTAATAATATAAGATAAAATATGAAAATTTCTTTTACGCTTTTATTCATCTTCTTAAGCACCACGGGATTTTCCAGTGATTGCGAGATCACGACTAAGTCCAAAGTTTATCATTTGGGTCCATCTGAAACATCTCAGCCTTTTGTTTTTATAAATTCGACCTGTCCAGACGAAAGCAATAGAGCTTTCATGAGTCTTGTTACAAGTTCAACCGGTCAAGTTCAAGCGTCACATTTAGCTGAAAGTCTTTTACAGCAAACTGGTCGCAAAATTTCCATTCATCCTGAACGCGTTCGTATTTTTAACTTAGCAGAAATCCTTAAAAGACAATTTAACTTAAATTCAATGATGAACTTCAGGCAACTCAATTTTTTAGATCGTACTCCACTGCTATTGTCAGATGAAGAATCCATGGATTTTGAATGCTCTGCCTGTGAAAACACTGGTGAAAAGACCATCAAAATCACTCTTCGAAATCCCCTTGAAGGCAATCATTCGTCAAGATTTCTCAAGGCCAGGGTTATGACAAATACGAAGGCCCTTGTCGCCCACCAAAACCTAAGAGTGAGCAACCAAGCGGTAGAAGTCGCTCAGTTTAAGACCGAAAATATTGAAACTGATAAGCCTGAACTATTATTTCAGGATGGACAAACACTCAATTTTTACCGTCTCAACCGTCCTTTAAATGCCGGAGAAGCCCTTAAATTTTCCGATCTAACCCCTGCTCCACTTATTCAACCCGGAACACAAGCGCAGGTGATTCTTCAAAATCAAGGCTTCACTCTTAAAACTGTTGCAAATCCCCTTAAGTCTGCTCGCTTTGGAGAAACCGTTCAGCTCCGTCACCCCAAAACACAAAAAATGATCATCGGAAAAGTTATTGATTATAACAAGGTAGAAGTCACACAATGAAAAAAGCAATCATCCATTTTCTAGCAGTTCTTTCTTTGTCACTCCTCACTTCGTGCGCAGGTTATGTCGCCAGAATGCACAACCAACTTGACCGTGATATGAATTTGCAAAACCCGCAACAAAATGCAGATCAGTTTGCTCAGTATCGCGGAGCAAATGCCGTACAGCCACAGCAATCTCAACAGGCTCCACAAAGACAGTTTAATCCAGTTCAACAACTTTCTTCTTCGCAAGTTCCCAATATGGCTCCTGCCGTTCCACGCCAGTATAGACAAACAAATCCGACAGGCCGCCGAGTTACGGCAAGTGATCTCAATGACAATGATAACTCCGGCAGCCTCTGGGTTAATAATGGCAACGCTCAAAGTTTATTCTTAACATCAAAAGAACATAATTCTGGAGATATCATTCTTGTGAATGTTCACAGTAAACTGCGCAATGAAATGACTCTCGAACTTCAGCGCGCTTTCCCAGCTCCTCCTCAAGCCAGAAATGCCGACGGGACGACACCTCCTGCAGATCCGGCAGCTAACGCTGGAAACGAAGAGGCCACTGACGGCGATAAAGTTTATGACCGAATCTCCACCGTGATTGTTGAACAAATCAATAGAGATCATGTTCTTTTACGTGGTCGAAAAAACCTTATTTTCCGTAATCGCAAAAGACTTGTTGAAATCCAAGCCCTAGTTCCAAGACGTGAAATTGGGGAAAACGATATCGTTCACTCAGATAATATTGTCGAACTTAGCATTAACGTATTGAGGTAATAGTGAAATCACTCGTTTTAACACTCGCGCTTCTCTTTTGCCCAATAATTTCATCCGCATCTCCTGTGAGATTAAAAGATCTTGTGACCATTAAAGGCGTAAGAGAAAATCCAATCATTGGTTATGGATTAGTGATTGGACTCAACGGAACAGGAGACGGCGGAGGTGATATCACCAATCAATCTCTTAAGCGCATGTTCGAGAAACTTGGCCTCAACCCACAAAAAGAAATTAGCTCCAAAAATGTGGCGGCTGTTATTGTCACGGCAAAACTTCCAGCTTTTGCGAGAATCGGCCAATCAATTGATGTCACTGTTTCATCAATTGGAGACGCCTCATCACTGGCAGGTGGAACACTCCTCGTCACTCCACTTAAGGGTGGTGATGGAAATGTATACGCTTTGGCCAACGGACCTGTTTCAATCGGCGGATTAAATAATGGGAAAGGATTCGCGACTACGGCGACGATTCCATCCGGCGCTGTAGTCGAGGCGGAAATTGAAGTGGACTTTGATCAGAAAAAATCAATTCGCTTAAGTCTTAATAATCCCGATTTTACAACTGCCGCAAGAATTGAAAAAACACTAAACGAAGAGCTTGGCGGAAAATACGCCACATCTAGAGACTCTGCCACGATTGATTTAATCATCCCGGCTTTCTATGAGCGAAAAGTTGTATCTCTCGTCTCAATTGTTGAAAATTTTCGCGTCAGAAAAGACAGTGTCTCGAAGATCGTGATTAACGAGCGAACAGGTACCATTGTTGCTGGCGGTGAAATCTTAGTGAACGATGTGGCCATCAGCCATGGGGATCTATCGATCCAAGTTCAGGGTGGAGGAGCAGGCGGGGCCGGTGGAGCACAAGGTGGTGCAGGAGATAAAATCCACTTTCTTGAGCAAAAAACTACACTAAATGATTTAGTTAAGAGTTTAAATGCCTTAGGCGCGAGTCCAGAGGATTTGATTTCAATTTTTCAAACGCTAAGAAGAAATGGTGCCCTAAATGGTGAAATTGAACTCATTTAGTCGGTAAATTCTTCATGGCGGCCCAAGGTGTAGATTTCATCGACCTCTTGGTGTTATAATAGAAGATGAAAGTGGGCTTAAGGATTAAGCCTGTAAAACTTAAGGATGAGGATGACCGTAAAAATGCCCCCAGAAACTTTCAGTGCTCCCAGAGCCGCAAGTCCAATCAAGGACGGAAGAGAGTTTATTCCTGAGCCCTACAGAGATGTTGCTAAGGGCATGGAAAAACAATTCGCTGAATTTATGTTGCAAGAAATGCACAAAACAGTTTCTGACACAGATACTTCAACGGGCATGGACTATTACAAGTCACTGATGACCAGTGAGCAAGCTGAGCAGCTTATCAACAAAGAATCAGGTCTTGGAATTCAGCAAGTCATCTTAGATCAGATTTATCCGCAGAACATGAGAAGCGAATTCGCGTACAATCAGTACAAAGCGCAATTGGCGCAAGCAACACAGAATAAGCCATCGATGATTAGGTTAGAGAAAGATGCACCGACAGAAACAGATATCAAAATTTCGATCGAAAAAGCGACGGGAGTAACAGGCCATGAGTAATAATATTGATCCAAGTCAAAGAAGTTCATTTTTTCCGAACTCAAAGACTGCAGCTGAAACTGCTGTCAACAAAGGACAAACCGCGGCCCTTAACCCTGCAGTCATGAAGAGAAATGACTACGGCAGAGTAAAGGAGTTAAACTCCCTTTCATCGACGGACGCAAAGGTACAAATTACTGATGCCATCAAAGATTTCTCTCGTATCAAAAAAGCTGTCGATGCCGCTCCTGAAATCGATAACTCCGCCAAGATTGCGAGTTTAAAATCTCAGATTCAAGCAGGAACTTATAAAGTTGATTACGACGCTTTAGCTGACAAACTTTTGAGTTCTGAGTTTTAAGGAGTCCTATGAACAGAGAAATGCCTCTCAAAGAAAAAGATCTAAAAGAAGTACTCTATTTTCAGATTACCGATTTATGGCGTCGTCTTTGCGAAGAGCATTCTATTCTTTTTGATTTAACATGTGACGAATACTCCCTTCTACTCAAAAGCGATCTCGATCTTATTGAGGCCAAAACCGCCGAAAAAGAAGAAGTCATCACAAGAATAAATCTACTAGAAAGAATGAGATCTGAAATTATTGAAAGTCTTGATAAACATTCAGGTAAGAAGTTTGAGAGTATCTCAGAATTAATTAGCTATATGAGTGACCTCTCCTTTGAGCAAGAGCAAAAGCACCTCTTCCGATTTAATGCACTTCTCTTGGATATCATCGAAAAAATTCAAGCACAGAATAAAAAAAATCAATTGTTTATTAACAAGGCCATCCTTTCACTCAGAGAACTTCGCCAGGAGGCACTAGGTAGTAAGAATTATTCAACCTATAACTCAAAGGGCTCCACTCGTCTTCATACGAGCGGCTAGTGACAGGACTTAAGCGTGTCGAACTTACTTAATATTGGAAAAACCGGCTTAGATGCCTCCAAAAAATCTTTGGAGACAACCGGTCACAATATTTCGAACGCGAATACAGAAGGCTACTCAAGACAAAGAGTTCATCAAACAACGAACACGCCCATTAATAAAAGTGGATTGATTGCCGGTACTGGTGCTCGAGTTGTAAGTGTTAATAGAGTCCATGATCAATTTATTGAAAAACAACTCTCCTCTTCAATCACAAATAATGAATTTCATAAAACTCGCAGCGATCAACTCGCTCAAGTTGAAAATGTCTTCAATGAACTCGACCAAGAAGGCTTAAATCACGTCCTCAATCGCTTCTATAACTCCTTTAGAGACCTCGCCAATCAGCCAGAGAACGAAACTATTCGCTCTGTTGTAAGAGACAACGCGGCTCTTGTTGCAAAAGATTTCAGAAGAATTAGAGAAACACTTGATGAGCAATCCCGCATGATCGACAAGCAAGTGACTGTAGAGCTGGAAGATGTCAACGTTTTGATCGGAAGAGTCGCGCGCCTAAACAATGAAATCGCTCGACTCGAAATCGGATTAAATGAAGCACCTGACCTTAGAGATCAAAGAGATACTATTATTCGATCTCTTTCAGAGTCTTTCAATATCCACACCTATCACGATGAAAAAAATCGTTATGTCGTTTTTGCAAAAGGCGTTGGAACCTTAGTCACTGGCGCAGAAGTTCAAGAGCTCGCCGTTAAACCCATGTCCCGTGGTGAATCACTTAATAATATGGATGGGTCACTCGAAATCGTTTTTAAGAATAAGCCAGGTTTCCCGATCACTGATAAATTTACCGGTGGCCGTATTGCCGCTCTCACAAAAACGAGAAATGACGATATTCGCGAGATGCAGGACAAGATCGATAATATTGCTTACGAATTTGCAAACTCGGTCAACGCCATTCACCGTCGTGGTTTTGCTAATCGCCCGTTACAGACCAATGAATTTGGCGAAGTTGCGGCAACGGATCGACGTGGTGCTACTTCTGGACTTAATTTCTTTAGAGAACCCACTGATCGTTATAACGCTGCCATGATGCTCGATCTTAGTGTTGAAGTGAAATCAGACTTAAGTAATATTGCAACAGCGCTCGCACCTAACAGTCCAGGTGACAACCGTATCGCGCTCGGTATTTCAAAACTTCAACACGAGCGTTTTATGGCAGACGGAACGGCCACACTTGAAGAGGACTATCTTCAAATGGTGGGCACAGTTGGGATTGAAGCCGGTAAAGCCAATTTTGATAGAGAGCAATCTGAAGGACTTTTAGCACAAGCTGTAAATATGAAGGAGAGAGTTTCGGGTGTCTCTATTGATGAGGAAACCGCGAATATGGTTCGTTATCAACACGCCTACGACGCGTCAGCAAAGGTGATGAAAACGGCAGATGAAATGTTTAAAACTGTGCTTAATATAATGAGATAATCATGACGAGAGTTTCAGAAAATAGCTCCACCGCTTCGCTTAAGCATTCGATCAATAAAGCGAAGTCAAAAATGGAGAACTTACAACTCAAGGGGTCCACCTTAAAAAGTGTCACTCGCCCGTCTGATAATCCACTCAGTAGTCTTGAGGGCTTGGCTTTGCGCTCAAGCAAATCAGATAATATGCAGTTTTTAAGAAACTCCGAACACGCTGTCTTAAGTCTAACAGTGACTGAAACGGCCATAGAGGCCCTCACAGAAATTCTTGTGAAAGCAAAAGAAATTGCGATCGCTCAATCATCTGATCTTTATAACCCAGACGTAAGAAGAGCAGTCGCTAACGAAGTTCATCAACTTAGAAATCAAGCGATTTCAGTAGCAAACAAAAGGGTGGGCCAAAGATATATTTTTGGAGGCTTCTCGACACTCTCCACTCCGTTCAATGAACGAGGTGAATACAAGGGTGATACTGGAAAAATTACTGTTGAAGTTTCTAAAGATTTTTTCGTTCCAATTAACTTAAACGGCGAAGAAGTTTTCTTTAGTAACTCCGCGACCTCTCCCCATGTTCAAAGGCCTGCTCAAAATTTCCCTGAAATTCTAAAAAATGATTTCCCTGATGAAGAGATTCCAGAATTCTCAGGCCGAGACTTAGCCTCTACGGACGAAGGCTTTGAATCCAGAGATAATATCTTTAGCCATCTCGAGACTCTTGCTGTTGCGCTAGAAAATAACGACCCCCAATTGATTCAAGGATTGCTTGAAAGATTCGACAGCAGCATTGATCGCCTCATTACTTTACGTACTCGCGTCGGTTCAATCTCAAGCTCGATTGAGACATCAAGAAATGTGATTGATTCTGAAAACCTTGGAAAAGAAGAAAGAGTCAGCCAGTTGCTCGATGCTGATATTGCAGAAATTTTTTCTGATATCACGAAACAACAATCGATTTTACAGACCACTTACAAGTCTAGCCAAGGTCTCCTAAACAGCCGTTTAATTGACTTTCTGCGCTAATATTTACACTCGTTATCAATAAAGAAAGTTTTTCATATCGACTACCACTGGGGTTTTTTGCTTGCCTTTTGTCTTGGCGGGTACTATATGTCTTGAGCGGAACGCATCAGGAAGGTTCCACATATTGAGGTTGTTTTATGCTCGTTTTGACACGGAAGCTTGGAGAAAGCATAGCCATCGATGATCACATAAAGATTGTTGTCGTCCAGATTAAGGGTAAGCAGGTGCGGCTAGGCATCAAAGCCCCGAAAGAGACCAAGATTCATCGAGAAGAGGTTTATCAAGCCATTTTAGACCAGAATACTGAGGCTTCTCAAGCTGACATGAATTCTATTATGAATCTATCCGACGAATTGAATAAGAAATAAATTCCTTCTTGCTCTTCTGCCCCTACGACTGCTAGAATTATCCGTAAGGGGGCTAGAACGGCCTCTTGGACCGATGGAGGCCTCTGGTGAAAGTCAACACAACACGATTTGGTGATCTAGAAGTAGATAAGAAAGATATTATCACTTTTAAAGAAGGTTTGTTAGGTTTCGATAATCTAAAAAAATTCTTTATTGTTGACCCAGGCGATCAGACACTGATCCTTTGGTTTCAATCAATCGAAGACGCATCGACTGCTTTTCCAATCATCGAACCAAAAATTTTCCAACCACACTACTCTGTTAAATTACTTCCAGCAGAGATGGCGAGCCTTAATCTTGAGTCTCTTGGTGATGCAAGTGTTTACACAATACTTACAATCCCTGAGGTTGTGACTGATATGTCTGCGAACTTGAAAGCTCCAATCATCATCAATAATCAAACTAAACTTGCGAGACAAATTGTTCTTCAAGACAGCAAGCTCGAAGTTAGATTTAAGATGTACATGGACCTCAAGAAATATATTGTTAATTTCAATGCCTCTGACGATAGCCGTAGAACTTATGTCCAGCCAATCAATGGCCAGGCTGCCAACGAAGAGTCAGTGCAAGAAACCACTGTTAATAATGGAAATAAGCTTCCAAAATCTCCAGAAGCTTAATCAAAAAAAATTAAATTTGTTCTTAATAAAAAGCCCTCTGAAAAGAGGGCTTTTTTGTTTTAGATAAGATTCGTTTCAGTCGCAGTCTTAGAAAGGTTGAGGTACATACCCGCTTCTGAATTGTACGGATCTTTCGCGAGCACTCTCTGCCACTCTGATTGAGCTTCTAGGATATTTCCATTTCCGTAGTGAAGGATTCCAAGGGCAATGCGCGCAGGAATATACTCAGGGTTCTCATTCTTAAGAGTCTTTAATTCCTCAAGGGCCTTGGCCATAAATCCTTTTTTTGCATAAACCTTAGCAACTTTAACTCTTGCTTCTAAAAAATCACAATCTAGGCTGCAAACTTTATTGTATTCAAAAAGTGCTTCATCATAGCGCCCGTAAGAAAAATAAAGTTCTGCAATTTCATAATGCTTCTGTGAGAATTTTTTGTTGATATGTTGGTCTTCAATACCTTTCCCAAGATGAGTTTTATTTTTCACTCGCTCATTGGCTTTTTCAAAAACCTTGCGGGCCTCTTCATAACGGCCGATATCATTGTAAAGAACAGACAAGCTAATTGATGCATCCGTATGACATGGATCAATTTCTAAGACTTTGCTAAAGCCCTTGATGGCTTTACCAATTTCACCGTTGATATGAAAAATATTGGCCAGGTAAAAAAAGGCTTCTGCGTTTTTGTGATCAACTTCGATAATATCGTTCAAGAGCACTTGGGCTTTCTTATAGTCACCTTTTTGAAAAGCTAGCTTACCTTGCTCAAGAAGACTGGTTTCCGGCAGATTCATCATGTCTCTCCCTAGCTCTCTTTAATAAGAGAACATTTTTTAAAGATTTTTTCTAATTCACTTTTAATTTTTGGATCGGCTTGGACGGCAAAAAGCTGATAATGCTCAAGGCATTTTCCTTTTTCCTTGAGCTGATACGAACTCTCAAGCGCTCTCACCATAGCATGATCTACCAATTCTTTTTTTGAAGTTGATTGGATCATCTGCAGATAGCGAAATCGTGCAGCGGCGTACACTTTCGTTTTATAGTAAAAATCAGCAACATAAAGTTCACGGGATTGCTGCATCTCTTCGATATAGCGAATTTTCTCATTGGCTTCTTTTACATAATCAGACGAAGAAAATTGCAATACAATCTCTCGATAATATCTGAGGGCCTCTGAGCCTGCAGTGAGATCGCGATCGTGAGTCGGCGGAAGTTGGTTATAAAAAGCTTCTGCAATTCTCCAAACGACATAATCTATTCTTTCATGTCGTGGATGAAAATCTCTAAAAAGGATATAAGCGGCTGCGGCTTCAGTGTAATTGCCTTGCTCAAAAAGAATATCTGCTGAGAGTAACTCTGCATGAGTCGCAAAAAAACTATACGGATACTGAGAGCGAATTTGTCCCAGTTTTTCAGAGGCCATAATATAGCGTTTTCTAGCCGCTAGTTCTTTGGCTTCAAGAAAGAGCACTTCTGCTTCCGTTTGTCCTTCTGGTCTTGGAGTGCTGCAACTCAAGATAAAAACTTGTAGGACTAACAGAAGACTGAGAAACATAGATCTAATCATAAGCACACCCTTGGAGATTTTAATCTAGCATGACGCTTAACGACACGTCAAAAGAACAGTGCTTAAGAAGAGATAATTTATGCGCTAGAGAAGACCTAGGGATTCTTGGTTAATCCAGCCTGAAAGATGAACTGGTTTTCTGATAAAATACCAACCTTGATCTTCGTGTTTTTCAACAACGATTTTCAGCCCGGAGGACAGGCGATATTTTTCTTTAAAAAGTGCTGAAGGCCCTTCTAAAACAGAGCTTTCTTTAAGAACGATCGCAACATCGTATTGATAAGTGACATAAGATGAGAGCGCGACAGGAGCGAGCGACAAGAGAAAGTACAAGCCCAGTGCCCAAAAAGACTTTATTCCGCGCCACTTAAAAATAATGATCCCGAAAAGAATCAAAATCAACGTCGCGGTTATTGCATAATCAATAGGGAGTTCGAAAAGGCTTGCGAGCAGGCGATCAAAAATTTGTGTCGAATGAGCAAGCTCTTGATGAGCAAGTTGTGTTTGCACTGTTCTCAGGTTGTTGAGAATATCAGTTGTTGGGCCTTCGTATTGCAGCGCTTTTTCTAAATGATAGCGCCCAGCTCCAAGATCATTGATCTGTGTATAGAAAGTTCCAAGATTATAGTGAAAAAGTCCCGGCTCAAGTTGATCGCGATTTTCTAATAATAGTTGAACTGCGGACTCGCCTTTACCTGCGTGATAAAGGGCTTCTAATGACTTTAAGAGTTCTGTTGTGTTAGCATATTTCATGAGAGTTTATTATCTTACTCACAGCTGTAGAATGCAAGTATTCTTCACTTGAATAAGACACTCATATTTCTAGGGCCTTTCGCTCTAACCTCGAGATAATTATGTTCATTCTGAGATCCGCAGAGAAAAAAGATATTGATGACCTCTATTCCTTGAGTCAGCTGATTACATTTATCAATCTTCCTCCTGACCGAGAGATTATTGAACAAAAAGTAGAAAGTTCACTACGCTCATTTATCAGTCCGTCAAAAAATCTTTGGGAAAATTACTACCTCTTCGTTATGGAAGATACTGAAGCTAAAAGAGTCATCGGCGCTTCTATGATTCACGCCCAGCACGGGACTGAAGAAGAACCTCATTTTTATTTGACTGTCGGCCAAGAAAATAAATTCAGCTCTACAATCAACACCGGCTTCATTCATGGCACATTAAAACTCGGCCTCGAGTCTGATGGGCCAACGGAAATCGGTGGCCTTATCCTAAGCCCCGAATACCGCGCCAATAAATCTAAGCTTGGAAAGCAGCTTTCATTCGTCAGATTTCTTTATATGGCGATTAGACCGCAATTTTTCAAAGATACAGTACACTCCGAACTTATGCCTCCGTTTGACAAAGATGGAAGGGCACCACTTTGGGAAGCAATTGGCAGACGTTTCATGAATCTTGAGTATCAAGAAGCCGATATCTTAAGTCGAAGCAATAAAGAATTTATTCTCAATCTTTTTCCGAGTGACACGATTTACGAAACACTCTTACCGATCGAAGCTCGCCATGCTATTGGCAAAGTTGGTAAAGAGACTCTACCCGTAAAAAAAATGCTCGAATCCATCGGGTTTGAATATACCAATGAGGTCGATCCTTTTGATGGCGGCCCCCATTACCGAGCGAAACTACAAGACATAGAACCTGTTAAAAATCTTTTTCGCGCTCAAATCATTCAAGCAGAGACCAAAGAAAAAACTCCGTACTTGATTAAACTATCTGCGGACAATGACCCACTCTTTCGTGCAGCAATGGTTTTTGGAGAGAAAAAAGACAAGCAACTCCTGATCAGCGCTGAGCAAGTGAATAAACTTAAAATTCAAGAAAACTTTGAAACTTTTGTGACGACAATTTAGGAGAAATTATGCGCTTTTCTATTAAAGGAAATTATTTCAATAATCAGTTTCACCTTTCTAGCACGACAGGAATTGATGCTATCGAAAATGAAATTGAGCGCTACTCCCCCGCTGACCTCGATCTCCATCTTTGGAATATCCCCGTTAATTATCGTCATGTAGATAATGTTCTTGATTCAGCACAAGCTGGATTTGCAACATGGAGAAAAAGTTCGATTGAAAAAAGAGTAGAGCTGCTTAAGCGCTTTCAAGAGGTCGCCCTCAGCCGCTCAAACGAAATCGCAGAAGCCATCTCACTTGAGATGGGAAAACCTCTTTGGGAAGCTAAAACAGAAGCGGCCTCCATCGTGGCAAAAGTCACTGTCACTGTTCAAGACTCTTTGGCTCGAATTCAAAAGAAGACAATTGCTGGCGTGATGGACGGAACCGATGGTCACGTGACCTTTAAACCAATTGGTCCTTGCCTTGTTATTGGTCCTTTCAATTTTCCTTGTCACTTGGCCAACGGACAAATCACGAGCGCTCTGCTTGCGGGCAATACCATTATTTTTAAACCTTCAGAAAAGACGGCCTATTCGGGCCAGCTCTTGATTGAATGTTTTCACCAAGCGGGCTTTCCTGATGGTGTGATTAATCTTATCCAAGGTGACGGAGAAGTCGCGCGCAGACTTGTAAAAGACAGAAGAGTGAGAGGCGTGTTTTTTACCGGTTCAAAAGAAGTCGGTCACAATATCTTAAAATCTACCTATCATGATCTCGGTAAACTCGTAGCTCTTGAGCTTGGTGGAAAAAATACTTCCATCTTGCATAAAGATTGTGATTTTGATCTGGCCCTTGGAGAAACACTCAAAGGCTCATTTCTAACTACTGGTCAGAGATGCACTTCAACTTCGATTGTCGCCATTCATCGCTCACTTGTTTCTCCATTTATTGAAAAATTTCATGAGCTGACTAAAAAGATTATTATTGATCACCCGATCGATCACGTTAAAACTCCATTCATGGGTCCCTTGGTTGATCAACGTGCCGTTGATTCCTACTTAACCTTTGTTGGCATGGCTAAACGTGAAGGGATCGAAGAAATCATGCGCGGAAAGCAAATCGAGCGCAAAACAAAAGGCCATTATATCACTCCGTCTATTCATCTCGCGGAGAAATTTAATCCTTCGAGCATCTTTCTCACTTCGGAAATCTTTGGACCCAATTGTACTTTCATTCCTTATGACACTATTGAGGAAGCCATTCAGATCGCGAACTCAACCGAGTATGGCCTAGCAGCTTCCGTTTTTTCAAAGGACCGCGCTGTCTTTCAAGAGTGTGTGGAAAATATTGATTCTGGCCTTGTGAATTTTAACCGCTCAACTGTTGGAGCGAGCGCCAAGCTACCTTTTGGAGGCGTTAAAAACTCCGGCAACTATCGTCCAGCCGCAGTCGCAACGATTGATGCCTGCGTTTATCAGATGGCTTCTCTAGACTGTCCTGCACCAAAAGCAGAGGACATCACAAAAATGACAGGCCTTGATTTTTAATTAGAATTGTTTTTTATCAACGAGCACTCCGACATCAATGGATTTTTTTAAATCCTGGGAGTGCTTTTTTTCTGCATCTAAATTCACTTGAGCTTCCTGTTGATAGAGCTTGAAAACTTCCCGTGATTTTAATTTTTTCTGATTGCTTTCGAGGCGCTTCTTCTGCTGAAGGATAAAGCCTCCAGTGTTTAAGCTTTCAAGGGACTGCTCGTCTTGCGCTTGGGCAGCTTGGGCGACATCTGCAGCGTTCGGCTCCTGCTCAATTGCAGCAGGTAGCTCAGTGCCTGGAAAGGCAAGAATTTTGGCTCCATCAGGATTGCTCGCTACTGCAGCAGGACTGACGTTCATTTCCGCTTCCAGGCGCTCCGTCAGTGACGAGCTAATCTCACCTTCATGCTTAGTAATCAGCTCCCCGATTTCCTCGAGGGTCATGATTCTTAAGATATCCATAAAAAGGATTTTTTTAGCACCCATGAACACAGTCTCCTGAGGACTTATCGGCAGATTATCCGAGTCCTTTAGTCGGTATAATCAGCAATGTAATTACCAAGGGTTAGCAAAAGCAGCCCTCTTTATTTTTCGTGGACAAAATTATCTTAAACACTTATAAATAATGTCTCATCGAGATTTTGGGGTGTAGCTCAGTTGGTTAGAGCATCGGACTGTTAATCCGTGTGTCGTGGGTTCGAGTCCCACCTCCCCAGCCATTTTCTCTCTCATTCCTTTTAATTCTTCCCTCCCTTGTGATACTTAAAGCCGACTTTATTCAAAGGATTTTTATGTCTGATTTAATTTCTGCTTACACGAATCTACTCAAGGGCGTTGATCAATCGTATATGGAATTTATCGAAGACCTAACGGAAGATCTCGGCGAGGGATATGAATCTCCTTTTTTAGAAAAACGCTTTCTCAAAAAACTTAAAGAAATTCTGGTGTCACCAGAAATCGAAGAAGGCGGACCCTTTCACATTTTTTGGGCCCACTTACTCGAGCAACTCATCACCATTACTCAATTGCATGAAGAATATGAAGAAGCACCAGAAGAAGCAGATGTGATCTCTGAAGAAATTTTTGATTTTTGGGATTCTCATGAATACTCCATGAGTTTTATGCAGCTTTTAGAAGAGAGAGCTGATCCCGTTCAAGTTTCAATCGAACTACTTCCATTACTGCAAAATCAAATTATCAGCTTCTACTATCTTCATTTCGCCAATAAGTTTGTCTCCGATATTCCGCTTCTCTATTCTATCAGCAGTGAACTTGGGGACTCTGAAGATAGGGTCCACCTATCAAAACTTACGAAAATGGGTTTACTCAACACAGAAGAATTTGATCGCCTATTGCCGATTAGCCGCATTGATCATGAAATGGGAAAACTTGAACTACAATCTGATAATGACGTTTATCTTAAAGAAATCGTCCCTGCGAAACACACTGTTTTGCAAATTGGTTATGATAAAACTCTGACACTTTTATCTCGTGACAAAAAGACAGATGCAAGACTTCCAGAATTTACAAAAAACACAGACAAAGCGCTGCAGATTATTAAAACATTTTCACCAGATTGTTATTTAGCGTTTTCTTTTTTCACTCATACTTTGATTCCCATCCAAGAAGATGGTGTCGTCAGTTATTCTTTGCAGGCGCTACCTGGAATCTCTTTAATTAATTATTATGACCGAGACTTTGTCGATTTGATCGATGATCTTATCCATGAGAACGGGCATCACCTTTTAAATGCCTATCTCAATCAAACAGAACTCATCATTGAAGACTCTGAACAGATTTATTTCAGTCCGTGGCGAAGGGCCCTTAGACCAATTAGGGGAATCTATCACGGCGTCTATACTTTCCATTGGGGATTTAAGCTTTTCTTTGAGCTCGCTTCAAAGATTGATCAAATTGAATTAAGTCAGCCAGAACGTGCAAAAATCATTTTCAGGGCACTAGAGGAACACCTCTTACTCGGACTTTGCGAAGAACAAATCAACCACGCTTTTGAGGAAGGCAAAATTCTTCCCGAAGGGATGGATTTGATGAAAACTGTTTTCCGCGATTTAAAAGAAAAGAAAGGTGCGACTCAAGAACTTCAGAAAAAACTTGAATCGCTGTCTAGTAAGTATCATCAAGAGTATTTAGATCTAAAAGCACAAGTGGAGCTGGCCTTTAAGAACTATCAGTTGCCGAGCTGAAGAAGCCTTGACTGCATTTCATTCGCTGGCATTAAATCCCCTCGGGATTTGGCGATATTAACTCCAGCGCTATAAACCTCTCGAGCCTTTTCTTTTTTTCCAAGGGCTTCATAAGATTTGCCGAGCAGTGTGTAGGCGTTGGAGTATTTAGGGTTTTCTTCCAGCACGACTTCAAGATACTGAATGGCCTCTTCGTATTTGCCCCAATAAAAAGAGACATCGGCCATGCCATAATTGGCGATTTCATCTCTGGCATCAATTTCCAAAACCTGCTGAAACATTTTAGTGCGTGAAAGCAGATCATTTTCTTTTTGTTTTTTGAGTGTTTCTTTTTGGCTTTTATCTTCCGCGATCTTTCCGTACATCTCGAAGGATTTAAGAGTCGCCTGGCTTTTTTCGGCCTCGGCTTCTTCAATTTTTCCAAGCTTCATAAAATAGAGTGATTTATTTGTATGGGCCATTACAGAGAGTGGATCTATTCTCTCTAGCTCATTCATAAGCTCTATGGCCTTCTCATAGGCCCCTAAGCGTCCATGAATAACACCAAGGGACTCGTAAGCCTCAGTGTTCTCTGGATCGAATCTAAGGGCCGTTTCTAGTAGCGAGATCGCCTCATCATTCTTTTCATTTTGAAAAGCCTCGGCCCCAAGTTCAAAAAGCTCTCGAGATTTTTCTTTGGCCGATTTCGCTTTGAAATAAGGGAAATATTGAACCACGCCTTGATATTTTGAGCCGTCAATTTCTATCGATAGTCTTGAACGCTCGACTCTATACTCACGATGTAAACTGACGGACAGATAATTCTTTTTTTCATACTGAAAAATTTCGAGGATCTCTCCTCTTTTTTGACCATCAATCATGATAGTGCTTTCAGTTGAGGAAATCAACGGTTTAT
Source organism: Bacteriovoracaceae bacterium UBA6166 (assembly GCA_002435795.1). Classification (GTDB taxonomy): domain Bacteria; phylum Bdellovibrionota; class Bacteriovoracia; order Bacteriovoracales; family Bacteriovoracaceae; genus UBA6166. The sequence continues at coordinate 84,322 of DIUE01000026.1, read as the reverse complement.
CAATTTCAATTAAAACTGGAAAATAAGCAGCGCCGCGATTATTTTGAATTTTAGCCGCTGTCTCCTGCCCCAAGAAACAACCTTTCTTATAGTTCATGGCAACTTCATTTAAGCGAGTATCATTAATGAGCTTTTTTCGCTGAACTACTTCTTCCCAATTAGGGTAGCCATTAAGCACTCTTAAAAGTTCCAGCTCTTCAGCGACGAGCTTCGGACCTCGAGAATTTTGGGGTTCAAGGACCAGCACGCCTTCGTCGCCATAGAAGTCGATCAAGACTGCGGCTTCAACATCATCGAGTGACTCTTTTGCGATCAGGCCAGTGTACAAACAAGCGACCTGACTCAATGGACCTTTGAGAGTCACATCATCCATAATTATAAATTTCGTTAAATCAGCGATTGTTTCTTCAGCACCGACCTTAGGAACTAAAAGATAGAGTTTGTCGGCAATAGAGAAGACATAAAAAAAGGCGACAACCTGACCACCTCGATTAAGTTTCGTTGTGAGAACAGCTCTGCCTTGAGAGACTTCGTCGAGGGAATTTGTTGTTTGGCGGTTGAGAAAATCAAGACCATCCGAACCTTCAACTTCAAGGACGGACCAATCATTAAGATAAAAATGTCCGCCAGAAATTCGTGTTTGCATGATAGGCCTATTTAAACGGAGAAGGATTCACCACAGCCGCAAGTATTCGTTGCGTTTGGATTTTTGAAAACAAAACCTTTGCCTTTCAAACCGTCTTCAAAATCTAGAATCACACCTTTTAAATAGATCGCGGATTTTAAGTCGATCAAAACTTTCACATTATCAAATTGCAGAATATTGTCTTTTTCCTTCACTTGATCAAAGTCGATTTTATAGGAAAGACCAGAACAACCACCGCCTACAACCCCAACTCGAAGGCCATAGTCTAAGGACTTGCCTTCCTTTTGGTAAATATTTTTAATTTGCTCTACGGCCTTTTCGGTCACAGTGATAATATTTTGTGCCTGTTCCATTTTGAGTTTTCCTCGACTAAAAAAGGCTAAATACGCCTAATTTTAACCTATTATATCACCAAAATAACCGAATGCCTATTTAGAGAATTGAAATGGGCACTTTCCCTGCTATACTATTTTCAAAGGGATACAGATATGCCGATTGTCTTATTAATACGTGAGGATGAGGATGTGCACTCAGTAGTGCTTTCCGAGAAACCTATCATAATGGGTAGATCGAGCAGCTGCGATATCAAGCTGACTGACGAGAAGGTGTCTAGCCGCCATATGGCCATCAAGGTGAACAATCTAGGCCGAGTGATTATTAAAGATCTTGAAAGCACTAATGGAACCTTTCTCAACGGCTCTCAAATACAAGATGCCTACCTGATGATTTACGATCAGCTGATGATAGGACAAGTTTCGTTATGGCTTGATGAAGCGCAATTGAATTTGAAAGAAAGGAAAATACTCACCCGAGTGGATGAGATAGCCCCTGTGAAGTTTATCAATCTTCAAGGGACGGGGACTGTTAATCCGGCTGATCAAGCAATAAGAGAGGGTCGCTTAAAAGAGCCTCTCAAAAAGCTGCAAGCGCGCAGCAAAGCCTCCGATGTAAATGAAGAAACAGATGCCCCTGATATGGCCAACGGAAAAGATAGTTCTTCTGCACTCAAGGAAAGGATTTTAAAAAAGAGCCTTGAGAAAAAGAAAGCGAAAGCCCCTCATATTGAAGAGGGTTATGGCAGCGAAGAATTCTTCGAACTAGAAAAAGAAAGCGGATCGACCAAAATGATGAAAATCAATAAGCCTGAAAAAGATCCACCAAAAAAAATTGCTAAACCAGTTGCCAAGAAGCCGGTAGAAAAAAAGAAAAGTTTAGCCGACAAACTCTTGGGAATTTTTAGAAAAGAGTCTTAAGCTTTCCAAGTGACTTCTTCACCTTTTTCCACAAAATTTATAAAACGCGCAACTGTAAAAAAATAATCAGATAAACGATTCATCAACTTAATCGCTTCTAAGAGGTAGCTGTCCTGATAGTGTTGGTAATAATCAACAAATCCTCTCTCAACTCGACGGGAAAATGATCTGCAGACATGGGCATAAGCAACCGCTTGAGAGCCACCGGGCAGGATGAAATTCTTTAATTCAGGAAGAGATTCATTCATCTTATCTATGTCTTGCTCTAGGCTTGAAATAAGATCTGCCGCAATTTGAGGTAACTTAAACTTCTCTCGTACCTCTGGCTCGCAAGCAAGATTACTGCCCAAATTAAAAAGCTGATGTTGAATAATTGAAAGCTTGGAGCGAAGAGCAACTAATTCCTTTTTTTCAGGCAACAAGCTCATCAAAAAACCCAAATGAGAATTAAGTTCGTCAACACTTCCATAAAGCTCTATCTGACTTTCTGCCTTTGAAACTCTTTTTCCACCCACCAAGGATGTCTCTCCAGTGTCTCCTAAGCGCGTGTAGATTTTCATTACATATTCCTTCTATAGCGGCCACCGACTTCATAAAGAAGATGGGTTATTTCACCAATAGAGCAGTAATTCACCGTATAGAGAAGCTCCTCAAAAATATTTTCTCCTCGAAGCGCGCAGGCTTTGAGCTTCTCAAGAGCTTCCTTGGATTTACCACCAGCATTCTTTTTAAATTGGTTCAGTCTGTTGATCTGATCCATTTTCTCTTCGTCAGTACAACGAGAGATTTCAATTTCTTTGTTGAGTTGTTCTTCAAAATTATCTGCAATATAAGTGTTCACACCGATAATTGGAAACTCCCCAGAATCTTTGAGGGTTTCATAATAGAGTGATTCTTCCTGAATTTTACTTCTTTGGTACATGCTCTCCATCGCTCCAAGAACGCCACCCTTATCAGAAATTCTTTCAAATTCTGCCAGTACCGCTTCTTCAACGATATCTGCCAGCTCATCAACAATATAACTTCCCTGAAGCGGATTATCTGTTTTGTTAAGTCCAAACTCGCGATTGATAATCATTTGAATCGCCATCGCTCTTCTCACACTGGCTTCTGTCGGCGTCGTGATGGCTTCGTCGTAAGCATTTGTATGAAGTGAATTACAATTATCACTTAGAGCAAGGAAAGCCTGTAGAGTCGTTCTGATATCATTGAAGTCAATTTCCTGCGCGTGCAGAGAGCGTCCAGAAGTTTGAATATGGTATTTGAATTTTTGCGATTTCTCGCTAGCACCATACTTATCTCTCATGGTGACGGCCCAAATTTTTCGAGCGACTCGGCCAATAACGGTGTACTCAGGATCAAGACCGTTAGAGAAAAAGAACGAAAGATTTCCACAGAAATCATCAATCTTCATGCCCCGGCTCAAATAATACTCAACAAAGGTAAAGCCATTTGAAAGAGTAAAGGCCAACTGGGTAATCGGATTCGCACCCGCTTCTGCGATATGATAGCCGCTGATGGAAACGGTATAATAATTTTGAATAGCGTGACGACAGAAATACTCCTGCACATCCCCCATCATTTTAAGCGCGAATTCGAGAGAGAAAATGCAGGTATTTTGAGCTTGGTCTTCCTTTAGAATATCCGCTTGCACAGTCCCGCGAACATTTCTCATGATTTCAATACGTTTTTCAGCATTCCAAAAATCATTTGTTTTAAGTTTTTGTTTCATCGCCGTATTCATAAACAGAGCGAGAATAATGGGGGCCGGACCATTGATCGTCATAGACACAGAGGTTTTTGGATCTGTTAAATCAAATCCTGAATACAAAGCCTCCATATCATCGAGAGTCGCAATACTAACGCCGGCTTCTCCAATTTTTCCAAAAATATCCGGACGCTCAGCTGGATCTTCTCCGTATAGAGTGACTGAATCAAAAGCGGTGGAAAGGCGTTTCGCTGGATCGTCTTTAGACAAATAATGAAAACGCTTATTTGTTCTATGTGGCCCGCCTTCACCTGCAAACATTCTTTTTGGATCTTCGTCAGCACGCTTAAACGGAAAAATTCCAGAGGCGTAGGGAAAAAAGCCAGGTAAGTTTTGCGATCGTAAATAATTGAACTGATCGGCCAGTGAATAAAATTTCGGAAATCCAACTCTAGAAATTTGGCTGCCAGACAGTGAAGTGTACTTTGTCTTGACCTTAATTTCCTTGCCTCGAACAGTGTATGAGTACTCGCCATTGCGGTACTGCTCTATCATGTCTTGCATGTCTTTTAATTGGCTGAAAGCTTCCTGATCAATTTGATTTTTAGCCGTCTCTTTCGCGCTTGCTAGCTCTTTGTTATTTGGCAATAACTCGCTCGCCTTGGCCAAGGCTTCATAATCCGCAATTTTCGCCACAAGTTCGCGAGACTTCTCATTGTACTGACGACAGGTTTGAGAAATATCTCTTAGGTAGAGCGCACGCTCTGGCTTAATGAGAGAAGGCTTATCTGTGGACGCTCGCTCTCTCTTTAAAATTTCTAATGTCTTCAACGGGAAGTTAAAATTTTCTGCGAGAGAGTAAAAAAGTTCGTTCACGCCCTTATCGTTAAACTGCGAAGCCATGGTGCCGAAGATTGGCAATTGATGATCCTCTGGGCTTCCAGGATGTCCTGCAAACAATTGATGATTTCTTCGATATTGTTTTCTGATGTCACGAAGGGCATCTTCCGAACGTGGTTTTTCAAATTTATTGAGAACGATAAAATCAGCTTGCTCTAGCATCTCGATTTTTTCTAATTGAGTGGCGGCGCCATACTCTGGCGTCATAACGTAGATACATTTGGTAGCGACTTTTGTGATCTCGTCAGCCGCTTGGCCAATGCCCGAAGTTTCAACCAAGATCAAATCAAAGTTTTGAGTTTTGAGAAACTCGACTACGCCCTTAATTTGCGGCGATAACTCCGTTTGAGAATCACGAGTTGCAAGCGAGCGAATATAAAATTGATCATAAAGAGCGCTACCAAGGCGAATTCGATCACCAAGCAAAGCCCCTTGAGTTTTCTTTTTTGTTGGGTCAACAGAGATGAGCGCGATTTTTTTATCGGCATAGTGCTGATGAAAACGCAGAAGAAGTTCGTCAATCAGAGAAGACTTACCAGCGCCACCAGTTCCGGTGATACCAAGAACAGGAGTTGATTTACTTGCAAGCTTTATAGGAGGCAATTTACCGGTGTTTTCAATTAACGTGATGACTTTTGAAATCTCAACTAGGCTCAATTCGCTTGAGGTGTAGTTTTCAAAATTAATATTTTCAAGAGTTGAATAAGTCGAACGCTGAATCATATCGTCGATGATTCCATTGAGACCGAGTTTCATCCCATCTTCTGGAGAATAGATTTTTGTAATGCCTTTTGCGTGTAGAGCTTTAATTTCTTGCGGCGTAATCACGCCACCACCGCCACCGAAAATTCGCACTTGTTTTGCGCCGGCTTCATCTAAAAGTTGGCGAATATAAGCGAAGTACTCGTTATGCCCGCCTTGGTAGGAACTAAGGGCGACGGCGTGGGCATCTTCTTGAAGGGCCGCATCCACAACCTCTTGCGCCGAGCGATTGTGACCAAGGTGAATGACCTCTACGCCTTTGGCCTGGAGGAGTCTTCGCATAATATTTATTGACACATCATGTCCGTCAAAAAGACTAGCCGCTGTGACAAAACGTAATTGTTCCATAAAACACCTTCAAGTGTAGAGAATTAAGCTTTTTGTGATTTTACACACCCGAAAATATAGCTTATAAAAAGCGTCGAAGCAAAATTGCTTTGTCCCTGTCTGGGATTCGGTTATGATACATTTTAACGAAAGATTAAAAAACTAAATCGACACTACAAAGACCATAAACATGAGCGCTGAAATTCAAGACGAAACACCCCATGTCCTCGTAGAAAATCCTTACCACACGGCGAGGTTTAAGCCTGTGCGCAAGGGCAAGAAGCCACCAAAGCTCATCGCTGTTGTTCATCAAAGTGGTTGTACTGGTTGTGAAGTCTGTATTGCAGGCTGCCCTGTTGATTCAATCGAACTTGTCCCAGGACCTAATCCTGAAAATCCCACCTTTCAACAAATGGTTGAGATTGATCTTTCTCGCTGCATCGGTTGCCAAAACTGCTCTCAAGATTGCCCTTGGGAAACAATTACGATGTATCACCACGACGATGCCTTTGTGGCGTGGGGTAACGAGACTCTCAGATCAGAGCTTTATGTTCCAGAGGAAGCCCCTAAAACTGATGAGAGCGCTTAGTTTTTAGCTGAATCGATCTTTTCTTCAGATTTAATAGATTCCACAGTTGCCACGGGAGCTTTGTTTTTTTCAGCGCGCAGCTGCAAAAAATAATCCCATATCAATAATGCTGCCGCTATCGAGATTGAGCTGTCTGCAATATTGAAAGCTGGAAAATGATGGTAGCCGATATGGAAGTCGAGAAAGTCGACAACATAATTGAGTGAGAACCGGTCAATTAAGTTCCCTACCGCGCCTGCGAAAATCAAACTATAGGCCAAGCAGAGCAGAAAATTATTTCGACGCTCTTTCCATATTAAGAACAACATCCAAAAACAGGCCACGACGGGAATAAATAAAAAGAAAATCGCTCTTAGAACATCTGGTGCGTCTCGTCCCATGCCAAAAGCAGCACCAGGATTTCGAACATAAGTGAAATTGAAAAAGCCTTCAATAATGGGAACTGATTCGCCCAACATAAAACTTTGCTGAATCATCCCTTTCGTAAACTGATCGGCCAAGATAATGACAGTAATCAAAATAGACATTTTCCAAATACGATCCATTACAAGGCCTTTTAGTAGTAAGATTTCGGGTTAATTTCGTACTTCTCAATCTTTCTCAGCAAGGTCTTTTTAGGAATATTTGCTTTAAGAGCTGTTTGATTGATTTTGCCTTTATTGATTTTCAATGCGTGAATGATGAATTCTTTTTCAAAGAGTTCCTTGGCGATTTGAAAATCCATCGCAGCCGAATCAGCTGGACCTAAATCATCAAAATTGAATTTGAAGCCTCCGTCATTTTGGTGCTCCTTTCCTTCATCAAGAACAGAATCTTTAATGCTCCCAAAATCAATTTGGGCGCTTTCGTCTTCATCTTCATCATCCAGCGATACTTCCACTTTTGCGGATTTGCCTCGCTTAACTGTTTCAGGCAGGGCATGCAGAGTAATATAATCTGAAGATTCGATAATAAAAGAGTGCTCTATCACATTTCGAAGTTCACGAATATTTCCAGGCCATGAATGTTTTTTCAACTGCTCAAGCGCCTCATCAGTTGCACCCTTAATCTCAAGATGGTGAACATTATTAAAATATTTTACGTAGTAATCCACCAGAAATGGAATGTCTGCCACGCGATCTCTTAGTGCCGGAAGGTAAACAGGCAGAACATTGAGTCGATAAAATAAATCTTCTCTAAATGTGCCCACTTTAATCATTTCTTCAAAAGGCTTATGTGAAGCTGCAATAATACGAACATCTGTTTTAATATCTCGATTGGCCCCAACAGGTGTAAAACAGTTCTCCTGTAACACACGTAGGAGCTTTACTTGCATGGATGGAGAAACATCTCCAATCTCATCTAAGAAAATTGTCCCGCCATCAGCGTATTGAAACTTTCCAATTTTGCGCTCACTCGCACCAGTAAAGGCACCTTTCTCATGACCAAAGAGTTCTGACTCAATTAAATTATCAGGAATTGCTGCAAGATTGATTGTGACAAATTTTTCGTCTTTTCGTGAACCGTTGTAGTGGATCGCTTTCGCAACAAGCTCTTTCCCTGTCCCAGATTCACCACGGATCAAAACGGGGGTCTTCACCTGAGAAAGCTTAGAGATCACATTAAAAACTTTTTTCATGACATCAGATTCACCTACAAACTTATCGTCTGTTTTACCTAGTGAAAGTGAGGGAGCAGAAAAAACGGAGGTTTCGACAAGTGAACGGGCTTTCAAGGCGCGCTTAATAAGCGCCACTAAATTCTCAGAAGAAATCGGTTTTTCTAAATAATTATAGGCCCCTTCTTTTACAACCTTGACGGCGTCTCCCACATTAGAAAATGCCGTTAGAATCAAGACGATAATTGAAGGATCATGTTTTTTAATTTCTGTCAGCGCCGTGATTCCATCCATCTCTGGCATATTCACGTCCATGACCACCAGATCATAATGCTCTTTCTGAACGGCACTTAGGGCCTGCTTACCATTATCTGCTACATCAACATAAAAATGATGGAACTCCAGTGCTTGGCGAACAGAGTCTTGTAAAACTCGATCATCATCAACAACCAGCACTCTATGCATAAACTTCTCCCTTCATTACATATTTCTTAATTTTACCGTAAAGGTTGTCCCCTGACCTGGACTCGAAACGACTCCTATCGACCCTTCGTGCAATTCTACAAAGTATTTTACCAAGTATAAACCAAGTCCGCTGCCCTTGATAACATGGCTCGCATCATTTTTTACCCGATAGAATTTGTCAAAGACGTGATCGATATCTTCAGGCGGTATTCCCACTCCATTATCACTTATTTCAATATACACCCATTTTTCTTCATCCCAAGTTTTAATTTTCACTATGGAGTTCATCCCAGAGTATTTGATGGCATTTTCCAAAAGATTTGAGATCACTCTTTTGATCAACTCGACATCAAACTCGATGGGATAAAGCGGGTAAAGTTCCGTTTCCAAGGCAATGGATTTTTGATTGGCCTCTTGCTCGAGGGAGCGAACGACTTGGTCTATCAAAGGATTAATGTCTTTTGAGACTTTATTAATCGTAAAATTTGTTGATTCGATTTTCGTTAAATCCAAAATCGAGGTGATGAACTGATTGAGTTCTTTGGTCGAGTCCACAATATAATTCAAACTCTTCGTCAGTTCGGCGTCTCCTCTTCTTTTTTGAATGAGAACATCTACTGTTCCGGCAATCTTTGCAACTGGTGTTTTTAAGTCATGACTCATCAAAGAAATAAAATTCTGCTTAAGTTTTTCCACTTTTTTTAAGAGCTTCGTTTCTTCTTGAATGGCGTAGCGTCTTTGGTACTCACCGATAGCTCGAAAAGGAACCCAAATATAATAAACAACAAAGACAGAAAGAATAAGGTGGGTGGTATAAACCCAAAGTCCGAAGAGCGCGAACAAGAGGTAAGCGCCCATAATTATCGACATCATCACCAAGACCGTTATCAACAAACCTCTTGTCGGCCTAACAATTGAAATAATGAAAGAGAGGAAAACAGCGATGATAATACAAAAAACGTAGGAGACATTTTTAGGAACTTGGTAGACCGACTTGTTTTGAACAAGAGATTGAATAATTTGAGCGTGGGTCGCAAGTTTTGAGGTTCGATACTCTTCTTTGTTAAATGGACTTAAAATATAATCCGTTTGCTTCTCAATATTTGAGGACCCAAGGATCACAATCTTATCTTTAAAAAAACCCGCGGGATAATTTCCAACCATTACACGGTGGAAAGGGATCTTTTTAATTTTCGTTTTTTGCTCTAAGGGATTTGTAAAATAGCGATACATAAAAAATGTCGCATCGGCTTCTCTTAGATAATAGGCCCCTTTGACGTTACGACCATCTAAGATTTTTTCACCCTGACTTAAACGATACTGGTTAGCCGCCCAGAGATGGATAGAACTATCTCCCCCAATATTTAAAATGGCACGTCTTGAAACATCATCTCTCGCAAAAATGAGAGTATCAACATTGATGATACCAAGCGAGTAACCAAGATCTCTAAGGTCCCTTGGAGGTAAACGCTCTCCCCATTTGTCCATTTCAGTTCCAAAGCGAAAAGCACCGCCTTGTGAACGAAAATCAAGTATGCCCTGACGGAAGCGATCTAGCGCTTTCACTTCAATATCGGTGACAGGGTCGTCAAGATTGACGATATAGCTGACAACTTTTGGTTGATCTTGAATCAGTCTAGCAAACAGTCTTTCATGACTTGCATAAGTGTAGGGGTAGCTTTCGCCTAAGAAGCGATCACTCTCTTCATCCATCGCGATCAAGACTATATTGTCTTTGTAGCCGATTCCAAAGTCATAGCGAATACGTAAATCGTAAAAGATGGCCTCTAGTGATGAGAAGGAATATTGGAAAAGAATAACGACAAAAACCAACGTAAAAAATAACGGGTAGTAGCGTGAAAGCTCTGATTTTTTTAATGTTTTCTCATCGGCCATAGAAACATTCTAGCCGTTATTCAAATCTAAACTCATTTTTTTTTCAAAAAAAGGCGTCAAAATGCTCGTTTTTTTCGATTTATTATAACAAAGAGGATCGCAGAGTTCGTTGACATGAATATGCTCATTCTTGCCTTCTAGGCAAGCAAGCCTAGCATTGGCGGCTCTCAAGTCGAACGCATAACTTTGAGGCGACTGAAGTTCGCCTCGCTTTCTCACTTGTGGCCCAAGCTTAAAGAAGACAGCTCGCAGGGAGAAAATCGGGAGTAAAAAGAATTTCAGTAACCGGATAAAATTTTGATTCTTTGAAATTCTTTCCCCGATTAAAATGATCAAGGTAAATGGCAAAAAGAGGATTGTGACGAGCGTTCTAAATCGCCATTCAAAATACTTCAATTCAAAAAAGATCTGATGCAAGACCGCCTGCAATTGAATTGGCTGAAGGTACTCAATTGTTTTAGTGCCAATGACAACAGTTTTAGAACCTGTCCACGTATCAAGCACAAGAATCCTTTCATCAAGCAAGTCGCTAGTTAGAATTTGAACGCGGGCAAGTCCAGTTCGGCACTTTAAGTTCTTTATCATCAACTCAAGAGAGAGATGGGCCACAGGTTTTTTTGCCCAAACTGTCGCAAGGATGATTTTGTCGCCTAGAAAAAATAAAATCAAAAAATTTACTAAGCCTAAAGTGAAGCCCATCAACTCACTTGATTCATAAAAAAAGATCATTCCAATCAGCAGTGCTGGAGCGAATGAGCAAAGAACTAAAATAAGGTGGAGACAGAGTGAGTAGATAAAGATAAACAAGTCCTGTTTTTTGCGCATGGCGCAAGATGTACTCTTTTCACAAATGTCTTTTGAGTATAGACAAAAATCTGGGGTGAGGCTATAACGCATCACCGAATAGAGGTTTGTTGATTCTGAAGCCCCCTTTCCAACCATTTGGAATTAAAGCGGTTTCTGCGAGGCGGCTACCGGCCTATTCATGAATGTGATATGAAACTTTGGCGATCGGCTCAGAATTGGGGTCTATCGATATTTAGGGGGATACATGAGATTCGAAAGGCTTCTTTTCGGCACCGCTGGCGTGCCTAATAGCACTGTGAAAAAAAACAACCCAATTGAAGGCGTAAAGCAGATTCATCACTTGAATTTGGATTGTATGCAACTCGAGTTCGCCCACGGCGTACGAATGAAAGAAGAAGTCTCTTCAGGGCTCCGAAAAGTTTCTTATGAGCTGGGAGTGCCACTTACATCACACGGCCCTTATTATATTAACCTCAACGCTAGAGAGCAGGATAAAATCGATTCTTCAGTTGAGAGAATCATTCAAACTGCGAAAATTTCTGATCTTTGTGGAGCTGAGTCGATGACTTTCCACGCTGCTTTCTACATGAAAGATTCACCTTACGATGTTTTTGACCTCGTTGAAAAAAGTTTAAACGTTATCGAAGAACGTCTTGGTAGACTCGATATTGAAATCGAATTGCGTCCGGAGTTGACTGGTAAAACAAGTCAGTTTGGTTCACTTGATGAGTTGATTTCACTCACGAAAAGTGTTTCTAGTTGTTCTCCTTGTATGGATTTTTCTCACCTTTTTGCAAGAACTGGCGAGTATAATACTTATGAAGAATTCAATGCCGTTCTCGATCAATTGCAATCTGAACTAGGTCGTGAATCTCTAGATAATATGCATATTCATATTTCTGGGATCTCTTCAAACTCTAAGGGTGATCTTAAGCACCTCAATCTCAACAGCTCACAGTTTAACTGGAAAGAGCTTATGAGAGCGCTTAAAGAGAAAGACTGTAAGGGTTATGTTATTTGCAATAGTCCGAATCTCGAAACTGATGCAAAAATGCTTAAGGAGTTTTACCTCGCACTCTAGTTCTTTTTAAAATTTGTTTTTTAAGAGCGGCTCTTTCGGGAGCCGTTTTTTTTGTGCTGGAATTAAGCCGCGGTTTTTATCGGGTCTTTTGAGTGGTAGGCCACCGGACCTTTCAACCCCAAGTACTTACTCACCCAACAAACAATTTCTTCGGACTCTGCACTGATAAGTGAAAAATAAAGTCTTCCTTGATTGATAAGAATCAAGAGATCGACATCTTTTGACAGCGATTGTGAGAAGACTTTTCGTAAATGATCTTTATCTGCTGCTTCATTAATAATAATAAGTTCATTTCCAGAGATCTGTTTTAATTCAGCAAAAACACTCCAATTTGATGGAATATCATAAATCGTCTTTTGCAAATTCAATCGGAAACAACCGGAATCTTTTAGGTATTCAAGTGGAGCAAAGGGAACGCCATTTTTATTGAGATAACTAAATAAAATGCTATCTCTTGAGTCGTAGCGATCAATATTATCGTGATTTTGAAAATACTTAAACAGTTCTGCAGGAGACTTTGCAGTCTCATCCTCGGGAAGAAACTGATAAGTCTCTTCAAGGAGTTTATGAATAAAAAGATCATCTTTTGGAAGTGCCGCCATACTTACCTTTTATCGGTAAGCACGGCCCCAAGCTTTACTTTTCTCTAAGTGATTGAGCTTCGTCTGGTGTTAAGCCACTGTTTTCACGAGCAAAGTCTTCGTCTGTAATTTCACTCGTTCCGTCGTAATGTGACTTCACATTATTGATTGAAGCGAGCTTCCATTCTTCGTCGATTTGATGAAGTTCAGCGATTTTTCTCACTTCGATAGAGTAGACACTTTTCTCATTGGATTTTCCATCATAGGAAATGGTGTAAGTGATAAAACACTTCTCTTCTTGGCAATTTTTGTTGTTGATCTTCATTCTTTTTTTATCAACATGGGCCATCTCTTTAGCATAGTCATCAAAGTCGCCCTGATCCATTCTTTCAAGCGCTGTTAGAAGGCTTGCAGTTGATCGCTCCATGAAGCCATCTTTAGTAGCGTTGCCTGAAACGGCATAGTCGATGTATTCCCTCAACGACTCTTCTGGACCTGAAGCGCTTTTACAGCCAAAAAAACCTAGCAAGATAAAACAAGATAAGAAAAAAAATCTCATGAAAAGACCTTTGAAAAGTTAAGTGTATAGCCTCTGTCGTTGATGATATCATAAAACGAAGCCCAGTTAAGACGAGTAAAATTGACCCCGTCGAGGCCGTTGATGCGCAAACCATAACCCGCACCGTATGAAGTCACGATAGTGGCACGATCGACAAAGGTTTTGTCTACATAATCAATTTTTATCTGTACCTCACCCCTTAAATCAATGAACTTGTCTTCAAGAATTAGGAAGCATGAATTGGGGTTCCAGTTCGTCAGGTGCCCTTTCAATCTTTCGTTTGTTTTGACGACTGTGAGTTCTACTGAGAAATTGTATTGAGGCCTGATCTCCTTGTCGTACACGCTAAAACCCGGAGCATAATAAGCTTCATCGAGTTCAAGCCTCCAGAGTAAATAAAAACAAAAGGCAAAAATCAAGTAAGCAAAATTGAGCAAAAGGATCAACTTATCAAAGGAGATCAGAAAGAAATAAAAGGTGTGGCCGAACACAAAGGAAAAAAACATGAGCACGAACAATTTTGAGGAATTCTTGGCCAGAAAAACTGTGCAAATTGCCGAAAAATAAAATCCGAGCAAGAGCTTATTATTGAATAAAAGAGATTGAAACCACGCCAAGTCCATTGCACTTCTTTGCTCATGCAAAGAAGTTGTGACATGAAGATAAAAAATCGAAAACGTGAGGAAAACGATCAGGTTTTTTAAGATGGCCGTTCGTTTGAGAATTTTCACTAGCACTCCATGGGTAAATTGCTCTTAGTAGCAAGAGTTCCCCGAGACCATTAGAATAAACCTATGCTACCTCAATTAGAAATAAATTCTCGCTGTATTTCCTGTGATAATTGTCGCTTGCTATGCCCTGAGTCGGCTATTTTAAAAGACGGTGATCAGTATATTATCGAGAAATGGTCATGTACATTGTGTCATATCTGTATCGAGGTCTGTCCGGTGGATTGTATTAAAATGGTAACTTCAGGATCTTAACTCCCTTCGCTGTAATCTCTGCCCTCGTTTCTCTATTCAACTCAACCATCATCCGCTTAGCATCAATACTCAAGACTGCAGGCAGGAATCCTTTCGGCGGATTTGTTTCTTTAACTAAACGATGCAAATGAGTTTGGGCTGCATAATAAGTTTCAAATTTATTTGAGGCCGAAAAATAATCGTCCACAGTTCCAAAATCCCAATACTCTACATGGTTTAATGGACGCAGCACTTTTGTTAACCCTGGAACCGCGACCGTTTCAAAGAAAGAACTCACCTCTTCAGCAACGGATTTAATCAAATCTAAATGAATGATTGAAACACCAGAAAAAGTAATATCTGGCGCGTCTGCAGAGTTTTTCACCACTGATTGAAAAACATTGTGATTATCTATAACCAGGCGATTGTAGTTTTCATTTGGCTGGACTTTCAATCCAAAAAGTAAGTGTGATTTTTCATCAAAAGAATCGAGTTGAGTTTTCTCTAAAAAGAAAAAGCTATCTGCATTTATTGAAAGAATCGGTCCTGAATAACCGAGTCGTTTTAAATTATGAAAGACACCACCTGATCCTAGTAGAAGTGATTCATTGATGATTTCAACATCCGGATAATTTTCCAAAAGATAATTTGTGAGCCTATCAGCGTGATGGTGACTATTCACAAGTATCTTTTCAACTCCTAAGCCATTCAAATAAGCAATCTGATAGTCAATCAATCGACCGTTAGCGAAGGGTAACATCGCCTTCGGAATGAAGTCCGAAAGCTCTTTCATTCTTGTGCCGAGACCTGCACATAAAATTAAACCTTGCTTAGGAACCATAATAAATCTTTTTCAGGAGTAATGTGGCTTCCTTCATTTCAGGAATCTGCTCTAGGAATACCCTGAGATTTTCAAACGAGTTTCCAATATATTTCAAATAACGTGCATCAGAGCGAGTGCGATAAATATAACTAAAGCTTCCGATCGCCTTGAATATTCTTTGGCAGGCCATTCTATTATAGATATTCAAATAATCGTTATAATCTGTTTGAAGGCCACTTCCCTTTAAAAATTTTTCCCAGTACTCCATTTTGAGTCGATTCTTTTTTTCTGAGCTCAATTGAAAATAAGAGTCCTCAAGCAAAGAAACTAAATCATACTGAGGGGCTCCCATACGTGCATCTTGGAAATCAATTACACATAACTCGTTACCGACCATCATTAAATTTCTCGAGTGATAGTCTCGATGGGTAAACACCATCTTTTGAGCGACAACTGGCTTAATGACTTGTCTAAAACCATTAACTAAAACCTCTTCTTCACTGGGGCTTAATTCATAATTTAAGTAACCCTTGATGAAATTCTCTACGGTAAGCGAGACTTCTTGCATGAGTTTTTCTTGGTCAAAGCAGTACTGATTAAATACTGCTTTAGGATAATTCTGTGTCGGAATAGAATGCATCTGAATCATCAGATTAAGGGCATTGGCATAATAGGCCATCAAGTTTTCCGAACTGGTCGCACTAGCAAGCAAGCTTAGAAATGTTGTGTTTCCTAAATCTTCCTCGAGTAAGAAGCCTTTACCTAACTGAGTATCATAAATTGCCGGAACCCTAATCTTGTGCTGATGAAGGACTTTTTGAATGGCGGTAAAATTTGTTTCGTCGGAGGGTGAAGGGTCTTCTAAACAAACAACATAAGTTTTTTGATCGATCTCGGCGCGATAGTATTTTCTAGTTGAAGCGTCCCCTGTCAATTTTAAAATTTTTATGGCACTTGCTTTCGGAATTGCTTTACGACTAATACTCTCCTCAAGAAGAGATTGAATAAAAAGATCATTGGTCAGGGCGACATTCATAGAAATCCTCTGATTTCGTTGATAAATAAATAATAGTCTGGATTTGAGTTGGAGTCTGAGCCAACCAAACTCAAGTCTCCACTTGTTTCTGAAACTAAGAAGTTTTTGAAGTTAAATTCCTCTCTGGAAATCAATCTGGGGTCGCCGAGTAAAGTTGTAAAAACCAAGCTGTTCTTATTTAAAATCTGCAACCAATTTAAGATCGCCCCACCATCATAACCACCTCTTTTGACCAGATAAAAACTCAGCTTATTAACTTCATGTCTGATCTCATTAGGTAGGCGCACGAGAGAAAGTAATTTTTCTAGCTGTAGGTATCCTGTCGGGATAATGGCTTTTTTTTCATAAATATTACGGTGACTGCGAATAATTTCATGGGAAAGTGCTGCGACAAAAATCTCTTCATTCTGCATATATCGCATAATGGCTTCAGTAGAAAAAAAGTATTGTCCCTTTGGAAGGGAGAAGATAAATGGCGTAGGAGATTTTATTAAGTTGAAGGATGGTTTAATATGAGGATCTAAAACTAGCTCATTATTTCGAACAAGCTTTTGATGAATCTCACTTAGATATTTCATCGATCGCGGGCTCAGTGTACGGAGCGACTTACTCTCTGTGGCTTTGTAATGGTTAGCAAGGGAGGCGAGATGGTCAATATAGTCTTTATCTTTTACTTCGAACAGTTGAAGAACCGGGTCCACGGGCTGAGACCAGTTCATCCAGCTCTTTAAACTAGTACAAGATGTTACAAGGGTTAGGATTATTGCCAAGGCCAGTTGTTTCATTGTTCTAATACTACCAAAAAAAAGGCCCTCTTAAAAAGAGGGCCTTTGGGACTTCGATTTGAATATTCTTCTTAGTATTCTGAAGCAAGATCTCTGTCTGGTACATAATAAATTGTAAAGCCAGCAAAAATGAGGTTAGGGTCGCGAATGAGTGGCTGGTTATTCTTGTAGATATCCGTCCATCTTTTAACCGTTCCGTACTTATCATCTGAAATACTTCCGAGAGTTTCCCCTCTTCTCACAATATGAGGCATACCAGATGGTCTCCAGACAAATTTCTCTGAAGGAGCCTTATAGCGAATAACAGTTCCCGGAGAGAGGTTTGATAGATTAGTGCCTGCATTCCACTGCTTCAGCTCCTTCCACTTTCTATAATCACCATAAAGATTGAAAGCTACCAACATCAAGGTTTCCCCTTGCTGGCTAGTGTAATGAGAGAACTCTGAATCGTGGTTAATATGGCTTTCGTGATTGTTGGCCATATAACTATCTTCTTCTTCAAAAATTAGTGGTGTGGTTGAGTTCTCCGCCACAGCAACATCTGAAGCTGTTCCATCCATCTCAAATGAGAACTTATCATCAAAAAAGAGATCGCCTTCAGCATCAACAACAAAATCGGCATCTGAACTGATTCCAGCTGTTTCTACTTCTTTAGTGACTTTTTTCTTGTTGTTTGAACAAGCGCCGGCCAAAAGAACAGATAAAATCAGCAAATAATTCATTTTTTTCATTAGAAACTCCTCTCTTAGAACTGAACTACTAAAAGTAATCACTTAATTGATCGGAAGATTATAACATTTTCTAAAACCTTAGTTTCTGCGTGAAATTCTGAAGGGACCAGTTATTAAATTTCAGTCATTTAATAGCTAGTTGCCTCAAATTTCTTTCGGTTTTCTCATTACCCGACCAAAACTGTCAGCAAGCCACTCTTACTCTCTAGACACATCTGCTCAGGAATCGATAGAATAACAACGATGATTAAACCAATCTTTCTCATTGTGTTCTCCTTTTTCATAAGCGCTCAAGCCTATTCTCAGTCCATATTTGATAGCTTGAGTTCAAGCTCCGGTCAGATTAATTCGTCTGATCTCGCAGTTGAGAGAGTTGAGCGCATCTCAATTTCCCGTAGAATTTTTATTATCACCAACAGAAGTAATTCTTTTGGGAAGGGTGACTTCATCACTCTTCTCGTAGAGAACCAGCCCATTGCTCGGGCGCTCGTGGCAAAAATTACACCTGAATCACTTGCTGGTATCAAAATCGTGACGATTTATTCTCTTAGTCTCTGGAATCAACTACGCATTGGCTCTAATGTGCAAATTTTAAGAGGTGATGACTCCTTTCTAAGAAACCCTCAAAATCAAACTGCTGCAGCTGATGAGGGTCTTATTAAAGATGATAGGGATTTGTTTAACGACACAACTTTTTTAGAAGACGATTTAAATTTTGAAGAGAATTCAGACCGAAATCTAAAAAATGATCATATGCTCTCAGTTTATATGGCCTCGATCGAAGGCGTTGACGGAAATTTTCAGGCAAAAAGATATAATCAGTGGAACATCGCTTACGCTTACCAACTCGATAGCAATATTTTCGTGGAAGCTGCTGCCGGTAGAAGAGAATTGACTGATTTCCCACCAGGGATCGATACGACTGTTACTTCTCTCACGGCTAAACTCAAATACACCTTTGCAGGTCCCTATTTCACATTTTTTCAACCTTATGTTGGTTATCAAATTGTTTCTGCAAATTCAGACGACGCCGGTGTTCCAAGCACTGACCCTGCTGCACCAACAACTCCACAACAACTACAAGACGAGCTTGACCTGATTGCGGAGACAGAAAAAAGTCAGGCGATTTTCGGAGTGACGGCACTTAGAAGACTGGTACCAGGTTGGTTCGTCCGACTCGATGTCGGCACCGATAAGATCTCCGGTGGGCTCTCTCTTGAATTTTAAACTTCCCTCAGTGCTTTTACTTCTGCTTTTATTCAACGCTTGTGGCGTGAAGTCTAATCCAATTCCTCCCAAAGGCACGGCCCTACCTGATTATGTAGACCAGTTCCTCAAAGTTGATCCAAGCAAAGACTCTCGCGAAGAACCAAAGGAAGAAGAATAAATGTCTCTGGTAATCGCGACCGGATCAAATCTTGATGACCCCATTCTACAACTTGCTACCGCCAAAAAATATTTATGTCAGCAGTGGAAACTCATTGCAGAAAGTCGTATTTATCAATCTGCTGCCGTTGATTATTTTGACCAGCCAGACTTTTTTAATCAGGTTTTAGAGTTCCAGCTCCCTACTCACCAAAGTCCGGAAGAGGCCATGAGGATCATGCTTGAGATCGAAAACCAAATGGGGCGAGTTCGTGTCGTCGACAAAGGACCAAGAGTCATCGATATAGATTTACTTTTTTTTGGTCTTACAACTTACAAATCTGTGACAGTTGAAGTGCCACATCCGAGACTCTGGACAAGAAGTTTCGTCATCAAACCCCTCTCGGAGCTTCCTTTTTATACCCAACTTAAGACGCAGTTCACATTCACTGAGAACTTTGCTGTCGATGCTACACCGCTCAATTAATTTATTCCTACTTTGTTCAGTTGACCCAAGTAAGCATCAGTCCTTATACTAGGTTTCTCATCGCTCTCACCCAATTTGTAAAAAGGATTCTCAATGCTTCATTTTTCTTATTCATCAGAGCAAAATGAAATCCGCGAACTCAGTTTAAAGTTTGCAAAAAATGAGATGATGCCCAAAGCCTCTGAGTATGATGAATCCGGTGAATTCCCAATGCCGATATTAAAGAAAGCTTGGGAGTTAGGTCTCGTCAATACATGCATTCCCGCTGAGTACGGCGGAACTGGCTTTAGCGCACAGGACGCTGTGATCATTACTGAAGCACTGGCATACGGTTGCCTTGGAATGAACACGGCAATTATGGCAAACGATCTCGCCCTCCTCCCGATCGTGATTGCAGGCAGTGACGAGCAAAAAAAACGTTTCCTTACTCCTTTCACTGAAGATTATAAAATAGCGGCGTTTTGCCTGACTGAACCTGGCTTCGGCTCAGATGCGGCAAGTCTGCAAACACTCGCAAAAGATAATGGTGATCATTTTCTTTTAAGCGGCGAAAAAATGTGGATCACCAACGCGGGTTTTGCCGATCTTTTTGTTGTCTATGCCACCGTCGATCCGAAACTTAAACACAAAGGCATTATTGCCCTCGTTGTTGAAAAAGAGATGGCAGGCATCGAAATTGGAAAACCGGAAAAGAAAATGGGACATCGCTGCTCAGACACCAGAGCTGTGACATTTAGAAATGTCAAAGTACCCAAAGAAAATTTGATCGCAGGTCCTGGTGAGGGCTGGAAAGCAGCGATGAAAACCCTTGATCACTCTCGTCCTCTCGTGGCCTCAAGTGCTGTCGGTGGTGCTCAGTGCGCTCTCGATCACTCAATTGCTTACGCTAAACAACGAGTGCAGTTTGGCGTGCCTATTTCTCAACATCAAGGAGTTCAGTTTCTGATTTCTGAGATGGCGATGAAAGTTGAAGCGGCAAGACTCTTAACTGCCAAAGCCGCGTGGTTACTTGATAACCACCAACCCAATACGCAAGTAGCTTCTTACGCGAAAGCTTTTGCGGCTGATGCTTTTATGCAGACATCGACCGATGCCGTGCAGGTTTTCGGTGGATACGGCTATAGCACCGAGTATCCCGTAGAGAAGCTCATGCGTGATGCTAAATTAATTCAGATTTATGAAGGAACATCTCAAATACAACGCTTAGTGATTGCTAAGGAAATTTTTTCAAGGAGCCTATAGGTGAATATTTTTGTTTGCGTAAAGCAAGTCCCAGACACAGAGACAAAAATCACTCCGACGAGTGATGGAAGTTATATCGAAACAAGTTCTATTAAATGGATTATGAATCCGTATGATGAATTTGCAGTTGAGCAAGCTCTACTTATGAAAGCCGCAAAACCAGAAGCAATTGTGACAGTGGTTCGAGTTGGCAGCACAAAAGATGCTGAAGCTTTAAGAACGGCCATGGCGATGGGTGCTGATGAAGCGATTCTCATTGATGGACCTGATCACCTTGATTCTTATATGACAGCGAAAGCAATTAAAGGTGCAATTGAAAAATCCGGTAAAACGGCTGACCTTATCTTAACTGGCAAGCAAGCGATCGACAGCGATTCTTTGCAGGTTCCACAATTGCTTGCGCAGATGTTGAACATGCCATCAGTTTCAGTCGTTGTAGGATTTGAAAACAACGGCGGAACACTGACTCTTAAAAGAGAAGTTGAAGGTGGGGCACTTGAAATTTATGAAGTGAAAGCTCCGGCACTCGTGGCCTGTAATAAAGGCCTCAACACTCCTCGCTACGCTTCACTTCCGGGCATCATGAAGGCTAAGAAAAAGCCGCTCACGACGTATAGTCTGGCAGACGTTGGTGTCTCAGATGATGATAAGCGCTTGAAGTATTCTGCTTTCAAATTGCCACCAGAGAAGCCACCTGGGAAAAAATTTGATGCCATGGATGAAGCGAACCAAGCAAAAGTGGTGAGTGATGTTGTTAATCTTCTTAGAACTGAAGCAAAAGTTATTTAATAAAGGAATTCATTATGTCTAATATACTCGTCTTTACAGAAACAACTGGCACAAAAGTTAAATCTGTTACCCTCGAAATTCTCGGGCGTTTAGCCGGACAAAATATTGAAGTGGCCACAGTTGGAGAGCTTTCAAGTGAAGCCACGGCAGAGCTAGCGAAATATGGCGCTCAAAAAATTCATTGTCTAAAAGGCGCGGGCCTTGAGAATTATTCTCCAGAAGGTTATGCAAAAGTTCTTAAAGATTTTATTTCTACTCAGAATTATGATTATGTTTTTGCGGGTTCTACGTCGACTGGTAAAGATCTTTTCCCAAGACTCGCAGGCATGTTTCAAGCAGGCATGGCCAGCGAAGTGATTAACTTCACCATGGATGGCGGCGCTTTCGCTGGAACACGCCCACTTTTCGCTGGAAAATGTTTAGCAAAAGTTGAGATCACAGGACCAAAACCACATTTTGTGACCGTAAGACCAAACGCCCTGGGTCTCACAGATTCTCCTACCGCTGGTGCAGGAACTAAAGTTGATGTTGCTGCTGATGCAGGAGCGATTCGCGCCCTCGTGAAAGAAATTATCAAAGGCGCTTCTGAGAAATTAGACTTAACTGAAGCGAATATTATTGTTTCAGGTGGACGCTCACTAAAGAGTGCTGAAAACTTTAAGATTCTCGATGATCTCGCGAATGTTATTGGAGCAACAGTTGGAGCTTCAAGAGCGGCGGTAGATTCTGGATTTGCCCCTCATGCTATGCAAGTTGGCCAGACAGGGAAAACTGTTGCACCAACTCTTTATATTGCCTGCGGGATTTCAGGGGCTATTCAGCATTTGGCTGGGATGAGAACATCAAAAGTGATCGTTGCGATTAACACTGATCCAGATGCGCCTATTTTTACAAGAGCAGATTATGGGATTGTGGGTGATCTTTTTAAAATCGTCCCGATTATGACTGAAGAATTTAAAAAACTTTTATCGTAATTTTTTAGAATTCAAGTTGCCTCTGTTTTAAAGAGAGGCAACTTGTTTTTTTATTCGCTAGCTAAGGCCCTTGAGCCACCGAAATCAAATCCAGACTCTTCTACCATTTCATTCATCACTTCAGTGCTGACGTATGTGTCTTCTGTCGCTTCTGTTTCTGACCCTACTTCTTCATTGCTATAAGTATCTTTGTACTCTTCATCATAACTATCCGCTTGGTAGTCTGGGTCTTGTGCAGAAGCTCTGGCATCTTCAGCGGCACGAGTTGACTCTTCTACCTTGGCTTGATCGAAAACAATTGTGTTGTCGCCGTAATTTGCCTTGAACTCTTCCGCTTCAGCTTTAGCATCTTCTTCTGCATAACGAGTTTCAGCAAGTTCGTCTAATTTTGTATCCGTCACAAAGTTCAGCATCGCTCCTTGTAAGTTTCCAGTGGCAAATCTTACGCGATAAATCCCTTCACCATTATTTGTAATAATACCGTGAACAACATCATCTTCGATTAAGGCTTCAAACTGTCCACCGTCATTGATTTCTGCGAATCCCACTTCAAACTCTTCTCTCTGACCATTCCCATAATTCAGAGTCACCATTAAGTTTTGAATAGTGCCTTCTACAATTGACATCGATCCTCTTACGCTATCTCCAGCTAACATATCTGGCGACTTTGAGGGATGAAGCGCTCTTTCAAGTGTAAGGTCTAAGTCTTTCTCAAGTAAGAGTCCGGCAGGTAGGATCGGCTTATCTGAACCGCTCTCAACTTTTTCCACTGAGGCAATGGCAGATTCGATCTTAATTTTTTTCGCCTCTAGGATCTCATAACCTTCGCCTAAACTTTTAAATAAGAGGATCGTTCCAAACTCTGTTAATAAAGACACTCTGAATCTTTGAGCCGAGTCTTCATCAATTTCAATTAAGCTTGTTCCAATCAATTCAAAATCCACCACGATCTCTTTATTTTGATCTTCTGGTCTTTCATTCTTATTAAAGAGGTCATATCCATCATTGCCTATGATTCGGGTGATTTCCCACTGACCATTAATCAGACGATTGTTCAGCTGATTGACTGGTAGGTAGTGAACCGCAGGCAGATGACTGCGATCATCGGAGGCAACAAAGCGCTGGGTTCGCGGGGTAACCTTGACGTCTTTAAACTCTAAGGTTTGCTCTTGCATGAAGGCTTCTGAATGCATACGCATATCAATCGCCGCTCCTGCGAAGACTACCATAGAGACAAGACCCAAAAGGCCCATGACCCATTTCTTTTCTGTCACTGCACGTTTCATATAACTCTCCTTGCGGATTATTATGCAACGCGCATGCCACGACTAAGCCTTTAAAACAGCGTCCCCTGCACTAGGCAAGGGAGCTTTTAACGTATTGAATTTAATGGGTATTGGGTCGGGGTGCTTGATTTATAGACATTGTGGAGTGTCTAAAGTTTTATCAGACCTTAAATAATTTACGCAATCTTACTCAACTTTTGGAGTTGTGCCTTCATAGTCACCATGGCTCGCACGAAAGCGCTTAAGCGCGATCACAACTAGCTCATCTTTTGTAATTCCACTATTGGCAGACATTCTTTCGATCGACTCGACGACGTCCTTTTCAATTTTTACTGTTAGCTCTTTAAGATCGCCTTGATTGTGTTTTTGTGACTTCACTATGCCCCTCGCATTTAAATATTTGACTGATATTAGCTTATTTTACGGATTTTTAAAGACCCTTAGTGCACCTTTCTTGCGGAGAGATACCAAAGAGTTCGTTGTTTCGTAATCTAAAAGTGAACTATTCTTATAGACGTCTGACACTCTGCTGAATTCGGTTAAAGTCGCCAGCACCTGAAACTCATCGGCCGTCACGCTTGGACCATCAACGATAAAACCAGAGTTAATCATCAGTCTTAAGTCTCCAGGCGGTTTTAGTTTTTGAGAAGCTTGAAACTGTTGATAAACTTCCGCCCCCTGCCTCTTTAACTCTTTAAGACTAAAACTCATGGTGCAGTCTTTTTCTTCGACCAATTCTGGCTCAACAATATACTGATAGGTGTCCGATGAGAGGTCTTCAATTAAGATGGAAAATAAGGCTTTTTTGCCATGAAGCTTTTTAAACTGCGCGTCCACAATCAGCCCATCCTTTTGCGTGATGGCACCGAAATACTGTCGATTCGACTTTAGGACAATATTCACTCGTCCAGTGAAGCCGAAAACCGCTTGTTCATCTAATACTTCAATCAACCCAGGCAAACTCACTCCTTAGAAAAATCTTTCAAGAAAGCCTTTCTTGGCAGGCTTTACCATTAAGCTTTCACTCAGGCTTTTTCCAAGACTCTCAAAGGCTTTCCAGACGGGTCGTCCTTCAAATTCAGTCTTAGTCATATAGGGAACGCCGACGTCTGACCCTTCTCTCAGTGGGATCTCAAAAGGGATACTTCCCAAAAAGACCGTTGATAATTCCTTGCAGGCGGCTTCAACTCCACCATTGCCATAGATAAAATATTTTTTCGTAAGATCATCTTCCGGCACAAAATAGCTCATATTCTCAACCATTCCAAGAATAGGAACATTGACCTGGCTAAACATCGCCATGCCTTTTTTAGCATCAAGAAGAGCAATATTCTGCGGAGTCGAGACGATCAAAGCACCGTCAATATCAGTGGCTTGAATCATCGACAATTGCATATCGCCAGTTCCCGGTGGAAGGTCGATCACAAGAAAGTCCAACTCGCCCCAATCGACATCAAAAAGAAATTGGTTAAGCACTCCACCAAGCATCGGGCCTCGCCAGATCACCGGATCTGCTTCATTGATAAATAAACCAAAACTAATAAACTTCAAGCCGTAGGCTTCAACTGGAAGAATCTTTTTCTCTTCAGATGCACCAGGTTTTGCATCTCGCTTTCCAAGTAGCATTGGAACAGATGGGCCATAAATATCAGCGTCAATCAACCCCACTTTATGTCCAAGATTTTTCAGGGCCAGACAAAGATTCACGGCAACTGTCGACTTGCCCACTCCTCCCTTACACGAAGAGACGGCGATAACTTTTTTTGTATTCGGAACCTTGCGCTTAGCCTGCCCAGTTGGTCCATGCCCCGTTTTTAATTGCGCAGAAGGTGCAGCTGGAGCGGCTTGAGGTGCAGGTTTTTGCGGCTGAACTTGCTCAGAGACTGAGAGAATTGTGATTTTTTCTTCATCTGCGTACTGTGAAAGCAGCGCGTACATTTGAGATTCGAGATTTTTTTTCATCTCTAAAGAAATTTGATCGCGCTTATATTTAACAATAATTTCACCGTTATTTTCTTGCATTTCAACCAGACGATCTTCGTCAATTAAAGCTTTACCTGACTGAGGATTCTTCAATTGTTTTAGTGCCTCTGACCATTTTAAACTACTCATGACTTTTCCCTCTCAATCAAGCTGATAATCGCATCGCTTCAAAAAAACCCTAGTATCACAACAAAAAAGAATTTATCATAGTCAAACAAGACTGTCTCAACTCAAAGCAGAGGTTCCCCCTGTCCGGTTATAAACGAAGAATTTATTTGATTAACCCTGGATTCCAACTGAAGTTCAGTCTGCTTGTCAGTTTCATTATCTTTTTATCTAGTCTCATCTATCCGCTCACCATCCATGACCTTATTACGAGTGTTGGTGCTCAATTGGCCGAGTCTTCCCCTGAGCTTTCTAGTCAACTATCTGACCAAAAAGTTGCCCTGATTGTTATTTTAGGCCTTTGGCAATTAGGCTTCACTCTTTTGGCGTTTATAGTCTGTATTTTTATGACCCATAAGGTAGCGGGACCGCTTTTTAAGCTTCAGAAATATTTATCCCGTATTCGTGACGGCCATTTTAATGGTAGACTCTTCTTTAGGAAGGGGGATTATTTTCACGAGTTAGCAGAGGATATCAACGAGACCTTTGACTCAATTCAAGAGAACTACAAAAATGATTTTGTGTACTTGAGTGAGGTCAATGCTTATTTAAATAATCTTGCACTGGTTGTGCCTGATGATAAAAAAGTTGTTTTGAAAGAAATCACTCAAAAGCTTTCTGAAATCCAAGATAGATTTCAACCTCCTGAAAAATAATCGCAAGCTTCTTCAATTAACAAAATGAAATGGAGGTCATTTTTGTTAGCATCATTTTTATTATTATTAGTTTTATTTCAAACCTCCTGGGCAAGTCTCGCAAAACTTCCGCTTCTCTCTCAACAGGTAAACACTACTCAAGCAGACCTAAATACTGCCAGAGAAATCCATCAGTTCTTGAGAGACTTGAGGCGCAACTCGATTAACTTGGCACAAGTTCAAAAACTAAAGAATGTCTCTAAAAAATCATTCCCCTTTGAAGAAATTCAGCCCTATTTTGAGCTGACAGAAAAAATTCAAAGAGGGTCAACAGCGGCGACTCCTTTTTTTCAAGCTTGTAACGACGAAATCATTAAATTTCAAAAAATTGGGTTACCACCCATGGAAGAGAGGATTCTCACAGACCTCCAAAGTTTTTGTCGCCATAGCTTTCTACAGTTGGTGAGAACTCAAAAAATCCAGACTCCTTTAGATAAAATGGGCCTTGAGTATTTCTCCCTGCACGCTCTAAATTATCTCAATGGTGAACACCAAGCTTTGTTTTACTCAGTGTTACCGATCTTGCTTAGTAATCAAAAAGCCGTTATTTCTCAAATTATTGAACAGCAAGTTATTCAAAATGCCATCAATCCCGATCCGAACCTACTTAAGCATCTTATCGTTTCTGATTCCATGACATCTTACATACAGTCTAAAGGTGAGCTTGATACACAAGTTAACAAATACTTCAGGGATCAGATCCGCGAAATGATCACTGAAGCAAGACTTGCAATCGACAAAAATGATGATGCAGCGGCAACGAGACACTTGGAACATCTCTTTGCTTTCTACTCTCAAAATCGAAATTATATTCAACAAAATTTTGCTTGGATGAATATTCTCTCGCTCGGAAGAAGGTCTCTTTATAAAAAACAATACGCAAATGCTAAACTGGCATTTGGCCACGTTGTCACAATAAGCGACAGCTCGCAATTAGATGAAGCGCTTTTTAATTATTTGTGGGTAGATATTCTTGGAAAGAATTTTTCTGCTGCACTCAAAACCATTCAAAATCAAAATATTCTAGCTGACCTTGATAAGTATGGTTCAAAGCTTAAGTTTTGGTCTGCTTATGTTTTTGATAAATCTGGACAAAAAGTCAGCGCTAAAGCCATTTGGGCACATATTATAAAAACTGATCCTATGAGCTTTTATTCTATTATGGCCTTGCGTGAGCAAGAAACTAAAGAGCAACAGAATCTGGCCAATCTTGTAAACGCCGGACAAACCACACGCTTGCCTTCAGCAGAGCAAGTGCCAAGAGAAATCATACTCCCAATCGAATATCAGCGTGCACTTTCAAGACTTAGCTTGTGGCTACGCCTTGACTTAGATCAGTACAGCTTTTTAGAAATCGATCAACTATTCAACTCATTTGAAAACCTCCCACAGTTTAAAGAAAACAAAATGAGCGAGAGTGAGTTCTATGATATTCTTGCGCATAAACTCGCTGGTTTTTTTAACGAGAAAGACAAATATCTGCACACATTCCGAATATTAAACGGTCAGGTTCAAAGACAAGCGGAATCTCTCAATTTTCAGACTCTTGAGTTCCTCTTTCCTCAGAAATACATTCAAGAAATCAGAAAAATAGATCCACAAATCGACCCACTGATTATTTTAGCTTTGATTCGCCAAGAGTCTGCCTTCAATCCCGTTGCCCGTTCATCCGCAGGGGCCAGGGGTCTTATGCAGATTATGCCAAATACAGGGCGATCACTTCAGCGAAACCTGAAAATTGATGAACTCAATCATCCCAACACAAATTTGAAATTAGGCATTCGCTATTTTAAACGACTCGCAAAAAACTATGAAGGCAATCTTGTTTTAGCTCTTGCTGCCTATAATGCTGGACAGGGGAACGTAAAAAATTGGCAAAACGATGTTTTTGTTTTTGGAGATGACCCACTCATTCAAATAGAGTTGATTCCTTTCAAGGAAACACGCAGATATGTTAAGCTCATCTATAGAAATATTTTTTTCTATAATATGCTTCAAGACAAATCCCTCTTAGATGCGCCTTTCAATAATACTTTGAATTTAAGTTTTTACGAGCCGATTAAACGTTGAACCTGAAGTGCATGATGTCTCCATCTTGCACTACATATTCTTTCCCTTCGACACGAAACTTTCCGTTCTCTTTCACTTTTTGTTCCGTACCGTACTGGAACAAATCATTACAATGGAAAACTTCCGCGCGAATAAAGCCTCTTTCAAAGTCAGTATGAATAATCCCTGCCGCTTGAGGAGCCTTATAGCCTTCTTGAAAGGTCCAAGCTCTCACTTCTTTTACACCGGCCGTGAAATAGGTTCTTAAGCCAAGCATATCGTACGCAATTTTTGTCAAGCGTTGTAAGCCTGAGATTTCTATCCCGGCCGCTTCCATAAATTCTTTGCGTTCTTCATTTGTATCAAGGGAGGCGATCTCACTTTCAAGCTTCCCACAGATTGTCACAACTTGAGCGTTATCTTTTGCGGCATATTCTTTAACTTTTTTCACATGATCATTGTCTGTCGTTACGCCGTCTTCATCGACGTTGCATAAATAGAGAACTTTCTTTTGAGTAATGAGATTGAACTCTTTAATTTCTTCAAGATCCTCTGGCTCAAAATCAACCGTTCTAGCGGCAAGACCGTCACTAAGAGCGGCTTGTAGTTTTTCAAGAAGCGGTTGTTGAATTTTGGCTTTCGTTTGAATGTCTTTATTTTGGTTCTTGATGAGTTTTGGAATATTCGCCAATCTTTTTTCAATCACCTCAAGGTCGGCTAGGGCCAGTTCCAAATTGATTGTTTCGATATCTTGAATGGGATCAACTCGACCTTCGACGTGAATGACATCCGCATCTTCAAAGCAGCGCACGACATGAACAATCGCTGAGACTGATCTGATATGCCCTAAGAATTGGTTACCGAGTCCTTCGCCCTTAGATGCACCCTTCACAAGGCCCGCGATATCCACAAACTCCACCGCAGTCGGAATTGTTCTCTCAGGTTTGATATGGCTTGCGATTTTTTCTAGTCGCTCATCGCTGACACTCACGATTCCGACGTTTGGCTCGATTGTACAAAAAGGATAGTTAGCCGCTTCTGCCGGGGCCGAAGTCAGGGCTTGAAACAAAGTTGATTTGCCCACGTTTGGTAGTCCAACAATTCCGCAGTTAATGGCCATTTCACTATTCCTTATTAAAGTACGATTGATTTTTTACTATAAAGAGAAGCTGCCTTCTCAAATCCATGCTTGATATAACACTCTAGAGCACTTCCTGCGAGCTTAAAATAGCTGTCTAGCACTGGGGCTTCAGCTTCGCCGAAACGAGACAGAACCCAGTCAGAAACCGTTCCATGGACCGGTCTACCAATCCCTAGCCGCAGGCGCTTAAATTCACCATCACCTAAATGTAACGCCAGGGACTTAAGACCATTATGCCCTGCCAAGCCTCCACCAGGCTTAAAACCTAGCGTCCCAAAGGGAAAATCAAGCTCGTCATGGACAACAAGAATATTTTCTTTTTTAAGTTTGAAAAAATCCATCATCGGCTTGGCACTTTCGCCGCTAAGATTCATAAAAGTTTGAGGCTTTAAAAAATAGATTTTTCCGTCGCTATCATCAAGGGCCGCGTATTCGCCCTTGAACTTGGATTTCCAGTCGAGGCGAAATGTCTGATCGATTAGATCCCAAGCTATATTATGTCTTGTCCCGGCGTATTTTTGACCGGGATTACCAAGACCAATAATAAGACGATCTTCCATCAGTCAAAACCTAAACGAATAAGGAGCTGACGGAATCGTGATTAAAGGTGCGATGAATGGCTTTAGATAAAAGTTCCGCTGTCGAGAGCACTTTGATTTTTGGCACATCGAGGGCCTCAGCACAAAGTGGAATTGTATCAGTCACAATCACCTGATCTAGCTCTGTTGAGTTTCTGATTCTCTCAATCGCAGGTGGAGAAAAAACAGGGTGAGTGGCACAAGCGTAAACTTTAGTGGCCCCGTGCTGGCGAAGAGCATGGCAGGCCTCAATCAACGTTCCGGCGGTATCAATCATATCGTCGATGATAATACATTCTTTACCTTGAACATCCCCGATCACGTTCATCGCTTTGGCGATATTGGTTCCCGTACGACGTTTATCGATCATGGCGATATCTGATTTTAATTTTTTAGCATAATGGCGCACGCGCTCAACTCCACCAGCATCTGGCGAAACGAAGATGGTGTTTTCGGTCATAATCTCTCTTTTGATATAATCAAAGAGGACTGGTGAGGCGTAGATATTATCGAAAGGAATATTGAAGAAACCTTGAATTTGACCAGCGTGCAAATCCATAGTGATGACTCTTGTTGCACCGGCAACGGTGATCAGGTCTGCCACTAGCTTTGCTGAAATTGGAGTACGGGGGCTAACTTTTCTATCTTGGCGAGCATAACCGTAGTGAGGAATCACTGCTGTAATTGAATTAGCTGACGCTCTTTTTAAAGCATCAATCATAATAAGCAACTCCATCAGATTGTCGTTCACTGGTGTCGAGGTCGACTGAATGACAAACACGTCCGCACCGCGAACGTTCTTCCCGATCTCACAGAAAATCTCTCCGTTAGCAAAGCGGATCAACTGAGGATCAACTAATGCCACGTCGATAAAATCGGAGATCTGTCTAGCAAGCTTGGGATTTGAGGTCCCGGATACCAAGACAATTCGCTTCATAAGCTCTCCGAAAAAAAGTGGTAGGGGTGGTAGGGGTCGAACCTACGCATGACAGAATCAAAATCTGTTGACTTACCACTTGTCGACACCCCTGTGGGAAAATCAATGAAGTTTTGTAAATATAACTCTGAGTGGTAGTTTTGGCAAGCTAAGCTTCGGCTTTTCAAGGCCTCAGGGACACTCAAATTCCGTAAATCTTTTACCTCGTTGCATAATAAAAGATTGGTAAATGGCGAAGGCGGTTGTGCTGCCGAAAAAGTTTGTTCCGCTCAGTCCCTCACGACTGCCATCAACGCCGAACCAGATGACTCCAAGCCAGCGCCCATCGTAGAAAAGAAATAAATTATCCAAACCGTCGTTGGAAGTTCCGGTTTTTGAAAAGAATTCTATGCCCTTAAGCTCTGGCCTTATGACTCGTTGTAAAGTTGTTTGAGTGGGATCTAAGAGCCAACCCATTGGGCCCTCGGAC
This sequence comes from Bacteriovoracaceae bacterium UBA6166, assembly GCA_002435795.1. Taxonomy (GTDB): domain Bacteria; phylum Bdellovibrionota; class Bacteriovoracia; order Bacteriovoracales; family Bacteriovoracaceae; genus UBA6166. The sequence goes on along the minus strand of DIUE01000026.1, from coordinate 52,654 downwards.
CAATCTGGTCGACTACATTCAACGGAAATAAAATCTCTATAGAGATCCAAGATTTCCGGCATCGTCAGCTCCATGGCCCCAAGCAACTGTGAGGGATATTCGGACAACGGCTTTAAAAAACGCGGAATTCTTGCTCCCAACTTTTCACCTAATTCGTCCCAGCCAATTTCCTGTGCGAGATGGATCAGTGGGCGATTTAAGGATCTTTTTAGAGCTTCTGCCATACTGACAGTTTCAGGAAGGTTTTTAGCGAGCTCCCTTGGAGACCAGCGCCCTGATTTCAACTTGAGTTGAATCTCCCCTGTTTGTATTGGACGTTCTGTATCAGCACCTAACGCTAACAAATACTGGTAAAAATAGGGCTTAAAAATGCTTCCCACCATATGACGTTCATTTTCTATCGCAGGAGCTGTGAGTCTTTCGTATTTTGTGTAATAGCGAAAAACCTCTTCCGATGATCCTCCAGCGAGATCTACAATCAGCAGTTTTGCCGCCAAGTCTCCAGTGGTTTTTTCCTTTGATTCTGTGAGCACTCTCTCAATCGAATGGGTGATAATATAGTGGTCGAATTGATCCATTTTTTGGGGACCAGTCACAAGGGAACGCCACATATTTCGCTTCGCTTGAGATTCTGTTTTCTGCTTGAGAGATTTCATCCAATCATCCCACTCTGAGTCACTCCACTGAACTTGAAATTCTGATGAGTAGTGACCTTGCTCCTTCAAAATTTCATAAACCAAATGCGCGCGGGCCTTTAATCTTTCGGCGTGGCGAATAGGGTGAAAAAAGGCTGGACCCTTTAACAAACTTATCAAAATCGTCGCTTCAAATTCATCAAGTTCAGAAGGTTTTTTGCTGAAATAGAAAGCTGAGGCAGCGAAGACCCCTTTGATTCTGATGCCCTCGAGTGCTCCCCAAACAACTTCGTTAAAATAAGACTCGAGAATATTTTCTTTAGAATAAACTTCTTCAATATAGAGAGCGATTATCATTTCTCTAATTTTTCTTATAACTGTTTTTTCATTGCTCAAAAAAAGATTTTTAACCAGCTGCTGAGTAATCGTTGACCCACCTTGAACAAATCTCATTTCCTTTAAATCTGAGACAAGAGCGCGCATGATTGAGCGCCAATCAACACCTCTGTGATCTAAAAATCGACTATCTTCAATACCGATAAGTCCCTTCCATAAAATGCTTGGGATCTCTCGAAAACTCATTTTGTGTTGATAGCAATAAAGATCTTCGCAGTGATTTTTTAAAAGCAAAGGTAGCTTAAGATCTGTTTGAACCTCAAGAGAGATGGGCCCTTTGCGAGTGAGAATTTTCTCATTTATCCAATCCCCAATTCTTGCTTCTGCCCCGTGACTGTCCCTCGAGAAAAGCAAAAAATTTGCCAGCAAATCCTTATTAACAATACTAGATGATTGCAACTCCCCTGCTTCCCCTAACGCCAACTCGCCCCGCTCATTTACCTGATAAAGTTCGAGACGATTAAAAGGTATTTCCTGAATGGTCAGATAAAGAAACAGTATTGTGCTAAGCGCGAACAATAAAAATGCGCCTGCAGCGATATAGCTGAATTTTCTCCAATTAACACTCATTGCCATTGCCTCGAAACAACGATCCAACTTTGACTTAAGAAAGCCTATTACATATATTATGTTCGTTCTAGAGCTCATTCAGATAGTCCCTTTTCTCCCTAAGGAGCACACAGTGCGCAACGCTATACTTTTCTCTCTTCTCACTCTCTTGCTCTCTCAGTCTGCCCATGCACTTCCCATTGATTGGCACGGTGTATTTGGAGCGGATGCCACGATGATTGACAATTATCGCAGAGTTGAAAGCAAACAAACGAATGTTGTCGGTCCAGCTTCTCAAGAAGTTCCTCTCGCAACTGGCGAAAAGGGTGCGGCTTCTTTTCAAAGTTATATCTTCCGATTAAATCCGGTCATGATTGTAAATGACTCTGCCACACTTAAGGGTGAAATTACCTCCGGTTACGGTCGTGGGGGAAGATTTGGAGATGAGCCAACTCAAAATCTTGAAGGCGGATTTGGCAATGCCCTTTATATGTATAATGTCTCCCCCGCTTCAAATGCTTTAGTCGTGAATAAGTTCTATGCCGAACTTTACTCCGATACCGCCACATATATAATCGGTCGCCATACTTCACATTGGGGCTTAGGTGCTGTTGTCAACTCTGGTGATAAGGCATGGGACAGACACTCATTTGCACGAGATGGTTTAACGATGAAAATTCGTTTAGGGAATTTTCACGTCGAACCTTTTTGGGCAAAAATTGGTTCTGCAAGCTCTCTGACGAGATCAAGTAGAATGCGCGAGTATGGAATTTCTTTTCTTTACGACAATCTCGACCGAGATCTCGGCTTTGGAATTCTTTACTCGATTAAATCAAATGCAGCTTTTGAAACTTCTCTTCAATCTGATATCAGCGGCACTTCAACTGCCCTTGGACAATCTCAAGTGAAGCTCCTTGATATTTATTTCAAGAAGGCCTTCGGAGATCTTTCTTTTGAGGTTGAAGTCCCTATGCTGAGTGACACTGTGGGATCTCTCTATGGCGCAAACTCAGAAACAAAAATCAAAGGAAAAGCTTTTCTTTTAGAAAGTAATTACAAAATTAATAATGCTTGGTCAGTTTCTCTTCATGCAGGGCAAATTAGCGGAGATAGTGGAAACACCAATAGCTTCGATGCCATGTATTTAAATCCAAACTATCAAATCGCAAACTTGCTCTTCCGTTATAATTTACGAGCTGTAAGTGATCCGAATAATTTAAGCGTTTATGATTCTTATATGACGAATACCACTTATCTGAAACTTGGTGGTCAATACAGTACTGAAAAATGGTCTTGGAGAGCCGCTTGGATTTATGCTCAAGCCCGTGAGGCTGCGAAGGCCGGGACAACATCTTTCAATCATGAACGCAACAGAAGCTTTACAGCGGTTGTTGATCAAGAAAAAGATCTTGGGATGGAAATTGATCTAGACTTTGACTATCGTTGGAATAATGAAATCACAATTGGTGGCGGTATTGGCTATCTATTCACTGGCGATTATTTCGCCTTCACTAACGATCCAACACGGACAAACACGGCTGACGACTCTGTTGTTTTCCAAGTAAGAACTGCAATCGAATTCTAGATTTTAAAGGACTCCCGCTTTTTTAAGCGGGAGATTTCATCTTAATAGCCAAAGTTTGGCGCTTGCAATTGCGGGCTATACATTTGTGGCTGCCCCATCATCGGTGACTGATGTGGTCCATTCATATTCATGACGTTTTGCTGAAATTGCGGGCCACCAACTGAATAGAGATAACTATTATCGTATGGATTTGTATAAAACCCAAATGGGTCATCAGCTGCTTGTTGATCTGGTCCGCGCATAGAAGCGATTTCTCTCATCGCTTCTTCATAAGACTGATTAAGGACGGCGACACGTTGACTGTCAGCTTGAATTTGATTTAAGCCAGACTGCCATCTTTGAGCAAATTGCTGCTGGCGTTGTTGTTGGCCGGCCATATGTCTTTGACAGGCCATTGGGTTTCTCACACCGGTTAAGCCGGTCGCACAATGTCTTTGCATTTCAGACTGCTCTTTTTTCATAAATTGCTCGTACTGCTTTTGCATATTTGCCCAGCGCTGCTGAGACTGTCTCTGTGCGTGGAGAATTGGCGTATTATCACCTTGCTTCACACGGTAATGATCATCCCAAGTTCTAAGAGTGATATTTTCGAAAGCCTGTAAGCTCTTCTTAATATTTGCATCCGCTTGAGCGATTGTCAGAGGTTTAACTCGACTGCGGCCCTCTCCCTCTGGAGCAACCTTAGAGAAGTTTTGTGATTTTAATCTAAAACCTTCAATTCTTAATGCTTCATTGTTTAAGCCGTACTCTTTAAGCCCGTCAAAAACGCGACCTAAGTTTCTTTGGTCTTTGGTTGCAAATCGCCCAATTTTTTCATTGAGTGTTTTCACTCTAGAATTAATTTGATTTTTTCTAGCGTCTGTCGCATTTCCAGTATCAAGCTCTGTCATCAAACGGTTGATTTCTTGGATGCCCGGATCATAAAGAATTCTATTCACTTCTTCTAAAAGACCCGCATACTCTCTACCTAAAACTCGTGCTCTATTTTCTGAAACACCAGTGTTACGGTTTTGAGCTATGTCTTCTCTCGTTGGAGCAAACTCTCTTTCAATAGCTTCGAAACGCTCATGAATTTCATCAAGACGCTTATCGCGAGCACTTTCTAACGCGCTTTCTAGAATCGTAATAAGCTCAATCGCATTACCAGCAGAAGATCTTCTTAGTTCTCTAAGTTCTTTCAAAATCTTTTCATAATCATTTGATTCACAGGCAACCATTGCACTTTGGGCCAAGCGGTCTTCCTGAGAAATATAAAGATAAGGGTCTTGTTGTTCAAACTTTTCTGTCTCAAGACATGGCCACTCACGTGGTGACTCAGGAACATTATTCGTATCATAGACGGTTGCATAGCTTCTGGCTTTTGGTGAAGCAAAGAAAAGTTTCATGCTTTTTGATTCATCCGCTAGATTAAGTGGAAACTCTGTTTCAACACTATAAGCAACTTGTTGTGTTCTTTCCGCTTCCGCGCGATCAAAGGCGTATTGCTCCGGCCCTGTTTCAATTAGAAGTTTTTTTGATTTCAAACAAGCCGCATACTTTTCATCATGGGTTTTACTTGAAAGCTCATCCGCAGTTAATCCCGTATTCTCTGGAGTAAAACGGAAAGCATTTTTCATAGCAACGATTTTGTCGTTACCCACATTTCTAAACTCAAAATCAAGCTGCATACACGCCGAAACATGCTTAGGAATTTTTACGATGACAGAATTTCTGTCCGTTCTTTTAAGTGTAATATCTTCGGGAAAATCAACTAGGTTGTAGAGGAAGCCCAGAGAAAGATAATTTCCTACAGTATGTTTATTACAAACAAGGGCCGGGGTTCCCGGTGTCGCGACAGATGTGCTTCCGGCAGCGTCTAGCGGTTTAGAAGGAACACCTGCACCACTCGCATTTGTTCTCACTGTTGCTCTAGGCACTTCACCTCGATCGATAAAGATCGCGTTGGCATAGTTAACAAATAATGCCTGCGCTAAAACAATCCCTACAACTTTTTTTGATTTCATAAAAAACCCTTAAATGTCGGTGCCACTTTCTCTCGACTCCATTAACTTCGTTTCTTATCGGAGTTTTAATGTTCGACTTTAAGAATAATCTAGACTTGGCTGTTTTTCCGAGGATTTAACTAGGCTAATTGATAGGGATCTATATCGATTTTCATCGATATTTGACCGCCCAACTTCATGTTTTTTTTGATAGTCCTCAGAATATTATGTAGTTGATTTACATCCTCTGATTTTAGCATGAGTGACCAAGTATACTTATTGACTCTCTTTTCAATCAGCGCGGGCCTAGGTCCAAGCAGAGAAACTTGAGAGAAATGCTTCGAAGTGAGAACTTCTATCAATGACGCCAAAGAGTTGGCGCTCTCTTTGACCATTGAACTGTTTTTTCCTGTTAAATAAATCATGGCAATCTTTGCAAAAGGAGGACAATCACAAATTTTTCTCAGCGGAATCTCTGATTGGTAGAAATCATCGAACCCATGCTCTTGAATCATTTTAAAAACAGGGTTTCCTTGATTCATCGTTTGAATAATAACTTCACTCTTCTCTCCGAATCTTCCCGGACGACCACACACTTGTGTAATCAATTGATACGCTCTCTCTGTCGCACGAAAATCAGGAAAATTCAGTTGAGCATCAACCCCCATAACAACGACAAGGTTTACTTTTTTAAAATTATGACCTTTTGAAAGCATCTGTGTTCCAACAAGAATATCAATTTTCCCATTATGAAACTCTTGCAGACGGTCCTCTATCTGAGTGAACGTTGTCAGCTCGTCTCTATCAAATCTTTCTGTAATTTTATCAAGAAAGAATTCCCGCAGTACACTCGTGAGCTTCTCCGTTCCATAGCCCACTTGTTTTATCGTCATACTACTGCAGCTCGGACATATCTCAGGAGACCTATCTTTATAGCCACAAATCTGGCAGCTGATCTCATTTCTCTTTTTATAAAATTTAAGATTTGAAGAACAATTTGGACAACTGAAGTGATGCCCACAACTGCGGCACTGGAGAAAATCAGCAAATCCAAGCTTGTTTAGAAAAACCAAAACCTGCTCCCCTCTCTTGAGGGCCTCTGTGATTTTGTTCAACGTCTCTATTTTAAAGGGCCATACAGCGCCCTCTTCGGCCTCTTTTTCCCTCAAATCGCTTAAGATAACGACTGGTAGCTCACTGGTGAGTGCGCGCTTACGTAGAGCTAAGTACTGTTCTGTTTGTTTTATTTGAGTATATGTTTCCACAGATGGTGTCGCGCTTCCGAGAACTACGGGGATATCTAAATCCATTGCTCGTTTTGCAGCAATATCGCGCGCATTATAGGGACAACGATCGTCCTGCTTAAATGAAGAGTCGTGTTCTTCATCCACAATAATCAGACCCAAGTTTTTAAAAGGAAGAAAAATGGCACTCCGAACCCCAATAACAACACAAGGGTCATCAGTCTCACTAGACAGTCTTTCCCAAAGCCCAAATTTATCTGAACTGGATATAGACGAGTTATAAATGAAAATTTCCGTCGAAACATGGTCTTGGAAAACCTTAATAAACTGCGGAGTTAAATTAATTTCTGGCAACATAAAAAGGACGGATCTTCCGGAGGCCAATACTTTCTGTATTAAACTGAGATAGACATTACTTTTTCCACTTCCCGTCACACCATGAAGCAGCCATCTTTTATAGTTTTTAAGATTTGCTGATATCTTCTCTTCAGCGCTCATTTGTTCCTCATTAAGTGGAACATGCAGACTCTCTCCTGTTGCCTGTAGCCCAAGGAGTTTGCGTGGTCTTTTCATCGGCTTCGGAAGAACATCGCTGATTAGTTTCCCTACGGGATAATGGTAATAGTGGGCAGTCCAAGTCAAAAAACTTAGATGTGTTTTTCGGAGTTTGAACTGAAAGGACTTTTCCTTTATAAGCTTGAGTTTACTCAAGTCAAGATCACCAGGCATCTCAGTAATTCTTTCGATTACACATCCGCTTAATGTTTGCTTTCCGAGGGGAACTAAAACGAGGTCACCTACCTCATATTCATTTTGAGATAGGTAGGTAAGAGACGATTCATTAAATTGCGTATTAACAGCAACTTGATAGAGATTATTATCCATCTAAAAAAGAAAGAGTCGATCTGTATTTGTTATTTCTTTGGGCGGTCTTGAGCCCAATAATTTTTGATAATCTTCTACTCTTTGAGAAAATGTTTTCCCTCGACTCACAAAATCCTGATGGGCTGTAAACCTCAGTCGATAAACGTCTTCACTTGGTAAAGAGAACGTAATCATTCTGGGAATCTGATGGACTCCATTAAACATAATAAATTCTCCAACATTCACTGAGACTAAGCCATCAATTGAGCGCAACTGCATCGATCTGAGTTGATGGTTCTCCTGTGTGAAGATAGCTTTAATATTTTCCATTTCAACTTCCCAAAAAAACTTATTGCGTTGGCGCATGATTTTCACGTGCCCGCTTTCTCTGATGAAATTTTCTTTGAGAAGTTTTGTGACTTCTTCTCTTTCTTCTGGATCACTCGGTCTTAAAGGAGAGACCGCTCCCTCATCAGCATTTGGTTTCTTTTGTAAAAAGCTTTTTTGTTTCGAATAAAGAGACCTAAGTTCTGGATTAACAAGCTGAGCGTTTGTTCGGTACTCTGATGATATTTTTGAAAGCAATTGATTAAAGCCATCCGATTTATTAAGGCCATATTTAATCAGAAAAGAATATAAAAGTGATTTTTCAACATGACTTTCCTGCCGAAGGGATTGAACAAGATTATCTTTTTTTTCTACGGCAGTAATTTGATCATTTGACATCCCTTCGGCATTGTATTGTACCTGAAGTAAGTTGATTGGCTCGCCATCGACCACTGTAAAGATTGCCTTAACGTAAGCAGGAGGGTCCAGTGGTCTGGCGTCTTGTTCTGCTCCAATAGAGACAGATCGACTTACGTGCTCGAGAATAAAACTTAGAGCGACGGTGTCTCCCGTCACGTCTTGATTGCTCCCATTTCTTAACAAACCCTCAAAGGTCGGAATGGCCGCGACGAGAGGTAGGGAAAATAAATAAATGAATAAAATAGAAATTTTCATAAGCTGTATTTAACCTTTTTTTCTCTGAGGATACTCATCATCGTTTCTTTGTATTCTGGGTTTGCAAGTGCAAACTCAATCATGGCATTTAAATAGCTTTCAACATTTCCTGTATCGTATCGATCACCTTTAAATAAATGGGCCATGACATTGCCCGATTCGGCCGCAATGCTAATGGCATCTGTCAGTTGGTACTCACCGCCAACGCCTCTAGGGATTTTTTCAAGTATGTCGAAAATCTCTGGCTCAAAAATATATCTTCCTGGTGTCGCGAGATTTGTTGGCGCGTTCTCTGGTTTCGGTTTTTCAATCATTCGAGACATTTTGAGGTTTTTCTTCTCTGGGTCTAGATATTCACCATCAACAATTCCATAACGAGAAGTTTCACTCTTTGGAACTTGCATGACTCCGATAATATGTTTCATCTGATATTTTGCCCGAGCTTCGATTAACTGCTTCGTTACCGGCTCTTCAGAAATAACAAGATCATCACCTAGAATCACTGCAAAGGGTTCGTTCCCAACCACATTTTTCGCACACAAAACAGCGTGTCCAAGACCCAGTTGCTCTTTCTGCTTAACAGTGATGATTTCCACCATCTCACCAATTTTTTTTATCTGTTCGATTTCTTTATTTTTGTTTTGGTTTCTTAAAAAACTTTCTAGCTCTAAGTTTCTGTCAAAATACCTTTCAATCGACTCTTTGCCAGTTGATGTGACCAAAATAACTTGCTCAATACCCGACAGAATCGCTTCTTCTACCGCATAGTGAATCATCGGTTTATTCACGAGGGGAATCATTTCCTTCGGAATTTCTTTCGTCGCAGGTAAAAAGCGTGTTCCTTTGCCCGCTACAGGGATGACGGCCTTTCTTATCTTCATTATACTACCTTTGTGCTCATCTTAAATTATTCAAAAGGACTTGAATTAATGTTACACAATAATCCCTTTGCCTGTCTCAAATTGCAGCTCTTTTTTTTCGCTCTTACAAGTTCCTTTTTCGCTTTTGCTGCACCGTTTGAAGAGTTTCAAACAACCCGACTGAAATCCACTGCCGGAGCTGGTGTCGCATCGGTCCTGATGGATGAGTCAACTATTCTTAATCCTGCTCCGATTGCGATGTTTAATGTTTCCTCTATTTTCTTCCAAAGATCTGGGGGGGATTTAGATATCGATTCAAATTCTGGGTTTGGAAGAACAGAGCGGGCAAAATCGACGGCGATTATTGTTTCCGATTCCAATGGTGGTGTTAGCGGGTCTTTGAGCTATCTCAATCAAACTCAAGGTATCAATGAGCGAAAACGATTTGGGGTTTCCGTTTCCTCAATGGTTGGAGATCGTTCCGCCTTTGGCATCAGTTATAGATTCAATAAAGAAGAAACCAATCTTGACGGCCTTGGGATGACTAAAACATCTACTCGTCAAGGCTCTTTCGGAATTTTGCACGCACTATCACCTAGCTTTACCCTTGGTTTAGTAGCAGTCGACCCACTCAAAGCTGTCCCTGGAGAAACAAAAGGGATCGTGGGTGGACAGTATGTTTTTAACGATTTTATTTCTATCATGCTAGACCTTGGGGCTGACTATAATAATAATTTGGCTGACTCCGTACTTTACAGAGCAGCAATGCAGTTTAAGATCTATAACGACTTTTTTCTACGTTTTGGTGCTCATGATGACAAGGCGATAAAAGAAAAGGGAACGGGAGTTGGTATTGGTTGGGTGCAGCCAAAGCTCTCTATCGATTTTGCCCTCCGAAATTCAGAACGAAGTGAGGACAATCTTGCGGCGACAAAAGACCAAAAACTAAAAGAATCCTCTTTTTCCATCTCTTATAGATTTTAATGTCTGCAGAAGTAGAAAAAAAGTCTGAAGCTGTCATGGTTATCTTTCGAGAGCGACTTAGCCATCTTAAGTTCGCTCAAAGTTACGCTGCCAAAGGTGATATTCCTAAAGCCGTTGAACGATATAAAAAATATCTCCAAGCTTTGGCAATTTACCATGGAGTGACAGAAGAAAAGCTCAATCCAAAATTCTTTGATGCTCAAAAAAATTTAACCGAACTTTTCCTTATTTCTCACGCTTATTGGGATCTCGCAAAGGCTTATGACAGGGCCCCCTCGCTAAAGAGTGAGGCGATCAGATGCCTAGATCAGTTTGCTAAATTCACCATTGGCTTTAAGTATCAGCACGTCAATTATCGCATGATGAAGAAATTCCTTCGCAAGAAAACATCCCACAATCCAGACATCTTCGCTAAAATTCAAAAACAAATTCAGGTCGAAACGAAAGGATGTTATATCGCATCTATGGCCTTCGGTGAGAACGCAAGGGAGACGGAAAGACTTCGGTTCTTTCGAAACTCGATCATTTCAAATCCCGTTGCATCTGACTTAATCGATTTTTATTATTATTTATCACCAAAAATTGTGCGCTACTTTGAAGCAAGGCCTGTGCTTGGAAATTTATTCACCACCTACTTCGCCCGACCACTTATAAAACTTATTCTTTTATTCTTACCAAGATGATTTTTCTAATTAAGAGACTTATTTTCAGAGAATGGTTTAGAGTTTTCTTTGGTGCAAGCTTCGTTCTTTTCCTATTGGTGACTGTCGCAAATCTCATTTCTGGCTTTCTTAGAACGACAGTGACCACCCAAGAAGTTATCTTTGGTTATCTTCTTGAAATTCCCGAATTTTTAAATATGATCCTTCCAATCGCTTGTTTAGTGGCCTCAATGTTTAGTGTCCACAAACTTAAAAATCGAAATGAATTAACGGCGATTTTCGCCACAGGGTATTCCCGTCGTCAATTAGTCACAGATATTTTCACAGCGTCTCTTCTCATTGCGGTACTACAGTTTTTCATTTCAAGTTATGTTGATCCTTATACCAAAAGAAATCGCTACCAACTTTTTGAAGATGGTAATGAACGTCTCAGGGCCTTCAAGAGCCAAGGACTTAAGGCGAGCACAATCGGCAGCGGGAAAGTTTGGTACAAATCTGGCCAGTATTTTTTTTCCTTTATCGCCTTTGATAAAAGTAGAAATCTACTCAAAGACGTTAGTCTTTACTATTTTGACGAGGCTCAATTAATCAGCAAGATTATCCTGGCACAGGAAGCCCTCTTTCTGAGCGAGAATAAATGGCTTTTGACGGACGTTAAAATCGCTAACAAACTCGCTCCTCTGGAATTTCCTGATTTCGATTTTTTCCCCAGTCTCGAGGTCGAAATCAATGAAAGTGCCGAGGACTTCTTGCAAATTGAATCTGACGTGACAACTCTTGGGCCTGCTGGCCTCTCGGCTTATATTGATCGCCTTGATAAGGCCGGGATTAACGCTAACGAGTACAAGGTTCTTTATTATAATAAGTATTCCTCTGCGCTTATCTGCATTATTTTCGCTCTCATTGCGGCCATAGGTATTTTTAATCCCAATCGCCGCAACAGCTCATTTGGACAAAATATTCTTTTTATCTTTGTTTTCACCCTGCTTTACTGGCTTATTTACAGCTACACTCTCGAGCTTGGAAATAGCTCGAAAATACCGCCACTCCTTGCAACCTTTGGAGTGCCACTGTTTTTTGGCCTATTTCTGATACTCTTTTTCTCTAGACATAAACGACTGAGATGACGCTGGGCAAAGATAGACGATAAACCCCTGACCGTGCTATATCTGCCTTCATGAAACACCCTCAACTTGAATTTCCAGACTTAATCAAAACCGGCGAAAAGCTTAAGATTTTTACTTATCCGGCTCCCGTTTTGAAACAAATTGCCGGCCCAGTCACAGCTTTTGATGAAGAGCTCAAAACTCTATGTCTAAATATGCTCCATACTATGTACCATGCTCCAGGAATTGGCCTTGCAGCGCCTCAAATTGGAAAAAGTCTGCGCCTTTTTGTCATGGATATCGACTTTGAAAGAGAAGAAATCACTAACGCTCGCGGGGAAGAAACCTACGAGTATTCAGCTTTAAACCCCATGGTTTTTATCAATCCGATTTTAACTAACCCTGTCGGCACTAAAAACTATGAAGAGGGCTGCTTAAGCGTTCCTGGGATTTATGAAGAAGTTAAGAGAGCGGAGTCTATTACTGTCAATTATCAAGATTGGTTTGGTAATCATCATCAACTTGAGGCCAATGATTTGCTTTCCGTTTGCTTACAACATGAAAATGATCACCTCGATGGAATTGTCTTTTTAGAGCGCCTTAGCCTTTTGAAGAAAAATCTTCTCACGAAAAAATTTCTCAAACAAAAAAAGCGTAATGAATAAGATGAAGAAGCCCTTAAAAGGTCTCTTCATGGGGACACCCGATTTCTCTGTTCCAACTCTTGAAATTCTTCATCACTCACCACTCGTGGAGCTTATGGGCGTAATTTCAATGCCCGATCGCCCAGCGGGTCGCGGTCAACAATTACAATCTCCGGCCGTCATTCAATACGCAAAAAATGAGAAGATCCCTTTTTTCCAAAGCGAAAACATCAATCAGGACAAAGCTCTTATTGAACAAATCAAAAAAATGAAGTTGGATTTCATTCTTGTTCTGGCCTTTGCCCAGTTTCTTAACAAAGATTGGCTCAGTATCGCTCCAGGGAATGTTTTTAATATCCACACTTCGCTCCTACCGCTTTACAGAGGAGCCGCGCCCATTCAGGCGGCGCTTCTGCATGGCGATCAGGAAACAGGCGTTAGTATTCAACGCATGGTTAAGAAGATGGATGCTGGGGATATTGCTTTTTCTTCAAAGACGCCCATTGCTTCCCATGAAAACGGTGGACTCTTAAGCACGCGCCTAAAATTTCTCGCGGCACTTGCAACACATGAATTTTTAGAAAATCTTTCACTCGGCACTCTTAACTTTATAGAACAAAACCATTCACAGGCGAGTTTTGCCAGCACCATAAAACGTGACGATGGTTTTTTAGATTTCGAAAACTCCTCCGCAGAGTCTTTGATGCGAAAGCTTCGAGCTTATGATCCATGGCCTGGAAGTTTTTGTTTTCTGAATCAAAAACGTCTTAAGGTTTTTGCGATGGAGAAAACTTCACAGAAATTGGCCGCTGGTGAAATATTAGTTGGCCCTAAAAAAGAACTTTTCATCGGAACGCAAACTGAAACACTCTCGATTCTCTCGGTTCAACCAGAAGGCAAACGAAAGATGATTGTGAGAGATTATGTCGTTGGACTTTTTGCAGGTCATGTAGACCAGCCCCTTAAACTTTATCCGCTCGAGAAAGAGGTCTAAATGACAATTGCCCCAAGTTTACTCGCTGCTGATTTTTTAAATCTTGAAACAGAGTTGCATAAATTAAGTTCGTTTTCTGATTTGTGGCTACACCTCGACGTGATGGATGGTCACTTCGTCCCAAACCTCACGTTCGGACACGATATCATCAAGTCAATTTCAAAAAAAACAACGCTCCCCCTTGATGCTCATTTCATGGTGACGAATCCTGAGTTTTACATCGATAGTTTAAAGGAATGCCCTCTTCATAATTTCACTTTTCATTTGGAAGCGACAAACGCCCCCCTTGAGCTGATTAAAAAAGCGAAAACTTCATTCAAATCTGTCGGACTCTCTATTAAGCCCGGAACAAGCCCTGATCTTTTAACTGATGATATTCTTAAAGCATCTGATTTGATCTTAGTCATGTCTGTGGAACCAGGATTTGGTGGACAAAAATTTATGCCTGACTGCATCCCTAAAATCAGATCCCTTGCGGAGAGAAGAAAACAACTTGGGACAGATTTTGTTATTCAAGTCGATGGCGGTATCCATGAAGGAAATTCGGCAAGTCTTTGGGAGGCCGGTGCTAATAATCTCGTCGCAGGCTCCTCTGTCTTTAGACACGCTTCAAATGATTATGCTCATGCAATTAAACTACTTCGTCCTCAAGGAAAATAATCTGTGAATACAACTGAAGTTATTATTGATGGTCTCAACCTTTCTTTTGAAACGATTATGAAGGTCGCCAAAGGAAGGGACAAAGAATTCAAAATCAGTATTGTTCCTTCTGCGCTTCAAAAGATGAAAGCCTCGAGAGAATTCGTCCATAAGATTGTTGAGAAAGGTGATCCTGTTTACGGAATCAACACCGGATTCGGTGCACTTGCAAATCAACATATTCCCAAAAAAGATCTTTCTGAACTTCAGTATAATCTTATCCGTTCTCATTGTACTGGCGTTGGCGAACCCTATTCTCGTCAAATCACTCGCGCCATTTTACTTCTGCGTGCCAACTGCCTTTCATCGGGCTTCTCAGGCGTAAATCCAGAGATCGTTCAATTGCTTCTCGATTTTCTCTATTACGGCATCACACCCGTTGTTCCAGAGCGTGGTTCTGTAGGGGCATCTGGCGATTTGGCCCCCCTCTCACATATTGCCCTCGCTCTCATTGGCGAAGGTGAGGTGATTTTTGATGGCAAAAGAGTAAGCTCTGCCTTTGCAATTCATGAGATTGGTCAAAAACCTAGTGTCTTGGGTCCAAAAGATGGTCTTGCCTTAATAAACGGAACTGCCGTGATGACGGCCCTTGGCGCACTTGCAATTCAAGATGCTCGCAAACTTATGACCATCGCAGATATTACAAGTTGTCTGACTTTAGATGCGGTCAAAGGTACTGCTCGTGCTTACCATCCGCAAATTACCGCCCTAAAACCTCACCCTGGTCAAATTGATTGTGTCTTTAATCTCAATACACTTCTTCATGGCTCAGAACTCAAAGACTCCCATGATAATTGTGGCAAGGTTCAAGATCCTTACTCTCTTCGTTGTGTTCCACAAGTCCATGGAGCTTGCAGACAAACCTTGAAACACGCCATCGACGTCTTTGGAATCGAGCTCAACTCTGTCACCGACAATCCTCTTATTTTTGTGGAAAGTGGTGAAGTTGTTTCCGGTGGAAATTTCCACGGAGAAGCGCTCGCCTTATCAATGGATTATTTGGCGATGGGACTTGCTGAACTTTGTAATATAAGTGAACGCCGAATCGAAAAAATGATGAACCCTACTTTCTCCGAACTTCCAGCTTTTCTTGTGAAGCAACCGGGTCTCAATAGTGGACTCATGATTGCTCATGTGACTGCCGCTGCTTTGACTTCCGAAAATAAAATGTACTGCCATCCAGCTTCTGTTGATTCAATCCCCACCTCTACAGATAAGGAAGATCATGTGTCCATGGGTGTGACTGCGGGAATTAAGCTGCATAGAGTTTTAGAGAACGTAAAATTCTGTTTTGCCATTGAACTTCTTTGTAATACTCAGGCCCTTGAATTTCAAAGACCGTTAAAATCATCTCCTGCCCTTGAAGCGGTTTATACATTAATTAGAAAGCATGTCCCTTCTATTGAAAAAGATAGAGTCCTTCATCATGATATCAATAATATTGTAAAACTAATTGAGACTGACGAACTGATTGATTGCGTTCGTCAAAACTCCGGAGCTCTTTTATGACTTCAAAAATCCCTCTTCCTCCAACAGGATCGACTCTTACATGTAAAGGCTGGCATCAAGAAGCAGCTCTTCGATGTTTGCTCAATAATTTGCACCCTGATGTTGCAGAAGATCGCGAGAACTTAATTGTCTATGGCGGAAATGGACAGGCTGCAAGAAATGAAGAGGCTTTCCTTGCTATTGTCGAAACATTAAAAACACTTGAAGACAATGAAACTCTTCTGGTGCAATCAGGGAAGCCCGTTGCAGTTATTCCCTCACATAAACATGGCCCTAGAGTTTTAATTGCAAACTCAAATATTGTCCCTCACTGGGCAACATGGGATCAGTTCAATAAGTTTAAGCAAGAAGGACTAATGATGTACGGCCAAATGACGGCCGGCTCGTGGATCTATATTGGCTCACAAGGAATTTTACAAGGAACCTATGAAACTTTCATGGCCGCAGCCGAAAAACATTTCGGTAAAGGCTCTGATCTCACAGGTAGACTCGTTCTCACTGCAGGCGTTGGTGGAATGGGTGGAGCACAGCCCTTGGCGGTAAAAATGGCAAATGGAGTTTGTCTTTGCTGTGATGTTGAGCTTGCTCGTATTCAAAAACGTCTTGATACAAAATACGTCGATGTCCTCGCCAAAGATTTTGATCACGGCATTGAACTTGCTCTACAAGCTCAAAAAGATAAAAAACCCGTTTCTATTGCCGTCGTTGGAAACGCCGCTGATTTTTTTGAATATGTTTTAAGCAAAAATATTCTTCCCGATCTTGTGACCGACCAAACCTCTGCTCATGACCCCCTAAATGGCTATGTCCCCAGGGGAATGAATCTTGAAGAGGCTTTCGCACTTCGAAAATCTCATCCCGAAACTTATAGTAAAAAGAGTTTTCAAACGATGGCCGATCATGTTGTCGCCATGCTCGAATTTCAAAAACGTGGGTGTCATGTCTTTGATTACGGAAATAATCTTCGTGAAGGGGCAAAGCTTGTAGGCATTGAAAATGCCTTTAATTTTCCAGGCTTTGTTCCGGCTTATATTCGCCCATTGTTTTGTGAAGGCTCAGGACCGTTTCGCTGGATCGCCCTTTCTGGCGACCCAGAAGATATTAGAACAACTGATCGAGAACTAATGAAACTCTTTCCCGAAAATCAAAAACTCCATCAATGGCTTACAAAAGCTGGCGAGATGATTCAATTCCAAGGACTCCCTTCAAGGATTTGTTGGTTGAAATACGGAGACCGTGAAAAGGCTGGCTTACTCTTCAATAGATTGGTGCGCGAAGGAAAAGTTAAAGCTCCTATCGTTATTGGACGCGATCATTTAGATTGCGGCTCAGTTGCTTCGCCAAACCGTGAGACAGAGGCGATGAAAGATGGCAGTGATGCTGTTAGTGATTGGCCACTTTTAAACCTGATGATCAATACGATGAATGGTGCTTCATGGACAAGTTTTCATCACGGTGGTGGCGTGGGAATGGGGTACTCTCAACACGCAGGTATGGTGATTGTCGCCGACGGAACTCAAGACATGGATGAAAGAATCAGTCGTGTTTTAAATTCTGATCCAGGCATGGGGATTATTCGCCACGTAGACGCAGGTTACCCTGAGGCGATTGCAGCTTCAAAAAAGACCAATATTAAGTTTCCTTCACTCAAACAATGATACTTCTTAGAAATATTAAGCAAATCCTTACACTTTCTGGCGTTCATCAAAAAGATGGACGCCATTTAGATTTGCACGACCTCTCAGTCATCAATGAAGGGGCGATTATTTTTGCTGGCCAGACCATCAAATGGGTCGGCCAAGAAAGAGACCTTCCTGCGAATGGCATTTATGACAAAGTGATTGATCTTCAAGGGGCCATCCTCACTCCAGAGCTCGTGGACTCACACACTCATCTCGTCTTTGCAGGTGACCGTGCAAGTGAATACGCCATGAAGCTCAATGGTGTTGATTATCAAGAGATCGCAAAATCTGGTGGAGGCATTCTGGCGAGCATGAAGGCCACAAGGCTTGCAAGCGAGGAAGAACTTCTGGCTTTAGGTCGTCAAAGAATTCAAAAAGCAATTGCTCAAGGAATTGGAACAATCGAAATTAAAAGTGGATACGGTCTTGATTATCAGTCGGAAAAGAAAATTTCCGAAGTGATCTCAAAACTCAAAACGGAATTCACTCCCCAAGTTCAAATTATCAATACCTATATGGCCGCTCACGCTGTTCCCAAAGATTTTAAAAACGCTGATGAATATCTTGATCAAGTCGTTTTGCCCTTAATGGAAGAACTAGCTCAAAAGAAGATCATCGATATTGTCGATATCTTTCACGAAGTTGGTTATTTTGATAAGTCTCATGTTGAACGCGTCTTCAAAAAGGCATACAGTTTGAAACTGGGCCTCAAAACACATGCAGACGAGTTTAATGATAATAGCGGCGGTGAGCTCGCGGCTCTCTATAATGCCTTGAGCTCCGATCATCTTCTCTGTGCGGGCCCCCATTCAATTAAAGCCTTGGCACAGTCATCAACTGTCGCAACTCTATTACCTGGTACTGGTTTTTTTCTCGGGAAACCACAAGCACCGGCACGGGCTTTAATAGATGCGGGAGCGAAGGTTGCAATCGCGAGTGATTATAATCCTGGCTCTTGTCATTTTCACCAGCTTCTCTTTCTCGCCTTCTTGGCAGCGCCAAATTATAAAATGAATCAAGCCCACACTTGGGCGGCCATCACTTATAATGCCGCCCATGCTTTAGGACTTAAAAATCAAGGGGCGATTGTTCCAGGCTTTAAGGCGCGCTTCTCAGTTTTTCAAGCTCCTAGTGTTGATCATATTAGTTACCATTGGGGCGATAACCTCTCTAAACCACATGAATTGGCTAAACTCTTAGAATAGAAAAATTAAAGGTTTTTCCTCAGTTTCCCGATAAGAAAGCTCAGGAGTTGACCATGATCCGATTTATCATCCTCGTTGCTCTCTTTTTTGTCTCGTCTTGCGGCCAGGACCCTCGTTCCATGCGAACCAACGGTGATGTAGATAACTCTGCAGCAGCTGCACAAAATTTGGGCCGAGCAAATCTGCCTTGTGGCTGTAGTGAACAAAGTGATCCTGTCTGTAGTGATGGTGGAGTCAGCTATACGAATGCTTGTATCGCAAACTGCTTAGGCGTAAATTATTCAATGGGTGTTTGTGGTGGCGGAACAATTAGTAATTGTAATGCGGCCAGTGGCTATGTTTGCGGACAGCCTCCGATGCCTGATTGTGCAGAAGGAACAGCTTGTGCTCAAGTTATGCCGGCTCCGAGAGCGTTTGTGAATGAATGTGTGATGATGCAATCAAAAGCTTCTTTGATTCATTATGGGCTCTGTCACTAAGGATTTCTAATCATCTCAAGCAGCTCTTCTGCCATAAAATCTTTTTTGCCCATGCTCATGATTTTTACTTTTCCATTTTTGTAGATCAATGTGACCGGAAGAGCATTAATCATAAATTGATTTAACAGTTTGCCATCTTTGTCAGCGACCATATCAAAATTTAAATTAAAATCTTGGGTCATTTTTGAGATATTTTTTTCTTGATCCTCTTCATCACAATTTATTCCAATCACTTGAAGCTGATCTTCTGAAAACGTTTTTCTCAGCTCAACGAGAGAAGGAAATTCTTCCAAGCATGGTTTGCACCAAGCCGCCCAAAAATTTAGTATGGTGACAGGTGCTTTCGATGCAGAAATTTTCTTTTTTTGTCCGTCAGTCAGCTCTAGTGTGAGTTCTTTATAAACGTCTTCGTAATGACCAAATTGTTTTGATTCGCTCGTATTGAGCATTGCAGAGAGATTCAAAGCTTCTGGGTTCACCACTAGCAGTGTTGCAACTGCGAAAAATACTAGAGTTAATAGAGCGGGCAATATCTTCACTTTTGCTCTCCGGCTAAGTCGAGACTATACTAAACTATAACCTTGATGCCAATTATCGTAAAGAATATGCCAATATCTACCCTACACAAAATTGATAAGAATTTAGCGAAGAATGAGAAGGGACAGAGCCTTATTGAATTCATTCTTTTGCTGCTCGTTTTAGTCATTATCACTTTTGCTATGATGAGAGGCTTTAACTCTTTAATTGCGGAAAGATGGACAAGCTTGATTAAAATCATCGCCGCCCCCACTGATACACCTATTGAAATGTAATTCTGGAGTCAACAAATGGAATTCCTTCTCGCCATTGATCAAGGAACGACAGGGACAACTGCGGCCCTGATTTCTTTAAATGATTTTCATCTAACCGCGAAAGTAAATAAAGAGTACCCGCAAATCTATCCAAGTCCAGGCCTTGTGGAACACAATCTCAACGATATCTGGAAAAGTGTTGAATCTTGTGTGAAAGAATGTCTTTTAAAGGCAAATGCTAAAGCCAGCTCAATTAAGGCGATTGGACTTACCAATCAAAGAGAAACAACATGCGCTTTTGATAAGCAAGGTGCTCCTCTCGCTAACGCTATTGTTTGGCAAGATCGACGAACTCATGAACATTGCCAAAAACTTAAAGATCAAAAGCTTGAAGCGAGGATTAAATCTTTAACAGGATTACCGTTAGATCCCTATTTCTCAGCAACAAAAATGAATTGGCTTCTCAAAAACAATGATCAAGTGAAACAGGCAGCTAAGTCTAATGATCTTTGTTTCGGCACGATTGATACTTTCCTCCTTTTCAAACTCACAAACGGGAAATCGTATTTCACTGAAGGCAGCAATGCTTCTAGAACCTTGCTTATGGATTTAGACACCTG
Source organism: Bacteriovoracaceae bacterium UBA6166 (assembly GCA_002435795.1). GTDB lineage: Bacteria > Bdellovibrionota > Bacteriovoracia > Bacteriovoracales > Bacteriovoracaceae > UBA6166. The sequence continues at coordinate 32,162 of DIUE01000026.1, read as the reverse complement.
CCAATGGTCTGATGAATTATTAAAAATTTTTGAAATTGATCGCTCACTTCTTCCAGTAATCAAAGATTCTTTTGGGGAGTTTGGCGTTACCTCTGGCTTAAGATTTTTGCCAGATGGCATTCCAATTACTGGAATTCTTGGTGATCAACAGTCCGCTCTCTTTGGTCAAGCGGGTATTACCTCTGGAGACATGAAGTGTACTTATGGAACTGGTGCTTTTTTACTTTTAAATACTGCTCAAAAAAAGATCATGTCGCAAAACGGCTTATTAACAACCATTGCGTATTTGAAGGATGGGAAACCAGCTTACGCGCTCGAAGGTAGTTGTTATATTGCAGGTGCTGCGGTTCAGTGGTTTAGAGATAATTTGGGATTGATCGCTGAAAGCTCTGCGATTGAATCTCTGGCTTACAAAGTCAAAAACCTTGATGAAATGAAGAACCTTTTATTTTTGCCTTTTTTTACAGGTCTTGGTTCACCTTATTGGATTTCTGATGGACAAGCGGCTTTTGTCGGTCTCACCAGAGACACAGACAAGCCTCATCTAGCAAGAGCATGTCTTGATGGGATGGCCCTTTCAATAAATGATCTTATTGAAGCCATGAGAGAAGACACCAAACTTAAAATCAGCTCTTTAAATGTTGATGGCGGTGCTGTTCAGAATGATTTACTACTTACAATTCAAGCCTCTGTTTCAGAGGTGGCGATTGTAAGACCTTTAACAATAGAAACCACCGCCTATGGTGCCGCCCTTGCCGCAGCTGTGGGGGCCGGTCTTTTTGATCTTGATCAAATGAAGTCTCTTTGGAAGGAAGACAAAACATTTAAACCAGACACATCTCTTTTGTCCTTTTATAAAAACAAAAAAGAACAATGGAAATCGATTATTAAGAGGCTCTATCTTTAAAATCTTTTAATGTCTCTTCAAAATCTTTAATTGTTTTTAGGTTGTGTATTTCCATTTCATCTAGATTTTTTGATTTTAGACTTTCCGCCATCACAATCTTTAAAAACCCCCAACTCTTTATTTCGGCAAGACGATTTTCAATGGCGGGCAGACCTTTTAAGGTGCCTGCTAGCGTTGTTTCGCCGACTAGAATCATTTTTGAATTCAGTGAATAGTTGCATTTTGAACTTATAATCGCGGCAATGATTGCAAGATCTGACTCTCTTCCTTGAGGTCTTAATCCTCCACTAAGATTTAAATAAACATCATCCGATGCAAGTTTTATTCCTAGATACTTCTCAATGATTGCGATCAACATTGAAAGATGATTATGATCTATGCCCTGTGAAATTCGCCTCCCGTGAGAAAATTTATTTTCAACAACGAGGGCCTGTATTTCAAGCGCAAAGATTCTGTTGCCTTCCTTTATAAGAGAATAGGCACAGCCAATTGAATCTATTCTCTGTGCTCTCGTCTGTGTAATAAGATGATTAACACCCTTAAGACCTTGCTCATTCATTTCAAATAAGCCGACCTGATAAGTTTCACCAAAACGGTTTTTATAACATCTTAAAATGCGTAGATCATCTCTCGGCTCTCCCTCAATGGTGAGGACAATATCTACGATATGTTCAAGTAACTTAGGCCCTGCGATTGCGCCCTCTTTTGTTATATGTCCAATTGCGATACAGATAACATCATTCTCTTTTGCATAATTCATCAGCTGATAGGCCATCTCTTTCATCTGATTTGGACTACCGGGGGCTGATTCCACTTCGTTTGAATAGATGGTTTGAATTGAATCAATAATCAAAAACTTTGGTTTTTGTGTCTTTAAGGTCTTTTCTATAGATTGCCAGAGCACTTCATTAAGCAGCAGAATATTTTCACTCTTCACATTCAGTCTTTTTGCTCTTCCCGCAATCTGACCAAGAGATTCTTCTCCCGAGACGTAGAGAAATTTTTCTAAGTTTAGCTGGCACGCATATGCTTCTAGGATATTCATGAGAAGCGTTGATTTTCCTATACCTGGCTCACCGGCGCACAGAACAAACGTCCCTCTTACTAAACCACCACCGACGACTCGATCGAACTCTGGGAGACCTGATTTGAGACGGGAAAATGAGTGCTCTTTAACAAATTTTAAACTTTGAGCTTTTTCATTTTCATCTTTTACGCCGATGTTTTTTTTGAATTTGGAATTAGTGAATTCCTCTTGAAAGGAATTCCAAGACAAACATTCTGGGCATTTGCCGAGCCACTTACTGACTTCATGGCCACAAGTATTACAGGTGTAACGGGTCTGAATCTTTTTTGTCATCACCACTCCTATTCAAGGAGTGACTTAAACTCCTGTTCGTTCAGAATCGGTATGCCAAGCTCTTGTGCCTTCTTTGATTTAGAAGACCCCGAATCTCCTTCGTTACTAAGCAGAAAGTCCGTGTTTTTTGAAACGGAACCGACGATAATCCCACCGAAATTGCGAATTCTCTGTTCAATTACAGTTCGTTTTTCTGAGAGAGCGCCCGTAATACAGATTTTTTTGCCCTTAATGGGGGTTTCGACAATTTTTCTCTCTTCAAACACGAAGCCCATAGCGACGAGTTCTTCAATCATGGGTCTTTTTTCTTGAAGTGAGTTTAAAATTTCTGAAGCTGACCTCTCTGCAAATCCTTCAACCGTTGAGAGCGTTTCCACTGTTAGGGCAAAGATTTTATCAAGCGTATCATAGCCAGCAGCGACTATTTTTTCACATTTATTAAAGGCACCACCAGTTAATCCTAAAGCTCCTAGGAATGTTGCCAATTTTGCACTTCTTGATTTCTCAATATTATCAATCAGTTTTTGTGCGAGCTTTTCTTTTACTTTATCAATTTTTAATAACTCTTCTGCTTGGATGCGGTAAAGGTCAGGGATTGTTTTAACCAGCCCTTGGCGCATAAGCTCTTCAAGTCTCTTCGAACTCAAATCATCGATGCCCATTTTTTGGATGAAATTAAGAATGGCCTCTCTCTCTCTTGCTGGGCAGATCGTATTTATGCAGACAAGGCGAATATCTTTTACTTCTAAATCACTTTTGCACTCTGCACATCCACGACTTGGTATTTGGAACTCGCCCGCGCTAGATTCTATGACTCTCAGAAATTTTGGAATGACTTCGCCCGATCTCACAATTTCAATTTGATCACCAGACTTTAAATTATGCTGCTTAACCATGCCATAATTGTGTAGCGTCACCCTTGATATCATTGCACCACTAAGTTCTACAGGCTCCACCTCTGCAACGGGTGTCAGTGTTCCATTGCGAGAAACAGACCATTCAATGGAATTGATTTTTGTGACCTTTGCCTCTCCTGCAAATTTAAAGGCCATTCTATAACGTGGGTGATGGGCAGTACTTCCCAGTTCTTGATGAAGTGAGATTTCATTGAAGGTAAAGACGACACCATCAATAAGGTAGTCACCTTCGGCAATGAAATCTTTTGCTGAATCAAGAACTGCGGAGATCGTCTTTTCGTCTTTGTGGATTTCACAGTCAGGGGTTTCAAAACCAAGCTTTCTTAAAAAATTGATTTTTTCCCATTCTGTTTTTAATGTGATTTTCTCTTCAAGTAAATCGAAGGCTTGAAAATCAATAGAAAGCGCTAATTCATTTCTATCTTTTCTTGAAATAATTCCCGCGACAATATTTCTTTGTGAGTTTGGTTTCTCCAAACCTAAGGCCACCATATCTTCAGAGAGTTGAAAAAAGTTGGCCTCTCGACAGAAGAGCTCTCCCCTTACTTCACATCTCTCTTTTATTTTAATTTTTTTCGGGATTGATTGCACCCAGCGAATTTTATTCGTAATGTCCTCACCAAATTCCCCGTCGCCACGGGTTTTAGCCAGCACCAATACGCCCTTATCATAAACGAGTGAACAACTGACCCCATCAATTTTGAAAGCACTGACAATTGAATGGTCTTGTTTCCAACTGAGAAGTTCCTTGATATCGTAGGTTTTACCAAGCGAGAGCATTTTGGTGTCATGAGCAACTTTTTCATTGGTCTTCGGCATCGAGCCAATCAAATTGAGCACCGGATGAGTGGGATCGATTGCCCTCAAATCATCTTCGAGTTTATCGTACTCATGATCAGAAATCTCAGGCCGGCCCTGATAGTAGAGGGCCTTGTGCTTAAGAATAAGACGTTCTAATTCAATGGCTGAATGCATGGAACCTCACTAAAAGGTAAAGATCGCTCCTACCTTAAATGAGGTGTCCTTAAGTTTCAACTCCCTCTCAGGATTAACAAATTTTGCAGAGTTTTGCGTATAGTCGAAACCACCTGTGAAACTCATCGCTGGGGTATAATCATAGATCGCCCCAAAGCCTAAATTAAAGTTTGAACGGGAATCAGCTTCGCCATTAAGCGCCACATCTTCAGAGAAATTTGGCTTGAAAATAAAATCGAGTTTTAGATAGGCTTTGTATTTTTTCATAAAAGGAATTGTGCCTCGAGTCCCAAAAAGCAATCCCTTGAAGCTCATATTTGAGAGTCGATCCACTGGTGAAGTATCGAAACTATACGAGTATCTCCCGTAGCCGACATAGCCATCTACCTGTGGACCATAGAAGAATCCCAACGGCAGGTATTTATAACCAAATTTCACTTTATAATAGCCTGGTGAAACTGAATTATCAGGTGAGTTAGCCGCTCCTTCTTTCTTTTTATACGAGCCAACTTTTTTTCCAAAATCAAAGCCAAACCAATAATTTCGAGTTGCCCAAATTTCTAAATTCAGGTCAGCTCCCCACAAGGCCCCGCCAATTTTATTAATATTTTGGTTTGTATTCAGTCTTGTCGCTGAACCTTGTCCTGCCACAAATGAGAGCGTCAGACTACCAATTCGACCAAAAGAATAGTCCTTATCAGACTCTGAGTAAGGAACTTTTTCTAGTTTTTCACTGTCTTGGTTTTTTGTCAGAACAAGCCAATCATTCATGGAAAGTTTTTTGCTCCCTTGATAGGCCATTACTCGGCCCTGTGACTGATTATCTACGACATGGAAAATCACACCATCTGCAATAACTTCTGTTTCATACTCAATCACTTCCTGTAGAAGTGGGTGCTTCTTTTTTTGAGTTGGTCTTAGTATCTTAGCTGTCTGATTTGCCAGCACTCCATACTCGCGCCCAATATCAACCGTGTATTGATCACCGAGAACACCAACGATTCTTCCATCGTAGGGAATTCTCTTTTCATATTGATCAAGCCAATTCTTCAGGACCTGAGTAATCTCACTGATTTCATTTTTCGCAATTCGCGTTCGTTCCTTGAAAAGAAAGTCTTCACCGTTATCTGCTAACACATCAAGTTCAATTTCCATTCCCTGAAGATCGCTCTTTAAATGAATTCGAATAAGAGAGCCGGCCCTCGTTTTCTCACCAAGAATTTTGATCACTTCTGCATTCTTTAAATGTTCATGGAGATTCGTTTTATAATTGCTGAGGATATCTATGATGTCTGAGTTAGAGCGGTAGTAGCACCAGTGACTATTTTTCAAATAATATTCAAGGTCTTCAAAGACTTTAAAACCAATGGCACCACCGACAGAATCACTGACGGGCAAAAGCATACATCGACGCATGCTTTGACCGGCGAAACTCTTGTACGAAATTGTCATAGAGAGCAGAAGTGCCGCAAAGAGAGCGAGAAGTTTAACTCTAACCATGACGATTATCCTCATGACTTGGAAGGCGTGGAAGTTCAACCGTATTTTCATAGGCCATTAGTAATGTTTTCAAATCATCGATTTCAGCTTGATAATATTTGACTTCATTTTTCAGGCGTTGATTTTCGAGCTTTAATTCTAAAAGCTCTTTTTCTTCATCTTGTTCTTTGCGTTTAAAGTTTTCATCATGAACAAAGATAAAATATTTACCATTATCATTCCGATATTTTACTCTTTCCGCTTTGATATATCTTCTGACGGTCGAAAGTGAGATTTCTCTATATGATGCGTATTCCATCAATGAGAGCCAAATTCCTTTTTGCTCCATGAATCCTCCTGTGGATACTCACTATTCTAAGAAAACTCTTTAATTTAAGCAAAGGAATCAAGACCTTCACCTTTGTTTCGTAGTGAGCTATACTTTAGTTTATGCCACATTCTCATATACAAGAATTTAAAAATTCAAAAATTGCACTTGTCCTCTCTGGAGGCGTCGTGAAAGCCGCTGCATGGCATCTCGGGGTTTCTTTGGCGCTTGAAGAGCTAGGCTTCGCCTATAAGTCGAACAAAGTTTTAGGCAATGACCAAGAGAACGATTACGAGATCTCTACTTATGTCGGTTCTTCTGCTGGATCAATTATTAACCTCTATTTTGCGTCGGGTTTTACACCGATGGATGTTGTAGAGGCGACTCTTGATCGCAACCATGCCCGCCTTAAGCCTATTAGCTATAAAGAAATGCTTAGTTTGAAAAAACCAGTTAAACGTCCCGCAAGATCTTCACTTTATGATCCACTGGATGGCTTCCCTCCTTTTCTAAGTCGAGTTTTCAAACCAATACTTGATATAAATGGTTTTTTCACAACACAAGGTCTTCATGACTATTTTTTGAATCACGTGATTCCCTCGAATCGTTTTGAGGATTATGAATGCGATTTATTTGTCGTGGCGACACAACTAGATAATTCAAGAAAAGTTATTTTCAGTAAGTATAATTATCCAAACCCGACTCATGATAATACGAGCGCTTATTATACCGGAATTCCAGTCGCACAGTCTGTGGCCGCAAGCACGGCCGTCCCACCATTTTATAGCCCTTATCCAATCTTCAATCCCCATACACAAAAAACTGATTATTATATCGATGGAGAAATCCGCGACACCCTCTCCACCCATGTGGCGACGGATAATAATTGTGATTTAATTATTAGTTCTTGGACTCATACACCGTATCACTATCACGATGAAATCGGCTCACTGGCCAATTACGGCTTGCCTGCCATTTGTACTCAAGCCATCTATTTGATGATTCAAAAGAAAATTGTTTCACATCGAGCACAACGATTGGCATCGGCAGACATCATCAATACTGTTCGAGAGTATCTAAAAGATAATAAATTCAGTGTCGAGCACGAGCAAAACTTGCTTTCAATTCTTGAGCGAAAATTACATTACAAACCAAAAGTAAAATTGATTGATATCTATCCTAAACACGAAAACTACCGTACTTTTTTCAGAAACTCATTTAGTCTCAATCCTCAAAAAACTTCTGAACTCGTTACGGCAGGTTACAAAAGAACATTTGAGGTCTTTCGAAAACACGAATGGTCTTAACACTTTTACTCTTCTTCTTTTTACAGAACCCAAGTATTGCTCAAGATGTTGAGAAATTGCCAACCCTTCTCACTAAACGTTCGTCAATCGTTCCCAATATCACACCAGAGCAGAAAGCCAATCTCTATGAGTTTGTTAAAACAGATCCCTTTAAATTAATCCATCCAGACTTCAAGATTCCCGATTATTTTGATGAAGCCACTAGATTTTGGTTTCGAATTTATACCGAGTTCACCTCGGATAATGTCATTATTCATTCACGGGATAGACATTCAATCGTTCTAAGTGTTTTAGATGTCACGGGACTTAGAGATGCTCCGAGGGCCAAAAAGATTGCTGATGAAAGAAAGCGTGTGACTGAAATTCTAAAAAAATTAGCAGCTGATACTAAAACATGCGCTCCGAAGAATGAATGTGACGATATTCTAGCCGCCATTAAACGATCTCAGTATCTTTTACCCAAAAAAGAGAAAGATCGTGAAGATTTCTATAAACAACTTATCTCCGAAATCAGATCACAGTCAGGCCAGAAGGATATTATTTTGCAAGGGCTAACAAATATTATGCCTTTTGAGCGCAAGCTCGATCAAATCTTTGAGGCCTTTGAAGTTCCCGGGGAATTAATCGCTGTTTCTTTTTTAGAGTCGTCCTTTAATACCCGTGCCCAATCCCGTGTAGGAGCGACAGGGGTTTGGCAGTTCATGAAACGCACTGGGCTTGAATATTTCACAATCACTCAGAAAGAAGACCATAGACTCAATCCACTCATTTCAACTTTGGGCTCACTACAACTTCTTAAACAAAACCATAAGAGACTGGGTCGTTGGGATTTAAGTATTTGGGCTTATAACTCAGGTCCTACTCATTTAATTCGCGCTCGTACTCAGTTTAAGCGGGATCAATTTGATCTTGAGTACTTTCTTGAAAATTACTCACATAATAGAATTGGATTTGCCTCTAAAAGTTTCTACAGCTCATATCTCGCCCTTGTGCACGCCTTGGCCTATAAGAGGAATCTCTATTACGAAGAACTGACTTCTCCCTTAGAGATCCCCCTGGCCGTTGATATCAATACCATCAATTTTTATGTGACTCTTTGTGCGATGAAGCCCTCATTTATCTTCAACGCACTTAAGGCGACGTCTCCTGATATCAGGCAGCTCAACACTCATATTCTTTCAAGATATCTTGATAGAGAATTTCAAAAAGGAACAATTATTGTGAGTGACCGACCACTGACAGCAAGACGTTATTATAAAATTCCAATTGAAAATTATACCAATCGATTTCCCAAGAACTGGCCAAGCCTAGTTAGAAATCAAAGCTGTTCGACTAAATAGGTTTCAAGCGAACAAAACGATTGAAGAGCGTCGCTCGTACCATCGACATAATCTACTTTTAAAGAAAGAGCTCCCGCCATATCACCGATGATAAAAAGATTTGAAGCCATCTCTGTCGCCTCTTGGCTCCAATATCCGTCTCTATCGAGAAAGCTTGTAATCAAAGATATTGGTCCTCTATCACTCTCTCCAATAACCATGACATCTGAAATTTGCTTACTGAAGTTTAATTGAACCATACAAGTGTTAGTTAGCGTTCTCAGTTGATGAGCTTCTAGTACATAATTGATCAGCTCTTGACTGGGTACTTCGAGCACCTCTTGGCCACTATGACCTAAGAAAATTGAACCATTCAAATGCTTTAGCTCAAGGAATTGCCTTGCCCCAAGAACTCTTGGTGGTGTCCTAAGTGAATAAGTCGCCACCGCTTCTCTGACCGCTTGGTTTTTTGTATTGAAATACACGATCTCAGCTCCACGTAGATCGAGATCTGAAGCATGCTTCCCAAGAATATTTTTTGACTTGAGTGTGAAAAAGACTTCCTCTGACTTGGTAAGTAAGCTGCCTTCAAAAAACAGCTCGTCTTCTACGACGTGAACAATTTTCTCTGCAATCTGACTTTGAAAATTGCGATAGCTCAACATTGTATTGCCGGGTTTAACGCCAGCAAAAAGAATAAAGTCATAGTCTTCGGCTTCTTCTACAACTTTAAATGATTTTGAAAGAAAGATTTTTGCTTCATAGTTGGCATCAATTTCGACCGCATCCATTTGGCTATCGAGCTGAACCAAAAGAAAGCCTCCTTGTGCCTCAAGGTTTTCTTCCGTTAGAAAGTTTGATAGTTCGTTATGACCAAGTAGCGGTATTTCATAGTTAAAATTACCTGCTTCAAGAACAAGCTCTACTTTTGTACGAACTCTTCCTTGTGAAAGAAATGTTCCCCGTAATAATGAGGACGAGTTATTCAAAGCAAGATCAATATTAATTTTTCCGCTACCATCATCTGTGTATCTCTCATGTTGGATAGTCTCAACAAAGAACTCTACTCCGCGGGCATCCTTTTTAACTTTTCCTTTTTGGATATCCACTTCATAAAAACTCAACTGATTAGAGGAGTTTCGATTCTTCTTAGTATACTGCGTGTGAGTACTCATTTTTTGATTAACTTTATCTTGCTTGGCTTCTGCAAGATATTGGTTAGTCACAGGCTTCTTCTGGGCCTGAGTAGTCACTTTCGGCGAATTAATTGTCGCCTTTTTAAGCTCTCGACTCATTACCTCTAGAACGTCAGATGACATCTTCTCTACACCTGTCAGATCTGAAATCATATTTTTCACTGCAGGCACGGCTTGAGTTGGAGCCGCCAGAATAACTTCTTTATTTTGAGACTCTGGTTGGGCCATGGCGAGAAGGTCCGGTTGAATACTCACGCCTTCTTCGGTGTTTGCTGAGTAGTCAATCATCACGAGGTCTTGATCTTCAGATCCCGCATAATTTGCCACAACTTCTTCTTGATTTTTTTCTACTGCAGCAACTTGACTTGAAACTTCATCTAATAGAGAAAGAAGCGGATCTGCTTCTTCTACTGCTGCGAGAAGTTTTGTGTCTTCCATTTCTGCTGGATAAAGGTTTTGATTATTATCAAGTAGGCTTATCCAATTTGTCGGGGTCGCTTCGACGTAATCAAATCCGTAATGAAAATATCTTGGATTATTTGAAACTTCATTTGGAAGAATTGTTTTAGGAGTCGCAGTAACAATCACTTCTTCTTTCTTTACACTCTTAACAATAGAGACTCTCTTAGAGCTCTTTCTTGCAGGGACAACGGCAGCTTGCACTTGAATGTTTTCTGCGATCGACTTCATATATAGATCGTGAACGATCAACTCTAAGGTTGGCTCTGATAAATTTGATGATGATGGCAAAGAAACTGCTATGTTTTCAAAACGTGAAAGATCAAGAGAGTCAATACGTGATTGATTATAGAATTTTGCCGCTGCAAAAACTGTAGCGCCAATAAGAGATAAGCAGATGAATTTAAGCAAAACTTTTGATTTCATGTCTTGCTTTCATTGTCTGTGACCAAGGCTAAATTTCAAGGGAACGGCAGATTGTTCCGTTGGTTTATGGATAATCAGCTCATCATTGTGAATAGCCAAAAAAAAAGGCTTCCCGAAGGAAGCCATTTTTATTTGAGTTCTTTAAAAAACTTTGAGTAGTCAGCCTATTTTTTGCCTTTTTTAGCATTAGCAAGACCGGCCATCTGGATTCGAAGCTTCGCTCTCTCAGCTTTCCTCTGGTATTTCACGATTTCATCATCAGTTAAATTATCCGAGTGAGAAAGTTTGCTTTCAGCATTTTGAAGAGCAAGCTTCGCTCTTTCAACGTCAATACCTAAACTCTCTTCAGCTGTTTGAGCGAGGATAATGATTTTATTATCAAGAATTTTACAAACACCAACCGTGATAGAAAAATGTCGATCCGGATCATCAGCTCCACCGAATAGACTCAGCACTCCAGGGGAGAGCTTAGTCACGATATGCGTATGATCTTTCAAAACATTGATCTGACCCTTGATCGTTGGCACCAGTAAAGATTCTACTGGTACCCCTTTCGCTAGGATGCTTGCCGGCGTGAGCACATCAACAAGATAATTATTCATCAACTTATCCTTTAATCCTTATAGTCCTACTTCTCTTGAAGCTGCTTCGCTTTCGCGCGAACCATATCTAGGTTACCAACAAGATAGAAAGCCTGCTCTGGAAGATCATCAACTTCACCATTAAGGATGGCCTTAAATGAAGCGATAGTGTCTTCGATTGGAACAAACTGACCTTTCAAGCCGGTAAACTGTTCAGCAACAAAGAATGGTTGTGAAAGAAATTTTTGAACTCTTCTGGCACGACCAACGATTGTTCTATCTTGTTCTGAAAGTTCATCCATACCAAGAATCGCGATAATATCTTGAAGTTCTTTGTACTTCTGAAGAATCGCTTGAACTCCACGAGCTACATCATAGTGTTCTTTCCCGAGAATATCTGGTGAAAGAATTGTTGATGATGAAGTCAACGGATCAACCGCAGGATAAATCCCAAGCTCTGAAATCGCTCTTGAAAGTTCTGTTGTTGCATCCAAGTGGGCAAACGTTGTTGCTGGAGCTGGATCGGTATAGTCATCCGCAGGAACGTAAACGGCCTGAATCGACGTAATCGAACCATCATTCGTTGAAGTAATACGCTCTTGCATAGCTCCCATTTCAGTCCCAAGCGTTGGTTGGTAACCCACGGCTGAAGGAATACGACCAAGAAGGGCCGAAACTTCTGAACCTGCTTGCGTAAAACGGAAAATATTATCAACGAAGAAAAGAACGTCTTGCTTCTCTTCATCACGGAAGTATTCCGCAACAGAAAGACCTGTTAGAGCAACACGTGCACGGGCCCCTGGTGGCTCATTCATCTGGCCGAAGACCAGTGCTGTTTTATCGATAACCCCAGAGTCTTTCATTTCGTGGTAAAGGTCATTCCCTTCACGAGTTCTTTCACCAACACCTGCGAAGACTGAGTAACCACCGTGTTGAGTCGCGATATTGTTAATAAGTTCCATAATAAGAACTGTCTTACCAACACCAGCACCACCGAAGAGACCAATCTTTCCACCCTTAAGATAAGGAGCAAGAAGATCGATAACTTTAATCCCAGTGAAGAATGGCTCAAGCTTTGTTGATTGTTTTTCAAAAGCTGGAGCTTCTCTGTGAATTGAGTAAGTTTTCTTAGCGTTGATTGGGCCCGCTTCGTCGATTGGCTCGCCGATAACGTTGATAATTCTTCCAAGACAAGCATGTCCTACTGGAGCTTGAATCGGAGCGCCGGTATCAACAACCTTTACGCCTCTTTGAAGACCTTCCGTCGCATCCATGGCGATACAACGAACAACGTTGTCACCAAGATGTTGAGAAACTTCTACAACAAGGTTGTTGGCCTTGTCTGAGATCACCTTATTGGTGAGTGTGAGAGCGTTGTAAATCCCTGGAAGTTTTCCATTTGGAAACTCCACGTCTACAACCGGTCCCATGACCTGTTTTACAAAACCTGTATTCATTTCAGACATAGTCTAAACTCCTTACCCATTGAGTGATTCAGCACCGGACACAACTTCGATCAACTCTGTTGTAATAGCGGCTTGTCTCAACTTATTCATTTTTAATGTTAATGATCTAATAGCTTCTTTACAGTTTTTACGGGCGCTATCCATAGCTGACATTCGTGATCCATGCTCAGCAGCTGTTGCATCAAGCAAGCAGGTCCACATAGCAGTGACATACGTCTCTGGAATCAAGGTGTCTAGAATTTCCTTCGGCGACGGTTCGTATTTAAAATCGAAAGGAAATTTTTCTTTGAGTTCAGCTTTTTCAGATTCCGCAAGCGCCATCGGAAGCACTTGGCGAACCGTTGATTCAAAGCTCATCGCTGAGTGAAAAATATTATAAGCGATATAAACTTTTCCCACTTCTCCAGTCTCAAATAAGTTTCCAAGCTCCTGAGCAATCTCACGAATCTCAAGAAGGCTTGGATCAGATTTTTCAAACTTGTAGTGAGTCCCAATATTGACGGTGTCTTTTAAAACTTCTTTCACCTTTTTACCGATGAAATAAAATTTCAAATCCATGTCTTCGCTTGCGCCAATGAATTGCTTCACTTTCTTAGCGAGGACTGAGTTATAACCACCACAAAGGCCTTTATCAGCAGAGATAACGAGAACGACGGCACGCTTATTATCAAGTTTCTCTTCAAGATAGGAGTGAGAATAGTCTTGAACTAAAGCTGACACAGTCTTGATGGTCTCTTCAAGCTCGCGGGCGTAAGGCCTTGAGCTTTGAATAGCGTGCTGAGCTCTGGCAAGCTTCGCTGCAGAGACCAGCTTCATCGCTGTCGTAATCTTAAGAGTACCTTTGGTACTCTTAATTTTCTTTTTAAGATCTTTGATGTTTGCCATTCGGCTACCTCAAACTTTTATTATGCAAATTTCTTCATTTCTACAAAAGACTTAATGGCTTCGATAAGTTTACCTTCGTCATTAATAGCTTTTGTCGCCTCTAGATCTTTTACCAAGTCAGAATTTTTTGATCTTAAGTGATCAATCAATTCTTTCTCAGTTGTCTTCATCGCAGAAACTGGAACCTTATCAAAAAGGCCTTTCGTTGCCGCGAAGATCGCAAGAACTTGATCGATAACATCTACCGGCTGATACTGACCTTGCTTAAGAAGTTCAACAAGTCTCTCACCGCGATCAAGCTGACGCTTTGTTGAAGCATCGAGATCCGAACCGAAAGCCGCGAAAGCCGCAAGCTCACGGTACTGAGCAAGATCAAGTCTGAGTGTACCAGCAACTTTCTTCATGCCTTTAATTTGAGCAGAACCACCAACCCGTGAAACTGAAAGACCAACGTTTACCGCTGGACGAACACCAGAGTTGAAAAGATCTGATTCCAAATAAATCTGACCGTCAGTAATCGAGATCACGTTAGTTGGAATATAAGCAGAAACGTCACCTTCCTGAGTTTCAATCACTGGAAGTGCCGTCATTGAGCCTGCACCCATATCATCAGAAAGTTTACACGCTCTCTCAAGAAGTCTTGAGTGGAGATAAAAAACGTCCCCTGGGAAAGCTTCGCGACCTGGTGGACGACGAAGAAGAAGTGACATTTGTCTATAAGCTTGAGCTTGTTTTGTTAAGTCATCATAAACGATCAAAGCGTGGCGCTTTGAATCTCTATAGTACTCACCCATCGTGCAACCAGAGTACGGTGCAAGGAATTGAAGTGGAGCAGTTTGCGAAGCTGTTGCAGAAACGATGATGGTGTAATCCATTGCGCCTGCGTCGATAAGCTTCTGCTGAACTTGACGAACTGTTGATTGTTTTTGTCCTACGGCTACGTAGATACAAATAACGTTTTTACCTTTTTGATTGATGATCGTATCGATGGCCACAGCTGTTTTACCAGTCTTTCTGTCACCAATGATAAGTTCGCGCTGACCACGTCCGATTGGAATCATAGCATCGATCGCTTTAATCCCTGTTTGAAGTGGCTCGTGAACTGATTTACGAGCGATAATTCCTGGAGCTTTGATTTCTACAGCGCGAGTTTCAGTTGCCTTAATCTCACCTTTTCCATCAAGCGGCTGTCCAAGAGCATTTACTACACGACCAAGAAGAGCGTCACCAACTGGAACTTCAACAATTTTTTCAGTTCGCTTAACAGTTGAGCCTTCTTTAATATTTGGGTCTTCACCAAGAACGGCAACACCGACGTTATTTGTCTCGAGGTTAAGAACCATTCCGCGAGTTCCTGTTTCGAACTCAACAAGTTCTCCGGCCATAACATTTTTCAAGCCAAACACTCGTGCCACACCGTCACCGATAGTTAGAACAGTTCCAACTTCATCAACTTGTAAGCGTGTTTGAAAATTCGCAATGCGATCTTTGATAATGCTTGTAATTTCTTCTGGGTTCATCGCCATCTGTTACCTCTTCGATTCGATCAATTATGAATTGAGAACGGTTTGTTTAAATTTATTAAGTTGGTTGTCTAGTGAAGCATCTAATTGAAGATCTTCCATCGTGACTTTGTAGCCTGCAGTCACTTTTGAAGATTTTCTGTATTCGAGAAGCGCTTTTTTACCAAGTTTCTCAGAGAGATAATCCGTCATTTTCTTTTGAAAATCAGGATCAACTTGCTCGCCACTGCCTTCGATCACGCCTCTTAAAAAACCTTTTTCATGGTCATCAAGAACGATCACTTCTTTAAAGATAAGTGGGAAAATCGGCATTCTTTTTTCATTCAACATGAAAAGAACAAAGTTTTGAACAATCGGAGAAAGTTTGAGTTTCGCCATGACGTCTTTAAGGACGTTTTCTTTTTCTTCGATCGTAAAAACATCTAAGAAAAGAACTGTTTCAAGATCGTTGTTCTCGTTAATCGTGACATTCAGTTCTGTTAGCTCTTTTGCCACATCAACTTTTTGCTCAAGTCCTAATTCGATCAGTGATTTGCCGTAAGCACGAGCTATAATTCTTTCTTTCACGAACGAACCTCCGCAGCCAATTTGCTAGTGATCCCAGCTCTCAAGGCGCTATTTGTTTCAACTTCTGTTTTCGTTCTCTTTATCACTTCATCGATTAAAGATTCGTTTAATTCTCTGATCATGAGATTTTTTTCATAGATCATTTTCGCGTGAGCGTCGCTTTCAGCTTTGCTCATTTGATGCTTGAGCTCTTCCTTGGCATTTCTTTCAAACTCAGCGACCTGAGCTTCAGCGCTGGTGAAAACTTTCGTTTTCTCGGCTTCAAGGTTTTTCATTTTTTCTTGGTACATATCAAACTTAATTTTAGCTTCTTTTTCTTTCTCTTCCGCGTGGTAATAAAGAGCTGTCACTTCTTCCGCTTTTTTCGCGAAACCTTCTCTTAGCGGTTTTCTTAACAGAAAAATGATTCCGGCAAAAAGAGCTGTGAAATTGAGAGCAGGAAGAATAAGGCTTGTGAGTGGACCTTGCTCATGTGGAGCACCGGCCGCGAAAGCAGTATCGACAAGGAGTAACATCAAAAAGATGGCTTTCATCGGGATCATCCTTTTATTTGCTTAACTTAGTTAGGAGTTCTTTTGATAAAGAGTCAGCGTTAGACATGACCTGCTGGCGACGAGATTCAATCTCTTCTTGATTTCTCGCTCTGGCTTCATCAAGGGCAGCTTCAATTTGCGAAACTTTTGCTTTGTACTGCTCTTTATTTTTTTCAGCGAGAGCGTTTTTCTTTTTTGTACTCTGATTGATGGCTTCTGAGTGAGCTTCATCAATGGTTTTTTTGTATTTTTCAGCCAGCGCTTCAGCTTCAGCAAGCATCTTATTGGCGTTGCCTTCTCTCTTTGTCGTTTTGTTATCGCGAGTTTCAATCACAAACTGAAGCTTGCCAAAGAAAAGCGTTGTGAGAATAAAATAGAGAACAACCACTATACCAAATTGGATAAAGACTGTTTGATCTACACCTAGAGATTTAAAGATATTGATGAGCGTGTCCATGATCGCGGCATCTCCCAGTCAAACCCCAATTAAATCCTTAGATTTAAGGGCTTTTTGTCTTCTGTCAGTACGGATTTTGAGCTTAATGAATAATCTTATGCGGGAATTTCGTCAAGAAGTTTAATAGGTTGGCAGGCCCTAATTTTTGTCGCGCATTTTTGTGGTTCCGTGGAATATGACACCTTCCTCAACAATTAAACTTGGTGTTGTGATGGTGCCTTCAAAACGGGCAGGCTTAATAATCTCAACTCGCGAGCTCGCGCGAATATTGCCCTTCACGGTGCCGGAGATCAGGATGATATTGGCGTTGATGTCAGCGTTGACAATAGCGCCTTCAGAAACGATCACAGTGTCGTTAGAGAAGATACTTCCGTTCACAATGCCGGCTATCCTTGCGGCCCCATTGAAAGAGAGGTTGCCTTCGAATTTGCAACCTTCTTCAATAATTGCTGAGATGCTTCCTTTGCTTTTTGTCGTCATGATTTATCTTTTTAAGAGATATTCGAAAATATCGTTGAATTCGGCCGTATCAGAATACTTGATCGTAATCGCGCCGGCTCCGCCTTTTTTACTTTGAATTGCAAAATGAAAACCCGTCTGCTTCTCTAGTTTTTGTTTATACTCATCAAGTTTTGAATCGAAGATTTTCTCTTGCGTCTCTTGCGCTGGAGTTCGCTTTTTAAAACTCTTCTTAAGCCAAGCCTCTAGTTCGCGAACAGAAAAATTCTGCGCAACCGCTTCATTGGCAGCTCTAATCATTTCTTCTCTCTCTTTGAGAGCCGCGATGACTTTTCCGTGACCAAAAGAGAGATGATCTTTTTGTAACAATTCAATCACTGGTCTTGGAAGTTTGAGAATTCTTAAAAAGTTTGCAATGGTCGATCGCTCTTTACCAATTTTTTTCGCCACTTCTTCTTGTGTCAGTTGGAATTCATCCATCAATTGATAATAGGCCAAGGCTTCTTCAACACAGTTAAGGTCTGAGCGCTGAACGTTTTCAATAATCGCCATGACAACTTTTTCACGGTCAGTCACTCGCTTCACCACAACAGGAACTTGTGTGAGGCCCGCTTTCTTAGCGGCTCTAAATCTTCTCTCTCCAGCGATGATTTCAAAACCCACTTCGCTTTTTTGAACGATCAAGGGCTGAAGAATTCCGTTCTCCTTTATAGAGTCGGCGAGTTCTTCTAATTCTTTTTCTTTAAAAATTTTTCTAGGCTGTCCTGGATTGGCTTTGATCTGAGAGATATCAACCATCAAAAGACCTGTTTCAAGATTCTGATTATGCCTTTCCGTGTTTTGCTTATTTGACTCAGTCATTGCAGCAATAGCACGATTCACAACATCGGGATGAGGCTCTGAACCAATAAGAGAGGCAATGCCTTTCCCTAATGCAATTTTTTTCGCCATAAAATCCTCTGCTGTTTAGTGTGTTGGGTGGCTTGGAATTTCAGGTGATAATTGGATTTTTCCCGTCATCACTTTTTCTTCCACTTCAAGGCCTGTATTTTTCTTCACGCGCTCTCTCACAATCAACTCTTTCGCCAATTGCAAATACGCTTCACTACCCTTTGATTCAATATCATAAAGTATGATGGGCTTGCCGAAGCTTGGGCACTCAGCGAGCTTCACGTTTCTTGGAATAACTGCTTCAAAAACCTGCTCGCCAAAATGTTTGCGAATTTCAGTCGCGACTTGCTTATTAAGACTCGAGCGCGCATCAAACATCGTTAACAAAATGCCTTCCATCGCAAGATCTGGGTTCAATGAATTTCTAATCAAACGAACAGTGTTCAAAAGTTGCGCGAGGCCTTCCATTGCAAGATATTCAGTCTGCATAGGAACGATATACGCATCCGCCGAATTAAGGGCGTTCACTGTTAAAAGACCAAGTGAAGGTGGACAATCAATGAGAATATAATCGAAGTCGTTTCGAACTGAATTAAGCGCGTTTTTTAATTTGCTCTCTCTGGCCATTAAGCTCACGAGTTCAATTTCCGCACCTGAAAGATTGTTATCAGAGGGACAAATCTTTAAAAAAGGAAGTTCTGTATCGTAGATGGCTTCTTTCATCGGCGCTTCGCCGATCAATGCGTGATAAATATTCTTGTCTTTATGCAGCGAGCCATCGAGCCCTACGCTGATGCTTCCGTTACCCTGCGGATCCAGGTCGATTATCAGAGTTTTTTTCTCGGCTACTGCTAGACAGGCACCTAAATTGATTGTAGAGGTCGTTTTGCCAACGCCGCCTTTTTGGTTCATCATAGCAATAATTTTAGCCATTTAGAGCTCCAGATCTTGGTGAAATTAAGGTCATCTATAGGTTTAAATGAGGCTTGAGAGATTGACAAGTTCTTTGTTTTTCTTTGTTCCACGTGGAACATTTTGGCTTTCAAAACCCAGAATCATCCGACCATCAGCGCCCGGAACTACGATTGTTTTTTGGCAAAGTGGGGTCCAAGTTTTAGGTGGCTTGCCCTGATTTTCAAGCTCAAGAACTTGCGGTCCTTTATAGAAGAAGACTCTTTGTTTTTGTTCCACGTGGAACAATTTTAAAAAATCAAAAATTGTTCCAACGGCCTTTAGTGTAGAGACCGCCTCGATATCAAAAGCGACAGTCTCTAATCTTCGATGATGGCACTTAACATTCTTAAGGCCCAGTTCATCAGCGATAGACTGAACGGCATCGGCCTTCTTCCCTCTGGCCTCAAGGCCTACGAAATTCTTTTCGGGATAGAGTTTTGCTAGCGGCAGTAACGGAAAGCCTCCGCCAAAGCCGATATCAACGACGGTCTTGGTATTTTTGAGGGCCATCGCAAACTCTGGGCACTGCTCGACCGGTAAAACTGAATCAAGGATTTGTTTGAGATAAAATTCTTCTGGCTCAAGAATTCGTGTGAGATTTAAACCCGCAAGTCTTGTGGTGAGGATATTGAGATAAGCATCGCTGAATTCACGCAGTTCTTTCAACTCACTCATGCTAAAAAGCTACTTGCTACAAAAACTAGCGTGGCAGGACGAATTCCTTCGATTTTTTGTAATTGAAGGAAGGTTTCAGGCTTATGTTTTGAAATTCTCTGCTTACATTCAAAGGAAATATTAGTGCAACCAAGAAGTTTTTCCCAATCAAGGCTTCTGCGGTCCATTTTGGTGGTTTTAAGGAACTCATTTGAAGCGCGATTGATATAGCCTGCGTATTTTTTTGAAATAGCGACACATCGAACGACTTCTGGAAGAAATTCGACTCCAAGTCGCGCAAGTTCTTTCTCAAGAAACAGATCTGGAAGTATATGGGCACGCTTTAGGACTTCATCCATTCGCTGTGAATGTTCATATTGACCATATTCTTTTGAAAAACTGGCTTCATCTTTGTATCTATACGTCTCAACGAGTTCAGAAAGCAGGTGAAACTGTTCTTCAAACAACTCAAGATAAGAATCTACCTCTTCACTAAGTCCCAACTCTTCTCTATACGGCTTCATTCTGAGGGCTGAATTGTCTTCTCTCAGATAAAGTCTGTTTTCGCTGCGAGCAGTGAACAGTCTATAAGGCTCATCTCTCGTCGAATGAACCAAATCATCGATCATCACTCCAATATAAGAGTTCTCTCGATCGAGAATAAGCGGATTTCTTCCAAGGAAAGAGAGAGCAGCGTTGATTCCGGCGATTAATCCCTGTCCAGCTGCTTCTTCGTAGCCAGAAGTCCCATTCACCTGTCCCGCAAAATACAGCCCAGGAATGTCTTTGTACTGAAGCGTGCGATCTAAATTAGCCGTATCGACCACATCATACTCAACGGCGTATCCATAAACCAGGATCTCACAATTCTCCAAGCCTTTGATTTTACTGTAAAAATCACGTTGGACATCGTGAGGTAGGCTCGTCGATAGGCCATTAGGATAAACACTCTCTGAATCCAAGCCTTCCGGCTCGAGAAAAACATGGTGTTCATTGCGATCTGGGTAACGAAAAGCTTTATCTTCGATACTTGGACAATAGCGAGGACCAATTCCAGTAATTTGTCCGTTATACATAGGAGATCGTTCTTTATTCTCTCTTATAAGCTCCATCATCTCTGGATTTGTTCGAGTAAGATAGCACGAGATCTGCTTCACACTTCTCGGCTTATGATAATGAGCAAAGTGGAAATTCAGGGCTCGATCATCGCTTGGTTGTTCTTCGCAGGCAGCAAAATTGAGGCTTGATTTTTTGAGTCTAGCAGGAGTTCCAGTCTTGAAACGTCTCGGGTGAGTTTTAATTGTGCTAAAAAGATCATTCATTCCAACTGACGGCAGGCAGTCAACTCGCCCACCCGCAGTGACTTGATCTCCACTATGAAGCTTGCCATTCAAAAAAGTCCCAGTGGTAACAACCAGCTTTTTACAAAAATAAAATTCTTCATCGCTGCCAACAAGTTTAAATCCGCCATCACTCAAGAGCTCGACGCCGCTCACGCGAGCTTCAATATGAGTAAGGCTTTCTCTCTCAGAGATTAACCTTTTCGCTTGTTCAGCGTAGAGATCCTTATCAACTTGCACACGAGTGGACTGAACAGCATAGCCTTTCGACTCATTCAGAATTCTGTACTGGATGCCCGCAAGATCGGCGATCTTACCCATGATTCCACCGAGAGCATCGAGCTCTCGAACGACCTGGCCCTTGCCCACTCCGCCGACGGCGGGATTACAAGGAGTCGATCCAATCGGAACACCTGGCATTGAAATCAAAGCAACTTTCAAATTTGGGAAGCTTGATGCCAACCACGCAGCTTCTAAACCTGCATGACCACCGCCCATAATAATTAAGTCGAACTCGTTCTTCATAAATTCCAATGTTCCACGTGGAACAATCCTGAGTCTTTTTGTCTTCTATTTACCAATGCAGAAGCGACTGAACAAGTGATTGAGTATCTTTTCCGCTGGTATAACACCAATTAAATCCTTCACTTGAGCCCCTATTCCATCGACCAGGCTTGAGAGAATAGCCAAGTCATTGAAATTACTTAGCGCGCTGTCATTTTCATCAATATAGGCCTTTAGGGCACGTACAGAAACTCTGTGTCGCTCTAAAAGCAGCGGTAAATTCGCCTTTGATTTTAGGTATTTGGCATAGATCGCCTGGGAGATAAGTGGTTCTATAGGACCACGCAATTCAGCTGGTTCTATAGGACCAAGTAATTCGACTGGTTCTATAGGACCAGCTAATTCAGCCGGTTCTATAGGACCACCAAATTCAAGTGGTTCTATAGGACCAAAGCCCTCTAATAAGCTAGTAAATACAAAGGGTTGTGAAGCCGGCATTAAGCCCACCAAAGACTCAACTGCGCCCTCTTCAAGCTGGTCTCGATGAGTGAAAATCACTAAATCAAAAGGCCCACGCTTTTGAAAATCTTGAAAAAGTTCAGCGCCAGCAGAGGGATTAAAAACCAAAATTTTGAAAAAGGAAGTGCCCAGTAATTGCAGACTCGCCTCAATCCCTTCTGACTCAATTTCACTTTTAGTTGAGCGAACGCCAGCGGTATCAACCAGGCGAAACACGCAATCGTGGATCGCAATGGTTTCTGAAATATAATCCCTAGTGGTTCCCGCCTCTTTAGACACAATCGAGCGCTTTGAACCAAAGAGTTTATTAAAGAGCGTGCTTTTCCCGGCATTTGTTGGACCAAAAAGAACAACTTCTGGGTTCAAGAGGGCTGAGTTTGAAGCGCTGGCTTTTTTAGCAAGGCCAATGGCCAGCGCCAGAAAAGAATTGAGGGAGCCAAGATATCTTTTTTGGATCTCTTCAAGGCCAATATCATCAGAGAAGTCGATTGCGAGCTCAATTGAGGTGCGCATATCAAGATAATGCTCATAAAGGCCCTGATAGGCCTGATTAAGCTCGCCGTTTAAGAGATCTAGCCCTTGATCAAAGGCCAGCGGGCTATCGGCGTTTAAAAGCAAATCAAGACCTTCAACCTGAGAAAAATCGAGTTTCTGATTTTTGAGCGCGCGAAATGTAAATTCCCCACCGGTAGCCAGACGAAAACCAGCGTGAGTGATGAATAAATTTTGAATTCGCTGAATATTAAGTGGATTGCCATGGACATGAAGCTCAAGAATATTTTCGCCATTATAGGATTTAGGGCCCTCAAAATAGAGCAAAAGAATTTCATCTAAAGCGCGACCATCAATGCCTAAAATTTTAGTAAAATGGGCGTACCGAGCTTTAATTTTTGTGAGGGAAATTTCAAAAAAGGGCTGAAGATCAAGGATATTATCAAAACCACTCAGGCGAAGAATAGCAATGGCGGTCTTAGTATGACCGCCGGAGCTGCAGGTAATGATAGGTCCATCTGAAAACTTCATGAGTCAAATCAGTCAGTCACTTTGTAGACGAACATCTGCTGAACGATTCCAAAAAGTGTTGAAACAAGAATGTATAAGTTCAAGCCTGATGGTAGATCCTTCATGATAAAACTGAAAACGATCGGCATAAACATCATGATCTTTTTTTGCATTGGATCTGTTGTTGGTGTCGGGTTGAGTTTCATTTGAAGAACGAGTGAAAGCCCCATCAACACAGGTAAAACATAGTATGGGTCTTTAATACTTAAGTCAGTAAGCCAGAAAATAAAAGGCGAACCAACAAGCTCAACTGCATTATAGAGAACTTGGTAGAAGGCGAAGAAGATCGGCATTTGAGCTAAGAGAGGCAAGCAGCCGCCGAGTGGATTCGCTCCAGCTCGCTTGAAAAGCTCCATTGTTTCTTTTTGCATGCGCTGTGGATCTTCTTTGTATTTCTCGCGAAGTTTTGCAAGTTCCGGCTGAATCACTTGCATCTTTTTCATGCTCTTAAAGGACTTATACTGAAGAGGAAAAGTGATCAATCTGATGAGTAAGGTGAGAAGAATAATCGCCACACCGTAGTTTGGAAAATAGCGATAAAAGAATTCAAGACCTCGAAGAATCGGGACCGCCAAAATGCCGAAAAAGCCAAAATCTACAGAGAGATGAAGGTTATTTCCCAGGTCCGAGAGCATATCGTAATTTTTCTTCGTGAAAATTAAATCCCCGCGAAAATCAGCGACAGGATCGAGCATCTCCACTTTTAAATCACCCGCTTTAGAGATGTCATAAGTCGCTCTTGTTTTGTCGTTGAAGACAAAGGCGAAGAGGTGAAAATTAAAATCAACACCGAACCACTTAATCATTCCATCGCCGGCGTCACTATCTCCAACGGCTTCGCGTAGCACTTCATTCGTATAAAGGACAAACTGACGAATTTGATTGTTCTCTAATTTCTCTGCTTTTGAGTGAAAAAGAAAACGATAGCGATAAGGACGTTCACTATGTAGATGAAAATTAAGTTTTCCTTCTTCATTTAAAACAGCATTAAAAGTCACTCCGTAAGTTTGATTAAAGCCATTTAGTACGCGCGGATCAGCAGATTCTGCGAAAGTAAAAAACAGCTTTTCAGAACCACTAGTAGTCATCAATTCAATATGAAACGGATCGATTTCCCCTGCAATTGATTGAAAATCAAAAACGGCTTTATGATTGAGAATATTGCGAATGGAAAGATCATTGCGGAAGATAAATCTATGGCCGGCATCCGAAAGTGTATGCTCCGTCAGAAGGGCTTCTGGATTAATTATTTTAGAGGAATCAGAAGAACTGGTATCCTCAACGGCTGGAATGGCGGCGAAACCAGATTCATCTTTATTGATGGTCTTCGTTTGTGCTGCAGATTCTGTTTTAGAAACCGGCACAGGTTGGGGGACAAAATACATTTGCCAAAGGACCAGTACCAACCCAGAAAGTGCCACAGCTAAAAAGGCACGTTTTTGATCAGATCCCATGAAAGCTCCTAGTAAAATCAATCGATAAGTGTAGTTGGACTGTTATCACGGCCAAGAGAGAATTGAAATCAATTACCCCGCCTGTCGACGAAGAATAAACTTTTCTAATAAAGCGAAGTGATTCTTCACTTGGACCTCGGTGAGGTCTGAGCTTGCAAAATTTTTATCAATCGGTCGGCTCATAACCACCAAAAGATCAATCGGAAGATCTCTAAGCTGACTTTCACGAAATCTCTCTCGTAAAATTCTTTTAAAGCGATTTCTGCGAACAGCATTTCCTGCTTTGCGAGAGACTGCAAGGCCCAGGCGTGAATGAGATTTTTGAAGTCGTGAAGGCTTAAAAAAAGCCAAAAAAGACTGTGAACGAAAACATTCGCTCTCAGTCTTAAGATAGAGAAAATCAGCGGGAATTAAGAGGCGAGAATCTTTCGAGAAATCGATGACTCCCCTCCTCTCTCAAGCCTACTTCTGACCAGTAGAAACAGTAAGTGACTTGCGGCCTTTGGCACGACGAGCACTTAGTACTTTACGCCCACCAGCTGAAGCCATACGCTTCAAAAAACCGTGAACTCTTAATCTTTTCTTTCTTTTTGGTTGCCAAGTTCTTTTGCTCATCGCGTAAACCTCATAACATATTCAACTTAGGATGGAATTAATTACAACCCACAAGTCAAAAGGTCAACGCTCCATTTATTTTTCGATAAAGAAAAATTCTATCTAGCGGCCATCTCAAATTTAGCGGAGCTAAAGATTGAACCCTGTCTTGGGCCGTGCTACAAAATTTGCCACCAAACTAAAAGCAGCAATATGGGAGACCGGTCAATGAGTGTTAATGGATTTCCATTTGAAAAGTTCGTCAGTATCGACAAGCAAAATATCCCCACAGAAATACTAAGTAAAATAAACAAAAACAGTAACTTGAAGGAAATCAAACTTCAATCAAGCCAAAAAAAACCTGAGCACAAATTTTTTAATGAGCAATTTCATAAAGAACTACTCCGCCTGATGAGCCCAATGAAGTACGAGGAACTCGTCAGCCAACAGCTTGAGGTTACAAGTGTTTCTGATGAAGAATTGAAGATTAATGTCGCCACAGAAAGAATCAAAAATGTTTTATTGACGCAATATTATGACCAATTAATGACGGCGATTGAAATTGTCGCAGGCAAAGAACTAGATCCTATTTTTACAATTACAGAAAGCGCCAACTCAAACGAGCAATTTCATCAACCAAGAAACGCCAATGAAGTTAAGTTCACACTTGATCTCAATTCAACTCGTGAAGAGAAGCTCTCTAAAGCGGACTCTGTTTATTTGAACCACGTCAATCAATCAAACCACGAAATGATGATTGACCCCAAAAAGACTTTTGACTCCTTCATTATAGGTCCATCAAATAATATGGCCTTTTCTGCGGCAAAAGCTGTCGCCAGAAACCCAGGAACAAGAGGCGACTACCCTACTCTTTATATCCACAGTGGATCTGGGCTTGGAAAGACTCACCTTCTTCATGCTGTCGCAAACGAAATTAAGGAAAACTATCCTGAGCTGATTATTTGTTTAGTTTCGGCTAAAGAATTCATCGGCGATATGATTGAAGCCGTCCAAAAAAAGAAAATGGAAGAGTTTCTTAAGCGCTACACCGATCGCGTCGATCTTTTAATGATTGATGATATCCATGAAATTAAAAACAAAGAAGGCACGCAAGATATGATCTTCGATATCTTCAATGTCCTTCACAAAAAAGGTAAGCAGCTTATTTTTACCTCTGATATCGCACCATCAAAAATCGAAGGTATTCACGAAAGACTTAAAACAAGATTGAGCTGGGGCCTCGTGATCGATATCCAAAAACCAGACCTAGAAACGAGAATGGCCATCCTCAAGCGCAAAGCGACTGAGATTGACCTTTATCTCTCGGATGAAATCTTGAATCTAATCGCTGTTTCAATTCGCACCAGCATCAGAGAACTTGAAGGCGCGCTCTTAAAGCTTCATGCCTATTTTCAACTTATGGGAATTGATCTCGACTACGAACTGGTCAAAAATTATTTGAACCTCGAAACTCCAAACGATGAAAAAACCATTACGCTAGAGTCTGTCGCAAAAGCGACGAGTCAGTACTACAGAATCACGGTGGTTGATCTCAAGTCAAAAACCCGAAAAAAAGAAGTCACTCACGCCAGACATGTGGCGATGTATCTCTCTAGAAAAATCGTCAATGCAACTCTTGAAGAAATCGGACGCTTCTACGGTGGAAGAGATCATAGTACCGTGATAAGTGCCGAGCGAGCTGTCGTTCTAAGACTGACAACTGACGCAAGCCTTTCTAAAGATGTTCTCTATATTGAGAACAATCTCTAAAA
This sequence comes from Bacteriovoracaceae bacterium UBA6166, assembly GCA_002435795.1. Lineage (GTDB taxonomy): Bacteria > Bdellovibrionota > Bacteriovoracia > Bacteriovoracales > Bacteriovoracaceae > UBA6166. The sequence continues at coordinate 5,274 of DIUE01000026.1, read as the reverse complement.
AATTTTTGATTGAAATTCGGACCAAATCTTAAAAAGGGAGCCTTCGAGCTTCCTTTTTACTTTTTATCCACACTCCAATGTGTATAACTCGAAAGTCATTGTGGGAAACTTAAGTTATCCACAGCTGTCCACAATCAATCCACGGCCAATTGTGGATAAGTTTTTGTTTAATAATAATGCCTTAATAGGCTTATCCACAAAAAGAGAAAAACGGCGAAATACGCGATGTGGATAAAAAGACAAAACTTCATTATTTATCCACATTGTGGAAAACTTTGTGGATAAAAAATCACAAAAGGTAACATCGTCAAATATATGATCCCGCCAACAAATTGACTGTGGATAGGCCGTGGAAAACTCTGTTGGTAAAATTAAGAAATTGTGAGTAATTCAAGAATCTGCGCGCTATAGGCCGCGTTTAACCCCAAGTTATCCCCATTCTCTAACAAAAGGTATTCTATTAAGTTGCTGATAATAAAGAATAATTTCGAGTTATCCACTTATCCACAACACTACTACTACTAAAATTAATATAAGAGAGATGAGTTGGAAGAAACTCGTCAGATCATAAAATTCTTATTACACTCAATATCCAAATATCAATTAACGAAAGAGTTCGACTCATGCAGATCGTAGTAAGAACAGAAGGCTTAAGAGAAGCCTTGGCAAAATTCCTCACCGTCGTTGATCGTAAAAACTCAAGACCGATTTTAACTTGTACATTAATTACTGTGAAAGATTCATGCATTGAATGTGTGGCAACTGACTTGGAAGTTTCAGCGAAGATAATTGTTAATGCCAATGTTAAGGAAACCGGACAATTTTGTGTAAATACTAAAAATATATTTGATATTTTAAGAGAACTTCCAGATGGAGAAGTCACTTTAGAGATGGGTCATAATGAGACATCTTTAAAGATTCGTTATAAAGAAATTTTTTATTCTCTCTTGGTTTATAAAACTGACGATTTTCCCCATTTAGGATTTGAGAATCAATTTAATAAATTTTCTCTTAAGGGTTACCAACTCCAAGAGATGATCAATAGAACCAATCATGCCATCTCAAATGATGAAACAAGATTGTACTTAAATGGTATCTATTTCCAAGAGATCGATTCAAAGCTTAGAGCAGTGGCAACTGATGGACACAGACTAGCGTTGATTGAAACTGCACTTGAAGGTCATCAAATTGAAACTTTAGTGAATGGAATTATTATTCCAAGAAAAGGTGTCACAGAACTTAAAAAAATATCTGAAGCCTATAGTGATCATCAATTGCAAATCTCAGTTGATGAATCCTTTATGTTTGTATCTGCAGAAAATAAATATTTTCTCTCAATCCGCTTAATTGCTCGGGAATATCCAAAATACCAAGCGGTCATTCCAAATAAAACAAGCTTCAAACTCATCACTGATAGAGATGCATTCATGGTGGCCGTTAAGCGCATTAGCTTAATGTCTAATGAGAAATCCCATGGAGTGAAAATCAAGATCGGTGAAAGAGAAATGACGATTACTGCCCAAAGAGAATCTTCTGGTGAGGGTACAGAAAAAATCCCAGTGGATTATGACGGCAAAAATATGGAAATTGGATTTAATGCTCGTTATCTAATGGATGCTCTATCGGCCCTAGATGGCGGAGAAGTGTCATTAGAGCTTAATAATGAATTAAGCCCAGTGATTATTAAGTCTCAGCAACTCCCCCATTATTTGGGCATTATTATGCCTCTCAAGTTATAGTTTTTGATGGGCAATAAAATTTCTAAGCTTCAAGTCTCGAACTTTAGAAATTTGCAGGGCGATATCATTCACTTTGGTGCCAAGATTAATTGTATCTTCGGCGAAAATGGAAATGGCAAAACGAATATATTAGAAGCCATCTATGTTCTCGCTCTTAAAAAATCTTTTCGTAAAAACTCGAGTTTTCCACAATTTTTGGGGATTGATGGTGAAAAACCTGAAATAATAATTTCTTCAGTTTTTCATGACAAAAATAACGAAGCGTTTTCTTATTCTGCAAGGCTCTTGCAAGACTCGAGCGAATGGTCTGTAAACGGAAAACCAGTTAAAAAAAGACCCGAGATCGCTCTAGTTTTTGTAAACCCCTCAGATGCCTATCAGTTTCATAATCAATCTTCTTTTAGAAGGTCATGGTTTGACCAACATATAGGAATGCTCGATTCCGAGTACAAAAAGCTGCTCTCGAAATATACGACCATTTTAAGAAACAGAAATACCCTTTTAAGCAAGAAACCCAGCCATTACCACCAACAACTCGATGTTCTGGATGAAATGATGGCCAGTACGAGTTTTGAAATCCTAGAGAAGCGTAAGCATTTCATCGCTGAAATCGGTGGTTTCTGTAAACAAGCCTTTCAAGATGTCTTTTCTGAGAATCACGAATTAAAAATTTCCCTAGAATCAAAATTTTTAAACTGTTCTGTCGAGCAAATTCAAAAAATACTGCAAGAAAATCGTCCCAAAGAAGAACTTATGGGCTTCACAAAAAATGGAATTCACAAGGATGACTATGTGCTTCTTTTTGATGGCTATAATTCCTATGAATTCTGCTCTTTAGGTCAGCAAAAAATGAGTTATTTAAGCCTCTTATTTGCTTATGTAGAGTTGTTTAGGTATAAATTTATGTCATTCCCAATTGTGCTCATAGACGACGTTTCAGGCGAATTGGACAGTGAACGTTGGCAGAGATTAGTGCATTTTTTAGAGCGAAGCCAATTTCAGGTTTTGATCACAACTGCCAACGAAAAATTTAAGGAAGAGTTAGATAAAATTGAGGGTGCACAAAAAATTATCGTTCATGCTGGAACAATAATCACACCCGCCGAATAAATGGACTTATCAGGGAGATCCTTTGGAAAATTCAACAGAATCCATTTCAAAAGTTGGCGCTAAGTACGAAGCCGATCAGATTAAAGTCCTCGAAGGACTTGATGCTGTTCGAAAGCGTCCAGGTATGTATATTGGAGACACTTCCTTTCGCGGTCTTCATCACTGCGTTTACGAAATTGTGGATAACGCCATCGACGAAGCCATGGCCGGTTATTGTACAGAAATTAAAATTTTCATTCACGTCGATAATTCTGTCACTGTTGTCGATGACGGACGGGGAATTCCAGTTGGTATTCACCCGACGGAAAAAATTTCTGCCGCTGAACTTGTTTATTCAAAACTTCACGCTGGTGGAAAATTCAACGAAGAAGGCGGAGCTTATAAAGTTTCCGGTGGTCTCCATGGTGTTGGTGCCGCCGTTGTAAACGCCCTCTCAAAATGGGTCAATCTCGAAATTAAAAAAGATGGCAAAATTCACAATCTTCGCTTTGAAAAAGGGAAAGCAGTTGAGCCGTTGAAAGTGATTGGCGAGCTAGAAAATAAGTCTGAAACTGGTACGACTGTCACGTTCAAGCCAGATAATGAAATTTTCGAAGTTCACGAATTTAACTATGACACTCTCACAAATCGTTTTCGCGAGATGGCTTTTCTTAATAAAGGCTTAAAAATCTCAATTACAGACGAGAGAACTGAAAAGCACGAAATCTTTCATTACGAAGGTGGCTTGGCGGAATTCATTAATTGGCTCAATAGAGCGAAAACGCCAACCCACAAAAAAGTTATTTATTTTAACCAGCAAAGAGAAGACTACGAAGTTGAAATCGCCATGCAATGGACAGATTCCTATACGGAAGTTCTCTTGGGATATGCCAACGCCATTTGTACACCTGAAGGTGGAACACATATTTCAGGTTTCAAAACGGCGATCACTAGAATTCTTAACCAATACGCGAAAGACAATAATTTGCTCAAAGGTTTAAAAGCCGCCATTACTGGCGAAGATATGCGAGAAGGTTTAACGGCGATCATCTCTGTTAAGCTTCCCGAGTTGCAATTTGAAGGACAAACGAAATCTAAACTTGGTAACTCCGAAGTTGAAGGTATCGTGAACTCACTTGTGGGTGAATCACTTAAAGCTTTCCTAGAAGAAAACCCAGCTCTGGCAAAAACAATTGTGAGAAAATCCGTTGACGCTGCCGCCGCTCGCGAAGCTGCGCGGAAGGCGCGGGAATTAACGAGACGAAAATCAGTACTTGATATGGGTGGCTTGCCAGGAAAGATGGCCGACTGCCAAGAGAAAGACCCTGCCCTTTGTGAAATCTATATTGTGGAAGGGGACTCGGCCGGTGGTTCAGCGAAACAAGGTCGAGATCGTAAAACACAAGCCGTACTTCCGCTTAAAGGTAAAATTCTTAACGTTGAAAAAGCCCGTTACGACAAAATGCTCGCCAATAACGAAATCAAAATGATTATTCAGGCGCTCGGAACTGGAGTTGGGAGAGAATCTTTTGATCCAGGAAAAATTCGTTATCATAAAATCGTTATCATGACCGATGCCGACGTGGATGGGTCCCATATTCGAACGTTGATCTTGACGCTTTTCTATCGTCAATTCCCAGAACTCATCGAATCTGGATTTATTTATATCGCTCAACCACCACTCTACAAATATAAGAAAGGGCGAACTGAGCGTTACCTAAAAGACGATAAAGAATTAGAGTCTTTCCTCGTGACCACATCAACTGAAAACGCCAATATAAAATTAAATGGCGAGCCGATGACAGATGAAGATTCTGTTAAACTTATCAATAAGTTTAGACTCTACTCAAAAACATTGGATTCCTATGACAGCCATTTCGATACAATGCTGCTTCGTAGATTGATTGAGCACACCAATATCAATGCCAAGATTTTACAGCAAAGAGAAGAGTTGCAAGTTGAGCTCAACAAGCTTTCTGATTTTTTCAAAACAAAAGAAACAGAGAATTTAAAGAACTACTCATTCTTAATCGAAGAAGATAAAGAAAAGAAAACCAACAGTATCCGCATTACAGTTAAGACAACTGCTCGTACAAAGAATTTCAAAATTGGCAGTAACTTCTTGGACTCACCAGAGTTTGCAGATCTACAAAATGGTTTCGACGGGATTTCAAAATATCTCAATGCGCGTTTTGAAGTCGAAAAAGAAAAGCAAGAGAAGAAAGTTTTTGAATCTCTAGAGGATTTCGCCAATTTTGTGATTAGTGATGGAAAACAAGGTGCCTATATTCAGCGTTATAAGGGTCNNACCCAGAGCAGCTCTGGGAAACGACAATGAATCCTGAGAACAGAACTCTCTTGCAGGTTAAGATTGAAGATACAATCGAAGCGGACCAAGTCTTTTCTGTCTTGATGGGAGACAACGTCGAGCCAAGACGGGATTTCG
>DIUE01000004.1 GCA_002435795.1 Bacteriovoracaceae bacterium UBA6166 | reverse complement strand
TAAGGAGACGGTCCAAGATGGAAACTAATCAGGCCTTATTGATCTACAGTCCGTATATCGGACTTGCAGGTTTTATGTTCGCCCTTGCAACTTATGCATGGATTATTAAACAAGCAGCCGGCAACGCTCGCATGACTGAGATTGCAGGCCTTATCGAAAGCGGATCAATGACATTTTTGCGCAAAGAATACACTATTCTTTTGGGCTTCCTCGTTGTCGTCGCAATCCTTCTTGGTGTTTACCTTTCAAAAGACACAGCTATCTGTTACCTCGTCGGTGCTTTCTCTTCTATGCTTTGTGGTTTCGTCGGAATGAAAGCCGCCACAAAAGCTAACGTGAGAACAGCTCAAGCTGCAGCTGAATCTGGTCAAGCGAAAGCTCTTCTTGTGGCTTTCTACGGCGGTTCAGTGATGGGGATGTCAGTAGCTGCTATCGGCTTAGTTGGCGTTGCCGTACTTTACACTTGGCTTTCAGGCGCTACAACAATCGAAGCTCTTAACGGTTTCGCTATGGGTGCATCTTCAATTGCTCTTTTCGCGCGCGTGGGTGGTGGTATTTATACAAAAGCTGCTGACGTTGGAGCTGACCTCGTTGGTAAAGTTGAAGCAGGAATTCCTGAAGACGATCCAAGAAACCCAGCGACTATTGCTGATAACGTCGGTGATAACGTCGGTGATACTGCTGGTATGGGTGCAGATATTTTTGAATCATACTGTGGATCAGTAATCGCGACTATGTTTATCGGTTCAACTCTTGTTGGTGCTGGCGTCGGTCCAGTGATTCTTCCAATCCTTGTCATCACAATCGGTCTTCTCGCCTCAATCCTCGGGATTCTTTCCATGAATCTTTTCAAAGGATCTGACCCAGCATGGGCCCTTCGCTTAACTCCGATTGTTGGCCTCTTGGCCCTTTTTGTTGGTTCTTATTTCATCGTCGACGCTATGAACTTCACTGTCTTTCCTTTTGCTATGGGCCCTTTCTACGCCATGGTTGTGGGTTCACTTTGTGGTCTTTTCATTGGTCTTGTGACTGAATACTACACAGGTGGAGATTTCAGTCCTGTGAGAAAAGTAGCTGAAGCTGGTAAAACAGGTCCTGCTACAAATATCATCGCAGGTCTTGCGGTTGGTATGTACTCATGTATTGCTCCAGTTGTTTTAATTGCCATCGGTATCTATCTTGCGAATTATTTCTCAGGCCTCTACGGTATTGGTATCGCTGCTGTTGGTATGCTTGCCACAACAGGTGTCACGATGACTGTTGATGCTTACGGACCAATCTCTGATAACGCTGGTGGGATTGCTGAAATGAGTGAGCTAGGCCCTGAAGTTCGAAAAATCACTGACGGACTCGATTCAATCGGAAACACAACAGCTGCTATCGGTAAAGGCTTTGCCATCGGTTCTGCCGCTCTTACAGCTCTTGCTATGTTCTCGGCTTATGCCACTGCCGTAAACCTTGAGTTCATCAATATCATGGAGCCAACCGTTGTTATCGGTTTATTCCTTGGTGGCACACTTCCATTCTTCATTGGTGCTAACACGATGAGTGCTGTAGGCCGCGCGGCTCAACAGATGGTGGAAGAAGTTCGTCGTCAGTTCAGAGAAATTCCAGGCATTATGGAAGGCACAGGCAAGCCAGATACTGAAAAATGTATCGCGATTGCCACAACTGCTTCTCTTAAAGAAATGGTTCTTCCGGGCCTTGTTGCCATCATCGCTCCTATTGCTGCTGGTTTCTTCCTCGGCAAAGAAGCTCTCGGTGGTCTTCTTGCAGGGGCCACTGTGACTGGTGTTCTTCTTGCTCTTTTCATGGCGAACGCTGGCGGTGCTTGGGATAATGCCAAGAAAGCCATCGAGCAAGGTCATATTCCTGGCGAGAAAAAAGGTACTGAAGCTCATAAGGCAGCCGTTACTGGGGACACTGTAGGCGATCCGTTCAAGGATACTTCAGGACCAGCGATGAATATTCTTGTGAAGCTTATGAGTATCGTGGCGCTTGTTATCGCTCCACTTCTCTAAGAAACTTTCAAAAATTCTCAAACGAAAGGGCCCTCTTTATGAGGGCCTTTTTTTATTCTTAATTAAAACTGGCAAGTGGACTGAAGCCAACTAAGAGTGTCTTCAGTGCTCTGAATATTTTGATTATAATTCACTTCTGTGACTTCATAAGGCGCAGTCAGATCACTTCTTCTTGAAACAAGATGAATTTCTTCTTTTCCATTCTTCATTCTAAAAAGACTATGTCGCTCAAATTGCTTTTGCATCAAAAGTCCGCCTTGGCGAATTCTTTGATCGTGGTTAAATCCTGCCAATCTTATCACAGCTTCTTGATGTCTTTGATTGGGATTTTTTAATTCAACTTCACAGCTAACATCTTGTGGGAGTTGCAGCTTCACGCACTCTTTGTCTTTGGTTGATTTTTGAAGTTCGCATTTGGCGATTTCAACTAAGCGGCCGGAGAAGATGTCGATCGATCTAGCGTTGGCGGTTGCACTCAAAGCCAGAGTGCTTATTAAAGCCGTCTTTAATATGAAGTTGAACATAGATCTATCCTTAGGATGGGTTTTCTTAATGATAAGAGGAATTTAGTCCCGTTGGAGAGGATCGTGTGTTTTTTATAGTGGGTGTTTAGGGTTTAGACAGGTGGTCTTAGGGCTCAAGCCAGTAAAAACAAAAAGGCAAGATTAGCGAACGGGCTTAAAAACTATTCCTCATAGACCTCTTTTCTGTGACCAATTTTGATAACATAGATTGTAACGATCTCAGAATTGATAGAGTATATGATTCGATAATCGCCAACCCTTAATTTCATGAGCCCTCTTAGGTTTCTACGTAAAGGCACTCCAAACTTTAAAGGTTCGATCATTAGCTTTTCTTCAATTGCTCTTTTGATAATGTATTGGATATCTTTTGAAATTTTTTTTAAATCTTTCTGAACAGATTTTTTATATACGACTTTCCAAGTCACTTCCAAATACCCTTATGGGAAACTTCTTTTTCACTGATTCTTTCTTCCGCAATTTTGGCGAAATAAAGATCTTCCTGGAGCTCAAGTGCTTCTCTTGTTAACTCAAGAACAATTGAAGATAAAGATGGTGCATTTCTAAGTCTTTGAAGTTCTTCCAACTCAGAATAGAGTGAGTCATCGACAGATAGATTGATTCTTTTTTTGACCGTTGGCATATTAGTACCTCTATCAAAATGGTACACCGGTGTTACACCGGTGTCAAGTTATAGCAACTCATTATAATTATTTGAAAGAGAATTGAAGACCGACCTAGGATAATTAGTTTATTCAATTAATTAGTTTTCAAAATCAAAACCTTCTCATTTTTCTCCTGCCCTGCAAGCGGCTCAAAAAGCCCCCCATCCGCCCAAACCTTATAAAAATCATCATAATGAGGCGAAAGCGGCCACCCACTCTGCCCAGTATCAATCGCAAAACGAGCCTTAGCGGGCTCCGCCAAATCAACGGTAAAGCGAAACGCCGCTCCTGCAATATTTTTAAAAGGATGATTTTCCTGACTCATATCAAACTGCGCTTTCCAAACCGTATCAATGGAACCTGCCAAGGGAATTTTTTTCAGATTCATAAAGCTCGTTAGGGCTTTACCACCAAAAGGATGAAGGGGTTGGTGAAAATGCACCTCTCCCCATTTCGCGTTCTCTAGATTGCCATCGAAATTCGCTTTGAGATCTTTTTGCATTTTGAGAAACGCCTGAAACACGCGCTCCGTTCTCGTCTCAATCAAATCAGGAGTGCTTGGATCATCCCAAATCAGATGATCTTTTTTGGCGAACCAAGCATCCACAGTGTTCGTCGAATAGCGCTGCCTTAAAAAAAGTTTTGATGTCTCAGGTGAGAGCTTATCCTCCATCGCGACTAAAACACTATGGCGATAAAGAGACGAAAAAAGCGTCATAGCAACGGAATCAACCTCCGCTTCGTAATTCCAAGATTTCAAAACTTCGTAAACCTCTGCCGCTTCAGCAAACTCAGATAAATCCTCGAGGATAAAAGGCAAGATAAGCTCGGCCCGCAAGTCTTTTACGTCTAACTGAATTTCATCAAAATCCTTTTGCGTGAAACGCTCCTTTAAAGTGAGCCTTTGCTCTACTCTGTCTCGGCGATAATCGGGAGCAGAATCAATATGAACAAGCAGCTTGTGTGACTCAGGATCGCGGGCCAAGTTATTCGTATTGATGATTCGAGAACTCACAGGGTTTTTCATAAAAGGCAGGTCTTTTGCTTCACTCACTCCCGCCCATTCATACTTCTCAAGCCAACCTGGAACGGGAAAAACTCCTCGGTGATGACGGCGATAAGGTAGCGAGCCGATAGTAAAAAAAGCAATATTCCCCAAACGATCAGCGGCGGTAATATTTTGCACAGGCGTTGAAACTTTTTGGAGGGCCGTTCGTAATTCATCGACGTTTCGAGCATTCATTGCATGATAAAAGGACTCAACCGTCTCGCCGAGGCTTCCCACATTCCATTTCAAGGCAATCAATGGCATAGACTCATCGAGCAGTTCAGGATGAGTGTCGTTCAAAAGAAATCCTCGGCAAGTCTCGCGCAGTTTCAAAAGAAGATCGGGCTCACCTTTGATTTTTAAAATTTCTTCTCGAACTTTTAATTCACAAACGCCACTCTCAGATAAAACGCGATCAGGATTCTTAGGATCAGGTTTTTCAATCACAAGATCCATCACGTCGCCTACCGCTGAAGTAATTCCCCAAGCCATATGAGCGTTCGCTCCCGCGACGATTAAAGGTAGGCCAGGCAAAGTGACGCCTGTCATTTCTCGGTCTGGGAGCGTGATGCGCGCGAGATAGAGCAGGCTTGGTAACATATGATTGAGATGCATATCGTTCGCGAGAATAGGAAAACCTGATTGAGAGTGCTCACTTGAAATCACCCACGCATTCGAAGCAGCAGGACGCCACAAAAAAAGATCGGACAAATTTGACTGAACTGTCTTTTTAAAATCATTTTTCTTAAAATAGTTTTCCTCTTTGAAATATTCTGTAAGCTCAGGAGCAAACGGTGAGTTTAGAGGATAGGCTTTCTCCGTCGCACTTTGCACCTCAATCGTAGGCCTTTGAGAAGAAACCCCAAAAGAATAAACCTCTTGAGCCGCTTCAAGACCTAAATCTTTTGCGATCAGAAAACGCACCAGCTCTTGTTCCCAGTTGTGACTTAACGACCACGCCTGAGTCAGACTGACCAAGTAGACATCTTGCCAATCCCAAGGCTTCGACTCCATTCCTAGCAATTGATACTCAATGGGACGAAACTTCTCTTTCGCCTGATTCACTCCATCTAAAAAGGCCAACATCATCTCTCGATCAAAATCTCCCAGGGACTCCAAGTCTTTTGGCAGTCGTCCTCGAAAATTCCAACCTCGCATCGCCCGGTCAAGATCAACAGTTGTGGCAACTCCGGCTTTTTGGCGGCCTAGTAATTCACTAAGTCTCCCCTCGGCAAAATGTTTTAAAAAATCCATTTGCCAGCCGCGATCTCGCCATTGAATAAAACCCATCGCTCGCGCCAGATCAACGGGCGACTCCGCTTTAAGATGAGGAATCCCCATTTCATCGAAACTCACTTCAACTTTTTCTTTCAAGCCACGGAGATTAATTTCTTGATTCTCATTCACGGGATACTGTGGAAAAAACCTATAACCCATAAGGGTGAACAACGGCGTCCAATAACCTAAGGCCAGAACAACCCCAGTCACAAGGAGAAGAAAAATTTTTGTTTTCATAGGTTTGTTCTCATCTTGAATTGAATTAGCTCCTAATGTCTCAAAACCACTCTAAAAAGACAATTTCGCTCTCATCTCACCTATGGTGAAGAATTTTCCTCAGGTTTAATCCTTTTATCTTTGGCGTAGAATCATCCGAAAGGAACTTCATGAAAAGTTTTTCTTATACTCCCCTCATTCTTTGCCTTATTCTCACGCTTTCTTCGTGTTCGAAGAAAAAGATTGAAGAGATTGAATCAATCATAAGAAATCAAGATCCAGTTCAGCGTGACCCAAACCCGGTGCCGCAACCTGATCCAGCTCCACAACCTGATCCAGTTCCGCAGCCTGATCCAGCTCCGCAACCTGATCCAGCTCCGCAACCTGATCCAGCTCCGCAGCCTGATCCAATTCCGCAGCCTGATCCAGCTCCGCAGCCTGATCCAGCTCCGCAGCCTGATCCAGTTCCACAACCTGATCCAGTTCCACAACCTGATCCAGTTCCACAACCTGATCCAGTTCCGCAACCTGATCCAGTTCCGCAACCTGATCCAGCTCCACAACCTGATCCAGCTCCACAGCCTGATCCAGTTCCACAGCCTGATCCAATTCCTCAGCCTAATCCAATTCCGCAACCTGATCCAGCTCCACCAAGAACAGAAATTGTTCTCGGCAATTACCGAGGCCAAAACTCAAAGGGCTATTCTGAATTTGAAGAATGGACTGACTCACCGATAGCCGGCTCTGAGCAATCTCTTTCCCGTTGGTCAACTGTAGTTTCGGCAGAAGTCCATTACGAATTCGCCGCTGAAGTGACTGGCCGTTATTGTTTGTCTTATTATCACTTAAGCCACAACAAAGCTGAAGCTTTCGGAAAAATAGAATTGTATCTCGACCGAGAGAGAGCGGCTCAGTTCACAATCGATCAAACAGATTCTTCTTTATCAGGCTGGACGAATTTAGGCGTGGTTGAACTCGAAGACAAAATGCATACACAACTTATTTTGAAACGAGATCAACCTTCAGGCTCTTATTTGATTGCCGACGAAGTGAGATGGCGCAAACTTCGAGAGGGCTATGATTGCCAAGGCGTTTTATATCAAACGATTCACAGTGAAGGGCTCATCGACAATTTTTTTGATCCCAAAAACCCAAATGGTCCCAAAGACAGTATCGGCTACCGAGAAATAGGAAACTGGAAAATCAGCCCGCGCAAAGGCCAGCAAAATTCCATTTCAAAAGAGACAACAGAAGTTAATGCAAAAGCGATTTATCGCGCACGCTTAACAAAAGAAAATTACTGCCTCTCTTTTTATCATTTGGGTCATCCAACGAGCACACAAGATGCTAGCCTAGATATTTATCTTGAAGGAAAATATTTTGGAACTTACTCGATTGACCAAAGTATTCCACCGGGTCTTAGCAGATGGCGCGAACTTGCGGACTTAAACGTAAAATCGGGCACCCACTTAGTTGTAGAATTAAAACAAGGACCTAAAGGGCGTGGCACACTTCATGCCGATGCACTGAAACTCAAAAACGAAACTTGTAAAAATCCCATCGACTAACATCAGATCATGGTCTAGACTTGGGCCATGACTGACGCAAACATCAATTTTATTCCCGCTGACTCGGCCCTTAATTGGGACGAGTATTTTATGTTGCAAGCGATGATGGCAAGCTTCAAATCAAAAGATCCGGCGACAAAAGTCGGAGCGGTTTTCGTCGATGAAAAACGCCATCAAATCACTATGGGCTATAATGGCTTTGTCGCAGGAATCGATGAGACAAAACTCCCTTGGGGCAAAGATAAATCAGTCTCTCTTGAGTACCAAAAATACGGCTACGTAGTACACGCCGAAGCAAACGCTATTTTACACGCACCGAGATCTCTCGCCCAGTCGACGGCCTACGTGACGCTCTTTCCATGTCATGAATGCGCCAAACTTTTGGCCAGTGTGAAAGTCAAAGAAGTGGTTTATCTGCAAAATAAACACGAGGGCACTGAGAGCCATCGCATCTCAACCAAGATTTTTGAACTCACCGGAATTCAGACGAGAAGACTTGTTTTAGACACTAAACTTATTGAAAAACTGAATCATCATCTCTTAAACACGCTTAGCGAAGCTTAACGGGGCCTATTGCCTCATCATTTCTCTTCAATATGACCCAGTTTATGAGTTGAAATAATCAGCTCCTGCCTATTCATCGCAAGAGCTGATAGCGAGTGATCTATTCGTTACTCATTGTCTAAATGACGATTTCTTAAGTCTCGTATCATGAAACTATTTGGGAGATTTTTTACCGAGGCAATCTCTTTGCGAGCATCTTCGAGCCATTTTTGCGCCTGCGCTTTCTTTTGAATACTTTGGGCGAATTCTAAAAACTCATTGGCCGAAGAGAAAGTCTCTCCCTTATCGAGACGTCGGGCCAAGCTTGTAATGGCAGCATTATTGCCCTTAAACATATCAATCAAGTCGATATGATAGGCGAGATTGATATTGATTCTGCGGTTGCGGTTACCTGAGAAACCACTTGGAAAAGAGACGTAGATTTCCGGCGTTTTTGCCAACTTGCTATAAACATCAGAGAGTCGATCTTGATCGCTCAGACCAACTAAAAATTGATAGATCGCCTCAGCATTTCGATTGATACTGGCCGGTGTTTGAAAAAGCTCAACTGAAGATTTCTCCATTTCGTTGCGAGGTTCAAACCAAAGGCCTTTGGTTACTTTCATCACTTGGTAAGCGACCTTAAGTTTTACATCTTGATCAAAAAGACTGCGCTCACTAATGAGAGCATCTAAAAATTCTTTTGTCGTGATTGCCTGTCCGCGCTTAATCGCCATCACAAGATTTCTAAAGCTAAGGAGAAAGACTCTTTCAGCTCGTTGGACTCTTTCATTTTCGCTAGCAAGATCACGCCTTGGGCCTTCTGACCATGCTTCGGATTGAGCAATATAATTTTTAAAATTTTGAGAAAATTCCTTTCCAGATTGCCCTAATCGTCCAAACTCTAAATCTTGTGCATCCATCAACGAGCCTGAATAGACAATATTATAAATGAGAGTCGCCAAGAAGCCTTCCTTCGCTTCGAGGCGAGCTGGGGAATCATGAGAACAATCATTCATGAGATTAACAGTCGAGGCGCGCTCCCCGCCATAAAATCTTCGATCAAAAGTTCTAAAATCAATCATGGTCAGAAGTGCTTCCATATTCACTTCTTCTCCACGTTGAATAGCGGCAATCATGGACTCAACATTACCGATGTCTCTTGAGTCGCCACTTTTAATAACTCTTAAAGTACATTGTCCGAAGTCATAGAGATTATAGAGATAACTATTGCGGCGAACATAAGTTTGACGATTAATCAAAAATTCAAGACTCTCTCGAACTTTGCCAGAAAATCGGCCGAAGAACTGTCGTCGTTCATTGGCCGACATATTGATCAGCTGCGAAGCTTTTGAACCAAAGAGTGCTTCAAAACCTATCGCTAACCCTTCAGAAAAGCCCAAGACATCATTGGTCACGATCTGGGCATCATGACCATTTGAAGTCATATTATTTCCAACGGTATTGCGATCTTTGTTTTTAGAGTTGAGAAGCTCGTTATGCCAAATATGGGTGAACTCGTGGAGGATAATGTCTTGTAGAACATTTTCGGCAGGGTTAGCGATCATATCATTGATGGGAAAGACATCGTGATCAAAGAGAAAGAGAAGCCCTGTTTGTGGGAGTGAGCCCTCGCGGTATCTCACATCTGCTTTTTTATGAGTGCCATTTGCGAGAACATAATTGATCTCACCTTCAATGCGTCCCCGTTGTTTAAAAATATCGGCGACGACGGCGGCTGGCCCTGTCTTCTCGTCACCAATAAGTCGATTTTCTGATCGAATGGTGAAGTAAGGAACAAAAGAATTTACCTTGTAAGCGTGGTCTGCATTGAGTTGTCTCGCGTACATCAAGAGCTTTAAGGAGTGATCAGCGCTTTTCAATTTAAAAAAACTATTAATGGTTTTTTCAAGCTGGTTGTAATCCTTGGGTTCTAAAATATCGTAACGCAATTCTTGTTTTCTAAGAACGGCCATTCGAATTAAAGTTCCCACTCGCAATCGAAAGGCCCCAGGGACTGGAGTCGTAGAAGGAATTTGTTCAAACCGTTCGTAGCGCGGAACAGGTGCGGGACTTTTCTTAAGGTTCTCAAGTTCCTTAGGTTCTCTATCACCACCAATTCCAAAAAGTTGGGCGTGGGCACTGAGCGAGATGAGTTGAGTTAGGGAAATTAAAAGAAGGAGTTTTTTCATCGGTTATCCTGATTGTTGAGGACAATAAAGTTCATTTTATGATGCCAGATATTTGAATGGAATGTGAGGAGGAAAGTCTGTCCTAGCGATTCTCAAAAAGCCTGATACAACCTCCTTCATCTAAGCTTGTGGCATTTAAAGTTCTTTCAACACAATTTACTCAGATTCTTTTTGGCCCTTTTTAGGACTTTTTGCCTCCAAAAATCTCACAATCCCCAACCGTGTAGATAGAAACTATTAGATAAAATGCCGTGCCAGAGCGTGTTTCAGCTCTTAACCTGATAAAGAAGGGAGATGTTTTGAAACACTCTTAAGGATTAAGAGCCTCAAAACCCAGCCCCTTTCACACATATGCAAGGAGGCATTTTATGTTTATGGCCATCGCTGTCGAAACCATGAAGCATCCTGAAAACAGAAGTGACTACAAAGTCTGGTATCTCGAATTGAATAAATTCGGCGATGTCATCGGCGTTGGGGTCATGACGAGAGAGGAGCTCGTGAGAAATCTGTTTTCCCATTACCGCAAAACAGGCAAGTCTGGGTGGAAAGCCTTTTTGCGCGATCGAGAGAGTTCACAAGACATCGAAGTCTTTGATTTCATCTCGCAAAACTCAAATGAGAACACCCATTTCGGCAATCTGCCAACACTGAATGAGTTTCAAGACGTCATCGATCGCTTGAAACTGAATTTAGAAATACGCGCGATTGCTTAAACCTCAATCCGAGAGGGTCTCTGCCGCAGGAGGCCCTCTCAATAAATGAAGCTCCGTCCCGATCCGCCCTTTTTTAATTCGCGCCTTCTCTCCAGAAAATGGAGACACCAGCGAAAACCAAACGAAGAGCGCTTTACCACGAATAGCACTGCGCTCAACCACGCCCCAATGTCTCGAATCAAGAGAGTGATCGCGATTATCTCCCACCATAAAAAAATGATCGGCCTTCAACACAATTTCATTCATATCCCCCGGAGACTTGGGAGGACTCGACAACAAAACTTTGTGTTCATAATTCCCTGTCTGAGTGAGAAATTCATCAAGACCTGATTCAAAAAAACGCTTTTCAATATTTTCTTTTTCCGCTGGTTCTCCAATTGCTGTAAGCGCGAAGATCTCACCATTCACAATCCACTCGTGATTTTTCATCTCGATACGATCACCGGGAACACCGAGGATGCGTTTGATATAATTCAGCCGTGGGTTTTCAGGATAGCGAAAAACCACCACCTCACCTCTTTCAGGCGTCGTCTTTGGCGTGAGATACCAAGGTGAATCCATGTATTCTGTGAATGGAAACTTTAAACCATAGGCCGATTTATCAACCAAAATATAATCGCCAATCATAATCGTAGGAACCATTGAACCCGTTGGAACGCGGTGAGGTTGAAAACAAGACGAGTAAAAAGTGAAAATAAAAAGGCCCAAGATGGCTAAAAAACGCAGTTCTTTAAACCACGCCATATAATAAGCGGTCTGCTCATCAGGATTCATATTTTCAATTTTTTTCCACATTTTTATTGCTCCGAGCAAGGCGTTGTGGTTTTAAAAGAAAAGCCTTAACGTGACAAGTTTTAACAATATTTTCTAAACCCTTCGTCATTCAGGGCAGTTTGCTCCGCAGAAGAAATCCGTTCTGGTTTCTAAAGCACAGTAAACACATTATAATCCTTCCGTACCCTCACCAGGAGATCCCCTTGAAACCCTTTATCGTTGTATCCGACGGTTTTGACAAAAACCTATTTGCAGAACTTGTGAAGAACCCAAATCTTGAAGTCTATCCAGAATCAAAAATCACGCAAGACAAACTCAAGGAACTTCTCCCAAAAATTTCGGGCCTTGTGATTCGATCGGCGACAACTGTCACGGCTGATCTCCTTGAAATGGCACCGAATCTGAAGCTTGTGATTCGCGCTGGTGAAGGCACAGATAATATCGATAAAAAATCCTGCGAACAAAAAGGCGTGAAAGTCGCCAATACTCCAGGAGCAAATAATAATTCTGCCGCCGAACATGCCATCGCTTTAATGCTTAGCTGCCTTCGCATGACGGCTCAAGCGGATCAAAGCATGCGCACAGGAGCTTGGGACAAAAATAGTTTCACAGGCCTTGAACTCACTCATAAAACGATTGGTGTGGTGGGCTTCGGTCGCATCGGCCAAATCGTCGCAAAACGCCTCTCAGGTTTTGAGCCGAAGGTTTTATTCTTCGACCCCTTCACTGAAAAAACAGATATTCCTTACGCCAAAAAAGTCACTCAACTCGAAGAACTTTTTGAGCAATCAGATATCGTCACAATTCACACTCCTTTGATGAATGAGACAAAAAATCTCATCGGTGAAAAACTTCTTTCTAAAATGAAGCCAACTTCAATTTTAATCAATGCCGCTCGCGGTGGAATTGTGGATGAAGCAGCTCTCCTTGAAGCTTTGAAAGCGAAAAAACTAAAAGCCGCAGGTTTTGATGTTTTCGCCTCTGAGCCCTTGCCAGAAAACTCTCCACTTAGAAACCTTCCAAACTTGATTACGACTCCACACCTCGGGGCCAGCACAGAAGAAGCTCAGGTGAGAGTTGGAGAGATGGTCTTGCACCAACTTGATCAATTCTTTGTGAAAGGCGAACTCTTAAACGAGGTCAAAGCAAAATGAGATCAATGGCAATTGTAGGCTCGCAGTGGGGCGATGAAGGCAAAGGAAAAATCACCGATCTTTTAGGCGCAAAATGCGACGTCGTTGTCAGATACCAAGGGGGAAACAACGCCGGTCACACCATCATCGTCAAAGGGAAAAAAATCGTTCTGCATTTAATTCCCTCTGGAATTTTGCATTCTCACTGTGTCTCCGTTGTGGGCCATGGAGTCGTTTTTGATCCCGAAGCGTTTCAAAAAGAACTTCTGAAAACTCAAGAAGCAGGAGTGACGATTACTCCTGCTAATTTAAAAATTTCTGAGAACTGCTCTGTCATCACCATGTACCACCGTTTGCTTGATGGCGTCCGTGAACAACAAGGCCCAGTCAAGATCGGAACGACCGGTAAAGGAATTGGTCCGGCTTACGAAGACAAGATCAGCCGCAAAGGGTTGAAGCTGAAAGATCTTTTAGACAAAAAAGTTTTGCGCGAAAGACTCGAAGGCAATTTGATTGAAAAAGAATCGCTCTTTAAAAATCTTTATAAGATTGATTACCCCGCCCTTGATTCAGAAGTTGAAAGACTTTTTGAACTTGGCAAAGTAGTCGCCCCTTTTATGGCCGACACCTTTAACTTTCTTGATCAAGCGTTCATCGCTGGCAAAAAAGTTCTTTATGAAGGAGCTCAAGGAGTCTTGCTTGATATCGATTACGGCTCATACCCATACGTGACTTCTTCCAGTACTTCCTACGGTGGAATTTACACCGGTGCCGGCGCTCCCGGACATCATATCGACGAAGTTCTTGGCATCACTAAAGCCTACACTACTCGCGTTGGCGAAGGCCCCTTCCCAACAGAACTCTTTGATGATGTTGGCGAGCGTATTCAACAAATCGGCAATGAGTTTGGCGCAACGACTGGTAGAAAAAGAAGATGCGGCTGGCTTGACCTCGCTCTTTTAAAATACACCGTTAAGGCCTCAAACCTAACATCTCTGGCTCTCACTAAACTTGATATTCTCTCAGGGCTTGAAGTTCTGAAAGTTTGCACCGGTTATAAGTACCGTGGTGAATTCATCGACTGCGCTTATCCCGGAATCAATTTGAAAGAAGTCGAGCCACAGTACAAAGAAATGAAACCTTTCAACGACGATTTCAAAACGAATAAGCTCTCTCCAGAACTCACGGCTTATATTGATTTGATTGAAAAAACAGTTGGCGTTCCCATTGGCATCGTAGCCTACGGGCCCGAGCGAGATGAAATTCAATTTCGTCAGGATTATTTCTAAACGAGTTTCCCAAGCAATTCGCCGTTTTTCATTTCAGTTAAATGAACGCGGCGAATTTGATTATTCAGCTCTTCTTGAGTCTGAACTTTCACTTTAACATAATTTGTTGTGTGGCCAGAATAAAGCCCGTCTTTACCGCGCTTTTCAAAAAGCACTAGCGATTCACGTCCAATTTGATCTTCTGAAAACAAAGACAATTTAGCTTCCCCGAGCATCATCAATGTTTTGACTCGTTCTTTTTTCACAGCAAAAGGAATCTGTGTCTCCATTCTTGAGGCCAGAGTATTTTTTCTTTTTGAATAAGGAAAGACATGAAAATGAGTTAAAGGAAGTCGTCTCATCAATTCAAAAGTACGCTTAAACTGCTCTTCCTTCTCACCCGGGTAGCCCACGATCACATCGGCCCCAATCCCCGCTTCAGGAAAGGCCTTCATCACTTTCGCGATGACTTTTTCATAATCAGCGACCGTGTATTTTCGTCTCATTGAAGAGAGAATTTCATCATCACCACTTTGAAGAGGAATATGAAAATGATCCATAAATTTTGGCGAGCTTCGAAGCAGTTCAATCAACTCGTCAGTCAATGTATTGGGCTCAACGCTTGAAAGCCTAAGTCGCTCAAGACCTTCAAGATTTAAAAGGCCCGAAACTAAATCAACCAGCTTCTCACCAGAAGCCGTTTCATACTCACCAATATTCACACCCGTGAGCACAATCTCTTTAAAGCCTTGATCCGTGAGCTTGCGCCCTTCTGAAAGGGCCTCAGCGACACTAATCGCTCGAGAGCGCCCACGGGCCTGAGGAATAATACAAAACGAACAGACATAATTGCAGCCGTCTTGAATTTTCAAAAATGCGCGAGTGTGCGAATCACTTGGAGTAGTGGCCGCCCCGTAGAACTCTGCAGTTTTATCGGTGCGAACCACTTGATCTGCTTCTTCTTCGAGATAATCAAAAACTTTATATTTTTCACTCGTCCCTAAGACTAAATCTACACCTTGCATGGCCTTAATCGTTTCAGGGTCCATCTGAGCGTAGCAGCCGGCTACGACAATTCGGCCTTCAGGAGACGAGCGGTGGGCCTTTCTGATCAGCTGGCGGCATGAAGAATCTGCTTGATCGGTGACGGTGCACGTATTCACAAAAACCACATCGGCCGTTTCACCAAAAGGCACAATTTCATAGCCTCGGTCGACAAAACCTTGAGCGATGCTGCCCGTTTCAGACAAATTGAGGCGACAGCCTAATGTGTGCAGGGCGACTTTTTTGGGTGTTTGTGGGGCGTTTTGCTGTTCCATGGCTCTCTTTTCAACTGAATTCGCCAGACACTAAGAGATTGCACCTAAACTGGCAAGATCACGGGAATTTAATTCTTATAAGAATTCTTTTTAACCCATCAAAAAAATTTGACAAAAACACTAAAAACACTTATTTTTTCCCTCACGCATTTAGGAAAACGGTCTCGTAGCTCAGTTGGTTAGAGCATCTCCCTTTTAAGGAGAGGGTCCTGTGTTCGAGTCACAGCGAGATCACCATTTTCCCCAGTGCCTAAAGCATCCTAGATATGCTCCCATCGTCTAGCCCGGTCTAGGACACCGCCTTTTCACGGCGGGAACAGGGGTTCGAATCCCCTTGGGAGTACCAATTTTTATAAAAAGCCGTTTGACGTAAAAAATCAAACGGCTTTTTTATTTCATATTCAATACTTGCATCACCTAAACGAAGGTTCGATGAGATCATTTCCAACATTCTTCTCTTAACTTCAGGCTTCGCACTTTTATAAATAATACCAATATGTTGAACGAGTTCGATGAGCTCTACAGCTTTTTGCACATCATCTGAATTATTCGTTCCCAAACCCGTTAATCGAACTTCAATATCCTCCTTCTCGGCTTCCCACTCTCGACGCAATTTAATCCACATCTCAGACGACAGATCCCCCATAAGCTTGTCCTCGTACGCTTGATCAAGTTTTGCTTGAATTTGTATTAACCTTAACTTTAGATCTTTAGAAATACCCTCTGTGGTCTTCTCGTCCTGAAATTGCTCGTCCCAAAGGAGCTTCGTTAATTCTTGAGCTCTTTCAGATGTAATGCATAGTGAATCAAAAATTGGCTCAAAGAGCTTTTCAATTTCTTCTTGTTGATAATTCAACTTCCCCCTTAATTTCTTCATATAAGAGAGATCTCGTTGAGAACACCTACTTGTGGTATTTGAGCAGTGGTAATAATAGCGAGTACGTACTGTTCCATTTTTTAAAACTTTTCTTTTCTCTTCCCCTGTCACAGCACAACCACAAACTTGATCCGTCAGGTTGCCACTTTCATCAAGAATCCTTCCACTACATTTTAAGATTTGTAGGTAAGGTAGTTCCTTTTTTCCAGAACGTGTTTTCCTCTTACCAAGCAATACCTCTTGAACTTGATTCCAAAGTATCTTATTAACCAAAGGTGGATGAACACTTGGGTCCCCTTTATGAAATTCATCGGCATAAATGAAATCTCCTGAATAAAAGGGATTCCTTAGCATCTCTCCAAGCTTTTTTGCCTTTGGCGTATTTTTTAACTCCGGAAATTTATTATCTAAATCTTTTTTTAATTTTATATAAGAAGTATTTTGGTAATAACCAGTGGCCATCATACGAAATGCTTCAAGCATATAATCAGCCTTTTTCCCATCAAATACAAAATGACGATTCTCTTTTCGTCCTACACTTAAGTAACCATATATGGGTCGCCCTGATGGATACATACCACGCTCCATGGACTTACAGATACCGTCCACGACATTCATCTTAAGCTCTTGACTATACTGAGAGTTCCTAAAGTTCTCCATGTACCAAATCATAAACTGAGTAAAATCTGAATTCTTATTTAATACGCGTCTGTCTCTAGCAAAATGAAGCTCAACACCTAACTCTACCAAACTCTCAAGCTCTTGCTCTGAAGCTTTGTTTCTTGTTGACCTCGATTGATAGGAGAAAATTAAATGATGAATAGGCCTGTCACTAAGATGACTGGCCCGAATAGTATCAATTGCTTCTTGAAAGTTCTTTCTACGAGTGTGATCAGAAGCCGTTTCAGCAAACTGCCTAGACTCTACCACATCAAATTCTTTCTCTTTTATATAAGAATCAACGTGAGATTTTTGATCTGCATAATCCTTTGCTCTTTCTTGTTTTTTCGTACTGACCCTAAAAATGGTCATGGACCTATTACTCGTTACCTCTTTTTCTTTAAGATAGAATTTATCTCTAAACTTAGAACGCGATAGATCATTTATATTTTTTGATGAAGACACTTGCTACCCCTTCTAACTTGGCAAACTCTGACCGCAAGAGGCTTACAAACTCATTAAATACATCACAGTGAATCGAATTTAAGCCTAAATGATCTTGCCCTATTACTGTATCCATTACTTCTTTAGAGACTTCACGCTTCAACTTTCGTACAGGAAGCTGCTGACGCTCTTTAACCAAGATATCAGCATTATGCTTTGCCTCTGTTTTAACAACTCCACTCTCTCTTATTTTTCTATCAATCTTTCTACAAAGCTTACAAACGACATCGTACCGCACGACCAACTCATGCTTTCCTTGCTTTTGGCTGTAATCTGAAATTTCTTTTAAAATGCTACATTTAGCACATTTTTTGGCACTCATTTAACATGGTACAAATGAGGCTAAGATTTATAAAAAATTATTTAATTAATAATTTCAAAATGCTCCTTCAACGAATCAAAGAAATAGTTTTCATTGATGCACCTTGTCTCCTTCCCAAAGATAGCCTCCAACTGCTTATCGACCTTGATGCTCCCATTCGACATAAGAAGAGTGTTCTGATTTATATAATCAGAAATAGAACCTAGAATTTCATATCTCTTTTGCAAATGACTGCCTGTAATACTCGACAAAGCAATAGAGGGCTTCACTCTTCTTAAAATCCCTGTCCTTGACTTATTAATCTGGGTCAGAAGTCTTTTAACAACATCGCAATCTCTCAAAAAACAATGATTCTCAGAACTTTCACTAAACAGAATATGTTCAAACTTCGAACCTAAAGTGAAGTCGTTAATATTTATCTTAACTTTATATGTGATTAAAAAATCCTTATTTCCTCTAGAGATATCAATCTCAGCATTGGTCATGAGATCAAACATCCCTCGAAGGCACTCTGTTCTTTTTGATTCCCCATCAAGCATAAAATCAATACTGTTTTCGAGTTTTTCATGAACAATATTAAATGAAACCTCTTTGCACTTTTCATCAAGAACGGAGAGAAGTTCGTTATAAACAATTTCACAAGAATCCATTTAAGCCTCCAAGGCCGGTATGAATGAAGAAATAGGCTTAACTATCCTTCTAAATGTTTTTCGACTTATTGAAATAGCAGCAGGTGAAAGTGAACGAACTTTTGCATATTTCAAATATTTTCGAGGCTCTATTGCTACAACTCCATATTCGTCTCGCCCCATTTTTATTAAATCAACAAACTGATTTCTGTCTTCAGGAAAATTAATTTTGTATAAAAAAACTAAAAGAGTTTTTAACTTGCAACCATTCTTCTTAAATGTTCTCTCCCAGCTCAAAAGAGCCTTAGGATCAATATCTAAGACCCAATTCTCCCATTTATTGCCTGGTGCAGAAGCAAATCCAAAATTTTTACCTTTAACATCTAAAAGAAAAAATCCTTTTGACAAAACCATAAGGTCAAAGCTTTTGAGTGGATCTCCATTTAGATCAATTGACTTCTTTGCTTCATTAGTTGGAATGAGTGGAACTTTTTTCTGTCTTAGAAATTTCTCGAGTGACACTTCATATTTGCAATGATTACCTTTTCTTTTCATGTAAACTTCCTTCGTTTTTTCTCGTTAACTAAAAAACTGCAAAATCTTATCCAATGCAGTCGTACTAAGGTCAAAAGAATCAAAGTTTTTCTCATGACAAAAAACAATCACCGCCCTACTTGGAGTCCTATGTCTCTGATACAAAGCACCTTGGTGGTGTATTTGAATGATCTCTTTAAATAGTGATGGATTATCAATAAAATAATATAGAGTTGGAGAACTCGCCTCAAATCCAAGATACTTCTCTGAGTTTCCCGATTTTTCTACAATATCCATTATTTCAGTTGTTAGCTTTCCACCGATCTCTCTCTGGTCAATAAAAGCGATCTTCCTCACGTAGCCGTCGTCTTTTCCAATCAAATACTTTTTTTCCATAATGCCTCCATTTCTTGCTTCTCATTCTGCCACGCATTGCATTATTTTTCAACAGAATATTTTTCTGTTGAAATTCCTTGGTAATAATTACACACTTAAGAGGTAAGACTAAAAAATGCGGGTTTTCATGAAGGCTAAAGGCAGCAAAAAAAAGCAAAAGAATTATGCTGATTACCCTCAGCTTCAGTTCACAACCAATCCTGAAACCAAGGATTTCATCAATAAACGACTTGATTCTCTTAGGGAGATTTATAATCAGCACTTAGAGAGTAATCAGTTGCTCTTCACTAAGTCTGACATTGCGATTGAGGCACTAAAGATAGGATTAAAACAGCTGGAGAAAGCTTCAATGAAGCTAAAATAGACACACTCAAACGAAAACTAATGTAATAATCTACTAATACGTTTCCCCATGTATGGGGAAATCAAAACAAAACACTCGCCTCAAAGCTAACCTGTTAACTGAAGAAGATGCTTCATTTATAGAAAATTTCTATCAAAGCAATCGAGAGAAAAAAGTAATTTTACTTCTTCTCTATCATCCAGATAAGTTTTTAGAGTTAATTGAAAAGGCAGGCTCTGCACTACTATTATATGATTTGGGCTGTATCGATAGCATTAATGGATCATCAGACAAGCATGTTATCCTTGACCACATCCCTGTCATAGACTGGCTTTGCTACCTAAAAAAAAACAAGTGCCTTAAAGCAAGCTCTGAATCAATACATCCCTCCATAAGACGAAAATTGGCCAAATATAGCACAGAACTTAACAAAGCACTTCTAAGCCAAAGACTAGGTAAACTTTCATCGCTACCAAATGAAACCTTAAGAGAAATTGGTCAATTTGCTTCCTTTCAGAGAAGAGCCGACATTAATAAATTGTTAGTAAGAAGAGGTCAAAAGAAACTAGATAAAATTAGATAATATCCCGAGGACAAATGAGAAAATGACAAAAAAGATTTTATTAGCATACATTGAAAAATTTCAAAGTATAAAAAAAATTATTTATAGAGATAATATCTGTGCCGCAATCAAACGCAAAAGAAACAACTCTTACCTAACTTATGTTTTAAGTAATCGACACTTCACAAAATTTGCAAGCAAGCTTTACCTAAATCTTTACAACAATCCGCTTGGGGACAAGCATTTATTTATTAGACCAAGTAGCCATCTCTCCCTAAGATTACCGGCCTCCACAATGGCCATTTTGGAAGCAAGAAATGAATAGACATCAACCCTATACAAGTAATCGAAATCACTCAAAATGGTTATTCTGTTTGGTTATGAGCCGTGCATCACAACAAAATCAAACACATACAAACATATTTGATTTCAAATACTTAAAGTGCTATTATTGCAGCAAGTCGTTGCATAAAAACAGGGATCAAAAATGAAACGAAAAAGGATCTAAGTATTTAGAATCACTTGATCATTAAAAAATGGGCAATAAGCCCTATGCAACGAAAGGAGGAAAGAATGGCGTTATCAAGTACAGAGAGAAGCCGAAAGTTCAGGCAGAAAAAATTATTAAAAGATCAAGAAATTCATCTGTCTGCTGACGAAGCCAAGAAAAAGATTTTTGGAGCTCAAAAAAGTTATCTCTGGACCAGTAAGAACAAAGAGATTGATTGGCACCCTGAATCTCCTATCATGTTTTATTTTCTTGTTGAAGCTAGAGATAAATCTGGTTGCTACATTTTTAGAAGAGTTTTCAAAGAAGGATCTTCTAAGTCCTCTATGGAGCCAATGTCACCTCGATTGATGAAAAGGGAAGATGCCGAAATAGAATTTCAGGAAATTAAATCTAAACAAAGTAAACGCTGGAAAACAATTGACCATTACCTAGAGAAAGCCGCCATTTTTCATGCAAAATCAAGAAATATACCCGAATCTGTCTTCAGCAACTTCCCAACAAATCAGTTCTCTTTTTTGATGGCCTTAGATGAAATTCTTACCAATGGATACAAGGTTACCATTGATGATGTGGAGTACTATGAAAAGGGAACAAAAAGTTCATCAACTAGCAGGGTAGAATCCCTTCAGAGAGTTCGACGATACTTGATGCATCTTTTCGCAAATCCTACTCTTCCTGATTTTCCAGATACTTTAAAATGGGAAATGACTTTTAGGAAAATGTTCACTGAAATTGTTTATGATAGTAATGAAGATAACGAAATTTCAGACAAAACATACATTGAGAAAGGCTCACTGATTATCTCTCTGGCAGAAACTATATCTAGGTTCTCATCAGTGCTTGGTAAAGACGTACTAGTCCTTCCACAAATTGCTCGTACTGAGTATGACGAAATACGAAAAATATACACAAACAACGAAGTTGAGGATGAGCCATCAATCATACCAAGCAAGAGTTTTGAAAGAATCGATATTGATCAACTAGAACTACTTCTCAATTATCTTTGGAATCAAAGTAAAGATGACTATCATTCAGCGATACTAGGCCTAAGTACTTTGTTGAGGCCTACAGAATTAAAACGAGTCGTAGATAATCCCGAATTATATTTAAAAGATAAACATTTCTTAAATTATAGTGGAGGTAAACTTATCACAAAGACTTTAAAAAAGACAGACATCAGTAGACTGCCAAACCCATCACTGGAAATTGTCGCAAGGATAATACTTTTAAAAATCAAACCAACGTTTACACCCACAAATTTTAATAAAAAAAATCCTGAGGGCTTTCGAAATGAAGAACAATTCAAAGACTGCTTCTTTAGACGTTTTAGAACAACAGGTGCAGTAATGGTAAAATACACCTCAAGTGATTCCGATGCACAAACGAGAATGGGGCATACAACAAATCAAATGTTGCATAAAACATATGCTCCCCTTGTTCCCTCGATTAAGAACCCTGAGCAATATTTAAATATAAAACATGATAATTTTTCAATAATGATAAGCAACAAAAAAGAAAGTATCTCAAAGCAGTGTAAGCTCTGGGATCTTTGGCTTCTTAAAAACTTTATGAAGCATCACCTTTCTGAAATCAGTGACCCTAAAGAGCAGGAAGAATTTAAGAAAATGTGCATTGAAGAGGCACTTACGTATGATAGAATTAAAAATGGTGACTCAAGCTCTATTGAGGAAACGGTGTTGTAGAATATGCATGGCTCTTGCTCCCCTCTTCAACGCTTTACAGTACGCAAAGTAGTGATGTATAAGAAAAAAAAGGGCAAAGATGTTATCTGTTGATGAGTTTATTAAAGAAATTGAGAAGAATACGGACTTTGACATTAAAGCCTATATCAATATTTTTTTTCACAATAACAAGAAAAAGATAAATGCTCTTGAATGTGATCTCAATTTTGACACGGTCAGAAAAACTTTTATACAAATTAACAAGTATAACGGAAAGTTTCTCGCACCTGTTATAACCAGACAAGTTGATGAAGATTCCGGCCGCAGATACCACACTATCTTTTCAATTGATTGGCTTGATGAGAATTTAAAACTTCAAACTAGTTATATGGACGAAGATGATAATAAGGGAATGCATTATAATCACGAGACAGATGAAATTATTGAACTTAAAGAAGATAACTCTGTAGATTTTATTTTAAATTAAGTAGTTTCCCCTCTTCAAGACCCACTAGATACCGATCTTGACTTAGCCTATATTTAGCGAAAGAGGAGAATACAGGGTTCTTCTCAAATGCTAAATAATTTAATCCTAAACCTTTACCAGCGATTGCAGTTTGCCCTGAACCCAAAAATGGATCAAGAATTACGTCCCCTGCATGTGAAGAATATTGAATCATCTTTTCAACTAGTTTTAGTGGAAGTTTCGTGGGTGTCGTAATTTTCTTAATCCATTTTTCTTTTGATACATACCATACCGACTCGCGGTCCTTATAGTTAGCACTTTTACCATGTACCGTTTTTGTGAATTGATCAAAACGGCAGTAGCGATTAAACCTATAGCTCTTTGGGTTTTTCACAGCAAACAATATTAAATTATGGGAGGTCACAAACTTCTTCTTTGTATGAACCCCAAATTGATACTGCCATACCAGATGATTTAATACTTTAAAACCGGCCGATCTCAGTGCTTTTAGGATGAACTCAAGGTTTCTATCACCAGAGACAATATAAATGGAACCATGGTCTTTTAAGACCCTGAAACATTCAGTTATCCAGTCTATGGAAAACTGCTCGTACTGGTAATCCGGGACTTCTACATACCCCTGAAGAATTCCGCCCTTGGGTCTGTTATACAGTCCTTCATTTTTACCAAACTTAATTCCGTAAGGGGGATCAGTAACAATCAAGTCGACAAAATTATCTGGAATCTTTTTTAGGCCACTACGGCAATCTTCGGTATAAATCGTATTTAATTGAATTTCCATTATTCACCTCTTTCAAGGTGAACAGGTATTAATGAATTATTCGGCTACTTGATCCAGTCTCTCCACGCCTCTAGAAGCATCACGCAGGCCATAGTGTCCGTTTCACAATATTTTAGTAGTGCCGTCTTAAGCTCTTTTCTTTCGTAGTCGCTCATTTCTGAAAATTGCATTCTCGCGTAGGCAGTTAGAGCCGCTCCGCCATTATTAAGCTCATCATCATCGGTGAGAAGATCTAAATCGTGCTTATTAGCGTCTATAAAGAGCTTTGGGAGTGTTTTATAAGGATCTGAGACTTCTCCACCTATAATCTCAAGCCACGTCCAATTGGCAAAATTAAAGCTCGGTATGCCATCACTAGACCCATAAATGGGCAGTGAGTATCTTTTCTTCAAAAAATCAGAGTTTCTTAGAACACTTGGCAGAATCTTTTTTATGGAATTACTGCCATTACACCAAGGATCAAAATAATATCTTTTGACTAGCTCAAGCTGATCAACCATTTTTCTTGGTCCAATCCATTTATCAGCAGAGCTTGATGACGAGTAAGTAATCGATTGTATAAAATCACAGAGATCATCTTTATCAGGCTCTTGAGAGATCTTCAGCTGTCTATAAACAGCATTTAAACAACTGTTCTCATGAGCAGAATACATAAAGATGGTTCCATTATCTTTTTCTAACTGCCTCTTTAATTCTCTGACAAAATCAAAATTTGGGAATCTTCCAGGCTCCACGGCCAAAAACTCACCAGCATGTTTAACATTCCAATCTTTATCAATAGTGTGGTGAGAGAATTGAAATACGATCGTGCTGTACGGTGCCTGCCCCTTAACGAAACCAATTGGTACGGTAGCCGTTTCAAAATCTATTATGTGAAGTGGGTAAGTCCACTTAGAAAACTCACTTCGAAGGCCGTCTTTATCAACAAAAACAGAATTATCCTGATTTTTAGTCTTCTCTACCTGAAGCCACTGTCTTTGTGATGAAGAAAGACCAGGTTTCTTATCTGGCTTGGGCTCCACATCCTCAATATCTAGTTCTTTAAGCTTGAATATGCCCTCTTCGATATACTGATCTTTTCTTCTGGATGCCCAGAGATCTAGAACCGAAGCCTCTTGGAAGTCCTTCTCAGACCAATTTAGAATTTGATTCCAACATTCTTTGAATCCACTTTTTTTTCCTTTGGATTCATCTTCATCAGAACATTTAAATTCACACTTTTTGCACCAACTACCAAGTACTGGCACAGCTTTTTGATCATTCTTATAAAGATTTGACAGGTATTCAATTTCTTCAATAAAAGATCTAGGCTTAGGCTCATTTGTGCCCCAATTCTGAAATATCTGGTTAATAACTTCGTCTACGGGAACATCAATAACCAGCGGATGCTTCAAATCTTCATCATTCAAATTTGAACTTACTCTTATACCTTTCCTATTTGTGCTATCTCTCGTTATGCGAAATTTTTGATTCAGCCCATCTGTTGGGCAAGTAGCATCTTTATTTGATAATGTGAGAAAAGAAGAAATTTTGAACTGAGGATATGCGTTTGATACAACATAAAACTGAAAGACTATGTCATAAAGATATTCTTGCCAGTCAGAGCTGATTGTCCCATCTTGATTAAAAAAAGAATCCTCATTGTTAAGCGAAAAGCTTTTTGCCTTAACTTCTTTTAACTGAATCTCGTTCCCATTCTTGACAATTATATCAACTCGAACAAATAGATTATCATACCGAAATGCCGCTTCTGAAATAGTCACGTTCTGATTTCTTAGAAGCTCGTCTGTTTCATACACTGCTTTATCATAATCAAGTGTGGTTACATCAATGCAACCCCTATGAAGACATTTTGCGTACTCTCCAACTTGAAATCCTCCCTCGGCCAATGCTGCGAGGAAAGAGTCTGACAGTGTTTGATTTGGATATAACTGTTCTTTCTTTGTATAAAAAAGTTTAGTAGGGCACTGGAGGCCGATTTTAAACCTGGATTTCGTCAAATACCTCGACTTCCTCATTAACCCTCTACATCGATTTTATGAAAATACGAATCAATTAATGAATCATATAGTATTAAAGTTTTAGACTTGGATTCCATGTTTTTTATAATCAACAAGTCTATTACTTTAACCCACCGACCAAACTCTTCCTGTAAAGAGAATGGAGGTAGGAATGCAACTATAGATTCGATCTCTCCTCTGTTTATTTTTGGAATATTTGCACGAGACTCTGCAATCAAGGTAGCTTTCTCAGTGAAGTATTCCGATAAGAGAAGATACTTTAAAAAGCATTGGTTAGTAACATTCTCCTTAGGGCTTATTGGATATATATCGGCACTACATAAAAAATTACCATCAGGTACAGTTGTAACTTTTTCAAGTTTGGGACGTATCTTTGAGTAGAGAATATGTTCTTTAGAAACATGAAACTTTACACTTATGGCATTGTCTTCCTCTACTGTTTTGAAGTTTAACAATCTACCTGTCTTGGATTCTATATTTGCAGAACCAATGTTGAAAAAATCTCGATATTCTTGCTTTTTAGGATCAACAATTGGTGCAGTTATTGAGCAAAGATCAGACATTTTGTGAATTGGCCAATTTTTCGTGTTTAATTCAGGATCACCAAACATTTTGTTAAATAGACTTTTCTTTAACTCATATAGTTTTTCAATAATTGAGTCCCTTTTTTCAATAATGCAATCAACTTTTTCCAAAACAGAGACCGCGTAAACTTGCTTTGTAATTTCAGGCAGCACAATATCTGCATTTTCCAAATCACTTTTAGAAATCTGCAAGAAAGTTGCCCCTCTTCCTTTCGATATAAAATATTCCCTTTTAGTTTTTAGCCAGTACCAAAGATATTTCTTATCTATACAAGGAAGTGGAGTCAAAGCAGCAACACCTCTTCCTAATGCATATTCTTTATCTGCCCAATTCAAATCACCAATCGTGGCCCTGATGCACATAATAATGTCATCTTCTTTTGATTTTTTACTTGGCTCAGTTGTAAACTTAGCAGGCTTGGGAAATTTCTTATCAAGATCACCAGCTCCAGCAATGAGGGGGATACCTATACCCTCTTCATTATAAGAGCTACTATCTGGAGCTTGCCCCATCGTTATTCTTGCAACCTCCGGCAATTTTCTTACATTAAAACTCATAACATAGCCTCGAGCTCTGAAATCATTCTATTTATTTCCTCTTCTTCCCCTTTGATTGAATGAAGAAGAGATCTAGGATCTTTATGATCAACATTTTTTCGGATTGTTTTTTTATATTTGTTTATGGTTAAGTCATACTTATTTTCAATAATTTGATTTTTATCAACATAAAACCATTTTTCCATCTCTTCGTTTTTAGGCATTAATTTATTTTTTCGATTGTTCCATTTTTCAACTATGTCTGGGATATCATTTTCCTTTTGCCGCTCTCTTTTATCATCTAAGCTGAAGCCATCTGCTTGCATATCATAGAACCACACCTTGTCAGTTTCTCCTCCCTTAGTGAAAATTAGAATTGCAGTAGAAACTCCGGCATATGGTTTAAAAACTCCAGATGGCATGGAAATAACTCCTTCCAACTGACACTCATCGATGACTTGTTTTCTTACTGCCATATGGGCATTACTTGTCCCAAACAAAACACCGTCAGGAATAATTACAGCGGCTCTACCACCAATCTTTAACATCTGAATTATTTTTACGAGAAACAACAACTCGGTTTTTGTAGTACTAACAAGCCTAGTAAGTGAGTCACTAACATCACCCTTGTCGATACTTCCCTTGAATGGTGGGTTGGCAAGAATGACATCAAATTTTCCATCTTCCTGGTATTTTTTAGATAAGGTATCAGTATAAAGAATATTTGGATTTTCAATGCCGTGAAGAACAAGGTTCATTGCTCCAATTCTTAGCATCGTTGTATCAAAATCTAATCCATAGAAAGTGCTATTTCTTAGATAATCCCAGACTTTTTTGTCTTTGATCTTATCTCCAACAAGGCCGTGCTCATTTCCTTCTTCATCAATTGTAATAAGTTTTTCAGACGTGTTTGATTTTAGAATGTGCTGATAAGCTCCAATTAAAAAACCGCCTGTACCACAAGATGGGTCACAAATTGTTTCACCAAGTTTTGGATTAACCAAAGCACACATCATTTTAATAATATGTCTTGGTGTTCTAAACTGCCCATTTTTACCAGAAGACTGAAGCTCGGATAGGAGATATTCATATATATCACCCTGAGTATCCTGATTTTGCTCCATAATTTTTAAACTATCAATAATCTCTACTGCTTCAACAAGTAAACTTGGCTTAGGAATAATAAAGACAGCATCCTTCATTTGTTTTGCAAATGCATTGGCACCGTCATCACCTTTCATGTTTTTTAGAAAAGGAAATACCTTGTCCCTAACATGGGCAAGCATTTCTTCAGGCTCCATCTGCTTAAAGTGTGACCAACGAAGAGTTTCGTCAGAAAACACTGATTTATATTCTTTCTTAAGAAACCTAGCGTCTCCCTTCCTCTTGAGATCTTCTTCATCCAATCTCTTCATGAATAAGAGATAAGAGATTTGTTCAATTGCTGTCAGAGGATTGGCAATTCCACCTGACCAGAACTTGTTCCATAGATTGTTGATTTTTGACTGTAGATCTTGTGCTAACATTTTTTCTCCTTAACTTCTTTTTACTATCCATTTTGCAGAACGCCCCTTGCCAGTAGAAATAATCTTTCCACTGTCTCTAAGCTGTCGAATGACATTTCGAATTTGATCACGGCCAATCCCTTGGCATTCACTTTCAATGTCTGAAATCGCAAATGGACCTAATTTTTTTTCTATCGTACTTATAATTTGATCAGTCTTTGAACCTTTACCAGGCTTAATAGAGCCAACTCGCTCTTCAAACTCTTTGTAAGCTCTAATCAGCATGCCCCAAAAATAATTTAACCATGGCATGACATTATGATTCCCCTCATGCCAGCCAATCGAGCTTGCATAAAGAGCTTCGTAATAAGTTTCTTTCGATTCCTCGATGACTCTTTCAAGACTTATGTATCGGGCGACTTGGTAATCAAAGTGGTACAGAAGAAGTGTTGTAATAAGTCTTGCGGCTCTTCCATTTCCATCTCTGAATGGGTGAATACAAAGGAAGTCTAAAATCGCTAAGGGAATTATTACGAGTGGCTCTTTAGCCTCTAACTCAACTCGCTCTTTATATAGTTTTGTAAGTTCATCCATATATATCGGTGTTTGAACTGCGGTCACGCACTTAAACCGAACTCTTTTAGTGTTGTCTGGCAATGTTTCTGTGATCTCGTTATCAGATGGTTTCCATCTCCCACCTTCCTCAGATAAGAATCGATATAAGAGTGCATGAATTTGTAGGGTCACATTAGGAGTGAAGTCCATGTATTTGAATGATTCATGGATGAGCTCAAGTGCATCTCTGTACCCTGCAACTTCTTGCTCTGGTCTGTTCTGAGGAGTGGAATTATTTAAAACCATCGCCTCAATTCGATCATGAGGAGCTAGAATGCCTTCCATTCTGTTTGATGATTCAGTCGACTCAATGACTGCTACTTGTCTCATTCGCTCAAGAACTTCTGGTATCTGCTGATAGTAAAGCTCTTGTCGGCCACGATACTCGCCAATCGCCCTAAGGCTGGCCGTTTGAGATAGAGAAAATTGAATAGTGTCCAAAAATGAACGGTCTAGTGACTTCATAATAGGGTATTATGCACGACAAACAGGGTATCGTCAAGCAGATAATACCCTATTTAAGCTGCCAGTTGCCCCATTTCTTCAATAAATCGTTCAATTTCAGCTATTTCGCCCTCGCCGAATAAACCACGGATACCCAATGGATGAATGTTTGTGAAAGGCCTTTCTACCAAGTCCTCTCGCCTAACAGAACCCTGGTCAATAATGAATGTTTTCAGAGTTCTAATAAATTGGATCTGTGCCGATGTATAGGTATTATGTTGAACAATGAACTTTTCGAACGCTTCATTAATGTCGCCTGTCCTCGTTGGAAGCTTACTCAAGCCAAGGATATGCTTAATAAAGTCTAGAAAACGAGCACGACGGTTATCATAAACAAGCCTTAGATTCTCTTCAGTGATATAGGGATCAGTTGAATTCAACGCCTCTGACAACTTTGTGATTTCATAATCATTAACAGATTCGCCGTTTTTAATTTTTTGTAGTAGCGGATTAGCATTTACTAAATCTTTAATTTTTTGCTCAACGAGTGCTCTGTATTCAGCAACAGGCAGCCTCGCACTTTCTGGCCCAAACTCAATCATCGCCCTTCGTGCAATCAAATCTCTAATGTTAAGTTCTAAAGGATCGCCTCCAACAAATGTATCTCTATATTTCATCAATCCTCTGAGTTCTTGTCTCAATATCTCAAGCGATTCAAAGGTCATCATTTTAAAGTAATTTCCATCTTTGACTGAAGTAATTATTTTTTCTTTCGCAATTACTTGATTCAAAGTTAGCGGAAGATCTGAAACTTTATCTGTAATTTTCTCTATCATACTAGTCATCAATTCTTGATTATCTGAAAGAAGACCTCTTTGAAGTTCCATGACATCGACATCAAAAAGTAATGAGTCATAGTCTTCACCTTGGCGAGATCTCATAAGACGGAGAATATTTTTTTCAAGAAACTCTAATGCGTGTGTTGAAAAACCTGCCCAAAAAGGTTCTCTCATCACTTGGTCAACTTTTGCAGCACTATCCTTAACCGTCACGCTTCCTAAAGGTAAGTTAGTAATGTCACTTTTCAACTCTGAAATAATAAACTCTTTTTTGTCGAGATGATTATTATTTAGAATAGTTTCAGCAAGTCTTAAGCGAGCAGCAAAAACTCTCTCAGGTATTGACTGACCTTCAACTTGCGGTTTTCTGCCTTCAGGCTTTACATCAAAGAATTCAAAATTACTCCAATGATCAAAAATCAAAAAGTATTCTTTGTGATTGTTCAAGCCAAATAAGTGCTTACATAATCGAGTACCACGGCCAATCATCTGCCAAAACTTAACCCATGAAAAAATAGGCTTAGCAAAGACAAGGTTTACAACTTCTGGAACATCAACACCG
Organism: Bacteriovoracaceae bacterium UBA6166; assembly: GCA_002435795.1. Classification (GTDB taxonomy): domain Bacteria; phylum Bdellovibrionota; class Bacteriovoracia; order Bacteriovoracales; family Bacteriovoracaceae; genus UBA6166. The sequence goes on along the minus strand of DIUE01000004.1, from coordinate 8,514 downwards.
GTATCAAGCATGTCTACAGAAATTGCAACTTTGAGTGGGTCATTAGGGTCTTTGAATTGATCGAGTAAACCACCATCAGTTGAAGCTCTTGCATCGTGAGAGTCAATCACCCTTGCTAGCAAGCCTCTGTACTCAGGGTATAAGCGATTAAATGACTTCTCAATTCTCATTGCGTGCTTATGATTTATTGCAAAGATTATTGTTTTTCCTGGAGCAGTCCCTACAACATCTCGAATACAGCCCTCCATGAACTCTTGAACTAGTAGATCTGTGGTATCAACATTCGTTACCTTCTTTTCAAAATCTGTCCCCTCAAAGTTAATGATGTTAGGATCTATACCTTCTTCTATAATTTGCTGTTTTGTATCTTCTTCGAGTTGGTCCCATTTTATTCCACCAACCTGATATTTTGTCATGACTTCCATTGCTTTGAAGTCAACAAGATGCTTTTGAAGAATCGCTTCATCGTAAGAATAATTAAAAGTTGGCAAGCCTTCCTGTAATTCAAACATGGAAAATGTGTTACGATCTAAATATCTGACAGGTGTAGCGGTTAGACCAACCTGATAACTGTCAAAATGTTTAAAAATGTCGACATAGTGTTTATAGATACTTCGATGTGATTCATCTGCAATTATTAAATCAAAAAAACCAGGGGAGATCTTGCTATAGACTCCTGCCATGGATGGATAAGTAGCAAGATAGACTCTTTTATCAATAGGGCATTTCCCATTTTTTACAATACACCATGGCTGATTCGGTAAATGCTCTTGAAACGCTTTTTTAGCCTGTCTTAGTAGCTCATTACGATCTGCCAGAAAAAGAACTCTTTTAATCCAATATGATCGGATTAAAACATCAATCAGGGCCATTGCTGTTCTAGTTTTACCTGTTCCCGTTGCCATTACGATCAGAGCTTTGCGGCGGCCGCTTGAAAAATTTTCAAGAGCACTCCGAATGGCTTCTATTTGATAAGGTCTATCTACAATGCTTTCTTGAATTAAAGAGGTTGAGAGAGGCCTTCGCTGTTCATTCTGATATCTCTTAGACTCTAGATCTTCTCGAGTAAAAAAACCATAGACTTTTCTAGGTGGATACCGAGAATCATCCCAAAAAAAGATATCGTAACCGTTAGTATAAAAAATAAATGGTCTGACGCCATACATTTTCTCAACTCCGTCAGCGTACTGCTTTGCTTGCTCACGGCCCTTCTCAGCATTAGTTGTAGACTTCTTCGCCTCTACGACCGCCAACGGTACATTATCCTTACCGAGCAAAACGTAATCAGAAAAACCAATCCCAGATTTATTTGCATTTTGATGAAGAATTTCATGCTCTGAAGAGACTAAAGATGGATTGTTAACATCCCAGCCAACTTCTAAAAGTTTTTTATCAATGATATTTTTTCGTGTTTGTGCTTCCGACATAGTTAATCAACTTAATTCATATAGATAATTATTTTGCTAATTTATCGGGTTTTTCAGATATGAATTAAGTTAATTTAGCCTCAAGAGAGTCGATTCTTCATAAAAGTGTTCTGACAGAAGTATCTAGTTTCCCCCGTAGAGCAAATCTCTGACCAAAAATGTATGATATCTGAGTAGCCTTCGGCAAAGTAGAAAGAATTTTTGTTCTGGGAAATGGGTGGGAGGATATTTAACCAGAAATAATATTTCTCAAATTCAATTTCTATTTGTTCACCTGAGAAAACACTTTCAAAAAAGTTGCGAGGCACATTCTCCATAACTTCATTTAAATTTTGCATAATCCCTCCAAAATAAATTGAAGGGTTATGCAAAACAAAGCCCAAACTCTGATTATATAAATATACGATTTTGTAGCAAAAACGAATAGTGCGTCAAATATTTCACCTGGTACTAAGGATGAAATTACCTTATCTAGTCATCACTTACAGACGATAGCATAAATGGCATCAAACAATTCTTCTGCTAACATTTCACTGTCCTCAACAAAAACGTTATTATAAGTCACTAGCCTTGTAGAGATATCAGCGAAGGCACCTTTGCGTTTGAATTTTTTAAAGATCAATTCAAATCTGTTCAATAACCTTTCTGTGTTTGCATCTAGTGCGAGATCATTTTCAAAGGCAATATGATCCCAGGTCACTTTAGCGTATTTAACTTTTTTCTCTATCACGACATAAGGGATCTGATTTTTTTTACAATATTGAAACCACTGATTAACTTTTTCATTCCCGTTCTTACCTCGCTCAACATATTTAGAGACAGGATTAAACTTTTGAGTTATCGATATGTTTTTCTTATTAAACAAACTCAGCCACTGATCACAAATTTCTTTATTTGATTCAACTCTAAGCAAAGGCTGATTCTCATCCCTGAGAATAAAGTAATGTTTCCAGTCAGTGTCAGTCACCCCATAACATTTAAGCTTGAAACCAAATTTATCATTAAACCCACTATTCGCATTGTTTGCAACCTTCATCAAATTCTCTAGACCATATCCCATAACGGATTTCATAAAATCGTTATAAGCTCCATACATGCGAATATCATAGCGATGGTAATATGGATGGTTTTCGTAATGTTGTTGAAACTTTGACCTATACGCATGATATATCTGCATAACACGGCTATTTATTTTACTTAAATCTTTAGTCTGACGATTGACGATCTTCACCTTTGTACGATCTATAAACATTAGATAAGCTAAGCCCCAACATATTTGCTCTGTAACTTCTTCAAACTTGAATGCTTTAAACCAATCATTTATACAATCCGGAATTTTAACTGCGAAGAACCTTCTCCGATCCCTCAATCGTAGTGGCCTACGTCCATTAATAATATCATGAATCGCATAGAGGTCATTTAACTCACGTTGACCTGTTAAGTACCACGTTACAAAATCGTCTTCATACTCACGAAAATGTGCCATTTTTTCAACCGCAAGAAAAAAATCCTGACCACTTAAACTCGATTCTTCAAAAATATCAAAATCAAAATAAACATATTCATTGTTTTTTGAATCAAAAATAAAATTCTTTTGGACCGATAACACCGATTGATCTTCTTTTTTTGAGACACGGTTTTTTTCATTACAGAAATGTTGCCAGCTCCTATAACCATTCACTTTTGCTGCCTCTTCACGGGCAAGTGTTAAACTTTTCTCACCATCTGATTCACTAGCAATCATGCGGGCTTGAGCTTTGATTTTTTTTTCGAGAATTGAGTACTGATCTAATGGAATAGACATAAATAACTTCCTTTCAAAGTTGTGTCGTAATCTTCAGAAGACCCCTATGTGAAAAACGACATTACTTTTAAAAGTTAGTCATTCTAAATGGATTCGTAGGTAATTTGGCGTATTTCTACGAGGTCGGCCCTACCACTACCTACTGTGGCGATTTAAAGATGATAATTCATTGATTACAATCTGAAAAGATAGTCATTGAGCCAAAGAAATCAATAGGTTAATTAAAATCCGTACACGAGTATTGAAACTACAAAGTAAAACGAAGCCCATTATCAAGAGCTTCAACTAATTTGTTGTGCACTTTAAGAACTTCAGCCTGAATGGGTTTGATAGCGTACTTATTTCCCAGAACTTCAAATACATCTAAGTCAACAAAATAAGCACGAAAAAAATGAGATGGTTCTTTGAGAAAAGTTGATTCGCCAATGAACTCTGGCATCACTCTGCCTACAGGAAAGAATTTCAACCATTCATCAAGTTTTTCATCAAGATGTTCGAATGTATTTCTCAAATCACGGTTTTTTAAAGGACTTTCATCATCAAGGTTAAAAACCTTTCTAAGAAAAGCCCCCCTATCAGAAAAGGGTGGCTTTTCTCTCGCTGGCCAAAAATATCTAGATAAAATACCTGAATGTGTTAGAAAGTTTTGGATCTCATTTAAAAAATATTCGTCACCAATCCTTAATAATTCTTGAGATTCATCCCAAGCAGAAAGTGCTGCTGAGGAATTAAATAGCATTGCCTCTATATAAAACCCCTCATATAGGGGAAATATACTACTAATATTTTGCTCACTCAATCTGAACCCCCCTGAATTGACCATATGCCCAAGAATCATTCCCATGGCAAATCTTTCCTTCAAATGTTTTACCAAAATATAGAAGTAAAATATAAATAAACTTTTTCAAAGGCCTAGTATGCGTGTCCGTTACGTTGAAATCAGTAATTTCAGAGGAGTTAAATCTCTCAAATCAAAATTTGATGGTCAGTTTATATGCCTAATCGGGCATGGAGATAATTGTAAAAGCACCATTCTGACAGCCATAGAGTATGCACTCACTACAAGATGGAATATTCCATTTGATGATACTGATTTTAATAAACAAGACACAACACTACCAATCGAAATTCTAGTTACTCTTTCCAGTTGGGACAATCTGAACGAGAAAATAAAAAAGTTTTTCACGGAAGAAAAATTTGGTCAATTTATTGGTGGTTTGTCTGAAACCGGTCCGACCGAAGAACCAGCTGATGATGTATGTTCGATTACTGTAAAATTAACCGTAGACAGCAGCCTTGAGCCCAAGTGGTTTGTAGTTCGAGGTCAAGAGCTAAAAGCAATAAGTTCCCAAGATCGAAGTATCTTTGGTGTTGGAAGAATTGATACCTCATTAGACAGCAATTTTACTTGGAGTAGGACCAGTTTACTTTCCAAACTATCTTCAGCGAACCAAGAAAATATATCTTCAATATTAGCTCATATATCGAGAGGCATCAGGGATCGTGAATTAAACTTGGTAGAATGTAATGCCACGGCTGCAGCCGTCAAAACAGATGCAGTAAAATTTGGAGTAAATATTAATGAATTAAAAGCAAAAATTGATATCCAGAAAATCTCGTTGGCATCTGGAGCTCTTGCTCTCCATCAAGAGAGTGTCCCCTTAAGGAACCTAGGAACAGGTTCAAAAAAACTAATCTCTTGCTCAATGCTGATGAAAGTAAATGGTGGCCACAATATTACACTAATAGACGAAATTGAACTTGGCTTAGAACCACATCGTATACGTGGTTTAATTAAAAATCTCAAAGCAAGTCGGCAGCAGATATTTACAACAACACATTCGCCTGTTGTACTTCGAGAGCTTACTGTAGCCAATAATGAAATTTACACTTGTAAAAAAGAGGGTGATGGAACGATCACAATCACATCACTAAACACTGTCCCAGATTCTCAAGGGCCAGTAAGAAGTAATGCCGAAGCCTTTCTTGGGAAAAAAATCATTGTTTGTGAAGGACCAACAGAGATTGGTTGCCTTAGAGCTTTAGACCAAATTAATAATACAGATGAGAATATCCCTGTTTGGACTCTCAATACAGCCTACTACAACGCTGGTGGCATTGCAGGTGTTGCTCCAGCAGCAAAAGCTCTTAAAAATCTTGGTTATTCAGTAGCAGTCTTATGCGACAACGATGATCTAAATGCGTTTCCTCAAACGACAGTTGAAGAACTAAATCAATTAGGAATATCGACATTCATTTGGGATCTAAATATGTCGACAGAAAAACAACTTTTCAACGACTTAAAGTGGACAGCAGTAGAACCAATACTAAATAGAATCGTTGATATTGACGAGAATAGGACAAAAGAAAGCTTAATCGCATCTATTAAAAGTAATCACAAAGGACTTTCAGATAATGTTACTGAATGGATCGATAGTAATGAACTAAGATCAAATATTGGTAAATCTGCGGGAACTAAAAGCAATGCATGGTTTAAGCGAATGTATCTAGCTGAGGGTGTTTTTAACCTCGCAATACCAGAACTGAAAAATGATTCTACTATGAAAACTAAATTAGAACTCCTTTGGCAATGGGTTCAAAATGAGTGAAGATGTATACATAGCACTTGCAAATACCGACACTGGTTTTTTAATAGCTCCTGCTGGCTGTGGAAAAACTGAAGCCATCGTTAAGTCAGTTACAGATTACTGCAATGGTAAACAATTAATTCTCACTCACACCAATGCTGGTGTTGGGGCATTACTAAAAAGATTTAAGAGATTTAATACACCCAGTACCAAATATCACATTGAAACCATATCTGGATGGGCACTTAATTGGATAAAAAGATACCCTGGCCTTGCTAACTACCGAGGACAATTACCTCTACCTCAAAACAATGAATGGCAACAAGTTTACGTTGCTGCTAAAATTCTCTTAAACAAGGAGTTCATTAAACAGGTTATACGAAACTCATACACTGGGATTATTATAGATGAATATCAGGATTGTAGCGAGCCAATGCACAACCTAGTCGTTGGCTTAAAAGATATTCTTCCTTGCCGTATCTTAGGTGATCCCCTCCAAGGGATATTTGGATTCAACGAAGAACTTATCGACTGGAACCGAGTTGAACAAGATTTCGTAAATAACTTAGGAATCTTGGATACTCCATATCGATGGATAAATGCTGGCAATCGAGCGTTGGGAGAATGGTTGATTAGAGTTCGAACAAGTTTTAAGCAGGGCACTTTACCAACATTTGACGGAACCCTTGTCCATCATGAAAAACCGGATGCAACCAGAAAGAATGCACGTATACAGCAATTATGCTTACAGCTTGAAGGTTCTCTATGTGTTATAGGCCCCAAATATGGAAATCTTTCAGCTGCTCTTGCAACAACTTTAATTAACATAGGTCTCCGCTGGATAGAACCTAACGATCTTCCTATTCTCAAGAAACTTTTGAAAATTATATCGAGTGATCAAAATAAAGCAGCAAAAGCAAAATCAGCATTTGATTTTATTGAAGTAACTCATGCTTCACTTGGTGATAAAAAAGTCTTTGTAAGGGATATCCTGAAAGGAACGTTAACTCAACCACGAGAACGACAAAAGAAAGCAATGTTTATTGAACATCCAAATGGTTATAGTCATGAACTACTCATTCAGCTTTTGAGCTACCTATCAGTCAATCGAATTAAGTGCAAAAGATTAGAATCCGTAAACTATCTGGAGCGTATACTTGAAACTCACAAAGAAGAAAACACGCCCATAATGGAATTGTTTGAAGGTGAATTGCTCAAAAGAAAATTCAATGGAGCAAAACGACCTAGACGCTGTATCGGGACCACCCTTCTTCTAAAGGGACTTGAGTTTGATCATGCTATCATCCTCTATAATCCAAACGATGAAGCCTGGAGTAACCACAAAGACCTCTATGTTGCGATAACAAGAGGTGCAAAATCGGTATATATAATTTCATCTTAGATTAAATTACTCCAACCGTGAATCAAGAGGTATCAAAGACCCAACCCTAACCAGACTTAACGGGTTAGCCATAGCCTTTAATATGCCAATCTCAAAAATTCTTGCTGCAGACGGTATTGCGGTATTCAACATAATGGAACTATCTGGCAAAAATTTCAAATCTAACGATTTAGAGCCAGAGGATTATGTTAATTTAGATAAGATTATTAAAGCAGCAAAGAAATTCAATTTTATATGAAACATCTATATAAATCTGTAAAAATAGCAATAAACGAACAAGATATTCAAATTCTGAATGATCTATCAACCAAGTCATTATAAAGCATAGAGCAAACATAAAAATGATAATTGAGGTCTGTTAAACTAACACTGGCAGGTTAAGCCTATGCCCAGTGTTAGTTATTACTACTAAGGAAGAAAAGAGACATCACAATCATCATTGGCCGGGTTAGCAACACAAAAAGCGTTGTAATTATCTGAGTCAAGACCAGCATCTAAGTCAGCTTTAGATGGAGCGTATTCCAAAAGACCGTCTTTAAAACGAAAAGACAGGGTCTTTCTATAAAGTGGCTTACAATAAGCAATTGCATCAGCATCTTCAGCAAGGATGGCTGTATTCCATGATGCTTCACTTCCAGTGTCACACCAATCATTGGTATCATCGCCCTCGTAGATGTAACATAAATCCCCTGCTGACGAACTAGCTTCATCCAAATCAATTACAACTGCTCCACTATCCTTATTAAATGTGAAACTATCCTTGCACTCCGCCCTACCTGTTCCAACATTCCCATGGGCTACTCCCCAAAAATCGTCCTCACTAATAACAGTGCTTAGCTCTAGCACCCTGCCTTGAGCAATAGCGTTATTACCACCGCCATACAATGCAATTAGATCTTTACCTATTAACGACTTCAAAAGACCTCGACGAATATCAAGATCAATGTCAGCTGAGCAGGTTGTTTCAATTGGATCAATGGGGGTACCAAAAACATCCATCTCAAAAGCGACTGATGTCCCACTGATACATTTAATTAATCCATCTTCAGCGTAAGCAGAGGGGATTAAGAGAAGCTCTACTCCAATCTGAAGGAACGATTTTGCAATAACACCTTCGGTTTGCTGGAAGTTTGTAACCATTTCATCAGAGAATGTTTGATTTATTCTTGAGCTTCCACCTAAAGAACTTGGGCCACCACTTCCTCCACCTGAACATCCTGTGATTATGATTAAAGACGATATGCCGACAACACTTAAAAAACTTTTCATTCTTCCTCCTTATTGTATTTCTTT
>DIUE01000039.1 GCA_002435795.1 Bacteriovoracaceae bacterium UBA6166 | reverse complement strand
GCCCCCTCCCAGAAGCCCTAACTCCTTTATAATTAATAAATCAACATTGAGGTTTTTTATGATTCAAAAGTTTTTGGCGACCCTTATGACCTACTCAATCAGCTTCCAGCTGATACTAGGAGGGATCCCTATCGCCATGCTCACTTCCACTTCTGCCCATGCAAATAAATGTGCCGAAGGCCTTGAGTGGAATTCCATTTTGAATCGATGCTTAACTTCGAGGCAAGCCGCTCAAGTGCAGTCGGCATCCGCACGTTGCCAAAAAATTTCTGATAAGGCTGCACAGAACAAATGTTATGTAAGTGCACTTGAGCAACAAGTCGTGGACGGACAGAAAAGTGGAGCTATTGATGGGGCAGGAAAGATTGATTCAAAGAAATTTGGAACACAACTTACAATTCTTCTTGCTATGGCTACGCTGATTTCAAGCGTTACCACATTAAAATACTTAAAAGCTGGATGTAAATCGGCTACTTCAGCATGGCTGATGGCGGGTGCTTCAGCTGCTGTATTCGCCGGTGAAGTCATGTCGGGGTTGAAGTTCCAAAAAAAATCAAAAGAAGCCTTTGATGATTTTCAAAAAGTTCTTAAAGCTCAAAATCAAACAGAAGGTAGTGAAGTTCAATCAGAAGCACTAGCTGCGATGATTAAAAGAGAAGATGCCGTTATAGAAGCAGCGGGTACTAAAAAGACCTTTTATACTGTAGCCATGGCAGCCTATGCCGCAGCTGGAGTGATGGCACTCATTGAAGCAATAAAATATAAAACTTTACTTGTGACAGCTGCAACACCGACGCCAGGAGCCCCGGCGGCGGCTGCCTATGCACAAACATTCGTCTGTATTTCTGCAAAAACAGCCGAAGCAGATCAAGCAGCACTCGCCACCAAAACAGCTGGTCAGGGTTTTGCCGGAGGTTCAGTTCAAATGGGTGGCGCCTTTGGTGGAAATTTTGCAGGTTCTGCCGTAGCCGTAGGAAAAGGTGCCGTCTTTTCAGCTGGAGCAGGAGCAGGATTAGGAGCAATTGTTGGAGGAGGAGCACTCGTAGGCAGTCTAGTCGTTGGCCAGATGACAAGTGGTGGAGTTCAAGACTTGAGTCCAGGAGGAAGCGGCAACCAAGGCACTTCATCTCCTTCTTCAGGTGGATCCTCAGGTGGATCCTCGGGTGGATTCAACGGTGGAAGTGATGGTGGAGACGGCAATCGTGACCCAAACTTCAACAATTGTGGTGATCAACCTTGCCAAGCAAATAATCAACAGCAAACAAATCTAGAAGAATATCTCGAAAGCTACTTTATCAATGATCAAAAAGTTACCTACCGCAAATATAATGACACTTCTTCAATTGATGCGTCTTCTGATTGGGCTGAATTTTATCAAACAGCTTCGGAGGTTCGTCGTTTTAAATCGGGAGAAAAATACTCTCAAACAGAAGCGGACTTTGAACTAACCAAATTAGCTGCGCAAACTGCCAATATTCATGAATCAAAAGAAGACTTTAATTTCATGAAACTCGCAGTAAAAGTGACTCAGCAATTCAGTGTTCAAAATGCTGAGGCATCAGACATTATTAAAGGTTTTATGATGATCCTGGGTATGGGTGGTATTGGGTATGCTGGTGCGACAATGCTCATTGCAAAATCAGCTGCACTTACAAGCTTTTTCATCATGCCAGCTACAAGAGCGTCCCTTTCAGGGGTGATGACAGTCGTTGCCCTAAGTCAGCGCAGTCATATGGACGAAGAAAAGAAAAAAGCAGAAAAGAGAAAAGAATTTATTGAAAAACTTCAGTTACAGATTGAAGCTGCAGGCAATGGGTTTGGTACATGTACCTCTGAACAGCGTGAAAAAGATATGTCCAAGCCTCACTGTTACTGTTATCTGCAAGGCGGCACAATTAATACGGCACGGGTAAAGTCTGCCACGTGTAAAGCATTCTTTGGTTCAGGCCTTGCGAAGAATATGCCAAGACCAACTTCTACTTCAAGTGTAAGAGAATCTCCTACATGTACCGCTCCGAATGCCACAGTTATTGATGAGTCTTGTAGCTGCAGAAGAACTAACTCATGTACCTCTGTCCCAAGATCTGCCTTTACTTCTACCGGTGTGGGACCAGGTGCTATCGCCAATATGAACGATGTTATTGATGGAATGAACAACGGGACACTTCGTGCGGAATCAATAAACCCTGAACTCATGGTAGCGAGAGCTGCTGCGCTTGGAAGAAAACAACAAGCTCTTTTAAATGATCCAAAAAACAAATCTCTCTTAAACGAAATCAAAAAGTCAGACGCTCAAGGTCAGGCTGCCATGAGAGCACTTGCGAGCCAGATTGCAGGAAATCCGGGGTTGATGGGGTCAAATATTGGCAATATGGGAAGCGGAAACATAGGTAACGGTTCACCAGAAGAGCAGATCAAAAAACTTCAAGAAGATTTCAAGAAAGATATGAGTCAATACGAGCCAGGTGCTATTGGTGGAGGTGGAAACTCTCTTGGTTCTGCAGGTGATGACTTCAATCTTGATGCCGTCAACGGTGGCGGAGTGAGTATTGCCGAAGATGAGAAGCTGGCAGAAGTTATGGACACAAACTTTGAAGCTAGCGGGTCAGATATTAACAACAACAGTGATGCGAACATCTTTCAAATTCTAACGTACCGCTATCAGCGAAGCGCGATGAGAAGATTGTTTGGCGGAGAAGCAATGCTACCAGCAGATAAGGCGAATGAGACAGAAATCTCAGAATAAAAAAGAGTGTATATGAAAAGTTTTATTTCCTTAGTCATCTCCTTTAACCTAGTTTTCAGTCCGTTTGCCATGGCGTTTGAGAACACGAATCTTGTCGGAATAGATGAGACGACAGAAAGGTATAATGACTCCACGAATACCACTGGCGGCGGCACTTCTGGATCAAGTACCACAAACAGGTCATCCACATCTGGATCAACAGCTTCATCTGGTTCTGGGAAAAAATGTGCTCCGGCTGAAATCCTTCATATCGCCTCAAACACTTGCTTAGCGACTGAAGAGAGTAAGAGACTAAAAGCCGAAGCCGATGAAAGTTGCAGTGTTCTAACAGACCCCCAATTAAAAGCAAGCTGTGTGAATAGTCGTGTAACAGAGCAAACAACACGCGCAGAAGATAACGGTGAGATGGGTAAGCACTCAGATAAGGTTAGCAAGATTAGTCTTCTACCTCTCCTACTCGCCTTTGCAACTTTATATGCAGCGATTGACCACATGACGACAAAGACGGTTAACTGCCCCGGCTCTAAATCAAGCTACCTAATGATTGGTGGTGCAGTGTCTTTAATTGCCACCGAAGTAATGACTAAAACAACATTTAGCAAAGAATTAAAAAAGTCCCAAAAGAAACTTGAAGAGATCGTTAAAGGTTCCAAAAGCTCTAACTCGGACAACAAGAATGCCACAAATCTGCAAGAAGAAATATTTCAAGCACTAATCGATAGAGAAAATGGGGTCATCAAAGCTGCTGAGGGAAAGAAGAAAGGCTATAACCTGGCAAAGTTGATGTTTATCGGTGCTACTATCGCTGCAGGAATAGAATCATTTAAATTTACGTCAATGTCCGCCATCGCTGTTACTGCTCCGGCAGCAGCCACTCTTTACCTTTGTTACGATGCCACAGTTAAAAACACCGTCTATCAAGAAGAGTCCCAGCTTTATGCGTACCTCAATTTTTTAGAATCGTCGAAATCAAAACAGACATTCACTGACTACCAAAATAAATCAATCGGTCTCAATCTGAGCTCTGTAGAAAACTTTCAAGCAGAAGCTGTAGATCGTTTTAGATATGCTGCGGGTCTACACTCATCTCTTTCACTAGATGATTATTCTCAAATTAAAATTAACCGCACGAAAGAAAACACAAAGGATGATGTGTTACAGCAAGCATTCACTGCCATAAGAGGAATGGTCATTCCTGAGGCAAAAGCCTTTATCCTTGGTGGGCTTGAGATTGTTATGGTTAAGGGTTTTAAAAAGTTTTTCTTTGCGCCTTATTCTAGACTCGCTCTTTCAGGCATGATGACAGCTGTTACTTTCACATTAACCGGACACGCAAACAAAGAAATAAAAAAAGCGCAAAAGCGAATTGAAGTCCTCGAGAAATTAAAAGCTCAAGTGACAGAAGCAGGCCCAGCCGTCAAATGCGCCAACGGTACAGAACAAGGAAAAGATGGTTGTGAACAAGTTGTCCCAACAACGGTTAAGCCTGGTCAAAGCACATTTGGATTAGCGGCTACACAGGCGAATGGGTCAGCGAACACAAATCGCTCTAGCTCTTTCGAAGCGAAAGGCTGTGCTAAATCAAATGGTCAAGCTGACCCCGATTGCGGCTGTAAAAAAACAAACTCCTGTTTTTCAATGAATTCGAATTTCAAAATTGGCGAAACAGGTGCGGGTGATATTTTAGGAAATGGTATTAATGATATCAATGCACTTACCAGTGGCGCCATCTCCCCCGCAGGTCTTGACAACGATGCTATCGGGAAGCAGTTAGCTGCCGCGGGAAAAATGCGTGATAAAGTATTAGCTGATCTTAATAAGAATCCTGCTGCTGCCGCGGAATTAAAAAAGGCGCAGGATGCACTTAATGGTCTTCAACGACAAACTTTTAACTCTATGCCAGCCAACGCAAGTGCTGCAGCTAATGGGCTGGCCCTATCTGGAGACAGTGACTTCTCCGGCTTAAGCGGCAATGAGGTCCTTGAAAAAGTAAAAGAAGAATTAAAAGAATCTTCAGCCCCTAAAGTGACAAATGAGGCTGTGGCGGGAAGTGGAAGTGAATTTAATTTTGATATTGGAACCGCTGACCCGATGAATGTTGGTAATGGATTAACTGAGGGTGAAGGTGCTGCCAATACGAACATCAATGATTTTGAGCTCGCTGAAAGTGAAATTAATCCGTCTTCAACTACAAATATTTTTGAAATTTTAAGCTCTCGCTACAAGAAAAGTGCCTACATGCGACTTCTTAAAGCAGATAAAGAGATTGCTCCTGAAGCGCCTGCGAATAAAGAAATTAACGATTGATAACTAATTCAGTGTCATTATGACTCTAAAAAAAGGGGTGCACTTTGCACCTCTTTTTATTTTGCTGATAGGTCAAAAATTTTCTCCTCTCCCACTCTCCATTTTTCTCCTTTATTTTTGGGCCCTTAGAGCTGATCTTGCGATTGGCTAACGCATGTAAGCATATTCTCATCAACAAACTGAGTTCATGTTGATAGCAATAAAGAAAAGATTTCTCATGCAAACCAGAAAGGGGATCGTATGATTTTAGGAAAACTTGGCTTCTCTGTCGCACTTCTTGTCTTCATGACAGACGTGACTGAAGCACAAACTCGCAGACCTCCTCCAGGCGGAGGCGGTGGAACAGTTGTTCGTCGTCCAGTTCCAGGCGGACCAGGTAACAATCCAGGACCTTCTCGCCCATCTCCAGGGCCAGGCAACGGCAACGGCAACGGCGGCGGTTATAGACCTACTCCAGGCCCAACACCTAACCCAGGTAACGGTGGCGGTTATAGACCTACTCCAGGCCCAACACCTAACCCAGGTAACGGCGGCTATAGACCTACTCCCGGCCCAGGCAATGGTAACGGCGGCTATAGACCTACTCCCGGCCCAGGCAATGGTAACGGAGGTTATAGACCTACTCCAGGCCCAGGCAATGGTAACGGCGGTTATAGACCTACTCCAGGCCCAGGCAATGGTAACGGCGGCTATAGACCTGCTCCTCATCGCCCAGAGTATCGCCCACCAGGTCCAGTGACATATAGACCTGTCTACAGAAGACCTGTTCGTACGGACTATGGGACACCTAACTACCACCGTCCACCGATGTATCGTCCGCACTCATATACACGCTACTATCACAATCCGTGGACTTCGATTTACACCGGCCCCACTCGCTACTACCGTTCATGGGACTACTACAGTCACATTCGTGTCAGCTATCCAAACTACGTTTACCTGAATTGGATCTGGTGGCCTACAACTGGTTATTCAAACGGCTACTACGTTTTCAACAACTATCCGTACTACGTCTTTAATGGATATCGTTATAGATACTCAAACCAAGACTACTGTAACTATCAGCTTGTTGATAAATACACTCACACCGTTGTACGCAACTACTGGGAGCAGCAGTGTAATATTGGATACGACCAGTGTGCTTACGAGCGTGACCGCATGAACGAGAGAGTTTATGACTTCCGTTATACCTGTGCGGAAACTTATCGTGACCGCGATTATGATTTCGGTCGTCCAACTTACGATTACCGTTATGAGGATTACAATAACAATGGTGGATATACTCCCGCACCTGCGCCAGAGTATCCTGACTATGGTAACGATGATTACAATAACGAATGCTACGACTACGATTACGAAAACGATATCTGTTACGATGTCTAAAAAAGAGAAGGCCCCGAAAGGGGCCTTTTTTATTTAACGGCAGCGGAATGATATTTCTTGGCAATCTAAACTTGGCTGGTAATGTCCAGGACCATTACTTGCGGGATTTATCTTTTCATCAAATGTAACAACGATAGTCACATACCTGGCATTATCTAATTCTGCTCTTCTCGAACCACCCAGGGCATATTCTGGCTTAATCACTTCTTTTCCGTTCACAAGCTTATAAGGACAATCCCCCGATGTTCCGTCTCCGTTTGACCCCTCGGATTTAACCTCCACTTTATCCGGAGCATAAAGACTTGGGTCTGGTAGCAAGAGAGGCAGGACTGAAGAAATGGCTGACTGCGCTCGAGCTTCTGATAATTCACGAAACCCTTTGGCACAAAACCTTTCTTTCGCAGCTCCTGTGTTATTCAAAGCTGAAGCAGATGCAATCACAGAGACATGATGAATTTTGGCACCATTTTTAATACTTTCTTGAATACACCGAGACAATTCACCATTACTTGAAGCAATTGATTGCGCTTCCGAAGGGCTAATGGTCCAGGCGTTATTGGCAAAGTTCTGAGTGATGTTACCTGAACACGGTGGATAGAGATAAGAGACTGTTTTCCAAGGCCCATGGCCAGGATTGGGTTTATCCGAGCATGAAACTAATCCATCGACTGCCATTTCACCCCGCCCTTTATTGATAAAGTCTTGAAACTGAGACAAGTCGCGGACAGCATTTCTCGACTCTTGCTCTGTTTTATACTTAGGGCCAGGGAAGACTCTACTCACGTCACGAGTATGTATTTTAGGAAGGCAATCATACTGCTTTCCAAATTGAACGTAAGAATCAATTATCTTTGCCTTCAGAGCTTCTTGGTCAATATCTGGATTATTCCTCTTAAACCATTCCAGAATAAATTCAGGCGGTTTTTGATTATTATATTTTCTATTGTCTTTATAAAATAACTGAGAAACAGGCCTAGCCTTGTATCCATTATCCCACTGCTGAATTATTTTTGCTCGATCTGTTGTGGCAGAATCAAACAAACTCGTAATTGATTTTTTAATAGCATCTGGATCGACTGGAGTCTTGGCACAACTGCGTTTTTGATCTTCTAATTCACAATTGACTTCGATTAAATTCTCAACCTCACCGAATGAAGTCATTGCACTACAGGACTCTTCAGCCCATGAACTCGTAGTCAGAGTCGAAAGTATGATTAAACCTAAAACCCGCATGCTTTTCTCCAGTCGTCAGGAGCAGAAATTAATTTTCTTTGATCAAGATCCATGAAACCGACGGTAAAGATCGCATCCGAAGCGACGCTCCCATCAGCCTTTAGCATTTTTTGATTAATAGTCATGATCTTTGATTTCTCTGGATCAACTGGCTCCGAGATGATGGTAATGATCTCTCTGTTAATCAGTTCACGACGAAATCGTATCGTTGACTCTAAGATGACAGGACCCTTGCGCTCTTGCTGAATTTTCTCAAGCCCATATCCATGCTTGGTAATAAAATCCCAACGGGCCTCTTCGTACAGGGCCATGTAGATCGCGTTATTGACGTGTCCAAATGTATCCAAATGAAACTCTTTGATTTGAATACTGTATTCAAAACTGGGTTTCATCGAATGCCAGAGCCTTCATCAGCAACTTCCATCAACGCTTTTCTCTTTTGCACTTCTCCATAACGACGGGAGATCTTAGCAAAAAGATCAGAAGCTGGTTTATCAATCTCAGCGACATTGGCAGGATCACGGCCTTTATCTTTACCAAACATCCCGGCGAAAGGATTAGCTGCTGCTGCATCGGCAGGCTTCTTGTTGCTTGGGTTATATCCACCGCCGTTATAACCTCCTTTACTTCCTTCATAAGCAGCTTTTGTGCTTGTGATATCAATCGGGCTCTCTTTTTTGTCTTCTTTTAGACCTTCATCGCGAGAAAGCTGTCCGGCTTGGGCGCTACCGCCACCTCCGCCGCCACCTCCGCCGCCTGCACCTGCTCCACCACCACCACCGCCTCGTGCGGCAGCTGGAGCATTAAAAATATTTTTAGCCACAGCTGCATCTTTGTCAGCGTTACCAATACTTCCGACGTTACCTGACGGACCACCAGCAGCGAGGCTTCCACCAAAATCTTGACCAGCAGAAATCTCATTGCCTTGCTCACCATCAAGCGAGCCAAGACCAAAGTTTGATCCTTGGAATCCACCAAACTGAGTGCCAGATGCACCCAAGGCTCGTCTTTCACCTGGGCTCAAGCAGCGCACGTCTTGTGGGAACTGAAGACAGAACTTCATCACGCCCTCATCGCTTTCATCCGCAAACTGCATTTGCTCCTTAATGGCCTGCACTTTACGAGCGTTCTCTTTATGGAGATCAGCTTTAAATTTTGCCACCATTACTTCAGTTGCAGCAGCAATCGCTTGGGCGTAAATGTGGTTTTTAGCGTCGGAGTTCGGGAAAAAATCTCGATCAATGCGATCAGCTCCTTCAGATCTAAAAAGTTCACAGCAACTAGAACCATCACAAATATTTTTTCTACTAGGCCAATTGTTGAGCTGGGCAAGGATTAATGCACCTTTTGCAGCGAAAAAGCCCATATTTCTCTCTTCTGCTTTTTGAGAGGCAATAGAAGCATTCCGAGAAGCTTCAAAACCTGCGTCTTGTCCATTTCCTTCTTCTATAGCTTGGCTTAAACGAGTTTGGTTTCTCATGTTTTCAGTTACGACAGCCGCTTCGTTTCCGACTTTAAAACCTGTCGTGGTAGCCTCAAGGCCGACATACCAGTTATAAAACTTTTTACATTTCGGATGGTCAAAGCCCAGTCCTGCATTATCACCTTTGTTGCCCTTACACTCAAAAGGCATGCCACCATAGTTATCCTCAGACTCGAACTCAGTGGTTTCTCTTGCGGCAGTAACAATGGCTATTGATTTTTCAATGCCGACAATTATAGCTCGTCTGTAGCCCTCTTCTCCTTGTTTACTAGCGGTGCCTATACATTTTTTATAATGCGGATAACTGCCTGGGTTATTTTGCAAAGTACAGCCAGAAGCCAAGAGACGGCATACTTTTGAGGTCGTAACTGAGTTCTCATAACCTGAAAGAGCTTGAGACAACTGGGCTTCAGGCCCCATGAAATATGAAACAAAGGAGTAAGGGTTTTCAAAATCTACTCTTCTTTCTACTGCTTTAAATATCTTTTTAGGCTCTGATCCTTGACTCAGCTCAACGTCTTCCGAAAGAGCTGCCGTATCAGAGAGAAGATCTTCGCATTTAAATGCTGGAGGAAGAACATCCTCTTTGAGACAACTGAAATTGTCATTCTTTCCAACTCTTGCTCCCATAAACCTTGCCTTAGGAGCTCCAGGTGTCTCAGAAGCTAAATTTCTATCTTCATTTTCTTTTTTCTCTTTAGCGAGACGCTCTTCCTCAGCAGGATCAACACAAATTTTGCTACAATCATGACTGACAACCTGGGCAGCATTATTATTGGCACTTCTTTTCTCTTCTGTCGTATAGGTTCCATCATTATTATTTTTTATTGTGCCTAGCATGTCGCTCAATGAGCTCTTGATTTGATTACAGGTCTCTCTCGATTCCATCTTTTGAGAGCCGGTTAAATACAAATTTGCAAAATCCAAGAAGGCTTTAGTGAGTGTTGGATCTTTACAATCACCACCCGCCGTCATCGTTCCACCGCCAAGACGGACAGACGAAGGGCCTCTTACTGGCTGCTGGGTTGGAGTCTGTGGAGTGCGCGGTTCTTCTATGGCTGGACTAACATTGGTTGGTGTTACGTTGGTTGGAGTTACGTTGGTCTGAGTGACGGTTGTGGGAGCAGCGGAGAGAGCCGCCGTACGTTTCGTAAGCTCTGAACAGCCGTTATACTCTCCACCCTTTGTCTCTTTCCAAGAGTTACAAAACTGAGTTGTTTGTTGATTGAGACGCTGCATCTCCTCGATTTTTGCTGGATCAGACTGAAACCCTGCTCTGATCGTATCCGGATTACTATTTTTATCACATTCAGCAGTAAAACCTCTGCCTCCTGTTTGCCGAGGAACACAGTTGTTGGCTCCGAATAGGGCTTCAGAGCATTTGTATTGAGTAGCAGAGCATCCACTCTTTGCCTGTGGAGGAACAGTACAGATGCCGTTTTGGATAGTCGAAGGCCAGCCACCAGCAAAGCATTGAGAACCATTAACCAATCTTTGCGCATAAGCTTCAGCAATCAAAATATTATTTCTTAAGAGCTGAAGAATTCTCTGACTTTCAGACCTTGATACTTTTTTTGATTCAACATCTTTTTCAAGCTGAACCATGAAATGAACAAGAGCATTTCTTAAACCCATGGCGTACTCAACATTCACGGATGATTTGGTCACAACAGTTGTGTGATAGACCGAGGATTTTGTGGGCTTTGCAGCCTCTCCCGGCTTCACTCTTTTAAATTTCATTAGTCCATTCGCATGGCCGGTGAGAG
>DIUE01000052.1 GCA_002435795.1 Bacteriovoracaceae bacterium UBA6166 | reverse complement strand
CAGAAGTTGATCGTATCGCAAACTCAACTGAGTTTAACCGCGTTCCACTCTTGAATGGTACTGGTTCAGTCTTTGACATTCAGATCGGTACTCGAAATGACCCCTTAGCTGACCGTCTTACATTTGATGCTTCAAGCGCTGATGTAAACGTTGCAGCTCTAGGTCTAAACCTTGCAAGCGTTTCTGATAAAATCTCTGCTCAAAACTCATTGGCGGCGATTGACCAAGCTATTCAAACTGTTTCTGGTATTCGTGCTGACTTCGGTGCTCTTCAAAACCGTCTTCAGTCAACGATTAACAACATCCAGGTCAGTTCTGAAAACTTGTCAGCAGCTAACTCTCGAGTTCGTGATGCAGACGTAGCTTCAGCAACTGCTGAATTAACTAGAACAAACATCTTGATGCAGGCTGGTACTTCAGTTCTTGCTCAGGCTAACCAGTCCACTACTACAGCTCTAGGATTGATCCAAGCATCATCTAACGGCTAGTAGCAGGTGATTGAAACCTGATCGAGATTTTGACCAAACCTGCACGTTACTCTGAAGTGGGTGTGACTAAAGAGTGTAGTGTGATGGGCAGTAGTGTGCCCAATTATTAACCACCGGCAGATAGGAAATTTGCCGAAAGAACAAGGAGGTTCGCATGACATTTAACAACGGAGCCTAAAATGGGTTTAAGAATAAATACTAACGTTTCGAGCATTGCAGCTCAACGTAGTTTAGGAACAAATAAGTTTAACACTGACAATAACCTGAGGAAGTTAGCCTCAGGGGAGCGTATCACGCGAGCATCTGACGATGCAGCGGGACTGGCGATCAGCGAAAAGTTGAAAGGCCATATCCGAGGTATGCGACAAGCGAAGAGGAATACTGAAGATGGAATCTCACTCATTCAAACAGCTGAAGGTGGATTATCAGAAGTTTCCAACATTATTGTCAGGCTTCGCGAGTTGGCAGTCCAAGCGGCTTCTGACACAGTGGGGGATACAGAGCGTGGGTTTTCGAACATTGAATTTCAGCAGCTCAAAAATGAGATTGATCGTATCTCAAGAGGACTCGACTTCAATGGCAGAAAACTGTTGGATGGATCAGGTGGTGTCGTCGATATACAAGTGGGGATTCATAATAGCCCCGTTCAAGATCGCATCACCTATGATTCAACAACAACCGACGCAACAATCTTGGCACTGGGTCTTAATGCTGAAGAGATTGCTAGCAAAGAGGGAGCTCAGCTCACTCTCGGGAAGCTGGATCAAGCACTGGAAAGGGTTTCTGGAGTCCGCGCAAACTTGGGCGCTATCCAGAACAGGCTGTTATCGGCAAGCAACAACTTGGCGATCTCAGATGAAAATCTCAGTGCGGCTAACTCAAGAATTAGGGACGTCGATGTAGCGGCAGAAACGGCAGAACTGGCAAAGAATAATATTCTTAACCAAGCTTCTGTGTCGGTTCTTGCTCAAGCAAACAACGCCCCGCAGTTTGCCCTGAAACTGCTCTCGTAAGTCACACCCCGTAAGGTGGCCTCGAATGAGGTCACCTTTTTCTATTTTATGATCAGGATGATCGGTATGTCGCCGAAGACAGGATGGCTAGAGGCGACCCTTTGAGTTACACTATCATTCATGCGCAAAACAATTCTCATATTCGGGGCCAGCTCATTTCTTGGGTCAAATCTTTTGGAGAGTCTCAAGAAGTATTACCGTGTGATTGGAACGTATAAGGATACACCGATCGATTATCCCGGCATTTTGTTTTATAAATGTGATGGCTTAAAGAAAGATAGAGTAACTCACTTGATAGGTTTAACTAAGCCGGATGTCACAATTTATGCCAGTGGGCTCTCATCTATTACTGCTTGTCACTCAAATCCCAAACTTGCAGATGCATTAAATTCTGCTGGATTGATAAATGTTTGCTCAGCTGCTGAACGATACGGATCAAAGTTTATATTTGTCAGCTCTAGTTTTGTTTTAGGCGGCGAAAATAATGAGTATCTTGAAAGTGATACGCCTTTTCCTGTAACGGTGTATGGCTCTAGCCTTGCATCCAGTGAGTTCTATGTTCAAAAGTCATGCTTGAACTATATTATTTTTAGAACAGCTCCGTTCTTTGGTCGTTCTTACCATCCTAAAAGACGCAATTGGATTGAATCCATCGAAAGAAGTGTGCTTAGAGGGAATGTGGCAAATGTGGATGATCAGATTGAGCATGGGCACATGGATCCACAATTTCTTGCTAATGTTATTCACTTAGCAATTGAAAAAAATGTTACGAATCGACTATTCCAAATATCCTCACAAGATACTATGTCTCGTTATGATTTCGCTAAAAAATTTATCAAATCAATTGGGCTAGATGATAACCTGATTACCCGTGCACAATGGAGTTTCCCGCTTGATGAAAGCTCTGCAAGAAGCAGAGGCAGGGATTACTATCATTATAAAATGTCAGTTAAAAATGCAGAAGAATTCTTTCAGTTAAAGATGCCTACTGTTCAACAGTTGCTAGATGCTAAAAAATAATTAGCGTGCAGAACTTCTGATAAACTCAGAGAGATAAAATTTAACCATAGAGTCGATATGGACTTCCTCTCCCTGATATCTCCAAGAAATATTGTTGAAAGCTCCTACGAAAGCGCGGATTTCATGAATTTGTGATGTTTGCGGAGACTGGTCACCTGGAATACGCGGAGAAAATAAGCCACCTGAATTAGATAAAAAGCCAATACTAATCACATCAGACGATTTACGAGCAACAATCAGTTTAAGTGAATTTCTAAAGAGCATAAAATCACTGATAGTGTTTGAAATCCTAAAGACTTTAATCATTCGGCCCTGATCTCGATTCACGCGGTACTGATTGAATAGAGAAACGTAAAATTCAAAGCGGTCTTTAATTTTATTGATAAATAAAATGGACTCTTCCTCAAGAATCCGAGCAGGATCAGCACTGTCGGCAAATCTAATAAAGCCCGACTCCTCCATGTTGATTTCTTCAATCGCTAGAGATTCAAGCCAAGTGGTATCAATTTTGTCTGAATTCATGTTCATCATTATTTTATGATCAACGCTTCAGGCTATCACGTCAAGTTATTGGATTATGTATTGGGGGAAGGGGAAGAAGGGTTTGAGTAGAGATGATTCGTTTCGCGCCCCTTAAATTTAAGGTGGGCGCTGTTAGTAATCACTTTAGGCTTCTCACAATCTAGCTTTCACTAGGCGAGCTTGCACACCGTGACCAGGGACTGCTCCCGATAACTGAATCGTAGGGGCGAAACTTATGTGTCCACCCAAACCCATACATTAATCTTACTCTTAATACCCTGCCGGCGCTACGGGAAGTTTTCGCCACACCATGAGTAGGACCCTTTTAATTCAAGCACATAGATCCTATTGTTTGAAGTTGTGCGACGTGTTATAATCATCAATACATAGACAATTTTAGTATCTTTAAAAAGAACTAAAGTTATCTGCAGTTCTGGTCGATAAGGCTTAAAGAACAAGGCAGGGGAGAGTTATGAAAAAGCAAATAACTGCATTTTTGAAAGACGAAAGCGGACAGACATCTACGGAATATATTCTACTAGTGGCTGTTGTGGCTTTTGTGATTTTCAAGTTTAAGGACGTTATTAACGAGCGTCTTGTGGGAGACAATGGTCTCGTCAACAAGGTGTTTGGTAAGGCTGATGACATCCTTAACGGTCTACAATAGTTAGATCGAAACCATCATTTGACGTCAATACGACGGCAGCTTAGACTTGATTTTGTGATAAAAAAATCAAGCGGTCAGGCTGCCGTCGAATATTTATTTGTTCTCGTGTTGATGATTCTTGTCGCATCGAGAATAGCCGTTAGATTTAACGATTTTTTTCGCGACTCCTTAGGAAATTTAGGTCACGTCTTATCTCAAAACCTCATAGTAGGTATCTGTGAGAACCAGTGCTTCTTTGCCTCCTATGACAACTTCTACAGAAGATAGGTATGGCCCAGAACCTAACTTATTTTTCTATTTTGGTTTGTTTAGTGGCCGTCGCTTGGATCGATTTTAGAACCAAGAAAATATCAAATCACTGGACCCTTTTTAACCTGATTTCTTTTGTCGGGCTTGTGGCTTTTTCACCTCTTCATCACCTTAATCTCCACACATTTATTTACCCTGTACTCATTTTGTTAACCGGTTTTGTTCTCTTCACGCTCAATGTAATGGGTGGGGGAGATGCTAAATATATATCAACGCTGTTTCTGCTCATCCCGCAACAATGGCATGCTGCATTTCTTGAGCGGCTTGTTATCTCAACTTGCCTCATCGCTTGCATGTTAATAATAGTGAACATTTCAAGAAACTATTCTAAGGTTATTAAAGAGGTACAGCTTAGAAACTTAAAGGGCTTGAGTTCATGTTTTGGAACCCGCTTTTCATACGCACCCGTCGTTCTTTTTGCATGGCTTTGGTTTGCCGCAGAAATCAACTTGATCAATTAGGCCAAAGTACAGTTGAGTATGTATTGCTCTTGGCTGTCGTGGTTTCTCTCGTTTTTACTGTCATCAATTCTGCTAAATTTAAAGATTTACTTGGTGAAGGCGGCGGCTTTGCTTTGCGAATGAAAGATGAAATGGAGTGGAATTATAGATTCGCCTCTCAGTATTACGGAGATGCTTCGGCATTCAATGTAAATCTTGGTTCACGCAATCATCCTGGCTATTACAATCAAAGAAGGGGGGCGACTCATTTTATTGGTCCACTTCGCCCTTACCCGCAGCAATGAAAAAACAAGAGGGACAATCGACGATTGAGTTTTTGCTAACCTTCATGTTTGCATTGGCATTCTTGTTTTTGTTCATCAACATCTCTGTTAACTACTCAGCCGGATATCTCGTTCACTATGCGACTTTCATGGCCAGTCGGACTTATCTGACTGCAGATACTTCAACGATTAATGGTGGTGATCAAACAGCTAAAGAAGAAGCGCTTAAAACATTAAAAAGATTTCGAGTGGCGGCTGTTGGTGTTCCCGTGGATGGAGTTAAGAACTGCTGTAGCACAACGGTTGACGGATTCTATATTAACTCAGCTTTTACATCTTCGATTAATGCCCCCTTATTTGTAGGAGCAGTTAGTGTTTTTAAAAAACCACTGTCTTATTTTCGTGCTATTGCTGGGGACACAGAAATAAGATACGTCTCGGAATCGTTTTTAGGAAAAGAGCCTGTTCGGCATGAATGCTGGAATAGAACCTGTCAGGCCATAAACCTCGCTGTAACTGGAACAATAGGTAATTGTGCAACAGACGATACAGCTGACATTACGGTGTTTGATAATGGATGTTAAAAAAAATCAAAAGGGGCAAGCCCTTATTGAGCTTATTCTCTTTCTCCCCTTCATGCTGATGATGTACACAGTTGTCGTTAGTCTCGGTGATGCAATACATGCCTCTATTAATCAGCAAAAAATTACTAGAAGTTATTTTTATTATAGATTGCAAAATAACTCCCAAATATCAAAGCCACAAAGAGGTGATGGCGGGGGATTAATAAATGCAAGCTGGAAGCAATTTGGGCATTATTTTATCGGATGGTCAGACTATTTAAATGCAGATAATCCCATTGCTCCTTGCTTTAAATTAAATCTTCCTTTTGCTCCTGGAGCGGGTGATACTTGTGATGCTTCATACACGACTGAAACGACACAATTTGTAAGAGTGGCGACAGTTTATGGGCTTTGTGGGGCTACGATGGCCCGCCTAGAGTCCGCACCAGGGGATTATGCTGAACTCCCAGGTCCAGGAGACAGTGAGCAAGCCTTGGGCACAGTATTGGATCAAAGCGGTTGCTTCATCAGGCAATAGTTGTCCGAAACACTGAGGTAAAGCATTCCTCGGTTACGCTTTTGAAAATTATGCTATCATATTGATTAGAGGTTACTAACTCGTTTAAGGATGAACGAATGAATAGTCGTGCATTTACCCTAAGTTTGGTTATCGCAGGTATTGCGATGTTCATGGTTTATTCTTATCTTGATGATAGAGAGTCTAAGTTCATCGAAGAATACGGTAATCCATCACCTGTAGTTGTCGCAAAAGTAGATATTAAAGAACTCGAGCTTATCGATGATCGAAAATTAAAAATTGAAAATATTCCTAAAAAATTCCAAATGCCTGGCCACTTCAAGAAGATTGAGGAGCTCTATAATACAATCGCCGCCGTGCCAGTTAAGACAGGTGAGCAGATCACGAGACCTCGCATTACTTACCCTGGAGCTCAATCAGGATTGGCCCGCCAGATCGCAGTTGGCAAGAGAGCACTCTCTGTCCAGGTTCAAGAAAATCAAGCCGTTTCAAAGTTAATAAAGCCAGGTGATCGAGTTGATGTTTTAGCCACGATTGACTACGCCGGTGGAAAGAAAGAGAGAGTAAAAGTAAAAACAGTCCTTCAGGATGTTCTGGTATTATCCACGGGTCTTTACGTTACGAACAGTGTGCCCATCGTAAATCTCCAAACTTCAGAAAACGAAGGTCGAGAAATGAAATTAAATAAATATGTTAATTTCAATACCGTGACACTTGAGTTGACCCCTTTTGAAGTGCAGAAGATGGTCTTTCTTGTTACTGGTGGCGGAGGAATCTTTCTCTCATTGAGAAATAACGATGATAAAACCATTGAGCGTATCAGCGGTACCAGGCTGTTTGATGTTTTAGGTGAAGATGCGCCAGAGGCCAAAGCCTATTTTGCGGAACAACAGTCAAAAGAGAAAACACGTACTGGGGGGCCCCCTGGTCGTAACTAAATTCCTCACAACAGTATTTGCAATCTTATTGGTCCTAAGTGCTTTTGCCCAGGATCAGGCTGCTCCTGTTGTCCCGGGAGACAGTGACGTTCAAGAGCGAGAAATTGAAGTAGCTGTTGGTATAGATGAAATCATAAAGCTTGATTTTGATTTCAGTACAAAAG
>DIUE01000034.1 GCA_002435795.1 Bacteriovoracaceae bacterium UBA6166 | reverse complement strand
AGAGCAAGGCTTTGTGATGAAAGGGGGTCTTTACTAATATTTAGCTTTAAATGTTGTTTACTCTTAATCCAGCAAGGAGCAGTAGATCTAGGAATTTTCAAACTCGGAAATAGGTTCGGATTCTTTGATTTAGAAACCAAGTAAATCGTCTTTTGATCATACTTCGCATATTTCATATCGCCACCCCATGCGGGGATGTGACGAAAATTGAACGAACAAGGGTTCAATTCCCACCACCTCCTATAAAAAACTAGCTAGAAATTAAACTCAAACAGAGGTTTCCAGTATTTCTTTTGATGTGCATATGCATTTGCATGGAGTTTCTCTAGCAATGAGTTTCTCGTCTTATCATCAAGTCCTGTTTGGTTCACAAGGGTGTTGCTCAAAGGATGATGACTCGAGATAAGGTAGTTGTTCCTGGTTTTTAATCGCTCAAGGTATTTTTTTTCAGGAACCGAACCCGACTTCCCGCCTTTCCCTTTATTACAATCTGAACAGGCTAAAACTAAATTCCATACTCCGTTTAAATCGACCTTGAGCATGTCTTCCTTGTACCTCAAAGCGAATGGCAAGAAATGATCTACATCACAAGTAATCTCGTCTCCTGAGTGAATACTCTTGAAGCAGTAGAAACATTTTCCCTTTTGGTAACCAATAAGAGCTGATCTGGCAAAAGTAAGACTTCTTCTATAAGTGGTTCGTTCTTCCACATATAATTTGGTCGTATCAATGTCGTATAGTACTGGTTGATCTTTGCTACCTGTTCCAAATGTCCATGCATCTTCGACTAGAAGCCATCTAGATTCGACTTCGTTTTTTAAGTTTTCAAATTGTTCTGATTGATAGAGGTGAAATAAGTTGTCAGTAAGGATGAGTTTTCTTTTCATGCCAGTACCATCAATCTCATAGAAACGTTCCGCAATTGAACCTTTCCCTGGTAGGACGTGGAATGCATCTAGTACGTACTTAAAGCCATTTTTCTTGGTTTCACTAATTAGTTGATCGTAAGTAATTAGACCTTTATTAAATGCGTTTGCAGCATCCAAAAAAGAGCTTTTCTGGTTGGTGCATTGAGATTTACCAGACGAAGAGTGCTCGCAAATGTATTTGGAAAATGGTTTTGCAAGTTCTTCGAGTGTAACAATTGTTTTATCTTCTGACCTTAAGTCTAATAGGGCTTTACCTAAAGCGAACTTATAGGTTGCGACGTTGGCACCTCTTAGAATTATCCCCCGCCAATAGTTTTCTTTGTCTTCATCAGTTGAGTTGGGCATGCTATATTATATATCTATACTTTTAATACATTGCAACACCTCGAAAACATAGGAATGCCACGTAATGAGTACTCTTGATTACTATAACCGCCATGCTGAGAGTTTCCACTCGGAGACAAAATTACTTAATTTAAATGATCTTTATGAAGCATTTCTTAAGCATGTGCCTGCAGGTGGAGCAATCTTAGATGCAGGATGTGGTAGTGGTAGAGACATTAAGTATTTTATCGAACATGGTTATCAGGCAACTGGATTTGATGCTTCTACAGAACTTTGTCGTCTGGCCTCTGAATTTACGAAGACACCAGTATTGAATACCTCCTTTGACCTGATTGAATTTGATAATTTATTTGATGGCATTTGGGCGTGTGCAAGTTTGCTTCATTTGAAAAAGGTTGAGTTGCCATCAGTTTTTAAGAAACTTGAGCGTGCACTTAAAAAATCTGGAGTCATTTACTGTTCTTTTAAGCTAGGCGATTTTGAAGGTGAGAGGAACGGGAGGTATTTTTGTGATCTTACTCACGAATCATTAGAGAGCGTTCTTAAGGGGACAGAATTAAAAGTCTTAAAGCATTGGGTAACAAGCGATGTGAGAAAAGGCAGAGAAGATGAACAGTGGCTTAATGCCATAATTTCAAAATGAGTATTTTAAATTGTAGTCAGTTGTATTACCAAAAGTGGAATGTATCCTTGAAATCAATAATCTAGAGCATCTACGGCACCTCCTGTAAAAATATCAGTAGAAACTTAGCCATTCTAATATTCAACCCTTTGAAACCTTTAATGAGGCTTCAGATACTGGACCGTTTTGCTAAACTTGTGAGTTAAGTTTCCGATAAGCCTGCTAAGGTTGGGCACATGCTTTTAATTGATCTTCTAAAAAAAGATGAGATCTATTTTCTTGATATTGAGACAGTCAATAATCTTGGAATTTGTCAGATAGGAATAACTAAATGGAGTCGAGTTAATCGGAAATTATCACTAGAGTTTAATGAAATACTAAATCCAGATGTTCCCGCTGACTCGATTAATATACATGCCATAAGCAAGCATACCGTTTCAGAGTATCAGTGGTCAAAAGCACAGACATTTGCTGGCCACTATACATGGCTAAGAGAACTTCTCCATGGAAAAGTTGTTATTCAATGGGGCGGGGATGATGTAGGAATTATCAAAAAAAACATATCAAGATATAAGCTAGAAAGTTTACAAGTAACCTCATTGAACTCTTGGGATTATCATCACACTTCTGTTTCTTTGGATGATGCGATTGCATCGATTAATATCAAAAGACCAGATAAACATCATGCTGCTTTGGACTCTTATTTGACTGGACTCTTGTTCGTAAATGAATTTGTAAAATACGACGCCACCAAAGAGGATCTGGAAGTTATTCGCTCACTAGGCTGCCTTTGTGATTCTAGCGAGCAGCCCTTCAGGGTTTCTGCGCTAACAAAAAATGGCTTAGGTAAAGAAGTATATCTAAGCGGTTTTACTGATAAAGAGAAAATTGAATTTGGAACTAAATTAGCAGAGATGGGCTTTAAAATCAGGTCAGGTGTTACAAAAGAATTAGACTTTTTAATTATTCCTTCAGGATTTTATAACCGCAGCCCCGGAAAAGAAGCTAAAGCTAAAGACGTCGGAGCTCAAATTATAGATCTCGATACATTCCTTAGGGATATAAGTAAGTTAAAGGCTTCATAAAAAGGTTTAAAAAATGACCTCAAGAAAGAATGGACGCTCAGAGAAAGACAAGCATGCAGTTATGTCGTGGATAATTTTAGAACTCAATGCCATGTACTATAACAATAGAGACTTGCTTGGTTTAAATATCCACCCAAGCTGGGAATATCTTAGAGAAATTTCAGATGAAAATTACGAGAAAAAGTATATGGCGTATTTTGAATTATCTATGAAGCTAGGATTCGATCCTACCGCAATTGAGGATATAAATTTTGATATTGCAAAAGCTTCACGAAGATTAGTTGCAGATAAATTATCAAAACCTATATCTAGCACGAACATGCCTTTGCAGTGGCCTGATGTTAAAACAGAGACGCAGAAAGAAAAATTAGAAAGACTTAATTTCGCTCTTAATAAATTAAAAAAGACAAAGCCGAAGAATAAAAAAGTAAAGAAAACTAAAAGCTTGGGAAAGAGATAAATCGACCATTTCCAAGAATTTGATCGGCCTTGTGAATTAAGCTAGACCGCTTCACTTCAAGAATATCAATTTTTGAATATATATCTTCATCCGAGTCAGAGTTGTAAGACTCAATATCATGAGTTAAAGCCTCTATCTCTTCAATCAAAGCATCAAGTTCTTGTGATTCCATACATTTTTCTACCATAGATTTAGGGAGAATTCGATAGAACGGACCCTGTCTGAAAAGTCTTCAAGGGCTTTAGATCTTGTAGATTATCGGTGAGTATCTTTACTGTATCGATTTGGTATCGGTTTGTTAGCAATATTAGATAGTTAAGCCTAATCCCACCACCTCTTAGATTGTATTTGCTGAGGAGTCTAAGGCCTTAAATTCCTCTAAGAAATCTTAAGACTAAAACCACTCAACAAAATCACGTAAGTTGCCGAAAACAAAGCATAAATTTAAGTTAGAGGTTACATGGCAATTGCTGGTGATATCAAATCGATATTTGAATACATATTTAGAAATAATTTGGTCTCGAATGATCAAGTTAATAAGTTGTTGGACAAAAACTACTGTGCTGAAAGTTTTTCATCGGGCAAGTATCCAATACTTTTAAGATACGACAAGGCCAAGCCTCATCAAGAACAAAGAAAATTCGGTACACATCAAGCAAGATATTATGATCCTGAAAATTTCCTAATTCGCTTTAATGATGAAGACTACTTTTTTACAAGTCAGTTATTCGAAGAACAAAGAAAACATTTCTATTCTTGGATCAAGAGCACATTTAAACTTGATCCCGATGAAATTGCTTCAAATAAAAAACTTAGCCTTATAGATGAGTTTGAAAATTTTGTCGAGAGTGGATCAAAAAAAGAACTATTGCTACAGAACGAATTCTACTTTGAAAAAGCACAAGAGTTATTCCTTAAGTTTAAAAAGTTTGGAACAGGTGAAAAGAAATCATTCTTTGAAGGTGTGCTTAAACGATTTTCAGAATCAGATATGACATTCAAGGACTATTTACCATCCTTAAAAAAGAGCTCCAAGGATTATGAGCTGCTCGAGCTTCTTGGCAAAGTGGTTGCTCACTTTGACATGAATGCCTGTAATAAGAACATATGGAATGAGACTTCAGATAAAAGAGTATTAGCACGAGCATTTGTAAGACAGACTGATTGGGTTAAAACACTTCTATTGTATAAGATTCAATCAAATGAATTAGCAGAAATTAAAGACGGAAGTATCAAAAATACAATTCATTACATCGAGAATCCTTCCGATGGCTTGACCATGCTTTCTGATAAACACAGGAAGCAGTTTTCGTTAAATGTCCTGGGTAGAGAATATGACCCCAAATCCTTTGTAGAACACTTAAAAGATTACTTCTCCGCCGTAAATCTAAATTTCAAAAATGAAGACAATCGAACTGCTTACATTTGTTTCTTCCTATATAGCAAAGACATTAAGCCATATTGGTTAAACGACACTGAAGACAAATCATATTGGGTTCTGGGTGCTTATTGGAGTGGTGAAGATGAGGATGAAAAAGATCAAACGAAGTCATTTTTAGATCAGGGGATGTGGCTTAATGGCTTCTCCAAAGATTCTGAAGATCCTTCTCTCGAGATAGTAAAAAAAATCAAAGAGGGTGATCTCATTGCAATCAAAAGCTCATTTACAATAAAGAATGAAAAGGGTGAGCGCATTTCATGCCTAAGGATAAAGGCAATTGGTGAAGTTCTTGATAATGAGGAAGACGGTGTAAGACTTAAGGTAAATTGGATCGAAAAAGAGCCGTTTGATATTCCTGGATTGTCCTATAGAAAAACAGCTGAACCAGTAAGGGATTCAGATGTGGACTTAATTTTTAAAAGATCAAGAAGCGAAGGACAGAATATGAAGGAAGTAAAGCCGAAGGGTCCGTTAAATGTAATTTATTACGGCCCCCCTGGTACAGGTAAGACTTTTAAGCTTACGCATGAAATTGCAAGTAGGTTTACTAAGAATAATGCCACTTCTGATTCTGCGCTTATTTCTGAAACATTTTCTGATATGTCCTGGTGGAGAGTTTTTGCTTGTGCAATGATAGACTTAAATAGGCCCGTGAATGTGAAGTCGATTCAAGAGCATGATTTTGTAAAAGCTAAAATTAAGGCTTCTAACGCAGAGGACATTTCCTCTTCAATAAAGCCTATGATTTGGGGAAGTCTACAGAATAGAACTATTCTGGAATCTAAAACTGTAAATGTTAAAGATAGAAGAGCCCCATATGTATTCGATAAAAGTGAAAACTCGGAATGGTTTTTAGCCGGTAATTGGAAAGAAGAATTATCTGAAGAGATAGAGCTTGTAAAAAGAGTAAGATCCAGCAGTCATGAAGGATCCCCAACAAAACGTTATGAGCTAGTTACTTTCCATCCAAGTTATAGCTATGAAGATTTTGTAGAAGGTATTAAGCCAGTTTTGGACGACGAGGGCGATAGTAAGGTTCAGTACGCTCTAGTTAATGGCATCTTTAAAAAGATGTGTCTTAAAGCATCGGAAGACCCTACTAATGATTATGCAATATTTATTGATGAAATCAACAGGGGTAACATACCTGCGATTTTTGGTGAGTTAATTACATTGATAGAGGATGATAAGCGAGGAGCTCTTTCAACAATCTTGCCTTATTCAAAAAAGCCTTTCACTGTTCCCAGAAACTTATACATATACGGAACGATGAATACAGCAGATAAAAGTGTTGAAGCCCTGGACCTTGCTTTGCGAAGACGCTTTGTTTTTGAAGAGCATGAGCCAAACACCAAAGAGATCAACTGTAAATTCAATCCAGAGTTAGTTAAAAAGATCCACGAGACATTGAATAATCGATTAGAAGCACTCCTAGGCAAAGATTATCGCATTGGTCACAGTTATTTTATGAATGACAATGTGGACACCCTCGATAGTCTAAAATCTGTGTTTGAAAACAAGATTATTCCTATCCTTAAAGAATATTTTTACGAAGACTGGGACAAAATGTGCATGGTCCTCGGAAAGAAATTCGTTGTGAAGGTAAATGGGGGGAGAGTTAAATTCGCTAGGTCATACGAAGAGTCAGAGGGTGAGTTTGAAACAAAGAATATTTATAGGATAAGCGATCCAAAGGAATGGACTCTAGAGACATTCAAAAGCATATATGAAGATTAAAACGATTGTTGTTTTTGAGCATGAAAGTTTGTGCGTCGGCGACGGAGAGGGTGAGATCTCCCAGGCAGAGTACGATTCTCTACTTCGTTTTCATGAGACTGTAGAAAGCAAATTCTTTTTGATCGAACGAAGAAGAATCAAATTCAAGCATTACGTTGGGATAATCCAGTTAGGCCATCTTGCTATCGAGGTATTGCCAAAAGTTGATAAAGAAGATGAATCAAAATCTAAGTGGCATGATGCTCTGCTGAGAATGATAAAAATTTCGAAGAATATTAAATCGCATACTACTAATGATGCTACAGTCTCTTTGGCAAAACAGAGTCTATTAGATGTCTACTTTGAGTATTTTCTAGAAGAGTGCCAAAGCTTGATGAAAACTGGGCTGCGAAAGAAATATTCCTATAATGAAGGGAATCTTTCTACCCTTAAAGGTAAAATTCTCTTTAACCATGATCTGAAGAAGAACTCGTCGAATAAAGCCAAAGTCTACTGCCGTCATCAGGTTTTTGATTTGAATCATGACATACACTCAGCTCTAAAAATGGCTCTTGCAATCACTAAAGACGTTACAAGGAGTGGAGAGTTGGTATCAAAGGCCAAGTCATTGCTAATAACTCTCCCTGACTCAATAAAACCAACGATCTCCATGAGCAAGCTTCAAAGAATTAAATTAGATAGGACAACCAAGAGATATGATAAAGCTCTGCAGCTTGCTACCCTTATTATAAAGGCTTATTGCCCTACAAATAGCACTGGTTCTCATTCTGTAATCGCTTTCATGTTTGACATGAATAAGCTGTACGAAGAATTTGTATTCAAAATGGTCAGATCAGCTTTGATTGATACTGAGTTTGAGGTTCTAAGAAAGAAGAAAAAATTCTGGGAGGGAAAAGAAATTAAACCAGATATCGTCATTACTAATGGTGAAAAAACAATAGTGATTGATACCAAGTGGAAAGTGCCTAAAGAAGGTATTCCTGCAGATGATGATCTTAAGCAAATCTATGTTTATAATCATTATTTCAATTCTCCTGTTTCTTTCTTGCTCTATCCAAAGTGTAAAGAAGGCAAGGAGTCGAGCGAGATGGCATTCGCGGGGAGATATCATCTCCCAATTACGATTAATGGGGAGTCTGTTAAGTCCTTTTGCGTAATTCAGACTCTTGAGATGTTCAACCTTCCTTCAAGGCTTGATTTGTTAGAAATTAAGATACAGCTGAGGGAACTAGTTACTAGCATGCATGTCGACAGCCACGAAGAAGAAAGTGATAAAATTGCTTAAGAAGCTATGCTATTTAGTGGCAGAGAATGGAAAGAGGTAATACATGAATTTAACATCGAACCCAATTGAGTCATCAGAGGATGATATATTAGGTGTTACGGAGAAAGCAAAATATGTATCCAGGATTATTAATGATTCATCAAAAAAAAGTCTTCGTATTGGACTTTTTGGTGAATGGGGGTCTGGCAAAACATCGCTTTTAAAAATTGTTGAGAATGAATTACTCGCTAAAAGCTCTTATAAATTTTTTTGGTTCAATCCTTGGCTTTATTCCTCAAAAGATGACCTTTTGAGTGGTTTTAATACAGAGGTTTTTCTGTCTTATAGCCATGTGATGGAGAAAAATGCGGATCTTCAAAAATGGAGCAAGAGAGCAGGAGAGTTGATTAAAGTATTTAATAAAGATTCTGCAGAAAGGCTTGGTTATGGAAAAATTGGCGAGTCTGCAAGTGCTTTGCTTAATCTGTTTAAAAATATTGCATTTAGTAAGAGGAAGATTTCTGAAATCATAAAGAAAAATGAGCGCAGGTCAGTATTTGTCATTGAGGATTTAGATAGATGTGATCCTGCTGTTATTTCATCTTTTTTGTTATACCTGAGAGAGTTGCTTGATATTGAGGGCGTTGTAACGGTATTTGTCACAGAGTATGACTCTCTTTCAGAATCGTTGTCTGGAAGAAATTTAAACCATAGCTTTATAGAGAAGATTTATGATCTTCCTATTCACGTTACCTATACGAATAAAAAGTCCGCAAGTAGTTTTATCTCGAAACTAAAAACAAACCCGTTTAAGACATCAACTCTAGAGAAATATAATGAGCTAATTCCTACCAATCCCAGATTTTTAAAAAAGTTTTGCAACCAATTAGACATTCTTAACTCAGAAATGTCTCGTTATGGTGAAGGAGAAATAAGGCAAGATTCTTTATTTGTTGTACAGTTGATGAAGTTTAGGTTCCCAACTTTTTTTGATATTCTCTTGCAGCATAGGGAAAATTTAGCCGAGATTAGCTCTCAGGGAGCGAAAAGATCATTTGATTCCATACGTGCCGAGGAAAAGGTTGAAAACCTTAAATTATCAATTCAAAAATCAATTTTCGGGAAGCATTATGAATCACATGGATCCAAAGAAGAGTTGTTTAAATTTTTTGAAGCATTATGGATCAAAAGTGATTCCTTCCCAGCTCAAGACTTAGTTTCTTATGGCGAATTCGTTGATAGACCGATTTCACTTACCCGGCAAGAAATGGAGATTCGCTTTGCTCAAAGAGTTGGTAACTTAACATTAGATGATTTTCAGTTACTCAAAGATGAGCGTTCCTATACAAATACTGATGTGCTTAATGTCTTAATGTATTTAAGGAAAGTTGCACTAGAGGAATACTTTGAAGTCGTTACGCTTTCTCAAGGCGAGAGGCTTCTTAAAGATTTAGAAAGCCTTACTACACTAAGCTTACAGTTCATTTTGGATAAAAAGTTTAATTTTGAGTACTCCTCAGAGCAGCTTGGCCGTTTTTGCGAAGAATTTCGCTCTTGGTCTGAGATACTAAAGCCAAGAGGTGACCAGAGCGATGGAGTTTTGAATCTTGTAAATAAGATGCAAGAAAGAATTGTCTCACTGTTCTTTGAAAATACAGGTGACAAGGTTAAGCTAATTAAAAAAACTTTTGAAATTGTTTCTCACCACAGAAGATTTCAGGCTGATACCGCTTTCATAATTTTTTTAGAAACGTGGCTGAAGAGTAATTATTCTTTCGCGGTAGATCGATTCATAAATTCAGTCATTGAAACTAAATGCGATATACTTTGCGACCAGGAATTCATGTCTGAGTTCTCAGAGTTTCTAGACGAGCCAGTTTTTATTCAAATGTTAGGTAAGTTTCAAGGTCTTGAATCCGAAGAAGCGTCAGAAGTAATTTTTAAGTTTTTCGAACTTAGAAGATTGAATAAAAGCTTGGACATGAATTATTTCACTAATTACCCGAACTTTATTAAGAATCATGACCAGACTTTAAGGGATTTATGGAAGAAGGTAGACTCAAATCATCTTTCTTCGTGGAGCAGGGTTAAAGCAATTGAAATTGAAAAAAGGTTTACTCAGACAGCAGTTCCTGTCGAATAGGTCGCTGTAGCTTTTTGTAACGTTATTGAGTGTTGCAAAGCTTGCACCACCAACACTAAAATGAACTATGAAATCAGGCTATCTATATGTACTAATTCACCCATCACAACCTGACCTTTATAAGGTCGGTCAAACTATACGGCATCCCGAAGAACGATTAGCTGAACATAATACAAGGTACGAAAAATTCGCCGGTCAAATTGTCAAAGCGACTGGTCAGAGATGGGAGTTGAAAACATACATTTCTGTTGCTGACCCATATTGGGCAGAAGCCATTTTTTGGAATGCAACGCCTTTTGCAGATATTCCATTTCGAGCCGGAATTGAAATTCAAAGAATGTCTTGGGAGTCAGTACTGGCAGGGTTAGAGGCTGCAAAAAAAGCTGGTGTAAGACCAGCTCCTGGCCCTTTAGATGATCATATTTATGCATACAAGGCCTGGATTAATAAAAGGCTGTATGGACGCGGTATAACACTTATAGGTGAAGT
This sequence comes from Bacteriovoracaceae bacterium UBA6166, assembly GCA_002435795.1. GTDB lineage: Bacteria > Bdellovibrionota > Bacteriovoracia > Bacteriovoracales > Bacteriovoracaceae > UBA6166. The sequence goes on along the minus strand of DIUE01000034.1, from coordinate 3,234 downwards.
TAGAAGTAAAACTGGCAAATCAGATTTTGAATGTACCAACGGCCATCGATGGAGGACTATGCCTAGGAATATCGCTGAAGGTGAAGGTTGTCCTCATTGCAGGACAGGCACAAGGGAACCAGAAGCCATTTTGAATTCGATAACAACGGGTATCATTTATCTACTGCTAAATCCTAGCAAACCAGGATTCATCAAAATTGGGCTTAAATATTTAGGAATGGAACAATCGTCAGAAGGCAACTTTGGTGAAGGCTGGGAAGTTCATCGTTATCGAAGTGTTGAGGAACCTGATTTAGCTGAATCATTGATTATGGAGCTTTTGGGAAGCCCCCAGGCTAATCCTTGTGAACCATTTGAAATTGAATTAAGCATTGCAGAGCAAGCGTTTCGTGAATTGCACTATCGATTAGTCAGCGAGATTGCTCTGTCTGAGAGGGCAAAAGAAAGTCTGTAAGCTAGTAAGTCAGTGTGCCTGTAGTTGTTTGTAGTTTTTGACTTTGAAATGGCTTAGAATTTAAAGGACTTAACCGGAGTACACCACCTCCACCAATTTACTGTGGCTCCTTAACTAATCTAAAACCACTAGGCAGGCGCCACCAAACCGAAACTCTGACCCTTACTCTAAGTCACTCAAGGTCAGACCCCAACCACAAATCGGATTAATGACTTTATCCAGGAATTCCTGGTCAGTACTATATTTAAAATAAGCACCGACATCAGCATTCTTCGTATTCACCCAGATTAGATCTTTTGAAACTAGACAGGTCTTTCCTTTGCGGGTGATGGTGGCTTTTGAAATCTGCTCATTCACATTAAATGATTGAGTGTAGGTGTGTTCGGGAGTTCCGGCCCTTCTGTCTGCGCGGATCATAATGCCGTTACCCGTATATTCAAGGCCTGCAAATTTTCTGTTATGACGACTCACTGTCATATCCATTGGAGACTCTTTTAATACTCCGTCGATGATTTCATTTGTCATTGCATTCAGGACCATGAACTCGCCAGTCGGCAAATATATTTTCCTTGTACACGATTCTGTCTCCTGATCTTGCTCGACCTCCACATAAGGAAGGTTCTTTCTTGGAAGGAAAATGACTGTTGATTCTAAAAGGTCACTAGACATGAGACCGGTTAATCCCGCATTTTCAGTAATGGCTAAATTAATATTTTGCTTAGATCTTTCTTCGAAAGTAAAACGGAACTGCCTGCTGGACCCATGTTCCGCAGTTAGGGGATTGATTGCGTTTTTAGTGTCATTGGTAAAGTTGATTTCTACCAGGTCTCCGTTATCATCTACGCTCACTGACATACTACAAAGTCTGCTCAGGCTTAAAACTGTCTTGAGCTTCTTTTCAAACTCAGGTGTGCCGTATGAAAGCTTGTTTAATTCAGATCGAGCTTCTGTTTCGAGGTCGCAATGCTTTCTATCAACTTTCACATTCCTGCTGGATCTTGATCCGTTGTTTTTAAATGTCGAAGGGCCTTCTTCTAAGTACTCAGGGGTTGTTAACTGATCTATGTACTGATTCTGGGCGAAGGCCGCGAAAGTTGTTAAAATGGATAGTAGAAGTACTACTTTCATAAAAAATCCCCTGTTTGTATTCTCTATTACTAAGCAAAGGCCATGCCATTCAGAATATGTGCTATCAGGAACTTAGGGGATGAAATAGGGTGTTTTTTATATCATTGAACAGAGTTTGAGCAGATATTTAAAGACTGATCCAGGCGAGTGGGAGTTTTTTCCACCAAGTGGATATAAAAAATAACAGTAAAACTACAAATAAAATAAGAATTCTGTAAGGGGTGCGTTTTAATATCTCAAGATACGTTCTATCCGTCGTAGCGATGTAGATGATAGCTATCATTGATGGGACCATGGGGAATCGATAGCGAATCATACCGTGGCCAATCGCAATGACAAGATGGACAAATAGAAAGTGTCCTTTGATGAACGATATCAAAACGCTCTTTTGAAAAAAACATAGGCAAAAGCAGATTAGGAAAACCAGCTGAAAGAGTACCTCGAGTAATACATAGAAGTTGTTAACCCTTGCCGACCATTTGTCATCAAGCTTGAGTGCATATTTATTGAAGCCAAATCCAAATCCGAATAGGTTAGGTGACCAAAAGTTTTGCCACTTCACCAGAGAGCGCGAAATGAATAGACTCGGCGATGAAGTTACAAACGTGATGAAGTTCTTTAATTCACAAGATTGCTGATCTTTAAATAAAACCTTACACGGTTGTCTGGCATTGGGGTGAAGCGAGTTATCTTTTAAAAACTTAGAGCCAGGACTTCCATTTTCACCCTGGTCATAATTCTCAGGTTCAAAAATATTATTATCGGTCCAGAGGTTGTAGGAGTTTTTAGTTGCCAGCGTAATTGCGCCATCGGTGTAGATGTAATTGTGATAGACCACAGGTGAAATAATCAGAATGAGTGGAATTGATTGTAAAAGTATTAATTTCAAGGATCTTTGTTTAAGTAAAAGATAAGCATACACCAGGCAAATAAATGGCAGGTAGAATGATTCAGTAATGAGCAGCACTCCCGCCGTGAGTCCAAGGTAAATATTGTTATATCCCTTTGCCGTTAAGGCGAAATAGATAAATGCTCCTATCAAGACTGAATCTACAATTTCAGTATAAAGTAATGTGGGTTGGGCCAGGGAAAATGGATGGAAAAGTAATAATGCTCCAACTACAAGAGAGCCTCTTATCGGGAATGAAGTTTTCAGGATTTTAATCCAAATCAAAACAAGTAATAAAACCAGAAGATACTGTGAGATGATAACTAGATCTCTTGAGTCATGAATTTGATAAATTAGTTTTAAGAAAAGGATATATCCTGGCTCCCAAAACGTATGAGAGTTAATGTCATGATAAGGAAAAGTGCCGTCCTTATCGTTAAATTGATAGTGTCTGATCTTCTCAAGGTAATCAGGGGTGACCGAAAAATAGCTTGAAGATGTGTCACGAGCAGCTTGCTCGTAGGCCTTTGCATCACCACCTCCATAATTATAATCAAGGTGATGAACCAAAATCACCCTTACTAAAATAAAAAGCAGGATAAAGACTACCGTATAGGGGCTGCGAATGATTTCTTTAAAATGCTTTGATTTTAACATGTCTTTGCCTATTTGAACTGAGCATGCCCTCGTATCTTCTCTTCGAATTCCTTTTCATCCGATTTGCTCAGCGTGCGAGCGACCTTCGCATCACTTTTTTCCCAAC
>DIUE01000092.1 GCA_002435795.1 Bacteriovoracaceae bacterium UBA6166 | reverse complement strand
TCGACTTACCTTTGATTGATGTGCTCGCCCGAATGGAGTTGATTGGAATCACACTCGATACCGGATTTTATAAGAAGCTCGAAGATGAGTTTTCACAACAAACTCAAAAAATTGAGCAGGACGTAGAAACATTGGCCGGGCATCCGATAAATCTCAAATCTCCCAAGCAGCTCTCCCAGCTCTTATTCGAGGAGCTCTCGCTTCCGGTGATTAAGAAAACTAAAACGGGCTACTCTACTGATGCCGATGTTTTGGAAGAGCTGGCTGCGATGAAGGTCAATCCTATTCCTGAACTTCTTTTGCAATACCGCGAGCTAGAGAAGTTAAATTCAACTTATGTGAAAGTCTTTCCTTCATTAGTTGCTGAGGACGGAAGACTGCACACTCACTTTCGGCCGGCCAATGCGGCAACGGGACGTCTCTCGAGTGACCATCCCAATCTGCAAAATATTCCTGTCAGAACAGAAAATGGTCGCAGACTGAGAAAGGGCTTTGTCGCCGCAAAAGAAAAGATCCTTTTGGCAGCCGACTACTCTCAGGTTGAGCTGCGAATTCTCGCTCATTTTTCAGAAGACCCTGTAATGCTTGAAGCCTTTGCTCAAAATAAAGATATCCATCAGCAAACGGCAGCTGAAGTTTTTGAGGTGCCCTTAGATAAAGTGACAAAGGAGCAGCGAAATAGTGCCAAGGCTATCAACTTTGGTCTGATGTACGGACAGACGGGTTTTGGTCTTTCAAACACCCTGAAGATTTCTCAGAATGAGGCCCGGGATTATATCAAATTATATTTTCAACGGTTTGGTCGCGTGAAAGGGTATCTTGATTCTCTCAAAGAATTCGCAGAAGCCAACGGATACGCCGAAACTCTTTTTGGTAGGAAGAGATTCCTCCCTGATATTAAGTCTCAGAATCGCCAAGTGAAGGCCATGGCCGAGAGAATTGCCATCAATAGCCCCATTCAAGGCACAGCAGCTGATATTATTAAGCTCGCAATGATTAATCTCCAGCGCTCTCTTTTAGAGAAACAACTTCAGGCGAAACTTATTTTACAGGTTCACGATGAACTTATTCTGGAACTTCCACCCGAAGAGGAGAGTGTTGTGGCTGAGCTTGTACGCCATCACATGGAGAATGCAGTGAGCCTGCGAGTTCCCTTAAAAGTGGATATGGGTAGTGGACCAAATTGGTTCGAACTTAAGTAGACGCTCAAGCCGGTCGATAACCAAAGTATGAGATATTTAATTCTCCTACTCTTCTCTTTTTCTGTTTTTGCAGATGATTACTGTTACTGCAATCTTTATGCTGTCAGGCCCCTGGCCGGATCGAGGCAGAGCGGTGATTTAAAACTCACCCAGGTGAGACTTGATTACTTTGAAAATAACAGTCCGGAGTCTCAGCTCCAGTGCGTGGAGAGTTGTCGTATGAAAGCAGCTCAAGAGGTCAGGCTCTACCATGAAGATATTGAGTTATGGTCAAAGAAACTCATTGCTGAAAAACTTCACGGAAAACACTGCACAGGCCCCACCGACATTAAAGTCCCCGTACGAGCAAAAGCGACTTTAGGCGACTACTCTTTAGGGCTGGCCCATCAGAGTATAGTTTTCATTCACTTAGACCTTGCCTGCAAACTCTGACTAACTCAGTCAGCCTCTACAGATCAAGACTCAAAATGCCGAAAAGAAATCAACAGGAGTGACTCTTTGTTGACCCTCTTCACGACTCTTTCAACCAGCTTAATTATTTACATGGCTTTCGCACTGTGGTGGTTTCTTGTTCTAGAAAAAAATCTCATGCGTGATGAGCAACTCGACCTGAATCAGTTTCACCGTCTGGCCAACAAACCATTTGGTGTTCTTTACATCATTCATTTTTCCGCGATGCTCTTGATCGCGCACATGGTTCCCCATGCCATGTCAGCCTGGCTTCAGTTTTTTGTTTTTGGCTTAGGTTCTATCATCACCACATACATTTTCCAGACTTTTCTCATTTATCCTTGGCATAAAAAATTAGCCGGCGAAACACCGGAAAGATTTCTAAAATCAGTTTTGGCTTACGTTCGTCTTACGGCCGCACTCCTGGCGCCCTTTTTTATATTCCAACTTCTTAATGCCACACTTATTGATCCCCCTGATGTGGGGATTGATGCCGTTGAAACACTTGTCCTTAACCTCGGACGAATAGTTGTCTTGTCTCTTTTCACGATTGTGTTTTCTGTCATGTTTATGTTGCGCATGATTCCGAATTCAAAAGTAGACGAGAAGGAGTATCTGGATCAGATAGGTAATCGTCTCAATCAGATCGGTTGGACAGATGTTCGATTACGCTGGATTGATATTCCGAATTTTAATAATGCTTTTGTGGTGGGATTTAAGTGGTTTGGTTTTTCAAACCAGACAATGTTCATTGGTAGATCTTTGAGGGATCTTCTGACCCGCGATGAATTTGATGCCGTTATTTGTCATGAACTTGGACACATGGCCAATGGGCATTTACTGAAAAGAATTACCTATGCCATGGCACTCTTGTTTGGCTTAATCTTGTCTTTTGTCACTTCATTGTTGATAAGTGGAATTCTTACATTTGTATTAAGTGATGATCCAGCAACCAGCTCATTTGTTTTTGGTTTATCGCTTATGGTTACTTTGATCCTGTCCTATATGTTAGTTGTTTCCTGGACTTTTAAAAACTATCGTCAACAAGAGCATGAAGCCGATGCATTTGCAGTGATGAAGCTTGGGATTAAATTAGAAGATCTCGAAAAATCATTACGAAAAGTTGCCAACAAATTCAGGGAAGAAGCTAAAAGAGAAAAAATTTGGAATCCATTCAACACTCATCCCGAAATTGAAACAAGGATTGAGAATGTAAAAAACAAGATTTCACTGGGCGTTGAGTACGATTGGAATCAGTCGGTGATTAGCCGACTGTTAGAAGTGACGTTTCGGGCTGCTTCTCCGCGAGCTATGGCCCTTGGTTTCTCGCTCTTCATTCTTACGGGTCTTTTGATTCATACCAATGTCATGCAGAACAAGAACTACTTAATGATGGTAGAACGTGGGTCGTTAGATGAACTTCAGTCTTATCGCTGGCACCATTCACACATCAATTCTCGTCTCTATCTGATATTTGGGGTCACTCCCATTGAGGTTGCTACTTATAAAAAGAACATTGATGTGGTTAAGCTTCTTGTTTCGAAGGGAGCTGATGTTTCCAAGGGATCAGGGTTTAATTCGGCCATAGACATAGCTTATAATCAAAAGAACTGGGAGCTATTAAATTACTTGCTCATTCGTGTGAATGATCAGTGGCTGGCTGCAAACTCATTGCGTTTATTCAAGCTTTCTCTCAATGATGAAACAGGCATTGGACTAAAGGTTTTTCTAGAGCACAAGTTGCACAAGCATCTGGCGAAAGAAGAGCTCAATGGCATTATCGAACGTGCTACGATTCAAAATAATCCAACCATGCTATCGGCTTTAAGTACACAGGGACTAGTTTCTCCCCAGCGTCTTCCGGCATCAGAATAAAAAAATAAATTATTTCCAAGAAACGGGTACAGTGATGTTAGCCGTGGTTGTGTTGTCGGAGAGAGGAGAGTGAGTCAGACTAAAACGTATCTCTTTACCTTGATCAATCGGGAACACAAAATTTTCAACGTTTGCCTCAGTTAAACCAAAATCTCTTCCATCTAGATCTGCACAGCGAGTGAATCGATAAAGGTTGCCCGCTCCTGTCCATGTACAGAAAAATTCTGCTTCACCATGGAGGTAGTTTACCTCGAGTCTAATCTGATGTTGATTTGAGACAGTACTCTCAGAGAGAACAATATTAGGTATGATGATGTCACCATCTTTTTGAAGAGTGGTTTGTCCCGTCTTGGTTTTTGTGGCTTGGAGAAAAATTGAAGTAGGAAGATTGACTTCTTGGCGTTGTGTTTCAGAGCCTGAAGCTTCGGGCATTTTCTTTCCACATGATACAAACGAAAGCACCATGGGGCAGAGAGGCAGATACCTAAAGAGACTTTTAACGATCATCAATTCCCCTTCCGTGGGAGTGATTACTATTTAATTGTAACGTATTTATCGTTTCGGATAGGAAGGGGGTAACTTGAGGGTTCTCAAGCCTAGAGAATTATAAAGAGTGAGAGGAAAATATTGCCAGGCTCAGGGCTCGTTAGTGTCGTTATGGCCCTGTTTTTTCAGATAATCCAAGATATCTTGTAAGTTAATAAGGCCAAGTTGTTCACGCGGATTAAGCCTATTGACCACAATGAGTGATTGTTCAAACTTATATTTTTTTAGCTTATCAATCGCAAGTGAAACTGTTTGGTCGGGATAGATCATTTGGTGGTAACCAAATGGTTTTTCATGATTCCTTGTTTCTTTCGTATAGACCATTCCAACTTGAATGACATGGAGTTCGTTTTCTTCGTGGGTAGGAAGTTCAAGCCCGTCAAGCTTGGACATGTACTCGTAGATAGATCCTTTGATCTGTTTTTCTGACAGTAACCAGGCCACGAGATTAGCGATCATAAGCGGAAGAACAATGCGGTAATCACGGGTCATTTCGAAAACTAACACGATGGATGTAAATGGCGTTTTTAACACTGCAGCCAGAAATGCACCAATTCCGACAAGGGCATAGGCTCCCGATTGAATATCACTATAACCTAATATCTTAGCAGCTAGAATTCCCCAAAGTGTGCCAAACACAGCTCCGATTACCATTGTAGGAAGCAGGATTCCGCCACTCATACCTAACCCATAACAAAAAGCTGACGCTAAAAATTTCAGGAGAACAATTCCAATAAGAACTTCAGTCTCAATACTCGTTCCTGCAAGAAGTTCGTTCACCAATCTCACTCCGGATCCTGGGATCAATGGATGATACAATGAGAAAAGACCAGTCAGAACGACACCCATAATCATAGGAGTGATGAGGTGATGTTTGAAAATTCGCTTCGAGAGTTTTTTGACCCCAATGATGTTCTTCACAAAGAGTGGCCCACCAAGACCGCAAGCAAGTCCTAAGCCTAAGTAGAAAAGTAGTTCGGTAGGATGTCCTAGTTTATAGCTTGTCACGATGAAAATTGAATTTTCGCCCGAAAAGGTAGAGGCCGTAACACTTGCTACCAGAGAGCCGATGAGCACTGGTCCCAAGGAGCGGGCGTTAAAGTTACCGATCATTTCTTCTAAGGTGAAAATGACCGCAGCAATAGGTGTGTTAAATGCAGCTGCGATCCCAGCAGAGCAAGCGATGTGAACTAGGTCTTTGAGACGTTTGGGATTGTGAAAAATTTTTTGTCCTAAGATGGATCCTACGCCTGCAGAGATTGATATCGTGGGAGCTTCAAGCCCTAAGGGCACACCGGATGCAAGGGTTAAGATCGTGACAACAAATTTCCCTAAAGCTTCTTTAAATGAAATCACTCCGTGGTGAACGGCTAAAAGCATTTTTGTGCGTGGAATTCCTGAACCAATCAGAGTGGGATATTTTTTTAAAAGTAACCCTGCCAGTACGATATAGAACGACCCGAACAAAAAACTTTTTATACTAAATGTATCGATGGTACCTGCTAGGTGCGCCAGCAGATGAAATGAACGCTCAATGGCCACGGCGGTGAGTCCCGCCGCAAAGCCCACCACAACAGTCGAGAAGATAAATTTTTGCTCTGAGGAGAAGTGAGGCTGATATTTTTTAAACATAAGCATTCTTATTAAAATCAATAATTTAGCAAAAGTATGCTGAATTATTGATTTTTTCTTTTAAGTAGCAACCTTGACACTAGTGAAAGCGCTATTAGATTGTGTGTGCAAATTCAGTTCGAAACTTTATCAAACACTTAATGCTTTGCGCATTTCAACCGGAGGATTTTCCATGACCGTTAAGCCACTACAAGACCGTGTTCTTATCAAGCGTGTAGAAGAAGAAACAAAAACTGCTGGTGGAATTATTATTCCAGACAACCACAAAGAAAAACCTGCTCAGGGTGAAGTCGTAGCTGTGGGTAACGGCTACCGCCTTCAAGACGGCAACATCAAAGCTCTTGATGTAAAAAAAGGCGATAAAGTTCTTTTTGGAAAATATTCTGGAACAGAAGTAAAAGTTGGCGGTGAGAACTACCTCATCATGAAAGAAGACGAAATTCTCGGTATCCTTCAATAATTTTTTTCATCCTCATAGGAGTTATATATGTCAGCTAAAGAACTTAAATATTCAGAACACGCTCGCACCAGCATCCTCGCGGGTGTAAACGCTCTTGCTAACGCTGTGAAAGTAACTTTGGGACCTAAAGGTCGCAACGTTGTGATCCAAAAGTCTTTCGGTGCTCCAAGCATCACAAAAGATGGCGTTTCAGTAGCTAAAGAAATTGAGCTTGAAAATGCTTTTGAGAACATGGGCGCACAACTTGTGAAAGAAGTTGCTCAAAAAACTAACGAAGATGCTGGTGACGGCACAACAACGGCAACAGTTCTTGCACAAGCGATCTATCGCGAAGGTGTGAAGCTGGTAGCTGCTGGTCACAATCCAATGGATCTTAAGCGCGGCGTAGACCTTGCTGTGACCAAGATCATTGAGAAACTTAAATCAATGAGCAAAAAAGTTGAAACCAACGAAGAGATCGCTCAGGTTGGAACAATCTCTGCGAACTCTGATGCAGAAATCGGCAAACTTATCGCTGATGCTATGGCAAAAGTTGGTAAAGAAGGCGTGATCACGATTGAAGAGTCAAAGACCGCTGAAACTCACCTTGAAGTGGTTGAAGGTATGCAGTTTGACCGTGGTTATGTTTCTCCTTATTTCGTAACCAACGCTGAGAAGATGGAAGCTTCTTTTGAAAATCCATTCATCCTTATCACTGATAAGAAAATCTCATCAATGAAAGAACTCCTCCCTACACTTGAGAAAGTGGTTCAAGGTGGAAAGCCACTTGTTATTATTGCTGAAGATGTTGAAGGTGAAG
>DIUE01000006.1 GCA_002435795.1 Bacteriovoracaceae bacterium UBA6166 | reverse complement strand
GACGGGCGCTGTACTTCTTTTTTTTTAAAAGAGAGGCCCTCGTGTCTTGGCAGCCTTCAATACGTGTCGGGTAGCTCCACTCGGATCTGTCGTAGGGAGGGAGTTCGCGTTCTTGCTCTTGTTCTTGTTCATGGGCCACTCTGTTTTGAGTTGTTGAGCAAGAAGTAGAAAATAAAATCAGAATAAGTGTCGCTAAAACCATCGAAAAAGTATTTTTCATCTTTTTATAAACCCTGCTTTAATTCACCAAATGATAAACCACAATAAAATGCAAAATCGCTCCCACTCCAACCAGCAAATGAAAGACTTCATGATACCCAAACACAGCAGGCTTCAGCACGGGATACTTGAGACCATAGCAAATGGCGCCAGCGGTATAAGCAACGCCGCCAAAAACTAAAAGAAAAATATTAGTCATACCAAGGGAAGGAATAAGATCACTCAAATAAGGCAAAATGAGAAAACCCACAAAGATATACAGAACAGCGCTGAGCATTTTAGGGATATTAACAAAAAACAACGACTGCAAAATTCCGAGTATTGCAAATACCCACACACCGATCAGGAGATTGCGTCCAGATTCACCCTGCAGACCCAAAAGACAAATAGGAGTAAAAGTCCCTGCAATCATAATATAGATCACCGAATGATCAAGGCGCTTCATCATTAACCGAGCCGATGTTGACCAGTGAATGCGATGATACAAGGCACTTACTCCAAACATCGAGAGTGCACCAAGTGAGTAGATGATTGTCGATACGTATTGGATGCGTGTGTGACTTTTTAAGATGAGAAGAAAGCACGCTCCTAAAAAGACGAAGAAGAGGGCTTGATGGAAATGTCCGCGGAGTAAGGGTTTTGTTGTTATCACTGCATCCTCAAGCTTGAAAAAGCTCTTTCGTTAATCTATTCAATCTCTCTTTTCTGGCTTTGAGGGGGATATCCTTTTGCAAGAAGCTCAGCTTCTTCGTCACCACTTTCAACACTTTAAGCCGAGCGTAGCCCTTATTATCTGAAGGGATAACATGCCAGCCGGGACAGCGAGCAATCAGAACATCACTCGCCTTAACGTATTTGAGCCAATTCCTGCGATTGCGAACATCATCTTGGGTGATCTTCCACCCTTTGAGAGGATTGCTTAGGCGCTCTTTAAATCGTTCAAGTTGCTCTTGCTTTGAGACGGCAAGAAAGATTTTAATAAGAGTTATGCCATCATCAGCTAAAAGTTTTTCAAATTGATTAATTTCTTTATAGGCCGCTTCAATGCGATTTCGAGGCGCTAGTTTTTCAACTTTTTCCACAAGAACGCGACCATACCAGCTGCGATCAAAAACGGTGAGATGCCCTTTATTTGGAAGCTCTCGCCAAAAACGTTGGAGATAATGCTGACCTTTTTCATCATCAGTGGGTTCACCAATCGGAATAACTTGGGAGCTTCGAGGATCAAGAGTCTCGGTGAGGTGACGAATACAGGAACCCTTGCCTGCAGCATCGAAGCCCTCAAAGATAATCACAATTCGTTTTCCAGTGATATAGGCGGCCTGTTGATAGCGAAGCATGGCGAGCTTAAGCTCTTTCATCTTCTCGAGATCAAGTGCCGTGAGTTTTTTGGGGGTCGGCTTTTTTAGAGTTTGGGATAGATTCATAGTGAAATTCTAGCACAAAGTTTCACTAGTTACATGACCGAATTAATCGCTCGGAGATAGATTGAAAATTTCCTTTAACCAATCTTTACCATTCAGGTAGTCTTATTTGAGGTTCTAAGTATTACCGTAGCCAATTAGCTGGAAAACTATAATGAAGATTGAAAACGAAGTAAAAATTCTGAGAGTGCTTACAATTCTATGTTTAGGCATAAGTAGTTATTTATTAATAATTGGATTTAGACAAAAAAAGCCAACTCATTATGAATCATTAAATGTAGAGCGCATCAATATAGTCGAAAATGACGGCACAGTAAAATTAATCATCACTAACACTTCTCGCTTTCCAAACGGACAAGAAAAAGTTAATGGACGTATTCTCAACGAAGACCGCAAAAAAAGATCCGGCATGTTGTTTTTCAACGAAGACGGAATTGAAGCCGGTGGGTTTATTTTCGATGGAAAAAAGACCGATGATGGGCATAGCTCAGGTCTGTCATTAACATTCGATCAGTACGACGGCGATCAAGTCATGCAGCTATTAACCACCGACTTTCAAAATGGCGATGAGCGAATCGTTCGATCAGGTCTTTCATTTAGAGATAGACCCCCGCACGAAACACAGGATCTTTTACGTGAAATTTCAGCTGAGTTAAATCAGATTACTGATGAAAAGAAACGGGAAGAAAAAATCAATGAATACATTGAAAAAGGTTATATTGGAGGCGCTCAGCGCTTACTGATTGGAAAAACTGAAAACAAAAATAATGGTCTATTTTTATTCGCTCAAGATGGTTCACCACGAGCAAGTTTCTCTATTGACCAGAATGACCAGGTTAAACTTTTGATATTCAATGCCAAAGGTGAAGTTGAAAGCTCTTGGCCCGCACCATCAAATTAAAAGCTTCGGTTCTTAATCGTTGATAGCTGATCCAAAACTTGATCACCAAGTTCCCCCAAGTACACAGTCAAGCGTGTCTGTTCCTAAATGCAAAAGACATCCCAGAGCAAAGTATCGCCATTTGCTTGAAGGGACAAACAAGAGAGCGCCGTAGACTAGACCTGCCCAAATTGTGTGCAGCGGATGAAACCCAATACTGCAGCGATTGGGATCAAAGATGGGATTCGCTAAAAGATGATCTAGGTCGATGATCATGGATGAGACCATGATCAGGCCTGCCTGTTTCCAGTTTTTCTTAAAGGCAATAAAAGCCAGCACTAATGGGAAAACAAAATGCAGAGAGTAATGAATGAGATGTCTGATGATTTCCGATGAGTCCATCTTAAGGCGCGACCTTCCGCATTTCCGACTGGCGCATGGGCATAGAGTCGATAAGAGAGTTGAGATCTTTTTGCGAGACTGGCGTTTTCGATTCTAATTTCTTCAAGCCGTCCTTGCCGTAAAGAACAACTTTAAACGCGTCGGACTTATCAAAGAGAACGACGATATCTCGTTCTTTAAGATCAGCCTCAACGAGAACGCTTTGCTGCTTTTGCCACAACCCTTCAGCATCTTTACTGATCACGAGTGGGCGGTGTTTCCAGCGGTGTATGGAGAGATCCATAGAGTAGGCTCCTTGAAAAAAGCTTAGAGCGAACAAAAAAGAGATCGCTCTTGTCTTATTTGCACTCACGGGCCATCTCAACAAAGACGGAGCGCGCCTGCAAGGCGCTCTCGAGTGGAGTTTTAAAATCAATTCTGTGTTTGACTTCATTATGGGAGAGATCAACTCCAAATTGATCAAGGCCCATCATTCTCAAAGAATCTTCTTCCTTTGACTCAAGGCCTAAGTAAAAGCGCATATACTCTTTTAAGTTATGCTGATGATCTTTGTTCATATGTTCGACAATTTTGAGTTCATCGTTAATGGGGAAAATATTTTTAAGCGTCAGACTTTCTTTCTCGATCCAATAAATCTTCCCAAAGCCACCAATAAAGCGGAGCCTTTTAGGTTTGATTCGATAGAAAGAAAAACTATGGGTTTTGAAATAATCCGAGGCTTGAGGAAAATAACTTAGGTATCTTTTTTTGATGTCTTCAACATTATCATCAGTCACTTTTTGCGCTTCTCCAATATAGGTCAGGCGACTCAGAGACTGTTTGTTTGTTTTGCTATTGGTCTCACTGATGAGAAGGGAGACTCTAGGATCTGCATTGATATTTTTCGTGTGCTGAGCGATGGAGCTGATCAGGATATTAGGAATGAAATCCGAATCTAGGCAATAAGGAGTGACGGAGCCAAAGGGGTAGCCTGCGACATCAAGGGAGATGGTAGAGAGGACGCCGTCGCCCTCACTGGTGAGGAGCTTAAACATTTCTTTATGTTCGTTATAATTACTCATCGTTTCTCCTGATTCTCTATCTGAGAATATATACCATAGCGAAACATTATAAGTCTTTTTGAATTTGAGACAGCGCGACATAAGCTAGAAAAGCTCTCCAGGAGACTTTAATAATTGCCCACTTCATCTATACTGCTTCTGATGCTTAAAAAAATTCTCTTCAGCTTTTTGGCCCTGAACTCCCTGAACGGCTTCGCCCAGATCACAAAATCTCTGGACGGACAATCCGATCCTCTATGGGAGGCAGGAGCAGGTCTCGTCACCGCACTCACTCCGGCCTACCCCGCCTCAGAGGACACCAAACAATTAACCATCCCCTTCCCCACATTTTTTTATCGCGGAGAAATTTTGCGCGCAGATGAAGAAGGTGGGGCCCGTGGGCGATTTTTTAAAACAGAAAATTTTGAAATCAACTTAAGTATTGGCGGCAGCCTTCCGGCCAATTCAAAAGATGTAAAAGCGCGGGAGGGCATGCCAGATCTTGATACCATGATCGAGTTAGGTCCAGGGCTGCTCGTTACGCTTTGGAAGAAAAAGGGTGTGCAAAATTTTAAACTAGGACTGAACATCCCTCTTCGCACGGCCTTTGCTGTAGAATTTTTTAAAGCTAAAGAACAAGGATTGGTCTTTAATCCCCTACTCTATTTCGTCACCGAAAATATTTTAGGCCCCAGAGTTTTCACTTTTACAGGAATTTCGTCAATCATCGCCTCTCAAAAGTTTCACCAATATTTTTATCAAGTGGAACCTCAATTTGCGACCATTGAACGACCAAGTTACGACGCTCAGTCAGGCTACCTCGGAACAACTCTCGCCCAAGGTTTTTCTAAACAGATCTTTAATCAGGTGAACTTATTTTTAGGATTGAGCTATAGCAATCATAAAGGGGCGGCGAATAAGAGCAGTCCTCTTTTTAAAGAAGAGCATAATTTTAGTGCCGCTATTGGTTTTGTTTGGTGGTTTTATGAATCTCGTGAGCGAGCGCGAGAGTTTTAGTCCAACTCTACAACACCTTTCGCCCTTGTATTAAATTGACTGCCATCACAATTAAGGCAAAGACAAGAAACAAGTGAATAAATCCTCCCATCGTGTAGCTTGTCGCTAAACCGAGCCCCCACAAAATCATTAGTACCACTACGATTGTCCAAATCATTCTGTTCTCCTCGTTAGAGTTTCTGATGGGATGGTAACATTAGGACAAACAAAGAAATAATAGGTGATTCCCTTATCTGTCAGGAATCTTATGTTTAGAGAGAAATTAACAACAGAAGACTTTATTGATTCAGGATCTCGACGACTTGAAGGCCCAGTCTACTCGCCGATGCTGGATTTTGTCCTGTCACAAGACGCCCGTCGACAACGACTTGCTCACTCCACGGCTTGGCCCCTTCAAACGTAGCGCCTCTCTCTTTTAATTTATCTTCCAGCATGAAAGGCATAAACTTCGACAATTGAACAATATCTTCTTCTACATTTGTGAAGCCTGTGACTCGCTTTCCTTTAATCAAATAGTCTCCATTTGAGAGCTTGATATTCACTAAGGCCGCTGGTCCATGACAGACGGCCGCGACAACTCCACCGGACTCATAAATTTCACGAGATACTTGAGAGATCGCTTCAGAGTCAGCAAAGTCCCACATCGTCCCGTGCCCACCAGCAAAGACGATGGCCTTATAGTCTTTGGGATTAATAGTTTTAAGAGAGATCGTCTTCTCAAGTTGCCCCATTAATTCTTTATTCTCATAAAAACTTTTATTAAGAGGATCTTCAAGATCGAGACTTTTAGGGTCCATAGGAGCGGCTCCGCCTTCTGGACTTGCAAAGTCTACATCAAACCCGGCTTTTATAAATTTGTCATAAGGATGAGTCACTTCTGACAGATAGTATCCTGTTTTCGTGTCAGTACCGACGAGATCGCTATGATTGGTCACGACGATCAATACTTTAGTGACGTCTGGTTGACAGGAAGCAAGTGAGAAAAGGGAAAGGAGGAGCAATATTAAATAGTTCAAGAGGAATCCTTTGTTTATTTTATGATGCTAGTGTAATGCTTAGCCACCGCGAAAGACACTTCTTTGTACTGGCTTTCACGAAGACAAAAATCATGACTTATACCAACGCATTTTTTAAATGGCATTTGCTCTGGTAACGCTTGAATCGCCTCTTCTGGTACCCAATAATCATTAGGAGCAAAGACAAAAAACGATTTTGTCTTATCCATCGCTTTTACTTTTGTTGTTAAGTCTAGTTCTTGAAATTCTTCCATATAAGTTGAAACCAGGGAGAAGAAATTCTTGATATAGAAAGGCTTGCTGATCTCTCTTGGGATATGTTGAGTGAAAGGTGTTCGCCCGAGCCATCTTTCAAAAAATAGATGCGAGACCTTGTCATTTTTCAGGCAGGCATAAGTAATCCCTTTCATTCCCATACGAGAAATAGGGTTTCTAAAGAGCTTGAGATAGCGTTTATTATTTTCGCTCGGGCCTAAGAAAGGACAAAGAATAAAAAACTTATCGACAACAGAGGAGAACTCTTCATAGAGGCTTATCGTTACAGAGCTTCCGAGAGAGTGACCGATGAGAATGATCTTGTCAGGCGAATGGGTGGAGATCAAATTTCTTATTGTTTGACGGTGGTCTTCGATCACATCTCTCACAGTAATTTTCTTATACTTAACAGCGACTTGATTGCATTGGCCTAAATGTGGAAGAACCCGATGAATCGTTTCGCCATCAAGTTTTAAGTCCGAGACGACTTGGTCAAGAAAAGGATCGTAAATACCGGGGACGCTGGGATTGCCAGGGATCAGAAGGATTAAGTTCATAAATTATTCTTAGCGCTCGTTAACATCAGTTGAGTCTCTACCATAAAGTCAAAGACCTCTAGAAGATTATCATGTTCCCGTGATTCTACCTTAAATCCAAGGGATGAGCCAAGTAGCTCAATCGTTTGATGAATCGCTTCAACAGTTGAACAGCATTCGGCTTTGGGTTGCTTTCGGACTCTAAAAGTAGAGGGCCTGGGATCAAAAGAAATACGTGGAAGATTTTTTAAGTTGGCGCTGCTGTACATTGTGCGACGAGCGGTTGCCCATGTGCCATCAATAACAAAGACGACGAGTTTTTTTCCTTGAGGGCAGAGAGTCTGTGTCTTTTCAGAGGAGAGATTGATCGAGTCAAGGCCCGGGTACAAAACAACACAATGATTTTCAGAGTTATCAATCAGCAGATTCACCACTTCATCATGAGAGTAATCAAGCCCTGGCAAAAGATAAGAGTTTTTTAAAATAAGATGAGACATCGTGCCGGTCGCGATTTTGCGCTCGATTTCGAGTTTGTGAATTAAAATGGCAAAAATAGCTTTAGGATCAAAACTTTTAACGAGATGGCAGAAGCATGTGCGTTTTGAGAGAGTACAAACAGAGCAGTTTTCACGTGGAGTGAACTGCTGTTCTTTTAATTTTTGCTTGTGGGTTTTGTACTCTTTAAGGGTTCTCATTCAGCCGCTTTAGATAACGAACGTAAATAAGTCTATCTAGCAAGAGAATAAAAAGAATGCTGAGAGCCAAGTGCAAATAATTGGGTCCAAATTGATAAATAACACTCTGACATTGACAAGAGAACGGGTCGAATGGCTCGGGTGTGTAGAATAGATAAAATGGCTCGTATGGATCAGTACTTTGAAGCTTGTACGAAACGCCCGCGGTTGGTATCAATACAATAAAACCAAAGAGTGAGAACACGAATCTGTTCATTCTAGGCATGAGCTTTCTCAAAACAAATAGAAAGAAATGCCATAAAATAAAAAATAGGACAAACAGAACGAGGTCTAAGGCAAGATCATAACGGGGAAACTTACCAATCTCAATGTCTGGATGACGACAGCTACAAGCCATGGCATAACCTGTATACAAAAACTGGCTGATAATTATAAGTTTCAATCTCCTCATCTAAACTTCTGACTCCTTCAATTTTGCTTATGACCTTTGTAGTTTTTAAGAGTTCTCATCTTGCCGCTTTAGAAAACAAACGTAAATAAGTCTATCTAGCAAGAGAATAAAAAGAATGCTGAGAGCCAAGTGCAAATAATTGGGTCCAAATTGAAAAATACCACGGCAGAATCCACAACCGAATGGGTCGAAGGTTTGAAGCTTATAGGATAGACTCGCGGCTGGTATCAATGAAATAAATCCAAGTAGTGAGAACACGAATCGGTTTAGTTCAAACCAGAACTTTCTAAATATAAATAGGGCTAAATGCCATAAAGTAAAAGAGATGACGATCAAAATGATGTCCAAGGCGATATCAAAACGTGGAAATCTACTAACAACAACTCTATTGGGATCTAAGAAACCGCAGCTACAAGCCATGGCATAACCAGTGTACAAAAACAGGCTGATAAATATTAGCTTAACTTTACTCATCTAAGCCTCTCCAATTTTTAGGAGCCACATGCTCGACATATTTTTAGTTTAAGACTTCATTAAAGATAGATTATACCTCTTTATCAATGATGAAGAACCATGAAAATGCACTGTTTCTAGCACTCTTTGTGGGTCAGGATCTTGGGATCAGGTCAGATTAGCTCAGACTTGAGTTAGGCTTTTGCCTGAAAAAATTCATTTCAAATTTCTATATATATCAACATAACTAGAAATGCTTGAAGTGCGTGTTGATACAGAATTTAATATTCAAACTCACCACTTAATCGATTTTGCGAAAGGCTTTCTAGAATTCCCATTTATTGACTAAATACAAATTAGAAGTTTCCTTGAAGTTTATTGAGTTTATACGTACATGATAAAGTTTAACGACATTAAGCTTTTCTTTGGCAGACTCTGGATCAATAGCCAAATTTAGTATTTTTTTCTTGGACACTAAAGATGGGTAGATTATACATTCAATATTTGATGAATTATTAGGACTTCTAAAGAAGAATTTACTTATTGCTGCCGTTAACTTGTACTTTCGAGAAGATCCTACTTTTTCCCCGAGTTTCTGGCTTATATACTGATACAAGAGGTTATTTTTCTTCTTTTCACTCTTACTTAAATTGGTAAAGAATGAATCTAGTCTGCTCTGGTGGCCCATCATCCTATCAAAACCTGTCCCAACGCCTCCTAGAAAAACAGACTCAAACATTGAGTTTTCTCTGCTGTCAAACTCAGCAATGATCCATTCTGATCCAGGCCTTGCTCTGCATTCCAGAACTGTAGATAATAAAAAGTTAGAAGCATAGAATCGACTTTCTCCCAAAGAGTGGCATCGTCCGTAATCCTTTTGTAGCTCACGAGGCTTTGCCCAATAATTATCAGGATTCTCTAAATCAAATGTGCCATCAACTTGTCTTGCCCTGAAAATTCCAAATTCGGGATCCCCAGTTACTTTTCCAAACGATAAAGCGACTCTACATAGAACTATTCCACTAAAAGTTTCTACCACCTTCTTAAAGACATCATCAAAAGAGCTATGCTTTAAATCTATTTGGTCCAGCTCATCTAGCTTCCGCTTTAATTCATTTATTGATATATTTGTAAAATGGCTTTGGGTGAGCATAATGAAATATTAACACAAATTCATAAATGAAAGTGCTCCCCCAAACCATTACCCGCAAAATGTTAGGAAGTTAGTTACATTACAATTGTAGAGATTCTGAAGGCAGGTCAAATATTTTAATCAAAAAATCAATGAAACTCTTGATTTAAAAGTAGAAAATTATCACAACTTGTCTGGAAATAGCCATTTAGACACTTCAAGTCTTAAGACCCTAATCCCATCTTTGACCTGCCCCCAAAACCTGTACCAGTTAAATATTAGGCAGCCAGCAACATTTTCACTTGCTCTTTTCAGAAGGTATTTGCGGATATTAGCCGAATTACTTTCCGAAGTTATTTTACAATCAATTGGTTTTTAAAAGCAAATTTTCGATCAAATCTTCTAAGAATGAACGGTTTGTCCTGGTCACTAACTACTCCTGGCCAGAAGAACTAGACTCCAGAGAGACTTCTCTTCTATAGCTGATGCTTGAGCTGTCATTTGTTCAATAATATCCTTCATTTCTACAAATACAGAAGGTCTATCAAATCCCAGCTCTTTAACCTTTTCAGAAAAAAGACTAAAACTTTTGGGACTATAAGGTTCAACGGCAAGTGATGTGTACAGTACAACTTCCAATAACGTATTCAGTAGAGAATTTACTAAATTCTCGCTAGAGCCATCGAGATCTAAAAATGATTTATTAATTTCTTTAAATTTTAAATAGATCTTTTCAGCGAAGGCTGGGTTCATGGATCTGAACGAAAACTCTGAAAGCTCAATAAATGAATATAACGTTGTTTGAGGATTCTCTTTAAGTAGTAAATCAAAATCTGTGACGGAGATTATTTCATAAATTACATCTCTAAAATCTTTATTTGAAAATAGAGAATCTATAAATAGTGAGATATAGAGCAAGTTGGTTGCAGTAAGTTTATTTTTTTTGCAGTCCTCAATAAGTTCATTCAAAAATGTCTTGTTTATAAAGAAATCACCTTCTTCTGGGAATATCTCTGCAAACTCAGTTGTGAGGTTGTATCCAATAAAGCTGTTTGTTATATTGAGATAGCCTTTCAATAGGGGCATAACTGCTGGGACAAGAACTTTTTTGTCAGTACCGACTAGAAACAATGATGAAAGATCTTTCTTAAAATTTAATTGAGAAGCAATAAATAGATTACCATTCACAGAATTAGAAAATAACTTATAGACTAGACACTCAGGATTAAGGTTATTTGGATGCAAACAATCTAAGTAAAGGTCAGAGTCTCTAAAAAGCTCAAGCCAAGATAATTTCGAATTTGAACTGAAGTGGTCTTTCATCCACCCTAAATCAACATTATTAGCCTTAAGAATTGCAAAAAGATTCGATGTATGTGCCCAAGTCAAAACAAAAACGAAGTCATTTCGGATTTTAAAGTTTTGTAACTCTCCATAAACCCATTTCAAAAGAGCTAAGAAAGCATTTGCTTCAGGTAAGCTATTTTTCCCAATGCTGTTACTTAATACTCTTTTACCAAATCTCACAAGTAAAGGATCGTCAATGAAGGAGAGTAACAAACGACATAATTGCGACTTAGTAACAGGTGATCCCGAAAAGCGGAGAATTTTTTTAAATAAATTTCTGCGTTCTTCTCTCCCTAATGAAGAGAGAGCTTCTATTAATTCCAACGGTAATGGAATTGGCAATGTTAAGAATCGGTATAGAGCAGCCTCCAAACTGACTTCCAACATTTTTTTCACGGAACTTGAAAAAACATCACAGATTAATGAGTTATCATTAACATTGAAGCGATAAGACTTTAACATGAAACTTAAATCATCAGGAAACAACTCAGAAAAATCAATCGACTTACTTGCTTTTATTTTCTGATTTAAAGAATTATAAAATCCTGCCAATCCATTTTGCATCCATCTCTGAACTAAATTTGCTCGTTCAGCTGTAGAATTAATCTCAAGAAATTGATTCTTTAAAAGAGAAATCTCCTCTCTAGAAGCGTCAAACCAATCATTGGGAACAAATAATTCATCAAAGTTTGCATTATTCTTTAAAAACTCAAATTCATGAAAATACACCGGAAGACTGAAACCGTCTTTTTCGTTTGTGAAAACTATAGAACCACTTTCATTTAAGCTGAGATTAAATTCTGATTTTTTTTGACTATCTGTTAACTTTTGAGTCTCATAATTAAGGACTTTTCCTACACAATTCCAAAACTCATCAGAATAAAAATGATAATCAGAAAAACTAACAAAATGATTTATTTTAAGGCCTACTTTTTCTAAAAACTCAAGGTCTGACTCGATCGCCTTTCTGATTTTTTCAGGAAGATCTTGAAGGATTCTATAAAACAGGAGCGTGATCGTTTCAAAGTCAGCATCTTTCCGTGAAATAATGCTAATGAAAAGATTTTTAAACGTCTGGCATATAAGCTCTAACTGGAGTTTAGACCGCTCAGTCTTTTCATATATAAATCGACTCACCCATTGCAGATAATCTTTTCTGCTTTTAGAATTGTCCAGCTGTAATGCCCGCGTTAGCATCCAAGACAACGATAACGATAAATTTGCAAAAGAATTTTCATCATCTATTTCAGTTCCTACGATTGAATGGATACCAGGAAAAGAAACATACAAATTCCGCATAATCCAATTTGATTCAATAACCTTTCTATTAGAATCTATGGTTTCATCGTTCCATACCATCATCAAAGCATCATGGGCCATTTGCGCAAGGTTCATTAACAAAGAAGCTTCCCCATGAGGATTAGGCATATTTTGAGATGAACCAGGTTTCTGATAACAGTAATTAAGTTTTAGCATCATTCCCGCATAATACCTCCTTATGATTGCGAGTTCCTTCGTTTCAAGTAATCGCGAATCTTCAACTGAGGCTTTTCTTAAATAATGAATCGTTTCATTAGAATCGTGCTTTATGAACATCACACCGGAATTACGCATTTCAAGTACAATAGAATTAAATTTATCTTGGTCGAGAAATGAGTGCTTAGCTAAAACTTTAATAATATCGTATGATTCTAAGATAGGTGACTGATCAACCCGTTGGTAGCTATTCGTCATTCTATCATCACACACAACAAACTCATCTCCTTGAGAAGTCCTAGCTAAAAACCCTTCTAAGATGGCAGACTCTAACGCTTTTGTTGGTGTAGGAAGTGGATGGGTGAAAAATTCATACTTTTCTTTGTCAATTCCATTAGAGATGCGTTTCTGAAGACGGTCAATCCATGCTTGGTTCTCAATCCCAACCCTAAACTGTCTCATTTCTTGTTCAATTCTATTTAACTCTCTTCGCTGAACATATACTGAGAAAAATGAGCATATAGGCTTCAATATCCCTGCAGTTGCTAGGACTTCAGGGATCGTACCTGGTAGTATTAGACGCTGTCCTTGCTTAAGTATAATGTTCTCTCTGTCTGAAAATTCTTTCAAAGGTAGTTTAGAAATTGCAGTGTCAAATTCTTTTTGAGAGATCAATGCCTTCACTAATAAAAACTCTGCAAGCGAATAAAAATCGATAAGATTAGATTCTATCGTCCTAAGTGCATCTTTTTTAATTTTTTTATCAAGGCCAAGAGATGGCGGATAAAACTCAACAATAAGACCATTGTTTGCTTCAGACCATTTTAAAGACTGAGAAAGACTCAAACCAAAACTATCAACATCAGGATCTTCCGATGTAAACTCATCAGCCAGTCGTATACTTTTGTTCTGATATAAATCGATTACTGTTTCAATAGCACTAACCCTGGTCATTTGATTAGGTATATAGCTATCTTTTATATGGGAAAGCATTAGTGGTAATGCCTGTGGAATTAATAATTTTTCAAAAGCTAATTCCAACTCGTCCAAGAAGTTAAAATGTTCTGCATTTAAAAAAGAGGAAATATCTAGCACTACAGACGTTTCATTTAATTTCTTTGCTGGAGCTTCATAATTTCGCCCTCCATGAAAATATAGTAGAGGCCTCCAGTTTCTCGAACTCTCCATTACTTTATTAAAAGTCGCACCTGAATGATAAATGTCTGCCATTGAAAAGTTCAAACTTGGAGCGACCATATGAATAGGAAGCACCCCCCTGCAGTACATGTTGTTAAGTCTTTCGGCCTTTTCAGATGATTGCTTAAGATACTTCTGCAAATCCTTTAAATTGATTAACCTGAGCCCTGACTTACCTTTTTTCGCCAGATGCCCCAGTCTCTGAATAAGCTCATTTGTCTCTTCAATTCCAAGTTTATAGGAGAGTGTCATGGCAGTAGTTACTTCCTGATCAGAAATTCTTTTCAGATTAATAGACAGGAAAAACTTTCTCGACAATTCCTTATCGTGGGTAAGCAAGTTTAGTGATAGTAGTAACTTCTCAGAATCTTTTAAATCTGTTTTTTTAGATAACTCTTCGCCGTAAAGACGTAAACGAACAGCATCTCCTTTCTCAAAATACAGTTGAAAGATATTTAGAATATTTCTTGTAGAGGGTTCTTCCCTGACTAAAAGCTCCGCTTCCTTAATCGCAACAGGAAATCTCCCTATTTGTTTAAGAGAAAATACTTTAATTTCTCTTATTTTAGAAGGCAGTTTATCCTCTATGAGAATATGAGAGAATCTTTCTAGGACTTCGATACATTTTCGATATTCCCTATTATTAAACAAGGCAATTAATGAAGTTTGAAGAGCTTGGACTGTTTGCAAACTCTCCACGAGAGCTTCAGCAATTTCAGAAAGCTCTCTCCATTTTTTATGCAGAAACAGGAGTGAGCTTAACTCTAAAAGCCAATAAGGTGCTTTTGATTTTCGGTAGCACTTCCTCACAAAAGTTAGCGCCTTCTGACTTTTTCCTTTAGATTCCCTGTCAATTTTCTTGTATGCCAATAACCTCACGACTTCAAACTTGAAGTCTTTTTCTGTTTCAATCAAGCTCAAAGCCAATTCGGATTCATTCGCATTTATGTAACTTTGCGAAAGCCAAAAATGCCAATTTTCAATTAATCCTTCAAATTCAAAGAGCACCTTTTTTTCATTTAACAATGCTATCGCTTTTCTTGGGTTTTCCGCCTGTAAGTAAAGCATAACTACACTGATTACTTGAGAGGGGTCTTTAAGATCATCTAAAAGAATAGATTGAATGCAATCCTCAATATTGACCGGTAAGTTTCTTGTTAAAATCCAAGAGACAGCAAAAAATCCTGCAACTTCTTTGTTTACAAGTAATGATATTAGTTTTGTTCCTACTTCCAAATCATCAGCTATATTAAGTAAACATGCTCCACACCACAGTTGATAACAATCTTTTCTGGATATATCTTCTTCGCTTTCTAGTAATTCATTAAATATTCTATGAGCATTTTTTAAAGCCTGAACACTTTGAAGATCGCCTTTAACCATCAGCATATCAACTGCTTCGGGCCAGCCAATAAATTTATCAGGAAGCATCGATGGAGCAATTGCCTTGTAATACTCAACACAAGCGTAAACGAACTTTATTCCACTCCAATTTGGTGATAACTTGAGAGCTTTTTGTATATAGCTTTCAGCAAACTCTATTTTCCCCTGAATTAAATAGGCTATAGATAATAATCGGAATGATTCTGTATTATGAAGTTTTTCTAATTCTGAAGAAAAAAGTAAACCCAAAGCTTTTTCTATTTCACCTTTTTGTAACAAAAAAGCTGCAAGCATATTTGCATTGTTAATTCCTTCTTGTCCCTGAAGTGTGATGATTGCATCATCAATCTTCTTTTTATGATAAAAAATTAATGCTCTCAACCTTGAATCATTCGCTTCTGGACAAATCTTCCTGGCTTCTTCAGCAATTGCCTCTACCTCACTTAATGGTTTTGACATATCTAGGCAGACACTTGCTTCAAGTCTCAAAATTTTCGCTTTCAAGTCGTTATTTAAAAGAGTCCAGTCTCGCTCCTTAATTTCTTTTAACCACTCAAGAGTTTCATTCAATCGTCCTTCTTTCCAACGAGAGATATAAATATCTAAGCTTTTCCCAGTCGCATCAGAAAGAGATTTTGTTACTGCTTCAACTTGATTCATGAGAACATTACTGATCAAGACACTTGTAGAATTTGTTATCGTTTCGATTGATGGCGAAACAGCCTTATGTGAATTACCGCAAATATAATCTTTCCAATATTCAGATGGCCGAAAATATCTTCCTACAATTTCAGGATGTTTGGAGAGTTTTGCTAACAGCTTGGGAGAACTCCAAACTTCAAAATTGATCGAATGAGCTTTAAATCTTGGTATTTGATCCTTTATTTCATCAAAATGCTGAGTATTATCACATGTACAGCCAAAAATTAAAATGAAACGTCTGACTTTGTACTTTTCCCATTTTGAAAAATCATTTAGAAATTTTTCACAAGCTTTTTTTATGTCACCTTTTTTGACTTCTGCATAAGCTTTACATTGAATAATATCTGAAGATTCGTAGTCTTTAATATTAGCGACTAGATCGGCACCATACTGAGCTTGCCCACGTTTTCCAAATACCTCACAATCATTGACTCCTTCTTCCTCATAATAAATATCCCTGCATAAATCTTGGAATAGATACTCACCCAATTCACTAAATCGTGGAACCTCTCCAGGACGTAACCCAGGCTTCAATTCAGGGATATGCACATTAGACTCAGAGCCTTCATTTTCAATTATTGATGACATTTCTCAACTCTCTCTTAATAGATAAAAAGCATAACAATCTTCAGTACATAAGGCCAGACGACGCTCCACACAATCAACAAATAGCCTTCACCTTTGTGAAAGGAAATATTAAGATCAAAGAAGAGGTAGGAGTAATAAATGGTCAGATGATACCCGAAAGGATCTTTTTCCAAGCTAGATGAAGATATAATTCAAAAGATTTGCGAACTTTTTCGCAAGGAGCATATATTGAGACTGCTGTCGCTTACTGTGGAATTTGCAAGGATACTTTCTATCGTTCGCTTCGTGATGGAGCTAGATCTCAGGAGGACTGCCTTACAAAAAAATTATCGGACGCACTATGGGTAACTCAAGCCGAAATTAGAGATCTTAAAATTATCGATAAAGCAGCTCAAGGTTCCCCAGATATTCCGGCGAGAGACGAAGCTGGGAATCTCATTTTAGATGCTCAAGGTTTCTGAAGTCTAAGTTGTTAAAATTGTAGAAATAAAAAAGCCTCCGTGAGGAGGTTAATTTATGTTGTCCGATGGTGGAGGTGGCGTTACTG
>DIUE01000070.1 GCA_002435795.1 Bacteriovoracaceae bacterium UBA6166 | reverse complement strand
AATTCCAAAAAAACATCCTGTTTTTAAGTGCTTAGTCTTTTATTTTGACAAAAAAATGACATTGAATCAAGAGATAAAAATTAAGAGGAAATCTGTGCCTCTACCTCAAGCCAAAAACTTCTAAGAGCGGCAACTTCACTCAGATAATAGCTCAAAGTTTTCTGATGATTCTTTTCGCTTTCATGAATCAAATTTGTTGGTGTGCGGCCCTTTAAGAACAAATCCAAAATCTCATTCATCTGCGAAAGCTCCGCTTCTGACTGGCCTTCAAAAGAAAACTGCGCTTTTTTATCTGTCAGCTCAAAACTCTTTACTCCTGGGCAATTCAGTAAGAGCGGTTGCAATTGACTTAATCTCATAACGGCAATCTTGCGGTCGCCAATTGGTCCCAAACGCACGCAGTCTTCGACTCGCGTAACTCCATGGGAGCGAAAATAGATTTTGAATGTTTGATCAACCTTCTTGAACCACCAGCTAAAACCTGGATCGGAGAGATTGCAAAGAAGATCCTCTTCTACTGGCAAACGACGATTGAAAAGCTGATCGTAAATCACTTCGGCCAGTTCTATGGACTGAGTTTCATAAAACAAAACCTGATCAATAGAGTCTGATTTCTGATGAGCAGGATCAAGTCTGAATACTTCAGTTAAAATTTCTGTTTCTTTGCCCAAACGTTCAAAGTCTGCCTTAAGATTTTTTGAGATCATCCCCCGCAAGCAAAAAGTTGGTCCCAAGCGGTCGACTCTAAAAAGGAGCCCGGGTCCCTCTGGGTAGAGCCATGAACGGATAGACTCCGCCTCATCGGCGAAACTATCTTCAGGGTAATCATTGAGCAAATCTTCGGATTCATCGAGGCCTGCAAACTTCAAAGGGCCTTCAACATCTTGTTCGATCACTTCATCAACTCGCCAGAAATCATCTCGCCCATGTTCAGCACTCTGATTCATATTGAATGGATTCATGCCAGCATAAGGAGATTTTAGAGTAAATGTTTCTATCGCTAATTGATCGAGATCCATACCTAGAGTCCTTTAGGAATTGATATCTCTAATCATAGGAGAAACTGACTCAGGACACAAGTTTCTTCTGAAGTTCAATTTACCAAAGAGCTTTCACCAACTGGATTCCAAACATCACGATCAGCGGAGAAAAATCAAAAGGAAGATCCGGAGGAAGTAATCGTCTTATGGGACGACAAGTGAAGTCTGCTGCTTTTCTAATATAGATGACTGCCGGAAGGTGACGAAACTGCGGAAGATAACTCAAAACAACGTCTATCACGAGTAGGATCGTGTAAAGATTTAGTAAAAAACGAATCATGAGAACTCCCGTAAAGAGTGGAAAGTCTGGTTAGTTTAGCTAGTTTTCCAAGACTACTCAAGCCTGATTCTTTTTTCGCAAAGTTCTCAAAAACAATCTCAAGTAGAAGAAAATGGGCTTATCTCTGAGCACATGGCACAAGCAAGCACCAAAATAGAAGAAACAGAGAACCAAGTAGACCCACATCAAACCCACAATAACGGTATAGAAGTCGCCATAGTTTTTAACTAGGTTATCTCGGACATAGAAAAAATAGATCCAAAAAAAGTTTTTTCCGGCAAAGAGGGCGAGGACAAAAGTACTAGC
This sequence comes from Bacteriovoracaceae bacterium UBA6166, assembly GCA_002435795.1. GTDB lineage: Bacteria > Bdellovibrionota > Bacteriovoracia > Bacteriovoracales > Bacteriovoracaceae > UBA6166. The sequence goes on along the minus strand of DIUE01000070.1, from coordinate 101,677 downwards.
AGCAATAAAAGAGTTCAAATAAGGCAAGCGCCAAGAGAAAAACCAGCGGTAAAGAAGGGCAAAATAAATAACAAAAAAGAAAATCATCACGATTGGAGAGCTTAAAAAAGTGAGTGCCCCTATATCGTAATGGCGTAGATAATCAAGCAACGGGCGCAGCGGTGGAAAAAGGTCCCAAATGAAATTCACCACAAAATTATTTTGCACCAGTCCCACACTGAAAATCAGAATTCTGGGCAGACTCAACGAAAGTGAAAAAAGACCAATGGTCATTCCGATGATCACCACCCCTTTGAGATTTTTCCAAAATGATAAATAACTTCGGTCATTGGTAATCAGGTAAAGCCCGTTCCAAATAGAATTAAAAAATGAGAGTGAAGAAAAGAAAAGGATCACAAGATTCACAACAGTCACTTTAGCGCCACCAAAAAGTGGCCCTGAAATCATAGTTTTGATTTGTTCAAAAAGCTCCGCTGAAACATTGGGCATGAACCGTTCGATAGAAACAAAAATCTCATCAGAACCACGACTTAAATCCCCAATCACAAATCCAACCAATCGAATCAGCAGAAGAGTCAAAGGAACAATCGTCATAATCACATAGAATGAGGAGGCAGCCGCTAAAGTCGTGCCTCTTCTCGCGTGAAAAAGAAGAATGGCTTTATAAAAGGGATCAATCAGTGATTTAAGCATGTTTTAATATAGGGCCTTTTTCTCATTTAGAAAAGCGACTAGAAAAACAACTAAAAGAGCGACAGTTGATCTCCTTCAAGGATTTCCTCAATTCGCACTCCTTGCAGGTTTAACAAATCAGCAGCAATCGGCTTGAGCTGCTTTTCAATATAATGAGCATAATCGAGGTCCTTGGGCTCAAGGCTTGCTGGAATGGGTCCACGCAAAGTCATATAGTACTCGATTTCCCTTATTTCATTTTGCTCTTCAACTGGCAGAGCTAAAACAGCTCTAATATGCACTGGAATCTGCTTGGTATAATCCCTTGCAGGCTTACTGAGCTTTTTACTATAAATGAGTTCATCGTCAAATTGGCCTTGCTTTAGGCGCTCAAGAGTTTCCTTGATTAAATCCTTAAGAGACAGGTCTTTGAATAAAAAATCATACAGTTTATACTGAAGGTTTTTAGCGAATATGGTCCAGTCAGTACGAACAAACTCCATACCAGAAAAGGTCAGCTTTTCAACTCCTTGCTCGACAATAAGCCCGACATAACGTTTCTTAGCGGCGCCTAAACCACCGCGCATAGGCGGCATATAGATCTTTCGGAAAAGTTTTTCAAATTGCAACTCGAGGTGCGAAGTCAGCGAGAATTTTTTTCGAATTTCTCCAGTCAAAAAACTATTGAATTCTTTTGCAAGCTCTGCTGAACGTTTGTGATAATTGCCATAGTCTTCATTTTTCAATCTCACAAAGACGGAATCGGTATCGCCGTAAATCACCTGATAGCCAGCTCTCTCAAAATAGCTAATTGCCGTTTTTAAAATCCACTGCCCTGTCGTAGTAATCCCTTGCGGAAGATCGGCGTGATAGAAACGACAATGTGGTGAGCCCATGACACCGTAAAAGCTGTTCATCAAAATTTTAATAGACTGAGAGAGAGCTTGGTCTTTTTCAAGTTTCGCCTTTTCTCTTAATTGCAAAAGCTCTTCAATCATTTTGGGAAGTAAGGAATGTGTGCGACTGAATTCATATCCTTCGGGAGTCATGACTTTTTCTGCTTTGTTCTCCGTCTTTTCGGCCATCGCTCTTGAGAGTGGATCGATATTAAACGTTCGAATGACTGAGGGGTAGAGACTTTTAAAATCAAAGACCGCCACATGCTCATGCATGCCAAGCAGGGGTTCCATGACATAGCCTCCCCCACTGGATTCGGTGAATTCGCGGTCCATGCGGCTCGGTGCGATCAAACCTTCTCGGTGGAGTTTCGGCAGATAGCAATGATCAAAAGCGAGAGTCGAGACTCCCGTGTTCTCAATCATAAGCCCTGAGATCGTGCTTCTTTTAACCATCAAATCTATTAACTGAAGATGATCAAAAATTTTAAGAACTAGCTCGCAATCTAAAAAATTATAATAAGCCAAAGCCTTCTTATCAGAGCGAAAGCGCCGCTCAATTTCTTCGACCTTTCCTTTTGAAGTCTCTGCACTTATATCCTTGCCGATTCCAAGCAGCTCACGGGCCACTGTATCGAGTTTAAAATTTGAAAATTTATAGAAACAACCACGAAGGGTTGGGGGACCATCGAGGATCACTCGCCCTGCAATTTGCCCACCCCACTTCCCTGGTTTTGATTCATAAAGATGCATCTCTTCTTGATTTCTTCCAAGAGAAAGTTTTACGCGGTGGCGCTCGGCCACTTTCTTTAAGAACTTAAAATCAAATCCAATCACGTGCCAGCCTAAAATAAGATCTGGATTGATTTGTTTCCAAATGGAGAGAAAGGATTGCATCAGGCTTTGTTCACTTGGAAAAAACATTAATTGGTAGTGTTCGGACACTTCATTTTTGTACTCGCCCGTTTCATCCACCATCAAGACCCAGCTTTCTTGTCTTGCGCCCTTTCGAGTGACAAGGCCAATGCTGTAGAGTTCTCCTTTTTGTCCTGTCTCAATATCAAGAGAGCAAATGACGAAATCTGGCCGGTAGCGACCGGGTTTTATTTCTGGGTCTTCGCGATCTTTGGCACCTTCTGTGTAGAGAATCTCAGCGTTGATGAATCTCTCCATCAAAAAGCGATCTTGGGATTTAACATCTGATTCATAGACTCTAACGCCAAGTTTATTTAAAACGTCGAGGGAATCATAAAGGGCCCGCTGAGTTGGGAAATAGAGCACTGAGACTGGCTGGAACTGAAGGGTTTTTAAGGGCAGATCTTTGACAGTGGCCAAGCCCTTGAGCATGGCTTCATGTTTTTTAGCAGCTGCAGTTTCAATGAAATAAAGAGGACGCTCTTTAGTGAACAAAAGTTCAAAAGGGCCCTTTTCTCCCACGCCTGAAAAACTTAAATAATGGCGTCCGTCTTGATCGAAGCTGCGAGATTGGAGTATAAATCCAGAGATCCACTTTTTTTCCATTTTTAGGAGCTCCCTATGTCCTTACTCTACCCCGAAGTTTCCCCGAACCACAGCTTTTATCTCAAAGTTTCTGATCTTCATGAAGTCTATGTTGAAGAATGTGGAAATCCTCAAGGGATCCCTGTGGTTTTTCTGCACGGCGGCCCGGGGGGGGGATGCCAAGATGATCATCGTCGTTATTTCAATCCAGAGAAATACCGCATTGTCCTCTTTGATCAAAGAGGCTGCGGGCGAAGTCGTCCTTTTTCTGAATTGAGAGAGAACACCACTTGGGACTTGGTCGCTGATATTGAAAGAATTCGCATGGAGCTAAAAATTGAAAAATGGGCGGTTTTCGGTGGAAGTTGGGGATCAACACTAGCGCTCGCCTACGCTCAAACTCACCCCGAACAGTGCTTGAAACTTTTCCTGCGCGGAATTTTTATGCTGAGGCGAAAAGAGCTGATTTGGTTTTACCAAGAAGGGGCGAGCAAGATTTTCCCAGACGCTTTTTCTTTGTACCGCGATCATATTCCTGAAATTGAAAGACACGATTTGATGCAAGCTTATTATAAAAGGCTCACCAGCCCCGATCTTGAAATTCGAAAAGCGGCTGCCAAAAGATGGTCCATTTGGGAAGGCGTAACAAGCCGATTGATTCCTGATCCTAAAGCCGAAGAGAAATTTGGAGGAGACGAATTCGCCGATGCCTTCGCTCGAATTGAATGCCATTATTTCATCAACCACGGCTTCTTTGAGCACGAAGACCAACTGCTTCGAAACCTCCCAAAGATTCGAAAGATTCCGGCCGTCATTGTTCACGGCCGCTACGATGTCGTTTGCCCAGTAGAAAATGCTTGGGAACTTCATCAAGCCTGGCCCGAAGCAAAGCTTTATATTATCGGAGAATCAGGGCACTCTCTTGCCGAGGCTGGAATTACGGAGCGCTTGATTATTGAGACGAACGAGTTTAGTCGTCAGTTTTAAGAAAATACTGTGAGATCATAAAGGTTATGGGAAAACTAATGCACTCTCGCCAGTAGAAGGCGAAGTTTTTTTCCCATAAATGATCGCATTCATCACAGGTGAGAATCAAAGCTTCAATCCAGTAATAATAATCATGAGGATGAATTTTTAAACCGTGAATTGAATGAGAAACCGCGAGCCTCAGCACCTGCTGACGAGCGTTTTTATCTTTTTGATCAAGAAATTTCAGGAGAAAATCAAGACCCGCAAATAATGCTTTCTCTTGGTGAGGCCAGTCAGTGTTAACAAAATAATCTTTAATTTTGGGTTTGAGAAAAAACAGGTTTTGATAAAAAAGTTTGGTGAAATTAGGTGTTTTCTTAGCTCTAAGAAAACTATCATTCACAATTTTGACTTTCTGTTCCCAAGTTTTTTTTCTTTCTTTCATCATTTTGAATTATACACATAATTCTTTAGCAGCCCAATTTTATAATTCCAAAAATTTTGGCTGCATATAGCCGCCATCGGCAATGCCAAGACCTAACTGCCCTTGTCCATTATAGAGCCAGCAATAAGGTTTATGATTTGTATCGAAGGCGCAGATATTCAATGCACTATACTTGATAGATAAAATATTTTTAAACCGGCCACTTCCTTGATCTCCGGCCAAGACATAAGTGGGATGAGCACTGAACACTTGGCCCCAACAAAGAGCTTCATTTTGATTTGTTATTGCACAGCGATTTCTAATCCCGGCCGTGATGAATTTTATATCGCCAAGATATCCCCCAACACTACCGGTTGTTTGTTCACCTGCTAAAACTTTCATGGGAAGTGTATGAACTAAGCCAGCATTTTGATCATGCCCCATATTATTTGTGCTCGTTTGCCCCCAGCAATAAACCGAGCCATCATGAATAAGTGCACAGGTCTCATTCCAATTAGTCGCTACCATCTTTACGTTTTCTAAATAAGCGTGACCGCCTTGCTCTCCTGATTCTGTTCGGCGAGGAGAGACGACGGTGCCGGCCACACTTGAGCCGGATGAGTTGCGATCTCCCCAACAATAAAGCTCATCATCTTCGCTCACCGCACAGACCTCTCTAAATCCAACACTAATCTGTCTTGTATTTTCAAAAAACGGACCACCTTGCTCTCCTCCCACAACTTGCACAGGTGTCGAACGGACAGTATTACCTCCATCACCTAAGCGGCCAACATTGCCCGTTCCCCAGCAGTAAATCGTATTAGAAACGGTGTGAATACAAGTGTGGTGAAAACCTGCACCGATATCTTTCGCGCCTTCGAGATAATCTGAACTTGAATTCTGTTCGCCTTTGAGAACTCGAACGGGAGTTGTACTATCAGTTAAAACCGTGCTTCCAATTCCGAGCACTCCATTAGTCGTATTATTTGTGCCCCAACAATAGACCGCACCATTGCTTTCGACTGCACAAGTATGAGAGTGTCCTGCAGCAATGGCGATAATATTTTCAAGTTCATCGCCTCCCTGCTCCCCACCAAGCACTGTTACTGGATCGAGAGAATCATTATAAGTGCCGTCCCCAAGCTGACCCAAATGATTTGCTCCCCAACACAAGACATTCTTTGTTTTAGTAATACCGCATGTATAATTATGTGTAGCCGCTGCTGGTCCGCCTGAAGTAAAGGGAATAGTGGCATCAAAAATGGACTCGAAATCCCCTCTTGAATCTGAGCTTGAATCCCCTGTCGCACCGGCAGTTCTTCTCAGCTCTTCAATATCAATTCCCGCAATTTTAATCTCAGTACAACTACTCAAAAGAAAAAAGAAAGAAAGTATAAATGAGAGTGTTTTCAACTTTGCCAATTTGTCTCCCCTGTGAACCCAATAATCATTATCGTCAATAATGTCTTAGATAGAGAGTACTTTTATAAGTAGCCAATTTTATTACTTATAATAAATCGAGATAGCCCCCCCAGCGCCATCAGAGATTGCCACTGTTTGGCTCAACAGCTGTTGAATTGAAAAAACTGTCTCATTTTTAAACAGGGTTAGTAATTCTTCTAAGGTGTTCACCGAAATAATGTCCAGCCACTAGAATCAACAGGGTCGATCAAACTCTCGTAAGGAAAATTTATGAAGCTCATGACTTTTGCGGCAACGGCATTGATTTTTTCTCTCAATGTTTTCTCAGCTGACTATATAACAGGCTATTTAGTTGATAATGGCTCAGGGAATTTTCAAGTTCGAGGGCCAAAGGGTGTTTTTGATATTGAGGCCACCGAAAAAATTAAAAGCAGCCTCCCATCACTTGCCAACCCCACATTTGTCAATCAATCCAATGAAAAGCCCTATAGCTATGAGTTTAAAGGGAAAGTGAAAGGTAAAAAATTTGTCCTAGAGCAAACTCCAACAAATATTCCTGGCGCGCAAAAGCTCGAAGGTATCCTCCGTTATAATGAGGGTCTAGATCAATATTTCATTGGTAATCAAATTGTCGAGTTCGGATACACAAAAATACAACATGGTTATGAGTTTGATGAAATTTCAAAGAAATCATTTATAGGAAAGAAGGTCATCGTTGAAGGCGAAATCGAGGGCAATCTCTTTATCATGCAAGCCTTAACACCCAGCGGACTCTTTAGTGCCGCTTCGGCCTCAAATGGAAAATACGACTCACTCATCAATCAAGATCCGCATAAATTCATTGAAAAAACTGTCTATCAAAATGAAATCTCAAAATCTCAAAACACTTTTCGTAAAACAATTTACCAGAAAAAAGGTCATAGTGTTAAAGCTGGCGACTCTGTTTTTCTCGTGACTCTTTCAGGAAGACAAGGGGATACCTTTGGTTCAGTCAACGGGCACTTTGTGGCAGGTCTCGGAGAAGTGATGGATGATTTATCACTGCGAGCTGAGGTTTCAAATGCCTATGTTGTTAACGGCAAAGATATTCTTTCCGGCAACACAAGTTTAACAAATTATTTTTCAAACCTTGTTCAAGGCCAAAACAATTATCGCCCAACATACACTTTCATCGCGTATGGAATCGACAAAGAAAAACTCAAAAAATTCCGCGATTATTTAGAGCCCTCACATATTGAATTCAGAACTCAAGAACTTGATATCACCTTGGAATTTAACTGTACGACTGAAACAGCGAAGGGATTAAGCCTTGCCGGAATTGTAGGGAATCACAAAAGAACCCTGGCCCAGCGTGTGTTCGATCTTAATCATCTGGCTTTCCCGCTTAGAGCTGCTCGAATCTTTGGAGAAGCAGGCGAGGCCCTCGCAACAACCGCAAATGGCGATAAAGAGGATTTCCAGCCACGCCCTGCCTTCCATAGCTATATAGATTCACTGACAAATAAAAAAGTTATGGAGGAGCTCGGTATTACAAGAATGGATTATATTTTTTATGCCCAAATCCCATCAAAACGTCCGGTTGGTGGTGCACCTTCAAATTACACGTTTAACTTGGCCGTAAAACATGATTCCCTTTTCTACAAAAACCTTTATGAGAAATATGAAAACAACACGAATCAAGCTGACAATCTAAGTCCTCAGGAACTCCTTGAATTTCTTCCAATCTTGGACAAGGTTCAGTAAGAGAGGTTTGCTGTCTAAAGATTGCTCATCAGCGGATTTTTTGTCATATGATAACCTCTAAGCTATGAGAATACCTACAACCGAGTAGGCACTCCGTTTGCTTTATAAGTGGCAAATACTTAAGCGGCAAGGCAGTTTTATGAAAATCATTCCTATCCAAAAATGGCTCTCTCACTCTAAAAGACCCATCGTCATGGCCGGTCCCTGCAGTGCTGAATCAGAGGATCAAGTTATCGGGCTTGCAAAACGCTTAGTCCAAATTCCAGATATTAAAATTTTTCGCGCAGGAATCTGGAAACCTCGAACCCGTCCAAATTCTTTTGAAGGCCTAGGAGAGCAAGCTCTTCCTTGGCTTGCAAACGTTAAAAAAGAAACAGGCCTTCTCACTTCTTGTGAAGTCGCCAATGCGAAACACACAGAACTCGCACTCAAAAATGGCATTGATATCCTGTGGATTGGTGCGCGCACAACTGTCAGTCCCTTTGCCGTCCAAGAAATCGCCGACGCCTTAAAAGGCACAAATATTCCTGTCATGGTGAAAAATCCGATCAACCTCGATTTAAGTTTGTGGATCGGAGCCCTTGAAAGATTCTCACAAGCAGGCATTGAAAAACTCGTCGCCATCCACCGCGGATTCTCAACTGGTGTTGAAAGTAAATATCGCAATCCCCCTCACTGGGCGATTCCCTTAGCACTCAAGCAAAAATTTCCAGAGCTTCCTTTGATTTGTGATCCAAGCCATATTACCGGCAACCGCGAGCTCGTTGGTCGCGTTTCCCAAAAGGCGATGGATGTCGATATGGACGGCCTCATGATTGAAACCCATTTTTCCCCTAACGACGCTTGGTCTGATGCCGCTCAACAAGTAACACCGGATCAACTCGAAACCATCATCCGCTCTCTTGAACTCAGAACCGAGTTCTCACACGATAGAAGCTTTGACCAAGAACTAGAAGAACTGCGCGCCAAAATCGACCGCGTTGACCGCGAGATTATCGAGTCTCTGAGTCAGCGAATGTCTGTCGTTCGAAAAATTGCGGACGCTAAGATTCGCAATAAAGTCACGGCTTTTCAATTATCTCGAATGGATCAAATGTTAAAAGAAAGAATGGCCCAGGGCCTAGCTCAAGGTTTAGAATCTTCCTATGTCGAGGAAATTTACCAAATCATCCACGGTGAATCGGTAAAAACTCAAACAAGTTTGATGGCCAATGCCAAAAAGGAAGACCATAAATGATTGCCGATAGAATCAATCAAATCCAAGAATCAGGAAGCATCGCTCTCGCCCAAAAAGTCACGGAACTCAGAACCCAAGGTCACAAGATCATTTCTCTTTCCATTGGTGAGCCGGACTTCCCTCCTCACCCAGATATTTTACAAGCCACTAAGGACGCCCTCGATCGCCATGAAACAAAATACTCTCTCGTTCACGGGATCATTCCACTCAGACAAGCGATCGCCACTAAAATGAAAAGAGATCACCAAATCGAAGTTGGTGTTGAAAATATTTTGGTTTCCAATGGCTCGAAACAAACGCTTTATAGTCTTTTTCAAGCGCTAATCAATCCAGGTGATGAGGTTCTCGTCCCTGCTCCTTATTGGGTCACAATTCCAGAGGCGATAAGACTTGCGGGTGGTGTTCCCGTTTTTGTGACGAGTGAAAATCTACTGCCAAATATCGAAGCGCTACAAAAAGCTGTCACTCCAAAAACTCGCGCTATCATTATCAACTCTCCCAATAATCCAACTGGACTCATGATCCCTCAAAAACTCATGGAAGAACTCGGCGCGTTTGTGATTAAGAACGATCTTCTCTTAATTTCAGATGAAGCCTATGAAGTTTTAACTTTCGACACTAAACATATTTCACCCGCAAGTCTGAGCCCCGAACTCTTTGATCGTACTTTAACGGTACAATCCTTTTCAAAATCCTATTGTATGACGGGATTTCGTATCGGTTATGTGGTGGGCCCCAAGAAATATATCCACGCCATGTACAAGCTTCAAAGTCACCTGACCGGGAACAATTGCACCTTTGCTCAGTACGGAGCCCTCAAGGCGCTTGAACTTCCACTCGAACTGCTTGAAGACTACCGCCAAGTTTATCAAAAACGCAGAGACTACGCTTATGAACGGGCCATTAAAATTTTCCAAGTTGAAAAACCTCAAGGTGCCTTTTTCTTATTTCCGAACGTCAGCAATTATCTTGAAAAGAGATTTAAAACCTCAGACGAGATGGCCCTTTACCTGCTTGAAGAAGCCAAGGTCGCCCTTTTGCCAGGTAGCTTCTTTGGATTAGATCCCTATTTAAGAATTTCCTTTGCCACGAATCTTGATGAACTTCGTGAGGCCTTTGATCGCATCGAAAAGGCGCTCCTTTGAAAATTGGTCTTATCGGTCGAGGACGCCTTGGGAAATTGATTGAGCACTACCTCGGTCAAGACTCAGACCTCATCATTTATGAAAAAGAACCAAGTCAGGCTTCACCGAAACGCCAAGCCTCATTAGCAGAAGTCTGTCAGTGCAAGATCGTAATTGCGGCCGTCCCGATTTCGGCTCTTGAAAATCTCTTGCATGAAATTAAAGACCTGCTCTTGCCCGACAGTCTCTTTATCGACGTCTGTTCAGTGAAAGAGACACCTCTTAATTTAATGACGAGTATTCTCCCAAGCACAGTTCAACTTCTAGGAACCCATCCAATGTTTGGACCTGATAGTGCCGCTAAAACTCTATTCGGTTCAAAAATTGTTTTATGTCCCGTCAGAGTCGCTCCAGATCTTTATCAGAATATCAAAGCTTATTTAGAAACCCACGGTCTCAAAACAATTGAGGTAACACCTAAAGAGCACGACCGCCAAATCAGCTCGTCTCTTTTAATCACTCATTTGATCGGCAGAACTTTGATGGAGTTTAAAGCGACTCCACTTGAGATTGATACCAAAGGTTATCGCCGACTTTTGAAAATTCTTGAAGTAGTAGAAAACGATAGCTGGCAGCTTTTTGTGGATATGAATCGTTTGAACCCGCAGGCGGAAGAGACGAAAAATCGTTTTATCAATTCCCTTGAAGTCGTGCTTCAAAAGTTGAAAGACTCGTGAAGATCGGCTATCAAGGTTCACCGGGCTCCTATAGTCATGAGGCCCTTCGCCAATACTTTGGAGCAAATCATCAAGCCCAAGGCTTTGAGACCAGTGAACAGGTCTTTGAAGCGCTCGAAAACAATCAGATTAACTACGCCATCTTACCTATTGAAAATAGCATTGTAGGAAACGTCACCTTAAACCAAGACCTGTTCTATCAATCAAGCGCCACAGTCGTTGCTGAGCATATCCTTCGTATTGAACACTGCCTGCTCGCAAATCCTGGCACCAAGCTTGAAGATTTATCAAAAGTGGCCTCACACCCGATTGCCTTGGCCCAGTGCCGGGATTTTTTAGATCGTCATAAACTCAGAGCGGCTCCAGATTTTGATACTGCCGGAGCTGCGGCACGAGTCGCCGAAGAGAAAAACGCTGGCGAAGGAGCGATTGCCTCTAAGATCTGTGCAGAACTCTATGGCCTAAGCATTTTAAGCCAAGAGATACAAAAGGTGCAGAATAATTACACTCGTTTTTGGGTTGGTATTAAAGGAAAAATCTCCCACCCAATCAATGGGGCAGATAAAATCTCAGTGGCTCTGGCGCTTAAGCATCATCCCGGGGCGCTTTTAGAAGTTTTGAAAATCTTCGCAGACTCAGAAATCAATTTAACAAGGCTTGAATCGAGACCCGATCCACACAATCCATTTCGTTATATTTTTTATGTCGATTTTGAAGGGGAAGAAATGAACCCTAAAATTCAACATCTTCTAAAAGTTTTGGAAGAAAGAACACTCGTCTTCAAAGTTCTTGGCAGTTATAAAATGGCCACCACGACCTAAGGCTTAAGAGGCTTTACTTCCTCGCGCATTGAGACTTTTTTGGTGACAAAAAGCTTCGAAATTCTCTTTCACTTCCGTTGGATCTAAAATTTCGATTTTTGAGCGAAGACAGTAGAGCCATTCAAAAAAGCCCTCTGAAATCTCAACTGAAGCCGCCCAAATCATATCCCCTTCAAGATTTGAAGTGACATAAGGGTTACCGAGAAAATGATAAGCCGGGGCTAAATCAATGCCTTGTTGATCGCGAATTTTTAAAACAAGTCGCTCTTCATTCCCGCTAACCGCTCGAATGGCAAAAATAAAATCATTCACTTCGACTTGAGAGAAGTTGGCTTTGTAGTCACTTGAATACATTTTTTTGATTTTCATAATCTCTGATGTATCAAAATAAACTAAACAGCGATCAGTGCAATCTTCACCTACAACACAAAGTGCGCCATCGAGATAAACGATTTTGTGTAAATAAACATCAAAAGGTCTTCCTGCTTCCAGCTGAATCTCAAGAATTTGGTGGCGATGAATGCACTCTTCTAAAGTTTTTAGGTATCCCGTATGACTTCCGGCGAGCTTCTCCATCGCCATTTGCTTATCTTGTTCTTGATGAAGAACCGGAGCGAGCTTTGGGAAATCATAATGGGTCAGCATTTCAGCAATCTTGTTCACCAAAAGATCCGTTGCGGGGTTTCCGGCATTTTGTTGCCAGTCTGGAAGCTGAGCTTGAACAGCGATCCATTCACTCAGGGAGATCTCTAGTTGAATTTTAAGTTTTTGAGGGGCGGGAGGCTGGATATATTGATCTAGAACTTCTATTTTTTGACCGAGAGACTGCAAGAAACTTGCGATCTCAAAAAACTTCTCACTGCTGACGTCTGCGACCTTTAAGAATTTCTGAAATTCCCAGGGTTCTTGTAAAGCCTCATAATGACAAAGAACTCTCCAAAAACTCTCGTCAGCAATCAGTGATTTTTCAATCATAGTCCGTCCTTTTACAGAAATAACGTAGCTTTCTTGTCGGCTATTACATTCCTTTCCTTTAGTGATTTTTATCTCCGCTAATGCCATAATAAACCTATGATTTTTAAATGGATGATGAAGAATCCGATGTTTATTATTGGGGTGATCCTGATGGGTCTGTTTCTCACTTCACAGTTTCGTGAGGGCGGAACCGGCTATAAAGAAAGCCTGACTCCCACTTCATGCAAGGCCGTGCTGGTGAAGCTTGACCGCCGAATCCCTGCCACATGGTCTGCCAGCTGTTTAGGCAATAACCTCAATATCATCATCCAAAAAGACTTTATGCCGCCTGAGAAGGACAATTTAGAGCAGCTTAGGGTGATGCTCTACAACGACCTCGCTAACGATATCATCCATATTGCGAAAAGTTCTCCCTTAGACAATCTTGAGCTAACAGAGATGGTCAGCATCCGAACGAAACACCCGAAACTTGAAATTGGAGCGATGACTGAAGGAAGATTTATCGTGAAGTTTGCGACTCTCGAGAATTTAGACCTGATCAAAGAACACCTAAAGCAAACCGTTCAGGTGCAGGAAATTTCTAAAAAATAAATCGATAGGTGCTTCAAACTTTTTACCGTCAAAATCATAGGAATGAGCGTGGAGATAGACCCGCTCTGCTGGCCCTCCACCATAAAGTTCATCCCCTGCTATCGGATGACCAAGACTTGCAAGTCCTGAACGAATCTGATGGCGAAGACCTTCCTTTAATTGAATTTCAACCAAAGAATACGTCCCCCCTTCCACAAGAGATGACAAGCGCTTCAAACTAAACTCTCCAACATCTCCAGGAGCTGTTGGCTTTGCTGTCATCATACTGCCCTTGGGGCCACTTGCTTGATAGAAAAGCTGATGTCGCCCCTCTAAAAGAAATTGTCCGTGAACAATCGCAAGATAGGTTTTCTCTTTCACAAGACTTTGAAATTGATTTCTGAATTTTTGAAAACACTCGGTAGTTCTTGCAAACACCAGCACACCACTCGTCACTTGATCGAGTCGATAGAGCATGCCTCGCTCTCGTCGTTCACTATCAATCGCCAAAATATCACCGTAACCTCGCTGCCGCAAAAAACTCAAACAATTATTCCCATCTGTATAAACAAGAGAGTGGCCATGCACCCCAGCAGGCTTATTGATCACCAAAAAATCTTGGTCTTGATGCAAGATCTCAATTTCAGGGCCGGTATATAGTGGAGAATAGTCTTGAGTGTTCACAAAATCTAAAGGCAACTCAATGACATCACCTCGTCTCAAACCTCGTTTATTCGAATACGAAGTCGCTTGGAAAAATTTTTTCTGCTGTTGGTTTGAAAGACGAAGAGCATTTTTCAAGAAATCTGCAAACAGCTGGTCAGCAAGAATCGAGATTTGAGCTTTCATCTCTTATCTCGATTCAACTCTATGACCTTGAATACCTAGATCTGTTTTTCTGATTAAGAACTCAACTCTGCGACTCAGTCGTTGATTATCAGTAAAGCTCTGCATAGGTGAATCAATCGCCCGCGAGTCACCATAAAAGACCGTCGTGACTTTTTCTGCCCGCACGCCTCTTCGAATAAGTGATCTGGAAACCGCATTGGCCCTCGCCGCAGATAAATCATAGGCATCTCGCATTCCATCAGTCGATGTTTCACCGATACTCGAATGCCCTTCCACAAAAATTGTCCAGTCACGGTTAGAGAGAAGTTGGATAATTCGATCGAAGACTTCCGTCGAAACCACATCTGGTTCAAGGGATCCCTCTTTAAATAAGATCTTATCTTTGACTCGAACTTGAATTCCTTCAGGTAGTTGATACACATCCACATTATCGGCCAAATTATAGCGGAGTAGATCGTCCCGCATAATTTTTAGGTCTTCTTCCGACTCTCTATTGATTTCTAACTTATCGAGAAAACCCTCAGTTGTTTGAAACTCGATAGGAAAGGGTCTAACAGGTTCTTGGCTATCAAACATTGTGGGATTATCATCTGGAGATTTTCCAGGTTGAATCACTTCACCTTGTTTTAAAACGTTACCACCAAAAGCATTTCGGATTGAACCCAACGCCGCTTCATATTTTGCCGTTTCAGATTTCGCAAATGAAAGTAGGAGAACAAAAAAAGTTAGAAGAAGAGTCACAAGGTCAGAAAAGGTCGCCATCCATCCCGGTAAACCAGGTTTACATGGCGGACACTTCACTGGTGGCTGTTCTGATTGCTCTGAACTTTTGTCTTCGTCGGCCATACTTATTACTCTTCTTTCTGATCTTCGTTATTGCCTTCCCTATCAGCAGGAGGCAAAAATGCACTTAGTTTTTCTTTAATCAATCTCGGGTTTTCACCAGCAACAATACCTAAAGTCCCCGCGACGATGATATTCATTTTCACGAGTTCTTGCTTAGATCTAAATTCTAGTTTTGACTTAAAAGGACCTGCAAAAATATTGGCGATGATCGCACCATAAAAAGTCGTGAGAAGAGCAATCGCCATGGCAGGACCAATCGCCGCTTGATCTGAAAGATTCCCGAGCATGATCACAAGACCAATAAGTGTCCCGATCATACCCATGGCAGGACCATCGGCAGCGAGACCATCAAAAACACCCGCACCAATCTTATGTCGCTCTTCCATTGCATCGATTTCTAATTGAAGAATTGCCGCAATCACATCAGGCGGTCTGTTATCGGCGGCAAGAGTCATGGCCTTCTTTAAGAAAGTATCTTCAATAGGAACTTTCTCAAGAGCAAAAACCGATTCTCGTCTCGCTGTCTCTGCTAGACTTCCAATTTCATCAATAGTTGTTTTCGGATCGGCCGGTGTAAAAAAAATGGTTTTCATTCCAACGTTGGCAGCTTTGGTCAGAACTTCCATTGGCCACTTAATAAATGTAGTTCCAATACAGCCGATGATAACAACAATAACAGAAGGCACATCGATAAACGCACCAACATCCCCTCCTGCAAGTACAGCACCGGCTACGGCTCCAACTGCAAGCACCAGGCCTATGACCGTGGCGATATCCATAGAAACATCCTTGTAAGATCTCTTTCGTATCTCAAGTAACGGAAATTTTTATGAAAACCTAAAGTTTCAATCTAGAGGTTTGTTTTAAAGAAGAAAATTTTTCTCATCTTTTTTTATTAGTCGACCAAAACCTTCGTTCACTCTTTCACTCGTAAAAAATGCATAAATGTTCAGAGGCGCATCTGCATTAGCTTTTTTCTTTTTCTCTCTCAGTTTTTTTTTCATAGGACCGAAGAGGAAATTCTAACCGATGACAAAGAACTGACACCTGGGGGACCCCATGAAAAACAAAATGACTCTTCTACTCGCCCTTAGCCTCATTAGTGGCTTCGCAATTGACGCCAATGCGGGATCTTTTTTTAGATCAATAGGAAACGGAAACAATCAACCTGCTCCAACTCCAAAACCGCCGGCACCAACTCCGACACCTACGCCAACCCCTCCTCCAGTTGTAGTCACTCCACCAATACAGCCGACACCAACTCCTCCACCAAGTAATGGCAGTGAAGTTGACGTCTTCTTTGATGTATCACCGATTATTGGACAATCCGTTGATCAGTACTATTCAAGCTATCGCTCACTCATGCCTCAAAGATCAGATGTAGGCTCTCATCAATCTGATTTTTGCCATGCCGACCTTGATGGGCATGAATCATTTGCTGATAGAATTGCTTACTTCGTCAATCAACATACAAAAAGTACTCGCGCTCATCTTGCACATCTCGCAAGCTATTATGGAATTCCAGCACAGCTCTCTGCTCACACACCAACTAGCATCTCAGGTTTCCCTATGTGTCGAGTGACATCAGCAAGCTTAACTCATACTATTGGCTCTAATCGCGTTCCTGCCCAATCAGTCATCACTAAGCTTAACCAATTCACTGATCGCTATAATAATTTCCGCAAAGGAATTCTTGCAGGAGATCTAGAAGCAGAAATTGGAATGAATAAACTCTGGACCAGATTTATGTCTTGCTTGGCGTACACAGAGTCATTAACGACGGCAGACAATAGTGCTTCTTTTAATGTCGCCAATAAATACGCTCCAAGTAATTATCGCAAACCCGCTGGAGTTAAATTCTACGAAGATCCACTACAAAATGAAGCCAGCCGACTGAATATCGGTTTATTTCAATTCACTCCAACTGGTTCAGGAAATATCAACCCGTGCTTACGTCAGTGGAATGAGCAGAACCCAAGTTGCCAAATTGCAACTAATGCTCCGAGAGCAGAATTAATTAGAGTGATGGGAAGTAGCTTTCAAACATTCAATGCATTCTGTGGGGTGAACAAAATTCAGCAGAGCTTTGCCATGCAAGTGAATACAAATAAAACAACCTCTACCCATCCAGACAATTTTTCAGGTGGAATGAAGTCGCCACAAAATCGTTGTGTCACTCCATTTTTCTTAAGCGGGCGTTCGTACAATCACTTCGGCCCACTTCAAAATTCTACTGGTAAAAATCTCGATAGTTTAATGACTTGTGCTTTAAGAGAATAAGCAAAAAAAAAGGCCCTAGCATTTCTGCTGGGGCCTTTTCTTTAATAAACTCAGGAGTCTTACTGACAGTCGAGTTCAGGTATTTATTGATTCGGCCGTCACTTCCAAATAGCGCAGAACAGACTTTCGAAGTTCTACCATGGACACAGGTTCCGTTTCTAACAAAAGCTCTTTCTTAATGAAGTCGACTGGAAAGCCAGTCATCTCCGAAAGTGAGCTAAAAGAAACTTTTTCGTTTTCATCAAATCCCGAAAAATTCTCAAGTCCTAAAACTTGCTCGTCCAAGTGGGTCAAAGCCATGGCCTACACTCCTTTGTGTGGTTCCCTTAAGCATAAAGTTTTGAGATCAAAACTTTCATCCGTTGCTCAAGTTTGACACTAATGTGTCATGCAAATCATATCGATCAGCATTTTGCACTGTCAATCAACTGATGCCCTACAAAGTACAATTGTAAGTTTTTATTAGAAAACTAACCCACTAAAATTATTGAGGTTAGGACGGCATGCCAAACTTCTGTTTGAAACGGTTTTAAGTGGTTTTACGTCTTTCAAACCGTGAGACGGCCCTCGTTTTGGGCTTCATCAGCTGTAAGATACTCTCACATTTGGCATTCATTTCATCAAATTCAGAGTTTTCACGGCTCTTTAAAGTAATGCCCCCGCCAGCAAAAAGGCGCAGCTTTCCTGTCTTGGGCCAATAATAACCGGAGCGGATATTGATTGAAGCCGCCAGCATTTTGCCAGAAGCAATAAGTGTTGAACCACAATAAAAACCCCGAGGCCCATCTTCAATTTCTCTGAGCAACTCCATCACTCTTTTTTTAGGAGCCCCAGTGATACTTCCGCCAGGAAAAAGTGCACTCAGCAATTCATAGAGCGTCGTCTGTTTTTTTATCACCGTCGAAATTTTTGAGTACTGATGATAAAGACCTGGAACTTTAAGAAAAGCTTGGGACTTTTCAACCTTGGCAATCGGGCGATCAATTCGTGAGAGATCATTGCGAATAAGATCAGTGATCATATTCAGCTCACCTAAATTTTTTTGCGACTCTTTAAGTTCTCGAAACGATTTCTCGGTATTCTTTGGATCTATTCTGATCGTGCCTTTGATTGGGCAAGAGATGATTTTATAAGAATCGCCATTTCTCTTGCCTTGAAAAAGACATTCAGGAGAATTTGAAAGCAAAATCATATCAAGACTGGCCAGATAGGTAGCGTGAGCGAAAGCACCACGATCATTTTTCTCACTCCAAAATGACTGCAGCCATTTTAACGGCTCTGCAGGGGCTTTGCGCACTTGGTACTGATAACTTTGAGTCAGGTTGAACTGGTAGCAATCCCCTCGCCTCAAAGCTTCATAGCCCTTTCTAAAGCTCTTTTGATAATGTGAAAAACTGGGAATTTTTTCAGCGATTAATTGCCAGTCTTTTTCTAATTTTTCAGAGACCAGCGAGGGCTTTAGAGTTCTTTTTCTATAACAGAGACAAACGGCTAGCGGTTCAAGTGGATTCAAAAGCTCGCTTAATTGATTAAAGAGATAGGAAGATTCATAAAAAAGATGCAGAACTCGGTGGAGATTATCAGAGAACTGATCAAGCTGAGTTTTTTTCCAAGTGTCGACTAATGCCGAGACTCCCGTTTCTTCCGTCTCTCCACTGAGTAAATTAATTCTTTTATTGAGATAATAAAGATAACCGGATTCAATTTCTTCAAATTGAACAAACTGGCCTTTATAGGGAAGAACAGTAAACGTCTGGGGCATTATTGCGCTCTAGAATCATCAGAGAAGCTTAGATTTTCAAAGCTGGTATAAGCTCCCACCCAAGAAAGTTTCGCCGTTCCCGTTTCACCGGCACGGTTTTTTGAAACAATGATTTCAGCCACTCCAGGCTCTTTGGTATCTGGGTTGTAATACTCGTCTCTGTAAACGAATAAAACAATATCCGCATCCTGTTCAATGGCTCCAGACTCTCGAAGGTCAGAGGAGTTTGGACGTTTATTAGGGCGACTCTCCACACTGCGGTTAAGCTGAGAGAGCGCGATCACTGGGCAACCCAGTTCTTTCGCCATGGTTTTAAGACCACGAGAAATAGTCGAAATTTCTTGTTCACGAGACTGAACCTTAACGTGAGAGCTCATAAGCTGGAGGTAATCAATCACGATTAAACCTAAGCCCTGCTCAGATTTAATTTTTCGACACTGACTTTGAATATCAAGCAGGTTTGAGTCTCCAGCGTCGTTAATGAAAATAGGAAGTTTTGAAAGCTCACTCACCGCACGCCCGATGCTTCTAAGATCGGTGTCCATGAAGTTTTTTTGCTGAATGCGTTTTGAATCCACTCGCGCTTTACTTGAAAGGAGGCGCATAGAAAGTTCTTTGCCTAACATCTCCAAAGAAAAAATGGCGACGGGAAGATTTGAATGAAGACAGGCATTGACTGCAATATTACACGCAAGGGCAGTTTTCCCCATAGCAGGCCTTGCGGCCAGAACGATCAATTGCCCTGGTCTCATTCCAAGCAAGAGCTTATCGAGTTCTTTGTAGCCAGTGCTCATGCCCTGAATCTCACCGGCTTTTCTAGACGTGTCTTCGAGGTCTTTGAGATTTTCTTTTAAACAATTATTAAGCTTTGTCATGGAGACGCCTTTGGCGTCATTGGTGAGATTAAAAAAAGCCGACTCTACTTCTTGAATATAATCTTCTGCTTCACCAGTGAAGCGTTTGCCGAGATCGGCAACTCTCATCGCCTCTCTGACAATTCTTCTCATGGAAGCTTTTTCTTTGACCGTCTTTCCGTAGTGATAAATATTCGCTGAACTTGCTTGATCTTCAATCAGATCGAGAATGCCTTTTTGCCCGCCGCAATCATTAAGGCGTCCCATCTCTCCAAGCTTTGAACAAACAGTCACAAAATCCACTGGCTTGTTGGCGATCGCTAAATCGGCGACAGCTTCAAAAATAATTCCATACTGGGGATGAAAAAAATCTTCACGGTTAAGCTTAAGATCAGAAATTTGATCGACCGCTTGACCATCAACGAGGAGGCAACCGATGAGAGATTTTTCAGCTAAGAGATCGTGAGGTAGTTCGCTGACAGCATTAGACATGAAGACTCCAAACAAGAATGAAAGTCATCTTACTCCGATGGGTGCTGCTTTTGAAGTCGCGAATGGAAGTTTTTAAAAAAATCTAGAGAGGGAGAAAATAAACTTGAGCGGTGCACTTGCGATAAGCGCACCGCTCAAGCCTAAAATTAGCTTCTTAGGAGACGATCAGCTTCCGCTTTTAAGCGTTGCTCTTCAGTAAGTTCAACAACTGGCTCAGCAGTTACGCCGTCAGCTAGCATTTGAGCTTCTTTCGCCTTGTCTTCAGCTTTTTTCTTAGCTGCTTCTTCTTGCTTAAGTTTCATCTCTTCCGCTTGTTTTGGATCGATGACGACTTTTACCTTAAACATAGCTTCAACATCTTTGAAAAGTTTGACTTTAACATCAAAAACACCAAGAGATTTAATGGCGTTTTCAGCTGTAATCATTCTCTTCTCAACGAAGACTTCTTTTTTCTCTAATTCTTTTGCAAGATCAGCAGAAGTTACAGTTCCGAATAGTTTTCCAGAACCACCAACTTTTTTGATCATTTCGATAGTCATCCCATCGATCTTAGCTTTAGCATTTAGAGCGCTTTGTTTTTCCCCTGCGATTTTTTTCGCCAACATCTTCTCGTTGTGAATCTGTTGTTTTTTACTTCCTTCGTCAGCAAGAACTGCAAGACGATTTGGAACTAAATAATTGCGACCAAACCCGGGAGAAACATTGACGATCTCACCGATATTTCCAAGTGCACGCACTTTTTCCGTCAAAATCACTTTCATGAGTTTTCTCCTTCATCAATATTCTTATTCATATATTTTCTAAAATTAATCCAAGTATCAAAAAGACCAACAAATATTACCACTCTCCAAGCAAGGAACATAATCAGAACCATTGCAAGAGAACGCATCAGACCGCCGATTTTTAAATAAGTCAGACCATCCATGACAATCCCAAAACCTTGAAAGAAATAAAAGACTGCAAGACCTAATAAAAGGTTCCCGCCAATCACTTCTCCCATCGGGAAATTGATCATCTCACTTCCAAGCACAAGGGCAAGCCCTAAAATCACTGGAAGCACAAAGAGATCTGGCATTTTAAAGCGCATCAAGTCTGCAAGGCCGTAAGGATAATTCCACAATTGTCGCCAAATGAGGGAATTGCGAAGAACCATAAACTGACAAATCCAAAGGGTAAAAAACGTTCCCACCACGATCGCTCCTGGCGCCCATTTTAAAAAACTATTCACAAGCTCTTCGGGTTTATTCAAAGAATCGAGCAAAAGTTTTGCTTCAGGGGTTGCCGAGTTTTTGATCGCCTGAAACTGAGTCGCATAACGAGCATCAGTTTTAAACATCTCAACTCTCGACTGAGCGACCTCTACAATCGTCGATTGTAATTGAAACCCTGTCACCAATGAAGCGCCTAAAATAAGGGTTAACCAGAATCCTAGAACCACAGCACCTGAGCGCATAAGTCCTTTAACTGGATGTTCACCTTTTTCCACTGCACGGAAAGTCAGGTAGGCATAAGCTAGGGCAAAACTAAAGATAAAGGCGCCAACTGAGAGCTCTGAGAAAAGTCCCAAGCCCAAAGTTACTCCCCACAACAAACCACTTAACCCAAGGCCTAGTAAGCCCGCTTTTTCTTTTCCGTAGAGAAGAAACGCGACAGCAAGTGGAACCGGGGCTAGAAGCGAGAGTGGGCCAAACATACTCAAGACAATCGCAACGACGCCTAAGAAGATCAGTTTACCCAAAGACAATTGCCCTTGGATAAGCTCTTTTGGATGCTTCTTAAAAGGATCGGCGTGAATAGAGTCTGAAGGCTTATCAGTCATCATAGTCCTAGATTTCTATCCTTAAGCTTGTTCTGCGTATGAGCCAGAAATATAACTTGCAAGTCCAACTTGACGAGCGCGTTTAATCGCAGTTGTCACAAAACGTTGGTGCTTGCGGCTAATTCCTGAAACACGACATGGTGAAATCTTACCGAACTCGTTAACGAGCCACTCGTAAGTTTTTGGATCTTTCCAATCAGCTTTAACTTTCTTTTCAGTAAAAACACAGTTTTTACGTCTAGAGAAACGCTTCTTTGGACGGCCATCACCCATATCTTCGGTAAGGTCCATTCCTTCTTCTTCTTCATCAAGAACGCTACCACGGTAGTGTTTTGAGTAAGGAGTTTTGTAACCCTTAACGATTTTTTCCTGCTCTTTTTCTTCGCCGAGCTTAACAATCATAAAGCGCACGATACCGTCGCGAATACGCAAACGTCTCTCGAGTTCTTTATTGTTGTCGGTGTTTGCCTTGAAGAGAAAATACAAGTAGTGACCTGATTCATCTCCGTTGCGTGTACGCTGAGCCATTCTCAAACGTCCCCAATCATCTTGGATCAAGACATCGCCGTCATGTTGTTTAACGACTTCTTGAACCAGTGACTGAAGAGCTGCAATTTGCTCGGCACTAAGTTCTGATTTTGCCACTAAGGACAACTCATAGATCATAGAAACCTCCTGGACTATAAATGGCCCTCAAACGCTATTGTCTGAGAGCGAGTTTTCTTGTTTGAATGTGGGAGGAAATTAGCACGGGGCGGCCTGAGTGGCAACTGATTGCCACCCACTTAACGCACCGCTATTGAGGGAAAATTTCGTACTGCTCGACGTGGTAGCCATTCTCCGAGCGGATCACCAAGGGCTTTCCATAGGCTTCTTCAAGAGTTTCAATAAGATCGAGGTCTTCTCCACAAAGTCTGGCCGTCACCTCAGGGTGGGCGAAAATCAGGACTTTCTTGCTCTCCGTTCGTCTCAAGATTTTCGTCAGCTCCCGCACCAGCTCATAACAGACCGTCAGGGTCGATTTCACTCGCCCTGAGCCCTCACAGTACGGGCAGGGCTCACACATAATTCGAGTCAGCGTGTCTCGGGTGCGCTTGCGGGTCATTTCAACGAGGCCTAGACCAGAAATGGGGAGCACATTGGTTTTGGCGCGGTCTTTTTTAAGCGCTTCAAGCAATGTGTTGTAGACCTGTTCTTTGTGTTCTTCTTTTTCCATATCGATAAAATCGATAATGATAATCCCACCACAATTTCGAATGCGAAGTTGATAAGCGATCTCTTTGACCGCTTCGAGATTGGTTCGAAGAATTGTCTCTTCCAAAGTTTTTCGACCGACAAACTTTCCGGTGTTCACATCGATCGAGACGAGGGCTTCCGTTTGATCAATATTCAGTGATCCACCAGAGCGCAGAAAAACGCGGTTAGAAATCGAGCGCTCAATTTCCATATCGATGCCGTATTTTTCAAACAGCGGAGTGGCATCGTCGTAAAAATGATATTTGTTTTTTAAGGAAGGAAGAAATTTAACCGTGAATTTTTCGACTTCTTTAAAATTCTCTTTGGTGTCGACAAAAATCTGATCCACATCTTCGTCGGTAATATCTCTCAAAACTCGTTGAATGAAATTGAGATCGCGGTACATCTGCACTGGAGCTTTCGATTTCTCAAGCTTCAATTGGATATCCTTCCAAATTTTCACCAGCATATTATAATCAGCTTTGAGCGTTTTATAGCTTTGCCCTTCAGCAACAGTTCGAGCGATCACCCCTTTTCCGTCGGGGCGAATAGTTTCTAGAATTTCTTTTAAGCGTTCACGTTCTGATTCACTTTCAATTCGCCGTGAAACACCGGTGTGTTCGATGAAAGGCATAAAGACCACGTGGCGGCCGGCGAGTGTCACGTGACGAGTGACTCGAGGTCCCTTGGTCGAGATCGGCTCTTTGGCGATTTGAACCAAGATCTCTTCTCCTTCTTTGAGAAAAGTTTCAATGGTTGAGCCGGCGGGGCGAAAGCGCATATCCACTGATTCGGATAAAGTTGAGAGTTCGTCTGGTATGACTTCTCCCACTCGTTTGTTTGCGATCTGTTGCGCGCGACTTTTTTCTGCCATCTCTCGTTGTTCTTCGAGTGTTGGTAGGTAGGCGTCGTCGACGTAGAGGAAAGCGGCTTTTTCATAGCCGATATCGATAAAGGCAGATTGCATTCCGGGCAGGACTCGCAAGACTTTTCCTAAATAAATATTTCCAACTCGGGGTTTGCTTTCTTTTTCATCGCTCCCCCGTTCTATGAGAAAGTCGAGAATTTCGCCGCTCTCAACGAGGACGGCACGACACTCATTCAGTGTCTGATTGACCAGCAGTTCTTTGGGCATGTGTAGTATCCTTAAAAATTATAATCTTTATGATCTTATCAGGATCAAAAAGCTAGGGCCAGACACGGCAGAATTAGATCAAAAGCCCAGCGATACAGGCGGTCATAAAGCAGGCCAGAGTGCCAGCGATCAATGATTTTACCCCAAGTCGCGCCAAGTCCTGTCGTCGCTCAGGCGCCAGAACGCCAATTCCCCCCACTTGAATAGCAATTGAGCTGAAGTTAGCGAAACCGCACAACGCGTAGGTAGAAATAATAATGGACCGTGGCGAAAGGTTGATCATTTGATCTTTAAGATCGAGGTAGGCGACAAACTCATTCAGGATAAGTTTTTTCCCCAGAAGGACACCGACAATATGCGCGTCCGCCCAAGGCACTCCCATCAAAAAGGCCAAGGGAGAAAAGAGATAACCCATTATCCATTCTAAACTTAAAAACTCTAAGCCCACTAAAGAGCCCACAAAACCTAACAATCCGTTAATCATGGCAATCAACGCAATGAAGGCGAGCAACATCGCTCCAACATTAAGAGCAAGCTTAAGTCCCTCGCTCGCGCCCTTAGCCGCAGCGTCGATAATATTCACAGTGTCTTTTTCCAGAGCGATTTTTAAGTCGCCGCCAGTCAGAGAAACTTCTGTTTCAGGCACCATCAATTTTGCACAAACAAGTGCTGCAGGAGCAGACATCACTGAGGCGGCTAAAAGATGTCCACCATCAATTCCAAACCCCACATAAGCGGCAAGCACACCACCGGCAACCGTCGCCATGCCTCCAGTCATCAGGGCCATTAATTCAGACTGAGTCATCTTGCCAATAAAAGGTTTCACCACCAGAGGCGCTTCTGTTTGCCCTGCAAAAATATTGGCGGCAGCGGCGAGTGATTCAGTGCCTGATGTTCCCATCACCTTCATCATCACTCTCGCCACAAACTTAATTACGATTTGCATCACGCCTAGATGATAAAGAACACTCATAAGGGCCGACATAAAAAGAATGGTCGGCAAAACCATCGTGAAGAAAATAAAACCGTAACGGGTGGGATCAATCAGACTTCCGAAAATAAAAGCCGAACCTTCATTGGTATAGCTCAAGAGATTCTCAAATCCTCTGCGGGCCCCTTCGAAAACTTTCTGTCCTGTCGCCGTTTTAAGAATGAGAAGACCCAAGATGAGCTGCAATGCCGTGCCCGTCAGAACTGTTCGCCATTGAATTTTCTTGCGGTTTGAGCTGAGTGCATAGGCAATCGCAAACATCACGAACAATCCCACTAAAGACATTAATCTTTCCATCTAGGCACCTTTTAAAACGGCAATAATTCTTCTGGGGAACGAGGAGAAATAACAGCTGGACGCTTCTTGTGAAGGGCTTCGCCGCTGAGTATTTTTTCGTAGTATTGCAAATATTTTTGAGTCATCACAATAGTGGAAAATTCTTGCTCTAAGCGATTGCGGATGGCCCGTGCATCAAAAGGATTTTCACTGCCACTTAAAGCCTGTTCAAATTCTTCGTAAGTCTCACAAACAATTCCACACTCTGGAGTCACCAGTTCTTTAAGGCTGCCATGGCCAGAAGAAAAAACCGGTAGTCCCTGAGAAAAAGCTTCGATAACGGCAATTCCAAAAGGTTCATGCCAACGCACTGGCCAGAGCAGACCATCCATTTGATTCATGAGAGGAAGTTTCTTTGACTGTTCGACCATTCCATAAGAATGAATATAGCGCGAAAGTGTCCACTCTCTGCCACCGGCGATATGCAAATGCTTATGATTTTTTTTACACGCTCTCACACAGTCTTTGAGGTTTTTTACTTTCCAACGGGCTTTCGCTAAAAAAAGAAATTGCTGAAAGCTTTTGCGTGGAGTTCTGATAAAGGGGTACTCGTCGAGATCAATTCCGTTATAAACGAACTGATCACTTCCGTGAATTTCGGCGTGTTTTCTCGAGACAAAAACAGTGTTTTCTGAAAACGTCTCTCCCGGTTGCCCGTTGCCTTCAATCGTCACGAGATGGGGAAACTCAATACCTTCATGAGAATAAAAAGTGTGAACTAAGTCTGTGTCTTTGGGAATAAGTTTGGTCCACTCATGATCGATTCGTGGAATTAATTTTACGCCAATACTTTGCACTTGAGATTCAGCAGAGCCGATTAAAGTCACTTGATGACCAAGTTTGACTAACTCTTTCATCAACCAATAAATAATCCGCTCTGTCCCACCGTATTTTAGAACCGGAAGAATTCCATTGTGTTCGAAAACAATTTTCATTGGCTAAAAACTTAGGAGATAAGATAATTGAGCTTGCTGCAGATTGGCCGTCCTTACTTCAAAACTTTTTTCGTGCCAATCATTTCGTGCATAGGTGCTGAAGTCTTGATCATCGGCCGGTTTATAAGATTCAATCAACAAACTTTTGCTGGCGTTTGCTTGATTAAAAGCCACGATACCAACACCGATAATTACACCAAGCGCTCCACCCACCAAAATATTGCGCAGGTGATTTTTTGGCTCTTTTGCAAATGAAAGGGTTGAAAGACCAAGCACTGCTCCGCCAGCTCCAACAACGAGGACTGTCGTTATGTCCTTAACAGAATCCTCAATCAAGCCACTACTTTGTGCCTGTCCAAAGCTTTCGGAGAAAGGCGCCACGAAAAGGGCCAAAGAAAGCAGGGCCATCAATGCGGAAGATCGAAAAGAGTAAATGCGAGCGGTCATACAGAGCTCCGTTCTTTTAAAAAAAGCTTACAATAATAGAGAGATGCCTCTAAGATAGTTTCACCTTCTATAACATTGCGTTGTTTTTTATGATGAGTCAAGAAACTCAAAGCCATATCATCGCCTCAGCACCCGAGATCATTCGCAAAAAACGCGACGGAGAAATCTTGAGTTCTGAGGAAATCACTTGGTTTATCCAAGGCTTGATCAAGGGAGAAATTCCCGACTATCAAATGGCGGCGCTACTCATGGCGATCTTCAAGGAAGGCATGAACACCGGAGAAACAGCCGCGCTCACAGATGCTATGCTCTATTCGGGGGCTGTTCTCAATTTCAATAATATTTTCACGGTCGATAAACACTCCACAGGGGGCGTTGGTGACAAAGCTTCTTTTGTTTTAGGACCACTGGCCGCAGCAGCTGGTGTCCATGTTCCGATGATGGCCGGTCGAGGCTTAGGTCATACAGGCGGCACTGTCGACAAAATTGAATCCATCAAAGGCTATAAAACTGACCTTCCCCTAGAAAAATTCAAAGCGATGGTTTGTGATCATCGTTTTTCTCTGATTGGTCAGACTGCTGAAATCGCACCGGCCGACAAAATCATTTACGGACTTCGCGACGTCACGGCAACAGTTGAATCCATTCCTTTGATTACAGCTTCTATTATGAGCAAAAAACTTGCTGAAGGCGCCAGTGCTATTGTGATGGATGTGAAAACTGGAGCTGGGGCTTTTATGAAAAAGCGCAGCGACGCTCGCGCCCTCGCTAAAAGCCTGATTCAGACGGCCAAAAGATTTGATCGCAGCATGTATTGTTTTATCACCGATATGAATCAACCTTTGGGTTACGCCATTGGAAATGCTCTTGAAATCAAAGAGTCGATCGAAACGCTACAAGGAAATGGCCCTGCTGACTTGACCGAGCTTTCTTTGCAATTAACAGCGGGTATGATTCAACTTGCAGGAATATGCAAAACACAAAAACTCGCCTACAAAAAGGCCCGCGAGGTTTTAAACTCAGGGGCTGGCTTAGAAGAATTTCGAAAACTTATTGCGAGACACGGAGGGGACGCCAAAGTTATCGACAATCCCTCATTGTTACCAGAGGCCCCTTGTAAAACCCCTGTCCCTTCGATCAAATCAGGTTTTATAAAATCACTCAATACCCTCGAGTTTGGCTTACTGAATTTAGCATTAGGTGGAGGCCGTACGAAAGCTGGGCAAAAACTCGATCTTGCAGTGGGAGTTGTTCTTCATAAGAAACATGGAGAGAAAGTGAAAGTTGGCGAATCACTCTGCACGATTCACCACCATGCTCATCAAAAAGAACTGGTTGAAAGTTTTATTCAAAAACTTCAAACTGACTGGATTAAAATTTCTGCGACCGTCCCCAAAAAACTACCACTGATTTATGAAATTCTTTCGTGAGACCCAATTATGAAAACTAAACTCGAAAAAGCGGCCCAATTCATTCAAACCAAATCAAAACTTAAGCCTCGTATAGGTTTAGTTCTGGGCTCAGGCCTAGGCCCTCTCGTTGATTCCATGGAAAATGTGGAGTTCATTTCCTACGATGATATTCCCTATTTTCATAAAACCACCGTCGTCGGTCACCAAGGTCGACTCGCTCTCGGCAAACTCGCCGGAGTAGATGTCGCCGTCATGCAAGGTCGGATTCACGCCTACGAGGGTCACTCGCAAGACGATGTGGTTTTCCCCGTTCGCCTCTTGAAGCAGTGTGGAGTTGAAACAGTCATTCTGACAAACGCCTCTGGTGGAATTAATCGCGCTTACAAACCAGGCGAGCTGGTCATCATTGGCGATCATATTAATCTCACTGGTCGCAATCCTCTGCTCGGTGAGAACCTCGATTTTTTAGGTGAGCGCTTCCCAGACATGTCAAAAGTTTATTGCCCCAATCTTCAAGCCATCATCAAAAAAAGTGCCGCTAGCATCGGCATGGAAATCAAAACTGGCATCTACGCAGGAGTCCTAGGCCCGAGCTACGAAACTCCAGCGGAAGTTAGAATGCTTGGAATTCTTGGCGCTGATATGGTGGGTATGAGTACTGTGCCAGAGTCCATTGCCGCTCATCACGCAGGCCTCAAAGTGGCGGGCCTATCTTGTATCACCAATATGGCGGCAGGGATTTTAGACCAGCCACTTAAACACGAAGACATTAAAGATCAGGCAATGGCCGTGATGAAGCAGTTTAGCCAGTTGATTGAATCAGTGATTAAAAACATCAAGTAAAGGGTAGTTTCTACCCTTAAAATTCTTGCTTGATTGCAAGATAACGCAGACTTAAAATGGTCTTTTACTCTCATACCGAGCGAATGTTCGGCGGATAAATTATGAATAATGAAGAAAACCTCTCTCCTTTAGAATTAGTCAAAAGCCTCAAATTCTGTATTTTCGATCTCGAGACAACTGGTGGCAATCACAAAACAGACAAAATCATTGAGATCGGTTTAGTCAAAGTCGAAAATCTAGAAATCACAAAAACGAAAAATTTTCTGATCCAACCGGAAATGAAAATCCCCGACTTCATTCAAAAACTCACCACGATCACTCAAAGTGACGTAAAACTCGCTCCCATTATTGAAGATGTGATCGACGAAATTTTAGAGTTTATGGATGACTCAATTCTAGTCGCCCATAATACTTCATTTGATGTGCCTTTTTTGAATTCAGTGCTCAGACGTCTTGAGCGTCCAGAACTTACCAATAAAAGCATTTGTACAAATTTAATGACGAAGTATCTCATCCCCAATTTGATGAATACCAATCTCAATTATATGAGCCGAATTTTTGATATCTCTCACAATAAAGCTCACCGTGCACTTGATGATGCTCTCGCCACCACTCACCTCTTGCTTAATTACCTCAATATTTTTATTGATAAGGGAATTCAAAAGGTGAACCACCTCTATTACCCGAGAGGGCGCTTCGAGCTCGATCGTATTAATTTCAAACGGGAAACACCAGTTGATGATATTTTCAAAAAAATAAAAAAAATTAAAAGCTCGTTTGTGATCACACTTAAAGGAGAGAATGGCGTCATTCTCTTTGCCCTCCCCTGCCAACAGAAACTCGGCGAAATGGAGGAGCTTCAAAAAAAATTAGCGGAACTCCCCTGGGAGCTTCTGACCATTAGATTGACAGGACCTTTTATCGAGGCGCTGATTCATTTCAGTGGTCTCTTTAATAAACTAGACTCCTCTCTGAAATATGAAGTCATCAAATTCCTCTACGATAAGCACTTACCAAGCTACAAGCCGACTCAAAAAGATTTTGACGAAGAGATGGCCGTTCAACTTGAAAGTGATAATTTTGGCGATTTTATTATTTGTCACCATCTCGTTCCTGAACAATTGATTATCTATCCCGTTCAGGCGCTAAATCCTAAATCCGAGCTGGTTTTTCGCTACCCAGGACATCAGAAAAAACTCCTCCAGTACTTGAACTCAAAGTCATCGCGGATCGATGCTAATAAACTTAAAAAAGTTCATCATCATATTGCTCTTAAAAATTTCGTGAATCACTATCTCTTAAAAGAGAAGGAAGATAACAATCTTTTTATTGTTCCTAAAAAACCAAGCGCTAAGACAAGCGATGATTTTTTCAAGAAATTAGATCATTTCCTTGAAGGTAATCCTAATCCCTTTTCCTTTCCGAGAGATTATATTTAGAACAAGCCCGTTCGAATTAACTTAATCTGCTGCCCTTCCTTTTCAAATTTCAAACCTTCGATTTGCAGAAGATGCTGCAGTAGTTTTGAAATTTCAAAAATGTCTTTGTGAGCAAAAGACTGGGCGAAATAAAGTGATAACTGATTCTCTGTTTCTAAAAATCTGCCTTGCAAACATTTATTTCGTCTCTCATCATTGTGAAGAAGATCGAGTTGCGAAAATTGGGTTAACAAGTCAGTCATCAATAAATAGAAAATCATCGCCATAACTGAAGGATTGATCATTTTATCAAAAGGCTTTGATTCTGAGTCCTGAAAGGATATTTCAAGACGGACATCAGACTCAATCATTCTAAATCTTAAAAGATGCAAGGCTTGCTTTAAAGAGTCACTGGCCTTCTTTGTTTGCGCTTCTTCTGGTTGGGCGCGAGAAAAGCCTAAGAAAATCTCTACTAGATCTTTACATCTACGAGCACTTTCCTTCATCTCTTTTAAACTCGTAAGCGAATCTTCATCCCAATCATCTTCTAATTCAAGAAGGGCCAGCGCCGCTAGAATTCCCGCCAGTGGATTATTTAATTCGTGGGCCAAAGAGCCGGAAATAATCCCAAGTTCACTTCCTTTGTTCGAAGCAATCCCTTCCGTTTCAAAAGTCAGCAAGCGATAATTATGAGTGCCATGTTTAACTGTTTCAACAATCACTCTCCATGGTTGATTGATAGCTTCAATCTGCTCACCATGGGAGTAAAGCAAACATTCTTTTGGCAATAAATTCAGTTTGCTGAATTCATTGTTATTGAGAATGACTTCCCCATTGTCTGAAAGCAATACCAGTGGAAGATCGAGAAGTTGAAAGGCATTTTCCCAAAGAGAGTCTTCGTGGTTGATTTCGAAAAGCCTTGTTTCTCTGAGGTGAAATCGCTCCAGGGCCGTCATCAGTTCATAGATCACAAAACAAATTTTCGCGTCAAAAATAGTCTTGTATTCAAAACAAAGTGCGTCTCCATAATTCTTAGATGGTGAGGGTAAAAGAACTATGCGTTTCTGTGGGTAAGGTAGTTTTAAAATTTCATTTTTTTTAATGATGCTTACCGAGGAAATCCCAAATTTTTCAAATGAACTTGAAAAGAACTGCAGCACCTCTTGGAAAGAGGTTAATTTATAAAGCTCTCTTTTTAAGAGTATAAATTCCGTCACTTCGACTAAAGCCGACAGATCAGGAGGTGACTTCGGACGAGTAAGATCAAAACGAGAGAGATTCATTGCAAGTTCGAGATAACGTGAGGCCTCTTGAATAACTTTGTTCCAGTTGCCATTCATCTCATCAATTTGTTGCTGGATATAGGAATAATTTGAAGCATTATTAATTGAAGTGAGAATATTTGAGGCGAGATCTAATTGATCTGGAGAGAAATAAAAACATCTCTCACCATTTTCAATCGCACTCAAATCAATATTTCCTTCATGGGCCACAAAGAACCAACAGTCCTTATAATACTTGAAGCGCTTCAAGTGAGTTTCTAGATTTTGGTAGTGAGACAGAATGAGCAAAGTATTTTTAACTTCAAGATGATCCGGATCAACAGGACTTAAGTGAAAGTCTGCAACCATTTCATAAAATGGCTGCAAAAGAAGATTTTCTTTTACACTTGAATCGAGAAAGACTTGAAGTCTGGCCATTAAAGAAATGCCCTTTCGCTGGCCCGAACTAATGAATGGCCATCAATGAAATGCCCCTGCACACGAACTCCCCAATGAAGATGGGGACCAGTCACTCTTCCAGTTGCGCCAGATAATCCAATTTGCGCCCCAAGTGGAACAAATTCTCCTTCCGTCGCTTGAATTTTTGAGAGGTGGCCATAAACAGTGAAGATTCCCATACCATGATCTATAGTGACGGTTAAGCCTGTGTAGAAAAGCTCTCTAGCGACAACCACTTTTCCGGCGTTAGCAGTGACGATTGGCACTCCGGGCATTGCTCGAAAGTCAGTTCCTAAATGCTGTGTTTGTTTTTCATTATTAAAAACTCGTCTTGCCCCATAAATACTCGTGATATGAGTATTGAGCGGGACGATAAAAGCTTTGGTAAAATAAGGTCTTGGTGGAGAAAGTTTATAGACCGAGTTCAAAAAAATTTGTTCTTCATCCACTCTAGCCTGATCCTTAGGCGAGAGGGAAACATGCCGCATATCCACATTTAAGCGCTCTGAAGGAAATATTTTTTCAATCATCTCGATTTGCGCCACTCTAATATCTCTCGTGCCGACTTTGTAAAAACATTCAAACGCCTTGAGTTCCGCAAAATAGCTTGCATGAACAAAAGCAACGAGATCATCTCCTTGCTTGTGATACGGTAAAACTTGGTCTTGGCAAACTAGCTCTCCGGCAAGCTCTGAGTAAAAATGGGGAAAACGAATCAATACCACTTCCCCAGGAGAGAGGTCGTAGTCGATTTTAAAACTTATATTTTCAGGGCTAAGCGCGCCTAATTGTGGGACTTGAACTTGTTGTTTTGCACATCCAAGAAGTAGGACAAAAAAAAGTGGGAACAAAATTTTCATCATTTAGACTCCTGAGTTTTTTGGACTGTGCCTTTTCCATCGTGAAAAATAAGTTGAATGGGCGTATGAGTTTTTAGCTTATCAAAACGATCTTTAGAGTGAATGACTTTCCCCATTTCGTCTGTAGCAAAAATATAGCCTCGTTCTAAAACATTATGAGGATCTAAAAGTTGAAGTTTTTCAATCAAAACTTCAACTTTTTGGGTTCGAAGTTGAACTTGCTTTTGAGTCTGGGTTTGAAGTTTATCTAATGACTCTTCAATATCCTGCCATTTCTCATGTAAGGAAAAACTTTGCAGGGATCGATGTAAGAAGTCACAGTTTTTCAAGCTTTCTCGCGCCTGCAAAGTTCTGTTTTTCATCATCGCTAAAAGAGAGCGTGGAGAGTGGGACTGTCTTTTTTGTTGTACCAGTTGAAATTGCTGTCTCACGAGTCCCGCCATAAGACGTCTGCTGCGATCAAGCTTTTGTCTGATTTCCATCTGGCCTTGTGTCAGAAATTCTGCAGCCGCAGAGGGAGTCTCTGCTCGTAAATCAGAAACATAATCAGAAATTGTAGTATCAACTTGGTGACCAATCGCTGAAATAATAGGAATAGGAGAATTGTAAATTTCAAAGGCCAGTTCTTCACTGTTAAAGGCCCAAAGATCCTCCAAACTGCCTCCCCCACGAGTCAGTACGATCACATCAAAAGCCTTGTCAGGATTTTTTAAGCCGTATTCGATGGCACGCCTAAGTGCCGCCACCAAAAATTTAGGAGCTTGGTCACCTTGAACAAGTGATGGAACTAAAACGATATCAGTCCAAATAGACCGACGCTGATAGATATTTAAAAAGTCTTGCAGGGCCGCCGCCCCTTTCGCCGTAATGACCGCAATTCGTTTTGGAAGTACAGGAATCTTTTGTTTATGTTCTTGATCAAAAAGCCCGAGGCCTGCGAGCTTTAATTTGAGAGCTTCATACTGAGCTTTCAAATCCCCTTTGCCTGCGGGCGCCATATTCTTCACAATTAATTGGAAAGTCCCACGCTTTGCATAGACACCAATTTGGCCTTGGCAAAAAATCTTATCTCCATTCTTACAGGTTTTGATAAAGGGATTTCTTAGAGCATCTTGGCGAAAAAGCGCCGCCGACAAACTCGAATCAGCATCTGAAAGTGTAAAATAATAATGACCACTGGATGATCCGCTAAGATTAGTGACCTCGCCGAGCAGAGAGATCTGTCGAAACTCTCCCTCGAGCATGTTTTTTATCTGACCAATTATGTCGGATACTGTTTGGTGTTGCTGAATCATTGAAAAATGATAGCTAAATTTTCACAAGGTGGCCAAGCGGCTCCGAAACTATTGTTACGGAGTCGCTAATTCTCTTATCAGATCATAGCTTTTCAAAAAACGAACCGCTTGTCTTACTTGATAGTCTTCTTCTGCAGTGTAGCGAGTAGGCCTTTCCTCAGACTCATTTGCATCTTGCTTTTTCTTCTCTCTGATTGCTTCAACTCTCTTGACTCGCTCAATTCTATCTTGTTTTTCCATTTCAATTCTTTTGATCTTTTCTTCTTCTGTTTCAATTGTCGCGGTTAAGTGATTCTTTAAATCACTTTCTCGAACTGAGTTGCGCTCCTGTAGATTTTCAGCAATCCATTTTCCTTCTGCCTCTGGGATTTCAATATCAGGGACAATTCCCACGGCTTGAATTCTTCGACCTTTTGGAGTGAGGTACTGAGCAATAGTGAGCTTCACTCCTTGTTTTTCATCAACTTTGGCAACGGTTTGAACGGAACCTTTTCCAAATGACTTTGTTCCCATGATAAGCGCGCGACGAGAATCCTGAAGCGCCCCTGCAACGATTTCAGAAGCTGAAGCAGATGAGCCATTAATTAAAACAACGATTGGGATTTCTAATTCTTTATCTTTCATCGGCATAACATTTCGAACTTCTCTCACTTCTGGATTTCGACCTTCCGTTGAAACAACGATCCCTTCTTTCATAAAAAGTGATGAGATGGTTACAGCTTCTTCAAGAAGTCCGCCCGGGTTTGATCTTAAGTCTAAAATCAACCCTTGCAGTCCTCCGGTTTTTTCTGTTTGTTTTCGATATTTTTTAATATTGCTGACAATGGCCTCAGTTGATCGTCGTTGAAATTGAGTTAAGCGCAATACGAGAAATTTACCGTCAACTAATTCTGCTTTAACAGGTTCAACTTTTATAATCTCTCTCTTAAATTCAAACTGTCGAATCCCTTCAACTCCTTCGCGCACAATACCGAGCTTAATTGTACTTCCAGCTTTTCCACGCATTTTCTCAACTGCTTCTTCAAGAGTAGCTCCAACCATGGACTCATGGTCAATTTCAATAATTCGATCTCCCGCTTTAATTCCTGCCTTAAATGCCGGCGTATCATCAATCGGGGTAATCACCACAAGCACGCCATCCCGTTGAGTCACTTCAATTCCAAGTCCACCGAATTCACCCCTCGTGTCTTCTTGAATTTTAGAAAAGACATCTTCATCTAAAAAAGCCGAGTGGGGATCAAGAGTTTGCATCATTCCTCTAATGGCACCTTGAATAAGTCTCTCAGGATCTACTTCGCGGTAGTACTGTGACTCAATCAAAAACATGATTTTGCTGAACAGCTCGAGTTTTTCAAAACGCGATTTTGTCTGATCAGCTTCTTTTGTCTGTCCCACAAATAAGATCGGGGTCACGAGAAGAGTGATAAGCAAAAACAAAACCGAAGGTTTGGATAGGTATTTCATAAAGCCTCTTTTTAAAGTCGCTTACCTTCGAGCTAAAATCGATTGGTCGAGCGCTTTGGGTTCCATTAAATATGCTGTATTTTGTACTTGATTTTGTTTTCTAACTTCAAAATAAACCTGTCCCGCCGTTTGAGTTGCGGTTGTGTAGCCCACGACATCTCCAGTGTAGACTTTCTGCCCCTTCGTTGCTTTTGGAATAAAGTCCCCCAAAATAACGGAGCGAGTTTCATTGCCATGATCAATCATGACAACATAACCAAACGTTGATAACTCGCCTGAGTAGACAATTTCGCCAGTCTGAGTGCTTAAAACGGGATAGCGCCCTTTATAGGAATAGGCCAAGCCTTTATCGCCGTAATCCATTTTCGTATAGTCTGCCAAAGGAGAAGAGAATTTCAAATCAGTCGCGCGGTTTTCAGTTTTAGCTTTTGAAAGGGTGATTTGATTTCTGACCTTATCGTATCGCGCTGAAGTTTCTTCTTTTTTCTTTTTTTCCGCCAAATACTGATCAACAACAAGACGTTTTTTATCTTCTAGCTCAGTCAAAAGGGCCGTAAGTTCTACTTCAGTACTATAATACTCTCTGTAGCGAATATGAAGATCTTCCACATTCGCAATCATCAACTGGTTATCTTCAATTTGCCGATTAATAGTTTGTATATCCTCGGTCAAATTCTTCAAAATTAATTTTTGCGCCAACATAGCGGCAGGGCTGGAATCGGAATTAAGTGCTGTTAAAACCTGTCGTTTAAGCGAGTTTTGCGCCTGAGCAAGTTTTTCCTTGAGCTTAGAGTCCATTTCCGTTTGTTGCTGAGTGATCTCATTGAGCTTCAATTCAATCTCACGCTTTCGCTGAAGAGTATCAAGATATTTTTTATGCCCAAGCCCTAGCTCAGACTCTAATTGGCTCATATCTGCTGAGAGCTTTTTGATTTCTTTTTCTTGATTATTAATATGATTTTTTAGCGTTGCTAGCGAGTTATCCGAAGTTTTTGATGCTTGCGGATTTTGTTTTTTCACAGCAGCGTAAGCTGGACCGAAAAATAGGCTGCAAAAAAGAATGAAAACGAATTTCGTTTTCTTTGCCTCGCTTACCATAGATAACGTCTTCTCAGCAGGAAAATGGGGAGTGTAAGACAAACAACTGCGACTGTAAGAGTCCATTGAACTTCTAAAAAAATCAATAATGGTAGTGTAGCGAATCCGAGGATTAAACCGAACAATGAAAGGTATGTTTTCACAGAGACTTTTTTACGACGTTGGAATTGCTCAATCAAATATGAGTTTTTTTGTATGGGCTGCTCAATCATACGAAAACTTACAAACCAAAAAACAAAAAAGAGAGCGATTGTTATATATTGAAGGTAATCATAAAAAAACTTAAATTTCGTCGGAACAATCGGCAACGCAAGATTGACAATATTCCCTAAGGTTATATTGCTCTCTCCAGCAAGCCTTGTGAGATAATCGCGAATTAAGTTTTGACCGTGGTCCTTGATACCTTGTGAAAGAAAAACTTTGATCCCGTTATAATTAAGTTGATTCATATCAGCAGGGATAGTGACTTTTAAATCCGTTAGGATTGATTGCACTTGTGCTTGAATTTCCGCCTGTGGAAGGATTTCAACTTTTTCAACCCCTGGAATCTCAGTTAGATTGCGAGAGATTCTCGCGTGATTCTCTTTTCCATCGATCAGAGCATGAAAATAAGGGTTTTGTTTTGTTGAGTCAGTTTTTTGAATGATCAGCTCCACCACCTGTTGTGGGTTTGATGAAACAATCAAAAAAGCAAAACTCATACTCAAGAAAAGAGTAAGTCGAAATGGATTCTTTTTTATAATCTTTGTTATTTGAGCTAGATAAAACATGCGTGCCCCGAATAAACAAGACGGCCACTATCGAGATGAACGATTCGCCCACTCAGAGACCGAATCAATTCACGATTATGAGAGGCCCAAACGATAGTTAATCCTCTTTTCACATTATAAAGATTTAAAACATCAAAGATTTTTCTGGCGTTATCGGCGTCCAGCGAACTCGTGGGTTCGTCGGCGATAAACACATCAGGTTTTGTCAGCAGCGAGCGAATAATGGCGACTTTTTGCTTAAGGCCGCCGTTAGCGAAGCGCATCTTAATCGACAAGCGATCTGTGATGCCTAAAAACCGGCAAAGATCATTGAGATCAGACTCAAATTCTTTACGGTTTTTATAAATATTTGGGTCGTAGGATGTGAGCAAATTTTCGTAGCAAGTTTCATCTATCAAAATTCTCAGATCTTGATAGACCTGAGAAATAAAAATTTCATTTTGAGTCGGGCGCATCACACGTCCAGAAGTGGGATCTTGATCCCCTGCAATCACTCTCAGCAAAGTTGTTTTGCCGGCACCAGAGGCCCCTGTGACAAAAACGATCTCGCCTTTATTAAGTGTGAACTGAATATTTTTAAGCGCCGTCAATTCATTGAATTGCACAGTCACATCATTCAGCGAGAAAAGTTTCGCTAATGAGGGCTCACGGTTTATACTTTGGGATTTGTGTTGTGCTGATGTTGCTAGCATTTGACCCATCCTTAAGTCCTTGTTTTCAAATCGTCCTGATTTGAAAGACCACCGAAATGGCCTTTAATAATTGTAACCTATTTTTGCTTTTTTGGTAAAGAAACGGAAAAAAAGACCATTTTGTTCGGTCATTAAATTTTTCCGTTCTCCTCGATCAATCCTGACTTGATAAGTAGTTGATAAGCCGACTCCGAGCAAAAAACATTCGGGATAAAATTGTTTGAATGGTGAAGCTTAGAAATAATGGAGTTTTCTACTTCAGCCAGCAGTTTAATCTCACCACTCTCATAACTAATCTTGACTGGATCACGCTCTAAAAGCAGGTTGGTACACTGAGATTTCGCAATACTCTTGGGGGACTTCACAAAAATAATATCTTTTTTCGGGAGATCAGAAATCATCCAGTCAAGTTTTGAACCATTCTCGCTTAAGAAATTTTGAATATCATCAATTTTTTTCTGGGCCCGCTTCACAACTTTTTCTTTCGCCGAGAGATCGTCTTGGCTGACAAGAATTTGCCTAAGTTCAGGAGAGCGCACGGTACGCGCTCCACTTTCAAGTAAAAGTGTAGAGGCCATATCTTTGATCCCTGGATATTTATCCAAAGTTCCTTCGATATAATGGCGATGAACCAGTCCCATAAAATAATTGTCATTAAAACCGTAAAACTTCATGGGATTTTTTTCGATCATCTCAAGCAAGTCGGAGTAGCGATACATCAAACCTTTTTCTAAAAAATGATGAGTCAGTCTCTCTGCAATGGCATCGTATTTCGCTCCTCGTGGAGAGCGAATGACCTGCGAATACCAAGCAAAACGAGACATTAAAAAGTCTTCTACACAGTGAAGAGCATTGTGCTTGATCGTCAAAATACGATGCTTGTCGACTTCTCTCACTTGAAAATGATGGAGCAGATAATCTCTATCATAGGCACCGTATTTTAAGCCGGTATAGTGAGCATCTCGAAGTAGATAATCCATTCGGTCACAATCGATCTCAGAGTGCAGAATCTGATTGGCGAGAATGGATGGATCAACGCCTTTGACGAGATCTGAAATTCTTTGAGGATCAATCCCGTGCTTTTTTAAAATATGAGTGATGCCCTTATCGTAATCGGTATTTTTAATAATAAACGAACCGAGATTCTCATGATCGTCTTTCAGGCCTTTGCCGTTGCGCTCGCGAGTTGTTTCGCCGAAGTCGATATAGGCCTGTTCCGTTGTATGAGAAAAACAAAATGTCCCAAGATCGTGCAGAAGGGCGGCAATCCTAAGCATGCGGTGAAAGATCGCCTCTTTTGACGAATTCTTTTCATCCATCAAGTCTCGCTCAGAGACAGCAAGGCCACAGGACTCTAAAATCTTATGAGCGTTCCACATCACTCCAATGGAATGACCAAAGCGCGAGTGTTCTGCACCTGGGAAAACATAACAAGAAAAGCCTAGCTGCTTTATCCAGCGCAATCTTTGATAAAACGGCGAATGAATAATTTCCCACTCAACAGAGGTGAGTTTAATGAATCCATAAATGGGATCAAAGATGATGCGAGACTTGGGCGAAACGTCCATGTTCGTCCTTTTGGGAGAAGCTCGAGTGGCGATCATCACCACTCGAGAATGAGATTATTGTAGTTTTTTGGCGAGTTTCTTTTTCTTTCTGTTTTGCTTTTTTGTTTCAGCATTAAGTGAGCTAAAAATTGTTTCAAGGATCAACTTCGCTTCACGACGAAGTGAATGCTCATTGATGAAACGGTAGAAATTTTCAATGTCTGGAGTCGACCTAAAGTTTCTCAGAGTTCTTACGACTTCAGTTGCCCCAGTTACAGGGTTAATTGTCGTAGCAGCGATTTCAGTAGTTTGTTGAACAGACATATTTCCTCCTCAGGCCTTTTTCTTTCAAAAAAGGGCCCTCCGCAATGGCAGAGGGCAATGTTTATCATACGTAATTGGACTTAAGAAGACAATGAACAAGCTTTGGATAAGTGCGTCGCACGGGTTTTTATGCCTCGCGCGCTTCAATCATTCCGTAGCTATGAAGCTTGTTATAAAGAGTCTTTACAGTAATCCCTAGCATTTTAGCGGTCTTAGTTTTGTTCCCGCTTAAGTGCTCAAGGGCCATACAAATATGTCTCTTCTCTAATTCATCGAGAGTCATCTCTCTAAAATCAACGATTTCTTCTTCATTTTCTTCTTCAATCACTGGAGCTTGAGTCACATTTTCAGACAAATGATTCTTCTCGATAATCATTCCATCAGAAAGGATGAACGCTCTTTCCATCACATTTTGCATCTCTCTCACGTTGCCTGGCCATGTGTAGTCAACCAATGAATGGATCACACCTGGAGAAAGTGACTTGTGCTCGTGCCCAGCTTTTCCTGCATTCAAGAAGTAGATGGCAAGCAATTCGATATCTTCTTTTCTTTCTTTAAGCGAAGGCACTTTCAAATTAACAGTATTAAGCATGAAGAAAAGATCTTCTCTAAAACGATTTTCCTGACAGATGTCCTGAAGGTTCTTCGTTGTTGCTGCAATGATGCGGATATCAGAGCGGTATGGCATTTGGCCGCCAACTCTGAAGGCAATCTTATCAGACAAGAACTTATAAAGTTTTGACTGAACGTTAAGACTTAGCGACTCGATATTATTGATAAAGAGTGTTCCGTTGTTAGCGTTTTCAAGTAGACCTGAGCGTGAGAATCCACCAGCTGCAAAGCCGTTCTCTTCACCGAAAAGTTCTTTTTCTAATTGGATTTCTGAGAGCGCGCTACAATCAATTGACACAAAACCATGGTCGCGACGATGGCTTCGGCAGTGAATTCTGCGAGCGATCATCTCTTTGCCTGTTCCGTTCTCACCATTGATAAGCACGTTGGCATCAGTCTGAGCAACTTTATCAGAAAGGTGAAGCATTGACTTCATCGCTTCTGACTTGCCGACGATTTCTTTATCTTGAATTTTATAAGAATCAGAAACCTTCACACCTGATTTGCTGGCCTCTAGTTCCTTTTCTTTGATTTCGATTTTCTTCATCAACGCTTGGTTGAGGTGCTTTGCTGCCAAGTACATTTTCATGTTTACAAGTGGCTGGCGAAGA
This sequence comes from Bacteriovoracaceae bacterium UBA6166, assembly GCA_002435795.1. Classification (GTDB taxonomy): domain Bacteria; phylum Bdellovibrionota; class Bacteriovoracia; order Bacteriovoracales; family Bacteriovoracaceae; genus UBA6166. The sequence continues at coordinate 59,938 of DIUE01000070.1, read as the reverse complement.
TCATTAAGGACCTTGAGAATTTCAGTGATATGCTCTCTTTCAAACTCAACGCCTTCTTTCTTGATTTGGAAATGAAGAGTAGCGATCACGATCCCATCAACAGAGACTGGAAGAGCTAGTTCGGCTTGAACGCCTTCTTTAGCTTCTTGGTGAAAGAGTGGATCACGAGAGACATTATTTGAGAAGTAAGGCTTCTTAGTGCGGATCACATGACCTGCAGGGCCTTCGCCTTTTTTAAGCTTTAAACCGTTTTCGATAACAACACCATTCTCAGAAACGAGTACCGCTGATGTGTCTTCTTCAACTAGGTAGACAGCAAGGCGATCGCTTTCGAGGAAGCTCATAAGACTTTTAGAGAGTTCAGAGAAGAAAATCTTCTCGTCTAATGTTGACAAGAGAATTGACGAAAGAGTGTTTAGATCCGTTAGGTTTTTAGTCATCGCTTTAGTCATTGTAGAACTCCTAGACGTAATTGAACTGATGGGTGTTTAAATGCAGTGCATTATTCTTTTCCCATAATACGATGCGTCTGAATTTTTTACAAGACTAAAATGCTCAAGTGTCTATAATTTTTTCCGGTTTTTCAGTACTTTCTAATACTTAGACCATCTAGGAGATAGACAGTTTCCAAAATTCTCCGTGATATTCCCCAAAATCTCCCCATCACGGTCCATTATGTAAATACTTTGGACAGCAGAAGTTCTTGAAAGGACGCGCTGAGATCTGAAGGCGATAAACTGGCCATCCGGAGAGAACGTCGGATCTTCGTTTGAGCCAAAATCCTTAGTTAGACGTGAGAGGTGATTCCCGTCTGAACCAATTCTAAAAATATCAAATCGATTGTCGAGCCAAGAGCTGAAAGCGATCTCACTTCCGTCTGGAGAAAAGCGTGGAGTGGCGTTGTAATGTCCAACGAAGCTGATGCGCTTGATGGCCTGTTCTGTCCCAAGGGGATTCATCGTATAAATCATCGCTGCACCTGAGCGACCGGAGAGGAAAGTCATTAATGAGCCATCGCGGTTAATTGAAGGGTCGACATCTGGTGACGGGTGATTAGTCAGTCTTCTCAACGCCTTCGTTTGGAGATTCATCACATAAAGATCCGCTTGCCCAGTATGGCTCAAAGTCAAAGCAATCGATTCATTATCAGGCATGAATACCGCCCCAGAGTTGATACCTGGACGGTTTGAAATGACTTCTGAATTACCTGTCGCTAAATCCATCATCAGCAAGTTTACGTTTCGCTCTTTTTTTCCACCGTCAATCAAACTATAAAGCACTCGCTTGCCATCGTGAGAAATAGCAGGAGAGATCACTGTTCCCTTGTGATGAGTGAGTCGTCTTTTATTTCCACCATCAAAATCCATCATATAGAGTTCTTTAACTTCTTCTCCACGGGCATCTTTATCTGAGACAAAGATCATCTTGCTCTCAAAGATAGAGTCTTTATTGGTGATTTTTTTAAAAGCCTGCTGCGCCAATTGATGGGCCAGTGTTCTTTCGTTTTGACCACCCATGCTCCCTCTTAAGCTCAAGATTTCGGAGCGATTTGAACTATCAAAGAGAGAAAGCTCATAGCCACCTGGAGTGACCGTGAGTTGTAGGGCATAACGAATCCCCCTTGATGTTAAGTCAGACCAGTTAGCACTCTTGCTTGGTGATCCACTCGATATGACCTCAAAATTTTTCTTATAAAAACCAAAATCACTTCTGAGAACTGAAACGATGGTTGAAGCTGCAGTGGCATCTCCCCCCTGAACAACAGCATTTGGGATTTGAATTTTATCAACTTCTAATGTCGCTTCCCCGACGGCAACGATGGCCAGCTCACTTTGTGCAAAAACAATTTGACTGAAGAGGGTAAAGATTAAAACGACTAAGAATTTTAAATGCATATATAAGTCCTTCAGTTAAAGAGGAAAGCCCAAAAGAATATCTCCGCGCACACCGCGGTGTTTGATTTCATCAGAGAGATTTGGAAAGGGAGACGAAACACGCACAGCTTCTAATGCCCGTTGATCATACTCTTGATTGCCACTTGAGGCATACAGTTCGGCCCGCACCAATTCGCCATTAGGTCGCAAATAGATGCGCACGCGCGCTTGTAATCCTTGATCTATTAAATAGCTTGGAAGTCGCCAATTCACTCGCACTAAATCTGGCAGAGCGGAAATATAGAGATTGAACTCAGTCATCTCGCTTCCCTGCCCACTGCCAACGATTGAGCTGCCAGTACTTAATTTATTCCCAGCTGCAACTAAGTTCCTAAGTTGGCCCTGCGCTTCCGCAGAAAGTCCAGGGGTTCCTTCCTGCGCTTTCACTGGCTCACCTTTAGTTTCAATTTTTCTAGCAGCGGCTCGCTTTAAAACATCCATCACACTTTCTTTTGGTTTCGTGTCTGTTTCTAAAACAGGCGCTTTAGAATCATCTGCCACTTTTTCCACAGGCGCTTCCGGTGCTTTCTGTTCAATTTTCGGAGCTGGTGCTGCTTTAGTGTCCTGTGAAATCTGAGGTAGTTTACCTAAGTTTTGAAGTTCTCTAACGGTCATTGTTGGCATAGCAACAACATCAACACGCACAGAACCTTCCACCAATGTCAGATTGGCATCTCTAAGTGAGTCGCTGCCGAAATTCAAAACAAGTGTCACACCCCAGAGGAAAAGAACAATTCCGCCATGAAACACCAGTGATTTAAAAAAATACTCAGTGATTCCATCATCATCATTGAATGTTGAAAGATAAAGTGAAGACATTTTTATTTTTGCTCCAACTCAGTGACCATCGCAATCTGGGTAATACCGCCTCTTTTTAAGAACGACATTAGTCTAGCGACTTTCCCGTAAGTCAGTCCGTGGTCTGCACGAAGAAAGAGAGTCTCCGTTTTATTGTCTTTAAACCGCTGGCCGATCTCACTCAAAAGTTCTGCTTCGAGAACCTTCTCGTTGCCGATGAAATACTCTTCCGTTCGAGTATAGGAGAGGATCACTTGTTGAGCAGTCAAATTTAAACGATTCACTTCTTGAGTTTTCGGAAGCTCCATTTGAATGCCGTTTAACATCAAAGGTGCGGTGATCATAAAGATAACCAAAAGAACGAGAATAACATCCACAAAAGGCGTGACGTTGATATCAGCGATCGCGCCTTTCTTATTATTTCCAAGATTAAAGCCCATCTACTGCTCCGATGCTCCGATTATTTTAAAATTGATCGCTCGATAAGGTTTAGAAAATCTTGTCCAAAACTTTCCATCTCACTATTCATACGATTAATAATATTTGAGTAATGGTTGTAATACCAAACCGCTGGGATGGCCGCGAGCAAACCTACCGCCGTAGCAACAAGGGCTTCCGCGATACCAGGCGCAACTGCATCGAGAGTCGCTCCACCAGCTGCAAGACCTCTAAAAGAGCCGATGATCCCCCATACCGTACCGAACAATCCTACGAATGGAGAAACTGAACCAATACTGGCAAGAGTTGATAGATGTTTATCAAGATAACGATTGCTACTGTTGACACCTTTTTTCAAAGATCTTTCAAGAGCGGAAGTTCCAAACTCATGGAAATAATTTTTAAGTGAACTCGAATCATTTCCCGGTAAGGCATTCTGAACTTTTACGAATTCGCTATAGCCTTCAGCAAAAATTTCTTTGAATGGTGAAAAAGGAAGCATATCACTTTTCACAGACAAATCTTTTAGGTTGTCTGTGTGTGAATACATATCAAGAAATTTCTTATTGTTTTCGACTAACTCATTGACGGTTTTTCTCTTCTTCCAAACGATGGCCCATGAAATGATCGAGGCCACTATCAAAGATAGTAAAACCATTTTTACAACCATTCCAGATTCCCAAATAATCATCAAAATATCGAGATCAGCTCCAGTATTCAAAATAAGACTCCTCGAAGAAATTTTTATCTCTTTCTATTCTAATATCTATTCTTAGAGAAACAAGAAGGATCGGCAGTAAAACTATTTTTGCTTATACCCGACATAAACCGTAGACAACAAAAGTAGAAAACCAAAAACAAGATTAATTTCTTTATTTAGACTGATCCACGGAGAATAGTTTTGTGCCCAAAAAGGATCAATCCCTGTTAGTGCCAAAATTGGTGCAATCAAAAAGATTAAGAGATAAATAATGTCGGACCATTTGAGTTTCAAAATCAAATTTAGGTGAATAAACAAAAAAAGGACGATCACGAGTTCAGTCACGGCCGATCCATAAAGAAAGGTAAATTTAAAGAAGAAGAAAAAGACTAAGGAAAAAACGAGGGAGCGAAGCACAGAGACAAAAAGTGTTAAGGGATAGATTTGTTCTGTAATTAAAAGAAACAAACTCAGGCAGGAAAAGAGAACGAGCACACCTAAATAGTTAGTGATGACCTTTAGAATATCCAAATTAGTTAATTCGTTTGAAACCAGATTCGCATTAAAAAGAAATGCCAGCCAGATCACGAGAATCACAACCCATAAAACCTGTCCTGGCCTTTGGATTTGACTAAGCAGAATTTGTCGTAAAGGAGCGCGCTCAGAGCTTTTTAATAAGAGAAACTTTGTCACAATTCCAAATGTTAAAAGGACTGTCAGGCTGGCCATAAACCAAGCTCGGTCAAGAACCCACGACTCAATCGTGAGGAATGAATGCTCTAGCAAAAAGTGGAATGAGGTAACGGTGGAGAGAATCATTAGATGAATAAACCAAAAGCAGGCCATGAAAATCACAAAAACAGCAGTGGAATGAGTGAAAATTGATCTCTGGTTCATATCACAGTACTGAATTTTTGGGCTTTAACCAGTTCATCTTCAGTTCCGCAGAAGGGTAGATTTGATTGTATTTTTGATAAAGAACATTTCTCTTCACGAGGTTATCAATTTTTTGGTTAAGTAAAAAATAGGTATTCCATAAATTTAAATCAGGCTTTAAACGAGTATCCATCTGCCTTGTGATTTCAAACTGCTGTTGGAACTGAAAGCCCTTATCATAAATAATCTCATCATACTTTTTGCTCAACTTAGCTAGCAATTCGCGGTCAAGTGTCTTGCCCTGATAATTGCCCCCTAAAAAACCTTCCAGCTCAGGGATATACGCCATTGATTTGAAATAGCCCTGCTTGCTTCGTAAATAATCTTCAAAAAGCAGTAATGAAATTTCTGTTTTTGATAAATCAAGAGCACGAATAAAAGGAACTGAAAGAATCAAAATAACGTCTTCGTTTGGGTTGCTCGGCAAAGCAAAATGGGAAATAGCAGGAGTGTTCAGAAGTAGAATTCTAAAACCTTGATTATAAATTCCAAGTCCCTCAAGAAAGATCTTAAAGGCTTCTTTGATTCCATAATCTGGTTTAATGAAATCGTATTTCAAAACAGGAGCATTTTTCACTAACCAATACTCGCTAAAAAAACTCCAAAACTCTCTGTCACTCGGGAGTTGAAAGAGCATTTTATTGCCCTGTTCTCTATTCTTTTTTACAGATTGCACTTCGACTTTTTGAGTCTCGACAGATTGTTCTAGGCTATCGCTTTTAAGCACATCGCGGATTGCCTGAAAATCGAGTAGCTGTTGATTTCTTTCAAGCAATGTCTCACTCACCTCTTCCACACAATAGATAGAAGAAGAAAACAGGCACCCAACTAAAAAAATGATCAAAGTTTTCATTTCTAACCTATGGTTGTTCTGACTTTCCCATTTCGTAATGATCGTACAATCTGCCCCAATAAAACATATCCGTAACTTCTAGTCCTAAATCATTAAAGAACTTAGGAAAACGATCTTGAAAGCATTCAGGCTTCTTCGCCGTTAATTGCTCCTGACGGATATAACCCTCGTAAGGACCTGAAGCGACTAAGTTCCACTCGCCAGCAAATAAAACCGTTTCGGTTTTCGTTTCTACAGCAATCTCTTTGAGCAGTCGGAGTGGATGACCGCAAGCGATTGTCGTAAGTGACTGAGACGATTTTGTGGGATTCTGATGAATATGACCGAAGATATTGACCAGGTAGGCTTGTCCATTTCTTTCTCTTTTCACAGTGGCTGCAAAGGCAGAGGACAAAGAGAAAAAACAGAGAAGAGCTAGAAAGGTTTTCATCTTAAACCTTCCACCGAAATTGAATAGTTTCCCAAGCGTGACATTGAGGACATCGCCAAAAAATACTATCTGAATTATATCCGCATGATTTGCAGAAATGCTTCGTCAAAGATTGATGAAAATTATTCAAAAGATTTTTTGTCACTCTTAAAGCTTCCTGATCTTTGCCCACGTCTATTAAGAGCTTGATATATTCCGCAGTCATCACTTCAGAGTTCATCGAATGTTGATCGACCCAGTTTTTGAGTGTTTCATGAGCACTATTGGATTTTCCACCTTCTTTCAACAAGCGGACCTTTGATAGAATCACAGATGGTGAAGCTAGAAGCTCTTGGTCATTCATATCGAGAAAAAAGTCTCTGAGCATGGTCAATCGAGTATCGTATCTTTCTTTAATTTCAGGATCCCCACCAAACCTTTCGTTCATGGATTCAAAAATAAAAGAGGCATACATTGGATGCTCTTTTAAGAGTTCAATCAGCTGAGATTTCGATGACTCTAAATCTCCATTAGCAAGAAACAATCTTAGGCGTAGAATTTTAGCGGAAACAGAGGGCGCAAATCGAAAAGCATCATCTAGGTCCTCAGAGCACTTCTGAAACTCTCCCCTCTCGAAAAAGAGTTTCGCCTTCATCACAAGAATATGAGAAATCGTTTCAGCTTGACTCTCATGAGCCACCTTAGACAACATAATTCTGTAGTTATAGGCTTGATCCCAATCTTCAATATCTTCATAGATTCGACAAAGGGCCTGTATGACCTCGTATTGATCTCTATTGATTTTCAACACGTCTTTATAGGTTTCAATCGCTTTATCAACGAAGCCACCTTTATCAAAGTCCACCGCCAGCTCTTTAAGCGCTCTCAAACGATGGCTTTCAGAAATGCTATCTCTAGCAATCAAAGAGCGATGGATACTAATGGCCTTTTCAATTTCACCGTTACTTCTAAAAAGGCCACCCAAAGCAAAATAGGTGTCAATAGTTTCTCGATTAATATCAACGGCGCTTAAAAACTCTCTAATGGCGAGATCTTTATTTCCAGAAATCAGGTATTGAGTAGCATTAAGAAAGACTCTCGACTGAGCTTCAAAGATTGAGTTTCGGTAACGCTTTGATAGCTTTACGCTGGTGCCCTGCTCAACCATATAATGATAAATAAAAACACCTGTTAAAATAACAGCGACCACAGCGAGCAGGTTATCTTGAATCCAAACTAGATATAATTCCATTTTAATCCCTAAAACTAACGCATAAACATGATTCTTGGCATACCATCTGTGACCGCTTGAAAATTAAGCTTAGAAGCCACTTGCTCAATCCCCTCTAAAATATCCCAAAGATTCATTCTTTTTTTCTCTTCAATAAAATGCAAATCAAATTCACTTTGAAGACCAAGCTCCTGATGAATCTCTCGCCCTGCTGACCAGAGAGAACCTAAACTATCCACGAGACCTACCTCGAAGGCTTCTTGCCCTGAAAAAATTTGTCCTTGAGCATGGTCCCAGATATCACCCTTAATTTTATCCTTTCGAAGCAATAAAATATCATCCACGAATTGCTTATGAACAGTCGCCAAGAGGTCTCCCATAAGTCCCTCTTCTTCTTTCGTGAGGCCGCGATTGGGTTGACCTAAATCTTTATATCTCCCGGCTTTGATAGTATTAGGATTTACTTTCGCAAATTCATAGAGACCTGATAGATCCATAAATTGCATGATCACACCGATAGAGCCGGTCAACGTTCCAGGATTGGCGTAAATTTTTCTAGCGGCTGCTCCCAAATAATAGCCACCACTAGCGGCAATGGAGCCAAAGCTCGCGTAGACAGGCTTACCCTTAGTATAAGAATGTTTTTCATCCTTATTTTTGCCTTTGTCTTCATTCGATTTTTCTTCGTCGTTTGTTTCCTGCAAAGAGCGGTTATAGGCATCATCAATTCTTCGCATCTCATGATAAATTTCTTGCGTTGGACCAACGGCTCCGCCAGGGGAATCAATACGAACGATTATGGCTTTAATATTATCTTCTCTCTCGGCGACATGAAGAAGTTCGATAATTTTCTTCGACTCCATAATCGGCCCTTCGACCTCAATCACACCGATAATATCTTTTTTACCTCTTAGACTTCGAGAATTATCTGCCTGAAAGGCCTTCATTGTGAAATTAGCGAAAAGAATTAAGATGACGAAGAAAAATAGAATTAAAAACAGCACTCCAAAGACAGCTCTATTCCTTGACTTGTTCACTCGGACTCTCCCGTAAAATCTCGATAAAGGGTAAGAACCTTATTATCTTCGCAAAAACTGGTTTTGACGACAAGTTTAGTCTCATAAAGAGATAGAAGATTAATTCACTTAAGTAAGACAACTTAAAGATTTAAGTAGGGATGACGATAAGAGATGAAATATTTCCCGTTAAGGGAAAGGGGTTTATAAGTGAAAACGCGATTTATTCTATCTTCAATTTTTGTTTCATTGGTTTTTTCATCTGTCGTAAATGCAGAATCTTATTTGCCACCAGAGTTAAAATTACCTCAAGCCGAGATCGCTCCACATAAACACAATCCCACCAACACAGGCTGGAGAAGTAATAGCCGCGTGCAAGATACACCGGCTCCAGAAAGAAATGTCGCTTCCGACGAGTGGGTAGATACGGCCGATAAAGAGGCTGCAAAAAAGGCGAAACGAGATCCATCATCATTAAAAGATGAAGTAAAAGCTCCGACTCCCGCAGGTATTAAACCTTGGAAGTTTGAACCGCCGATGCCTTAAATATCAAATTGGCTGACAGACTCTTCAACCCAAAGATTGAGCTTTGATTGCTGGCTCTTGAGCTGGCCGCAAGCCGCTAGAATATCCGTCCCCATAGTGGTTCGAATAGTCGTAATAAATCCCTTATTCATCAACTCTTTTTGAAACCACTTAATTCGGGTCTCACTAGGTCGCTTGAAAGCCGACTCAGGATATTCATTAAAAGGGATAAGATTGATTTTCGACACTTTTGGATCGAGAAGCTGATTAAGCGCCGTCACGTCTTCCACTCGATCATTCATGCCCTCGATCAAGAGATACTCGTAAGTAATCCAGCGATGGGCCTTAAGCGGGATCATCTTGATGGCCTTAAAAAGCCGCTCGAGATCGTACACTTTATTAATCGGCATCAGCTCCGAACGAATCTGATTATGAGCGGCATGCAAAGAGATGGCGATATTAACTGGTGGGAAATCTCCAAGCTTTTCAATCTGCGGAACAAGTCCGGAAGTCGAGAGCGTGATTTTTCTCTGGCCCAGACCGAGACCTTTATCTTCTAAAAAAATCTCAGTGGCGTTCTTCACATTATCAAAATTATGCAAAGGTTCCCCTTGCCCCATATAAACGATATTTGTCAGTCGTGCATCGGGATTCACATGGCGTTTCAACCAATCAGTGATGACTAAAAACTGCCCCACGATTTCACCGGCGCTCAAATGACGAGTAAGCCCCATGGTTCCAGTGTGACAAAAAGTACAACCGATAGCGCAGCCTACTTGAGAGGAAATGCACAAAGTCAGGCGATCATTTTTTGCAGGAATGGCCACGGTCTCGACTGTTTTTCCATCAATCATCGCCACTAAAAACTTTCTTGTTCCATCAGTTGAGTGACCATTCCAAACGACTTTAGGAAGCGTAAAACTATAATTTTCTTTTAAGAAACTTCGCGCTTTGACAGAGACGTTGCTCCAAAGATCGGGATCGAAGGCGAGGTTTTTATAGATCCATTGGTAGATTTGATCGCCACTGAAACGAGCGAAGCCAGCGTTCACCAACACTTCCCGAAGTTGCGGTAGCGTAAGCGAATAAATTGAAGGCTGCTGGGGCGGCTTAACCATAAAATCCTCTGTCAGTTGAACAAGCTAAGTACCTTAAAATGAGTAAACAACGCAAGTGAGGCTGTAACTTCTTTAAGCTAAGTCTTTAGAGTTTATGGAGACTTGAGGCGAACATCCCGAAATTAGGTGCGAAAAATCTTACTAAAAAGGCCCTTCCCTTCTTGATTAAGATTTTCCAAAGATTCCCCGAGGCCCGCTAGATGGCGGCAGAGTTCGGGTTTTTGTGAATTTTTATCCAAAGCTCCTTGAAAATCTTCAAGAGTCAGCAAAACAATTCGATCTCCGTTGACCTCTTTGCAAAGATGAAAAGCGAAGTTCTTCAAATCCGTAAAATCTTCGAAGGGTCCGGTGTGCGGAAATTTACTAAAATTGGGGGCTTTGCCGTACTGAGAACGATAAAGATTTTCAAGATATTCACAGTCATAAAAATGCTCTGTCTCAAAACAATGCAAAATATAATAGCTACCCGAGAAGTCTGGGGAATAAATCAAAAAGATAACCTTAAGTGACTCTTGTTCCATCATGAGAAAACTCCAAAATCAATTGAGGCACTACCTTCAGGCATCATCATGACTTCTATCTGTGATTTTTTAGGAATGACTTCGACATGAAGAGCATCGATGACTTTTAATAACACGAAATGCTTAGGCAATTGAATCAGAAATTTTCGTTTATAACTCGAAGGATTGTAGAGGCTCACTCTGCGAATCTCTTCGTAATTCAGTTCGTTCGAGTTCGCCGCCCGTGTACGCCAGTAATGCACAATCGGGTCGGTTGAATCAAGGGTGAGCAGTCGCAAAGAAAAGGTTTCAATCAGCTTTTGCCAAAATGAAAAGACCTTACCTGGTTCAAGTGTATGAAGTTTTTCTCCTTCAAACACCACCATGCGGCCTTCACCTAAAATAATATTATGAATATGAGTGTGAAAATTGACCTTTTCGATTTTCAGCGAGTTTTCAATAAAAAAGACTTCTAATTTCTTTAAAAACTCAGAACTCATCCCCGTGCGGTCGAGAACAACTTTCCCGCCAGACATAAAAAGTTTGAGCATTAAGTGAAAATTCTGCTTTTGAATATTTTCACCTAAAAAGAAAGTTAGTCGCTCCCGCGCTTCTTGTTCGTCGGAAAACTTAAATTGGTCTCCGCTTCTTAGTCTGTACGAAAAAGGAAAAGTCGTTTTTAAGAATGGAAGCAGGCCATTACTTTGCCAATTATGTTTTAAAAAGCTTTTGCTGGTTGGGAGATCGCCGATTTCAAAATGAATCAAAGGCTGAAAGAAACTGCCATCTTCGTCTTGTAAAGTTTCCGCTTTATTGAGAAGAAACGAATTGAGGACAAGTTCATCGGATTGTTTTTTAAGAAGTGTTTTTTTGATTCGTGCTGGTAGCATCACCGTAGACGGGACCATATCACGAGATAGAATTTCGAGGATATCCCAGCTGTATTTCTGTTCGCTATGTTGATTGCCGAGACGACTGAAATTGTCTTCCGAAGAAGTCCCTAAAAAAGCTGCGTCTAAAACGCCTTCCCACTGGGCGGAAAAAGCTTCGGAGGCGTTTGTTTCATAGAGCGATTCGATAGTTTTGCCATACTCCGCTCTCAAAAGCCACTCGACCTCAGGACTATTAATATCGACTTCTATTTCTTCGCGTCGAGCCTTCAAAAAACGAGCGAAGCTCTGTTCGAAAACCGGTGATCTGTCGGACATAAAACTTTTCACTGATTGATGTCGGCAATAAGAATAGCAACGAAGACCAAAAATATCGCAATTGATTCCAGTGCGAGAAATATACTGTGAAAGTTGATAGGTGAATTTTGTGAACGCTTGATAAACACGGTTATCGTAAAAGCTATAAAGTTTGTTAATCGATCCATCGGCATCGATAGCGAATTGTGGCAAGCCTTCATCATTGACGGCGGCAGTGCGAGCTAAGAAATGAGGCAAGCCTCCATTTGGTAAAAACGGCGCGGGGCCTAGAGGCAAAAGAAAAATCATTTTTTTGCCGAGTTCATTGGCAATGGTATTTAATTTTTTGAGGTCTGTTTCAGGACGGTGCTCGGCAAAATCATAATGATCTCCCGTCTCCGAATGAAAGGACCAATTCAGCGGAACGAAGACCAGTCCACCTTTTTGATATTCACTGAGTTTTGAGCGCCATAATGAAGCCGAGGTTTTCCAATAATAGAACCAACCTTCTCCAGGAAATGTCGTATCCTCGTCGCGTGGAACGGGTGTCGTGAGACTCAAGGGCAATCCTTAGGCCGGATTTCTTAAAGACAGAAATCCAGTGAGAGAGTTAAGTTGTTAAAAATAATAACTTAACGCTTAAAAACTTGGCAAGCTTTCTACTAGACGCCTCAGGCACAAAACTTGTCAGACTGAGGGGGAGAGAGGTATAAAATCCTTTTAAATTCCATACATTGCAAAGGGAGCCCCCCATATGTGGTTTTTCACAGAAGAAGAACGTGAACTAAAAAAGGTTTGTAGCGACTTCGCTCAAAAAGAGCTCGCTCCATATGCCGAAGAATTCGATCAAAAAGAAGACTTCAATCTTCAGGCCTTTAAGCGTATGGGCGAACTCGGAGTACTCGGAATCACTGCCGATCCTGAGTACGGTGGAGCAGGGCTCGGAGCCACAGCTTCAACCATCGTGATGGAAGAGTTCGGTAAAGCTTGCGCCTCGTCTACATTGAGCTATCTCGCACACTCAATTCTTTGCGTGAACAATATTCAAAATAACGCTTCAGCTGAGCAAAAAGAAAAATACCTACCGAAACTCATTACCGGCGAACATATTGGGTGCATGGGAATGAGTGAACCTGAATATGGTTCAGATGCTGTAGGGATTCAAACTAAAGCTCGCAAAAACGGCGACCATTATTTAATTAATGGCACCAAGATGTGGATCACCAATGCTCAATATTCTGACATCGCTTATATCTACACACGCACCGGAGAAGAGCGAAAAAACCTCTCCACGTTTATTGTAGAAAAAGGCACGGAAGGTTTTTCAGTCGGCAAGCCCATCCATAAAATGGGAATGAGAGCTTCTCCTACTGGAGAGCTCGTTTTCGAAAACGCCAAAGTCCCCATGGGAAACCGAGTGGGCGAAGAGGGCGACTCCATCTATCATATGATGAAAAATCTTGAGATCGAAAGAATCACCATTGCGGGTATTTCTCTTGGGATCGCACAAGCTTGTGTTGATCAGTGTTTGAAATATTCAAATGAAAGACGGCAGTTTGGAAAATCTATCGGCAATTATCAATTGATTCAAAAAATGTTAGCCGAAATGGCCACTGAAACAGAAATGATGCGTGCATTTCTATACAATGTCGCAAAAGAATACGACCAAGGAAAGAAAGGGCCTGTGCAAGCGGCGATGGTGAAACTTGCTTTGCCTAAGATGGCCACAAAGATTGCTCTTGATGCCATTCAACTCCACGGCGGTTATGGCTATAGCCGTGAGTTCCCTCTTGAGCGCATGATGAGAGATAATAAACTAAATGAAATTGGAGCTGGGACCAACGAAGTCATGATCATGATTATCGCGAAGAACCTTTTGAGCCAACAGCTCGACTAAAGAGAGAATGCTATGAACGAGCTGCAAAAAGAAATTCAACAAACCTTAAGAAAATTCTGTCAGACCAAAATCGATCCCTTTATTGAAGAAGATGATGCTGAAGAAAATTTCCGCATGGATATTTATCAAGAGATTGGAGCTTTGGGTTTCGCCGGAGGCCCAATTGCTGAAGAGTTTGGCGGAAGTGGACTCAATTGTGAAGACTTCTGCTTAGTCTTAAGAGAAATCGCTCGCTCTTCCACTTCCTACGCTGTGACTCTCTCTGTTTCAGCGATGGTCCAAGGGATGATCGAAAAATTCGGCACTCAAAAACAAAAACAAACCTATTTACCAGCGCTCACGAGCGGCCAAGAAATTGCGGCTTTCGCCCTCTCAGAAGCCTCTTCCGGTTCAGACGCCGCAAGCCTCAAGACCACTGCCAAGGCGACAGCTGAGGGTTATGTTTTGAATGGTTCAAAGATGTGGATCACTTCTGGTGGGATTGCAAAAACTTATTTAGTCATGGCGAGAACTGGCGGAGATGATTCAAAAGGAATCTCGGCGTTTATTGTTCGCGATGGAACACCGGGCTTTAGCTACGGCAAGAAAGAAAAAAAGATGGGCTGGAAAGTCTCTCCAACCAGAGAGCTTATTTTTGAAAACTGCCTCGTTCCGAAAGAGAATCTTTTAGGCACAGAAGGCTTAGGCTTGAAGGCGGCCCTTGGAACCCTTGATAAGGGGCGAATCACCATCGGTGCGATTGCCGTTGGTGTGGCAGAACGAGCGCTTGAAGAGGCCGTGAAATATGCGCTTTGGAGACAGCAATTCAATCAACCGATTTTTGATTTTCAAGGTTTGCAGTTTATGATGGCCGATATGGCGACAGAAGTGGCGGCGTCGGATTTACTGGTGAAAAAAGCCGCTGAACTTTACGATGCCGGAACTCCCGATAAAAAACTTTCTTCCATGGCAAAACTCAAGGCCACAGATACGGCGATGAGAGTCACAACTGATGCCGTTCAAATTCTCGGGGGTGTCGGTTATACCTCAGAGTATCCTGTTGAGCGCTTAATGAGAGATGCTAAAGTTTTGCAAATTGTTGAGGGCACCAATCAAATCCAAAAAGTATTAATCGCTCGCCAACTTAAGCAAGAATATGAGTAGATCGATGATGAAATTTCAATTCTCCCCTATTCTCCCAGATCTCGCGGCACCGAAAGCTGAAAAGCTGAAAGCTTTTGAAGAGTTAATGGCGAAACCTGAGATTGGTTTTTTTCGCCTACCCACTCGTCTTGATCTAGTTGAACAAACCAAGAGTGCTTATCAAAAATTTTCTCACAAAAAGGTTTTTGTTCATGTGGGAATTGGCGGAAGTTCACTCGGGCCTGAGATGATCGTTTCGGCCCTAGGAAACAAACTTAAAGACATTCGTTTTTTAAATAATATTGACCCAGACTATATCTTTAAACAATTAAAAGACCTTGATCCAAAAGATGCGGTCTTTTTTATTGTTTCAAAATCCGGTGCCACTGCAGAAACCTTAGCAAGCTTTGCTCTTCTTTGTGATTGGCTCGCACAGCACGAGGTGGGTGAAGATCGCTTTAAAGAATTCTTTATTTTTGCAACTGATCCTGTGAAAGGAGAACTGAGAGAGCTTGCGAAGAAATATTCGATCATGGCGCTAGAAATTCCTCCGAATATCGGTGGGAGGTTCAGTGTTCTGACGGCGGTTGGAATGCTGCCTGCGCTTTTCGCTGGGATAAAGATCGAGGAATTGCTCGGTGGTGCCTCAGAGATGGCGAAAGACATTTCAGACAAAAAGGAAAAGCACTCACTCTGGACACTCGCAGAGCATCTCTTTTTTCAATTTAAGAATAATCAGATTAATGAAACTGTGATCATGCCTTACTCTTCTTCACTTAAAGATTTCAGCGCGTGGTTTGTTCAGCTCTGGGCCGAGAGCTTAGGAAAGAAACATAATCTTGAAGGAAAGACGGTGAATACAGGCCTCACTCCTATCGCCGCTTACGGGGCCACAGATCAGCACTCGCAAATGCAATTATTTATGCACGGGCCGCTGAATAAATTTCTTTTTCTCATCGAAATCGCAGCCTTTGAAAATGATTACTCTCTCAAATCATCTTTTGAATCCCCACTTTTTAAAAAGCTCGCACCTTTTACACTCTCGGAGCTTCTAAAGGCCGAGTTGTACGGTACGTTAAAAGCGCTTGAAAAAGAAAAACGTCCCTATGCTCATTTCACCCTTCAAAAACTGTCTGAAAATCAGCTTGGAGGCTTGATCCTCTTTTTTGAGGCACTCACCGCCTTAATGGGCCAGTATTTAGAAGTTGACCCCTTTGATCAGCCGGGGGTTGAAGATGGAAAACGTTTTGCCTTTGAGTGGTTAGAGCGACAAGTCTAAATCTAGAGTTGTCTAGAACTGGTCCTCAAGTTAAAATAATCAAAGAATTTCACGTTCAATTCAATAAGTAAGAGAAAGGATGTTTTACAATGGGTGACGACTCAACAGTAGTCTTAACGGATATTCGAGCTGCACTGGCCTCGGCCGAAAAAGAAGCTCAACAAAAACCAGCGGCCCTCTTGGTTGTTGGTGGTGAGTTAAATGGAACCATCTTTGATTTGAATGACGATGAAGTGAGTGCCGGCCGAAGCGCAGATAACACCATACCTCTGGAATTTAACGGGATCTCAAGAAAGCATTTTATTCTCACTGCCGACGATGACACATTCATCGTACAAGACGCAGGCTCAAAAAACGGAACTTACCTCAACAATAAAAAAGTTGAAGTCCCAACTCCTCTTCAAAAAGGAGATATGATCAAGCTTGGAAGTGTGGCCCTTAAGTTTCTCCCTAAAGGAGACCCTGAGCGCTTGACTTACGATAAGCTCAATCTCGAAGCCAATACCGATAGGTTTACTGGCTGTTATAACAAATCATTCTTCAATAATAAGCTCGACCTCGAAGTAAAAAAATCAAAAGTGACCGGAGAGCCACTCTCTTTAATTCTTTTTGATCTCGATCACTTCAAACACCTCAATGATAACTACGGCCACGACGCCGGTGACTTTGTGTTGAAAGAAATGGCGGTTCTCATTCGCTCGGAAGGAGTGAGAGAGATCGATATTTTCGCTCGCTACGGTGGTGAAGAATTTGTCATTCTTCTACCGAAAACGAATCTTAAGCAGGCATTTGAGATTTCTGAGAGACTGAGAAGACTGATTGCTGACCACGATTTTGTTTATGACGCCAAAAAGCTCCCTGTGACCGCTTCGATCGGGGTCGCCGATTACCGCAAAGGCGTTATGACAGGAACTGATCTTTTTAAGAGAGCTGACTCTGCCGTTTATAAAGCCAAAGAAGGCGGCCGTAACCAAGTTCAATTCTTCCGCGAGTAATGAACTCTCGAAGAACGATACAGCTTCTTCCAGAACATCTTATTGATCAGATAAAAGCTGGAGAAGTCATTGAAAAGCCTTCCTCTTTAATTAAGGAGCTGATCGAGAACTCTCTTGATGCCAAGGCTTCACAGATTTCACTGCATTTAGTTGATAACGGCTTGAGTCTCATCCAGCTTGAAGACAACGGCCAAGGAATGGACCGGGATCAACTTCCTTTGGCTTTCTGCCGGCATGCCACCTCTAAAATTCATCGCTTTGAAGATCTTTATAATTTGAGTTCCTACGGATTTAGAGGTGAGGCCCTTGCCAGCATTTCTGCCGTTTCAAAGCTGATTTGTACCTCTGCGCCTGTCGAAAATTTAAATCAGGGTGGCCGAATTCAATTTGAAGGTGGAAAACTTATCTCCCACACCGATCATCAAGCCGATCATGCTGGAACTCAGTTCTATATCAAAGACCTTTTCTTTAATACTCCTGCCAGGCTTAAGTTTTTGAAGTCCGCCACTTCAGAGAGAAATTCACTAAAAAAAATGATCGAAACATTTCTGATTAGCGCCCACAATGTGCAGTTCAGTATTAAATGGGATGATAAAGACAAAAAGGTTTACAGCGCTAAAGAGACAATTGAAGAGCGAATTCTGCAAATTTATGGACAGGGTAACGAGCTTGAAATTTTAAATCAAACTTATGAAGACTATAAAATAACGGCCCTGATCTCAAAAAAATCCTCTCGCAGTCCCTCTGGTAAACATCAATTTCTTTTTGTAAATCAAAGACATTTCTTTGATAAGACTCTCCATCAATTGATTATTCGTGCACTCGAAGGTTTTTGGCCTTATGGTGAAAATGGTGATTATTATATTTTTCTAGATGTTCCAACTGATCAGCTAGACGTTAATGTTCACCCTCATAAAACGCAGGTTAAGTTTTATAAATCGTCTCTCGTCTACTCCCTCATCTCTGGGAGTTTAAAAACACTTAAACCCGCTCAAGAACAAATAAGACCTGAGCTACAACTTTCTCATAGTCCATACCTCCCGAGCGCTGAAAATAGAGATTATCGATCAGTCCTCGATCAACGAGAGGATAGAAACGATGAAGATCTTCTCATTCCCTTTGCACGCCATTTTGGCTTCTATCAAGATCAAAACCAAGAGACCTACTTAGTAAACTTAAAACACTGCCTTTCCCATAAACTCGAAAGAGAGTTGGGACAATTAGATATTCAAAAAGACTCCGACGTCTCTCCCTTGCTCATTAGTGAGCCCTTCAAAATTCCGAGCGGTGAAATCGACAAGCATATAAAGCCCTTGCTTCAAATGGGAATTGAGCTTGACCGGCTCGATGGAGAGACTCTGGCGCTCAGAACAATTCCACTCTTTCTAGAAAAAATGCAAACGAGAGTTTTTATCGGCGAGCTATGCCATTTTTTAGTTCAGTCTCATGCTGCAAAACTTAGCACTCGAGATTTATTTTACTTATTTATTAAAAATCATCTTCCTGCAGATCAAATCCAAAACACTCAAATCCTTGAAGTACTCAAAGAATGGATGAGAGAAAATAAACTTGATCTCTTAGAAGAAAAAATCATGATCCAGCTTGATGAAGCCCAGTTAAAAAGGTTTTTTCCATGAAACCCGTTTTAATCATCTCTGGCCCGACTGCTTGTGGAAAAACGGCCCTTGCACTCAAGCTAACTGATTTCACAAACAAATCAGTTGAAATTGTGAATTTTGATTCTTTGCTCTTCTACCGAGAACTTTCAATTGGAACGGCAAAACCAAGTTTACAAGAACGAGAAAAAATCCCTCATCATTTGATTGATATTTGTTCCATAAAAAACCCTATCAATGCTGCGGATTTTGTTTCAAAAGCAAGGCAAACCGTAAATGAAGTCCATCATAGAGGATCAATTCCTGTTCTCGTTGGTGGTAGCGGTTTTTATTTGAGGGCTTTGATCAAAGGGATGTCAGATTCGTATCAATCTGATCCTGCTCTCAGTGAAGAAATTCAAAATGAATACAAA
This sequence comes from Bacteriovoracaceae bacterium UBA6166, assembly GCA_002435795.1. Taxonomy (GTDB): domain Bacteria; phylum Bdellovibrionota; class Bacteriovoracia; order Bacteriovoracales; family Bacteriovoracaceae; genus UBA6166. Next base: position 40,971 of record DIUE01000070.1, on the reverse strand, counting down.
AAAAATGGCATTACGCCAATTCGTGAGTATTTAAAATCCTTTGATCCGCAAAGCTATCAAAGCCTGCACGAAAATGATCATTACCGACTTCTTCGTGCCTACGAGTACGCTCGTCACACTGGACTTGCTTTTTCAGATCAGAAGAAAAAACTCGATGAGCAGCTCCCCTATGATTTTTCAATCTGTCAGTTTCCAGACTGGGGTTTAGAGCATATCTACCTCAATATTGAACCTGAAGAGCATTGGCCAATCATAAAACGACGCACTCAAACGATGCTTAATGCGGGATTGATCAAAGAGGTTCAAGACCTCTTAGATCAAGGAATTGACCCCAATCTTAAACCACTACAATCAATTGGCTATAAAGAAACTATCGACTACCTAAATCAGGGTGGTGGTTCTCTTGAGGACTTAATAGAAAAGATTCATATTGCCACTCGCCAGCTTGCAAAGTCCCAAAGAACATTTTTTCAAAAGATTCAGCCCAAATCGACTTTTCATCCTCTTAAAGACGAAAAGAAATTAGATTCAAAATTGAGAGATTGGTTTAAACTAATAGATAACAAAGAGTAAGGACAATCATGAGCACTGAACTTAGAAGAATGAAAATTGTGATCCTCTCCGATGGAACAGGTGAAACTGCAACAAGTCTTGCTAGGGCGACCATGACTCAGTTTACTGAAAAAGAGGTTTTCTTTACACGTTATAAAAATGTGCGCACAACTGAACAAGTTGATGCCATTTTTAATGAAGCTGCGATCTATCATGATCTTGTCATCTATACTATCGTCTCTCCTGAGATGAGAGAGTATATTTCTGAGATCGCGAGGAAAAAACACGTTAGAACTCTTGATTTGATTGGACCTGCTCTCACTGTTTTTTCAAATTATTTCGATCAAGAACCATCAGCGGTGCCAGGACTGCTTCATCAAGTGAATGACAATTATTTTAAACGAGTTGCGGCCATGGAGTTCACACTCAATCATGATGACGGTCGAAATTTAAAATCTCTCCACCTTGCTGATGTTGTTTTAGTCGGGATTTCTCGCACCTCAAAAACGCCACTATCCGTTTATCTCTCGCAGCATGGAATCAAAGTGGTCAATGTCCCTCTTGTTATGGGAACAAATCCACCAGAGGCCCTTTTTAAAATTGATCAGAGAAAAATCTTCGCTTTAACTATTGACCCTCAGGCCCTCAGGGAAATTCGCCAAAAGCGCCTCTCCAGACTTGGAGCTGAACAACATACCGGTGATTACGCAACGATGGAGCGAGTTAACCAAGAAGTCGAATGGGCCAACCAGATTTATAAAGAAAATAAAAGATGGCCCGTGTTCAACGTGACCGGCAAAGCGATTGAGGAAACAGCCGCAGAAATTATGAAACTACTTCATATGAGACAGAATAATCGATTCAAACAAGAATCGATGGAAGTCCAAAAAAATCATGAAAATACACCTGAGAAAAAACCTAGTTAATTAATTCACAGAAGTCTGTTGATCGATCTTCTTTGATGGTGACAGTAAACTTTCGTTGAATATCATCACCAGTTCGTTGAAAGTACACTTCATAACTAGTTTCTTCACTTCCTGACTGAACAGGGAAAGGAATTCTTCCGCGAGCGGCTATAGGCAGAACTTCTCGTCGTTTCTCACCGAAAACTTCAAAATGCAATGTCCCTCTGACACAAACTCTAGATGTTTCCAAAAAGCCGTAGCGAGCTGGTTGCATCATGGGAATTTCAAGGGTTGCTTCTTTATCTTTTTCCAAAGTCAGTGTTGTAATAAAATGTCTTCGTCCTGACTGCTGAACTCTAATAGTTAGCTCCGTGTTAACCGCTGCCGAGACAGTCCCAATAACGTCAGGACTTGTTTCGAGTCCATTGATGAAAACTTTCTGGCGATACTTATCAAAATTGAGAAGTCTAAAACGTCCAATACCTTTTTCAGAAGAAGGAATTCTCACTCCCCCTTTATCAGATGCAGGAACAACTTCAACGACTACCGGCTCAGGAGTAGTGACTCCGGAGTTCATAAGACCGCTGATAATATCTCCGAATTGAAAATAACCAAGGCCTAAGAGAACCACCACACTGGCGGCAACCACACCCATTTTTTTGCTGGAATCTTCTTCTTTTTTAAGTCTAGCTGACTGAACTTGACGAGTCATGGTACTAGACTTTTTCATCTTAACTTTTGTACCACTACCAGTCTTTTGCCCTCTGACCTTTGATTCAGTTTGAGTCGAAGCGGCAGGAGTCATCTTCGCTTGTGTTTTTTCTCGTGCGCCAGGCTTATCAACAGTGAGGGGAACTTCAGTCCCTTCGTCGAAAAGTTCTTCTAATGGCTTTTGAGTTTCTTTTTTCTGTACGGGTTTCGCCACAGAAGTAGTAGCGGCAGCAGGAGTCCCGCCAGCTTCGTTCGCCTTTTTTGCTCTTAACTGGCTCACTTTAATTTTTGAATCTGCTGTTTTATCTTCATCAAAACCAAAGTCGATGACTTGCTCACGCTCTCTCGGGCGAATCTGAGTGTCAGATGGAGAACTAGAGTTTCCGCCCCCGCCACCATTTTGCTCTCTTTTTAAATCGTCTAAAAATGGTTTAAGATCAATTTTCCCAAACTCAAATAACTTCTCTCTATCTGCCTTAATTTCTTGCTTAAAGAGTTCTTTCGCAAAATAAGATAAATCGGTGGCATTGAAATCAGGATAATGATTATAAAGAAACTTAATGAGGGCACGATTCAATTGATCGAGATCATCATAACGCTTGTTGCGATCTTTGTGTAATGCCTTCATCACAATTTCATCGAGTTCCTTTGGAACATTCGGGTTGATTGATGAAGGAGTTGGAATTTTACATTCTTGGATTTTTTTCAAGACAGCAAGGTCATTATTGGCTTTAAAAAGTTTACGGCTACAGAGCATCTCCCAAAGAGTGATACCTACCGCAAATTCATCATAACGTGGATCAAGTTCATGACCTTCAAGATATTCTGGGGCCAAATAAGAGAGCTTACCTTTAATTGTACCCGCTTGAGTTGACTCACTATTGGTTTCAGACTTCGCAATACCAAAGTCAATTACCTTAACAGCGCCATCATAGGTCAACATGATATTATGAGGAGATATATCACGGTGAATAATGTTCGCTTCTTTACCAGTAAGTTTATCAGAAAATGTATGGGCGTAATGGAGACCCTGACAAACTTGAGTGATAATATAAGTGGAGATCTCGACTGGAAATACGAATTTTCTTTCTTTGAGTTTATCTAAATATTCTTTAAGGTTTCGTCCATCACAATACTCCATAGCAACAAAAAGTTGTCCCTTATGGAGACCATAATCATAGGTCTGAACAATATTTGGATGAAGCAGACCAAATGTTAATTTAATCTCGTCCATGAACATTGTTTTGAAAGCTTCATCTTTTGAAAATTGTGGCTGTACCATTTTAATGGCGACGACTTTATCAGCTTGTTCTCCTAGAAAACGAGCACGACAAATTTTTGCCATACCACCATCAACGAGGTGATCTAGAATAAGATAGCGCCCAAAACGCTCACGCTTATTTAAAGATGAATTTGTTGAATCGTCGGACATACTGATGATGCTCCTCTTTAGAGCTGTATCGGTCAGATGTTCTTAAATCTAAAGGGCTTTTAAACAATAATAAATCTTTGATATCAGTAGAATTTTGAATTAAAACGCCACTTCTTTGTAACCAGGGAAATTCACCTTCACGCCGGGTTTGTTCGTATCCGAGGCAATTGCTCGAGATTGGCAAAGACCATAAACATGATATCTTTGTAGGGCCAGTTTCTCATAAGATGGGTGCATTCTTAGATGACGAGAAAACTCTGGTAAAGAAATCCGCTCATAACCATAGGTTTTCAACTCCTCAAAAAACTGACCTTCTGAAATCCGACTGCTGTCCCAGGTATAGAGCAGGGTCACTTTGAAATCGAGGCAGCTGTTTACAGTCATCAATTCACTTGGGGAAAGCCATTTGCTGAATGGTGAATCCGATGTCAGGCTCACATGGAGAGCTTCAAAAACAAGAGTCAGTTCTTGAAACCAAGAATTTCGTTTAAATTCAAGAGACTCTGTCCATTTTTCATTCTCAAAAACACCCCCTCTAAACTGATATGTTCCACTCTTCACAAAATTATTCGATTGATGTGCACAAGAAAATAATAGGGAGATGAGAATGAGTTTCAATGCTTTCATGGAAGACCCTTTAGCCAATGGATAATATCATTAAATACTAATTCTCGACTTTTGTCATTTAGCAAATCGTGTTTGGCAGAAGGGTACGAGATGAATGTCGATGCTTCTTTTGGAAGTCCCTTTTGATAGAGATAAATTTGCTCCGTCGAGATCAGGAAATCGTCTTCAGAAACTAAAAAAAGTGAGGGAAGATCAATGAAGTAAGAAAGTCTCTTAACGTCGACTCCCGCTTCCAGTACTTCTGATAAAAAGCCTATACTTATTTTCGATAAAATAAGCGGACTTTGATCAAATTTCTGTGCCAACTCTAAGTCTGAACACAATTGGTGCCCTTTGATTTTAGGAGAAAATTTTATGCGATCGATAGTTGGAAGAAATTTTTTAATCCCAAGCCCTGACCATTTCGGCCATTGATAATTAAACTGCAAGAGAGGATTGATGAAAATCAGTCCCTTTAAGTAGCTACCAATTTGCGCAGAAAAGCTGCCATAAGGATTCATCAATTTAAGTATGATAAGAGCTCCTAGCCCCTGCCCCATCAAAGTGATCTTTGTTTTTTGTTCGCTAGAAATCATCAGAATCATCTGAACGACATCAAAACAAAACTCATCAAAATAATTAACATGTCCACGGATTCCACTTGAGAGACCATGTCCTTTTAGGTCAATCCAGTAGTACTGAAAATTCTGTTGATCTTCGAGCGTCGTGTGTCGGTGAATTTCAAAATAACGCTCATGATAATCAAGCAGATCATGAATGATAAGAAAGACTTCTTTAGCAGGTTCTTCAGTTGAAAGATTGCTGGCGCGATAATAAATTTTCTCTTGTCCTAAATGACTAGAGAAACGTCCAGTTCTCACTGACGACCTCTAACTTTAAGAATTAGCTAAGTAAGTTTCAATCGCCTCACGGGCTTCATTTGTGAGCTTTTTAAAGCGCATCGAAAACCCCTGATTTCCATCAAGGACTCGAACCACTAACCCCGTAGCAACAAAACAATAATCTGTATTATCAGGATGAACATTCAGAGTGATTTCATCTCCTAGTTTTGCTGGAAAATTTGAAACAAGAATTTGCAAACCACCAACGCTAATATCGCGGCAAATTCCTTCGTAGACAACAGAATCATCATGGAAAAGTAGACGAGCAACAAAAGGCTTGCGCACACTCACTCTTCGATCGATTTCATCAATCACCGGAGGAAGTTCCGCAAAAAACTTTTGATAAACAGGAATATCTGCAAGGAACATCCAGTTATCCATTCCAGAAGTAAAAATAAATGTTTTTCCATTTATTCTTTGCTCATCAAACGCTCGCTTTAATTCATTGAGAGTAAAAGGTCCGTACTCCGTTTCATCTCCACCGCGATCGAGTCCAATCTTAATATGAAAGAGGCGATCATTTGAATCTAAGCGATTCCAATCGACTGTCGGTCTTGTATAAACAGGGTCAGGCATTTTGGGAGCGGCGGCAGGTTTTGGAGGATTTAAAAGATGGGCAACTTCAGAGACATCTCTAAAATGTTTCCAATTATCAAAACCCTTTTTCCAAATATAGCTTTCTTTGTTAAGAGTTCCAGCATGAAGGAGGCTAGCAAGAGCTTGATCATCAACGGGACCGACTCGCTCGCTGCCTTGGACATAATACCAATCTGTCATGGTGGACTCCTTAATAAAACCTTCGAGAAAAATTCATCCCTCTTATTGTATAACCCGCTGAAATTCTTATAAACAGGTGAAAAAAATGCCTGCTAAGTCTATAATATAAGACTCAAAGATTCAGTTATTCTTAAGTCCTAAAGAGTTTGGTCCGATAAAGATTCGAATGATCCTGACTCGGAGCTGATTTAATGCAAAGATTTCACATCATGAAAGGCCTACTCGCTATCCTCGCGATACCGTGGCTACTCACGTCTTGTTCAGAATCACAGTTCGGTGTCCGCCGAGGACAAGTTGCTGACAACACTCCTGATGTAAAAATTTCTTCTGCCAACCAATGTTCAAACTTCACTCTGATTCGTCCAAAAGTTGATTTACTCTTTCTCTGGGACAATTCTTCGAGTGCTTATTTTATTAACGATGAAACTCGCAAAGCTCTCAACAGATTAGTCAATAACGTCTCAAATCGCTTTGATTATCATATTGTCATGGCCCCACTCATTCGCGCTAATAATTGGGGTGTGAATGATTATATGAGAATTGTGACTTACGATACAGCGGGACTTAGCTCAACTGCACTTAGCATGAGAGTACCAAAAGAAAATGCCTCTAACTTTTTAAGCTTCCCTACAGCACCTGGCTCAACAGAGTCTGGTCTTGAGCGCGCAAGAGAAGTTCTTCACCATAATATACAGCAAACTAATGGCGTCTTTAGACAAGGTGCTTATTCGATCATTGTTTTAATGTCGACTGAAGACGATAACTCTTTTGCAACAGGAACAAATTATATTAATCCTGCACTCAGAACACCTTATGTGAACAATAAGGCCCATGAGCTTCTCTGTATTCGTGGGAATTATAATAATAGTTATGGCAGTAGTTATAATGGTTCAATCTACAATCAGAATTGTGCTGGAGCACCAACGCTTAATAGTCCAATGATGCGTTTTATTTCTGTTGTCGCAAACGATGTTCAGCGATGCCAAAACAATAAAATTCTTAACGCAAAAGTTGGTGAGTCATACGAGAGAATGTCGAGCCTCCTTTATATCCATCCTTACGAAAATTCCATTCCAAGCCCAAACGATCAATTTGGTGCTCCTTTACAACAACGTGGAAGTGTTAGTTATCAACGTTTTGACTCAAATGATATCTGTCGCCGCGACTACAAAGGAATCTTTGATGGTGTAAACAGCGCCATTCAAGACACTGTGATCAGTCACGTCTATAAATACTGGCCAGTGGCCGGACCAAACGCTTCGATTGATCCAGATACAATTATCGTAAGAAAAAGCAATGGCCAAGAGTTTTTCGAAATCCCTGGCGGTGTCACGATTATTGAAGACTACACAGGAACAAATGATCGCGATCTATCAAATCAGCCCATTGAAGGCTGGCGCTATATTAATAATGACACTAGAAATACTCGCTTTCTACCATCTAACGGTGAACCCTACACTGGACACTTAGTTCAGCTTTTTGGAAATGCCAAAGTCACCTACCCTGAATGTTTAAAAATTACGTTCTCATCAGAACAAGAGTACTACGGCTATGTTCATATCACAGGCAAGCCACTTGAAAGCTCAATCGTGCTCGCCATTAACGGAACAACTATTAATCGTTGTGCAAGTGGTTCAAGTACAAATTGCTGGGAACTCGCAACAACTGGTGGAAGTGAAACCCGCAATATCAAAATTCAAAGCCCAACTAACTTCACACCGGCCAATCCGCCAGATACGAGAACCGGTTGGTTCTTAAGACTCCGTGGAAATGCGATTTATAGCAATGGCGCAAACGTCAACGTCAACTGGCTACCTAGTTCTTAATAGAACTAGTAGCCTTTCTTCGTTCCCATCGCCGCATTCACTTTCTTAATGGCATTCATCATTTTAATGGAAGGAAAAATCTTGCGAAGTTTGTCTAAATAGACAGTGCAGGCCAATTTATTGCCTTCCCCCACTAAGATATCGTCACAAAGACCCGCCACGATAGCGCCTTTAATATCATCATTATTAACTGCGTCTCCGGCTTTATTTAAAATTTGAGTGATGTCCGCTTGAGCTTCAGCATCGCGAACTCCACGAGCGGTCATCTGATCAAGAATCATTTGTAACAGTAATTGTGTGCGTTCATTGATCTGAAGTTTTTTGGCGTCTTCAAGGCTTCTTTGCATATTCAAAAAAACCATCATGCCACGAAACATTTCAACATCACGCACTTGAATGAGCTTCAATTGTTTGTCTTCATCGGGAACAAGCTTGATAAAGTCTTCTTGCTCAAGCATCATGAAAAATTCTTCGTACTTAATTTCTTGAGTGCCAAACACATCCAACATATAAAACTTCAATCGATTCATATGAATCTGGGTGTACTTATCGACCACCTCTCCATGGGTTTTAAGTCCCATATAAAAAAGAGAAAGAAGTTTTATAATATCGATTGGATGATAAAAAACGTAATCAGAAACTTTTCCGCCCTGACCGTATCCCAGAGAATTGCTCTCGAGCGCTTTGACCTTGTCATTGGTTTTCCGCAAACGATCGGCAAGTGTATTGATAATTGTTTTAAACCATGGGTTCAAGCCTTCCATGGTTTTGCCGAAGGCTTTAAAAGAAATCTCGATGACTTCCGTACCAACGATGGCCGAAGCAGAACAACTTCGACGAGAAGCCTTCTCGTCGAAATAGGCCATCTCGCCGATCACTTCACCAGAGCGAAGGATAGCCAGTTCCACTATCCCTCTTCCCTTTGGTAAAAATAAACGAATTTGACCTCGTTGAATAATGAAGAGTGAGTCAGCAGGATCACCTTGATTGAAAAGCAACTCGCCAGCTTGGAAGGTTTTGATCCCTGATTTTTTTTGGGCCGTCGCTGCTGTGGTGGTCATCTCAATCCTTTAATCCCTTAAATTATAAACGCTCAATAATTAAACTTAGCGCTTCACCACCACCGATACAAATTGAGGCCATACCATAGCGCCCTTTTTGTTCAGTCAGTGCTGTCATCAATGTCACCACGATCCGTGTTCCAGAACAACCAATTGGATGACCCAGACTTACGCCACCGCCGTAAATATTGACTCGTGCTTGATCTAATTCTAACTCTTTCATCGCTGCCATGGGTACTACGGCAAAAGCTTCATTGATTTCAAAAAGATCGATATCAGAGAACTTAAGTCCAGCTTTTTGCAGACTCTTCTTCATCGCTTCAACAGGAGCTGTGGTAAACCAAGTTGGGTTTTGTGCGTGAGAAGCGTAAGAGACGACTCGAAATTTTGCCTGAGCTTTATAGTCTGCTCCACCAAGCACCACTGCAGCGGCACCGTCGTTAATGGTCGATGCATTAGCGGCCGTGATCGTTCCCGCTTTTTCAAAAGCCGGTCTGAGGGTCGGCATTTTTTCGAAGTTCGCTTTCATCGGACCTTCGTCTTCTGAAACCACCACATCGCCTTTGCGATCTTGAATGGTGACCGGAGCAATCTCTTTTGAAAATACGCCCGACTTCATCGCTGCTTGAGCGCGGCGAAAAGAGTTCATGGCGAATTCATCTTGCGCTTCTCTTGTGAAAGAATATTTCGATACACACTCTTCAGCACAATTTCCCATCGGGCGATCAGAGTAAACATCCCAAAGCCCATCCCATTGCATGGCATCTTTCATTTCAGAAGCCCCAAACTTCACACCTGTGCGAGAATTCATAAGAAGATGCGGGGCCATGGACATATTCTCCATTCCACCAGCGACCACGAGTTTATTGTCTCCGGCGAGAATTGACTGCGCTCCCATAATAATGGTTTTTAAACCTGAGCCACAAACCTTGTTCACAGTATTGGCAGGTACGTGCTCTGGAAGCCCTGCAAACAAAGTTGCTTGTCTGGCCGGGGCTTGGCCCACGCCCGCTTGAACAACATTGCCCATAAAAACTTCATCAACTTGCTCGCCAGAAATTTTCGCTCTTTCAAGCGCCGATTTAATCGCGACCGCACCGAGCTTTGGTGCTGAAACTTGAGAAAGTTGGCCCATAAAACTACCGCTTGGAGTTCGCGCCCCTGCTAAAATATAAACAGTCATCTTTTCTTCCTTTGCTAGGTGATTAACATGGGCATTAGACCATAAGCTGAGGAAAATGCCCATAATTTGAAGCTTTTTTGACATGGAGTCTCAAGCAATGTTAACTCATATCTTCCTTGATTAAATATCTTCCAAAAATTGAGACCAGCAGATGAAATCCTTTGCCCGAAAAGCTCAAACTCTCCCACCGTCACTTCTTCCAGCAACTTGGGGCAACACAGTAAAGAACGTCCTTCACCAAGTTTACCAGGATGAAATTGAGAAACGAAATCTCTGCTTTGACGTGTACGGAGCGACTTTCCCTGATGAAGTTTTGATTTTGGCGACTCTCACCAACCCTGATGATCTAACCGTTACTCCCGTGACACTTTCACTCTCAAGCGATCTAACGTCGCTCACTCAGTCTGAGACCTTGATTGGGATCTTAGTCGATAAAATTTCAGATTTTTTTGATTCCTATTTTCTCTCTCTCGCCGCTGGCGAAGACATAGAAATTTATGCCCCGAAATGGACGGAGCATGAAGAGCGAGGAATTGTGATTTTTGCGAAGAGCACGAGAGAGAATATTCAACTCACGCTTGAAGCGAATCGTCTCCTGGGAGACGATTTCGATCTTTAAATTTTTTAGATTTTTTAGTCGTCGATAAAGCTGGTTTTAGCCGTCGTCTTAGTTTCAAAAGCGATATCTTGATCGTCGTCTCCGACTTCATCAAAAGCTTCACTGTCTTCTTCTGATTCAATATTGAGTTCTTTTAAAACACCGACGAAAGACTTATCTTCCGCTAAATCTGTAATGATGGCTTCGATATACTTAATCGGAAATTTACCAACCAATTCTTCGATATAGTTTTGAAGCTTGCCTTCTTCGAGAATCGATTGTTTCTTCTTAATATCCTTCCAGTTGCGGATATAATGAAAACGGCAAAAGCCCAAAGTCGTTGCTGGGTTATCACAATTCTTTTCAATACACTCATCAGTCTCAATATTGAAGAATTCAAGTTGTCTAACGGCATCAAAAATATCTTTAAGAGAAAAATCTTCAGACATGGCCATCAACTCTTCGGCCAAATTGTCCTTAATCTCGTCTTCTTCTTTGATTGTTGGGGCAACAATCAGATCGTCATCCAATAGGAGATCACCATCATCGTCAGAGCCGGCAAATCCAAAATCGTCGTCATCATCACCAAAGTCTTCATCAGATTTTGATTTTTTAGGCTGAGCAACGACTTCAATTTCTTTCTTGGATTTTGCTTTCGTTTTTTCTTCTTTTAGTTCCTTAACTTCTTTTGCTTTTGCAGTCTTTTCTGGCTTAAGGGCCTTGGCAGGCTTCACTGCTTTTGGAGCTTTCTCTTTTGCCGGAGCTTTCGCTGCTGGTGCTTTTTTAGGAGCCGCAACTTTAGCAGGCTTAACTGGCTTGGCAGCTTTAGCGGGCTTTGCGGGTTTCACAGGTTTAGAAGCCTTGGCAGGCTTCGCAGCTTTCACTGGAGTTGTCTTCGTTTTTTTGGCCGGCTTAGCTGCTTTTTTAGTCGCGACTTTTGCCGCCGTCTTTTTCTTGACGACTTTCTTTGCAGGAGTTGCTTTTTTTACCGTCTTCGCCTTTTTTGCAGGTGCTTTAGACGCGGTTTTTTTAGCGACTTTTTTTGCCGTTTTCTTCTTAGCCATTCCGAGATTCTCCCATAATTTTTTTAACAAAGCTTAAACCATACCTTGCAATACCTTAGGTATCACCAACGTTCAGAGACTTCAAGAATTTAGCTTATGCCTTGAATTCGTGGGAGGCAATGACAATCCTTTGCACTTCCGACGTTCCTTCGTAAATTTCTGTAATCTTTGCGTCGCGAAAATGCCTTTCCACTGGATATTCTCTCGTATAACCATTTCCACCACAGATTTGAATCGCTTTGGTGGTAATCCACATCGCCGACTCCGCCGCCATCAATTTGGCCTGCGCGCTTCGCTTAGAATAATTCTCCTTGCGATCTTTCATTCGGCTGGCGTCTTCAATCAATAAACGAGAAGCATCAATTTTGGTGCTCATATCGGCCACCATAAATTGAATCCCTTGAAGGTTCGAAAGCGGGTTGCCGAATTGAATGCGCTCTGAGGCATACTTTTTGGCATAACGAAACGCCGCTTCAGCAATCCCTAGCGCTTGAGCGGCAATTCCAATACGCCCGCCATCAAGCGTTCCCATCGCCACTCTAAAACCTTTTTCGAGTGGTCCAAGTAAGTTTTCTTTCGGGACTTTGATTTTGTCTAATTGAATTTGAGTAGTCGAAGAACCACGAATTCCCAGTTTGTCTTCGGCCTTCATCACGTTAAATCCTTCCGAAGAAGTCTCGACGATAAAAGCAGAAATCCCTTTGTAATCATCAGTTTTACGAGTCTTGGCAAAAACGATGGCAAGGCCCGCTTCTTTACCGTTAGTAATCCAATTTTTCACGCCGTTAATAATATAATGATCACCCTTATCTTCAGCAAAAGTGGTCAATGAACCAGCATCACTACCGGCATTGGGCTCACTCAAGCAAAAACAACCAATCATCTCACCACTGGCAAGCTTCGGAAGATATTTTTGCTTTTGCTCAGGAGTTCCAAACTCAAGAATTGGCCACACACAAAGTGACGTATGAGCGGAAACAAAAACGCCCGTTGAAGCGCAACCGCGAGAGAGTTCTTCTACGATTAAAGCGTATGCATAATAATCGAGTCCCGCTCCGCCGTATTCTTCTGGCACATAAATTCCTAAGAAGCCGTTCTCTTTTAATTGCTCAATCACTACACTTGGAATTTTTCCTTCCTCGTCTATTTTTGCGGCCCTTGGAACGAGTTCTGAGTCAGCAAACTTAGAGGCCATCTCGCGGATTTCTTTGTAATCAATAACGTTGCTCATATTTTTATCCTTCTTTAATTTACGAATTATATTGATGGAAGCCACGACCTGATTTCACTCCAAGTCGTCCAGCTAAAACATATTTTTTGAGCAACGGGCACGGGCGATATTTCGTGTCCCCGAGACCATCATGCAAAACTTCCATGATCGCAAGACAAGTATCGAGCCCGATAAAGTCAGCCAATTGCAAAGGTCCCATCGGCTGATTGGTTCCAAGCTTCATCGCAAGATCAATATCTTCAACACTGGCGACACCTTCATAAAGAGCGTAAACCGCTTCGTTAATCATCGGCATAAGGATTCTGTTCACCGCAAATCCAGGAACATCTTCAGCTTTTACAAAAACTTTCCCCATCGTCTTCGCGACTTCTTCGACAGTAGTAAAAACTTCGGCACTGGTTTCAAGTCCTCTGATACCTTCGACAAGTTTCATCACCGGCACAGGATTCATAAAATGCATCCCCGCCACTTGCGCCGGACGCTTGGTTTGAGCGGCAAGCTCGGTAATAGAAATCGATGAGGTATTGGAAGCGAGAATAGCGGTCGGCTTCGCCATTTTGTCGAGCTCGCGAAACAACTCAAATTTAATTGTTTTGTTTTCCGTCGCCGCTTCAATTAAAAGATCGCAATCTGCTAAATTTAAAAGCTTTGATTCATAAGCTAGACGGCCAATCGCCTGCTTCATGTCTTGCTCAGTGATTTTAGCCTTTTCTACACTGCGGGCGAGTTGCTTTTCAATAAAGCCTTGAGCTTGAGTTAAGCCTGCACTTGAAATATCAAAGAGTTGGACTTGGTATCCGCTTTGAGCGGCGACTTGAGCGATGCCTCGCCCCATCTGGCCCGCGCCAATGACGCCGATTTTCTTGATTGAATTCATTTCTAATCCTTTGCGTTGTTCTATTGGGTTATTTTGGGTAAAAATTCACTGGATCATACCGTCCAGTGAGAAGATTATCAAATTTTACCTTGCCATTGATCGGGCTTTGATTTAAAAACTAGCTTCTGTTTAGCTGATTATTAAAAGTAGGAGTTCCCTGTGGCAAACCACAAATCTGCGGCGAAAAGAGCTCGCCAAACTATTGTTAAGACAAAAAGAAACACTGTTCGCAAGACACAGTCTAAGTCTGTCATTAAAACAATCCGTGAAGCAATCGCTGCTGCTGACAAAAAAACAGCACTCGATCTTCTTCCACAAGCTCAATCATTTCTTTATAGACTTGCTAAGCACGGCGCGATCAAAGCTAATACAGCTGGACGCAAAACTGCTCGTTTAGCAACTCAGATCAATAAGCTCGCTTAATTGATTCTTCTTTTTTAAATCTATAACCCCTCAAAATTTGAGGGGTTTTTTATTTTCATCCCTTGACATTTTTTCAGGCCCTCCCATTTTAAGACTGTGATGAGAACACAGATTTTTTTTAAGGAGGAACTTATGAATACACAATTTGTAACTTTAAGACGTCGTCCTTTTAATCCGTTCGAACTCTTTTTAGGTGATGGGATTGAAGGACTAGGGTCACAGACTGACCACCACACCCACGAAACAGATTTGGCGTATTTTCTTAGTGTCGATCTGCCTGGCGTGAAGAAGAATGATTTTGATATCGACCTCACGGCCGAGCACTTGAAAGTGAGTGCGGTTAGAAAACGACCTTTCTCAGAGGAGAATCAGAAAGAAATTCGCTTCGAAAAAAATTTCCTTCTGCCTAAAAATATTAACCGCGATCAGGTTAAGGCGCACTACGAAGATGGAGTCCTTACCATCGCGATTCCAAAAGCGGATGAGGCGAAAATCAAAAAAGTGTCAGTGAGCTACGGCGAAGATTTGACGAAGTTTTTAACGGAAGAAAAAGAATAAACTGACTACACCCTTTTTAAATACTCTTGGCGAAGCCTAGTGCTGAGCCAAGGGTCTTTTCTCTTGGCAAGAATTTCAAGCTCTGCAAATAAGTGAAGGGCCCCTTGCAATTCTTTCTCCCCCCAATTCAGAGCGAGGGTTTGAATCTCTCTATCAAACTTTGAGGGAGATTTCTTTTTTTGCAAATAAGATTGATCCATCATCTTCAAGAGATACGACTGCATAAATTTAAAAAAAATCATGAGTTCTTTATCATCTAAATCTTTCTCAGCAAGCTCATGAAAAAAACGTTTTTTCTTTTGCGCAAAAAGCACTCCCCACTGAAACTGTTCGAGACGCTTAGAGGGTAAAAGCTCTATCCAATGGGACGCCGTAAGTTTGAGTGGATCAGGACAGTGAAGTTTTAAAAGCCTGATAGCTTGAACGAAATCAGCAACGGTGTGATCAATCGCCTCTAGAAGATACTGACGACATAAATGAGGAAGTGGATAACTAAGTTCTGAGGCAAGATAATCGAGGAGCTTAATTTCTTCCCAAGGAGGAGGCATCATCAAAGCAAAATGAGTGATGTGTTTTTCCTTAGTCAGCTCATCTAAATTTCCAAGCTTGCCACTTACACACAAGAGAATAAAACGAGGATCATCGGCCAGCTCTAATTGTTTGAGAGCATTTCGGACTTCTTTTGATAGCAGCTCGGCAGAGAGAATAATTAAAGATTCTTGCGAGAAAAATAGACTTTGAGTCGTAAAGGTTTCAATTAACCAGTCCGCTTTAAGATCTCCCCCCATAACAATTTGGTAGGACTGCTGGTCTTGATCCAGTCTTTTTCTTAGGCGGCCTAGAAAAAAACGTTCAAGCTCGGCATCACCGGAATGAAAAAGAAAAACGCCATTCTCCCGAGCTTTAAGAATCTCTGGACGAACGGTCTTAAAATCCCATGGATAAAATTTAGAAGGCATAAATCACAACTTGCTTAAAGCGAGAGGAAGCTTGAATCGCCATATCTCTAAGCGCTCGATCGAGAATTTTTTTATTTCTAGTCGCATTGACGGCCCCTGGACTATCGGGACTTGAAGTCTCTTGAATTGAGCGGACAAAATTTGAGTTCAAATCAAAGGTTTCTCTGAACACGACGCGGGGATGACGATCTAAATAAGGAAGAAAATGGCTGGTCATCAGTTCCCGATCTTGATTGGTTGGTTTTTTAATTAAGACCAAAGTCAGATAGAGATTCGCTGTTCCTTGAGTTGGTAAATAAAAGGCCGGTCTGTCGCCAATAGAACTTTTAAGATCATCACTCACAAAAACCGTACCCGTTGTTGTGAGAGCATCGACCAAGGATTGAGGCGAATCAATAATTCCTACCAAAACGGCGTCTTCACTTTCTCCTTCACCTCCACTGAGTTTCAGGGCGGGGAATTCAGAGAGCATTAAACGAATCTCAGAAGTAAAATAACCGCTCACTAGCGGAAAAGCGGAGCGATTGATAAACATCGGGATAGCTAAAGACTCAATATCGTACTGAGCAAAAGGATTTGGCTCTTTCTTAATGCGATATCCCGCACAGCTGCCAACTAATCCTAAAATCGTGAAAAAGAGGCCCAATTTTAAATAAAGGAACTTCATTTTTTGAGCATACTCGAAACGCCATGATTTGGCCCCCATTGTCTTTCAAAGCGCTAGGAAAGTGCTAGACTGCGTTTATGGCGACCAAACTCTCTGATTTTCTCAACCTCGATTTTAAACCCAGTCAGGGCTCTCAGAAAAAACCCAGTCATAAGAGCTCCGCACCGATGGTTGAGGGCTTTGACTTCATTAAGTTAATCCAATCATGGCCAAGTATTGTGGGCGAAAAATTGTCCGCAGAAACAATTCCCATGAAAAATCGCCACGGG
Organism: Bacteriovoracaceae bacterium UBA6166; assembly: GCA_002435795.1. Classification (GTDB taxonomy): domain Bacteria; phylum Bdellovibrionota; class Bacteriovoracia; order Bacteriovoracales; family Bacteriovoracaceae; genus UBA6166. Next base: position 24,370 of record DIUE01000070.1, on the reverse strand, counting down.
GTCCTGACAGTGCTCACTCGCCACGCTGCATTTTCAGAACAGATTAAATTTATGGAGGAGATGCTAAAAACTAAAATCGGCAAAACCTTTCCTTCCCTGCAGGGGAAAATTAAACGAATCAATTTTATCAGCAATCCCGAAGCTTTTGTAACCAAGCAAGAGCAGGCCAAAAAAATACGAAAAGCTCCCGCAACTCTTGAGCAAACTCTCCATCCTCAATCACCTGAGTATAAAAAAAGACAGTTGGAGGCCAAAGAGATTTTTAAGGATGTAGAGGACCCAGAAGTCTTCGCAGCACTCTCTTCGCTCTATATTCAAAACAAATCAGTTCTCTAAACCTGTATTCGTTTTTAGGCCCAGATGCCAAAGATAATTTGGATTGTGATCTCCAGCTTTTATTAAATAATAAATAGCAAGATCTCGAGACTTAGATCTACTAAGCAGAGATCTAAAAAAATCTCTACGCAATTGAAATAATGGTCTTTGATAATTGGTTTTCGACTCGCTAAGTTTCCTCTTCAAACTTTCGTTTTCGATCAAATAAAAACTTAGCAAGCGTATATAATCATCACTCGGATTACTCTCATTTATCAGACGAAAAACAGTTTCTCTCCCTAAATCAGAACTTGGAAAACTTTCAGCGAAAAACCAAAGACTGTCTTCTGTAAAAAACTTTCCATTATCGAGACTCAAAAGTTCTTCCAAATAAATTTCAACCTGACTAGTCGATGTTCGAAAAGATAATTGTGAATACCAAAAGCTCGGAAGTTTACGAGAGAGAACTCGTTGAGAAATCCCTTCTCTTATCCGCACAAGTGACCAATCAGTACTGTATTTAACCGCAAGAGAATCAAAAGACCTAAGTTTCAAAAAGTCAGAAAAAATTGTCATAAAGATATCAACTTCTTGAGGATGAGACTTCTTAAAGTACTGTGCGATTTCTAATCCTAGACTTAAAAAAATTTTTTCTTGTCTCTCTGCACTCCATTCACCATTAAAAGTCAGGTGATCAACCTCAAACGCCAACCTAAAGGGATGAGTATTCATCAAACTTAAAAGTGAATCATACGCCCACGCCTGATTTTCCACTTTAATTGCAATCAATAGCTCAAGGATTTGAGCAAGATAGGGATAGTTCGCTAAGTTTTTTAAATTTCTAAATTCTGTCAGTCTGCGAATTCGCTCTAAGGAAGTGCTATCCTCGAGTTTCAACAACATGAGCTCTTCAATTTTTTTTAAAATCAGAATTGCATCATTTGGCTTTTTAACGAGAGAATAAATCTCTACGATCTCTTTCGCACGCTCAGCAGAAATTGATGAAGTAGAAAGATATTTTTCAAAAGCCTCAACTGAATCAAAACTTAAATTTTGCGATAGAAAAAGAAGCTGGAATTCACCCCGCATAAATATGGAGCAGCGATTGAGAAAATCCTGCCAACGATCTAGGCGCTTCTCTCGCTGATCTATAATCAACGAAACCTCAATATGATAATCCGTTATTCGCGAGCACTCCATATTAGTTGGATCTGCTAAAGATTTCAGAGAAAAACCTAGGTGATTATAGCCAGCTTCGATAGGGGCAAAGCTTGGTCCTATACTTTGAAAACGAAAAATTCTTCGAGCTCCCGTGCGTGGATCAACTGAAAGTGTTTGTGCTTGAATGGTTGTTGAAAGCAAAAGAAGGCAAAATAAAATCGGCTTAATCATAAGCGCCACTTATTTTTTCTTGGGAGAAAGCTCAAGGATATCTTCTTCAACATCCTCCGCCATTAGCTCTGCCATATCTGGGTATTCTAAATCTGCTTCGTCTGGTAAACAATAAGAGTCATCATCTTCAGTCGAACGAGTCACTGGAGCCGCAGCGGGTTTTGCTTCCGCTTTTTTCTCTGGGGCCAACTTGTCTATATTTACCACTTGAGTTGAATCAGGGGCTTTATCATCATCAACTCGCTCGCCAGCATCTGGGTAGGAAAAATTGCTGATGTCTGGATAGTCGAGATCTTCATCTTTCGGAAGCAAGATTTCTTCTTCTGGCCTTTTTTCCGTTGGAGCAGAGGGTTTGCGAGCAGGTAAAATATTAGGATTGATTGAATGGGTTTGTTCTTTATTGGTGGAAATTGAAAGAATACTTTTTGCTTCAGAAATAGGATTAAAGGTCTGTGGCATATCTCCAAAAAGATACTTCTCTAAAAGATCTTTCTCTCTTATCGAAAACCAATAACCATTGCCTGACGCTATTTCGTCCTCAGGAGCAAGTGCTCCCTTCTTAACAAACTCAATCAGCTTGGACTTGGATACAGGTCCAAGAATTTGCCTTTGATGAGTTCGAATCAGCCAATTCTTATCAGTCGTTGAATGTGTTTTAGAGGAAGAATCCAATTAATCCCTTTAAATCTTCGTCAGTGAATCTTAAACCGGCACTGAAAGTAGCGCTGCGATCTTCTTCTGCCAGATCTTCAAATGCCACTTTTCCGTAGAGAACATTCCAAATTTGAAATTCAGACATAAAACGCAAATTAATGCCGATATCTTTGCGATAATCATAAGCTTCCGCACTGAATTTCGCTGCATAACTCTTCAATTCGTAATCTACCCCAAGACCACCTGTTGATTGAATCAGACCGCCTCTAAAAGACCATTGGTGAAGTCTTCGACCGAGCTGAACATTAAAGCGGTAGCTGTCTTTATCTTGAGTTTTTTCCGTTCGACTTGTTGTGGCACCATTTTGTTCAGTTGTAAAAATCGTCTCTTTTTCAGGGCCGAATTTTGAAGTCGTCAAACCTAAAAGATAGAAGCGCTCCGGGGAGGGATGAAGTCGAAGTTCAACTTCTGTTTCCGCACCATAATCAGTATTTGCCCCCGTAAAGACGGCAATTTCCGTGCGAAGTGAATCGACTCTGCTGACAATTTTGTTAACAGAGGCGAGAGTTTGCTTAACTTCGTCAGCGATTTGATCTTCCACTAAAAATTGCCCAATCGTTCCTTTGCCGGCCCTAATATCAGCAATCATCTGTTGCAAATCTCTCGTCATAACTTGAGTTGTTTCAAGAACACCGTGGAGTTTTGAAAGCGAGCTATCTCTTAAGTTGCGATCGGTCTCTTCAGCAAGTGAATGAGTTAACCTCTCGATATTATCCATAATTTGACTGACACGATCTTTATTATCAGTGATGGCACTATTGAGTTGCGTACTGATTTCTTCCAAATTAGTCATCATTGTTTTAAGTGGCGACACTTTATCTTCTGGAGCAAAAATCTCTTTAAAAGTCGAAACTAAAGTTTTGACATCTTTCATCACAACACCGGCATCGGCGAGAAGGTTTTCCATTCCTCCCCCCTCATCGGCCACAATGAATTCCATTTCAGCGAGCGGTTCCGAATTCTTTCCCACAACAATTTCAATAAATTTATCCCCGAGGAAGCCCACGGTTTTAATTCTAAGCATTGAATCTGAAGGAACTTTCACTGACTTTAAAACTTCAAATGTAATAAGGGCGAAGTTCCCTCGTAGCTCAATTTTGTGTATTCGGCCGGCATTGATACCAGCGATTTTAATAGGCGTCTTAGGAAAAATACCGGAAGCATCTTTTACGAGAGTTTGATAACGAACATATTCACCGAATCCTGACTGGTTTGATGTAACCGTCAGAGACATATATACAACAGCAACGATTGTGGCTATGGCGAGTAAGCCTACTTTAAATTCATTCATTCTTAAGCTTCGCTTCCTTGCTTTTTACAAATTGATAAACTCTTGAACCAAAGGGTTCTTCGAAAGTCTAAACTCTTCCACGGTTGAGTACTCAACTATCGTACCACGATCTAGGAAGGCCACAAAGTCAGAAATTTCAAGAGTGGCCCTTACATCGTGAGAAATAATAATGGTGGTCATGCCTCGCTCGGCATATTTATTCTGTGTATCCACAATCAAATCATTGACCATTTTTGTCGTGATTGGATCGAGACCAGTTGTAGGCTCATCATAGAGCATAATTTTTGGACTCAAGGCCAGACCTCGCGCTAGTCCCACTCGTTTTCTCATCCCACCAGAAAGTTCAGATGGAAGTTTGTTAAAAGATTCTTCCTGAATATTAACGGAGAGAAGCAGGTCCTTACATTTTTCCCGAATTTCTGAGTCTTTTAATTTGGTAAATTCTCGAAGAGGAAAAGCCACATTTTCCAGCGCCGTTTTAGAATCAAAAAGGGCGGCGTACTGAAAGAGCATCCCGAAATTTCTTCTAAATTCTCTAAGTTCCATTTCATCAAGGGTGCCCAGGTCTTTCCCAAAAACACTGACCTTGCCATGGGTAGGCTTGAGAAGACCCAAGATATGTTTCATCAATGTAGATTTACCTGCACCGGAAAATCCTAAGATGGTGGTGATTTTATTGGCAGGAATTTTAAAATTTAAGTGATTCAATATCACCAGCTCACCAAATTTTTTGGTGACATCCTCGACCGCAATAGCAATCTCTTCACTCATTATAATATCCTAACTAAAAAGCTCGTTAAAATATAATCCAACATCAAAACCGTAATCATTCCCCAAACCACAGCTTGGTTGGTCCCCCTTCCCACACCTTCAGCTCCCTTGCTGACTTGAAAGCCAAAATAGGTGCCAATCAATGCGATCACAAAACCAAAAACAAAAGCTTTGATTAAACCGTGGGCGATATCTTCGATGAACATAAATTCGCTTAGTTTTGAAAGATAAATCGCCTCATCAATCATCAGCGCGCGAGTCCCAATAAAATAAGAGCCATAATTTCCTACGACTAAAAAGATCGCCGAAAGCATGGGAAGGGCCAGGGTACCGGCCACAATTCTTGGAACCGCTAAGTATTGATGAGAATTAATCCCCATCACTTCCAGTGCATCCACTTGCTCCGTCACTTTCATCGTTCCAATTTGTGCCGCCATAGAAGAGCCGGCTTTCCCAGCGACAATCAGCCCCGTTAAGACTGGCGCGAGTTCTTTTGCAAGAGAGAGCGTCACCACGGGGCCCACTAAGGAATCGACGGAAATCAATTGAAAGCCAAAATACATTTGGAACGCCATCACCATTCCAGTAAAAGCTCCCGCCAAGGCAATAATAAAAAGACTTTGGTAGCCAATGGAGTACATTTGTTCGAAGAAAAGTTTGAGACGGAAAGGAGGGCGAACAACCCAGTAAAAAAAGCTTAACATAAATGTGCACACACGACCTAAGCCCTGCACATTTGCATTAACCGCCGCACCGAGGGAGGCAACCAATTGATAGAAAAATTGTCCCATTTACTCTTCCGTTATTAGATCAAGCAAAAGTGTAAACTACTTTCTCGCTCATGGCGAGGTTCGATGAACTCTTGGGACGCGGGAAGTGAGCTGACAAAAAAGTTCGTAAGTCAGGGTCTTGGTTTCTTCAGAGAGACGATAAAAAGGCCCGGGGTCATGTCCCCAAACAATAAACTTATCCCCCACTTTTAAATCTTTTAGCGCGCTCATGGGAAAATGCACATGGGCCATATCCATATTCACTCGGCCGGTCACAACCCCTTCATGGCCTTGGTGATTAAGCCGGGCCCCCATAAAACGAGTAGAGAAACCGTCTCCATAACCCAAAGCGATGATAGCTATAACGCCGTCACTTTGAACCTGTGTTGCGCCGTAACCAATACACTCACCTTTTTTAATGGGGAAAACCTTAATGATATAAGTTTCAAGCTGAGAGATAAGCTTCCCTCGCCACAAACTTTGAGGCCTAAGCTCCGGAGCTAAACTGGTAGGACCATACATCATCAATCCAGGTCTAAGATGAGTATCAAGAGTACCACTCTGCTGAGAAATGGCCCCGGTATTAGCGGTTGAAGTCGCCGTGATTTTTATTCCAGCGGCCTGAATTTCTTTGATGAGATTTTCAAAACGGGATTTCTGCAGCAAGTTCTGTGCATCTTCTTCCATTGATTTGGAGGAGGAAGCGTAATGAGTCATAAGATGAAAAATTTCTCTTCGTCCTGACTTAAGGATTTTTGTTATGACTTGTTCAGAGCTTTCATAGTCGAGACCGAGTCGATTCATCCCCGTATTGAATTTTAAGCATAAAGGAAAATGTCTAAAGTCTTTGTGATCCAAAATGAATTCAAGATCATGAAAATTAGAAAGAACTGGGATAATTCGGCGATGCAAATAAAAATCAGTGCAGTCTTTGAGTTCGACTTGAACATCAGAAAAAACATAGATTTCGGTATCGAGGTCAGGTAACTCTTCTCGAAGCGTGAGCGCCTCTCCAAGCGTAGCGCAACCAAACTGCTTAATGCCAAGTTCTAAGGCAGCGAAACGAACGATGGGAATCATGCCATGGCCATAGCCATCGGCTTTAACCATAAAAAGGATTTCCTTATTAGGTATCAGCTCTTGAATCAGTTGATGATTATTGGCCAATTGATTTAAATCGACGAGTAGTCGTGAACGAAATCTCATGGGGCTTACATGCTTTGTTGAGGATCAGGACGCCAAAGGGTTTGGTTTTTCGCTCCAAATCCATCGTCTTCTGCTGTTGCCTCGAGTGGGGCTTCGGCGGTTTTCAATAATTGTTTTAGATAGCCTCTTGAAGCTGTTGGCATTTGTTGCACAACTGGTCTTAGGTGTTGGGCTAAAACTAGATCTGCATCTTCAAAATATTTCCAAAATGGAAAACGGGCGGAATAACTTTTTAGGCTTGCAAATAATTGATCGCCGTCTTTTTTGTTCACCCAAAAAGCGATGTTTTCCACACCGACTGGGCAAACTTTAAAATCGAGATGAGTTTGTGTCTGAAGTCTCTTAAGGAAATCTTCTTGGAATAATTTCCAGTAAAAACGATATCCCTTCTCGGTGATTGTTTTCACAAGTCCGCTAAAAGAAACATTGATGAGAATGGATTCTTCCATCTCTTGGCGAGAGGTTTTAGCGTCGAGAGAAACGGCTTTATAAAATTCTTGATCGAGTAAACTTAAAAGTTCAAAAGGTTGCATCCAACGCTGTGGAGTGGCCAAGGCGGTCTGAGCTTTTAATTCGATCGCACTATAGAGACCTGAGAGATAGCGCTCTAATCCTTCCCAGTCAAAATGATTGAGCATCTCTTGATCATTGAGTTTGAGGAAAACTAAGGTCTCGGGATTTTCTTTGCGGCCTTTGATTGCGAGAGACATTAACTCTCCTCCCATCAAATCCACTCCCACTTGAGAGGCCATATTTTGAGCAAAAAACTCAATGCCCTTAGTGCAAACTTGACCTAACCACAGGCTAGGAATCTTGCGATATTTCGCGAGCCTTGATTCTGGAGCGACGAGTTTTTGACCGCTGGTAGAAAGCTCTAAATACGCAAACTCTTCCACTTCTTTTAATGATGAGAATACGGCTTCGCAGGCCTTAAAAAAATCTTCGTCATTTTTTCGAAGTTCAAAACGCTGACAAACAGACGTCAGCAAATTGCGATAATAATCTTTTTCTTTAAGTTGTTCATTTTGATCCATCAGTCTTGAAATTTGGCGATCAAAACGAGAGTTTTTAATCGCTTCTCCGTGAGACTGCTCTTCGAGTTGAATCATCTTATTTAGACGTCTCAACGTCCCTTTCACTTGTCCGACGTAAGATTCATCTTTTCTGATAGTTCCGAGGTTGAACATTTCATAGGTTGAAAAAAGCAAAGGAGTGCTCTCAGGCCCGTAGAAAAAAGCTAATGGCATTTGTTCTGTTTTTACATACGGATGGTTTTTTAGAAGCAGCGGGCCCTCACTCATCATCTTTACGTCAACGATGCAAAGTGAAGGGAGACGCTCAAGTGTTCCTTGCCAAAAACTTTTCAGATCGGTGTAGATATAGGGATGAACTCCAACTTTTTTAAACACAAAAGTCAGCTCTTTGCCTTCACGCAAATCCTCAATTAAAAGCGCCACTGTCAAATGGTGCTCAGGCTGCGTTTGTTTTTGCGATTCAGTCAGGTTCATAGAGGGCCTTCTCCTTCATTAAGATGGCATTCAATTAAGTATGCCCCTAAGGCGTACGGCCGTCTATTTTTGTGAGAGAAAATTGTAAATCTGCCATGGTTTTTAAGGATAATTGCTCAGTTTCATCGAGCCTGAGTCGCGCATTCTTGTAGCGGGCCCGCCGATTTTCGTAAAGTTCCCGAAGGGCGGTCTCCCCAAGTTTTACTAAGGGCCTTGAATCATCGCCGGAAATCCGACTCCAACAGACATCAAAAGCTGTGTCCAACCAGACTAATGTGATTTCTCGCGCCTGTTGTTTTTCGATTAAAAATTGAAAAGCCGGACCATCAAGGGTTCCCCCGCCGAGCGCGATTAGCTCTGGTGCTGGGGATTTCTCAAAGAGGTTTTGCAGCTCTAAAGCCTCGAGCTCTCGAAACTTTTCGACTCCTCGATTTTCAATCAGCTTTGAGACAGAGTGAACTCCGTGCCTAACGCAAAGCAACTCATCCAGATCGAGGGCCTCTGCACTCAAGCGCCTCAGCAAGCTCGATTTCCCGGCCCCCATAAATCCACATAAAACAATAGTCATTTCATAAGCTTATGTTCAAAAGCCCAAGACGACAACGGGTGGACTGATTAATATCATTTTATTTATCGATGACTTCCAACGGCCAAACTGAGATAGCTGGACAAAAATGAGAGGGAAAATGCGCATTCTAACAGTGGACGACGAACAAGACATTTTAGACATCCTGAGCGATTGCCTCGAAAGCACAGGACATGAAGTCGTTCAAGCCCTTAATGGCGAACAGGCAATGGAACAGTTGCGGCAAAACGGCCCTTTTGACTTGATCCTCACGGATCTTTCAATGCCTGTGATGTGCGGCCGGCAATTAATTGAAAAAGCGCGAGCTGCCGGCATTAAAACAGAAATCGTTGTTGTCAGCACGGGAGACGTACCCGCTGATGAGCGGCAAAGACTCAATATTAAAATGGTTATTAATAAACCTTTCCGACTTGATGAATTGTCTGAACACTTGAGTGGTTTAGTGACTTGCAACAACACGCCGCAGCGTGATTAAAATTCGCTTGCTTTATTCTCTCAGTTTTCGTATCAATTCAGACTAATTTTAAATGAATGCAGGCTCACAGCTTGCGCTGCTGTTTACGTGGAGTGAAAAATGGCCGTCCCAAAGAAAGCAACCAGTGTTTCCCGCAAAGGTCTTCGTCGTGCAGGACAACATCATAAACTATACAGAAAACACCCAATGACTGACCCAACAACTGGTGAGTTGACACTTAGAAATCGTATTTCTCCGTCTGGATACTATAAAGGCGTAAAGATTTTTGAGACGAAAGCTGATCGAGTTGAAGACGAAGAAACGACTGAAGAATAAGTCGATTTCCAAAACCATGGATTTTCTCGCCTAAATTATCTCATTCTCAAAAAGCCCAATCTTCATTGGGCTTTTTGTTTTTAAAGTGAAATTTTTTGAGCGTTTAAGCGTTGAAGGTAGGTAAAATGAAACTCTATAACACGCGCATAAAAGGCACCGGGATGTATATCCCAAAAAACCGTGTCACTAATATTGATCTCGAAAAAACAATTGAAACCAGCGATGAATGGATTTTTGAGCGGACTGGAATTCGCGCTCGGCATATCGCAAGCACCGAGGGCGGCGAATGGCCAAGTGATATGGCTTACCACGCAACTCTTCAAGCACTAGAAGCCGCAAAACTCGCGCCGAATGATATCGACATGATTTTGTTTGCCTCGGTGACTCCTGATTTTAAACTTCCAAATACTGCGACCGTTTTACAAACAAAGCTCGGCATGACTAATCAGTGCGCCAGTCTTGATATCGCTGCCGCTTGCTCCGGTTTTGTTTATGGTTTGAATATGGCCGACGGTCTTATTCGCACAGGAGTGATGAAAAATATTTTAATCGTGGGCTCTGAAATGTTAAGCCGCGAAGTGAATTGGACTGATCGCTCAATCTGCATTCTCTTTGGTGATGGCTGCGGTGTTGCGATTGTCGGTCGCGCCGAAGAAGACGAAGACTCAGCTATTCTCGGAGCGTGTCTTACCGCCGATGGAACAGGAAAAGAATTTTTTGACCAACCGATTGGTGGAGCCGTTCATCCAATTGAGCCACATCATATTGCTGAGGGATCTCACTTCATGCAAATGAAGGGCAAGGAAATGTTCAAAGTCGCCACTCGCACGCTGGCGCAAAACGCACGCACAGTCATTGAACAAGCGGGCTTAACTCTCGATGATGTCAACTGGCTCGTTCCTCACCAAGCGAATGTTCGCATCATTGAAACCACTGGAAAACTTCTCGGGATTCCCCCAGAAAAAGTCATTATCAATATTGATAAATACGGAAACACATCAGCGGCAACGATTCCGATTGCTTTTCACGAAGCTGTGATCGACGGTCGAATCAAACGAGGTGACTTAGTTTTGTTTGATGCTTTTGGAGCAGGTTTAACGGCCGGTGCGACTTTGTTTCGCTATTAGATTCAGCAAGGAAGATTTTATGACTCAAAAAATTGCAGTTCTTTTCCCAGGTCAAGGCTCTCAGTATGTGGGCATGGGGAAATCCCTCTCTGAAACAGCAGGCTATTCTCTCTTTGCAAAAGCCGACTCTGTTCTCGGTTACCCACTTTGGGCTATGATGAGCGAAGGCCCTGACGACCAATTGAAACTCACCCATAATACACAACCCGCGATCGTCGCTCATTCTCTCGCCCTCTGGATGAATCTTTCAGAGCTTTTAAAGGCGAAGAAAAAAAATGTCGACTACGTCCTCGGCCACTCTGTTGGCGAATATGCGGCACTTGCGGCAGCTGGCGTTTTCAGTTATGAAGCCGCGATCAAGCTCGTGCACCTTCGTGGCAAAGCCATGCAAGAAGCCGTGCCCGCAGGTCTTGGAAAAATGTTTGCCGTGCTCAAAGCTCCGCAAGAAGCAGTTGAAGAAGCTTGTGCAAAAAGTTCTGATTCCGAATTTCAAGTGGTGCCTGCAAACTTCAATGACCCCACACAAATTGTGATTTCTGGTCATAGCGAAGCGTGTGAAAAAGCGATTAACTGGCTCAAAGAAAATCTCGCCACTCCTTTTCGCGCGATTGAACTCAATGTTTCAGCGCCTTTTCACTCCCCTCTGATGAAGCCCGCCGCTGAAGTGATGAAAAAAGAGCTGGCGGCGGTCGAGATGAAAAATAACCAAATTGATTATATCGCCAATATCGACGCGACTTTATATGGCGCTCAAACTACGCCTGACAAAATTCGCCAAAACCTCGTCGAGCAAATGGCCGGCAGTGTGCGCTGGACTCAAAGTATTGCCAAGCTTCCTGCAGGAACGCTTTGTATCGAAGTGGGACCAGGCCGAGTTTTACAAGGACTGGTTAAAAAAATTCAACCTGAATTAACCGTGATCTCTCTTGATAAAGAGGGAGCATTTAATGAATTAGAGGAGGCCCTCTCATGATCGTGCAGTATTCAGACTTAAAAGGAAAAAGAGTTCTTGTGACAGGTGCCACTCGTGGAATCGGCAAGGCCATCGCACTTTCACTTGCAGAGCAAGGAGCGCGCATCGTTTTTAATTACCGCGAGGGAAAAGAAGAAGTGGCCGAGCAGTTGGCCTCGGAATGCATGAAAGCTGGAGCGAGCTCCGCTCACGGACTCCCGTTTGATATCACCAATATGAAACAACTCACTGAAGTGCTGACAAAAGATATCGACACCCACGGTCCTTTCACTGGTCTCGTGAACAATGCAGGTATTTCTAAAGACACCCTACTCCTTCGTTTGAAGGAAGAAGAAATTCATCAAATTATCGATACCAACCTGAAGGGCGCGATCTTTTTAACTCAAGCGTTAACGAGAAGCTTTTTGAAAGCGGAACAAGTGTCCATCGTGAACATCAGCTCAATCGTGGGCTTGATGGGCAACGTCTCCCAGACCGCCTATTCAGCCTCGAAGGCGGGCCTTTTAGGACTCACCAAGTCTGTTGCCAAAGAGTTAGCGTCTAGACAAGTACGCTGCAACGCAATCTGCCCCGGTTTTATTGCGACGGATATGACTGAGACTCTTGATGATAAGGTAAAAGAAGCGTATCTTTCTCAGATACCTTTGAAGCGTTTTGGCGATGCGTCCGAGGTTGCTCAACTTGTGAATTTTCTGCTAAGTTCCGCCTCTGCTTATATGACCGGAGAAGTGCTGAAAATTGACGGTGGAATGTATATTTAAGAAACTCAATAAAAGAAATAAAGAAAGACCCAGACATACTTAAGGAGAATTTAAAATGGAAGAAAAAGTAATCAACCTCATCAGCGATGCCACAAAAATCGATAAATCAAAAATTTCTGTTGGCACTAGCTTCGTTGACGATCTTAACCTCGACTCTCTTGATATCGTTGAACTAATGATGAAAATGGAAGATGAGTTTGGTGTAGAGATTCCAGAAGAAGAAGCTGAGAATCTCAAAACGGTTAAGGATATTATCTCCTACCTTGAAAGCCATAAATAGAACTTCAAGGGGGCTTACGGGCCCCTTTTTTTTTGAATTTTTCCCACCAAGGAATTAGTCATGCAAAAACGAGTTGCAATCACAGGAATGGCCGCCATTTGTGGCCTTGGAAATGATCTTGAAACTGTTTGGAAAAATCTTATTGCTGGAAAACCTGGCATCACACAAATTGAAAGTGTCGATATCACTGAAAGTGCCGTGAAAATTGCAGGTGAAGTGAAAAACTTCAAGCTTGCAACTGATATCCTCGATGAGCGCGAACACGCACGCTACGACAGATTTATTCACTTCTCTCTGCATTCTGCTATGGAAGCTTACCGTCACGCAGGCCTTGATAAAAACAATCCCTATAATACTGAAGAAATGGGATGCATTCTCGGCGTGGGAATGGGTGGCTTTCCAGAAATCGAAAAAACTCACGCGACCTTTTTAGAAAAAGGGGCACGCCGTGTTTCTCCCTTTTTTATTCCGGGAATTATTCCTAATATGAGCTCGGGTCTTGTGAGTATTCAACTAGGCCTCAAGGGCTTAAACTATACTATTTCTAGCGCGTGCGCCTCTGCGGCCCACGCTATCAGTGCTGCCTGCTACGAAATTATGAATGGCAGACAAGAAGTCATGATCACTGGAGGAGCTGAGAGTGTTATCTCTCACCTACCACTATCCGGCTTTACTTCTATGAAAGCCCTTTCAAGAAACAATGAAAATCCGGGCCAAGCGTCAAGACCTTTCGACTCTGCCAGAGATGGTTTTATCATGGGCGAAGGCGCTGGGATTTTAATTCTTGAAGATTTAGAAAAAGCGAAAGCTCGTGGAGCGACGATTTACGCCGAGATCGTTGGTCACGGTGCTAGCTCTGATGCTTATCATATCACCGCTCCCCATCCTGAAGGTGAAGGTGCGACTCGTTGTATGAAAATGACATTGAAATCGGCAGGCGTTACCCCTGAGCAAGTTCAGTACGTCAATGCTCACGGGACTTCGACTCCGCTTGGAGATGTGGGTGAAACAAAAGCGATCAAAGAAACTTTTGGCGCCCATGCTTACGAGTTAAATGTCAGTTCGACAAAATCCATGACGGGCCACCTCTTGGGTGCGGCAGGTGGAATCGAAACGATTTTCTGTGCCATGGCAATTCATACAGGGATTGTTCCACCGACAATTAATTTGGACAATCAAGATCCTGAATGCGATTTGAATTACACGGCCAATAAAGCGCAAAAGCGGGACATCCAGTACGCACTCAATAATTCATTTGGCTTCGGCGGCACGAACTCTTCACTACTACTTAAAAAAGTTTAAAGGAGCGCAATATGTTTCAATTTGCCACACATCAACTCAAGCAGATCGATCCAGAAGTTCTTAAACTTATCGAACGCGAAAGAACTCGCCAAGAAGAAGGACTAGAACTTATCGCTTCGGAAAACTATACCTCACCTGCGGTGATGGAAGCCCAAGGATCAATCCTCACCAACAAATACGCCGAAGGCCTTCCTCGTAAGCGTTATTATGGCGGTTGCGAGTTCGTGGATCAAATTGAAGAGATCGCCATCAATCGCGTCTGCGAGCTTTTTGGCGCTAAGTTTGCGAACGTTCAGCCTCACTCTGGTTCTCAGGCCAATATGGCAAGCTTCTTCTCCGTGCTCGACCACGGAGATACCATTCTTGGAATGGATTTAGCCCAAGGTGGACACCTCACCCACGGCTCACCCGTGAATTTTTCCGGAAAGCTTTTTAAAGTCGTGAGCTACGGACTCGATCCAAAAACTGAGAGACTCGATTACGATAAAATTTTAGAGATCGCAAAAAAAGAAAAGCCGAAGATGATTATTGCAGGCGCTTCGGCGTATGCTCGCCAAATTGATTTTAAAAAATTCAGAGAGATCGCTGATGCAGTCGGGGCTTATCTTTTAGTTGATATGGCCCATATCGCGGGCCTCGTCGCTGCCGGTCTTCACCCAAGCCCTGTAGAGCACGCTCATATTGTGACCTCTACCACTCACAAAACTCTCCGAGGGCCTAGAGGCGGGATCATCCTGACAAACGACGAAGAAATTTTCAAAAAACTAAATTTCAATGTTTTCCCAGGCATCCAAGGTGGACCGCTTGAACACGTGATTGCAGCAAAAGCAGTTGCTTTTAAGGAAGCTCTGTTGCCGAGTTTTAAAACGTATCAAGCGCAGGTGATTGAGAACGCCAAAACGCTTGCGGACTCTTTAATCTCTCTTGGTCATACCATTGTTTCTGGTGGCACTGATAATCACTTACTCATGGTTAACACCAATTCAACAGGCCTGACCGGCAAGCAAGCGGAAGCGGTACTTGAAGAAGCGGCGATGACTTGTAATAAGAATATGATTCCAGGGGACACTCGCTCTCCGTTTGTGACTTCAGGTATTCGCCTTGGAACTCCTGCCATCACAACGAGAGGACTTCAAAAAGCACATATGCCACAAGTGGCGCAGTGGATTTCTCAGGTTCTTAACAACTCTGAAGACAAAGCCTTGGTCGCGAAAGTTCGCGCTGAAGTCTTGAGTCTTTGTGCAGACTTTCCGGTTTATAGATAAAATGCAATGCCCGAAGTGCTCCCATTCAGATACGAAAGTTATCGACTCAAGATCACTGCTTGAGGGAGGGGCCATTCGCCGTCGCCGAAAATGTGAGATCTGTGATTTTCGCTTCACCACTTATGAAAACTATCAAATGCAGATGCCGGTGATCGTAAAGCATGATGGAAGACGGGAAAATTTCAACCGCGAAAAAATCATTAAAGGCTTGCAGAAAGCCTGTCAAAAAAGACCAGTCTCCATCGATCAGCTCAATAATTTAATTGATGAGATTGAAAAAAGCTTGATGGAAGGAAGCCCAAGCGAAATCGTGGCCTCAGACATCGGTGAGATGGTCATGCAGAAACTTAAGGATTTAGATCCGGTGAGTTTCGTGAGATTCGCTTCTTTTTATTGGGATTATAAAAATATTCAAGACTTTGTTCGCACCTTACAACAAGATTTACCCGTATCGGCCAAACCAAAATCCTCTAAGATCAAGGAACTTCAGTGAAGCAAAAGTCAAACGCCAGAGAGTACGCTTTTAAATTTCTTTACAGTCTTTTTCTTGAAAAAGGCGAGCTTAATAAAGAAAGAATTCCTTTGGAGAAAGCGATTAGTGATTTTGATAAGACTTATTTTGAGCCCGATCAAGAACATCCATCAACCCCGCTTGATGCTGCTGCCAAAAATTTTGCGGCAAAATTAATCGAAGGAACTCTTGATAATGAATCAACTCTTAGAGATGAGTTGAAAAATGCCCTTTTGCGCTGGAAGATTGAACAACTCGACAAAGTCGATCTCACTCTTTTATTGATGGCCCAATTTGAACTTAAGCACCTTCCTGAAACTCCACCGAAAGTTGTAATGAACGAATCCATCAATCTCTCTAAGCTTTATGGCTCAAGCGAATCGTCGGGATTTATCAACGGACTATTAGACACCTTGGCAAAACAATATGGACATAACACAGCTTCATAAACTTCAAGGTCAAGTTCATCAGGGCGTTTTGGCTTTGATTTGGGTGGCAGACGAACCTCTCACTCTCAAGACGCCTTGGATTTACGAGCTAGACTATTTTTTTCAAGGTTTGCTTTTACAAGCAATCAAGATGAAATCAACAGACGATGAAAAGCTCTTTATTAAAAGTCATTCTTTTGATGGGCCATTCTATTTTCTTGCAGCGACAGGTCCTCAGGCATGGAAAAAGATTGAAGAGATGCTGCCGCTACTCGATCGTTCAAGTAGCAAGAAAACTCTCTTGATCCAAACTCCCCAAAAATCACAATTGAAATCAAAAGAGTTTGAGCAAGAAATGCTCTCGCTAGCTTAAAGCATTAAAAGTCAAAACGAAGTGATCATAGGCCTCTTTGAAAGGGGCGAACTCATACTCGAAAGCATAATTTTGAGCCAGATGAATCATTTCCTTCATACTGCGCTCTCCTGCAATCAAATCATGAGAGAACTGACAGCCAATCATAAAATAGGGCGTGAGGGCTTGATAATTTTTATTCTCTTTCCCTCGCGGAAAGCCATTACCTTTTGGGCGCTCATGATGAGTTAAAACCATCTCACGAGTAATATTATCAAATTCAGGAATCGACTCTAAAATATAGCAGGCATCTTGGCCGTGTATCATGACCTTGTGCTGCTGAGTCTGAGAGAGGGACTGCATTTTTTTATCTTTAATATAAAATATTTCTGCCAGCAAGGGTGTCTCTACCAAACAAATATCTTTAAAAAGAGCGGCCATCACAAGACGGCGATGGTCCCGTGCCGTGAGCGTAGTGTTCTGTTTTGCAATTGCGACACAGAAATAGGCCGTCAGATAAGCATGCTTTTGCACGTAGTGATTCATCGTTAGGATTCGATCAAGCAAATCGCAAAGCTTCGAGTAGTTTCTAAAACTTTTCAAGCCTTCTTCAATAACAGATTCAGCGTAAATAATCGTCTCTTGATTCACACCCAAACGAGAGAGAACCAACTGAACTTCCTCAATGGCCTCGAAGAGAATATCACCACCAGGAGCTTGCGCCATTTTTGCTTGAGTTTGTTGAAGCGTTTCTAGAATATAGGCTTCAAAGACTTCTCTTTTGAGAAAGAAATCTTCAATTCCCCGCTGAATATAATTATCTAGCATAACTCCGTCGTAATGACCTTTGTCTTGAATCATGACGAATTTTTCTTCAGATAAACGAATATAAATTTGTAGAGGCAGGGCGTGGCGTTTCACAAAGTCAGCGCCAATTCTTACAAAATCTGAGTGCACAAGATTTTTAGGCTTAGGGAAAATCCTTTCAATCCTCTCCTCAAAATCATTAAATGAGAAAGGTTTCATCAGGTGAAAATTCTGAGGATGATCAGTGTAGAAGTTCTTAAAAATATCATCATCTTTAGGGCCGTATGTAGAAACAATACCAAACGGAACTTTGATCTTTTTTTCTAACAAAAACTTATAGACCTCTACCGCGCCACCATTATTCATTTTGAAATCGGACATGATTAAAGAAAGGTCTGAGTTTTTTTCGATAATTTCAATTGCCTCATATCCTGAACTTGCCGTCAGGACATCGACATCAATGATTCCAGCTACCATTGTGCAAACAAGCTCAAGGATATCAAGATCATCTTCAACAATTAAAATTTTCAATTTTCTCTTCCCTTCTCGCTAGGCCAGGGCACAAATATAAGTTACCCATGACTCACAATTCTCTGCCGTTTCGGCGGAATAGAAATTTCCATTTCCTCCACCTTCATTGTCGTCTTCTTCCCAGTAAGTCAGGACCTTTGAAAATCCAGCCTCTTCGAGGAGATCGCGAAGTTCCGCCAGCCCCCACATACGCCAATCATAACTGAAGACTTTTTCATATTTTACACCATCACTCAGAGTTTTAAAGTGAATAAAATACTGGACCTCCGCAGTTATGGGATTATAGGAATCGCAGTCCCAATAATAGCTGAAATCATCATGTTCAGTTTCCTCAACTAATTCTTGGGCGCACTCGGTCCCCCCAAAAAGATCGATAAAGAATGCCCCGTCCTCTTTCAAGCCCTCTCGAACCTTTTTAAAATACTGCAGTAGGACCGATCGCTTTTTGAAAATGAAATATGAGAAATTAAAAGCCGCGATGACATCCGCTTTAAATGGGTAATCATCAAGGACGTTCCCCTTGATATATTCCATGCGTTGCTTCTCGACTTTTGTTAGCCGACTAAAATGATTCTCTATTCCATAGGTCTGAGGTTCCGTATCAAGATCAATTGCCCAAGCTTTGAAAGCCTCCCCTTGCTTAACCCAATCACAGGCCATGGCACCAGTTCCCCCAAAATCTTCTCGAAGAGTTAAGGCCTGTCTTTTGCGCAGGCGTTTAAACTCTTTGGACATAAACTCTATATCGTTTTCGTGGCATTGAACTGCTTGTTCATAGAGTTCATATTTTAGTTTTGTGCTGATCTTCTTCACTCGGACTCCTTAATAAGACTTTACTTCATGGACAGTTGAACCAAATTTTTCATTGATTTTTTTCTTAACAGCAAATCGCTCGTCATTTGTTATATAAACCGCGCGAGCGATTTCGATAAACTCTTGATCGAATTCTTGTTTTTTTTCTTTTGCTCGGATGTCATCTTCAATATCCCAAAGTTTTTGATTGATCTCTCTGAGTTCAGTTTGAAAGGGAGATAATCCCTGAAGCTTTAAGCTCGCAAGCTTCTGTTGCAAAAGTTCTTTTTCATGCTTGATGAATTTCAGTTTCGTGGAATCTGAAATTTTGACTTCCTTTATTTCTAAGATCGTCAATTTATCGACCATCTCACCTAGAGAGACAGGACATTCAATGATCATCACTCACCTCTTTAAAAAAGAAATCGAGGACCGTATAAAGCACTAAGCCTTTTGGGGCCTGAACTTCCACTTCGTCTCCGACGGCACATCCAACTAAGCTTTTTCCGAGTGGCGAATTCAAACTAATAAGTCCTCGCTTTGGATCAACTTCATCACTGCCGACAAGGGAGACTGTCTTTTCATTTCCCTCTTCCGTTTCAAGAACCACAGTAGCGCCAAATTGAATCTTTTCTGATTTTAATGAGTTTATATCGATTGGTCTCAGCACGGCTAATCGTTTTGTTAAAAATCTCAACCTTCGCTCAATTTCTCGGAGCTTTTTTTTCCCGTATTGATAATCGGCGTTCTCAGAGCGATCCCCATTGCCGGCCGCCCATGCAATGGTTTTTAAAATTTCAGGTCTCTCTTTTTGAGTTAAGCTCTCAAGCTCAGAGCGCAGTTTTTGAAACCCTTTTAATGTGATGAGTTCTTGTCCATTCATGAATTTGAGTTCTCAATGAGACGCTTAATCAATTGCTCAGAGCCTTCCGTCACCATATCAAGCACCAGTTCAAAATCTGGCGCGCCTCCGTAATAAGGATCGGGCACAGATTTCTCTGAATAGGTTTGAAAAAAATCGCTCATTAAAAAAAGTTTGTGAGTGTATTTACTCTCTTCATCTAAAATTTTTAAATCAGCTAAATTGCGCTCATCCATCGCAATAATATGGGTGAACTCTTGAAAATCCTGCGGGGCTTTTACGGGTCTTGAAAGACTGGTAAGCTCAATACCTCTTTTTTCAGCGTGGGCCCGCATGCGTTTATCGGCAGGTTTTCCTTTGTGAAAATCTAAGATACCAGCAGAATCAATCATAAATTGATCTCTTTTCGGATGTCCCTTCAGGATATGCTTCATCACTCCCTCGGCAGCAGGGGAGCGACAGATATTACCTAAGCAAACAAAGAGAATTTTAAACATCTCAAAGCCTTTTCAAACTAGTCTCTTAAAGTCGAATTATGGTATCATTAAGCTCTATGGCCGTAAAAAAACTTATCCGCATGGGCAATCCTGTTCTGCGGCAAATTGCTCACCCCCTCACCATCACAGATATTCTGAGTGATGAGTTCAAAATTTTGCTGGCTGACCTCAAAGACACTATGAAACAAGAGGGAGGCATTGGTATTGCCGCGCCCCAAATTGGTGTCAGTCAACAAGTTGCCATCATCGAACTTCCTGCCACCTCTGAACGCTACCCAAATCTGGTAGGCAGCCCTTTATTTATTATCGTCAATCCCGTGCTCACAACTCTGGATGATCAGCCTCAAGGTTTTTGGGAGGGTTGTCTTTCTGTTCCGGGGCTTCGCGGTTATGTCGAGCGTCCCCGAAAAATTCGAGTCGATTATTTAGATGAACAAGCGCAAGCCCAAAGTTTAGAAGTGGAAGGCTTTCTCGCCACCGTATTTCAACACGAGCTCGATCATCTTTTTGGAAAGCTCTATATCGATCGCATTAAGGACCCAACACAGTTAAGTTTTATTGAAGAGTTTGAACAATTTATTCTCCCTCAAACGCTCGCGCCTCATCTTGAAGAATGAAAATCATCGGCATCGTAAGATCAGGCTTCACCCAAAAATTTGGCATTCCTAGACAAGCAGGCCTCGGTCCTGACTTGAAGGCCACACTCGTGATTCAAAAAGAATTTGCTGATCCTGATTGGTGGCGCGGAATCGAAAGCTTTTCCCATCTTTGGTTCATCACTCATCTTCACCAATCTGACGACTCAAAAACCTCTCCCGTGGTTCGCCCACCAAGGCTCGGAGGAAATGCGAAACTCGGAGTCTTCGCCACACGCTCGCCCGTGAGGCCAAATCCCCTCGGTCTCTCGTTAGTGGAAAATAAGGGATTAGAATTCACAGATAAAGAAACTCTTCTGCATTTTGCTAACCACGACCTTCTCAATGGAACGCCTATTTTTGATATTAAACCTTATATCAAAGAAGTGGACGCTCGAATGGAAGCGACGGATGGATGGATTCAAGATTCCGCCCATCAAGAATATTCTGTGGAGCTTACAGCGGAAGTTCTCATGAGCTTAAGTCAGTTCATTCCAGATCAGCTTGAGAGAGAAGTCTTTCTAAGGGCGATCGCGCAGATTTTGCGGTTTGATATTAGACCTCGCTATAAAAAAACCAACGAGCTCTCGTGGTTTTCCTATCAAGGAATTGATTTAGGTTTCACTCAAGAAACTGAAAGCTTATTTAAAATCTCGCAGATTAAAGCGAGTCTTTTGTAATCGTACATCCAGCATCATTTGATTCACCGGTGAGATCAAAGGCCTTTGTCGTTGAAGAGCTTGCGATTTCTTGTTCTAATTTTTTCGCTGTTTCAGCACAGGGTGTTTCAGTCGCTTCATTGCTTTTGGCTTGATCTGAAACAGGAGTCACTTGCTCAGCTTGGCAACTCAGGATGAGAAAAGCGAGCCCCACAAAAAATAAGTTTTTCATTAGATTCTCCTTTTATCGACTGTAGTTTAGCACTTTTAATTGCATCAAAAAACGGTAGCAACAACGAGGCATTTTATTCAAGAGCGTGATGATCAGTTTCATGGGCCATGGAAAAATCGTCAACGCTTTTTTGCGGTCAATGGCGTTTTTCATAATGACTGCCGCTTTCCCAGCACTCATTAAAAAGGGCATACTATGATTATTTTTCTTTGTTAAAGGCGTATCGACGAAGCCCGGGCAAATCACACTGGTGGTAATTCCCTGATCTTTTAAATCGAGCATCAAAGACTCGCAGTAAATTGTGACGGCGGCTTTTGAAGCGCTATAAGAAGAGGCCCCTGGCAAACCGACAAAGCCTGCAACAGATGAGATGGCAACGAGCTGCCCTTTTTTTTGAGAGAGCATATATTTACAAGCAGCTTCAAAGGCGTTGATGACACCAAAGACATTGATGGCAATGACTTCTCTTGCTACATCAAAACGCGGAACTTTTGATTTGCTCCCCACAGATCTTCCGGCGCTCGCAATCATAATATCAAGGCGACCTTTCTTAGCGACGAAATCATCCACAGCCGCGATCAGGTCTTCTGATTTTGTGACGTCGACTTCATAGCACTGAAAATTTTCTCGATCGAGCGGGCTCAGTTTCGTAAGGTCACGCCCGCAAACGGCGACAGAGAATCCTGCTTGATCGTAGAGTTTAGCGAGAGCTAGCCCCAGACCCGAGGTGCCTCCTGTGATAAAAACTGATTCTCTCATTTTTGCTTCCCGTGGTCGTGATTATGATCGTGATCACAGCAATCACCATGGTCGTGATTATGCATGTGAGTTTGACCTTTAAAGCGGTTCCATACTTGTGTTTTAAAAAGTGAGTAAATCAAAAGCCCAGACATGATGACTGCACTGGCGATTTCGTACCACTCTCCATGATCGTGAAGATGAGTGTGAGTTTCTACCTGAAAGAGAATAGGCCATTGAAAGAAAGCATAAAGATAATCAGTCAGATATGAAAGCCCTAAGGCCACCATGGAAATCGCAAACACATTAATGAAAACCGTTTTTTTTCCTAGGTGTTTTTGCAGGACTAAAATATTTGAAAGATTAACGGCGGGGCCTACGAGTAAGATTAAGAGACCGACTCCAGGGCTCATGCCTTTCATGACAAGACTTGCAACTAGCGGAGTGGTGGCAGAGGCGCAAATATAGAGCGGAATACAAACGGCAAGTAAGGTAAGGCGGTAGAGCAAACTATCTGCGCCAGCAAAGAATTGATCGGGCACTACAACTTGCACCAAAGCCCCCGCTAAAATTCCAAGAGTCAGCCACAACGACATATCGTCGAGCAGATCGACAAAAGAAAATCGCATCATGTCTCGCCAAGATTTGCGAGGTTCTGCGAGAGTTTTTTTCTTTAGGTTTGGAAAATTGATTTGCGGCTCGGGATTGAAAAAAATCTGCATCGCTCCCGCAACGACAGATGAGATAAACGCTGAGATGGGTCTCAGGATAGTCATGGGAATATCCATCATGGCGTAGCTCATCAGTACAGAATCCACCCCTGTTTCGGGAGTGGAAATCAAAAACGATGAAGTCGCGCCATTGCCAGCGCCAGATTTTTTGAGTGTGACGGCGGCAGGAATGACAGAACAAGAACAAAGAGGAAGCGGGATGCCCACAAGAGCCGCTTTAATCACACCAGAGAGTTTTTCTCCGCCAAGCCAATGGCGCAAACGCTCAAAAGAAACAAGGCCAAAGAGAATTCCCGACAGGATCAAGCCCACTAAAAAAAAAGGGGCTGTGACCAGAAGAAAATTCCAAAGCGAACTCCAATATGCCATAGTTCCACCAAGCAAAAGATTGACTCTCATCATAACCCGATTCTACTCAGGAGCTCAAATTGCTGACGACCACAACGATTGTTTTACTATTGATTTTGACGGCTTTTATTGTCGGGATTTTATCGGCTTTGTTTGGGATTGGCGGTGGCGTCATTTTAATCCCGGCCCTGCTGTTTTTGTTCCCAAATCTTACACCGCAAGAGCTGATCGGCACGTCCTTTGGTATGATTCTGTTGAATGCTCTCATTAATTTTCGAACCTTTTGGCGCAAAGGTCATCGCCTCAATCAAAAAATTTTATGGTCGCTTGGCAGTGGTATCGCGCTCGGAGTCCCTTTCGGGGCGGCCCTCTCATCAAGTCTTGAAACAGAACAATTCCAACAAATTTTTGGAGCTTTTTTACTCTTGATCGCCATCAAAAATCAGTTCTTCACGCCGGAAGTAAACCCCGACAAGCCATTCCCCTCGTTTTGGCTAATGCTCTTTTTTGGCTCACAAATCGGCATTGTTGCAGGCTTGACGGGCATTGGCGGTGGCTCAATGATTTTACCGGCCCTTATGATGCTCACCCCACTCCCTCTCTGGGCCCTCTCTTTCCACTCACAGGCCCTGATGCTTTTCGCTGCTATTCCTGCACTTCCAAGTCTTATCCTTCTAAACCAAGATATGGAAACAACGGCTTCAGTAGTACTCGCGCCGCTTAATGCCCTTAGCACAGGCCCAATCCACTGGGGACTGGTCTTAATTTTTGCCATTGGTCCGCTCGCTGGCAGCCCAATTGGACTCAAACTCGCAAGCAAAATTACTCCCAATCAATTGAAACTACTCTTTAGCCTATTGCTCACCGGCATAGGATTTCGCTTTATTTTCTCTTGACGAAAACTTTACGATTCTCTATTCTTACCGCCTACACGGGGGTGTAGTTAAGTTGGTTATAACGTCTGCCTGTCACGCAGAAGGCCGNNTCGAGTCCCGTCACTCCCGCCATTTGAATGGCACTCAAAAAAGCCCGCTCCGTGAAGTGGGCTTTTTTATTTCTTAACATCACGGTTTTATTCACATTCAGGTTTCGATAAGTTAGGTCAAGTTCAGATTTTCAACATCACTTGAAATCACGGCAAATCACCCCAATTTTCCGATTTTTTTCCGACTTTTTTCCGACATTTCAAAGTGATG
>DIUE01000078.1 GCA_002435795.1 Bacteriovoracaceae bacterium UBA6166 | reverse complement strand
CCCCAACCGAGAGAGTCGCCCTCCATCACCATCAAGGGGCGGTCTTTAACCCTTGGGATAAAAGCTCTAATTATCGGGCTATTTGCTCTGCGTCCGTCATAAACCTGCCAAACTTCTCGTTTAAAAGTCGATGACCTTCCTCTTTGAACGAGGACAATTTTCCCATTTGGTTTTTTGTATAAACCAATCTGTGGTCTAAGCTCATTACTCACGTTTAATCTCCTTTTTGAAGGATTACTTGCACTAACTTCTATTAATTCAAAACATTAACTTCTAGTACTTCCTGCCCCCTCAATCTCTTTCCAGCATGACATGGCTTTTTTACCTATAGAAACCATGGCAACTCTGAGCTTCTCACTTTTGTGTCTTTCCATATAGATGTCATTATTGAGAGCTTTGCAAGATTCCTCCAGTGATTTCAGTTTATTCTCAATTGCGGTCATCTGTTTTTCGCTTAATATGTAGAACTCGATATTTGAACTGGAAGTTTTCTTTTTTGAAAAGGCAGAATACAGGGGTTTCCCTTCAAGAACGGATTCCGCAAGGCCTTTGGTGGCATAATAGGGCTTAAAATTTTTAACACTACTCACTTTAAAATCTCCTTGTTAAATTCCATTAGTTTTTGCGTGAAATTTATACTCTCCTTTTTCATCTAAAGCATTTTTATCCAAAGCAAGACGCATCTCTTGGTTTTCTTTTTGAAGCTTTTCATTCTTTACTCTTTCTTGAATAAGCTTGGCTTCAAGAACTTCGTAACCCTCCACGAAGGCATTTTTAATCGCAACCATTGGCGGTTTTAAAGGCACTCCATTTTCTGATAACTCAAAAGATTGGTAGTCCTCCATGAATTCTTTGATAGCTTTTTCTTTTTCGCTCAACACTTTTTTATTCATCCGTTTAACCATCTTGCCGCCTTTACATGGAAATCATCTGCGATTTCTTCGTCAGAATCAGTCCTTAGATCAACCGTAAGCCCTTCAGCTTCAATCAGGCTCTGTGCAGTTGGATATTTTGCCGCCCAGCTTTGGTAATCCAAATTAGGACTGTCACAAGATCCTTGAAACTTCCAGACTCCTTCTGAGACTTTTAAAAGAATCAGCTTAACCATCCTGCCATTAAAATAATCAATATCAATTACTTTTGAACCAGGAGAGCTGGAGAAGGGTTTTTCAATTTTTATTTTAATGTCATTTGTATCAACTACTTCGTGAGCGAGGTAACGTTGTAACCCTGAGCCCACTCCAATAGAGGCATTCACTGCTCTTGCAGCTAAAGACTGCGCTTGTTCATCGGTGGCTAAAAATCTCATAAAACTCCTCTGTCTAGTCTTCTTAAAATTTCAATGGTTCTACTGAGCTCATCGTTTTCTTTTTTATAACGCTCAATCTCCTCTCGCTGCTTAGAGAGTTCATTTTGAAAATAAGTATCAACCTCTATTTGTAAATCGCGACGAATATTATGAGCAGAGCAATTGTAGAATTCCCCGCAGTAGCAATATCCTGTGCGTAGCCATTTTGCTAAATTTTTCATGAAGGTAAGGTCTTTAAAAAAATGAAGACTCTCTATTCGCTCAACAAGCTTGTTTGCCTCATGTTCATAACGCTCAAGATCCTCAAGCCTACTTTTTGTTATTATTCTAATCATGCAATCCCTCTTCTATGACTTGTTCATAAAGTTCTTTGTTTTCAGAATCCTTAAGTTTACACTCTCCTGCGCGAAGAACCGGGCAACCAGTATCGCAACCTCTTGCCATACCATAACTCTCACATCTAGACATGATTAAACTACCGGTACCCCCTAGGGATAATTCCGCGAGAGTGTTCGAAAAATCTTCTCTAGTATTACTCATCCCGAACCTCTTTACATGGGTTAAGTATCCTTCTTAAACAAGCCACAGCCTCTTTAGGTGTGCTCCCAAATCCTGCAGGCGACTCCTGAACGTTGGTGAAGTTATCTTTATCAATGGCGCACCACTGATCTCCATCAACAAACACGTCAATGCTTGTATTCCACCAGTCAGGCTTAGGACCCATGTTAGGCAAGCTGTTGCCTGGGCCGAAAAAGCAAGTTGGATCAGAACATCGCCATCCTCCGCCATAATCAAATGACATAGCTCCGCATCTAGGGCAAGGGCCTAGACAACTATACCAAGCGCGTGTTGGCATAGGATCTCCAAATCTCCAACTGCTCTTTCCAGTATTATAAAATCTCATCTTATTTCTCTCAGTGTTATGAAACCTCATCTTTTTTTCTCTCTTTCAAGAGCCCTTTTAGTACAGGAAGAAAATCAGGGCACTTATCATAGTCTACCCAGAGGGCCATGATTTCTTCATCGGTAAGAAGTTTCGTATCTATTTCAATAATTTTTGCTTTTTGTTCAGACTCTTCCATACGCACTCCTGTCAATCCCAGCCTCTTCTCTTTGCTTAATGTAATTTACAAGTTCATCACTAGCTATTTCAAACTCGATGTAAAGCAACCCTAAAGGGTTATCAAGCGCTTCATTTGAATAACCCAAGCCTTTTAAATAACCTTCAATCTGATAACTAAACGAGAACCCCAGTTTTTCTACTTCGTAGGAATCCAAGTCCCTAAGCGACAGGACTCGTTTGTGTAGCGTATCTATTGTGAAAATTGTTTCTAGCACAGCCCCTCCGTCCACGATGAGCTCGCGGCATCCGAACTGAGGCAGGGCCATAGGCTCGCCACCTAGATCTATGAACGGTAAAAGAAATGCACGCTTCTTTCCTTCCTTGATGGCTTCATATTGTCTAGAGAGTACGGGGCATCTTATTATCTTCATTAGCTGTGTTCTCCTTATGATTTTTTCTGATTGCAACGCAGAGATTAGGCATGTCATTTTGAGTGTTTAATAAAAAAGCACACTTTTGGCAGTACCATGCTCCGTTGCCAGAGTTTTTGTAGATGACATTAATATCGCTTTGGCACGCGCGGCGATTACAGCGTCCGTTTTCTTTTCCCTTTAAAGGGTGGAATTTATCGTAGCCGTACTCGATTCCTTCTTTGCACTTTTTTAATTCATGCACATGAACTCTCCTTTAGCTTAAGATTTCAATATTTTTTACCCATGACTCACCTCTTAAGTAAGCACCGTAGCTAAAGTAAGTATTTTTGGACTTATCAAGAAGTATTTCGATGTCACTTATATGACTAAGGTCTCCCTTCCGGTACGTCCCGTCAGCTCGAAGCAGCGGTTGTATGGGAATCATTTTCCTAACAACGTGCTCTTCCAATGTTCCGTCATTTTTAGTTACTCTAATGTGCACACCAGGCTGCAGGTCATTACACCTAATTTTCTTCATAATTACTCCAGCATAAAACGAGGATTTGCTTCAAACGTCTCAATATTTTTTTCGAT
>DIUE01000081.1:2009-7318 GCA_002435795.1 Bacteriovoracaceae bacterium UBA6166 | reverse complement strand
TCGTCATCGGAAATGCCGGTCGCCTGACTAAGCAAAAAGGCCAGAAGTACTTGGTTGAGCTTGGAAAGCTCCTAGCAGCTGAAGG
This sequence comes from Bacteriovoracaceae bacterium UBA6166, assembly GCA_002435795.1. Taxonomy (GTDB): domain Bacteria; phylum Bdellovibrionota; class Bacteriovoracia; order Bacteriovoracales; family Bacteriovoracaceae; genus UBA6166. Next base: position 7,233 of record DIUE01000081.1, on the reverse strand, counting down.
GGTCAACTTCAAAATCCTTATCGCAGGCGAAGGTGAGCTTCGAGAGTCTCTCACCAACCAAATCAAGATTGCAGGGCTTGAGGATAGAATCAAGCTCATTGGCCACGTGGAAGACATGAGTCCGTTCTATAACTCGCTCGATGCTTTCGTTTTCACTTCCCTCTGGGAAGGTATGGCCAATACGCTGGTGGAAGTTTTATGGCATGGAATTCCGACAATCGCATGGGATGTGAGCTCAAATGCTGAAGTGATTGAAGATGGAGTAAGTGGGTGGTTGGTGAAGTTGGGGGATGTTGAGGGGATGAAGAATAAAATCTTGGTGCAAAGTACTTTCGGCCATATTTCTTCTGGTTCATTAAATGCTATTAAGCTGAGATTTGACCAAGAAATATTAACTTCAGTATTTACAAAAACACTCTAAAAACAAATTTTCTAAGCAATAAAGTGGGGAAATTTTGGTAATTTGACCAGATTCTTTCGGTATAGTGGATTGATATATTTAAAGTCCCAATCATCAAAAAAGAGTTGTTGAGCTTGTGGTGAAACACAGCGTATGCAGCTCAATTCACTCGCACTTGATTTTATGGTGTCAGGAAATGGTACATCTGCAAATAAAATATCAATCAAAGCAGGTATCTCATTCCATTTTTCTTCAGATATAAATCCATTTAGAAAAGCATAAGCTCTTTGATCTCCAGAAAATCGCCAATATCTGCCGAAGCTGTAGATATCGTCCTTAATTATCTGATGTCCTTGCTTAATATCCTCAGTGTCATGAAAAGAATAAGCAATAAGTGGAGTCAATTCATCAAAAGCTTTTCTACAGGCTTCAATCAATTTCCTCCTACAACCAAAACCGAAGTAGTATCCACCGTTTGGTAAAATCAGAATTGAAACTACAACGTGACAGTCCTGGAATCTCCAATAGAAGAATTCCATCTTATAGTTGTCTGGGAGACTTGGTTGAACAAATTTTGGATAAACCTGTTTTGGAGTAATATTAAAAACGAGACAAGATAAAACTACATGTCTTTCGACTAGTTCAAAGTAAGCAGACATCTGTGCATTTTTTCTCGAGGTATGCACTGCAACGCCGTTAGAGTTTTTTGGAATGAAATACTCTACAGAACAAGATGACATATCAGCAATTTGATCTAAATCAACCGATACTTCCCTGAAGAATGATTTCTTGTAGAACTTGTTCGAATTCTTTTGAATCAAAGTTAATCTTTCAACTAACTCCATTAAGGCTTTCGTGAATGCTAAATCCAAGTTAAATGCAGATCCCCATGAAGAAACTCTTAGATCGCCCAAATAAGCATCAAGTCTTACGGATAATGGAAGATCCTTTAATTCCTGAACTTGATATTCAAAATAAGTTAACTTGTAATGATTCTTAAGATCTTCAATTAAAGAATCTAAATTCACAGAGATTTCATCTTCCAGAAATTAGTAACAAAAAGGTGACTTAATCCATTTAGATCAATGGTGGTGGTATTATAAAAGTATGGGGTTGTGGCATGATATAGAGGTATGAAGTTTCCAGATTTACTCATGCTTCTTGATATCTCTTGCAAAACCTCAACCTCTTTCTTTGGATCAGAGGTTGCTTGATACTCATCGTAAAGTTTTCTTATTTTTCCAGAATAATCTTCCATTAAGCTATCATCAGAGAAAAATTCAAAATTTATAGCCTCCTCGGGCATTCTGTAATCGGTAGACATTATATTCAAAAAATAATCTATCTCGCCATCTTTATACATTCTGTGAAAGTTTTCAGGTTTAACATCATTAATAATTTGAATATTAAGATCCTCGATTTTCTCTATTAATCTTACCAAAGGCTCTGGAGTGACCTTATAGGCAGTAGTAAATGTATGAATTACAATCTTATTAGGAAAGTCTTCTGGTTTTGAAACCAGATCCATACCTAGTGTCTCTAAAAGGGAGTTATGACTTATGAATGCTCTAGACTCTTCTGGAAAATATTGCTGTGCCTTCTTACTTATTACAGACAAGTCATCTGGAATCGTGAAATGTTTAAAAATTTGTTGTTGTAACCATTTCTTATGTAAAGGTTTTAATTGATTCTTAGAATTCGGATTAAATAGTATGTAGGTAAGTGCGTCGGAAGGTGAACCGAGTAGTCTGTACTCTTTCAGCTGAGTGATCTTTTGATAATCTTTTAAAAAATCGTGCAATGACAGCTGGCCCACATCCACTTTCTGACTAATCAATCCGTCAAATGTGTTTTGACCAAGTGGATTAACAAGAATCACTTCGTCGGGATAATTGCTTGGTGATAATGTGTAGAACTTATTCTTTATCATTTTTGAACTATCAGAGGACAAGTAGAAGGGACCAGAACTAATTTTATAGTCTGATGCAAGAGTAGAAGATTTAGAATACTGGCTCGGATGCAAAATCCCGAAGTCTGGGAGGGATAGGTAGTAAAAAAAGGATTTACAAGGTTTTTTAAATACAAATTTTATTTTGTCATGAAATATCGATATGTTTTCAATATAGTTTGAAAGCTGAACATGAGATGTGCCTTGCAGTGAACGATTAAGAGATAGATTAACATCAGAAAGAGAAATGATTGTACCGTCGGAAAAGTAAGCCTTTTTTATTCCTATTAGTACTTGGTTATCTGAAATCTTGTCTATACTTGACGCTAATTCTAACTGATAGTTACCGTTGGAATCAAGCGAGACTAAGCGTGTAGTTAAGTTTTCAAGTATGTGAAACTCATTCGTATAACGTATTTTAGTTGTATCAAGAGTATCTGTACTACTCTGAGGCTTAAGTGCAACTTTAATCATGTTATTACTATTACATCCAACTACAAAGAGGGCAAGAAGAACGAATTTTAGCACTTAATACAGCCTGAACAACTCATTGGCCTATCTCCTCCACTACCACCATTGCCACCACTTGATACTGAATCCTTTGCTTGAGGTACTTTCGATTTTATTAGAGAGGCAATTCCCGTATAAGGCTTTAAAACTCCCAGTATGATCAAAAGCTTAAGAAAAATTTTCATAATTTGTCTCCTTGGCACCAAACTATTCTATATATGCCACTTGCATCAACAAAGTTGAAAAAGTTATATTGTGAAATCGATAAGTAGATTAGCCCTAATCAGATCAATCAAAATCGGAGCAGCTCAAGCTTTGGTCTTTAGCCTATTGTTTTCATTCATGTCATATTCGACATACCAAGATTCTACCTTGAAAGAAATTGAAGATAATGTCCGTAAAATATTTAGCAGTATAGAACATGAAATTAATCAATCCACCCCCCTCGCAATTCTTAAAAAGATTCAAAATGAAGGCGTAGCAGAGTTGATTCTAATTGATAAAACAAATTGCGAAATACTTTCTTCTACTACGCCGGTATTAACAGGAAATAATTGCGACTTCTTAAAAAACGAAAGCTACCAAGAAACTACTGTGACCATACGAAATAAAAATCTTGCGCTCTTATACTACGTTGAATTTTCAAAAAAAGATTTTTTTCTTAGTTATGGAAAGCTAATCACTCAAACCTTTGTTCTTATATTTATTGTCTCAGTTTTAGCACTCTATACCTTTATCAACTCATACATACTTTCCCCTATCGAAAGTGTTAAAAAGCGGATTGCAGCAGGAGAGGATGTTAATTTTCGTGAATTCAATTTCCTCACAACTGTAATGAATGGTCTCAAAGATGAAATTTCAAAAAATGAATACCGAAAGTCGTATTACGATGCAGCCAGAGTTATCCTTCATGATATCAGGACTCCCCTACAACATTTGAAGCATCAGATGAAATCTGAAAATAAACAGACTATAGAAAGCAAAATAGATGAGATCATTTTCCTAGCAAACTTTTCTCTCTCTCAGCTAAAAACTGAAAGCAGCAGCATTGTCGACTTCGAAAACGTTTTCAGCATGCTAAAGCAAGATTTTGAACCCAGAATTGATATTTACTTCAACACAAATCTTCCACAGATCAATACTTTAATTCCAGTACCAGTGTTTAAGACAATTCTTTCGAATCTAATTAATAACTCCATTGATGCTGACTCCACAAGAGTTGAGCTAAACTCTTATCCACTTTTGTGCGGAGGATATGAGATCACAATTACAGATAATGGCAAAGGCTTCGCAGAGGGTATACAAGATAAAGTTTTCTCAGAAGGCTTTTCAACTAAAATTGGTGGTAACGGGATAGGTCTTTCGAGTGCTGCTAAGACTTTGACCAAGCATGGTGGTACAATACAAATAAAAGCAACAAGCAATACAGGGACAACAATTTCCATTCAATTAAACTCTAATGAGAACTTGAAACTAACTGAAATTGTACTAATCGACGATGATAAATTTACTCGCCTTGACTGGGAGATGAAGTCAAAAAAAGCAAAAGTAAAATTCTTTTCTTATGAATCTCCAGACCAATTTATTAAGAATAAGAACAAGCACTCGCTAGAAGCTAAGATATACATTGACTCAATTCTCTCTTCAACATTAAGAGGCGAAGATTGTGCGCGTGATATTTTTAACTTTGGTTTTGAAAATATAACCTTATGTACTAACCTGGATGATATCGACCTTAAAGATTTTCCATGGTTAAAAAGTATCTCAAAAAAGACCTACCCAATCGCCTTCCCGACCGCATAGTACGTAAACCCTTGCTCCAACACTTTTTTCGTGTTGTAGAGGTTTCGGCCGTCGAAGATAACTGGTGATTTGAGGCGAGACTTGATCTCTTCGAAGTCTGGGGCGCGATACTGCTTCCACTCAGTCATGACGATGAGGCCATCGGCACCGTTAAGAGCATCGTACTTGTTTTCAAATTGATCAACAGGAACATTCATCTTGGCCATGTACTGCTCGAAGTGATCAGCTGCAGCTGGATCGTGGATGCGAACTTTGGCACCGGCATTGTGAAGTGCCAGTGCAGTGTCGATGGCCGGAGTTTCGCGAATGTCGTCGGTGTTGGCCTTGAAAGCTGTTCCCCAAAGAACAAAGACTTTACCTTTGAGATCGTTACTGAAATGCTTCTTCACTTTTTCGAAAACGTATTTCTTCTGTTCTTTATTTACTTCTTCAACTGTTTCAACAATCTTGAAACTCATTCCATGCTCACGGGCAGTATAGGCCAGTGCCTTCACATCTTTGGGGAAGCATGAGCCACCGTAGCCCGGACCTGGGTACAAAAACTGAGATCCGATACGCGAGTC
>DIUE01000081.1:0-1949 GCA_002435795.1 Bacteriovoracaceae bacterium UBA6166 | reverse complement strand
TCTCCGCAGAAATATTACTCATGCGGATGGTGCGCTTAACCTGACGGTTAAATGGCTCGTAGAGCTCTTCAATGATGTCTCCGGCCGCATCTTCTTTGCAGCCGATGATAATCCGCTCTGGCTTCATGAAGTCTTCAACGGCAGAGCCTTCTTTTAAGAACTCAGGATTGTTAACAACATAAAATTTTTTGTTGGTTTTTGATTTGAGGTGCTCGCGAACTTTATTGCCGGTTCCAACAGGGACAGTGGACTTCACCACAACAACACTTCCCTCTTTTAAAAAAGGCGCGATCGAATCACAAGCTTTGAAAATGAATTGAAGATCAGCTTGCCCGTCATCTGAAGAAGGCGTACCAACTGCGAGGAATATTGCCTCGGCCTTAGTCACCGATTCATAATTATTGGAAAACTGAAGGCGGCCTTCTTTGTAATTGGCCTGCATCATAGGCTCGAGGCCTGGTTCATAAATCGGGCACTCACCCTTTTGCATGCGAGCAACCTTGGCCGCATCGATATCGATACAAGTCACATCGTGACCCATTTCTGCAAAACATGTTCCGGTCACAAGACCCACATATCCGGTACCGATAACGCTGAGTTTCATTTAGAGCTCCATAAGAATGAAAAAGTGTCCTCATTTTGCTTCAACTTCTGGCAGGTGTCACGTAACTTTTCAGAGGGAAAAGTGGGGATTTTATGAGTATTCTGCTTAGTTTTTTACTTCTGGGCCTCTCAGCATGGGCCAAAACTTATGAGCATCAGCTTGATGGGACTTATTTCTTAAGTGACCCACAAACACTCGTCAATATTCCCGTTAATTATAGAGTTACATGGAATGAAGACAATCAGAGGATTAAGGGAGTCTACCAAGATAATCAAAATAAGAATGCTGTTGTCGTGAGTGGCTCTGTCGACCCACTTGGCACTCATATCCATGGCTATTTCCCAGAAGCTAAGTCTGGTTATTACTTTTTTACTTTAAAGATCATAAACTCTGTCGGCTCCACAGAATCGGTTCCAGTCACTGTCACACTTAGAGACCGAACAGGAGCTAGAAGCATTTCACTCATCTCTTCAGGAGTTTTGCAGAATAAAGAAACATGTGAAAATAGCTTCGGCGCCTTGAATGGATTTTGCGGGAGCTATTTCGGAAGAACTAATGAGATCCAGGACCCATTCACGTTGTGCGACTTAACAGCTTTTCCTCTCAGGCTTTCACTTGGATCAAATGCAAAAATCACTCTCTCTTCAGATGCCGGTACTCATTACTTAGGTTCACTTCCTTCCAATCAGACAAACGGTGATATCGAAATGAGTTCCAGAAACTGTGGTTTACTCGCTGGAACCAAGTTTCCTAGTGAGGGTTGCCAGTCCCTGCGCCTCTCAGGAACATTTACTGACACATCCGGGATTAAAACATTTCGCGGAACGTACACGATTCAGGATGAAACTCTCGGTCGCTCCTGCTCCTATCAGTTAGATCTCCGGCTTGTAAGGGAGTGAGAGGCGCCCAAAGGCTTTCAGTCTCTTCTGGCTCACGCCGAACTGATATTTTTTTAAACCTAACTTGATGAGTTCTTCATCTTCTGAATTAAATTTCTCATTTAACCACATAAGCTCCCCCTCACTCCCTCCAAAAGACATCGGAATAAAGCTGTGCAAAGGAAAAGGTGGGTGAGTGACAACAGTCGAGAATGGATAGTCCTCCACACAAGAGACGATCTTCGCTCGTAAAGGGTTCTGAAAGATATAGCGATAGACCTGATAATAATGAGCATTGGATTCTATCAGACTCCATTTATAGCGCCCTTCCCAGAGTACACCCTTGCACAAAGCTTTGGAGGTTCTCAAATGAAAGGAGTGCATGGCCTCATCGATGTTAGCCTTGGGTGTGTGACAGATCAGGTGAAAGTGGTTTCTCATTAACACAAAACCATGAATGGCCAGTG
>DIUE01000020.1 GCA_002435795.1 Bacteriovoracaceae bacterium UBA6166 | reverse complement strand
TAACAAAGCGAGGTGGTGCACAGGTAGGCCTTGACTCAGCGGCTTTAAATATCTCAACGGAAACCCTGCTACATGATCTAAAGGTTGCCCAAGTTTGCCGATCACTACTTGATCTGAAGGCAATTAAGAAAGTCGAACTAGAGCATGAGATCATTTTGGAAAAGGGCAAAAACCAGTACACGCCCGATGCCTTAGTTTACTTTGAAAACAAAGGTGATGCCTTTCAAATGGCCTTTGAGTTGGAGCTTACCCGTAAGTCCAAGAGTAAGTATCTCGATAAGATTAGCTTCTATTTGAAGTCCAACTACTACGATTACGTCCTTTATTTTTTCAATGATCGAGGCGTGATGGATTCCTATAAGAAGCACGTTCAAGGTGTCTATGGTGCAGAGTCTTTTGAAAAAATACTGCTCGCTTTAAACACAAATATGAACAACAAGAACCCAAAATATGAAGAAAGTCTTGTCTTCTTTATGGGAAAGGAGGTGCAGCTTAAAGATATTTTTAACAAATAAAACGGTTGGCCTTTGCAGGGACTTTGCCATCCCTTTGAGGTCGCTTTGCTGGGACTTCAAGGCCCAAATAATTTCAGCCCCCGCCAACCGCTTAATTTCCTTCGGAAATCCGCGCTCCGAAAGTGACTCCCCACCCCCAACCAAGTTTGAGTGTAGGGAGTCACTTTCTACACGCGGGAGGAGTTTAATAAGCGGTTGGCGGGAATAACAAAAAGGATAAGGAAATGGAAATAGCAACAGAGAAAGAAATTAAGAAAAGAGGAAGAAAACCAAAAAACCAGCAGCAGGAATACACAATAAATAAGGAGCAGACCAAATTCTATATTGATGTCTCTAAGGAAAAATCATCTCAAGAGTTGATTTTTGAATTACTAAGGAACGCCAACAATAAAGAACATGGTCGTGAAGTCTCCTTTAAGGACATTGTGATTCCTGCTTTAGGTAAGCTTACATCAAAAGACCTTGAGAAAATTCAAGAGGACAGTCTAACGGAAATGCAAAAGGTCGAGAAAGCTCTCTTCGAGTATAACCAGAAGAACAATACAAAACTCAAGCTTGGCGAATTTCTCGTCAAGAAACTTAACATTAATTAAAAGGAGTAGTGAAATGAATGAAACATTAGACGATATTGTGATCTGTGGCAGACTCGGAAAAACGCCAGAACTTAAATATTCAAAAAACAAACAAATACCAATGTGTTTTTTAGACGTTGCTGAAAATAAACAAGACGAAGGTAGCACAATTTGGCATCGGGTGATCGTTTGGGGCGAACAAGCCGAATTTTGTCATGCGCGACTCAAGACAGGAGTAGAGTTTTTTGTGCAGGGCCAAAAACAACGACGTAGCTATGTCGACAAGGAAGGTCAAAGTCGTGAGGTAGAAGAAATTAAAGCAAGACTGATAGGTCTTCCTAAAGGCCTATAAATGGGAGGCAATGATGAGCAAAATGACTGCCCACAGGGCTTACTTTGAGAGTGAAAAAGTGTATGATCGAGTTGAGCGTGAAAGCGCTCAACCGCTCTTTGACAAGTTAATATGGGGAATAGATGAGGTATGTAGTTTCACATCCTATGCAAAGGGTACTGTTTACAACAAAGTGAGCAGTGGTGAGATTCCGTACAGAAGAGGACGCAAGAGAAAGCTGGTTTTCATTCCTAGTGAAATCATTAAATGGTTCAAAGGAGAATGAAATGGCCAGAAAAGACTACAAAAAACTAAAAGGAACAGTTGGTATTTATCAAAATACTAAAACTAAGAAGTACTTTGCTGAAAAGAAAATTTCAGGAAAAAACCATACCGCAAGCTTCGATACTCTTTTTGAAGCAAAGGAATGGAGAGAGAATTTTGATGGGACTGAATACAGTCCTAAAGAAAGTACTCCTGAATCTTCTCACGCTACATTGAGAGAGGTTTGGGAGACGATGCAACAAGATCACTTCCCTACCCTAGCGACTAGCACAAAGATGATTTGGCATCGACGCTATAACTTGTGGAAGATCATCGAGCACTTACCTATGGATCAAATTACTCCTTCTAGAATAACGTCGTGGGTAAATCACTGGGTCGAGGAGTTTAAGCAAGATGACTACCAGAAAGAGCGAGGAAAAGCTGGTCGTTGTAATCTCAACAATGAACTGAATATGTTTGTGACTATTTTCAATTGGTATAAGGAAAGTGAGAAATATGAGAAGGAAGCTCATTTGCTTACGAACCCAATCAAAAAGAAACACAGACACCTTGGCTTTATAAAGCCTGTTCCTGACAAAAAGAAACAGATCGATCTTGAAGACGCCCTGCTTTTCTTTGAATATCTTAAGCCTCTATATAAGGAATTAGCGATGATGCAGTTTTACTGTGCCGCCAGAGTTGGCGAAATCGCTGGCCTTCAATGGAGTAATATAGATATGAAGAATAGAAGAATGTTAATTAAGCACGCAGTTGTTTGGGATGAGCATAAGGTCTTCTTAGAGCTTAAGCCATTTCCAAAAAATAAGGAGCCTAGGCCTGTTTTCATCACCGATGAAATTATGCAAATTCTTAAACAGCGAGAGTGCTTCAGAGAGCTTAGTTGCGATTATGTATTCCATGTCGAAGGCAATCCAATTAACTATTGCACAGTTTTGGTCAATTACGTTAATGCCCAAAGAAAAAGCGGCGTCCCTTATTCTGGGACGCATATTTTAAGGCATGGTATGGCCAAGCTTGCTCGTCAAGTTGGAGGCGGCCTAGATGCCGTAATGGCGATGACAGGACATAAGGACGTTAAGCTAGCAAACCACTACTCCAAATGCGATGAAGACGATCAAAGAGAGTTTTCAGAAAAGATTATGGAGCACATCAGAAAGCACAAAAACCAGTCCACAGAGGCCGGAACGAGTTTTTCTAATGTCGTTTCCCTATCTCGCTACAAAAGTGGTACAAATGGATAGCAAAAAAGTCGAACTGGCGGTCGAACTGGGTCGAACCAAGGCCTTTTTACCGCCACTTCAGTCAGTAAAATCAAGAGGTTAAATAGCAAATGCCAGAGCTCCCCGAAGTCGAAACCATCCGACAACAACTCATCCGCCCACTCCCCCTCACCATCCTCACTGTGGAGATGTCGAGTGTCGTGGGCTCTCTTCTCAAACCTCAAAACCACCAATTCTCTCCCGTCGGAATGACTCTCAAAAATATTCTTCGCAAAGGGAAACTCATGACCATGGTCTTCGACGAAGACCACTACCTCCTCTCCCATTTCGGCATGTCCGGCGGATGGAGACTCTCTCCAAACAAAATTCTCGAAAAACATACTCACCTACAATTCAAGTGCGAGACAAAGAATCGCGAGACACTCTACCTCGCCTTCGTTGATCCCAGACGTTTTGGGCATTTGTTTTTTTTCAATAAAGAAAACGCCGAAAAAAAATGGAATGAGCTAGGCGTTGATATTTCGACACCCGAATTTACTTATGAATATTTAAAGTCCGTACTCAAACGCTTTCCCGAAAAACAACTCAAGCCCTTCTTGCTCGATCAAAAATACTTCGCGGGAGTTGGAAATTATATCGCTAGTGAAATTTGTGCGAGGGCCGGCATCAGACCCACCAGAAGAAATAAACTTATTCGGGACGCTGAGATCCACAAAATCATCACCGCGACCAAAATCGTAATCGATGGAACTTTAAAAACAAACGGCACGACGTTTTCAGGTGGCTACGCTGACGCCTCTGGAGAGAAGGGTCTTGGCGTTCAGCATTTGGTGGTTTTTTATCAAGAGACGTGTCAGCTCTGCCATAAAACCCCTGTCACCAAAATTATTTTGGCCCAGAGAGGAACTTATTATTGTCCGAGTTGTCAGAAATAAGCGGAGAGCCTGCCGTAGATTGTGTCGTTGGCGCGGTAGACTGACCAGTAAGAATCATTCCGTGGAGATTTCAAAAGCTCTGCCCCGATTAAGAAACGAAAGCCTTGCGGGAAAGTATAGCTCGCTTCGGTCTTGATGATTTCATCTTTGCGGGTGACATCGTATTTATAGTCGATGGCAAAAAAGATCTCTTCTGTAATTTGCAGATCTGAATACAAACCGAAAGCATTTTTCCACTTAACGGTATCCGTAAAAAAATCATCTCCCCGCGTGTTCTTACTTAGCAATGTAATGAAAGAAGCCCCCACGCGAGCCCGCGCGACTTGGGTTGTGGCGGCCAAACGAAAAGTGCTTTCACGATCATAGCTTGGCAAAATCACAAAATCGTCTGATTCAAAAACACGATTGGTTTCTCTAAGTTGTACTGGATCGAGCGAATCAAAATCTTTTCCAATCGTAGCGTTGGGGTCAGTGACATCAATCGCTGCCAGCAAAGTGACTTCTTCGATTTTTTGAATAATATGCGCCCCGATCATCACATGGTGATTCACGACAGGTTCGGCTTTAATCACCACTTGAGATTTTTCAGTGTCGATGCCTTCGACAAGTGCGTTGGCCCGCAGGCGATTTTCGGGTTTGTAGATCGCAAAAACTGAAATCAAACCACTATTCCATTTGAAATCAAGCCCAGCCCCGAGGCTTCTTTTAAAAACAATTTCATCGAGATCGGGAATTTCAACTTTATAGAAAATACTAAGCGGGACATCACGAAAAGTTGTTCGTTTCGGCGGCAAACGCACCCACTCACTTCGGCTTTTCACTTCTCCGTTCTCATAACTAGTATCAGGGTTCAGACCGGGAACAAAAATATAACTCATAAAAAATTTGAAGCGCAGATCACCCATCTTGCGATTGAAATGCAGTCCGGTCAGTCCCTCTTGCTCTTGCCCAAGTAAAGTTAGACCCTGCCGACCGTTCAAACCGTTATTCAAACCCCAATAGGCCTCGCCCGGATTCCAATCCACAACTCGGCGACCGATGGTGAGTTCATTGCGACGGTCTTTATAATTCCAGTAGGCCTCTGCGACGGAATAAATAAAATTGCCATCGGTTCGGTAGTAACGAGATTCTCCGTTGAGTTTTAGTGTCTTTTGCGGGGCCAATTCGAAGGTGCGATCGATCCCAATCCCAAACCAATCTTGCGCCCGGGTCTGAAACTGGGGGGTGTTCAGTCGCTGAAAACGATGCAAATTGAGCTCGATCCCATGCTCAGACGCCAGAATTGTCGTCGTGAGACTTAACAAACACAGCAGCAGCGAAACTCGTCTTTTTAGTGACTTATGGTAATTCATCCTTATTATTGAGCCATTATGTAACCAGAATGACAAGAGTTGGTTGCTCAGCAGACGGCCTGTGTAAAAACCACCTTATGGAGCACTCTTCCTTTAGCGCCAAGAGAGAATGGGATAATCTAAGCGTATGAAAGTTTTAACTTTTTCTAAGGCCCGCATTTGAAGCTGCTGAAAATTCTCCTGCTCACAGCATGCGTTTCTTGTGGGTTTATTTCGGACGAACCGGTAGAGAACTCAGATCTCTATACGTCTAAGGACCCTCTCGGTCCGGGCTGTGAGCTTGACCCTGACCGCTTTACCCAAATTTTTGACGAAGATATCGAAGACCAAATTAAATGCGTGCGCGAGAACTTCGTACAGTTCAATCGTTTTGTACTCACAAGAAACCCTGATGTGATTACTGAAGGTGAACTTCAGCAATTCATCAAAAAATTCTTTGCTCAAAACAGCCAAACAATTGTGAAGGCCCTACAAGTTCTCTTCGAACTCAATATGGTGATGCTTAGAGATCACGCTTCAACCCTCTCCCGCGACAATATCGACTCGCTGACTGAAATCTTGATCAATGTAAACAAAGAAGGGGTGATCATCACTCGCTTGCTTCGTACTATGACTGGTCCTGACCGTTATCGCCACTACCCGAAAGCCCGCACAGAGCTACTCGCTTCCCTTAGAAGACTCACGACTCAAACGAAAGTTGTTATTGAAAAAACGAACCGCGTTCCACAAACTCTAAACCTCAGAGAGTTTGTTCTTAACTTCAATGATTCATTCCCTTTTTCACAAGATACACTGACCCCTGAACTTCTCGACTCCTTGCTCTTTCTCAAGAAAATTTTCCTTGGGGGAGACAAAGTTGACCTCACCTCAGTTGAAGTTCTTCATTTATTAGATATCGCCCCTGAGCTGTTTATCCAGTCTTTTGATCTTATGATGGCCGATGAAAAAATGTTCTCAAGCCAAAAGGATCCAAGCACAGCGCTAAGAAATTACTATCAAGAACGTATCCTCTCAATCCGAAATCTGTTTTTTCAAATCACAGACGATGAAGTTCTTTTCACTCAAGATGATCTCTATCGCATTTACGATGCTGTTATCAAAGACTCTAGCCTGCTTGAAGAGTTTGATCTCAATGAATACAGGGAAATTCTCAAAAGCTTGAAAGCCAACTTGATTGGTGGTCACCCAGAGAATTACAATTTCGTCGACTTAAACCGTATTTTTCTTTTCGTGAATTTGGGTCTTGAGCTTCTAACTGCTGAAGCTAAATACACGACTCTCACAAAGGGAATTGACCTAAAACCAGCGGCTGAAATTCAGGCCTTAAAGCCCAAATTTAATTCTCTTGTTGAAACAACCAAAAACAAAATCCTGACGCTGATTTCTCAAATACCTGTCTTACCATCTGAACTCAAGATCATCCCGTTCGTACATACACTCAATGATCAGCTCAGCTCAGTAAACATTTCTCCTGAGCTTTTAAGCTCCCTCTCCTCTATCAAGGTCTACTTCCTTGGAGGCGATCGTCAAAATCTTGCGGACAAAGAAATCTATCAATTCCTTGATAAAGCGCAAATTTACGGAGACCTCTATTACGACTTCAGCTTTATCTTGCCAGTGCTTAAACAAACCGATTTAACACAATCTGAGTTCTTAAGAGTTCAACTTCAAGCGCTGCAGACCCTGAGCTTCACAGACGATTCAATCGGTGATGAAGCGCGAGAAGCTTTCTCTCACCAAGACATCTTAACTTTAATTGATCAGGTTTTTAGCGATGCTGATGATCGCACACTCTATCGCAACCTCTATTTGAGCTATAAAGGAAATATCCTGCGCTCAAACTCCGGTTCTCTAACGGCGAAAGAAATCAATCAAACCATTCAATTTGGAGTTCTGCTGACTCATCTGATGGACTTTCTTGATTATCATCAAGAAATGGACATCAAATTTAAGGCGTTAGCCTCTGATGATACGACTCAATATCAAACTCTTAAATCAGAATATCTTTTGAGGCTTGAGCAAATCATGACCCTTGCGAAAGATTTGCTTGAAAAACCAAGGCTGTTTGATCAGGATCTTTATTTCTTTGATTTTTTAAATGATCTCTCAATTCTTTTTGAAGACATTGATTTTGAAACCGATCTGCTTGCCGATCTTTTGCCAGTGAAATCTCTTTTTCTTGGTGGCGATAAAGAAAGTCTTTCATTTGAAGAAGCTCAAAATCTCATAACGAAAATTTCACTCTTAGCCCCTACGATTCTTGATTTTGTCTATCAATCTTCAATCAGCGATTTAACGTTTGTAGATCTTATCAAAACATTGAGAAAGGCCTTGTATGATACGCAAAGTGAAGATTCTATTCTCTCTTTGAATGATATCTTGAAAGTCGCAGCTCGTTTTGTTGATCTTCCTTTAAGTGATTTCGCCCCCACGATTTCGATCCTCAAACAAAAAATCGTTGGTGGACTTGGGACACAGTTTAGAGGCGTCGATATCGGCAAAATCCTCGACCTCGCTCAAGAGCTTTTTGAAGTGCGGGCCTACTCTGATATGACTTATAACCATATGCAATTGATCCTTGATACATCGAGGGCCCCTTTGCGTCAGGTGGCCCGTTATCAATTAATGGGCTATAACCAACTCACCAGTTCCAAGCTTCAAAAATACCACCAGATTTTCTCAGACACGCTGATGAAGCATCGTTATTTTAGAGATCCAGAAACTGGCATGCAGAATTGGGGGCACTCAATTGTTCGCAATAAGTCTGGCGTCATTGAATCCATCTCTCTAAAGTGGTTAATCGCTCACCTGGTCAATGGCTGGGGAAGTCCCTCTCCTAAAGTTTATCAAGGCCACTCGATGAGCCAGGTTGAACTAGAAAAACTTTTAGTCGACGCTAAACCAATCCTCCAAGAATTTGGACTTTGGACCGCGAATTTTGCGACCTTTGCTCGCAACACTCTTCTTCTCGGAGATCTCTTTCAAAATCGCTCAAACGGCGATCAAAGACTAGATACTGACGAACTTCTCGAATATGGCTTAATGGTTCTTTCTGCGATTGATCTCAATGGCAAATTCATGGAGCAATTGACGAAATTCTGTAAACCTGTGACGGGAACAAATTCAGAAGATTGGACTTTTGAGACGACTTGTTATCGTTCTCATTTCTTCCCAATCATCATGGATCAATTTAATTATGCGCGCTACTTGCCGATGCTTGATCGTTACGTAAAAACTGAAGATCGAGAGAAAGTGGCTGCATTTTTGAAAAACGTCGAAGGCTTTTCTCGGGATATCAATGACGAGGCCATTCCAATGGGCAGTCGCGATTTCGTTTTACTTGTCGGTGCCCTTATTAATATTGAAACGACGTTTATTCGGTTTGATTCAAATAAAGACAATATGATTGATGCCACTGAGCTTGAAGCTGCATTCAAGATCTATGAAAATGCCATTATTCAAATTGCTGAATTAGATGACGACAGGGAAAAGTTTGCTAAATCAATTTTTCTGTATATGATCAAGAATATGGCCATTCCTAGCCAAACACAGCTATTGAATTTCCATTATAATCCATTCATCAGCAAAGATATTGTCGCCTATCGCCTCAATATTGGATTGCTTCTGTACTATCTCGTACAGTAAATTCACAAAACCTAAGGATCTCTATGTCTGAAGTCAAAATAAGCCAAAGCGTGGCCATTCTCATTGATGGTAATAATATCGAAAGAAGTATTCACGGCGAAACTGGCAACCCAAACACAATGATTAATTTCGACACCCTCATCCCAGAGTTAGTCAGAAATCGCTCGCTCAACCGACTGATCTATTTTCGCGAAGGAAATCGCATCTCAACCAAACTCTCCGAACGCCTCCACCAAAACTACCACGGCTCCGTCAGACCATGTCACAAAAGCGCCGATATCCCGCTCTCAATTAAGGCCACACAACTTGCAAGTAAAGTGGACACGATTATTATTATGTCAGGAGACTCGGATTATATTGAATTGGTGAATCACTTAAAAGCCGAAGGTGTGAGAGTTGAAATCTCATCAATAAAAAGCACAACCTCTGCTCTCTTGATTGAAGAGGCCGATTATTTTCACGAGATCGATAAAAAGCATTATTTTACTTTGCGTGGGCCCACAAGTGGTGGACCAAAATCCAGGTCAAAAATCAATAAGAAACAAGCCGAGTCGTGATTCGGCACCGGCCCTAAGTTCTTCATTGAATTGATCTTTGAATGAAAGATAACCTTTAAAAGCGTCATCACCAACCAGTGCTCGTAAGCGTTCTGCATAGACCTCTTCGACCGGGTTGGTGAATGCTTCCATCATTTCACTTGGCTTCATTTCGTAGTCCACACCATGCTCTTTGAGCATCCTCTCGTGATACTCCTCGAAAGCGAGGAGCTTGGCTTCGTCATATTCGTCGCGCATTTTTTGATACTGTTGATAGACTTCTGGAGGTAGGCGGTATTGTTGAATGAAGATGGATTCCACACCCTTGCTCCAGCGATTCTCTGCTTCTTCAAACATCTCTTCGAGTTGTTCCATATCTTCAGAGCTTAAAACCATGTCTTCTTCGTCGGCGGCCACAGGGACAAGGCCCGGAGAGGGAGACAATCGTTCAAAATTTTCACCAGAGGAAGTCTTTACAGGAAGAGATTCTATCGAATTTAGAATTGGCGTTCTCTCGCGACTTTCAATATTAAGACTCTCTTCAGAAAGCGTCATCGATGCCTCCTTAGAAGAATAAAAGAGATAGCCGCTAAGAACAGCTATACCTAAACAACTTAAAACGATCGCGACTTTCATATTTACCCTAATCTCGCTTCATATTTTCCATTTGCAGATCAATCTTAACTTCTTCGTGCTCTCTCAGCATACGATACATTTCTTGAAGATCATCAATATTTTTGGAAGTGAGGCGAATTTTCTCATCCATATAAGCCGAAGTGACTTTCGATTTTGAATCCTTTACGAGGCGATTAATCAGCTTTCCATTTTCCTTATCAATACCCATTTTTAGCTTGAGTTCTTGTTTATACATGCGGTTTCCAGAAGGCTCGACTTCCCCAACCTCCATGCTCTTCATTCCGATATTTCGCTTCGCCATTTGTGTGCGCAAAATATCAAGGGCCGCGCGCATTTTAGTTTCGTCTTCCGCTTTGATTTCAATGACTGATTCTTTCAGGTCGAAGCTCGCGTTTGATCCCTTGAAATCATAGCGCGCCTGCAATTGCTTTTGGGCCATATTCACGACGTTCTTCATTTCGCCCATATCGAGTTTTGAAACTAAATCAAATGACGGCATAAATTCTCCTGCAAAATACTCGGTTGTCTGAACTTCCGAATCATGGCATAAGAAATCCTAAGCTTAAAGGAATTATGCGACGATGAATCAACCAGATAACACAGAACTAGAGTCCTTCGAATTTCAAGGAAGAATACACCTCATAACCCAAAGCAGCAAAATTCCTGACGCCCTCAAAATTTTGGGACAGGAATCAAGGCTGGGCTTTGATACCGAAACAAAACCTGCCTTTAAAAAAGGCGAATTCTATTTACCTTGCTTACTGCAACTCTCAAGCGAAGAAGACTGTTTTTTATTTCGCCTACAGCAAACGGGTTTTCACGAAGGCCTAAGAGAATTATTAGCGGAAAAAACGATCACCAAAGCTGGTGTTGCGATTCGCGATGATTTAGTGGGACTTAAAAAAATTCATCCCTTTCAGCCAGAGAGCTTTGTAGAAATAGCAGACCTCGCCCGCCTGCAGGGTCATGAAAAACTCGGACTTCGAAACCTCTCCGCAGCTCTTTTAGGTCTTCATGTCAGTAAAAAAACCCGCACCACAAACTGGGAGCGCCCGACGCTCACGGAACAGCAATTGAAATATGCAGCGGGCGATGCCTATCTCAGCCTCAAGCTTTACGAGGCGCTAGAGAGTACGCAGAAACTCTAAGAGATCTCTCTTTTGCGCTGGCGAATACAGTTCATTGCCTTCTTCATCTAGGAACATTTTGTAATGCCCTTGGTTTGAAAGCCCAACTCTGTTGGTCTCAAAACGGGCCCCCGCTTCTTTTTTCCACTCGGCCGGAATGGCGTCACCCACGGGATAGCCAATACATTCTTGATCGTAATCAGTTTCAGGATTAACAGCAGGCCCTTGATAAAAAACTTTTGGTCTCTGATCGGGAGGAGTCATCAAAGCGCAGAGATTTGGAATCGAGTTATTATGGAAATAGGGATAGCGCGCCCAGATTCCTTCAAGCGGTGGCGGCACATAACCTTCTTGCGGAACGACTCTCACACCGAGCGCTTCTGAAATGCGCAGAGTATTGAGTCTGTCAGAGAAATACTTCATCCCTTGATAACGACCAGGATCTGTTCCTACATTTTTCACTGGGGTCTGCTCATGGTAAGTCACTTTCGTCGTCGTAAAAAGCTCTACTGCCGTCAACTCATGCGCTCTAGAACTCTCCCAACCTTTTTGATAATCGCCGTGACATTCCTTACATGAAACTCGAAAGATTTCTTGCCCTCGTTTAGCACTTTCAAGCGGAAGTTCCCGCACATCAAAGAAATCACTATAAAGCGGGGCCTTGGTCGCAAAGGCGGCGATAGTTAATCGATCGATAGTCTCTTGATTTTCGCCAAGCCATTTTTCAAGTTCCACAAGATCAGTTCCGCGACCGATTTCATTCCAGAGAAAATTGGTGTGAATCGGATTACCAGAAACGATTGAGCCGTCGGCGAGCCAACGATTTTTATACTTCAAGTTCCACCACACCATGGGCTTTGAATCGGCAATATGCTTCTCTAATTCGTTCGCTCGTGGATAACGTTGGTAATAAGGGTCTCTTGTCGCGTCTTTATCAGGTGATCTGCGGGCCAAGCTCATCGCCACTTGGGCCAGCGAAGTATCAAGACCTAAGGTCTCAGGCTTCTTAGCATGAACAGGGCCTAGATTTTTTTTCGTTCGTTCAAACATTTTTCTTTCAAGCTCTGTCGACCCCGTCGCCGCTTGAAAAAAACGAGAAGGGACATTGGGGATATATTTTTTGGCGAGGTGAAAAAATTCATTGGCGCGAGGTCTCTTATTAGTGAGTCCAAAAACTGAAACACCGAAAAGGCTCGACGAGTGGCAAGTCGCACACGAAAAAGTTAAACCTGTCCCATGAGCGGTTTCCATCATCGTGGCACCCATCGGATAGTTTGGCTTCACTCCATTGAGATAAGGAATTTGATAAATGCCTGTGGCGCTCTCATCGTTATAGTCATTCAAGCCTAGCCAATCATACATTTCATCTACCGTTGAAAAACCAACCTGTGAACTCGCCAGCCGCGACAAAAGTCGACGAAGAGGATTGCGTTGATCAGCTTCAAGAAAATTGACGAGTGGTTCATAAGGCACTAGCAGTCCAGTGACTTTGACTGGATAGTGAAGGGCGTGCAGCATACCGGCTTGGGTTTGTTTTTTCCATTCTTCTTCCGTCAGTTCAAACAGATTCGCCCGAGGCCTCTCAAGAGAAATACGCGCCCCTTCGCTCCAATCAACAGCAAAACTCGTTTGAATTAAACTCAAAAAGAAAAGACTGAAGGCCAAACCTTTGCTCACACAATATCCTTGGAAAGTGACTAAGTTTAGTCTTACCAAAGATTGGCTTTTACGGTCTAGACCTATTGATGAATGTCAGTAAATTTTAGGAGGCGAACTTCTCTTTTTGCTCGAGAAGTGTCATCGCAAGCTTCGGGTGCTTGACCAAAAACTTCTTCTCCCCTGTCATAAAAAGTTCGATATCGTGAATTAAGCACAGGCTCAATTGGGCCACACGGCCTTCGTAAACGCCGTAGAGCTTGGAACGCGACAATGGACGATCTTTTCCATTGCGAAATTGCCAATCCGATCCTTCCACTTTACACACGTCACACATGAATTCGCCCTTATCGAAGCTGAGAGTTAAGATAAACTCCTTTCATTATAGGGCTTATCGGCCGATCGGCTCGAAAACTTGACTAAAAGCCTTAAGTGACTGAAAGCTCATCGGCTCCTTCCGCCCTGAAAGCCGCAATTTAGACAATTGGCCATGTTAATTGGCGTTCAACTTGCCCCGTAATATTGCGGATCATCGCTGTCACGGTCGGTTGTTTTTGATTCAATTGAAAGGACAGCTCTCCAAAATTTCGCCCGAGAAAAATTTCCGCCGTATTAAAAACCGCTCGAATAATCGGCCTAGAAACCAAGGGCGCAGAGTGAGTTAAGCCACTGGACATCACTTCGAGCACTGGGAAACTTAACTCTCGAGGTGTGCGAGGAAAAATCCCTCCAAAATGCTTATCCCCTGTTAGAAAAATACAACCTTGCGGCTTTGTGGCTTCTAATAGTTCCATTAAACGCTGATGAGAATACGGATAATCAACCCAGTCTTCTGTCGCATTCATCGGATTGCTCACCACCGTAATACCAGAGCAGAAAATTGTCACCTCTGCTTGATTATAACTGAGTTCATTTTCCAACCAGTCCCATTGCTCACTGCCGAGCAAATCATCTTCTGGTCCGCAACGAGAACAATCATCGCGATTAAAACGAGTATCGAGCATGATGATTTTAATACGCCCGCCTTCTAGCTCGTACGAGGTATAGATTCCACTGCGGGTTCGCCTTTCAGAATTTTCAGACTCGTTAAAAAAATCACAGAACAATTGCTGGCTCTCAAAACGAATCGGATTGCCAGAGCCTGCGTTGTTCTGGCCAAAATCATGATCATCCCAAATTCCAATCATGGGATTTTTCTCAGCGAATTGACGATAATAAGAATCATTTTTGAGTGTTTTGTATTTTGATTCAAGTACAGTCGGGTTCACTGTATCGCCGTAAATATTATCTCCGAGACTAATAAATAAATCGGGGTTGAAACCATCAATCACGGGCCAAAAATCTTGAGTGCGATTCTGTCGATTGCATGAACCAAAAAGAATTCGCTGAATATTTTTATCGAGCGATAATGGAGCTCTCTTGATCGCTAAGAGCGGCAAGTCTCGAGGTCCTAAGATTTCAAATGCGCGAGCAAATGGAGTGATAGTTGCGGCCAGTCCGGCCAGAAATAACCTTCTGTTAAATTCCATGGGCAAAATCCTTTTGCTCAGAATAATTTTGTTCTTAATTTAGATTAACAGAAGGAATGCGCTCGAATCAAACCCTGCAAGCATGACCTAGTAGGTAGTGACACACATACCATTCTTTTCCATTGCGATAGGAAAAAAACTCCTCACACGTCAGAAAAAACAAACGCCAATAATGCCACCACTTGAGCGCATGTTCTTGACCATAATGTTTAGAAAAAACTTCTAGAATTTCTTTTTTGTACGAATCCATGCGATGAAGCCACGCTTTTGAAGTCAGACCGTAGTGAGTTCCATTCACTCGCCAGTGCTGCTCCACTTTCATATCATTCTGAAAATAATAAAGCAGATGCTCACTCGGCATCGTACCACCAGAGAAAAAATAGCGACTCATCCAATCGGTTTCATCTTTTGATTCGTATTTGTAGGCCTGTTCTTTATGCACAAAAATATGAACAAAAAGTTTTCCCTCAGGTTTTAGCCAACGTGAAATACGAGACAAAAGCAGTTCGTAATTGCGGACATGTTCAAACATTTCAACTGAAACGACTCGGTCAAATTTCTGCGACGGCTGTTCGAGATCTGCCACATTGGTGGTGATGACCGTCACATTAGTCAATCCTTCCGCCTGCAATCTCTTTTCAATATGGGCTTTTTGCGTTTCAGAATTTGAAACAGCAGTAATAGAGTTCATCGGAAATTTTCTCGCCATCGCAAGGGTGATCGCTCCCCAACCACAACCCAGCTCCAGGATCGTCTGGCCTTCAGCAAGTTCTGCACGCTCAAGCGTGATCTCAAGCATCTTTTTTTCCGCTAATCCGAGATCTTGCTTCACATCCATTTCCGGAGTCCAGTAGGAGCAGCTGTATTTCATCTCACTACCCAAGACATATTTAAAAAAATCAGTGGGCACGCGGTAATGCTGATCGTTCGCCTTATCTGTCTCAAGGGCGATGGGAGAATTTCTGAGTTCTTGCAAAAACTCCAAACGTTTCTGATCATTGGCTTCGCCATCGATTTTGTCTTCGTCTTGCAGACGACGTCGAAAAAACGAACGAACGCCCATGCGCAAAATAGGATCGGGGAAAAGGCCTTTGGCAAGCATCGCGTCTAACATAAAGACTCCTTAATTATCCCAAATTCTAACTGCCCCACTTCAGTGGGGCTAGAGAAATGAAGATTTAGACTGAGAGACAAAGGCTAGATGGCTGTTAGGAGCTATAAGCATCTAAATTTATAGTCTTTTAGACAAAACTCAGCCCCACGGAGCTGGGGCAATTTACAAGCGGCCCCTTAACGAGATAGCCTTTTTAAATCCTGCACAACTCACCGGAGCGTCAAATGTCAAAATCACTACTTGTTTCTCTCATCTCTACTCTTTCGTTTCTGAGCTTCAGTGCTTTCGGCGCGTGCCCTGAAATCGAAGGGGTCTATACGTGTACAGTCAACGGTACCAGCAGTGAAATGGTCGTGAATCAAGAATTGCAAAACGGCGTAATGGTTTATTTTATCGATAGCAACGACCTCAAACTTGAAGTGAAAACTGACGGACGTCGTTACAATGTTGACAGCCCTGTCGCGACTCTACGCAACCCAAGCTATGTTTCTCGCTGCCAAAATCAAAGAGTGAAAATTGATATTAAAGCAGATGTTCAATCTGGACGCTTAACGCTTGCGGCGACCATGAATTTATTGTTTTTTCAACGTGCCGATGGCCAGCTTGAAAGCCGCAGCACAATTACTGTTGCGGGCTATAACCAGCCGTCAGTCACTACTCTTTGCCAAAAACTCTAGTTCATTTTTTCGCTGAACCCGTGGAATCTCCGCGAGTTCAGCCACCCCTCAAAAAATTCTCTTTGCCTTAGATTCGCTCTTAACAAGCAGCGGTCCGTAGACTATCGTGTTGATAACTTCTCTACACCGATTAAACTGATGAACAAGGAGCCCAAGCATGACAAGCGTTTACTCACCCCTTAAGATTCCGTCGCGCCTCGCTCCCACTCCGAAAAAAAATCCTGAATTTTCTGTCACTGTTAAAAATAAGCGCGGTGAATCCGTCACCCTTGCCGATCCGCGAGCGACCAGAGCATTGGTAGCGCTTATGAATCAACACGCAACGATTGGTGGCGCTGCTGCTCACTGGGGTGGCCCTGCGGCTTTCGCTGAAATCATGTCGGCCGCTCACGCCCTTATGTTTCAAAATAAAGAAAGACCGTGGTTTGATCATTTCCATTTTGTGAACGATGCTGGCCACACTGAAAACGGCATTTACGCTCTCAGAGCGCTTTATGGTTTCGATCAAATGAGTCTGGCCGACCTCAAAGGTTTTCGCTCAATTGAAAGTAAACTCACCGGCCACGGTGAAGCTCACTTAAATCCCGAAGGCGTTTTAATTTCTAACGGGCCTTTGGGTTCTGGTATGCCGCAGGCCCAAGGACTTTGTTTTGCCGATCGCTTGCTTAAAAATCAGCGCACGACTCTTTGTGCACTCTCTGACGGTGGCGCGATGGAAGGGGAAGCGCGGGAAGCTCTTGCGGCGATTCCAGGTCTTGCTCAAAAACAAAAAATGAATCCTTTCGTGCTTTTGGTTTCTGATAATAATACGAAACTCTCTGGCCGCATCGGTGATGACTCTTTCAGTATGAACGCCACTTTTAAGTCTCTTGAAAGTTTGGGCTGGGAAGTGACTTGGATGGAGCAAGGCCATGCCCTTGAGCCGGTCTATCAAACAATTGAAACTGCGATTGAAAAAGCGCAGAAGAATCCTGAGCGTCCGCAGGCGATTATTTTTAAAACGATCAAAGGCTACGGCGTGAAATCCACTATGGATAGCGCCTCAGGTGGACACGGCTATCCACTCAAAGCTTACGATGAAAAACTCTCCGAATTTATCACCGAAATTTATGAAGGAAATTCTCCAAGTCTTTTTCTTGAATGGGCACAAGAGATAATGGCCTCGAAGCCTGCGCCAAAAACAGCATCTGCAACTACAGTTAAAAGAGATAAAGTCCAAGCGGGAATCGCAGAAGCGTTAATTGATCGCGCGACAAAAGGCCTGCCGGTTTTTTCAGTCACAAGTGACCTTGCGGGCTCAACAGGAGTCGCGGCTTTTCATAAAAAATTTCCGCAGAATTTTCTCGATGTTGGTGTGGCAGAATCAAATATGATCTCAACCGCCATCGGTCTTTCAAAGTCAGGTTTTATTCCAGTGGTTGATACCTTCGCGCAGTTTGCGATCACGAAAGGCAATCTCCCTTTAATCATGAGCGGTCTTTCTGAAGCTCCAGTGATTGGTCTTTTCTCTCACACGGGCTACCAAGACGCGGCTGATGGAGCTTCTCACCAAGCCACCACTTATTTTGCGGCGACGGCGAGTTTGCCTTATACCTGCTTAGTCAGTTTAAGCTGTCAGCAAGCGGCGTTTGAACTTTTGGGTCAAGGGATTGATCGCTTCAAAGCAGAGCGCGAGCAAGGTAAGGCCAGCGAAAGCCAACTCTATTTTTTCGGCAGAGAAACTCACCCACTCAGCTACCGCGAGGGTGTGAAGTATGAATGGGGCAAACCAGTCACTCTCGTGAGTGGAACAGATGCGACCTTAGTTGCGACAGGCCCTATGGTCGAGATCGCCTTGAATGCGGCGGAAGAATTAAATCAGAAGGGAATCAAACTCACAGTGATCGACCATTCTTTTGTGAATCAACCAGACGTCGAATTTTTTGCGAAAGAATTGGCGAAGACAAAAGGTCGTTTAATTACATTGGAAGATCATCAGGTGATTGGTGGTATGGGCGCGCTTCTCACTCATAAACTTACTCAAGCCGGGATGGATTTCACTGTTCGAAGTCTCGGGATCAAAGGAGTGTATGGGCAGTCGGCGTACTTGGCGTCACAACTTTATGATCGCGCCGGTCTTAATGCAGCAGGAGTTCTTGCGGCTTATCAAGACCTTTCTCATCCAAAGGCCTAGCGAGCAAACAGCGACCTGCTCGCATAATTTTCACTTCACTTGGAAGAGGGTGCATGGTTTCGGCCATGTCCCTTAACCATTCTAAAAGCGAATCTTGCGCTTCAACCAACCACTCTTCATCGGTTTTATGAGCATCGTCTTGGCCTGGAAATGAGGCCATTAAAGTGCTGCCCTCAACCTTGATGGTGGCGTAAAAAGAATTATGTGGTGTTGCTTTCATGAACGAAACTTCCTTAGCACTCTCATCCTAATGAGTCAGGGGGAGTCTGTTTGGTAAGGCTAACACAGGGGCTTGAGTCCGTCATTGACGCCCCGAGCATTTCTTGGACAAAACCGTTCAGTTTTCTTAAATCAAAGTCTTCAGGCCGCATCATCTGGCCAATACGAAGCTCCACCCTAGGTCGATTTAATTTAGGGAATTTCTTAAAAAGCCCGGGAGCGGAGTGGGAGAAATTACTCCCCCATAAACCACATATCGCAACAGGGATAACAGGAACGGGATTGCGCTTGAGAATCTTACTAAGTCCTGGTTGGAAAGCGCGCATCTGTCCAGTCCGGCTGAGGGCCCCTTCTGGAAAAAGACCGATAATATCGCCGTCATTAAGCGCCTCAGAAATTCCATCAAAGGCCTTGCTCATTAATTCCTCACTCTCCTTTCTCATGGCAATGGGAATCAGCTTCGCTTGTCTGAACCAAAAGGGCAGCCCAGGAGCAAAATAATAGTTATGATCGATCACAAAACGAACCGGCCGAGGACATAAAGTCATAATCATCAACCAATCGATAAATGAAATATGATTGGCGACAATAATATAGGGACCGTTTTTAGGGAGATTCTCTAAACCCGTAATCTTAACTGAGTAGAAAATTTTTGTGATCAAGATCGCCCACAGACGAATCGAAAGCTGAGTCACCCGAGAGTACATGAGAAAAGAGACGACGAGATTGATGACGCCGAAAAAGACAATCATCGTGACAACGGAGTACTGGAGGGCGTAGCCCGCCATCAAAACCACGCTGCCAAAAACCATGGCGATGGCATTCAACACATTATTGCCCGCAATCACTCGTGAGAGATGAGTGTCTTTCGTCGACGTTTGAATATAACTCATCAAAGGAACAATATAGGCGCCCCCAAAAATAGAGAGCCCTAAGACATCAATGCTAGCGCGAAGGCCCCCTTTCATTGAGAGGAAAGCCCCCAGACCCTGGAGCGACTCTGCTGATAAAAGTTCCCGAACTCTTGAGGCTTCATAGGCCAAATCAAAAAAGAAAATCGACATCCCCAAAGTACAGATGGGCACAAGACCCAGCTCTGGAGTCTTCTTCCCAATTCGGTCGGCAACCCAAGCGCCGATGCCCATTCCAATAGTAAAAAGCATCAGAAAAAAAGTACTCACCGACTCCGAACCGAAAAAGTTTTCTTTCACAAGCGTTGGTAAAATCGCTAAGACGACGGCACCAAAAAGCCAGAACCAAGAGATCGCAAGTAAACTTTCGAAAAGTTTTCTGTCTTGGCGACACCATTTTAAAATGAAGATAGTCGGACGCCAAAGATTCCAAGACAACGGCTCTTGAGAATGAATCGCCTGTGGTCGAATGCCCAAACTCGTGATGAGCCCGATGAAGGAAACTCCGATCAAACTTAAACTAAGCGGCAAAACAATCGCCTCTAGGCTCGCAAGCAATCCACCCAGCATAGTTCCAATTAAGATCGCAAAAAAAGTCAGCGAACTCGTCAGCGCCGTCGCTCGAACAACCGCCTCGACTCCCACCATATCTTTGAGCATTCCGTATTTAAGGGGGCCAAAAAAAGTAGACTGGGCCCCCATTAAAAATAAAACGAAAAGCAAGCCCGGCAAGTGATTTAAATAGAGCGCAAGCGCCGCTAAGATCATAATGACGACTTCACCTAGTTTGATCAAAAAAACTAAGCGCGAACGCTCTGTTTTATCCGCCAGCTCTCCCGCGACTCCTGAAAATAAAAAGAACGGCAAAATAAATAAAGCTCCACTCAAAGCGACTAGCTCTGCCGGGCCTAAGCCTCCGAGTGACATGGACCTATAAGTGATCAGGATCACCAAAGCATTTTTAAAGAGATTATCATTCATCGCCCCGAGAAATTGGGTGGCGGAGAGAGAGAGAAATGAGGGCGCGCGCAGAGAGGAGTTCATAGGGGGCCTTGGGTGATAGGCATTGAGCCGTTTTCTTAATGATTTTTTCAGGGTCAAAAAAGCACCAAGCATCAAATGTGAGAAAATTTCATTTTTCTCCTGACCGTTCTAAATGCTTAAAATCTCTCATATTTTAAAGAATTAATCAAAAACTAAAGATCTGTCCCTAGGTCTACTCGTGGACAGATGATGGCAAAATTAACTATTCTGTGGGCGGTGAAAACCCCGAAACGAGACTAGGATAAAAATGCCATTTCAATACAAGAAATTCAGCTCCCTGGCCTTCCTAACAAAGCCCCAGCAAACTCAAGGTTGAAGGCGGCTGGATCATCGAATATTTAGGTTTCTGTAAGCCAGAACACCAAGGAAAAACACCTGTCATTTTTCTCGGTGGCGCTTTCCAAAACTTCTTTTCCTTTAAAAAAGACGTCCAAGTTATGATGGAAGAACACCCCGTCATTCTTTTGGACCTCCCTTCTCAAGGAAGCAATGCTCAACTTTCCGAAGCTTTGCGCTTTGAAGACTTCGCAAAACTGCTCCTAAAGTTTACTGATGCCATGGGTTTTAGAAAAATCACTCCCATTGGTTTGTCCTATGGCTCGGCCACGGCATTTTTCTTTGCCAGCCTTTATCCTAATCGCGTAGACAAACTTATTCTTGGAGGCACAACTCCGAGAGTTCGAGATTCTTATCGCTCACTTCTTGAAGACACCTTCACCCTACTTGACCAAGGACTGATGGATATCTTCTCGCAAGGTGCGGTCATGAACTTAATTAATTATTCTAAACGACAAACGACAAAAATCCCCGAGCGCGTGATCAAGGGATTTTATAAAAATATGATGGGCTTGAGCGAGAACGATAAAATGCGCTACAAGATTAACACCCGTCGCCTACTCAACCTCGACGGAGTTAAAGGCACGCCAACTTGCCCAACTCTCGTCCTGACCGGTGAGTTTGATAATTTCACAACTCCCTATGAGAATTTTTTGATGTCTCAGAAAGTTCCAAACTCGACTTTTATTTTGATTAGAGAAAGCGATCATCTCGCTAACCTCGAAAAGCGAGATGTCGTTATCAATAGCTATCTACACTTCCTCAAAGGTCATTCTTTAGAAGATATTTATGGAATCGACGTGATGACGGAAGAAAAAATGAATGATCGCGAGCGCCGTCTTGATCCAAGACTCAAACCTGTCAATCCCCATGCGAAACTCATCGATGTGAAGCTCAGAGAGATTGCCTGTGAAATCGCCGATATTAATTATAATGGCTGCCAGATTCGAGTGAAAGACCATATCGATGTTTGGGAAATTTTAGACTTCAGCCATTATATCAATCTAGAACTCGAAGATGCTGCAGGCCTTGAACTGACGGCCCATGTGCTTAGAAAAACACCCAATGACGAAAGAACATTAAATTGTATTTTCAGACGTGGTGATTTTGAGCAAGGGCTTCGACTAGAGAAGTATATCGAAGCCCTCGAAGCTTAAGACTAGAAATTAGCGATCAAACCACTAGTGAATTGATAATCATACTTACGAAAGCCTGGTTGGCTTGGTTGATTTTCGTAAATCCCTCTATAGCCAAACTTGAAAGAAACCTTATCTGAAAGTGCCATATTAAGTGATGGCTCTGCCGTATAAATCGTATCGGATTTTCTGGTGTGATTGAGAAGTAATTCTTGAATAAATTTAATGCTCCAATTGCTCGCAGCCTTAAATTCATAAGTACTGGCATAACGAGATTTTTGGAGCGATTCAGTTTCCGCTAAAAGAGAAATTGATTTCTCTCTTGTGAGTCGATAACCAAGTTCAAAGCTTAGAATTTGACGATCTGAAGTGTAAGCGGCGAACGTCCCACCGACGTCATGGTTCTGTCTGAAATCAAAACCTCTAAATTTATCTTGCTCATACTGATAAGCTGCAAAGACCCCCCACTTACCTGTCAAGTTTCGATCATATCGACCAAGGAAAGACCAGTTGCGAGCGCTTAGCTCTTCGTCTGAAGTACCATAGGTATAATGCCCAGAAAGGTTATAGGTGTTTTTTTCTTTTTTATAAGTGTTGAGCGTTTTAGCACTATAAACTTGAAGGTCAGTGTTTCCACCAGTCACAACGACAGAGGCCTCACTGGTGTTGCTAAAGCCTTCCGCTTGAGCGGCGGCGACTAAAAACATTGAGAGAACGAAAACGAGAAAGTTCTGCATACTTTATTCCTTACAATAGGTGGCTGATTGAATGGAGGTCACTATGTGACTTCGAGGTGGAATTGTCAATTAACTGAGACAGTTAGAAATGGCTTAACTACCTGCTGCAATATTTAAGGGGATTAGTTAAAAAAACAGTTGAGAGATCTCGCCCATAATTGTACGCTCCACAGCATGAAACTCTATCACTACGTCCATTGCCCATTCTGCGTCCGAGTCCGTCTGGCCTTAGGTCTTCTTGAAATTCCATTCGAATCAAAAGTCCTCTCTTATGCTGATGAGGAAACAC
Source organism: Bacteriovoracaceae bacterium UBA6166 (assembly GCA_002435795.1). Lineage (GTDB taxonomy): Bacteria > Bdellovibrionota > Bacteriovoracia > Bacteriovoracales > Bacteriovoracaceae > UBA6166. The sequence continues at coordinate 202,654 of DIUE01000020.1, read as the reverse complement.
CAAAACAATTAACGGGTGTTAAAATGTTGCCCATATTTGATTTTGGGCAAGGCCTGGCCATAAACGAAAGCTTAGATATCATCAAAAGGCTGGATGAAAAAAATCAATTAAAACTTGAGCTACTCGAATCGAGTTTATTTTCAGAATTAAATGCAGAGCTCGAAGAACTCGGTAAAAGCATTCACAATCTTGCCATGCCTTATTGGGTTTGGACTCCAGAATTTGATGAAGAATCTCGCAGCTATTTTGTTGCCAAAAAATCGGCAAAACGGGGACCGTTCCATCTTTTACTCAAAAAAGCTGATGCTGAGAAAAAAGAGCTTGTCCCAAAACTTTGGTCGCTAGAAGAGAAGCTGAGTCCTTGGTACGGTGGTGAAGCGGAAATGACAATCTTAGATATTATGCTGGCCGCTCATTTATGGGGCCTTTATATTGTTCCTGAATTTCAGTTTTCTTCTGAACTTCATCAGTACCTACAATGTGTGAAAGAGAAATGCCATTTCGTCTATCACGCAGATTTTCAACATCCAGAAGTTTTTTTAAAATAAAATCAGCTTCATCCCGCAAAGAAAAAAGATGAACGCGACCATCAAGTGAGTGCTTGGCCATTTGCGCTGGATAAGGCACTCTAAGATCGAAGAAAAAACTGTTCCCGTAATGGCGATTCCCGCAAGTGAAGCCAAGTGGGCCGATTGTAATGCTTTCATATAAAAGCTCAGCGATACAAAAGTTCCAAATAATGAGCCAATCAACAAAATCAGCTGTCCGCGACGAGACTGTTTTTGCCACGTAGTCCTGAAGTTCATAGGTTTAAATTTCGAAAAGAGAAAAAAGAACGTCAGTGCTCCCAGACAACGATAGAGATTGCCTTCGAAGACACTAAGCTCTGGGTTGTGGTCGAAGACATAACGACTGAGCATTGCCCCTAGGGCATCTAAACACATACCTGTAAAGGCCATACTGATGCCTTTGAGGTGAAAATGGCGGTCCACCCTGAAGCTCTCTCTTGAAATCGTCACTAAACAGAGCACAAAAAAGAGGATTCCCCAGAACTTTTCGATATTGAGAACTTGGTTAAAAATAAAAAAACCGAATACACCAAAAATGACCGGTTGGAAGCCAAAGAGAATCATCGTGCGGCCTGGGCCCATCTCCTTGAAAGAAGTGAGAAGAAACCAATCTCCAATCCCAAGACCTAGGGCCCCTGATAAAAAGAGCAAGGAAATATAAACCAGGTCCGGCCCACTAAAGCCACCTGTAGCGATAACTGCGATCGCGAAGGCACAAAAGGCCACGAGTGTTTTGACCGTGTTCATCCAGACTGATGATGTGGAGCGGGAATAGTGGGTGAAGACCTGAGAGGCCATGGCAAAACAAAAGTTTGCAGAGAGTGCGTAAAGATAGACTGTGTTCATGGCATGGATAATAATGATATTTTGGTTTTTTGCTACGATTATTTATGACAAGACTAGGGTGATGAGAAAATTTCTTAAAGATTCAGTTCCACAACCGATAGACATTCAAAAGCTCATTGAGAAGCTTGAAGAACTAACCTTACACCCTTATCAAAAACTTGTGGTCGAAATTGGCTGCGGGGTTGGCCTTCATCCTCTACAGTACGCCCTCAATCATCCCGATCATTTTATGATTGCCTTTGAGCACACTCGAGAGAAGTTCGAAAAATTTGAACGGCGAATTCAAAACCACAAACACCTTCCAAACTTAATGGCCATTCATGGCAACGCAATTTCTTGGATTTGCCATGGAATCAAAAATGCCAGCCTAGATGCTGTTTATCTCCTCTACCCTAACCCAAACCCAAAGCCTAGCGACCTCAATAAAAGATGGCATGCTATGCCCTTTATGAGTGAAATTTTAAGAGTGCTTAAAGATCAGGGTGAGCTGATTATCGCGACAAATGAAAAAGTCTACGCGCTTGAAGCGCTGGAATGGATGACGAATGAATGGAAATGCCAATTGATTGAACAACGTGAGTTGAGCATGGACCTAACACCTGAATGGAAGGCCCGGACTCATTTTGAAAAAAAATATTTAGCACGAGGTGAAACCTGTTTTAATCTTCGCTTTCGTAAAACGCCTTAACTACATCTCAAAGCCGCGCAAATTAATATCAAAATAATATGTCTCCCCTTTATGCTTGAAAGGGAAACAGCCATCTTTGTTGGCCGTTAAATAAAAACCAGCTCCCCAGTAGCGATAACCGGTTTTATAATCGCGAGCGGTATTATAAGAGTGATCTTCTTGGTGAATCAGCTCCATATTGCCTTGGGCTTGATTGTCTCCCACGAGGTTTCTTGTAAAATAGCGCCACTGGATATGTCGATCTTTCACGAGGCTTCGGTCCTCTTCCAACATCTTTAACTGTTCGGCCGTATGGTAAAGAATTTTGAGCCCCTCATGAGCAAGCATCTTTTGATAAGCAATATGTTGCTGTGAAACTGGAAGTGGCGCGATCTCTTGATTGAAAAAATCCTGTGGAATAAAAAAATGAGAGTGTCCCATGTCTGAAAAAGTGATGGAGTCCACGTAGCGCAACTCTAGGCCCTTTTCAATATGCAGACGAATACTTTGCAAAAACCGCTCAGTCAGTTCGATCTCTTGTTCGCCATTACTTGGTACTGAGTGGGGAATGACAACCTTGCCGTCTTCTCTTAAATAGGCCCTGCGATCTAAGCGCTTACCTTCCTTATATAAGCGCTCGGCCCTTTCTTTAATCTCAGAGAGCTCCTGATTCCACTGGAAGTCAGAGCGGTGAACAATCACCTCATCTCCTTGAGGCTTCGCACAGGTCTCAGCGCGCACAACTTCGATTGCCCCGTGGGCCTGGCCTATGCTCAGAAAATAGAAAAGGGAAATAAGGGATTTCAAATACATACTCTATCCTTGTTCAAGATCTTGGTCGTTCTTCATAACACAGAACAGGATACGGCTAAACCTTTGAGAAAATCCTGCTCGTCGTCTCGGGTTCGTGACGAAGGTAAATTTCACAGGGCAATACCGGCTTTTGACTGTGTTCGCGAAAAGGCGCAATTTAGCACAATTAGAGAACACAGGAATCTGATGGAAACGAAACCCTTTATTCTAGAAATCCGCAATATGAACGATGCACGGGATGTGTATCGTATCCATCGCGCAATTTTGCGAGAAATCTATCTCGCCGAATTCCAATCTGATCTCAACAAAAAAACTATCACGCTTAAAATTCAGGCCTCCGACCGTGAGTTAGCGATTGATTTAATTGAAGGCCTGGGCTTTCAAACCAGAATTGTCACCCGTTTCACAACAGGCATCGAAGGAATTTTTTAAGTACAAAATTTATCTAACGACCTCTCCTTCACTCTCGTCTACAATTAATTGTGAATGAAAAAACCTTTAAATCCGGGCGTCTCGCCAGGCTTACAACTTTCGGAAAACTTGTCGCTAAAACTAGCGGAAAACTAAGTGTCGATCTTGGTCTGGGGGCCATTGAGCAATTTCAAAAGAAAAAAGACGAAATCAAACAACTACAGAGGCGCATCGAAATCGCCAAAGAAGTTGTCTCTGGTATGGGTGAGATGAAAGGTGGCCTGATGAAATTAGGTCAGATGATTTCTATTACCGAAGATCTCGTTCTACCTCCGGAGATTGCTGATATTTTTAAAAGCTTACAAAAAAATGCGCCTCCCATGTCTAGTGCAGATCGCGAGTCTGTGTTTCTTGAGGCCTTCGGAAAACCGGCTGAGGAAGTTTTTGCGAAATTTGATCCTAACCCGATGGCACAAGCTTCTATCGGACAGGTTCACCGTGCCGTTCTTAAGTCAGGCGAAAAAGTTGTCGTTAAAGTCCAGTACCCTCAAATCAAAAAAGCTGTTGCCACTGATTTAAAAGGACTTGATTCACTTGATGGTCTGCTTGGAAAACTTTTTCCTTCAAAGCCCAACCTCGACTCCACCATTGCGGAACTCAAAGAGACGCTGATTAGTGAGTGCGACTATCGGCTTGAGCAAAAAAACATGGAGTACGCCAAAAAAACTTTGGCAAAAGAGTTTCCACAGATTTTGATTCCTGAAGTTTACCCTGAGTGTTCAACGGAGACGGTACTGACGATGGAAGAGATGAAAGGAATGAGTTTTGATGAAACTCTCAACGCTTCACAAGCTGAGCGCAACGAATGGGGGCAAATTCTCTTTGATGCCAATATGTACGGGCTTTATGAGAATCTTTTTCTTCACACTGACCCACAGAACGGAAATTATCTTTTTACACCGGGAAAAATTATTTTGCTCGACTTTGGCTCTTGTCGCTTTTTCCCTGAGGAGTTTGTTCGCGATTATACATTGCTTCTACGCTCACTTGAAAACCGTTCATTTGAAGACTACCGGGCCTGGATGAAGAGAATGGGTTATTTCACTGATGAAGATGGTGATGATATTATTCGCGAGCATTATACAATGATTGGAGAACTCTACTGGCCCCATACTGAAGCTGGCGTTTTTGCTCTTCAATCACAAAATCCTTTTGAGCAAGCTCGAAGTTTTATCAAAAAAGTCAGCATTAAAGGGCGAAAAGCTCCTCGACCAGAGTTTATTTTGCTTGATCGCTCCAATATCGGCCTCTACACAAAACTCAAAGCCTGGCGCTCAGAGATCGACTGGATTAGCGCTCGAGACCGCTATCGCCTCAGCAGAAATTTCTAAAACCACTCGCACATATTTACAGACACCGTCAAAAGTTTAGACAGCTCTCACCGACTAACTTCCTGAAAAATCAAGACATGATTTTGGTCTCTGAATTGCTTAAGTCTTGGTATGCAACAATCAGCGATTTCATTCATTATTCTTGTCCTCATCAGCACCTTCGCCTCATGTGGGATGCCCCTAAAAATTGGAAAGAAAGATATTGTTCATCGCAAAGGTGTGACAACGAAGATGTTTGCCACCACGGATGATAGCTTCACTCAAATCGTAAAGAAGTTTGAAAATCTAGGACAAAAAGAGCTGAACGATCCTCAATTTAAGGTCGGAGATATCCCAATCAATTTCGGGGATACGACTCAGCCGAATTTTGATGGCGTCTGTTTTGTTTATGCAGACGATACAAAAGAAATCATTGTTCGAAAGTCTTGGTGGGATAAAGCTCATCCAATTCAAAAAGAAGTGCTGGTTTTTCATGAGCTAGGTCACTGCCGTCTAGGAAGAACTCACGAAGAAGATACCGTTGAAGCTGGCGACAAAGCAGTAAAGACCAGCGTCATGCATCCTATCATCCCAGACACTGCAACGTACACCGAACATCAAGATGGTTATATCAAAGAACTTTTCACTTATAGTAAAACGACGCTTATGACTCTCTTGGGGTTGGCTTCAACGAACTAAGCGCTTTTCTTGTACTGCCTAGATTTAGGCATTGGTAATTGTGCTTTCACTTCTTCCACATAGTTTTTCAATGCCTCATACTCAGGCAGAGAATTTAAATAGACCTGAAATCGGATCAGTTCCATCATCACTTTCATTCGCTCTCGAGCTTCACTCCCAGCTTCTTTAAACCTAGCTTGCACATAGTTTTGCAAAGGTTCTGCCTGTGGATTGGATTCGAGGTAATGCTTGAGTTCTTCAAAGGCTTGCGATTCTAGCTCTTGGATTTTTTTCATAAGCTACCTTAACACGAACATTCAATAGGCCTATTTAAGTCACCATATATCAACGAGCTAGCTTAAGAAGTCTTGTAAAATCAGCTTAAAAGCGCCTCAATTATAAGTCAGGTAAACGAAGTTGCTTGCGGCAACTATCTGGGCTGACTTTCAGGGCGTACTCTAGCCCTTTAGTTTTTTTATCGACTTCAAAACAAGTCCCCGACGGGTCTCCGGGAACGCGGTGAAATAGATACTCCATATCGTCGGTATAAAAAGGTCGACACTTCTGATGATTCACTCGCTCTATATATTTTTGTTCACCTTTTTCTGAATCAACTTCATAACAATGTCCTATCAATGTTTTCGGATCTCCAAGCCAAACGGGTTTTACATTTTTAGGTTTGCAGTTATTTATATTCACCTTTCGTCTTGCAGAATTTTGCGTGCCAATCGTTTGGATAGACTCGAAACAAAAACCTTCTCGACCAGAAGGTTGCAGTTCAAAAACAAAGCCCTCTTGTGCCTCCTGACAATTTTCGCTAGAAATATTCTCGACGAATTTTTCACCTTTGGTCGCGGCATCAATTCTAAAACACTCCCCTCGCCCCTTAACGGTTTTATGTGGAAGCCAAACCACAATGGCATCGTGGGGTCTGCATTTCTCAGTTTCAATTTGCACTTTAAAACGTTCCCCTTCTGTGTGAGCATCAACTAAAGCGCACACTCCACTCTTCACAGATGTTTTAAAGAATTTCTCTTTTGTTTGTGGAGGATGACAATATCGATGGGCCACTTGCTTAGTCACTTCATGCTGGTTTTGTGATAATTGTCGTTGATAACAAATCCCTGTAAACTCACCTGTTTTTTGCCAGCCATACTCGGACGCACTTTGTAGGCATTGATCATCTGGCAAAGAGCGAGCATAACCATTGGCACCCAAAACTGGATCCAATTCATAGCAACGTCCAGTCAATGGATCTCGCGGGTTCGGCACCCAAGTCTTAACGACATTGTCAGGTCGACAACGAATTGTATCCACTTGTTCTCGAACTTGAGTCCCAGCGGTTTTAGCATCAATCAAAAAGCAGTTGCCATCGAAGGGCCTACCGTTTGAAACCCACAGGAGCGATGTTTCAACTAAGCTCAAGCAGACATTGGCAAGCTTAGTCACTCGGTACTCGACTCCGTCTTCTCGCATCCCTCGTTCGTAACAATTCGGTTTGATCCATTGAAGGTTTACTTCTTTTGGACGACACTCTTCAACTGCTGCAAGTCTAGCGTATTGATACCCCTGAGTCTCTTTATCCACCTCGTAGCACGTACCACTGGTGCGTCTATCGTTAGGAATGAAAACAGTAATCGTTTCTTTCACTAGGACTCGGCATTCGCTAGCTGGTTTTTTAATTGAAAAGTCTTCACCTGCAGAGCGCCGGTCTTGTTCAAAACACTGGCCGGTTCTTAAGCCGCTCGAAACCCATTTATATTTTGTGAGCTCGAGTCCTTCATAAGAATTCCCGTGGGTTTTATTAGAATAGAGTGAGATTAAAACAAGGCAAATAAAAAAGGGGCGAACGAATCGCCCCTCTTTAGATAGTTCGGTGAAAAAATTAGCTGGCGACTTTTGTCTCATCTTCAGCAACAATCTCTGGCTCAACAACAGCGTTATCAAGCTCTGCTTTCATTCTTGGAATTGCACAGTGAGCGACAACGGTTTCGCCGTCATCAACGAAACTCAAGCCTCTTGGAAGCTTAAGATCACTCAAGTGAATTGAGTGGTTGATATCAAGACCTGTGATATCTACTTCAATCGACTCGACGAAGTCTTTTGGAAGACCTTTCACATCGATTTCATGGATATCAAGAGTCACAACACCGCCAGCTTTTAGACCTACAGCTTCACCAGTGACTTTGAATGGCAGAGTCACGATAGTCGCTTTGTTTTGCTCTAAGTGATGGAACTCGAGATGCATAATATGTGATCCCATCGGATCTTTCTGAACATTATCAATGCTCACAAGGTGCTTTCCATTTCCTGGAACTTCAACTTCAAAAATTTTTGAATGTGCTCTTTGCACAAATTTTGTCCATTCGCTTTTTTGCACCTGGAAGGTCACTGATTCCATTCCGCGGCCGTAGATCACACCAGGAATCCAACCTTCTCGTCGAAGTCGCTGCGGTGGCATGACGTCTCTATGGGCCCTGGCTTCAGTTTTTAACATTTGGTACATGTGAGAACCTCCCTGATTCTTTCTTCTTTGAGTTCTTATTTTATGCCATCTCTGTATCGGTTCAAACCGCTGAGAAATGAGGCAGAAATTGACAGGGGGGCAAGACCATTTTACGATAAGTTACAAATGACCAAACAAAACAATCAAGAACTATCGACTCTGATATTTGATCTTCCAAACAAACATGGCGCTCCTGTCCCTATGAAGTGGATGATTGTTCTGCATGGCCAGGGAGACCAAAAAGAGAGCTATAAAGAGTTCGCCAGAGAGCTCAATATCACGGGTGTGCGTTTCTTACTGGTCGACGCCCCAATCAAAACGGCCTATGGCAACTGGTGGTATGACCCTGATCCATCTCAACAAGAAGCGGATGTACTGCTTGCTTCTAAGAGAATCGCCAAGCTGGTTGAAGAACTCGTGAAGAGAGAAAATCTCTCTTATGATGATCTGATTCTTTTTGGTTTTTCAGCAGGTGGGCGCATCGCTCTCGCGGCATCAATGATGCTTTCAAAAAAACTCGCGGCGGTCGTTGCCTTGAGTCCTCGTTTTGTCATTCCAGAGGAGCTTTTGAAAAATCCCTCTCAGCAAACACCCTACTTCATCACTCATGGGCTTTATGACGAAGTCATCCCTCATCAACAGACTCTTGAAGCATCCAAATGCCTAGCAGAAAAGGAAAACGTCGTTTTTAAATCCTACCCTATGGGACATGAGATCTGTCTTGAAGAAGTGGTTGATCTTCGCGATTGGTTGAATTCGATTCTTTAAAATGAGGATTGACTGATTTTTAGACAGTGCAAATGGATTGACACCTGAAGACCCATTTCTGTCACCTAAGGTGCTGAGAACACGAGAACCTCTAGGTTCGCTTTTTGCACCAATCAGAGTCAGAAAGTCTATTTTCAGGAGTCAAATTCCCATGAAAACCGCTCTCATTTCAATTGCCTTAGTCACTATCCTCGCAGGCTTCATCGTCAATTTTAGAAACGAAGCCGTTGGTGAATGGCAAGAATTTGAAAATGATTTCAAGGTGGCTTCGATTGAAGTAGAAAAAACTGAGACCATTATTCAAGATTCTTCAGCACTCAATTTATCTGGTGATCATATTTCGCAAGAAGCTCAAGCAGAAGAAGTTGAAAGCGAAGAACAAGTCTACGTTCCTACCGAGCAAGACCCACTTAACCATCTGTCCGCAGAACTGAAAGACTCTCCATTTTTTAATGACATCATCAATTTTCAATTAGACGAACTTAGTCTTGTTGAAAAAACAGAAAACCGCGCAGAACTTTTAAACTACCTACAATCCCTTTCAGCCGAAATTCTAAGCTGCTTAAAGACTAAAACCTGCGAAGAAAGCCTCGGCGACAAATATGAAAACCTCAGCGAAACACGCTCTCATCAATTATTAGAGAGAGTCCTGCATTTCGCGCAAGTCTTTCACGATGAAGGTGAATCCGTTTTAGACTTCGAACAATCCTTAGGTCTCCTTCAGCTTGAAAATTCCCAAATTCAAGTTATCGGCATTGAGCTCCTCACGGGCCCTGCTATCCAAGAAGATCAATTCCAAAAAGTGCTTGAAAAAAGCCCCCTTCTCACCACAGAGGCCCGTGGCCACCTTTTCTCTGAGCTCGAGCGATTTACCAGAGAAAAACCAGAGCTTAGACAAAACTATCTAGATCAAATGGCGACAGAACTACAAAGAGACAGTGACGGCGCAATAGAAATTCTTAAGCACCTGCAGTTTGTCACCCTCGATCAAAAAGAATTCGCTCAGGTAGGCAAAGAACTCTGTGTCCATAAAAATTCAAAAAGTGCAGAGGAATGGCAAATGATTGAGTTTCATGTTGAGCGCTATAGCGAGCTCAAAGGGGTAAATCTACCCTTGCATCAAGTTTGTACAGCTCAGACCAACTAGTCGAGACCTTAGAGAAATCATAAAATGAAAAGATGATTTTTCAGTTAGACATTATTCTAAATTTACTTTTGATTGGCTTGATCTGGACGATTCAAATCGTTCATTACCCGCTATTCAAACTAATCGGCGAACCAGAGACTCTCACCTATCACGCCAAACACATGAGCTTAATCACACCGCTGGTTGCGCCCCTAATGATTCTTGAACTCATCACCCAATCAAGTTTACTTATTCTTGATTTTTCCGGAATTCAAGCAATCAGGGCATTTCTTCTAGTTCTGATTTGGTTTTCAACTTTTTTGATTCAAGTTCCTCTTCATGAAAAAATCCAAAAGGCTTCAGGCGTAGAGAGGATAAAGCTGATCGACCAGTTGGTTCGGACCAATTGGATCCGAACTCTCACCTGGTCAATCAGAGGATTGATGGTTTTAGCTTAAGGGCGTCTTTGAAAATGCTGACTCCAGGCCACAATACACTCGTTATACTGTCTTCTTAAACGATTTCGCGTGAAGTTCCATCCGTCGCGATCAAAAGGATATTGAGCGATACAGTAAGGGTGCACATCTCGAATCGTCCGTGGAAGCCCATCATTAACCGGCTGTCTTGGTTGTGAAATCGGCTCTCTCGGTTGAGAAATTGGTTGCCTTGGTTGAGTAACTGGTGGAGTCACCACTATCGGTCTTGGATTTAAATGAGTCTGGATTGGGTCATTCTGAACCGCCATATTACTTGGTAGGCTCATTTGAGCTGTTGTTCTCTCTCTTGAATCATAATTAAAAATTCGGTGATACTGATCGTCTTTATGATCCTTCAAAAGACTAATCGGTGGGCTTCTTTTAAGCTCTCTGCCCATAAGAACTAAATTATTCTCTGGATCGATATCAAATTCTGGAAAGGCTTTGGTCCCAGTATTTAAAAGTGTTTTAAAAGGAGTATTGATTTTAGGCATTGGATGATCTGCACTATCTGCAATACGGTAAAGCACGCGCACTGGTAAATGTAGATGGCGACCATGGGCCAATATTCGGTGCAGGGCCACTAAGTCCTCCGTCTGCAAACGGATACAGCCATTGCTATCGAACCCTCTGACAAATGGAGTGAGATTTGGTTGAACGTGAAAGCCAATCGCCGTATAACCGCGATTGAGTTCTTGATCAATGGTAATGCGAAGAAATGGCTTGCCAGCAAAATACGCTGGCTTCTGTCTCGCGGCATAGGCCTCTCTTTTATCAAGCCATGCACTTTGAAATCTTGGTGTCACGAGAGAGATCTGGTCTGCGATCATCACACCTTCATCAAACCCGCCAACACCTGCAGGAAAGACCATCTTCAAATCACTGAGCGAGTCGCTGACAATCAACTTGCGATCAATCAGACCCACTTCAAGACTAAATGCCGTTTCATTTAATGACACCGTGCTGGTGGAAGTGAAGAAAATTCTTGTTTTGGTCAAGTCGAGAAAAATATTTGTAAAGAGATACTCATCATTTAAATGGCGATAAAAAACAGTCAGAGCAAGCTCCATGCGATCATTATTAATTTTTCGCGGTCTCTGATTAAAAAAGACATGGAAAATTTCCGCTGCTCCAAGCTCTACACTCATACGATCATTGAGGGTTCGCTTCACTTCACTCAATCGCTGACTGAGAAGTGGATACTCACGAGATGAATACTTGGCAACATCATCGAGACGAACACCAACCGCCAAATGATTTGATGAAGCGCTTTGAGCATAAGTTGCTTGAGTTAAAAGAAGACAAAATAGTGAAAAAAGAAGATTAAAAAACAGTTTCATAGCCCCACCTGAATGATTTTTTAAGCTCTCTATAACTTAAATCGGGATTGCGCTGTTGAGATGGGCCGTTTTCTCTACTCTAAATCGTAAACAAATTGAAAACAGAGGGGGTTAAGCGAGCTTTTTATAAAGAGTATCGCAAGCCTTTTTGAAATCAAGGGCCAAGCGCTCTTCAATCTTTTCACGAGCAATATCTTCGTTAAAACGCTCTTGAGTGGTTAAGCTATTTCTTTTTGCATGGGTCGCGAAGTCGGCCACTTCGTCAGAAAACTGATAAAAAATCTTTAAATCATTTTTCTGATGTTCATGAGGAAAAAGATGATCCAAATGAACCTTGATCCTGAGGGCCGCTTCTGAGAGATTGATTTGATCTTGAATCACGCAAAGAAGAAGCGTCTTTAGACCTTCTTCGAGATTTTTCCGCGTCTCATTTGACTGCGCATCTGCTTGACTCCAACGCTCTTGTTGCTTTTTTGCCAAAGCACGCCATTGATAGAAACACAATCCACCAACGATCACACACAGGGCGATAATCACAAAAATAAGCCGCTCTTCAGTCATGCAAGCAATCTAGCCCCTATTAGGGTTGGGGTCTAGCCAAAACTCCTGCGGATTACTCCGCAAATCTTTACAAAAATCATACAGAAAGGCTAGAGTATCAGTCTAATTAAGAGGGGTATACTATATGTCACGACAGTGGATTGGCCTATTTCAAGAGCTTAAAAAAGAATGTGATTGGCTCTCATTTCGTTTTTTAAATGAAGATTCAAAGGCTTACTCAACAAGAGATGGGAAAGTCGAAGAGGCCAGACAGGTCTTTGATCGTGGCGTAATGATGGAAGTCGTCGTCGATGGAACGTTGGTTTACGCCGCCACCTCTGACCTCTCCGAAGCAGGGCTTCGCGCTTGCTTTAAAAGAGGGGCCATGAGAGCAAAACAACTGAGCCCGTTGAAGCTGACCCATTTCAATCCCAAATCCCGTGGTCTCTATCAAGCCCAAAAAGCCAACCTCGGCGAAAAGAAACTCGAACAGCTGACGACCTCTGAAATTGTTCAGCATCAAATCAAAGTGGGTGAACTCCTTAAAAAAGGTCCACATGTTTTAAGCTCACAGCTGACGACAATTCTTCTCTCAACAGAAACTTTATACCTCACAAGTGATGGGGCCGAAATTCATCAAGAAACGGCGATGACGTTGCAAGACATGCGAGTCACTGGGCAAAAGAAAGCCACCATTCAAACTCGCTCAGATCACGGCTATATGGCCCGCTCGAAGCAAGGTGGAGCAGAGGGCATCAACACTGATTTTCTTGGTATGCGCGCCGATACCCTGATCCGAGAACTGAATGAGATGCTCGACGCTCCTGATTGTCCCACAGGCAAGCTCGATCTCTTGCTCTCTCCAGATCAAATGATGTTGCAAATCCATGAATCCATCGGGCATCCGCTTGAGATTGATCGCATACTCGGAGACGAGAGAAATTACGCCGGTTGGAGTTTTGTAAAAAAAGAAGATTTCGGCAAATTGCAATACGGCAGTCCATTGATGAATGTGAGTTTTGACCCCGACTTGAAAGGTGAAATCGCAAGCTACGCCTATGATGATAGTGGAACCGAAGCACAAAAAACCTATCTGATTCAAGAAGGTAAACTGCTGGCAGGTCTTGGCGGTAGCGAGAGTCAAGAGCGTTCTGGACTCGCCGGTGTTTCGAACTTCAGAGCCCAATCTTGGAATAGAGCTCCGATTGACCGCATGGCCAATCTCAATCTTGAGCCTGGCTCAAGCTCTCTTGACGAGATGATCGCTCAGACGGAAAGAGGGATTTATATGCAAACAAATCGCTCGTGGTCGATTGATGACTTCCGCAACAAGTTTCAATTTGGCTGTGAGTACGCCCGACTGATTGAAGACGGCAAGCTGACTTCCGTGGTGAAAAATCCTAATTATCGCGGAACCACAGTTGCTTACTGGAATGCTCTCAAGGCCGTAGGTGACCCATCGACATTTGAAGTTTATGGAACTCCTCACTGCGGTAAGGGTGAGCCCAATCAAGTGATTCGGGTGGGGCATGCCTCACCTGCATGTCTTTTCAGTCAGATTGAAGTATTCGGAGGGGCCTGATTATGAAAAACCAAACACGTCAAAAACATTTGTCCCATTCAGATTTTCAATCGCTCTCACAAAGTATTTATAGTGAGCTTAGTGGTGACGAATCTCTCGCTCTGACTTTGTCGGCTGAAGATTCAAAATTTTATCGTTTTAATGAAAGCCGTCTAAGACAGGCCACAGAACTCACCCAAATTGGCTTGCAACTTCATCTACAAAAAAATCGTCGTCAAATTAAAGTCTCTATTTTTTTAGGCGTTTCATCTGAAGAGAACAAAGAGCATGTTTTAAAAATCTTAAATCAAATGCGAGCGGATATAAACGAATTGCCGGAAGATCCCTATTTTGTGGCCCACCAAAATTACGGCGTCTCGTCTCAAATCTCTGAACCAATTGAAACGTCTATCGCGACACTTGAAAAAATCTGTACGGAACAACTTAAAGGCTTAGATCTCGCAGGACTTTACTGCGAAGGTCCCCTGACCCTTGGAATGAGCAATTCCGTGGGTCTTGATCATTGGTTTGAAAGTGCGCCCTTCTTTTTTGACTACTCTCTCTTTCACGGCTTCAAAGCTGTTAAAGGTGGTTACGCCGGAGCAGAGTTTGTCGATCATAAATTCAGCGAGAAGCTCGCCGAAAACCAAATCTTTCTTGAGAGATTGAAAAAGCCATCAATGAAAATCGCTCCTGGCAAATACCGCACCTATCTGGCCCCAGCGGCAGCGAATGAGTTGATCGGTATGCTGGCATGGGGTGGATTTAGTTATGCAGCTCTTCAACGAGGACAGTCTTCGCTTGGAAAAATTTTTAAAAACGAAGCCAAACTCTCTCCCCTTCTCACCATTGAAGAGAATTTTGAAAACGGTTTAGTGCCGCGTTTTAATGATCTCGGAGAACTCTCCCCAGAAAAAATGGTCTTGATCGAAAAAGGTGTCGGAGTCAATCTCCTTACCAGCTCTCGCAGTAGCGTTGAATACAAAGTCAAAAGCAATGGAGCGAGCATGAGTGAGAGTTTTCGCTCGCCGAAAGTTCTGGCAGGAACGCTTGAGACAAAAGATATCCTCAAAGAACTTCACACCGGCCTCTACCTTTCGAACCTTCACTACCTAAACTATAGCGATATGCCTGGTGGTCGCGTGACAGGGATGACGAGATACGCTTGTTTTTGGGTGGAGAATGGAGAGATTATTGCGCCCATTGAAGACCTGCGCTTTGATGAGTCTTTATATCATTGCTTAGGTGCGGGCTTGATCGCCTTAACTAAAGAAACTGAACACTTCCCTGAAACCTCGACTTATTTTTCCCGTCGGGTTGGAACTTCAGAGTGCCCAGGTTTTTTAATTGATCAATTCACCTTTACGCTTTAGGAGCTAAAGTGAACGCTGCGTGGATATGTCTTGGAAGCCTTATCCTATTTGGGTTGAGTTATCGATTTTATAGTCGATACCTCAGCGTGAAACTCTTTAATCTCGAAAATGAGACGACTCCCACTCCCGCAGTAGAGTTTCAAGATGGAATTGACTATACTCCGACCAAGAAGTCCGTTCTGGTTGGACATCATTTCAGCTCGATCGCAGGAGCCGCACCTATTGTGGGTCCAGCGATCGCCATTATTTGGGGCTGGGTACCGGCGATTCTTTGGATCGTTCTCGGCGTTATCTTCATGGGTGCGGCCCATGATTTCGGCGCCCTTGTGCTATCGATGAAAAATAAAGGACAGTCTTTAGCAGTCGTCGCAGAAAATCTCATCGGCCCGCGCGCAAAAGCGCTTTTTTTGACTCTCATTTTCTTCCTCGTCTGGATGGTAATCGCAGTTTTCGCTCTTGTGATCGCCAATCTTTTTATTAGTTTCCCTGCCACTGTTGTTCCTGTGAATTTTGAAATCATCGTCGCTTTACTGATGGGCTATTTCATCAATCGTAAAGGCAAGAGCCTCACCATTCCATCGATCATTGCCTTTTTCTCTCTGCTGGTCATGATTTATATCGGCACTCTCTATCCCATTTCTTTAAAAGAATTTGTAGGTATCGAAAACGAACTGATGGTGTGGATTCTCTTTCTGCTTATCTATAGTGCTGTGGCCTGCATCCTGCCTGTTTGGTCGCTCTTACAACCAAGAGACTATATTAACTCTCATCAACTTTTTGTTGGTCTGATTCTGATGATAGCGGGCCTTTTTGTTTTAAGTCCAAAGATGGTCGCACCGGCACTGCAGTTAAATGCTCCAGGTGCTCCTCCTTGGTTTCCTTTTCTCTTTATCACCATCGCCTGTGGAGCGATCAGTGGTTTTCATGGTCTCGTGAGTGGCGGAACTTCAAGTAAGCAAGTGGCCACATGGCAGGACGCACGGGCCGTGGGCTATGGCTCTATGTTGGCCGAGGGTGTGCTCGCGCTGCTTGCAACTTTAGCTGTAGGCGCGGGATTTAAAACAACGGCCGCATGGCATATGCACTATAGTAGCTGGCAAGCGGCCGATGGCCTAAATGCCAAAATCAGCGCGTTTGTTTTAGGTTCTGCGGAGTTTGTAGGGGCGCTAGGAATCCCTAAAGATCTGGCAGAAACAGTCATCGCCGTGATGATCATCTCATTTGCAGCAACGAGCCTAGATACAGCTTGTCGAATCCAGCGCTATATAATCAGTGAGGTTGGAGAGGCGACGAAACTTCCTATTTTACAGAATCGCTTTACAGGTTCATTTCTAGCGGTCGTCAGCGCCTTTTTACTGATGATCACGACTGAGGGTGGGCGCGGTGGACTTTCTATTTGGCCATTATTTGGCGCCACAAACCAAATGCTGGCAGGTCTTATTTTACTAGTCATAACTATTCATCTTTATGAGAAACGAAAGCCGGTGCTTCCTTTTGCTCTTCCTGCATTGATTGTGATTATCATTACAACGATTGGACTCTATTTTAATTATCTAAGCTTTTCACGCACTCAAAATACTTTCTTAAGTATCCTTGCAGTGGTTTTTAGTTTGGCACAAGTTTGGGTTGTAATCGAAGCAGCACTGAAATTTATTAAAATCGCAAAAGCAAAAAAGATGGCCATATGAACCCTAAAAAACTCAATTTAATTTTGCTTGTGGGTCTATTTTTTTTAACATCCCTGACTTTGAGGAAATGGTATTTTTCTTCGCAGATAAGCGAAACCGAAACAAATACTCCTGTGGCCGCTGAAGCCCAAATGATCTTCGAGGCCATCCCTGCTAATCAAAATCAATATCTCGATAATGATAGACTCACTCGTGGTCATTTGAATGAAGCACTCGGAGATCCGGTTGAAATACAATATGAAAAACTGCGCTACGACCGAGCGATCGAAGCGATGAGAACGGGTCATAGCGCTGATCTTAAACGAGTTTTTCTAGAGGGAATTGACTTCAAAAAACTTCCGAGCGGCAGTCAAGAACGATTACAGGAAATTGCCAGAGAAGAAAAGATGGAAGCCGTGCTAAAAGAACTTCTTAATGCGCCTGATTTAAAATAAGAGCAAATGTAGTTTTTTCATACGGAAGAAGAACTAGGTCACCACCAAGACCTCTCGCGAGATCTCTCGATAAGCTCAGACCCAATCCCGTGCCTTCCCCTTTTTTCTTAGTGGTAAAAAATGGAGTGAAAATATTATCACGATGTCGAGGTTCAATTCCTGCGCCGGAGTCAGAAACTTCAATTAAAATGGTCTCGCCCTTTTTCTGCGATCTAATTCTGATCCAATTCTCTTGCTCATTTAAATCGGTCTCACTTTGAAGTTTCACGGCATCAATTGCATTATTAATAATATTCAATAGCACCTGTGAAAGTTCAATCGGACGGCCAAAAACAAAAAACTCTTGGTCCGTTTCAACGACCAGTTTTAATTTACTGAAACTGATCCTCTCTCGACAAAAAGAAAGAGTTTCATCAATTAGTTCAACCACAGAAATTTTTGACAACGGCTCTTCAGAATCATCAAAAGAGAAGTTTCTCAAAGCCTTGACGATTTTTATTGTTCGTTCAATAGCTGCTTCCATGTCTTGAAGATTGTTCTTAACACCAGGATTCTTTTCCAATTTTTTAGAGAGCAACGAAAGGTGCCCTACCATCAGGGTCAAAGGTGTATTCATTTCATGGGCAATCCCCGCAGCCATTTGGCCTAAGGAGGACATCTTCGCCATTTGAATACTCTTTAACTTTTGTTCTTCCAGCGCCATTTGCGCCAAGATATCGTGGGTTTTATTCCTAAGCCAGATAATCACATGATTTTCGTCTAGTGGAGAAAGGCGTATTTGATAGTACTGAGTCTCTTCTCCAATTTCAGTGTGTTCATAACTAAAAGAAAATGTTCTCTGTTGCTGAAGGGCCATTTCAAAATGACTGAACAAGGACTCTTTGATCATTTCAGGGAAATGATTCGACCAGTAGGTTTTTTTCCCCTGAAGGCGATAAGAGAAATGCTCAATCCCATCAATATTTAAATATTGTAAAAAACCATCTTTACCTAGAACTAAAAGTTGATCTGGAATTGACTGAGTACAAGCCGTCACAGCTTTTCTCAGTTGCTCTCGTTGAGTTACATCGCGGGCAATGGCGTATATTAAATTTTCAGTTTGATCGAGATAAGAGCTCCAATACAAATAAACATATTTACCATCTTTAGTAAGATAGCGATTAGTTATTTCGGTATGGACTAATCCCTGACTGATAGTTGAAAGTGTTTCCGCTGTTAATTGACGATCATCTGGATGAGTGAATTCAATGAATGGTTTCGACTTTAGCTCTTCATCAGTCCAACCTAAAAGTTCCTGCCAACTCGCACTCAGCTCAACAAAATAACCTTCTTTCGAGGCAATCACAAAAAGGTCTTTTGATAAGCTGAAAAACTTGTCTTGAAATTTATCAATTATCATAAGGAATTATCTTAAAGACATAGTGAATTTGTGGCAACACATAACTGGCTTAAATAGTCGTCAAAATTAGAGGGCGCCACTTGTTTGAATTTTATCACCAAGCGAATGAATATGAAGTTTTCCAGACTCTCTTTCAACTCGCCAACAGTCATCACTGCTAAGTCGTTTGATAGGGCAAGACTGGAGAGAGCTATAAGTCCAAAAGCGTGAACCATCGTCAGGATACTGTCTTAAGCGCTTTGGCGATCCCACTCCGATATGAAGGGTTTTGCAACCGATCCCGACTTGTAAACTAAAAGGATTTTCCTTATACATTTTGCACAACAAATTTTGTGCTTGGGCCCGTTGCTGTGGAGTTGTAAAGTCTAAATCAAATCCTCTTGCTTGCATATGATCACTCGAACCAGCACCGCCAACACCCTTGTTATAACACTGAGGACGCCACCAATTTCTGAGCGTTATACCATTCCCACCATTCTCATTTCCATTATTGATCACCGCTCGCAGTTCAGTCGCTAAAAGCCCTTGTACAGCAGCACTTAACCAACGACATCTTTTAGGTAATAATTGTTGAAAACCACAACGTTGGGCCACACTTATATTATTTGGCGTAACCATCTCGTGTGCACTGAAACGTGGACTCACACCAACTTCGTCTAAGAACTCTTGTAATCCGGCGACAGTCTCAGGATAGTCCATGGGATTTTGAATTCTCCCACCAAGCTTCGTCATTAAATCAATCACGTCATCCAACTCTTGTTGGTTCATATCCTCGCAACCATTTGTTCCTAGAAGTGGAACAAGCTCTTCAAGCGAAGCGATAGATCTCTTTTGCACGATAGATCTATGATGAGTGGAATCTGCAAATAATGAGGATGGTGATCGCTGTTCTTTATTGAGTTCGTGTGAGTGAGAATCTTCACACTGATGCTCTTCAAGTGCAATTGTTGATACAAGCGCATCAGCGAATTGCTGTTCTGCTGTTACCTTCTCACCGGTCAAAGAACACGCTTTCAAAAAACCCAGTAAAGTAAAGAAGACAACAATTCCGTAACTCATAACTTACTCCTGATGCTAAGTTTACTCTTCGGAACCGTAATCACGAAGCTTTATCGTCTAATGCTGTTAGCCTCCGTGACTTATGAGCTAAACTATGAAAAATTATATAATTAAACGACAAAAAGAGGCCGATATGGGAACAAAACTTTCGCTACCGAAGCTCGTAATTCGTGGTGCAAAACCGAGTGATGTAGACGGGATTTCTGAACTAGTTGAAAAAATCTACAGCGATATGCCTCCCTATCCAAAAGATATGCTTCGCGGACAAATCAATAATTTCCCCGACGGACATTTTGTCGCTGTTCTCGATGAAAAGATTGTCGGTTATTGCGCAACGATTCGCGTCTCCGAAGAAAAAGCGCTTAAAAAACATACATGGTGGGAAATCACTGGCGGTGGATACGGTTCTACTCACGATGAAAAAGGAACCATTCTCTACGGCTATGAAATCTGTGTTGATCCCGAGATGAGAAGATTTAAAATTGGCCAACGCTTTTATAATGAAAGAAAAAAACTTTGCAAGTTTTATCGTTTGAAAGGAATTGTTTTCGCCGGACGAATTCCAAACCTTCACAAAAAAATTAAAGAAGCAGGCTCAGTCGAAAACTATATTGAACTGGTGAAATCAAAAAAAATCAGAGACTCAGTCTTGGGCTTTCAGCTAAGAAATGGATTTGAGGTTTTAGGGATTTTTGATAATTATCTTCCCTACGATAAAAGATCCTTAGGCCACGCCGTTCATTTGGTTTGGTACAATCCCGAATTTATCGAAACGAATCTTAGCAGCAAACAAAAAGCTAGTGCTTACAGAAATTTTAATAGTAGTGTTCGTGTAGCAACTGTTCAGTATGGACAAAGAAGAATTACTTCATTTGAAGAATTTCAAAAAATTGTGATTTACTATATTGATGTTGTTTCTGACTATAAAAGCGACTTTGTTTTATTCCCAGAGCTTTTCACCCTACAGCTCATCTCAATTAATAACGAGACGGTCCCTCCTCACGAAGCTATTGAGAAAATGACAGAGTACACGGAGCCACTCAAGAGTTTTTTTCAAGAGATGGCGCTTAAATACAACGTCAATATTATTGCAGGCTCTCATCCAACAAGAATCGCCAACGGTGAAATCCAAAATATCAGCTATATCTTTTTGAGAGACGGAAGCGTGCACGAGCAACCTAAAATTCACCCCACTCCTAGTGAGCGCTACTGGTGGAATATGCAAGGGGGCGATAAATTAATGGCGATTCAGACCGATTGTGGACCGATCGGCGTACTTATTTGTTACGACTCTGAATTCCCTGAACTGACGAGACATTTAGTGAACCAAGGAATCAATATTCTTTTTGTTCCCTTCTTAACAGATGAAAGACAAGGCTATTGTCGTGTTCGCTATTGCTCCCAGGCCCGCGCAGTTGAGAATCAAATCTACGTGGTGATGTCAGGAAGTGTGGGTAATTTACCAAACGTTCCGAATATTGATATTCACTACTCTCAAAGCTGTATCCTCACGCCCTGTGATTTTCCTTTCGCCAGGGATGGAATTGCTGCGGATACAACTCCAAACGTTGAAACCGTTTCTTTTGCCGATTTGAGAATTGATAGTTTGATTGAAGCTCGAAACACGGGAACCGTACAAAACCTAAAAGATCGCCGTCACGATCTTTATAGTGTTAAGTGGCATGGTCCTCAATAAGATCATCTCGCTGATTGAAAAGTTTTGATTCAGCGAACAGAAGATCTGATTTTCGATCAGTCATAATCAACATCTTGTCATAGGGCTCAATCATGGTTGAGCCATTTGGCGTGATAAAATGGTGATTGCGGTAGATATACATAATCAATGTGCCTTTAGGCAGCCCAAGCTCAACGACAGTCTTACCCACGCACCAAGCCTCTGGAGACACAACGATTTCTTTCATTCCATTTTTAATCGTCTCAGATGAGTCGAGATCAATTGGAAATTGCATGGTCGCCGTTTCTGTTTTCAATAAGCCTAAATACTCTGCAAAAAGACGCAAGGTACTTCCTTGCAACAAAACTGAAATCAACACGATAAAGAAAACAATATTAAAAAATGTATTGGACTGCTGAATATTATTCAGTGGCAACATAGTCGCAAAGACAATCGGCACCGCCCCTCGAAGACCAACCCAAGAGACAAAAAGCTTTTCTTTAAATGTGTGATTAGTAAAGGCCAAACTAATAAAGACACTTACAGGCCTTGCGATAAACATTAAGAAGAACGCAATTAAAATGCCGATGCCCACCACCTCTACAAGCTGAGTTGGATAGACAAGCAGTCCAAGGCAGATAAACATCATGATTTGAAAGAGCCAGGCAATTCCATCATAAAAAGTCAGCAATGAGCGTTTGTGAACGAAACGTTTATTCCCGAGAACAAGGCCAAAAACATAAACTGCCAAAAAGCCGTTTCCGCCGAAGTTAGTCACTAAAGAATAGCAAAAAAGAATAAGTGATAACGTCAGTGCAGGATAAAGACCGTCATAATCAAGATTAATTTTTTTCGTCATCACGAGGGAGAATCTAGCGACGAGATATCCCCCCACTCCACCAACCAACATATTGATTAGAAACGATGGGATCAGCATCCAAGGATTAGAAACATGTGAGTTGATCAGAGACATAAAACTAATGACGAGAAAGAAGGCCATGGGATCGTTACTTCCCGACTCAAACTCCAATAAAGTTTTAAGTTGGCCTTTTAGGGCAATATTTTTTCCTCTAAAGACGGAAAAAACGGCGGCGGCATCAGTTGATGAAACAATCGCCCCTAAAAGAAGCCCTTCGAGTAAAGAGAAATGCGAGACTTTGTGAATGAAAAAACCCACTAGAGCTGTAGAAACAATAATCCCGAGTGTCGATAAAGCCATTCCACGTTTGAGAATTGGCCGAACTTCTTTCCAATTTGTATCAAGGCCACCGGTAAAGAGAATAAAGATGAGAGAAATCGTTCCGATCGTTTGGGCGAGTTGATAATCATTGAAATTAATTCCAATTAAGCCGTCTGCTCCGGCCAACATCCCAACGCCCAAAAAGAGCAATAGGGCCGGCACGCCAAGCTTGCCCGTTGTTTTAGAGGCCAAGATACTGAGAAAGAGGAGGACCGATCCCCCGAAGAGGATCTGCTCAAATGTATAAGTCATTCAGCGTCTTGAGGATCTTGGTAATGGACCACTGCTGGTGCCGTTTCTCCAGCTTCATGCTGTTGGTCCCTTACTGGAGCTTCAATCGGCTCAAGGGCGTCTTGGTTATGATGAGGCTGTTGTCTTTCTGGATTATGATTTCTTCCAGATCGATTCTGATGAGGCTTCTTATTAGGTCTGCGATTATTATTGCTATTATTATTTTGGTTATTAGAACTTTGTTGTGCAGGTCCTGGAGATTTAGGGTGAGCAAACGCTTTAAGACTCTTTTCCATAAAAAAGATCTTTGTCTTAAGCGAGCCAGACTCATAATTGGTCGAGTCGCTAATTTTTCTAAATCCCATTTTGCGCCAAAAGTTCTGCACAAAATCGTTGGTTCTAAGAATGCCGATGCGAATTCTCTCGCATCCTTCCCAGCTACGAATTTGTTTTTCAATATCTTTCATCGCTTCACTGCCAAGACCTGCCCCTTGAACATCTTCTGCAATGACAAGATTGCCGATGAAAGCTGTGCGATCGTCGGGATAACCTTTGATGATATCGATATATCCAACCATTCTGTGATTGAAATACAGGCCATAAACAACTTTGAATTCCGGCGCAATTCCTTCGGGAACTTGGCGAAAGACCTCTTCCGCGTTCGCAGGTCCCTGCTCATCGCCGCGAGAGCGTCTGGTGAAGTCTGGAACAGAATTTAAGACAGTTTGAAGTTCTTTGAGTTCAGCTGGGTCACCAGTGATTTCTTTATAAGAGATGAGGTCACTCATACGACAATGCTCCGCGCGTGTAGGGTAATTTCTTGAAATTTCATTTGTTAAAGGCTTAGTGAGTTCAGTGAACTCTTATAGCACTTGGAATTCTACCAAGGCCAAAGTCTTGCTCCCATCTTAGGTTCATGGCTTGTAAAGTCAATCAGAAACTGTTTCCCCTGCGATTGGAGCAACGCATTTCATTGAACGGGAGAGCCTAAGGGCATAAATCATGGTGAGGAAAATCACAAACAGTGAAAGATAGCCCACATGATCAAAACCTAAAATTCTAAGTTCAGCATCTTCGGTCATCATCATCCCCGCCACCACAGTCGCGACACCAGAACCGATAGAGCGTACTGCATTGAGAATTCCCATAAAGGCCCCGCGATCCGCAGGCCTTGGCACCTCGGAAACGAGAGTCATACAAGGAATCATGCGACCAGAAACAAAAACCATAAAAAAAGTTGAAAGCAGCAAATAATGAAAAAGTGAAGTTTGGCCTGCTTGGGTGAAAAGCACCACGGGAATTGTCGAAATCAAAACGGCCCACTGAAAAACTTTAAGCGCCCCAAGGCGATCAGTCAGAATCCCTAGGTAGCGACCAGAAAACAAAGTGACCGTACCTCCCAAAAGATACATGTATTTGAGCTCTGAATTAGCGATTCCCATATTTTTGACGGCATAAGGCGCAAGAAAGGGAATCACTAAAAAAACAGAGACGGCGACCAGAAAAATAAATCCGTAGGCCTTGAGATAAATCGGCACCTTCATTAATTCATAGGATTCAATCAAGACCCTCGACCAAGGTGAAGGCGTTCGAAGGATAGAAATCAAAGGGAAAATCCTCCAACTCGCAATCAGCACCAAAAAACTAAAAGCTGCAATTCCATAGAATGAATACTGCCAAGAGAAGCTATCTGCGAGCATAAGTCCAAGTGGGATTCCTAGAATGCTCGCAGCAGAAAAAGCAGAAACTAAAATCCCCATCGCTTTGCCTCTGCGCTCGTAAGGAACCAAGTCCGTCACCATCGAATAAACAATGGTGTTGAGTAATCCTCCAAAACAGCCGGCAACAATTCGAGAAAAAAGTAGGTGGCTAAAGCTTTGTGAGAGGCCACAAAAAATAGTCCCCAAGATAAAGCCTATCATCATTATCAGAAGCAAGTTTTTTCGTGGGTAGCGATCAGCGATGGGACTTAAAGCAAGCGCTGAGAGAGCAGCACTGAAAGTATAAGCCGAAACAAGCTGGCCAAATTGAGCGGGATTTAACGAAAGCTCATCCATTAGCATCGGGCCTAATGGCATCATCACGACAAAATCCACAATATGGATAAATTGCACGACGGCCAATAGAAAAACATAAAGGACTTCACGTTTGATAATCATCTGAGCACCTTAATAGATGCTCAGAAAACGCGCAATCACAATTTACTTACGTCTAAGGTTTGGCAGGCGTAATGATTTCTATCGAGTCCAGACTCCAAGTTTTAGACTCTGGAGGTATTTGAAACCGTTGAATTTCACCCGCTGCTGGAGGAACAAACAACATGCCGGAAAAGAAAGGATCAGCAAGTGGATTTGGTTTAGCCGCTGGAATTCGCACTTCCAGTTCCGTTAATTTCACGAAAGCTTCATTATGTGAAATCACACCATTTCTTAAATCTCTTTCAATGGTCTCTTTCATCTCTGTTGCAATATGAATCATGCTTTTCACTCGAGCTTCGGAATAACCTATTGGTGGTGCTGCAGCGAGATTCTTAAGACGATTTTCGAGGGAGGCATTGAGTTCATTAAACCGCAGTTTCATTTCCTGGTGATATGACTCCAGCTCTTGTGGGGTTGGGGGGACTTGGCTCACGATAGCGAAGTACTGATCAATCGTATTCATATTGATTGGCTCATCTGCCATTTGTTTTAAACAATCAGAAATCGTGCGTGGAATGGAGCTATAATCCATTACTCCATCTTTGTGGAAGGCATCGCTGTGGAGCATACGAGTAAAGAAATACAGATCTTTTGAATCAGGCAAAAAATCTCGTGCCCACTCGTGAATAAATGCATAGGAACATTGTTTTGGAGCTTGCTTGAGTTCTGTGAGCAATCTTGCATCGTAAGTATAAATGAGCTCCGCATTTGTTTTTGAAAAATCACGGATGAACATTTGGCATTGAACACAGTTTGGAGTTGAGATGATTCTTGTTTCATCTTGAATATCATGACCTGAACATTCAATTGGCCCCTGCTGATAACTAATAGGCTCCCAGCGGCGAAGAACAGATTTTTTAGGCCTTGCTTGCAATGGCAGTGAACCAATATACTCGTTCAGGCCTGAGGCCAAAATAGGGTTGATCGACTGCAATTTCTTCTCGATCGCTTTCAAGCGATCAAGACAAGTTGCCTCTGCTGCAAATTCATATTCATCGGAGTTTTCTTCTTTTAATGATTTTCGTGTTTGAACATAATCGTATGAGTAAATTCCATCGAAACGGTTTTGTGGATTGGACTTACATAACATTACGTCCCCACCGCCAGGACCTCGTCCACCGTTTTGCAACCTTTTTTGCTGAGCCTCACTCAGCTCTGGTTGCATAAGAAGAACCCCACCCAGAAAAAGACCTAAAAAACTCAAATTGTTTTTTAATAGATTCATCTCATCCCCACTATCGACACCTTCAAATATCTCAAATTTCTTTCCGCTAAGATCAATGGTCTTGTTTTCAACTTCATCGGTATAAGCGGTGACGGCGCAAAACGCTAACGCCAACAAAATCCATCGACTCATTATAACTTATCGACAATCGGCCCCAGAAATATAGCGCTGCGACATTTTTCTCCCTGCACTCTCCCAGAAAAAGCAGGCAATATATGTTTAGAAACATTAATAATTCTGAGGATTTAGCAATGAACAACTTACAATCACCATCAATTTTTAAGTACTTAGACTATCGCCATTTTCTCTCAGAAACTTATCATTTTTTGAAAAAAACTCAGCCACAGTTCAGCTTTCGCTCTTTTGCGAAGGACTCAGGCATGAACTCCCCCTCATTCTTGAAATTAGTGATCGATAATAAAAGAAATCTTACTGATGATAGCATCGAGAAATTTGCCCATGCTCTTAAGCTTAAAAGCGAAGAAAGCGAGTTTTTCAGAACTTTAGTGAAATACAATCAAGCCGGTTCTGCGGAAGAAAAAATTCGCAATTATAAATGGCTACAAAAACTTTTAGCTGAACAATATGTTGATACAATCGCCAAAAGCCCTGAGCATGAATTTTGGAGCGAGTGGATGAGTATTGCGAAGAAGAAATTAAGTAGCGAAGGTCACACTTCTGCGACAATTAGTCTCTTCACTGAAAAGCTCGCTGAAATTGAAGGATTGATTTCGCAGAAGCAAAATTATATTTCAAGCGAAAATGAAGTCTCGCTCCAGCAATAGATTTGATCAGAGTTCATGGCGTGAATAAGATTTTTTTCACGCCAGTCCTTAACCCATCTCTGTATTGTCCTTCTGTTCACACCGAATAATTTAACGAGGTCTTGAGTTTGAAAACCGGCCGGAAAATGAACCATGACGTAGGGATAATACAAACGACTCTTTAGATCCCTTGGAATAAGCAAATACCAATCTTTGAAATCAATTTCTAAACTATAAGTCATTTTTTCTTTTTGAACTTTTAATCCAAATTCTTTCAGTCCTGAAACTGCTTTTTTAAGGCGATCTAGGGCAGAATCATAATCAATAAACGACTGACGATAACTGCGGTCAAGCAGCAAAAATTCATGAACTCCCCGTTTACCGCCACCAATCAGGCTTATGAGAAGGCTTGACTGCAATGGGCTTAATAATTTACTTGGTAGCCCTTCTCTTTTTATCAATCCTGAAACCAAATCAAGAGAAGCAACACCAAAGCGATTCAAGCTCTGAAGAGGTGCATACTTTAGTTCTCGAATCTCACTCTGATCTATCTCCCAAACATTGCCTTCAGAGGCCTTAAAACTACTCTCTAACCAACTCGGAATTACTGTCGTATCTTGCGGGCTACGCTCTCGACCGACCAAAAATGCATAGAGGCTATAATGAGGATAAACTCTCAAGGCCAATCGTTCGGCAAGACTTAGAGATTCTGGGTTTATTCTTTCCATCCAATAATAGATTTCAATCAAAGAACTGGGAGTTTGATCTTTAGCGCTTAAAATCTTCCGGGCCTTTTCAAACTCTTTAAGGGCAAGCTCGTAGTCGCCTAAGAAAAAATAATAAAGACCCTGATGCTTTTTTAGGTAGGCATAATCTTTTGTCTGTTGATCTTCACCAAAAAGCACCTCCGCTCGCTGAAAGGCCTTCAGAGCTTTCTCTCTGTCTCCCGCGAGGTTGAGATACTCACCTAGAGCTTGATGACCCACGGCCAGCAAGGTTTGATCAGTAAACTGAACTAAAAGAGCTTCAACTCTTTCTATCGCCCGAGAGTAATTTTCTTTTTGCGAATCACAATCCGATAGACCAATGGAAATATAAAAGTACTGATAAGAATCACTAGGATAAAGGGTCAACGCCTTTTCAAAAGCCGTCTGTGCCTGATCAGGCATATAAAAAGTCAGATAAAGGTATCCCGAGTTTTGATAAAACTGTGGGTAGTGCTGAGTTAAGTCCAGATTGCGCTCTTTTATAAGCGCGCATGTTGATTCAATCAAATACAAACTAAGGTACTTGCCTCCGAGCATTCCTAGTACATAACCTAATCTTAGCTGTACACAAAGTTCGCCGGTGGGAAGTTGCTGTAACTCGCTCAGGCTTTTGGGTCTTCCCAGAATTTTCCACGAAAGCTCATCTTTCCCCATCCAAGTATAGAGCTCTGAGAGCAAAATCTTTTCATAATGGTTCGGGGTATGGCGTTTAAGCCATTTTTTTATCAGTTCAAGCTGAGCAGAGTAGTCTCCGTTCAGCATCCCTTGGCGAATTTCTAAAAGCCCTGTATCAATTTGAGACAAGAGATTCTCCTAAGGCACTAGATCGTATTCAATCACCTCGAGACCATTTTCAGTTTGAACCGAGTGAATAATTTTGTCGCCACTTACCGCCAAAGGCTGATCAATTGAAATCCCATCACCAAAAGGAATGGAGAAATCCGAAACGATATCCCCCTTAGACGAGATTACCTTGACGCTATAATGAGGATTGGTTTGATTGAAATCATTCAAATAGGGATCACTTTCAAAGACAGCGATCGTTCGATTCTCAGAAATCGGATAAAGACCTTGGACTGAACCGTAGATCTCATCAAGGGATCGAGACTCAAGAGGGGCTTGGTTCTGATCACGAATCGTAATCACAGGTTTTCTCTCTGCTGTAAGCTCAATATCAAGAGTCATCTCAGATCCAACTAAAGCTGCCCCATGAAATTGAGAGACCTTGCCATCAGCATCTACTTTATAGGTTTTATCTACGCCATAAAGATACGTGTCATCCCCTCGCGACTCCACTCTCATAGCGTTTAGAAAATCTGGCTCAAGTCCTAATGGAATTTTCTCTAACTCCCCCTGGGAAGTCTGTCTAACCAAGTGCAGACTTGTATTCCCGAAAAGCCCTATAAAATCACCATTGCGGTTGAGTGTGGCCCCTTTGATATATTCGTCGGCAGCGGTCATCTTATAGACGAGATCCTTTTCCCCTCTTTCATTAACAGTATAAAACTCCGATCGAAAGCGATCCCAGATAAGTGGGCGACCGTTCGCTCCGAGGCTCAGCCCAGCAATCCCCACTCCTGCGTTTTCTTTGGCATAGCCCACTTCATCGGCCCTGAGTTTTGCCACAACCTTACCGGTTTTAAACCCACGGTAATCTTTCTGAGAGGCGACTGCTTCTGATTCTAAAGCCTTGGTTTCTTGATCAGGGACTTTAAATTTTTGAGATGGTATGGGCGCTACGGCCGTGCGCGAGCGTTCCTCTACAGATTGCTCTTGTGAGAGAGACAAATCATCTATCTGACCTGATTTTTGGCCAAAGAAATAATAATAGCCCCCGACGGCCACCACTGCGATCCCCAGAATGATAAACGTTCTTTTCACCTGTTAACTCCTTTGTCCACTTAGGGAAAACTCCCTTTTTTCATAAACAACCCATTTTGACCCATGGCGGCATTATTTGTTTTATGGTGTGCCCACAAGAATTTCCCCACGTCTGCGAGGTTAAGATGAACACATTGATTAAAACATTAACTCTAGGAACTTTGCTTACTGTCTCAGCACAGGTGCAAGCTCAAACTCGCTATAATTCCAGTGATGTTATTAAGTATGCCCTCAGCTCACATGGTATCACGTACCTTTTGAGAGATAAACGGGGCAGCGTGAACGCATGGAAACAAGAAAATAAACTTGAGCGCTTCAATGTGCAATCTAAGCGCTGGGGTAATACAGATTGTTCTGGTCTAGTAAGTGCGGCGATTCGATTTCGCGGTTACTCAGCGCCTGAGAGAAAAGGTAAGCCTGCTCTCTCAACTGCTTTGATCGCAACGTCTGCTCAGAAAAAACAAAATGGTCTGAGTTTTATCGGCGGCAATGCCAGATCAAGTGCTAAGCACGGTGATATGTTTAACTATACAAAGAGTCCTTATGGACACGTCTTTTTTTATAACGGTCAAACTTCAGGTGGCTTGATCTCTACAGTTGAAGCGAAATGTACAAAATGTGGAGTCGGGACATTTACTAAAAGTTGGAATGACGTTGCAAAAGGAAATTTTCGTCTTGTGAGAGCGAATAATATTGTTCATGACATCTCTAATGCCAATCAGATTATTCCTTTATCACAAGCGGATGCAGGTAATAGAACTTCAAATGGTAAAGTAACCTCTACTGCCCAAGCAAGTGCGCCAGACAGTTTAGGACGAACAACTGCAACAGCGAGTGGAAAGCAATACACCGTTAAAAGTGGTGATACAGGCGCCAAAATCGCTAGAAGTCAGGGAGTTACTTTACAAGCGCTTCAAAAAGCCAATCCTGGTCTTAACTGGGGTCGATTACAAGTTGGTCAAAAGATTAAGTTACCTTAAATTTTATAAACTGGCCCCGTTGTCTGTTGCAAATACTTCAGTCTTCGGAGCGGATTTTCACCGCTCCGATTTTTTTTAATTAAAATTTACGTCTTTTAAAAGAGATTTTCTAGCGAATGAAAGTGCTAGGTACTCTTCCTACGCCCTCACCAACCGCTGATTATGAAACTCCGCATAGATCCAAAAATGTTTCATCAGCGCTTGCGGGTCTTTGGTCGTATTCCAGGTCCTTCGAAAGAGCCTGTTGATATTCGCCCTAAACATGGCGAGGGTGTGATTGATACTAAAGAGCGGATCTCTGGCATAGGGTTTAAGTTCACCTTGCCCGGCGGTACTTCCCCTCAATCCTTCAAAACTTCGATGCTCCCAATTCGGCAAATGACTTTTGATAATTGGCGCATAGTTTTTATGCTTGTCACTATCAACCCTACCTTCAGCGGGAAGCATGGGAGTTAGAGTTCGCCACAGCTCTTCCAAGTTTTGATAATGCTCGTTCTTTCTTCGACCATACTTACGTCTAGAAAACGCCGCTCGCTTGCCGAATGCGGGAATCTCACTCAGTGTAGCGCCAATGATCTTGCGCTTCTTTGTGACGATTACACTGAGGCTCAGAGGTTTGAGCTTGGTGTGCTCGCTCGTGATCAAGTCATCAAACTGCAAATGAGTCAGGTCTTCTTGTTTGAGAGTTTTAAGAAAGTCGAAATGGCGAAGTCTTGCCTGTAGGCCAAGGAAATCTAGTTTGCGCTTGATCGTTTTGCGATTCACTTTGAGTAAAATAGCAGAGCGCCTTTGAGAAACTCCAGAACTTAGAAGTTCTGCCAGTCTTGAGTTGATGCGACGTTTGTGCTGCCTGAAACAAGAGCTGGTTGTGGCACTAGAAAATGAGCGCTGGCAATTTGAGCAGAAGCGCCGAGTGATCGTTTTGCAATCAGAGCTTCTTTTGAAAAAGCCATGAGAACGAGTTTTGGTTGAATGGCAGCGAGGGCAGCGATGGTTCATGGGAATGGCACTGCAAACTCTGAGGACTAGGCAAGAATTAGTAAGTTCTTGGAACTCCTGAGTTTTAACGTGAAGGATTAGAAGAATTAATCAAGGCATGATCAATTTACGTGCAACAATTAAGGGGGCCAGTTTTTAAATTTTAAGTAACCAAGATGCCATGGCAAGATAGATAATCACTCCTGAAGAATCGGCGATCGTCGTAATCAAAGGAGCTGATGCCATGGCCGGATCTTGGTTAAAACGACTCAGCAAAAACGGCATCGACATCCCCACTAAACTTCCCATCAAAACCACAATCACCATCGTTAGCGAAACCACCATCGCCACTTCAGTTCCTGCTCGAAACACACCAATCGAAAGAACGGCAATAGACATTGTCACACCAAGGGCCAGGGCTACCACCAATTCTTTACCAAGCATAACTCCCCAGTCTTTAAGCTCCACATCTCCGGTCGCCAGTGCGCGCACCATAAGTGTAGATGACTGCGAACCCGCGTTACCTGCACTTCCGATCAGGAGTGGCAGGAAAAAAACCAAAGCGACATACTTAGAAATAATGGTTTCATAAAAAGCAATTCCCGCACCAGAGAGAAGGTTTCCAAAAATTAAAAGAACCAGCCAAACAATCCTTTTGCGGTAGAGTAGAAAAAGCGAAACATCTTTTACGCTCCCATCAATCTTACCAATCGAAGCACCACGGTGAACGTCTTCTGTGGTTTCTTCTTTAAAAACATCAAAAGCATCATCGTGAGTGACAATTCCCACCAAGCGATGGCGTTCATCGACAACGGGGATAGCAATAACGTCATAGCGGGCAATTTGATTGGCGACAAATTCTTGATCTTCTTCTAATTGAACGGCATGGGTACTCTCTTCCATCACTTCTTTCACAGGAGTGTGTGGCGGGGCCATAATCAATTCTTGTAGACGAACGGAGCCTAATAAAACTCTTTCGTGATCGACTACATAGGCGCGGTTAATCGTTTCGCGGTTAGGAGCTTCTTGCCGCAATTTCTCCAACGCCTCTCGCACCGTGAGGTGGGGAAAAAGCACCGAATAATCGGTGGTCATAATCGCACCGGCGCTTCCTTCAGGGTAGGAAGAGAGAAGCTTTAAATCTTCTCGCTCGGCCCGGGCCATATGAAAAAGCACGCGGTCTTGCAGATGCTGATCGAGGCGCTTCAGTAAATCCACTCGGTCATCGTGAGGCATCAGGTTCATGAGTTTTGAAAGTTGATCCGCTCCGATCAACTCGCTTAAATCGACCTGAGATTCATTGGAAAGATAAGTTAAAATACTCGCCTGTTCTTCAGGCTCCACCCGAGAGAGAATTTCCCAAGCCATATCGGCTTCGAGTTTATCAAGAAGAGTGGCAATATCGGCGCTATGCTCGAAATCGACCATCTCAACAATGGTGTCGATCTTGCGCTGATTCACTAAATCGTAAAATGTTTTCTCATCGAGGGCATAAGTCATAATACGGCCTTTTCGCTTGTTTAAGCGTCACCCAAAAAGATCATGGCCCGTTATCTGTCGGCTATATGTAGAAGAATTTCCTCAAAGAGTTTGCCACCGTCATAAATGATTGAGGAAATGACACCTGCAAAAGCCTGGCACCATCGGGCACAATAACCTCCTTGAAGGGAATAACATCTTCATCATAGTGTTTTT
Source organism: Bacteriovoracaceae bacterium UBA6166 (assembly GCA_002435795.1). Lineage (GTDB taxonomy): Bacteria > Bdellovibrionota > Bacteriovoracia > Bacteriovoracales > Bacteriovoracaceae > UBA6166. The sequence goes on along the minus strand of DIUE01000020.1, from coordinate 169,396 downwards.
TAAGACGCAGTCAATCCAAAGCTTAAATTCTTCAAGAACACTTGACCAATCGTATGCTCCATCCTACTTAAAGCGATCAGCTAAATTTAAAGAGGCCCCTATGAAACACAGTATTTTTTCCGTTCTCTTTGCGCTCTTAGCACTGCCCGCGGCTTTCGCTCAAATCGATTATAATAAGATCGATCTCAAGGCCGAAGGCAGAGTGATTTGCGATCTTGTTGATCGTCTCCAGCAGGGCTCTTATCATTATTTTGACTGTCTCGATTACACGAAAGATATCGCTGAAAAGAAGCAAGACTTAATAAAGGATATTTACCTTATCTGCTCTCGCTCTTGGCTTGACCGTCCTGACCATTGCTATAGCTCACTCTCAAAAAGCTATTTCACTCCCCGATTAGTTAGTCAGTCCACAACGAAAGAAGATTGGGATCAATTCAGCAATTACGCCAATCAAATTCTTTTTGGCTCGGACTTTCAACCATTTCTTTCTAATGACCCCGCCGAACAGGTTTTTCAAATCGAAGTTTGGTCGCTCGAAGAACTAGTCACTGGCTGGAAACTCGCGCCAATGGATTCGGCCATCCTGCTTTGCTCAAGGCTGATCAGCATTCAACGCACGCTTGGAATGACTGACGATCTTCAGAGAGAACTCAATCAAAACCTCTGCTACCAGCAAAGCTTTGAGTTTCTTGAATCGAGACTCCAGTTTAAGTAAATGGCAGATTTTAAAGAGCAAATTAATACAAAGACCGTGCGAAAGATCGCTCAAGTCTTAGTGGGCGCTGAAAGGGCCCACTTTATTAAAAAAGAAAGTAAGCTCAATACGCTAGAACTTAAAGAGCGGGCTCGCTATTTAGCCGAGGTGCTTTTTAAAGCCCATCAATCAGACTTTAAAAAGCTCAAACCAGTCCTTAAAAATCTCCTCATAAATAAAGAACTCGAACAGTTTGAATGGCTCGTCATCTCCGAATGTCTCTCTCTTTATGGAACAGATTTTTACAAAGAGAGCTTCCCTTTGCTGCTCTTATTGACCGAAAACTTTACCGCTGAGTTTGCCATCAGAAATTTCCTCGAAAAAGATTTCTCGAAGGCCATGCTTGATTTAGAAAAACTCATTAAAAGCACGAATGTTCACCACCGCAGGCTTGTCAGTGAGGGCACGAGACCCTTTTTACCTTGGGGACAGCAAGTCTCTCATATTAAGAAGAACCCCTTGGCCACTCTGCCGATGCTTTTGAAACTAAAAAACGACCCCGAACTCTATGTTCGAAAAAGTGTCGCCAATCATTTAAATGATCTCTCTAAAACTCACCCCAAAGAAGTTATTCAATTCCTCAAGAATAATCGTCAAGAGTCTGATGACTGGCTCATCCATCACGCCCTAAGAACTCTGATTAAAAAAGGCGACCCAGCGGCGCTCAAAATGATTGGGATTGAACTTAAGCCTCAGTTTCAATTAACTCATTTTGCCCTCACAAAAAAAACTTTTTCAACCAATGAATCTCTCGAATTCAGTGTGGAAATTAGATCGACAGCAAAAAAAGCCCAATCATGCCTACTGGACTACACCATCTTTTGGCTGAAAAAAAATGGGGAACTCTCACCTAAGGTTTATAAAGGCCGTCGTTTTACGCTAGAAGCGGGCGAAACTAAAAAGATTAACAAAAAGCACTCATTAAAGCCTATCACCACAATGGTTCACTACCCAGGGGTTCAAGAACTTCAAATACAGCTCAACGGGGTTACGTTTCAAAGGATTCCTTGGAAACTCAATAAAACTACGTCTCTTTAACTGGGTTTACTTGTAAACATTACCCTCAAAATAGTCAAAACAACTGTTTCTGGGCTATGGTCAAAAAAAATCTCAAGTCAGGAGTCCCTATGAAATTGGCCAGCCTTATTGCCTTAGCTTTCAGCGCTTTCACTTTTACAAATGCCAACGCCCTTGAAACGATTAAAATTCTCGATGGCAAAGTCGCTTTCTGTAAAACTTCACAAGATCAGTATCGCCACAGACTTGGCGCCTATACTTTTAAAGCCCAAGAGATCAAACTTGAGAACGATCAAGTGACAATCGCGACGCAGTTACGTTTTTTGAAATGTACAAAACTTGGTGAAACTTTTGGTTTCATCGAAACCACTCCACTTGCCACAACTGAATTCAATGTCGTTGGTCGCTCAACTCCAGTGAGAATTATTGCAAACAATGCTGTCTTAAGAGTGTTCAGAGACGGCGTCTATAAACTTCTCGATGAAGTGATTATCGACGAAAAATCAATGTCAGTAGAAATCAGCTTTGACCTCAATGATCTTGTGACAGAAGCTGAAGCCCAAAGAATTTCTAACGGCGAAAAAGTCCTCGTTGATGCGGACGCCTTTTTGCTTAAAAACCTAAGCTTCGAAGGCCTGGGTTACGACTACCGTTCAAATCACGCTTACGGCGCTTACAGAATTCGCTTTACTGTCGAGAAATCAGATAATGGCGATTTGATCGCTAAGAAACTCTAGGACTCTATGAAAAGACTTCTCTCCTTCCTTATTCTAGCGATGGCCTCACAGGCCGTCGCTCACCAAAAAGTGATCATAGGTCATGATGCACGCTTGCCCATTAAATCAAGTCCCGCCAGAGTTCAGAAACTTGGAGAAGCGGTTGGCTTGATGTTCTCGCCGATCTACAAATCAGTTAACTCAAAAGGGCTGATTGACCTCGACTTCCCAACTCTTGGTGATAGTCTCGATCTTTGCCCAGGTCAAAGATTCGCCAAGGATCGATCGGCCGAAATCAATTGCACCGGTTTCTTGGTCGCTCCGGACTTAGTTGTAACGGCCGGACATTGTATGATTAATACAGGTACTGCAGATAATACTCGCACGCCTTTTTGCTCTGATTTTGAATGGTATTTTGGTTTTGATGAAAACAAAGTGAATGACCTCTCACCAGAAGATTTTTATTCGTGCGAGACGGTGATTTCTGTGAGGCACGAAACCATTATGCGCACAATTGGAGTGATCGAGTCTTTCGGGGAAGACTACGCTTTGATTAAACTCGATCGCCCGGTGAAGAATAGAACTCCCCTAAAGCTTGCGACAGGGGACGTGAGACAGGGTGAGCCCCTGACCATGATTGGCCATCCTTCTGGCTTGCCAAAAATCTTCTCTCCAATTGGAAAAGTAGAATCAAACCAGGAAGACCTTTTTTATGAAGTCTCTCTTGATTCGTTTGGTGGCAATAGTGGATCACCTGTGATGAATCGCCAAAATGAAGTTGTTGGGATTTTAGTGAGAGGTCCTGAAGATTATAGTTGGGACGAAAGAGCACAATGTCGCAAGGCCATTAAATGTAGTTCTACTGGAAGGGGTTGCGAGTCGCATGTGAAGATCTTTTTGCCGCAAGTGAATCGGCTAGATCAAATACGAGACCTGTTAAAATAACAGGTCTCGATTAAAAAGCAATTAACTAGTAACGGCTATTTGTACGAGGTGCCATAGGCTTAGCCTCTGTCACGTTCATTTGACGTCCACTGAACTCAGTGCCGTTGAGCTGAGCGATAGCGTCTTGAGCTTCTGAGCTTGATGACATTTCAACAAAGCCAAAACCTTTTGAACGGTTAGTATCGCGATCAGTGATGATCTTTACAGAAACAACTGACCCAAACTGGGCGAATTTTTCTTCAAGGTCATTTTGTTCAACAGAGTAACCTAAGTTACCAACATAAATTTTCGAACTCATAAAACAGTCTCCTGGACATGAATCAACCACCATGATGGAGGTTGAAGTAAAATAAAGTTTTGGGATTTTTTAGGTAGAAAGAAGAGATTTCAAGTACAAAAAAAGATCAAAACACGTTAAGTCACCCTATAGGAGAAAAACCTATATAGCAAGCTTTCTTATTAACAAGGCCAATCACCTAGAATCATTGAGGTCGATAGGATCAATCTATCAAGGCATCGAGATTCATGATTTTCTCTATTAAAGAAAATGACCGAAAATCACAATATGAACAAAGACTCAAACGCAGTCTTTCATTATTTACGATAAACGGAGGATACATGGAAACACTTATCAACAAAACAGTCCCAAGCTTTAAGGCACAGGCCTTTCACCAAAATGATTTTCGTACTGTGACGGAAGAAACACTAAAAGGAAAATGGTCGATTTTCTTTTTCTACCCCGCAGACTTCACCTTTGTTTGCCCGACCGAGCTGGGTGATATGGCCGACAAGTACGCTGAGTTTAAAAAAATGGGAGTAGAGGTTTATTCCGTCAGTACGGATACTCATTTCACTCATAAGGCGTGGCATGACGCTTCTGAGACGATTAAAAAAATTCAGTATCCAATGCTCGCCGATCCAACAGGACACCTCTCTCGTGCTTTCGGTGTTTATATTGAAGAAGAGGGGCTCGCCTATAGAGGGACATTTTTAGTTTCTCCCGAGGGGAAAATTAAAATTGCTGAAATTCACGATAATGGAATTGGCCGAAATGCAGACGAGTTAATGAGAAAAGTTCAAGCGGCTCAATTTATCGCCGCCAATCCAAACGAAGTTTGTCCTGCTAAGTGGAAGCCAGGTTCTGAAACACTCAAGCCAGGCCTTAATTTAATTGGAAAAATTTAAGAGAAATTGCTTGGGGAGAGATCACTCTCCCTGCTCTTTAAATCACGAAAAGGAAAAACTATGACACTCGATAAAGAAATCTTAAATCAATTGATTGATGTCTTCAAACCGCTTGAATCGAAGATCGAGATTTCGTTGCAGGAATCTAAGCATGCTAAACAAGCGGAACTAACAGAGATGCTTGCGTCTCTGGCATCAACATCTGATAAAATTGAACTTGTAAAATCAAGCCAAGTTTCAATCGTCCCTACGTTTGGACTCAAGAAAAATGGCGTGGAATCAGGAATCAATTTCCTCGGTATACCCGGTGGACATGAATTCACCTCGCTTATTTTAGCGATTTTAAATCTCGATCATAAAGGAAAGCTTCCTGACGAAATCATTCTTCAAAGAATCAAGGCCCTCAAAGGACCTATTGATTTAAAAACATATATCTCACTCTCATGTGAAAATTGTCCCGACGTCGTTCAAGCCTTAAACCTGATGGCGATTTTTCATCCTGATATCACTCACACCATGGTAGACGGCGAGTTAGTACAAGAAGAAGTCACAAAACTAAAAATTCAAGGGGTCCCAAGCGTTGTTTCAAGTCAAAAACTTTTAAGCGTAGGCAAGACGACAATCCTCGAGTTAATTGAAAAATTTGAAAAGGAATTTGGAAAAACAGAGCAAGCTCCCTTAAATAAAGATCTTGGAAAATTTGATACCGTCATTATCGGCGGTGGTCCTGCAGGTGTTTCAGCGGCTATCTATTCTGCACGAAAGGGCCTAAGGACTGCCATCATTGCAGAAAAATTCGGCGGGCAAGTACAGGACACAAAGGGAATCGAAAACCTTATCTCAATCCCCTATACCGAAGGCCCAGAGCTAGCGGCAAAATTAGTGGGCCATATGGCGGAGTATCCAATTGAAAAATTTGAACACCGAAGAGTTCAAAAAATCACTAACGGCACAATTAAAACTGTCCATCTTGATAGTGGTGAAAAACTGACTGCACGCTCACTGATTGTCGCGACTGGTGCGAAGTGGAGAGAACTTGGAGTTCCAGGAGAAAAAGAATATAGAGGCCGAGGAGTCGCCTTCTGCCCTCATTGTGATGGGCCATATTATAAGAATAAAGACATTGCTGTCGTCGGCGGCGGGAATTCGGGAGTGGAAGCGGCGATTGATTTAGCGGGAATCGTTAAGTCTGTGACTCTGATTGAATTTGCCCCTGAACTTAAAGCGGATCAAGTCTTAGTTGATAAACTGAAAAGTCTCTCAAATATTAAAATTATCACCAATGCCAGAACAGCAGAAATCAAAGGAGATGGCGAAAAAGTCAATCAACTCGTTTACGAAAATCGCGCAAATGGTGATTTAAAATCTCTTGAACTTGCAGGGGTCTTTGTTCAAATCGGTCTTGTTCCTAATAGCGCGTTCATCAAAGATTTAGTAGAAACAACACGTTTTGGTGAAATTATTATTGATGAAAAAGGACGAACAAACACTCCGGGGATTTTTGCGGCGGGAGATGTGACAACTGTCCCCTATAAACAAATTGTCATAGCTATGGGCGAAGGGGCGAAAGCGGCCTTGTCGGCTTTTGAAGAAACAATGCTTGCAAGCTAGACTTTATTTCAGCAAATTTGGAGACACTTCAGAGACTTCAATTTGCAAACTCTGATCGAGATAACGATCAGGCACCTCAGAGAACTTAGAACTAATAAGTTCTCTGAGTTTTTTAATTGAGATCATATTTTCATGGGCCTTTTTCCAGAGGGCAAAAAGCTCAACACGAAATGGTTTGCCAATATGAAAATAGACGAGCTCTTTTTCGTCGTTCAAAGGGTTTTCTGCTTCTAGCATGACACAACGACCGCGCAAGCAAAGCTTCTTCATATAATCATGATGATCACTTCTCAATATTTCTTTCGGTCGCATTTGCTCTTCTCGAAAATAGGCTTCCAGAGAGCGATCCAGCCTGCCATCCCAAAAATTCATGGCCAAAGGAATATTGCGAATAATATCTTTAGGATCAACAAAGCTATTAAAAAGCTCGCGAGAACAACAAAAGGAAACTTGAAAAGCTCCTATTCGCTCCGAGGACAAATTTTTATGATGAGGCCTTTTGAGGGAAATTCCCCAATCAAGATGCCCCTTCGCGAGATTCTCAACTAATTGATCATGCTCAGACTGAGTTGAGGTATTGACTGTCCCGTAGGGTGCAAATAGATCCCAATACTGAGACGTAAATTCTGTCGCAACCTCGTAGGAAACGGATTTTTCAATTCCCACATTGACAGAATACCCTCCGATCTCGTTGACAGAGATGCGATCAATCAAGCGACTTCCAATCTCAAAAATCTCTCTCGCATATTGATAAACAAGTTCACCGTCGCGAGTAAAACTCAAACCCCGAGTCCCGCGGTGAAAGAGAACTAAACCCAGACTCTCTTCTAATTTTTTTAATTGCTCACTCAAGGTTGATGAGGCCAAAGATAATTCCTTGGCAGCATTTTTGAGTGATTGATTTCTGCCAATCTCATAAAAGCCGTAAAGATGATTCCAATTAAAGTCTTTAAGTTTAAGCATAAGGCCCCTCTATGATTATGGAAAAACCTAACCCAAAGAAGATGAATTGCAAAATTTCGTTGATACAAATTCAATTGCTTGTACTTCTGAAATACATAAGCAATTGAATTTACGAATCACCCGATTCGTTTTTTCCGAATCATTAAGCTCATTTCTTGTACTCTTAAACCGAACCGCTAGGATAGGACCATGCAAACGCCAACGATCATGACTCCACCCTTGCTTAAAGCAAATAGACATCCCTTTGAATGCCCAATCGAGCTTCTCGAGCGTTGGGTAAAGATAAACTCTGAAAGCCACAATCACGCTGGCGTATTAACAATGCAAGAGGAAGTCTCCTTTGAACTTGAGGCTTTGGGCTTTGAGGTTAAATGGCTACATCCTGAGAATGATTCGACTGGACTTCCTTTAGTTGTTGGAACAATTCCTGGAATTGTGGCGGAAGGAATTAATTTCATTTGTCACAGCGACACTGTTCATCACTCATTGGACATGCCTCATGAACTTCAAAAGAATGGAGACTATGCCGTTGGGCCTGGAGTTGTGGATAATAAGGGTGGCATTATTACGGCCCTGCTTGGAATCAAAAACTATCTTGAGTCCTTAAAAAAAGAAAATAAAGAACCGTATTACACTCTTCGCTTTCTTTGCTCTCCGAGTGAGGAATTAGGCTCTCCGGGTTTACATCGCTATTTTAAAGAATTCACTCATGACGGATTTATGGCGCTCGGTTTTGAACCGGCCAACGAAGAGGGTGATATCATCGAGTCTCGTAAAGGAAATCGCTGGTACAATATTCAAGTGACAGGCCACGAGGCCCATGCTGGCCGCAATCACGACAAAGGGGTTAATGCTGCTCTAGAGCTTTCTCAAAAATTAGTGGAGCTCAACCAACTGACCGACTATGAGAAAAAGATAACTGTCAGTATCGGTCACCTACAAACTGAAAAAAATAAATACAATATCGTCTGCGGAAAAGCCTCTGCCAAGATTGACTTAAGATTTGCTGATTTAAAAACAAGAGATGAAGCAGAACTTAAGATTCAAGGAATATTGGCCACTAGCGAGCTTTATAATCGAGATAAATCTAAAACCACTGAGATTAAATACTGGGTGGAAGATGACTGCCCTCCCTTTAGCAAGGGACAAAAATCAAAATACTATCTCGATCTCTATAAAAATTTAATCTCAGATCTTGAGAAAAGAAAAATTAAATCCATCGCCGTTGGTGGAGCTGCAGATAGTAATTATTTAAATGACTATCATATGGCGATAATCGACGGGCTAGGGCCCATCGGTCACGGCATGCATACAAAGGAAGAAACGATCTACCTCCCCTCACTTCAATCTCGATCCCTTGCGCTCACGCGCTTTTTACAGAAAATTAGCCAGGAGAACTATCAATGAGCATTCGCTACAAAAAAACGATGAATATTAAGCCCGCAAAATTTGCAGACATGAAAACTATCGCAAGCTTTATTCGCTCATCGGCCGACTGGTATAGACCGTTTCTTACTGAAAAAGACTTGAAAGAGCATTACGTCGACGAAGATTGGGAGCGTAAAAACTACGAGATGCGAGATTTTTATATCGGTAAAACCGAAAGCGACGATGTTGGGACGATTTCCATTCAGTACGCCAATAACTATTCCTATCTGGGCTATGTCTACTTAGATTCAAAACATGTGGGTCAAGGTTATGGACATCAGCTACTCGATTTCGCAAAAGAGAAATCACTTGAAAAAGAAATGGAAGGTATGTTTCTCATTGCACACCCTGAAGCGGAGTGGGCGATTAAAGCCTATGAAAAATATGGCTTTGAGAGAAAGTTCACACAGAGGCAAGATATCTTGAGCTGGAATAAAGGTTTTTTAAAACCTTTTTATGAAGAAGGCTTTCATCTTTATATCTATCCTCTAGCCGCTTAGTCGAATCAGATGAAGAAGATTCCTGCCTTTTTTCATAGCTCACAACTGGCTTTTAAGCCGAAATACGAATGGGCGCTTGGTCACAGAATCAAGCACCCTGAAACCACGAGAAGGGCCGAGAGTATTTTTCAAGCGCTCAAAAAAGACGAACAGTGCTTTGAGTTGCATGAGCCGCAAAAAATTCCGCTTAAAGAGATACGTGAATCCCATAGTTATGAACTCATGACTCTCTATCAAACAGCAGCAAGTCTGCCTGATGATGAAACGTTTTACCCGAGTGTCTTTCCGCAAAGATTAAAAGCGCAGGCCAATCCGAGCAATCTCTCCCATGCTGGATTTTATTGCTTTGATTCTGGAACTCCACTTAATAATAAAACATGGGAAGCGGCTTGCTGGAGTGCTGCTTGCGCAATAGATGCAATGAAAGTGGTCGTTAAGGGAAAATATCCCTATAGTTACGCGCTTTCACGTCCACCAGGTCATCATGCCTCTTATGATAGCTATGGTGGTTATTGTTATTTTAATAATATTGCTCTGGTCGCGAGAGAGCTCAAGAAGAAAAATCGTGTCGCTATTCTTGATATCGATTTTCATCATGGAAATGGAACACAGGATATTTTTTATGAAGACTCCGATGTTCTCACAATTTCCATTCACGGCGATCCAAGAAGTTATTTTCCCTACTTCAGGGGGTTCCCGTCTGAAGCCGGTAGTGGGGCCGGGGCCGGTTATAATCACAATATCATTTTACCCAAGGGCACTCGTTACCCGGAGTACAAAAAAACCTTAAACGATATTGTCTTTCCCATGATCCGTTATTTTGAACCAGACTATCTCTTGATCGCAGCGGGGTTTGATACCTATAAACTCGACCCTATTGGACATTTTGATTTAGAAACTCCCGATTACCAAAAAATGGGAAAACAAATCAAAGATCTCAACTTGCCAACCATCATTGTTCAAGAAGGTGGCTATTACACAAAAGATTTGGGAGCGAATGTCAGTAGCTTCCTCAAAGGCTTTTTGTCTTAAAAGGATAACTATGTTTCTAAGATACAGTTTACTCATTTTGTTTCTCTGTTTTATCGCCGCTTGCACAAACACAGATGAAACACAGTTTCGATTCGCTTCAAGTGGCGAGTTTTATCCATTCAGCTTTGTCAGCGATCAAGGTGAGCTACAGGGCTATGATATTGAAGTCGGCAAAGAAATAGCTAAACGCCTCAATCTCACTCCCGCTCCAGAAATGTACAAATTTGCAGGTCTGATTGAAGGGGTTAAGTCTGGTCGTTTTGATGCCGCCATCGCAAGTCACACCATCACAGAAGAGCGCCGCCAGCATTTAGCTTTTTCAACTCCCTACTACTATTCAGGGCCTATGGTTTTCACCCGGATCAATGAACAGTTTGAAGGCCCGGAAGATCTCAAGAATAAAAAGATTGCCGCCTCTAAGGGATCGACTTACGTCACTATCGCAAAAACTTTTACTGATGACGTCAGTATTTACGACTCCGATATTACCGCTCTAGAGGCTTTGCAAAATGGTCGACACGACCTTGTCATCACAGATGAAATTGCAGGGGCGATGGCGATTAAAAGAGGTCTTAAAATCAGCCCCTCTCTTAAATTAGGCGTTAGCGAACAAGCGATTGCTGTTTCTCACAAAAACCCAGAACTGCTTGAGAAAATTAATCATGCCCTCCAAGAAATGCGAGATGATGGCACCCTCGCAAAGATTGGAGAAAAGTTTTTAGACAAAGATATCTCCAAATGAAACCATGCCAAGTTTAGATCATTTTTTAACGACATTCATCTCCTCAGCTCCCCTCTTTTTAAAAGGGATGTGGCTCACAGTTCTTCTTACTTTCTGCTCCGTTCTTTTAGGTCTCGTGATCGGCTTAGGCTTCGCTTTAATCTCTCTTTCGCCTTTTAAAACTCTTCGCTGGCTTTCAAAAATTTATGTTAACCTCGTTCGAGGAACGCCACTCATCGTTCAAATTTTTATTCTCTATTTTGGATTATCCGAAATTATTCGTTTATCAAGTTTTGTTTCTGCCATGTTGGCCTTGGCTTTCCATAATGGGGCCTATTTATCTGAGATTTTCAGAGGGGCCATTCAAAGCATTGAGAAAGGTCAAAAAGAAGCGGCCCTGAGCCTAGGAATGACGCCATTCATGTGCTTCAGAAGAATCATTTTCCCTCAGGCCTTGCTCCGCGCGCTCCCAGCACTGGCCAATCAGTTTATTATTGCTATTAAAGACTCTTCACTGGCGGCTTTTATTTCAATGAATGAACTCTTTAATATTGCCACTACTCAAGGGGCCAATAATTTTGACCAAATGACTTTCCTTTTAATCGTCGCTATCTACTATCTTATCCTTGTCCTCACTCTCACAAGCCTAACGAGTCGACTCGAAACGAAACTAAAGTTTTCAGGGACAACATGAATCCATTTATTTTAGAAACACAAAATCTTTGTAAATCCTTTGGTGGCCTCGATGTTCTAAAGGGCATTCATTTTGGTTTGAAGCCCTCCGAAGTTCATTGTTTTATCGGATCCTCGGGTTCAGGTAAAAGCACTTTGCTACGTTGCTTAAATTTTTTGGAGCGACCAAATCATGGGACCGTGCTTTTTCACCAGAAAGTCATCAGCCCGGAGACAAAATCAATTCTTCATTTAAGACAAAAAGTTGGAATGGTTTTTCAACACTTTCACCTCTTTCCTCATCTGACTGTTTTAGAAAATATTATTGAAGCCCCGCTTAGAGTAAAAAATCTCCCCCGTCGTCAAGCTGTCTTTGAGGCGCAAAATTTACTCGAAAAAATTGGTCTTAGTGAGAAGGAAAATGAATATCCCGCTCGCCTCTCTGGTGGTCAAAAACAAAGAGTGGCGATTGCCCGCTCTCTTGCCATGAAACCTGAAGTTCTTTTGTTTGATGAGCCTACGAGTGCTCTTGATCCCGAGAATGTCGAAAGTGTTTTAAGTTTAATTAAACAACTAGCTGTGGAAGGTATGACAATGGTGATCGTCACCCATGAAATGAATTTCGCAAAAGCTGTTGGTCACAAGATTAGCTTCTTAAGTGATGGGGAAATTTTGGAGTCAGGAACTCCGACGGAGTTATTTGAAAACCCGAAAGAAAAGCGCACCCAAGATTTTCTGAGTAGTATTCTGTAGACTAGAGTGGTGGCTCTATCCCTTCTCCGATGACGGTCGTCCACTTACGGATACTCCATTTTTTAATCAAGCCATTTTTCACGTAGGGGTCCGCTTCAGCAAAGGCCTTGGCCGTTTCCGGACAATCTCCATTGAAAACTAAAATCGCTTGATCAGCAGGTTCCGCAAGCGCTCCCGCTAAGTACAACTCCCCTCTTGAAAAAGCAGCTTTTGCCAACCCCAGGTGCTCCTTTCGAAATTCCCCTCGTCGCTCGAGGTAGTTGTCTTCCACTTCGTAAAATAAAATCGTATGCATGAATTCATCCTTTTTGGGCCCATCCGCAAAACATTTAGAGCTAGATTAGAATCTAGACTCTTGTAAATCAAGACCGAAGGGTTCAAGATAGGCCAATGAAACTTCTGCTTTTAGGCGCCACCGGTGCTGTTGGAAATAATGTCCTTCATCTTGCTCTTAAAAACGAGCAGATAGAAAGCGTTATCGCTCCCACAAGAAAACCTCTTGATTTGATTCATCCGAAACTCACTAATCCTGTTACAGATTTTTCAAATCTCTCCTCTTTAGAAGACTGTGATGCCGTCATCTGTGCCCTCGGAACGACACTTAAAAAAGCAGGTTCTGCTGAAGCCTTCGTTAAAATAGATCGAGACTTAGTTTTGAAACTCGCCCAAACCTGTTATGAAATGGGTGCAAAAACCTTTATTCTGAACTCTTCTCTCGGGGCCCGTCCGGGCAATAACCTCTACCTCAGAACGAAGTTTGAAGTGGAGCAAGGAATCGAGCAGATGGGTTTTAAGCGGGTTGTACACGTCAGGCCTTCACTCATTAAAACGGTGAGAGCAGAGAGACGTTTGGCAGAAGAGCTGGGTTTAGTCGTTTCCTCAATACTCGGTCCACTCATTCCTAAGAAATTCCGCCCGGTTGAAGCCCTCGCCATTGGCCAAACACTCTTGCAAGAGTCTTTAAAAGATCGGCCCGGAGTCTTTATTATTGAGTCCGAGAAAATAGGCCCCTGAACATTTAGTAAAACTTACTGAGGGCCTAGCATTTCACTACCAAGACTTGATTTCGAGTGATATTAGCCTTTTATGCAAATTCAAGTCAGATTTTTAGACAACCTCAAAGTAGAAGCGGCTTTCGATGATTACACCATCATCGCCGATCAACCTGTGCGCTATAAAGGCGACGGCCTCGCTCCTAGTCCCTTTGATTATTTTTTGGCCTCATCCGCTCTTTGCGCCGCCTATTTTGTAAAAGTCTATTGCAAGGCCCGTGATATCGATACGAATGATATTCGAATCGTTCAGAATAATATTGTCGATCCCGAAAACCGCTATAATCAAACCTTTCAAATCGAAGTCGACCTACCAGAAAGTATTTCTGAAAAAGACCGCAACGGCATACTCGCCTCCATTGAGCGCTGTACCGTGAAGAGAGTGATTCAGAACTCTCCTGAATTTAAAATCATCGCGCGCAGTATTTTGGGGCAAGAAGGCAGTCTAGGTGGAGGATTGATTTACGATCTCGGCGAAGTCGCTCTCAAAGAAACAACAATCTTGGGTAAAGACAGTCCCCTTGAAAAAACCATTGAGACCATGTCTGCCCTGATTTCTCGACTCGGCATTAAAATCGAAATCGCCTCTTGGAGAAATCCTGTTCCTTATGTTTGGTCCGTCCATGTTCGTGATGCCGACTGCCCAGCAAACTACACTAACGGCAAAGGAGCCAGCAAAGACGCCGCTCTCTGCTCCGCTCTAGGTGAGTTCATCGAGCGCATCAGCAATAATTATTTTTATGCTGATTATTTCTTGGGCCAAGAGATTGCTGAGAGCGATTTTGTTCACTACCCCAATGAGAAGTGGTTCAAACTAACGAAAGATAACTCTATCCCCGAAGGGTTGATGGATGACTATCTTTTAGAAATCTATAACCCAGATCAAGAACTCCAAGCTTCTCATCTTATAGACACCAACTCAGGCAATTCAAAGCGTGGCATCTGCGCTCTTCCCTATGTGCGCCAATCGGATAACGAAACCGTTTATATTCCCGTCAACTTGATTGGAAATCTTTTTGTCAGTAACGGAATGAGTGCTGGTAACTCTAAGTTTGAAGCTCGCGTTCAGTGCTTGTCAGAGATTTTTGAGCGCGCCGTAAAAAATCAAATTATCAGTGAGGCCATCACGCTGCCTGATGTTCCAGAATCTGTGCTCGCGAAATTCCCAACAATTCTCGAAGGCATTAAAAAGCTCGAAGCCGAAGGCTTTCCCGTTTTTGTGAAAGACGCCTCCTTAGGCGGACGCTTTCCTGTCATGAGTGTGACCATTATGAATCCGCGCACTGGTGGTGCCTACGCTTCTTTTGGGGCCCATCCTATTTTTGAAGTGGCACTTGAGCGCAGCTTAACAGAACTCATGCAAGGAAGAAGTTTTGAAGGGCTCAATGATATGCCGGCCCCGACGTTCAATGAATTTGCTCTGCAAGAACAGAACAATCTCGTCGACCATTTCATTGACTCAACAGGTGTCATCTCTTGGAAGTTCTTTGCCGAGAAACCAGATTATGAATTTGTTGAATGGGATTTCTCTGGAACGACTGAAGAAGAATTCTATTATTTAATGGATATTTTGAAACAACTTGAAAAAGAAGTTTATATCGCCGACTACGACGAGTTAGGGGCGAAGTCTTGCCGAATCCTCGTTCCTGATTATTCTGAAATCTATCAGCCCGATGATTTGATTTGGGATAATAATAATCAGGCGCTAAAATTTCGCCAAGATATCTTAAACCTACACCGCCTAGACCAAAAGGCCCTCAAAAAGCTTCTCAAAAATTTGGATGAAAGTGAACTTGATCAGTATATGCCCATCTCTGAACTGATTGGTGTGAGCTTTGACGAAAACTCTCCGTGGGGGAAACTCGTCATCGGTGAACTTAAGTGCCTAAGTTATTTAGTGCTTAAAAAATATGAAGAGGCCCAAGAGCAAGCAGAAATGCTACTCTCTTTTAATGAATACACCCACGATCGCAAAAAGTTTTTTCAAGCCCTTAATAATATTTTAGAAATCACGATTGATAAAAAACTCAAACTTGAAAACTTCAGCATAAGCTTAGAGAAAATGTACGGCAAAGAGATTTATCAACAAGCAGCGGCTTCTGTGAGTGGCGAAATAAAGTTTTTTGGTCTAACTGAGACGGATGAGAATTTCATGGGGCTTGATAAACACTTAAGACTGATTGAGAGTTATAAAAAGCTTCAAGTGGTAAGAGCAAGCTTTCAGTACTCTTAATCACTATTTCACTTTTTTAAGCTGACTCCATCCCGTTAAAAAACGAGAAGACAGACTGTCTTGCTTCATCGTCCAGTTTTGTTTTTTTTTATTTACTCCACAGGCCATCGGTCGCAAGGTCAATGGGCCTTCTCGTCGATTAATACTATCTATCGTTTGCATGAGAACTCGGTCTTTCTCTGAGTCTGCGCCAGTAAAAAGACTTAATTGTTCCGCCTCTTCATCAATCAAATGATAAAGGCCAATTCCGGCTTTGTTATAGCTATAGCCCCCTTGAAAGGTTTGATCTACCACCTCATTGGCCACTTCAATCAGCTTCCTCGTGTCTTGAGTGGGATAGGCCAAAGTGACCAGCTCCTTCACCGATCTCTGAGGAGTGTGTCTAAATGGGCTCGTGTGATAGAAAAGAAAAAGAACTTGGCACAGACTTTTTTGATTTCTTAATTTCTCTGCTCCTCGAACTAAATGGCGCGCCATCGCTTCCTTGATTTCTGCCGCCGAAAAAACGGGAGATCCAAAAGAGCGACTGCAAATAATTTGCTGTTTGCGGTTCTTTGCCACACTGAAAGACATGCAAGGAATCCCTCTAAGCTCGTCTTGTAAAACTCTTCCCACTTTCGTGAAGTTTTTTTGAATGCGTTTTTCATCATGAGACTGACAGAGGTCCCACGCCGTTTTAATGCCCATTGAAGAGAATTTTT
Organism: Bacteriovoracaceae bacterium UBA6166; assembly: GCA_002435795.1. Classification (GTDB taxonomy): domain Bacteria; phylum Bdellovibrionota; class Bacteriovoracia; order Bacteriovoracales; family Bacteriovoracaceae; genus UBA6166. Next base: position 153,113 of record DIUE01000020.1, on the reverse strand, counting down.
CAGCACTTCGTCTGCCAACGCCCCAAATTTCTCCAATCGCAAGCTCTTTAAGACCGGCTTCTCTTTGCTCTTGAGTGCAAAGAAGCATCACCCCTTTCAAAGATTCATCTTTTTTGGCCAACTGATTGGCGGCTTTCGCCAGAACTTTCGTCGCTCCAATTCCCACACTGACGGGAACTCCCACTTCTCGCCAAACCTGCTGGCGAATTTTTATCGCCAGCGCCCGCAACTCCCCGACAGGGATTCCACTTAAATCAAGAAAAGCTTCATCCACCGAATAAACGGCAATATCAGGAGCGAAGCTCGCAAGAACTCTCATCACGCGATCTGAAATATTGCTATAAAGTGAAAAATTCGATGAAAAAACCGCCACTCGATTTTTTTCACAAAGCTCTTTGACTTGATAATAAGGCTGTCCCATCTTTACACCTAGGGCCTTCAACTCCTTCGTCCTAGAAACAAAGCACCCATCGTTATTCGAGAGAACACCCACCGGTCTCTTCCAAAGATCGGGCCGAAAAAGTCTTTCGCAGCTACAGAAAAAAGAATTGCAATCAACTAAAGCAATCATCTCTTTCTTCCCTCTTGTTCAATCAGTGGATGAATCACCGCTCGAACCACACCCCATAAAACAAATGATCTTTCATTTGAAATCACAAGGTCCGCAAAACGAGAGTTTTCTGAGCGCAGGATGATCCGCTTACCCTCTCGAACCAGACGCTTACAGATCAGCTCCTCATCCCAAACCACGACAACGATTCGCCCCCACTCCGGCGCCAAAATCCGATCAACCACCAAAACATCTCGAGGGCAAATCAAAGGCATCATGGACTCTCCCTCCGCTTCAAAAAAGAAGGTCGATGTTTTATTTTTTACGAAGCGCTCGTCGAGAGACTGGTAGGTTTCTAAGTGGTCTTCGCTGATTCCAAAAAGGCCGTTGCTGCTTTTGGGCTTTTCGAGTTCCGGCATAAAGTCCTCTGGGTCGGTTATAAAAGCGTTTGAATGGCCATTATAACTTACGCAAAACTTACGCACAACTAAGAAAGAACTGCCCCAGAACAATGGGGCTAAAAGAAGATATTGTATTGATATTATGGGATTTATAACCAGATCTTCAGTCCGCCTAAGTTTTAGCAAACCTATAAAACTCTCATGACGACTAGGGCTACGGTAAAGCTTATTTGCGTTCGGTGTCCTGAAAGCTCAGCCCCATTTCGCTGGGTCAGTTTAAACTTAACAAATTTTTGACGTAGAACTAGCACCATTGTTCTTCTTTCAACCTACGATTGCTCATGCAAATAACCTTAAGGTTCATGACCATTTTTCTCATTGTCGCTTTCATTCATTTTCTCTTTATTTTTTATTCTAAAACTCGGCAACAAAATGATCTGAGGCCAATAGTAGAGAATGGCCACAAGGCAGAAACTATGAAAGTTCAGCTAAGAAAAAATATAAAGAAACTTCCAAAGAAAGGTGACAATAAAAATAAGCCTCCGAAGTTAAGTTTTCAATCTCTAAGAGAACATGTAAATCCAGATATGCTCACTTCTTTTGAAAGTGAGAGAGGATCGATGGCAAAATGCCTTGATGAACTTGTTTATAATATTGGAAGTTTTCCTCGTAGCTTTTACCATAGAGAAATCACTGGGAGCTCGGAGCTGCATATTCAAGTCTCTCGGAACAAAGTGACTTTAAACCTTCCCAATAATGAACACTGGTTGATAGGGGGGCTTGTCTGTACTGAGATGCAAGAGTTAATGGCAAAACTCAACGGAAATACTTGCCTTAAATCTCTTGTAAGAGAAAATTCTGTTTATCAATTTACATATCGGCTGACGCTCTCCCTTGGACAACTCGATAGTGATGAATTTTCTGTTAGTAAAATGAATCGCTTTCACCGCAGAATTTCTCGTATGGCCAAAAGCGCGGCATGGCAGCCTATAAAGTTAATCACAAATATTGGTTCTGCACTTGAGTTTTTTGAAAGTGATGCGGAAAAAAGAGATTGGGATAATTTGCAGCAACGATTAAGGCTTTTGGACTGTCGCTCGCTTCGTATCAATATTTAATGATTAATTATTAGCGGGGCTTAATGAGGCGACCAGCTATCGCTTTACCTTCCGCCATAAATGCCTGAAGCCGATTTTTAAAAAAGCTCAAACTCTGAACCCGCCCAGTAATCCAAGTAAGCACAATCGCCTCTCCCATCGCGCGAGTAAAAGCATAAGAGACTGCCCCTTTCACAATCAGCCCACCTCCGGCCGGAACTTTTGAAATGATCTGCGTTGCACTCACCTGCGCAGTTTTCGCCATCGCTAAGACGACGGAAGCTTGCATCCATAATTTAAGCGGTTGAACTTTTTGTCCCAAAAGACCTGTCAACGCCATCATCAATTTGAACTCATTAATAGTGAGAACGACAAAATCGCTAGCGGCTTCAAAAGGGGCCGTGAAAATCTGGTGAGGGCCCGGAATGAGATTAGGCAAACTGGTAGAGACGACCCAAGTGGTGTTTTGCATCGCTGTTTGTTTAATCTCTCGTTCAATCATTGAGCGTCGAAAGAGAGGAAAAACAAAAGAGAGAGCGAAGGCATGGCCGGAGAATTGATCGAGCATCTTGTGGATCGTTTTAGCCTCTGGCATCTCCTGCCAGTTGAACACTGGAATCTGAGAAGTATGCACTAGGAGATTTGAATTCATGGTGAGAATAAATAAACTGTCCTTTGTTTGGTTTATGACATCAGCCAACTCTGTCAAATCGGAAAGGTGAATTAAATAGGGCTCGCTATGAGTGCGATCAAAAGACGGCAACTGTGGCAAAAGGTCTTTAAAGAACTGTGCAGAGTAATGAGGGAAGCTAAAAAGCATAGTCATCAGCTGCTCTTGTTCATCTGGACTGCCAAGCAAAACAATCTTAAAGGGCTTTTCAGTCTTGCGATTAACCACTCGCCAATCAAGTTTCGGAAGCTCCTTTGCTAAAAAAAGCCATGACCCTTTTGAGTGAGAACTTGATCGTTTAGTCGCCATGATAAACTCCTTGCTACAAGCAATTTTACCCCCTTGTCTTTCATTTAAATATCTGTTTTTCTAATAGGACATCAGACTTAATCTCGATCAAAACCGTTTCCTCAAAAAACGAGAACTCTTTTATGACTTATTTTCTCCTTATTCTCCCTCTTCTTTGTTTAATCATCCTCGCAGCATTGCAATCCCTGGTGGGCACTCCAGCGGGAATGTGGCAATTGGAATGGGTTCCAGCGCTGGATTTGAGCGTTTCGTTTGACTTCACTCATCTCGGAAATCTATTTGCATTAGTGATCGCCTTCATTGGTTTTTGGGTTTATTTCTACGGCATCCAGTACATGAAAAAGTACAGCGGTACTGGACGCTTTTGGTTTTTTCTCAGTGTTTTTATGATGGCGATGCTCGGAGTCGTGGTCGCAGATAACCTGATTGCGCTTTTTGTCTTTTGGGAATTCACCAGCATCTGCTCTTATTTCCTGATTGGTTTTTATCACAACAAACAAGAATCGAGAGATAGCGCTTTAATGGCGTTACTTGTCACAGGCCTTGGTGGAATCGTTTTACTCGCAGGCTTCATCATCCTCGGAGAAATTGGCGGCAGCTATGAAATTTCAAATCTAGTGCACACCAAGAATGCTCTCTCAAATCATCCTCATGCTTTTATCGCCCTCCTCTTAATTTTTATTGGAGCCGCAACAAAATCAGCGCAGTTTCCTTTCCACTTCTGGTTGCCAAACGCCATGGCCGCTCCTGCACCAGTCAGTTCATTTCTTCACTCCGCCACCATGGTAAAAGCCGGTGTCTTTTTAATGGCCCGTTTATTTCCGGTACTTGAGGGCATCCAAGGCTTCAGCCCGCTACTCTCCATTATTGGAGGCTTGACCTTTGTTTGGGGTGGCTTTATCGCCATCACTGAATACGATCTCAAAAGCATTCTCGCTCACACGACGATCAGTGCGCTCGGGCTTCTGATTTTTCTCTTAGGTCTTGGAAATGTTCACGCCCTAACAGGCTTTGTGCTCTTCTTCTTGGCCCACGCTTTTTACAAAGCACCACTCTTTATGTCGGCCGGTATTTTGGAAAAAAGATATGGAACTCGAGATGTGAGAAAGCTTGGTCAGGGCTTTGCTGATGATAAAATTCTAGGCGTCGCCATGCTTGTAGCGGCGGCTTCCATGATGGGTTTGCCACCGGCGATCGGCTTTCTTGCCAAAGAAACAATTCTTGAAGGACAGCTCAATCAATACCTAGTGCTGGTTGTCTTGGTGGCAGGAAGTGTTTTTAATTTTGTCGCTGCTTTGAAGATTGTTCGAGCGTCTTTATTTGGCACTCAAAAAGCACCTATTACCTACAAAGTAGGACCATTGATTTCCGTTGCCCCTCTCGTGCTTGCTCTAACGGGCCTGGTCCTCGGCTGCGCAAGCTTCCTGTATCAAGATCAACTGGTAAATGGGACCGTCAGCCAGCTGATGTTAGAGACTGTTTCAATGAAACTTTCTCTGTGGCATGGATTTAATATGCCTCTGGCGATCTCGGCCCTCTCCGTTATCCTCGGCGTCGTCGTTTTTAAAACACTTCCTGTGAGTGAAGCTCTGATCAAACAATTCCGCCGACTCTCATTTATTAGCCCAGTGAGTTTTTATCCTAGAATCCTCAATGGTATTTTAGGTCTTGCGAGAAAGTTCACCGATGTTTACCAGTCAGGCTATTTGAGACGCTATCAACTCGTCATCATTAGTGCTTCTTGCGTTTTGATTTTTATGGGCATCTTGCGCTTCTCTCCCTCTGAAATTCAACTCAAAGGAACATTCAACTTCGGTGATATGGTTCTTGGTGGAGTAATGATCTTTGCAATGATTGCGGCTTTTATGTCGAGTGCAAAGATTTGGGTGATCACATTTCTCGGCGTTGTAGGCCTTTCAACAGTTCTCTTCTTTGTTCTCTACGGAGCTCCTGACTTGGCCCTCACACAGCTGATGATTGAGATTTTCACTCTGATGATTTTTGTCTTCGCCTTAAACAAGATTCCGGGTCTTCGACAAATCTCAACACCCCTCGTTCGCGCGCGAGACGTCTCCATCTCAGTAAGCTTTGGAATGATGATGGCCTACCTGACCTATATGTCTTTCAGCATTGATATTCAGGAAACCATGGCCACTTACTATGCACAAAATAGTTATTTACTCGCCAAAGGTAAAAATATCGTAAACGTCATCCTCGTAGACTTCAGAGGTTTTGATACTTTTGGTGAGGTCGCGGTTCTCTTAATGTCAGCGGTTGGCGTTTATATTTTGTTAAGTAAAAACAAAAAAGGAAAACGATCATGAATAATATGATCCTGAGAAGCTCAGTTAAGATTCTTACTCCCCTAATTTTCTTCTTTTCAGTCATCGTGATGTTAAAAGGTCATAATGAACCGGGCGGTGGTTTTATCGGTGGCTTGCTCGGCGCACTTGGTTGGGTGGTATATAGACTTGGAACTGGAAACACAAAACTGCCAGTGAATATGCTTTATGTGATGGGCATTGGTCTTTCGATCTGTTTTTTTAGCGGCCTCTACTCAGTTTTTATGGGAGTGCCGTTTCTGACTGGTTTTTGGGGACCAGGAATCTATATCCCCTCTCTTGGAGATGTGAAGCTCTCCACTGTAACAACGTTTGATATTGGTGTTTATATTGTAGTCCTCGGCGCAGCGATTCGAATGCTGAGCTCATTCATGGCGGAGTAGTTGTGGAATTATTTTGGTCTTTAATCATTGGTTTATTATTCGCAGGAGCGGTCTATAGTATTTTGAGACGAAGCTTAGCTAAAAACCTTTTTGGCTTTATCATTCTCTCAAATGCCATCAATCTCCTGATTTTCACAGCAGGTGGTTATAATCGAGGGGCTGCTCCTTTTATTAAGGACAGTAGCATCGATTTCAATATCATCACTGACCCACTCCCTCAGGCGTTGATCCTAACGGCGATTGTGATTGGCTTTGGGGTTATTTCATTTTGTATAGCTCTGTATTCCCTTTTCTACTCACAAAATAGAACGGACGATATCGATAAACTTATCAATGAGGAAGTGGCATGAACTTAGTTGTTTCACCTATGGTGATATCCGTTGCAGCCGGATTTACGACGCTGCTTTTGTACAAACTTCCAGCAGTTCAAAAAATTGCCTCACTTCTTTTTAGTATCGCCACGGCAGTGGTCTCCTATCTGCTTATTTCTGAAGTCTATCTAAACGGCACACAAATCATTAATTTCTCCTCGTGGCCTGCGCCTTTTGGGATTACTTATGTCGCCGATCCATTCGCCGTTATTATGGTTGGTATTACCGCTCTCATCACTCTTGGTGCTTCCATCTACACTTTTGGTGGCATGGAATTCAAAGATGATTATTGTTTTTATGCACCTTTTTTCCATCTTATGATGGCAGGGGTTTTTGGAGCGTTTTTGACTGGTGATATTTTTCACCTCTACGTCTGCTTCGAACTTTTACTCCTAGCTTCATTCATCTTAATTATTCTGGGACGGGAAAAACAACAAATTGAGGGCGGCTTAAAATACGTCATGATCAATCTTGTCTCTTCGGCCCTCTTCCTTTCAGGCCTAGGCCTTTTGTACGGAAAAATTGGAGCGCTAAACCTCGCGGAAATCGCCGTTCGCCTGCAAGCGGCACCTGATCCAGGACTTGTGCTCATGACGGGAACCCTCTTCGTCATTGCCTTCTCTATTAAAGCGGCCCTCTTCCCCTTTAACTTTTGGCTTCCATCAAGCTATCACCTCTGTCACCCACTCGTTTCAGGTGTGTTCGCAGGACTACTCACGAAAGTTGGAATTTACGCCATTCTACGAATCTTTCCGATTATCTTAGTTCATGATCTCGCCTATTTTAAAACGCTCTTTCTGGTCATCGCAGGACTCACCATGATCACCGGTGTTTTCGGAGCTGCCGTTGATTACAACTCTCGCCGCATTCTCTCTTTTCATATTATCAGTCAGCTCGGTTATATCGCGCTTGGTGTGGCGATCTTCACGCCTTTTGCGATCACTGCAACGATTTTTTATTTCATCCACCATATTATCACTAAGACCAACCTGTTTTTCTCAGTAGGACTTCTTAATCAATTATTTGGCCATGATAAAATCAAAAAAATGGGTGGGATGTACAAGCAGTCTTGGCTTCTTTCTCTACTTTTTATGATCTCTGCCCTCTCACTCGCAGGGATTCCACCGCTCTCAGGTTTCTTTGGAAAGTTTTTTATCTTAAAAGCAGCTTACTTAGATGAACAATGGCTGCTTCTTTTCATCGGCATCGGCGTTGGGGCACTTACTCTCTTCTCAATGATCAAAATTTGGAACGAAGCTTTCTGGAAAGATCTACCTGAAGGCGTCTCAGCTCCAACAGGAAAACTCGCCCCAGGCCCTGTTCTTGCGACTGTGATTTTTGCTGCAAGTATTGTCCTCATTGGTGTTTATGCAGGGCCACTCTTTGACTTTGCCAAAATCGCTGGTGAGCAAATTGTTGATCCATCAACTTATATTCAAGCTGTGTTAGGGAGTCGATAGATGCTACGACCATTTAAACTAATCTACCTTATTCTTCTCTTTATACGCGATCTTTGGATTTCCAATTTTGTGATTGCATGGGACGTGCTTACTCCCGGCAGTAACGAAAAACAGGGTTTCATTGAAATCAAACTTGAAACACAAAAAGATCTCCATATCTTTTTGCTCACAACGATGATCACCATGACACCAGGAACTTTAAGTCTTAAAGTCTGTGAACAAAAAAAGACACTTCTCGTTCACTCTCTTTATAACCACGATCCTGAAAGTGTGATTGCAGGAATCATGGGAACACAACGCCTGATTAGGGAGATTTTCTAATGAACCTAGCACAAGTTCTTTTCTTAATAACAATGATCATTTTTCTTTTGGGGTTTCTTTATTTTTTGCGAACTTCAACAATGACAAAGAAGTTCTTGGCGATTGATTTCATGTCGTTGATTGGTGGATCAGTGATGGCCCTCTACGCGGTCGTGATGAATAGTTCACTCTATCTCGATATTATTATGGTTTGGGCCTTAGTGAATTTCTTAGGCACAATTGCTTTCGCGGTTTATCTCAATGGTTTAAACAATCGCAAAAAACAAAAGTCTGGAGTCTAATATGTTAAGCTATCTCTCTGCCTTTTTTCTTTGCTTCGGGGTTTTTTGGATTCTTTTGGCCACCATCGGACTCCACAAATTCCCAGGCTTTTTTTACAAGGCCCATGTGGTTGGTAAAGGTCCAAGTCTTGGTCTATTTCTGATTTTGACAGGAGTTATGCTGCACTTTCAAGACGTGGCGACCATCTTAAAATCAATGACTATTATTATTTTTGTCTTCCTCACTGTCCCCCTCGGCTCAAGTCTTTTAGGGCTTGCAGAATATGAGAAGTTGGACAATCGTACCGATCTAGACGACTAATTTCTTGTGGGAGAGATTGTGAGTTCAAGTACTTATCCAATCTCCCCCAATTTCAAAGTCTCTATCTTTTTATTTTAGAAAATGATATAAAATAATCTGAAACTTAGGTTCGCTTTCGAGTTCCCGGGCAAGTGCCCAGAGTCTCCAGCGTCCACCCGGTCCTATAGGAGGTCTCATGGGTAAGAAATTGTATGTAGGGAATCTTCCCTTTAACGTCGACGATGCTATGCTTGCAGAGTATTTCGGCCAACTAGGTTCAGTTGATTCTGCAAAAGTAATCACTGATCGTGACACTGGAAGAAGCAAAGGCTTCGCTTTCGTAGAAATGGCTTCTGAAGAAGACGCTCAAGCTGCGATCGATAAGTACAATCAACAAGACTTCCAAGGTAGAAACCTGACTGTTAACGAAGCAAAACCACAAGCTCCACGCACTGGCGGCGGCGGCGGTGGTGGACGCGGCGGTTTCGGCGGCGGTGGCGGCGGCGGTCGTTCACGTTTCTAAGCTTTTTGACTAAGCTTTATCAGAAGGCCATCCTTAATCGGATGGCCTTTTTTTTTAAGCTTTTTTTGGAGCAACGATGAAACAAATAATAACCCTCTGCCTTTTCTTAACTCTCCCCTTTTCACTCATGGCCGACGAGAAATTCATCATGGTCTCTGGCCAAGGAATCGCATCAGGAACTCCTGATAAGGCCAGCGTAAATTTCTCAATTGAAACTCTCAATCCCATTGCGAGCAAAGCTCAAAAAGAAAATGCACAAATAAGCCAGCAGGTTTTAAGTCAGCTTCGAAATGAGTTCAAATTAAAGGATAACGCCATCCAGACGATTCAATTTCGTGTTGGGCCTCGTTATCAGTACCAGCAACAGACACGAGTCCTTGAAGGCTATGAAGTTGTTTATCAACTCAAAGTTACTATTAATCAAATCGACCAGCTCGGCCGTCTCCTCGATCACCTCACAAAAAATAAAGTTGAAATGATTCATTCTGTGCAACTAGAAATCAGTGATACGAAGGCCCTAGAGCACCAAGCGCTGGCCCTGGCCTTTAAAGACGCTCAGGAAAAAGCTCAAGTGCTCGCCAAGGCCAGCGGCAGAAAGCTTGGAGGTACACTTAAAATAATGGAAAGTGGTGCTCAGGTAGGTCAACCGATGCCGATGATGAAAATGCGAGGGCTAGATATGATGGCAAGCAGCGCCGACACAAGTATTGAAGTTGGTGAACAACAAGTAAGTGCCAACGCTAGTTTTGTCTTTGAACTGAACTAAGCTTTTTTACAGCAAGACTTCTTCTTCATTTCACATTTCTCGCCGGTGCAAGCGGTCTCTTTTTCAATCTTACAAGAGTCGCCGCACTGGCAGTTTCTCATTGAAGCACAAGAGCTGAGTTGTAAAGTGAGAGCAATCATTGCGAGTGTCATCCATTTCATTTTTTATCCTCCGAGAATAATCTATCATTCTCTAAATTATCTCGCGTTATAACGACCTATTGCAAGCCTTCTGCTTGAAAGGATTTTTCTACCGATGGTCTCTTTGACATCTGCTGGTGAAATCTCTTTAGGAATGGAAACTCTTCAATCTTCACCTCAACAAATTGACCCCAATTAAGCACATTGAAGAGATAGAAGTCTGCCACAGTGATTTCACGTCCCATCAAAAACGCTCTCTCGTCAGCAAAATGCTCATCAACAAGCTTTAGTTTTTGCTTTAGAAGCTCACGAGTAGAGTTTTTCATTTGGCTTAAGCCCTCAGCGTTTTCAATCCATTTATGGGCGGCAAATAATGGAGTAAAGCCTTTGTGTAACTCGGTAGAAATTGTATTTAGCCACTCAAGACAGCGAATATGTTCTTTCGTTCCGGCCAGAGGCAAAAGTTTTTTTTCAGGGAATTCGTAAGCCAAGGCTTGTAAAATGACAGCACATTCAGTCAGCACTTCTCCATCAGGTAAACGAAGCGCTGGCACTCCTCCTTTAGGATTAATCTGGAGATAATTCAAACCAGACTTCGTTTCTTTGGTCTTAAGATTCACTTTATCAAGGGTGTAAGGAGCGTGACACTCATTAAGCATAATATGAGGAGCAAGCGAACAAGCACCTGGGGCGAAATAAAGTGTATACATGGGTTTTATCCTTAGTTTTAGGTTGGTTAACATTCTGAGATTAGCTCGATTAAAAGACAAATTGCAAACTATCGATTTAGGAGACTTCCTTCTCTGAGACACTCTATCTTTTGACAGGGTCGGATTGAGCCCCTCGTAATTTCAATAATATATATTATCTGCCCCTGAGGAGATCTTCTCTCTTTTCAAGAAAAACTTACACTTTTAACGCGCCGAGCACGCCTAGGTGCTACTCTACGCAGACTCAAACTCTAGGATACTCATGAGATCATTATTTCTAACCGCTCTATTTGTCTTGGCCGCTATTTCAAGACCCCTTTTTGCTCTCGATCTAAAATCTGAAATTGAGTTAGCTCAGGCGCGCTTTGGAAATGTTATGGCCAATTATCCAATCGTGATCATCGATCAAGATGAAATGGACTGGAGATATATCCAAAACGGTGTTGGACATAAAAGAGGAAAAGAATTTGAAAAAATCCGAAGCTCTCTCTTAAAACATTATATTGCTGAAAAAGTTCAAGTTGAATTAACTGAAATGCAAGCTAGCCAACTCGAACCCTATACTTCTGTTATGAAAGATGGGGCTTTTGCCCTTCCCATAGTTGAAAATTATAGAACGGCTAAATACAAGATCTGTGCAGTTTTCACCTCCTCTGCAAACTCTAATCAACGATTGGAGCACGAAAGACTACTGGGTTTAAATCAACCCAATATTTTCACGACGGAGAATTATGATCAACTCAAGTGGAGAATTGATTATAATTCCATGGCCCTCTTTTCGCTCTACCATGAAATCTCACATTGTTTAGACTCTCGATTTATGCCTTCAATTTACTCTCGCGGAGAAGACGCTCACACTATGCACGAGGCAGAATCTTTTGCAGAAAGTTTGGCCTCTCTGCTTTTAGTTGACCGAGATTGGACAAAACATCTCAAGGCCCGCGGTTTTCACCGAACGATTTATTCTCGGATGGTGGGAAAATTTATGGCACAGAACTCACACCTAGGTTTTGGTCATCCTTTCTTTAAAGCAGGTGGAGTTATTTATAATCTTGAGCCGGCTTTAAGAGGCGTACAGGATTTTATCACCTTGAATCGCAATAGACTTAAGGAGATGAGTTTGGCAGAGAAGATTGCAGTGACGGAAGAGATCGTGACAAAGCATGCCCTCAGCTCAAGAGGCTTTAATGTCATCGTTAATTATCTTGAAAGCACTAAACCAGAAGAAGCAATACAATTGACTCTGCAACGAGCGATTGATTGGCCAGAATTCTTTTATGAACCTTATAAAAGTTTAATTAGCTATGTCACTTATAGTGAAGCACTTGTGAGCCAATCATTTGATCAATCCATCTCGACCTCAGGTATTAACCAAAGTGAAAGCCTAATGGAAATCCCCCTAAATAGGCTGTGTGATGCACTGACGGCGAGCTCTAAGGAGGATTACCTTGAGATTCTTTTAGAGCTCAGGTCAGACTTAAGAACGACTCAAAGTTCGGCCGACTTACAAAGAAACCGCGCTCAGGAACTCAATGAGTTATCACAAAGCTTATTGCAAAAATGCCCTTTGCACTAGGATCTAGTATTTAGTTTTGAAGAGGAGTAGAATAGGTCTATGAAGTTAACCAAACTTTGGACATTATTCACTCTATTAGGTCTAGTCTTTTGCTGGACTCAGGATCTTCGAGCGCTAGAGTTTCAATGGGAAAAATCTGGGCATTCCCAGATCGCAGTTAATCAGTTTTATTCAATTAATATTGTTAGTCATCTTAAGTCTGTTGAACTTCAACCTCAGGTCTTAGCGGCCAGCTCATTCTTAACGACCTATTCCGAACAGGATTTTTTAAGCCAAGAACTATTCAGACTTCGTTTTGATTTTTCGCAAAAATTCAGACATTTTCGCCCCTTAGCACGGCTTCCCTGGCCTGGAGCTCCTCCACTCTCGTAATTCTTTGCCACCTCTTCCTTTATATTCACTTCATTATTTCAGAGGTTCTTTATGCAAGAATTAGAAAAAGACTCGCAAACAAAAGAGTCTACGAGATCAAACACCGTTAAATCTTGGTTACTCTTTATGGGGCCGGTAGTGTTATTGATCGCTGTTAAATTTATTTTTGATCTTTAATTATACTTAAAAAGAGCGCCCGCAGAAAACAGGCGCTCATTTTTTTAATTTAGAAAGAAGCTTCGAAATTCACTGCTGAAGTTGTCACTTGCTTATCACCCAACACGCGACCAAAACTGCCGCGAATTAGTGCGCGAGAAGTTAGTTGATACTTTGCTGTCGCATCGATAGCTTCATGCTTATGGGTTTTCTTGGTGAAGAATTGGTAATTACTAAAGAGTCCGCCCGCAATTCCAAGCTGCCATTTATCTGTCAGGGCGTAGTGAGTTCTGACAGAGTAAAGGTATTCGCTGGCGTCTCTTCCACCTGAAAAGAAAGTTCCAAACGCACCTAAACGAAAAGCTGAAATATTCGATTGATTGTGTTCAGGGTTATTATTCACCATCGAAAGATAAGTATCAAAACCCGTTGAGATATAACCGGCGTTCCTGATTTGTAGAGTCTGTGCTTCCACTTTCCATTTTTCTGTCAGCTGATAACCTGATTGTAAAGCGACGGCATAATGGTGATCTGGGTACCAAGACTTACTACTTCCCATCCCCACCCAGTTTGCTAAGAGATTAACGTTCAAATCTTTATGGCGAAATTTCACATAAGGAGAAATATTTGTGACTCCCGTCAGGGGATAAGTTTTATCTGAGTTATTCCAGTAAGCAGCAAGGATTCCTGCTTCATAATTTCCACCGTAACGAAGATAGAGCAGCCCCAACATATCTCCATCATCTCCATCGCGGGTTTCAAGTCCAGACTCTCTCTTGTCAGCAACAGCAATAATAAAACCATCGAAGGCCGGAATCATCACAAGAAAACGATCTCGTCTATCATCACAGTTTGTTAAACACTCGGCCCAGTTCGACTCTTGTCGGCCGGCGCGAAAAAGAAATCCTGGTTTTGCATATTCCAAAAAACCATAATCCATACGAACGGTGTAACCGCCGCCGATATCATCAGAGTTTCCACTGATGGCCGAATTATTTTTAGGGTTATCTCCACCCCATTTATCACCGACTAAAAGAGTTCGAGTCTTTAGACTAACTCCCTCTTCATGTTTTAAATCGAGGCGAAGGCGCATCATTTGAGCAAAGCCTTGCTTCTTTCCAGTTTCAGAGGGGAAAAGAAACCCACGAACTTCATTGCTGTTTGAATACCAGCGAACGTAGGCATCTGCCCCGTAGTCAACAGACAGCTCGGCGTGCACTGTTTGCATTAAGAAGAAGAGAAAAAGCGCTAGAGCAACTCGGTACATTTTTAAACCCCCGTACAATTTTAGGTAAACTTCCTTACCTCAGGATCAATCATTGGGCCAGTAAAGCTAGGCGGAGCGTTGCGCAAAGTCATCAGGTATGCTTCTTGTCATTTAGATTAAATCTTGAAATCATTCACTAAATGAAAATCTTATTGTCTCTTTTCTTTTGTCTTCTCTCCCTTGAAATGGCCGCAACACCGGCGGTGAGAGATCGATTACAAGCAGAAATTCAAAACCAGTACCTGCCTCATCTAATCGATCAACTTGGAGACTGCACAGAGGGTCCTTGCTTAAGCGCTCACAACGACGAAAGCTGGCGCTTAGAAACGGCAGATGGGACTGTTTGTTTACCTTGGACGAGTTGTGGTTTTTACTCATGCATGGAAGAGAAATATCAATGTGCTCCAGTGGGTTTCACTTATTTCACTGAACTTGCAAAACCCACTTGCGAAGCCTACCGCGCCAATATGCGAACAGAGCGTTTTTCTGCCGCCGCCACGGAGTGGATTTACGAAGTCATGGTGTGCTTACAAAAAGGCTTAGTACAAGAGTGCGACCTTGAAAATGGTTGCGAGCAGGAAACGAGAGAAAAAACCTGTGAGCATATCGTCGAGTTCACTCTTGAGTTTCACCCCGGTTGTTATTTACAAAGTGGCGTTGGTGTTTGCGAGCTTCCACTAAGAGATCAAATTCAAATCTGGCGCACGGTCGGTCCTTTTTTAACTGGTAGAGAATGGGTAGAGGCTTTCCGAGTTGTCACCCAATGCCTAAAATTTTGAGGTTTATGATGAAGCAAAAATTTAAACTGATGACCCTCCCTTTAATTCTTTTGGGTATGATGAGTGGTTGCGAATTCCTCAAACAAGAAGAAGCTCCAGCACCAGATCAAGGCGGTGGCGGAATCACGATTCCACTCACCCCTGAGCGCCTCTTGTCTCAAGCAGAGCGAGCACAAGCAGTAAGAATTTGTGATGCTGTTCAAGACGCACGCTTTCGTTATGAAACTTATCAAGATCGAGAAGTGCGTATGAATTTTGATATCGCTCAACAAAGCTGCGGGGCCAGTGAGTTCACGGCCAGTGGAAATTATAACGCGTTTATTCGCAAGTCCATCACCGGTGAAATTTCGCTCGAGGCACCGACCAATTCTGGAATTTTGACAGATATGCTGACTGATCGCCACCCATTCCTCGAAAGTTTCTGCCAAAAGATTTTTTCCGGTGCCGAAGTCAGCAACACTCAGTCATTAACGAGTGATCGACTTAGATTTATTTTCACAAGTACGACCACGATGGATGGACTTGAAGTCATACGTTATTCAAAAAATCGACAAGGTGAAATGGTCGCAAGAAATGGCGAAGCCTACCGCTTACACACTGCCCGTAGCACCAGCACTCCAGAGCTTCAAGGCTTAGTGATGGAGCGTATTCAGGCGCTTCCATGCGATACCCCAAACCAAACTCGTCGCTTCAGACAGACTTTAAAACAGGTTCTTAAGGCCATTTAGATCGACGATAGACCCCTATTCATGCTAACCTCGGCGAAAAACTTCCGAGGTCTTAGTCTATGCTTAATATTGCCAATATCGCCAAGCTACAGGGTGGAGTTCAACTCTATTCAAATGTTAATTTTCAAATTAATCCCGGTGAGAAGGTAGGGCTCGTTGGACCAAACGGCGCAGGGAAAACGACTCTGTTTCGCATGGTGATTGGGGAAGAAAGACCAGACGAAGGTCAAGTTCATTTTCCTGATAAACTTCGCCTCGCCTACTTCTCACAAAACGTGGGTGAGATGCGCGGCCGCACGGCTTTACAAGAAGTCATGTCCGGTGACGAGCATGTGGCAAAACTCGCGGCAGAACTCAAAGAATACGAAGACAAACTTGGCGACCCAGATATCAGTCCTGAAATGATGGATCAGGTTCTCATTAAAATGGGAGACGCCCAAACTGAATTTGAAAAACGTGGCGGCTATGATCTAGAAACCAGATCAGAAGAAATTCTCACGGGTCTTGGTATTCAGCCTCTAGATCACCATAAAAAGGTCGAAGATTTCAGTGGTGGTTGGAAGATGAGAATCGCGCTTGCGAAAGTTCTTGTCATGACTCCCGATCTTATTTTAATGGATGAGCCCACCAACTATCTTGATATGGAAACGATTATCTGGCTTGAAGAATGGCTTAAGACCTATAAAGGCGCTATCTTCATGACGACCCATGATCGAGATTTTATGAATAATGTCGTGAAGAAAATTGTAGAACTCGGCAATGGCAAGGCGACAGTCTACAGTGGAAATTTTGACTATTATGTCAAAGAGAGACAAGTCAGAAGAGATCAACTGCAAGCGGAATTCAGCCGCCAGCAAGAAATGCTCTCTAAAGAAGAAGATTTCATTGCGCGATTTAAAGCCCGGGCCTCTCACGCCGCTCAAGTTCAGTCGAGAGTGAAAAAACTAGATAAGATCGAGCGAGTTGAATTGCCTCCTGAAGAAGAAGTGATGAAATTTGATTTTCAAGCTCCTCCTAGAGGTAGTGACGAAGTCGTTATTCTCAAAGACTTAAAAAAAGTTTGGGTGAACTCTAAAAACGAAGAACAACTGATTTTCCAAAACGTCACGACTACTATTATGCGACAAGAAAAAGTCGCCATCGTAGGAGTCAATGGTGCCGGAAAATCCACTCTTATGAAAGTGATCGCGGGCCTCACTCCGGCGACTTCAGGTGAAGCGAGAATTGGACCAAGCATCTCTCTTGGATATTTCGGTCAACATACCCTTGACGTCTTAAAAGCCGAGAACACTGTCTTCGATCAAGTTCGATCGACATTGCCTGAGGCCAGTGACGGATTTTTACGGAACTTAATGGCAGCTTTTCTCTTTCGTGGTGATGACGTAGAAAAGAAAGTCCGAATTCTCTCTGGTGGAGAGAAAGCTCGTTTGGTGCTTGCTTGTCTTTTTGCCGCAAAAAACAATCTCTTGGTTCTCGATGAGCCAACTAACCATTTGGATATGGCCTCAAGAGATATCTTGCTCGAGGCGCTTAAAGTTTATGAAGGAACTGTTTTACTCGTGAGTCACGACCGCCACTTTTTGCATGGTGTGGCGACTAAAGTTCTTGAAGTTGATAAAAGCCAAGTTCATCTCTATCCTGGCAATTATCAATTTTATCTCGATAGCAAAAAATCTAAGCGCTAGGACTGACGCGATAGAGCTTTCCTGAATCGGTAGAGAAATACAATCTACCGTCAGGACCGCCTCTGACAAATCGTATGCGCTCACCTAGCTCTTCAAAAAGCTTTTCCGATTTAATGATTTTTTTATTTTCGATCACTAATCGATGAAGATGAGTTGTTTTTAAACAAGCAAGAAAGAGATTCCCTTTCCATGCAGGCAAGAGATCACCGTTGTAGAAATTAATTCCCGAAAAAGATAATGAAGGCGTGAAATTAAACAAAGGATCTTCCATCCCTTGAACGCCTCCTTCGACTCCAATTTTCGGCCCCCAATACTCGCGCCCCTTAGTCACCTCAGGCCAACCATAATTGAGGCCCGGACGAATAATATTGATTTCATCTCCTCCACGCGGACCAAACTCTCCACTATAGATTTCTCCTGTCACTGGATCAAGAGTAATGCCCTGAGGATTGCGGTGACCGAAAGAATAAATCTCTGGCAACGCTTTCTCTTGTCCTATAAAAGGATTGCCAGGGGCCGGCTTGCCTTGAAGAGTGAGCCTTAAAACCTTCCCATGGTGCTGATCTAAACTCTGTGCAAGTGCCCTCTCACCGCGATCACCAATAGTCAGGAAAAGAAGTTTCTGTTCTCCTTCTTGTTTAAAGAGCATGCGCGAGCCGTAATGAGTGGCATCGGATCCTTTAGTCTGCGCAACAAACAATTCTTCAATAGGACCGAGCACTCCGGCCCGATAAGTGCTGGTTGCGAGAACAGGTCTGATATCAGACCCGATTTTCTTGGAAAAAGTAAAAAAAATCTTATCTCCATCGATCAAGAGATCAAGTAGTCCACCCTGCCCAGAGGCGTGGACATTGGGAATCTTTGATACGAGTTTGATTTGTTTCGTAGAAATCACAAAAGATTTAAGATCACCATTTCGTTTGGTAAGAAGAATTTCATCTTCACTGAAAAAATCAAAGCCCCATAAGACCTCTTTTCCGTTATAGAGAAGCTCTAGCTTGTACTTTGCTTCAGAGTGGGCTTGAGAGAGAGAGAACAATAAGAAATTAAGGAGAATTATTTTTATCATTTTTTTCATGTGATCACTGTAACGATCCGTAAGAAGTTTGCCAATTCGACACCAGTGGATTCTCTTAGACTCTAAAAAAAAATGAGAGCGTTGCGTCTTGTGACTGATAATAGGAAAAATGAAGTTGGCCTCAACCTTGCTCTCTTATCAAAAAAAACCTTTTGAAAGATTCAAAATGGATATTTTGACCCTAAGTCGGAATTCACACTTATGCCTAAGGAGGCCACATGTTCAAATTAAAAACCTTTGTTTACCCTTCTCTCTTTCTCTTGGGCTTCATGCCTTTAGTCGTCTCAGCTCAAGTTCAAAGAGTTCAGCTTGAAGTTAATTCCCAATCATCGGGACAAGAAGTCATTCGCCTAAAGCAATTGATTCAACAACAGCATCCACGAGCGAATTTAGCAAATGTACAAATTCAATCAGTCGAAGTTCAGGCCAAGTCTCGTCAAGGACAGGCCATGATGAGATTGAATATCGGAGGCACTTATTCTGCGGCTCAAAATATCGATGGTAATCCACAAACCTTTAATTCAGATCTACCGCGAACTTTTAGCCGACTGAATTTTCAAGCACCACCACGGGCCAATCAAAATGGCGTTTGGCAGCTAGAAATGCAAGGTCAGATTAAGGTCGCTCGAATTGTTGTTTCTTTATCAACTCAAAGAGTTCCGCCAGCTCCAACTCCAGCGCTCGTTACTCAAAACCTTGGAAGCTACCGCTTCAATAAAATCATCGAAGGAGTAGAACGAGTTTCGGTTAATAAGAACAATCTTAAAACCATCGAACTCACCTCTGTTAAAAACAGCATTGAAATTTTTGAGGTGCGAGCACTCCTAGCCGATGGTAGCGAAGTTTATCTAGATGAGCTTATCGGAAGCTATAGAACTGGAACAAAACGCACAATTCGTTTTGACGCTTTAAGAGGCGAAAGAGTGAGAAGCATCGTTATCCGTGCCGTGACCTCTAACCTCATTGGCTCACGAGGCGAAATTGAAGTTCGAATCGGTTCATATGACTAAATAATTTTCTTGCCCCAAGGGAGACCTTGGGGCTTTTTTTTGTTAGACTAGCTAAATGAATTGCCCACTTTGTGACAAACAAGCTCATCCCTATGCCAACGATCAATCACACGGCCGAATCAGAAGATTCTTTCATTGCAAAAACTGCTTTGGAATTTTTCTTGATCCCAGTCTTTTCTTAACCAGTACCGCTGAAAAAGATATTTATGATAATCATGAAAATCACCTCTCAAGCGACGGTTATCTAAATTTTCTTAAAAAACTCAGCGATCCACTAGAAACTTATTTGACCTCAGAGATGACAGGACTTGATTTTGGTTGTGGACCAGTTCACGCCTTCGCTCATCTCATGACTAACTACAAAATTGCATCCTATGATCCTTATTTTTACTCGGATCAAACTCATTTAGAAAAAACTTACGATTTTATTCTCGCCTCAGAGGTGATCGAGCATTTCAATAGGCCCAAAGACAGCTTTGAATTGCTGAATGGCTTACTCAAGCCCAGAGGCTTGCTTGCTTTGATGACCCAAAGTTGGAGTGAAAATCAAGATTTTCTTAAGTGGTGGTATCCACGAGATCCGACTCATGTCTTTTTTTATCATCAAAAAACGATAAATTTTCTAAAAGAAAAATATAGGTTTGAGAGTTTGATTGAAACAGATTCCGTTTTTATTCTGCGAAAAATTTAGGACTGCGGCTAAGGCATCAAATCGATCCAATCAAGGAGAGCTTGATAATCCGCTTCACTGATGGCCGGAGCTGAAGGTGGCATATTCCCACCCACATTTTTGAGTTTTGTAATCACCGGGCTGATATCGGCCTGTCCTTTTACCACTAGCCCATTGGCCACCCAAGCGGCATCCGTTTGTAAGCTTCTCCAATTGGCGTGATAAGAGGTGTGGCAATTCGTACAAGAGCGATCCAAGATAGCAAAAGCTTTGTTTGTTCGCGCCCCATCTGGAGACGAGTCGTCGACCAAAATATTACCGGAAAATTTATCACCAGTCTGAGAGTTGAAGGTCTGCCCGCAACCGATCAATGAGAAAAAAATAAGGAAAAATGGCCACTTCATAAGATAATATTTTACCACAAAATAAGAATTGGCCATAAGGGACTAAAATCTGAATTTTATGCCTGTTCGAAGTAAAGTTGACTCATAATCTCTAACTTTCCCAAGGCTCAAATAATAGGAAAAGCGACTGAAATGCCAGTGATAGATGGCAGCGACTCCCAGTCTGAGAGCGTTGTTTCCTTTGACCTCAAAATTCGGCGGATCTTCATAACCACCAAAACCATAGATCATTAAAAACTCGGCCCCGAAGGACGAATTCGGCCCCACCGGTTTCCAATGTAATCCAGGAGCAAGGGTAAAAGTCACAACGGCCACACTATCATCGAAATAATCAAGCTGATCAGAAGTGAAACTCACCACAGAATTTCCTGTCGTCATTCCAAATCCAAGAGAAAAATCATAGTATTCATTTCCTCGCACGATCTCTCCCCCAAAAGCTAGGGCCGAAATCGTGGTTCGCAGGTTAACCTCAATAACATCTGACTCGAGAGTCAGCGTATCTTTCCAAGTGGCATAACCAAAACTCGTTCGCAGAAACCAGCGATAGGTCTTTTTCTCAAGAAGATCAAGGTAGATCTCCATTCCATCGAGGGCATCATAGATCGGATCGCCATCTCTTCCGTGGTCGATGCAAATATTGGCATAGAGTTTTAGATCATCCAAAAAATTAAGCTGCTTTTCTCTTGGCAAACTTTTTAAGCGGTCGCCTTTAAGCTCTTGATGCTTAAGAACCACCACTTTTTCATAGATAGTTAAAAGTTCGGGAGTTAAAATCTCTTCATCAACTTTCTTCTTGTCAGCGTAATCTCTTAAAACTCTAAAATGTTGCTGGTTGAAATCAGCGCGGATCAGAGTGAGAATTTGCGGCAAAGTCATAGTGTTTAAATTATAGCCAAGAGCTGGTTTATTGGCCTGTGCTTTCACCTCAAATACATCAATATGATTTGCCATCGGTCGTTCAGCAGCGATAACAACTGGTTCTACTTCAGCGACAACATCTTCTTGCTCACTCTCTGTTTTAAAAACAGAACTATCAATTGGAACAGAAGCTGGTGGAAGAATTGGGGCAACGGCAAGAGGCCCTGAAACTCGCTCAGGTCTGACAGGGGCAGGTTGCGGTTTTTTTTCAGAATAAGTGGTTATCTTATGCTCACTAAGCTTCATATTTTGGTCGCGAGCAAGCCCCTTTATTCTGCGCGCCTCAGTCGCTCGCGAAAAATCTGCCCGTACACGCTTACAGCGATACTTGCGTTCACATAATTGTTTTTGATATTCGGCTTTACAGCTCCAATTAGAAGCTGCTGCCGAAATAAAAGCCCCACGACAATAGGTAGTATTTCTAAGAATTTCGGCTTCAGCTTTTATTTTAACAGCTTCAAGTTCTCTCGGAACGGCTTCAATTCGAAGAAAAAAATCGTCTTTAAATGCTTGTGCCATTGCGCTCGGTAGAAGACCGAAAACCAAGGTCAAATATAAAAAGAATTTTTGAAAATAGACTCTCGTTAAATTCAATGACCGCTATCCTTGATTCTAAAAATAAAGATGAATCTGTCCTGTTAGGTCCCAGTTATCATCACTCACTGCTTGTTTGCTGAAATTTCTTGTATTGTAAAAATCAAATCGAATTTCAAAACCTTGACTAGGAAAATATTGAATCCCTGGTCCCAGTCGAAGAGTGTATCCCTCTTCTTCTAAATTAATTTTTAAATACTCTACCGTATTTAGAATCGAAAAACCGCGAGCAATTTGCAGCGCTCCTTGCAGAAAGCCATAACGACTTTTAAGGATCTCTTGATTGCCAACCAACAATGCCCTTTCTCTTTCGCCAAACTCAATCAAGAGACTTGATCCTCCACCAGCACCAAGTCGCCAATGGATCGCATTTGAAGAAAGCTCTGAAACCAGAGAGCTAGATCGAATGATTGAAAAACCAGGGCGAGATAAATTGCTCCACTCATACTCGGCCAGAAAGGAAAAACCTTTTTGCCTGATCTCCTCTTCTTGAGCTAGATTGCCAACGAAATAATGGATGAATGCTTCAATCCCAAGCCAACTTCCCTGCAGCATGACTCCATGAGACTGGTCATTCTGAGAGAGAGAGTTGAGCGTGCGAGAAAAGGCAATATGATCAGGGACTCGAATTCCAAATGGCTTATCTAGCAACCCAACATAAACACCAACACTTTGGAAAGGTCTAAGGCCAATATAGTGTTCACGTGAGCGGTAATTTGGTTCCTCTTCGACTGCCCCGCCTCTTGGTGCAGGAGCGTAGTCTAAATTACCGGCGATTAGGAATTGATCACGCTGTCCAAATTTTAAAACCAAACTCGCCCGAGCGAGCATATGAATATATTCCGTCTCTGAATTATCAGTTCCATGGGCAGTCTTGAGTGCCAGCCCTCGATATTTAAGCGCCGGTCTGATCCAAGAAAAATCAGGCTTGCGATAAAGAAAGCCCGACTCCTCTGCAATTTGCTCTTCACTTTTTGCATCACTTCGAAAGAGACGATTCGCAACCTTTGTCGCCCCAAGTGCGCGGCCGTAATCGTTAAGCTGCCCACCACCCGCGGGATTATAGTGACAAGTTAAGCAAGAGGTATAGCCATGGCCAATAAACGAAGCATAGGCCAATACAAGATTAGGTGTTAGGAAACAAAATATAAGAATGCAAAACTTCGACAAACTCTTCTACTTTTATAAGATTATTTCTTTTATTAGATAGGAGAAAATGCGAAATGACCAGATTGTGAACGACTCGACAAGATTACTCAACTATCAAGATTCTTGATTTTAAAATCAGGATGGGAAACAATGGGCTTTATTCTTTAGAAAAGGCTCACACAATGCGAACTAAGTTTCTTATTGGCCCCAAACTGCAAGCCAAATTTCTCGCAGCTTTTGTCTTCTCGAATTTCTTAGTTGCTCTGGGCTTTCTCTACTCAGCGGTCAGGTTTATTGATGTCTTTAAGCTGCGCGCTCTAGAAGTCGGTATCCCAGAAGGACATTATTTTTATCTCTTTTTATCCGAGCAGAAACAAACTCTGCTCCTGCTCACTTTTTTGGGGATTTTGTTCACCCTGGCGATTACGACTCTCTTAACGATCTATCTAAGTCATAAGATTGCAGGTCCAGTCTATAGAATTGAGCAAGACCTCACTGAAATGTTTAGAACTAATAAATTTAGAGAAATCAAAATTCGCCAGGATGACGATTTGCAAGAAGTCGTTGTTCTCGTTAATAAACTGATTAGTAAAAGCCAGCAATCATGATCTACTTAAAAAAAGCGATCTACGTGAAACTCGCCATAAGTATGCTTCTTCTCTGGATGGGAGTCGTCTATTTCGTTTTGGAACAAAAAACTCAGACTGAAAATTTTAAATACGGCTTGGTCGAGATTTCTTCTAAGCTAGAAGAGCTAGATGCGAGATTTCAGAAATACAATAGATCTCATTCGAACCCTAAATCAATTGCCACTCCGGAGTAGCACAGACAGAGAAAATCAACAGCTGCCACGCTCTTGTCGAGTCTGCTTGATTTGAGAGAACTTGTTCATACAAATTTAATGTCTCGCCCTCAAAACTCTCTAAGGGATAGAAGTAGGTCAATACCTTCTGAACATCAAGTCGAGTGGGATAGATCGAACGGGCGGACCCGCCAACTGCATTGATGGCAAAGTCTAAGCGAGTATTGTTCGTAACGCCTAAATGACAGGCCCTTACTCTATAGCCTTCACGGACAACGTTTGAAACACCAACTTGATCCGAAACACGTTCAAGGCCTGAGCATAATTCAAGATCGTAATCGAGTGCTCCACTTGAGTCCCTTGAGCCTTCATAAATATCGCAACCACCTTGAAAGAAATCCATACGACGATGAATATGATCTCTAACGACCGCTCCATTTGGACCAAACAAAGTCAGTAAAATATTTCCAATATGGATTCGATCTCCAAGCTGTGCTGTGTATTCTTGAAGATGCGTCGATTTTTCAGAAGAAGGTGCCCGTCCGCCGATATCGGTTTTATCTTCAAATTTTAAATTACCCTCTTTTTTCTCAGGCATACAGGAGACGAAAAGAAGGCTTAAGAATAAGAGAGCAGTGGCCCTATTTAAACTAAACATTTCTCCCCCTAGACATGATGCTTTTAATGACTCCACCTTGCTCATAGACCAAGGACTGATCATTAGAAGTCACCGAACGAATCCCGAGAATAGTACTAACGGAACTGATCATATTCCCAATATTGATTTCTCTATTGCCGATTTCAGAAGAGGGAGCGGCAACACCCCAAGTTCCTTCATAAGTTGCACCCGTTCCACCTGCCGAAATATTACCGATAATTTCTGGAGCTTGAATTTTACCACTATAGAGAGACACATTACTTCCTCTCCAACCGTGATCACTTCCAGTGCCGTTTGAACGAGCAGAGCGATTAAACTCACTGGAAACTTGAATAAGCGTTTTGGTAAATTTTTGATTGGCCTTGAGAACACGAACAAGTTCAAGCATACAAGAAGAGAGAGCAAGGTAGAATTTTGAAAAGTAAAATAAAGTGGCGTACGCCCCAGTATCATGAGCATCGTTAATCGAGCGAAAATTATTCGCTGTTAAGTTGGCCCCCGTTCCCGAATCAAGCGCATTGAGAAAACTCAAATTCATTAAATCCCCAACTCCCAAAGTGACACTGGAACTTAGGTCGTTCATAATTAGATATTCGGCCAAGGCAAATGATTCGGCTAGATTACTCACCATGGAATTCTGAGTAAGGGTATCTCTTAAATTATTATTTCGCGGAATCACTCTTTGAGTGCCAGATGAACGGATTCTAAAAGGAAAATTACTGGCGGCATTACTATTTGGACTGATGATATCAAGATCATCCACTCCTGGCAGCCAGGATTGTGTAAGGGCTTGCTCCATCAGTCCTTTGTATTTTGCAAATAAGTTTCCGTAGATCGTCCCAAGATCACCAACACCCCTTTTCACTAATTCAAGAGCATTTTTCTTATCTCCTAGAACACTTTTGAGGTAAGGATTATTTTTTCCTACCTGATCAGAAACGGCTTTCGTAAGTCGATTAAAATCAGATGTGGATGAAGAATCAGATAAAAAAGCATTACCCGTTAAATTAAATGGACTCATGATTGTCAATAAGGGGTTAGTTCCACCGGCATCAATCTCACCTTTACCTGTCTCGCCTTTAAAATTTAAATTTGTTCCTCTGCGAACAGCGGTAATTGGCGTAGACTTTAAATCAGAAAAAAGGCCCGACGTACTAGGAGATCCCGAAATCGGTGCACTCATTTTCACTCGATTCACACCATGCCCATCAGCACCAGTATTCATCCCTCGAATAAAAATTCCGTGTCTTGCGAGTTCAGAAAGAGGTCTCGCCCCACTACTTGTTGGAACATTGGCAGACCAGAGATGAGGAAAATGCAGGCCTGCGATTTGATGAGTCGTATAGGAAGTGGAGTTATCCATCACGCTGGTAATACTTGATCTAGTAAATCGAGTCATCACCATAGGGTTGTGGTTTAAGGTATCATTCCCACCGGGTCTCATTGGTAGATCAAAAAGCCAACGAGGTGGACCACCTAAAAGTGAGAGATGAATAAAATTTTGAATGTCTCGAGCGCCCATGCTTTGGGCGAAAGCCTTTGCCGCAAGGCCATTGAAAATGGACTCACAAACAAGCATCTTCAGCCCAATTCCACCGACACCTAAGCCCTTCAGAAAATCTCTTCTATTTTTCACCTTGCTACCCGCCTCAACTATTTCTGACCAGGACGTAAATAAGTTTCCGTCCCAATAATGTCTTGAAGTAATCGCATCGTATTATTATGATTTTTGAACTCCCGACCGAGTCTTAAAACTTCACCGTGATATTTCCTCATTTCTGGAGAAGAAATCGGCTGAGAGGAGAGATCCCCTTGATCAAAGAGAGGAACATCAATTCCAGTCAAGAAGCGATAATATCTCTTAGCCGCACAGGTATAATAATCTTCCACATTATTCACAATATAATTGGCCAGTTGATCAAGATTATCAAACTGCTGATCGTGTAGTCTTGAGTCGACGGCACTTCTAAAATAAAAATGCACCCTCGGAGTTCTTAAATGATATTGTGAATCTCCATCAGTCGGAACTGAAAGATCAGGTAAACTGGTTGGATGGCGATAAACGTGAACAGTATTAAATCCGATAGTATTATCACATGTGTTTGAAGCTGTAACCAAACTCGCGTTTCTCACACCTTTAGCCAGCCCATCCATCGAAGAGTGACATTGCATACACGAAATCCCTTGGCGAAAAGAAATATGTGAATCTCTTTCAACAAAACGAATGGCGTCGATTGATCTAACAACAGGAAGATCGCGACAAAGAAGATTATTATAAAGAGACTGGGCCCAAAGACGGTGCATGACTTCGCCGCCATCGGCTTTTTCACTGATATTTCTACCACTATTCAAAACCAGATAATTTCGACTCCCAAGAATCCCACCACCGAGAGAGCGCGTGACTTCAATTTGTTGGTCGCCTTCAATTCCGTTGAGTGTGCGAAAGCCCTGCAAATAAAGAGTTTGTTTTTCTCTGAAGCCCGTTATCTTTCCAGCTTCAACAAAACGTGGATCCCAGACAGCTCTTTGATTAGTCCCTTGTCTCTGAAGGAAACGTCCTTCAAGAACTGTATTACTCATTACACTTCTTTCGCGGTCTGAGCCCAATGAAGACTCGCGAACGGCTTCGACGAAATTATTATTGAGAAGTACTCGTGAATACGCCCCATTCATTCCAAAAAGAGCGTGAGTGATTTGGTGAGCAGACTCGCGAGAATCGTGAACATCTTGAGTGAAACTATAGCAGCCACCATTTAAAACCGAGTCATTATAACGATCATTTGGAAACCAGCTTGAATGAAGTTGAGAAAATGTTCTTAAGACTTCATTGCCTTGTGCTGGTTGAATAGTTCTTTTATCACCGCTGCCCGTGAGACTCGCGGTTTGCAATAGCTGAGCGCAGGCTTGAGTGCCCGAAAGACTTCCTGCTTTAATTTGCAAGAGGCGGCTGTCGTTCGTAGCCGGACGCTTTTTAACAAACGTCTGGTAACACTTATAATACCTTCTCACTTCATCATCAGCTTTAATGTCATAAGGATTTGAGAAAAGACCCAGAGTTAGGCTCAATAAAATAAGACTTCTTTTCACGACTAATACCCTCGGTTTCTAATCGGATTTTACGGCCGAAGCTTAAGAACTAAGATGTATTTATGAAAACAAAGACAAGTCCTTGATTTATTTGAGCAAAGCCCAGCAAATCTGCGCCTGAAATAAGAGGCAAAAGAGGTTTTGAGCTAGTGGCTCAAGCGGTTTTGGTCTAGAAATATCGAGGGCTTAAACTCTAACGTGGAAGTCCCTAAAATCTCTTCTGTTTGGTAAAGGGCCTCAATCATAAGATCGACCTTCTGAGCGCTCAAGCGACGAAGCTCTGCTGCCAGCACGTCTCTTTTGCGTTTGTTTTCAATTTTTTTGGTTCCAACTAAAGATTGAAAGAGCACCCATTTCGCGGCGTAAATTTGCTCGTTTAAAATTTGTGTTTTCTGAGAAGTCTCTTCCATTAGAAGAAGCATCTTTTCTTTTTGTTCTGTGTTTAATTGATCTGAATCCAAAATCATGGAGTGTGCGCGATCGATTAATTCAACTTTGTCGGCAACAGCTGGTGCTTGCTCCATTTCTGAATATTCAGTTTGAGTATTGAGATGACCACAAGACATGAGAAGCAGCGCTAACACTAGATATTTCATAAAACACCTTTTTTGAGAAAAACTAAACATTCATTAAAAGCGGGCATCGGATGCCGGGCCAAAAAACTAAACTGATTACTAAGCCATTTTTCCACTGATTCAAAGTCACGAATCCCACTTAAAGGGTCACGGCTTTTAAGAGAGTGATCAAACTCCCCATTGCTCTCTGATGTGAATTGACCTCGAAATTTAAAAGGCCCATACAAAAAAAGAAAGCCGTTCTCTTCGACTAATACTCCTATCTCTTGGCAGAATTTCTGCGCTAGAGCGGCTGACATTATATGCAAAGTATTAGCGGTGAAAGCGTGAGTGAAAGTTCGTGGAAGTTGTTCTTTGAGTGGCAGGCTTCCGACTTCAAGAGCTTTTGGAGGTTGGCAAAAAGCTTTTATCTTTTCAGATTGAAGGGCAAGTCGCTCAGTCATCATCCAATTATAACTGCTCACATCAGTCGGGTGCCATTCTAAAGCAAGCTCTGAACTAAAAGCTACCGCGTGTTGACCAGTGCCATGACCAATTTCTAAAACCGAGCCGGTTAACTTATAGCCGCGAAGGACATCGAGGATGGGTCCTTTATTTCTTTCACAGGCCTCTGAAAATGGCAGCTCTTGATCTGTGTGCACCACTACATTCCAAGCTTTCGATCGAGATAATCCTCATAGGTAGAAACAGTATCTTCCACAATGGTCGTCTTGATTTCAATAATTCGATTCGCCAGCGTTTGCATAAATTCATGGTCGTGAGTGGTGAAGAGCAAAGTTCCTTTATAGCGAATAAGACCTTCGTTGACCGCGGTGATGCTTTCAAGATCCAAGTGGCTGGTAGGGCCGTCGAAAATCAGCACATTTGCTCCAGAGAGCATCATTTTAGAGAGAAGACAGCGAACTTTTTCTCCACCGGAGAGAACGCTTGGTTTCTTAAGAACTTCTTCTCCTGAGAAAAGCATCTTGCCTAGAAAGCCTCGCAAAAAAGATTCTGTTTGGTCTTCAGAGTATTGTCTTAGCCACTCAACTAAAGTGGCTTCTTTACCGGAGAAGTATTTACTGTTTTCAGTTGGGAAATAAGAAAGTGAGGTCGTCACTCCCCAAGTCACAGTTCCGCTATCTGGCTCCATCTCACCGGCCAAAATCTGAAAAAGAGTTGTTAAACTCAAATCTGTATCAGCGACGAAAGCGACTTTTTCACCTTTGGTTAAGGTGAAGTTGATCTTATCAAGGACCTTCACGCCTTCAATGGTTTTTGAAATATTTTGAACGGAGAGAATATCTTTGCCCGCTTCTCTTTTTTGATCAAATTGCACGTAAGGATATTTGCGGGTTGAGATTGGAAGATCGGCAATCTCAAGTTTATCAAGTTGCTTCGCTCGGGATGTCGCTTGTTTTGACTTTGAAGCATTGGCAGAAAAGCGCTGAATAAAGTCTTTGAGTTCTTTCGCTTTATCTTCCGCTTTTTTTCGTTCATTTCCACGCAAGCGAACGGCGAGTTCACTGGCCTGTCGCCAGAAATCATAATTTCCAGCGTAGCTTGTAATCTTTTTAAAATCGATATCGGCCATATGGGTGCAGACGCGGTTGAGAAAATGCCGATCGTGGGAAACGACGATCACAGTATTTTTAAAATCTTCTAAAAAATTTTCAAGCCAGCGAATGGCGGCAATATCCAAATGGTTGGTTGGCTCATCGAGAAGTAGGACGTCTGGATTTCCAAAGAGCGCCTGCGCGAGGAGAACTTTGACTTTTTCAGATGAACGCAACTCTTTCATCGTCATGGCGTGATAATCAGTCGAGATTCCAAGGCCCTTTAAAAGAATGGCGGCTTCAGACTCTGCTTCCCAGCCATTCATTTCGGCAAACTCCGCTTCAAGTTCGGACGCTCGCACACCGTCTGCGTCTGAAAAATCTTCCTTCAGATAAATAGCATCTTTTTCTTGCAGGATTTTGTAGAGGCGCTCGTTGCCCATCATCACAGTTTCCATCACGGTGTATTGATCGAAGGCATAATGATCTTGCTTCAAGATAGAAAGTCTAGCCGCTGGAGGCATTAACACTTGACCGGTTGAAGCTTCGATTTCTCCCGATAAAATTTTGAGGAAAGTCGACTTACCGGCCCCATTGGCCCCGATCAAACCGTAGCAATTGCCGGGAGCGAATTTGATATTCACTTCGTCAAAAAGCTTTCTTCCACCGTAACTTAAACTAATATTGCTCGTACTAATCATATTTAAAACCTTACTAAGACCTGAGTCAAACCAGAGATAACTTACTAAATTTGTATAAATGCAAGGATTAACACGCCAAACTCTCCCCTACAAGCCCAACCCTCGACAATTAAGTTGCATAAACATAAAATTATCACGTTCTTAACTTTTATCAGGTGGTCGTATGAATTCTTCTCGTTTTATAACTCTTGTCTTTGCTTTAGCATTCAACACTTTTGCTCACGCTAAAGACCTACCGATCCTTGCCGGAATGTGGGAAGTGACAACTAAACTTGATCCCAAGGTGGCCGAAGCGGCGATGAAAGATATCCCAGCTGAAGCTCAAGCGATGTTTAAAGAATCAGGCTTTGGAACGGGGGAGATGAAGGCGCAAGACTGCGTCACTGAGCAAGACTTGAAAGAAGGATTTCTCCCTGAGGAAGAAGGCTGCGTCAGTAAAGAGATCAGCAAAACAAAAACAAAATGGGTTTTTGAAATGACTTGCAAAGATCCTGTCAGCACTTCAAAAATCGAATTTGAATTTGGCAGCGATAAAAAGTCGTATAAGAACAAAATCACCTCTGAAGTGACAGAAGACGGCGAAAAAATCAAAATGGAAGTTCATCAAGAAGGCCGCTGGCTCAGAGCAGCTTGCGACAAAGCTTAATTTCCAAGCAGCTTAGGTTTTGGGTGCGCTGCACTCTAAAGCCTAAGCTTTCATCGACAAACGCAATCCCGTCTCTTATACTCTCCTTTTTTAAGAGAACCCTAAAAACTGGCTTATAACGACTATGGAAACCACCCGACATTTCACTGAATTCAATCTTGATCCTCGCCTGCTCAAGGCGCTTGAAGACATTGGCTTCACTCAAGCGTCCCCAGTTCAAGACATGACGATCCCTGCGATTCTTGAAAACAAAGACATCTTCGCTCAAGCGGAAACAGGCAGTGGAAAGACCGGTTCATTTGCTATTCCCATCCTGCAGAAAATTCTCGTGGAAGGAAATCAAGAAGGCACCGAAGCCAACGACCACGAAGTTCATTATATCGTTTTAAGCCCGACAAGAGAGCTCGCTCAACAGACGGATAAAGTTTTTGAAAGCATCGGCTCGAGCCTAGGCATTCACGCTGTTTGTTTAATTGGCGGTGAAAGCATTGAAAGACAAAAAGAATTACTTCGCGGAAAGATCAGCATTCTCGTCGCCACTCCAGGCAGACTCTGTGACCTCATCAAACAAAAATCTGTTTTAGTTGATAAATGTAAAGCTGTGGTCTTCGATGAAGCTGACCGACTTTTTGATATGGGCTTTAAAAAAGAAATCGAATACATCCTCGATCAAGTGCCTAGATCAAGACAGTTGATTATGGTCTCAGCAACCAGCAACCTCGACGTGCTTGAAACCGCTTATAAATTTCACTCTGAACCCGTTGAACTCAAACTCAATGTGGACAGCCTGCTTGTTGATAATATCGATCACTCGCTGGCGATGCTAAGTTCAAATGAAAAAATGCCTTTGCTGGTTAATATTTTACGCAACCACATAGACACCTACGCTCTCATTTTCTGTAATACACAAATTGAAACCCATCGAGTCGCCGAGTGGCTCACAATGATGGGCTTTAAGGCACAGGCGATTTCAGGTCGCTTGCCGCAAAACAAACGCACCCGCCTGATGGAACAATTTCGCTCAAAAGAAGTGACGATTCTCGTCTGTACAGACGTCGCCGCTCGAGGCCTCGATATTAAAGACGTCAATCTCGTCATCAACTATGAACTTCCCCAAGAAGCCGCCAATTATGTTCACCGTATTGGACGAACAGGAAGAGCTGGTAAAGACGGACGAGCGATTAGTTTTTGCGCCCATGAAGACTGCGAAAACCTCGATGCGATTAGCGCATTAATTCAAACGAAGATTCCACGGATGAATTTAACAGACGCCGATTTTGCAAAAGATATTTGTTCACGTCCTTACCTCGATTCTAAAACCCTTAAAGTTGTTGAAAGACCAGGTTCTAGAAAACCTGAGCCACGAAGAGAAACGAAAGCTCCAAGGGAAGAAAATAAATCGAGAGAACGATCAAGTGAGCGAACTCCCCGCACCAATGAAGCTTCCGTTGCTCATAAACCTATTATTTTGCCAGAGCTGCCAAAGTTTGTCGCAAGTGAGCAAGCCGAGGGAGATCGTCGCTTCTTTATCATTACGACGGAAAACGTTGAATCTGCAGAAATGGCAGCGCAAGGTTATTTCCAACTTCCTGACCGCGAACTGCTGCAGTCTGAAATCGTGAAAAAAGGCATGAAGAAATTTTTCTTCTTTGGGCCACAGAAAATCACGTACCGCTATTCACTCAAACCAATCTATAAAAAAATCCTGACTCCGTTTTTGATTCAAATTCTTCGTTTGGCGAGACTTAAACTTTTCGTCAATGTTTCTTACCGCGAGCCTATGATCGAAATCAGCTTCAAAGGCGCGGACGAGAAACTGCTTGAGCGCAATGGTTTTGAACTTCTGCAATCACTTGAAATCATCGCCAAGCTCTATTTAGCGAAAAAAGTCCAACTTAAGCCAGAGACAAGACTTCAAGTGAAAATGCAATCCGAAGGCAATGGCAGACCATCGGAGCCATCACGCAGCAACGGACGGTCTCATCAGGCAGCTCCACACGACCTGATTGAGATGGTCGATAAGATGAAACAGAAAGTTCTCGCTGACAGTGAAGCTGTGCTTTTAAAGCCTCTTGACTCGAAAGAAAGACGCCTCGTTCATCAACATTTAAGTGACGATCAATTGGTCAAAACCACTTCTATCGGCGAAGGTCGACTTAAGCGAATTGAGATCAGTTTAAGAGAGCAATAACAACGCGCTCCGACTTAACAAGACTTCCTCCCCCTCGCTAGAATAGCTCTTTTGCCCAAAAGGGTGTTCCAGAGGAAGTCTACATGTCAGTGAATAAACCCACTCAAAAAATCACTTGCCCCCTCTTTATCAACGGACAAGAAATCCGAGGTTCCGGCGAAACACTCAGTGTAGTTTCTCCCTATTTCGGCGACGTCATCGCTGATCTCTCCACCGCCTCTGTCGCCGATGTAGAAAAAGCTGTCGCCAGCGCCGCCGAAGCGCAGAAGTCTTGGGGGGCCCTCCCTTTGAAAGAGCGCACCCGAGTGATGTTTAAGTTCCGTGAAATTCTGATGGAGCGAGCAGAAGAAATCTCTCACACCATTTCTCTTGAGAGTGGAAAAACGATTAAGGAAGCTTATGCAGGCCTTATGAAAGGTGTTGAGGTGCTTGAGTTTGCTCTCTCTCTGCAAAATATCGATATCGGCGGCAAGATGGAAGTTTCGCGCGGAGTTTTCTGCGAGTATCGACGGATGCCTCTTGGAGTCACCGCTAATATCACGCCCTTTAATTTTCCGGCGATGGTTCCTATGTGGACAATTCCCTTGAGCCTGACGCTTGGGAATGCTTATCTTTGGAAACCTTCTGAAAAAACACCGCTGACGTCCCTTCATTTAGCAAAAGCGCTGAAAGATTCAGGGCTCCCCGATGGACTCTTTCAAGTTCTTCACGGCGGTGAAGCCACAGTCAACGCCATCATCGATCACCCAGAAGTCAAAGCGATTGGCTTTGTGGGATCGAGCAAAATAGCAGGACTCCTTTACGCCAGAGCAACGGCCCTCGGAAAGCGCGCTTTGTGTTTAGGGGGAGCAAAAAATCATATCGTCCTTTTGCCTGACGCCAACCCAGAACTTACAGGCCCTGGAATTTCTGATTCGTTTACGGGCTGCGCGGGTCAGCGCTGTATGGCAGCTTCCGTCGTGCTCGCTGTTGGAAATGTTGAACACCATATTCAACAGATCATTAAACGTGCGGCTTCACTCAAGCTTGGTGATGAAATGGGGGCCTTGATTACAAAAGCGCAAAAAGATTTTCTCTGCCAAGCCATTGAGCGCGCCGTGAAAGAAGGCGCGAAAATTTTATTAGACGGGCGAGATGTGAAAGCACCAAAAGGTTATGAAGGCGGCCATTGGCTTGGGCCCACGATCTTAGATCATGTAAAGCCCGGCAGTGAAGCCGCCACTAAAGAACTCTTCGGTCCACTGCTTTCGATTATTCGCTGTCAAACAATCAATGAAGCCATGGAAATTGAAAACTCTAGTGAGTATGGCAATGCTTGCTCGGTCTTCACTTCATCAGGCGCTCTCAGTGAAAAAGTCATCACCATGGCAAGAGCTGGAATGATTGGAGTCAATATCGGCGTTCCTGTTCCCCGTGAACCGTTTTCCTTCGGCGGCATTCAAGCGTCGAGATTTGGTCACGGCGATATTACCGGATCGCAAGGGGTAGACTTTTGGACTCAACTCAAAAAATTAACAACGAAATGGGAAGCGCAGACTGACCATACCTGGATGTCTTAACACAAGGATCTCACCGTGAATTATGAAAAAACCGCTCATGTGATTCTCACCTCACACTCCAATCAAGTTTTTAAAGACGCCCTGCCTATTCACTGGGGCGCAAAAACTCCTGATCTTCGAGGCCCCGTCGTCGCGTCCCTCACAGACGAAAGACGTCGTAACGCCATCGGCACCCACTCAGGTTCTTATACAGTTTACCGTGCACTCTCTATTGCCGCCGGACATTTTAAAACTAGTCATAAGCCCGATCTTCATAATACTGAATCAACCACCATTATCGGCCCTCACGAATCTTGGACTGATCCAGACAAGATGGTCTCCATCGATCCATGGGGCGCAGACGTCAATGTTCACTTTAAAAAAGATTTTGCGAAAGGCTATGATATCCGCCCAACCATTGCGGTCACTCAAGCTCACCTACAGATTCCAGAGATTCAAGAAGCGATTAAGCTTGGCCGCTTGAAGCCCGATGGAAAAATTATTCTCGAGCGCGGTGATATTAAAATTACAAAAGTCGCTATGGAGCCCGTTTGGTATTTGCCAGGCATCGCTAAAAGATTAGGGCTTGATGAAGGGGAACTCAGAAAAATTCTTTTTCAACAAACAGGCGGCATGTTTCCAGAACTCGTCACAAGACCTGACTTAAAAGTTCTGCTCCCACCTATCGGCTCAACAACTATTTATATTTTTGGCGATCCAAAAGATCTAGCGAACCCAAATATTGAACTCACTTGCCGCGTGCATGACGAGTGCAATGGCTCAGATGTGTTCGGTTCTGATATCTGTACCTGTAGACCGTATTTAATGTACGGAATCGAAGACGCCGCTCGCACCGCTCAGCGCGGAGGAGTTGGCTTGATTGCTTATTACAGAAAAGAAGGCCGCGCCCTCGGGGAAGTCACGAAATTTTTAGTTTATAACGCTCGCAAGCGCCAAGAAGGTGGAGACAGTGCCGCCACTTATTTTCACCGTACAGAATGTGTCGCTGGTGTTGAAGACGCTCGCTTCCAAGAACTCATGCCAGATATTCTGCAGTGGTTTGGGATTAAAGAAATTCACAATATTCACTCCATGAGCAATATGAAATTTGATGCCATCACAAAAAGCGGCATTAAGATTCATAACCGTATCTCTATTCCAGACGAGTTGATTCCTGACGACGCAAAAGTGGAAATGGAAGCCAAGAAAGCGGCTGGTTATTTTGCTCCTGAGGGTGCTAAAAAATCTGATGAACTGAAAGCGGTTGTTGGACGAAAAATCGAAGAATCAAAAGCAGAGGGCAAAAAGTGAATCAACTAGACTATCTTTTAAGCCCAGTCGCTATCAGAGAACGCTCTCAGCAGATTTTTGATCTCGTCACTTCAGGTAATGCCAGCTGGACTTATCACCCTGAGAAATGGGATCAAGTAGTCGAGTTTGTCGACCGCGTGATTGATGAAAATTATCCCAACGGAGATATCCCTTTTCATTCACGCCTTGGGCATTTCAGACCCGGCGGCATTGACCGCACTCAGATTCTTTTAAAAGAATGGAGTCACTTCACTCAAGAAGAAAAGGCCCAAGGTTTGATCGACTTGATTATTCCTTCGGTCTTGCTTGATGCCGGAGCGGGGGCCCAGTGGACGTATCACGAAAAAGAAACTGATCTTCGTATCGGTCGCTCTGAGGGGCTGGGCCTTGCAAGCCTTGAACTTTTTAAAAAGGGTTGGCTCTCAGACGAAAGAAAAGCGGAAACCAATGCTCGCGGCCTGCAATCACTCACCGTCGCAAAACTCGAAGAGATTTTTCAAGTCACAGAAAAAAATCCTTTAATCGGTGTTGCTGGCCGACTCGAACTTCTCCAACGCCTTGGACTTGCGATTGAGAAAAGACCTGGAGAATTCTTAAAAAGTTTTCTTGATCAATCAGGCAAGGTCGACGCCTTGCTGGTCTTAAGCACTCTGCTTAGAAAACTCGGTCCCATTTGGCCATCGCGGTTTGAGTTTGAGGGCGTTCCTCTTGGAGATACTTGGTCTCATTCAAAGCTCGGAGCAAAAGGAAGTTTCGCTTCCTTCGTGCCTTTTCATAAACTCTCTCAGTGGATGAGCTATTCTCTTTTAGACGCTCTTCAAGTGGTGGGCTATGAATTGAAAAATGTCGACCGCCTAACGGGTCTGCCTGAATACAGAAACGGCGGTTTATTTTTAGATCTTGGTTTGATTCAAGCTAAAAACCCGCAGGACCTGACTCGCGGTGTGCGAGTGGATGAAGAGTTCACCATTGAGTGGCGCGCACTCACGATCATCTTACTGGATCAACTGGCCTTAAAACTTCAGCAAAAAAGAGGATTAACAACAGAGAGTTTTCCACTAGCGAAAGTTTTAGAGGGTGGCTCTTGGTGGGCCGGTCGAAAGATCGCCAAAGAGCTTCGACCTGATCAGTCCTCACCTATTCAATTAATTTCTGACGGTACCGTCTTTTAGGAGTTTTCATGCATCCGAATTATTTTGAGATTAAACATCCTCTGCTCCAACACAAACTCTCCTTTCTAAGAGACAAGGAAACTTCAAGTTCAGAGTTTAGAAGAAAAACTAAAGATATTGCTCTTCTTATGAGTTATGAGGCGCTCAGAAATTGGCCCGACCTCCAAACCGTAGAGATAGAAACTCCCATTGCCAAAACGAAAGTGCAGAAAATGGCGAACCCTCCGGTGGTCGTTTCTATTATGCGCGCTGGAAACCCCGTACAAGAAGCCGCACTTGATCTCCTGCCTTTTGCAGCGGCCGGACATATTGGGATTTACCGCGATAAATTTATTAAAAACACGGTGGAGTATTATTTCAAATTGCCTGAGAATGTGAAGAATCGCCCGATTCTTCTGTGTGATCCCTTGATCGCAACGGCCGACACTATGGTTGCCGCTCTTGATCGATTGAAGAATTATGAAACAGGAAAGATTCGCATCATCGCTCTTCTTGTCACAGAATCGGCGCTTGATCGCATTTTTCATTTTCATCCTGATGTGGAGATCTACGCCCTTAACCGCGAAGAACGATTAAATGAAATGGGCTATCTCGTACCGGGGCTTGGAGACGCCGGCGACCGTCTCTTTGAGACCAAATAATGACTTGCTTTATCTTAGGCGTCTCCGGTGGCTCGGGCTCAGGAAAAACAACTTTCGCTCGCATGCTGCTGGAAAACCTTGGGCCCAGTCTCGCGACCCTGATTGCGCAGGATAATTATTATATTGATCAATCCGCTCGTTTTGATGAAGACGGGGGCTCAGTGAATTTTGATCACCCTGAGGCGCTTGATTTTAAACTTCTAGGTGAACACCTACAGGAACTTAAAAAAGGCCAAGCGGTGGAAGTTCCTCTCTATGATTTCAAAACTCACTCCAGACTAAAAGAAACCATTCATTTTAAACCAACCCCGTTGATTATTATCGATGGCATTTTATTGCTCTCGCAACTCAATATCAGAGACTGCCTCGACTGCTCGATCTTTGTCGATACGCCAGAACAAACTCGTTACGACAGACGGCTAAAAAGAGATGTGGAAGAGCGCGGGCGAACCCCAGAGGGTGTGCGCAATCAATTTTTAAAACAAGTTAAGCCTATGCATGATCTTTTCGTTGAGCCAAGTAAAACTCACGCGAGTTTTGTCATCGACACACAATCTGAATTTGATCGTTTGCTGGGTGAGTTCACAGAGCGTTTTCAGTCGTGATAAATCCCGCACGGTTCAAAGGCTATTTTTTTGATCTCGATGGCACACTCGTCGATTCGAAACTCGATTTTGATCAGATGCGCGAGGCGATTGGAATCCCAAAAGATGAGCCGATCCTCGAATACCTAGACCAGCATCCTGATAAAGCCTTCGTCAAAAGGGGCCATGAACTCGTTCACCATTTTGAATTGGTTGGAGCGAAGAGTGCCACATGGATTCCAGGGGCAAAAGAATTATTAGAAAGACTCAATAAGGCCAGTATCCCCACCGCAATTCTCACTCGCAATTCAAGAGAAGTGACTCGTCTAACCATTGATTCTTTAGGAATACCCATTAAGCATTTTCTGACCCGCGATGATTGTCTTCCGAAACCCCATCCCGAAGGACTGCATTTACTGGCAAAGCATTTTTCTTTAAACCCAAATGAAACCGTTTATATTGGAGATTTTCTTTTTGACCTGCAAACTGCAAAAGCAGCAGGAGCCACTGCCGCCCTTTATACTGCAGGAACTAAAAGTTCGTTTTCAAATGAAGCTGACCTTGTGATTGATTGCTTTATCGATTGGGCACAAACTCTAGTAATTAACTGAGAAGCCAGACAAATAAGTTGTATCAGTCCGCTTCACTCCTTTTGGCGGTCTGGTGTCTCGAGAAAATCCCAGATCAATATGAAAGCGAATTCTCTCACTTAAACGCAACCTGACTCCTGAATCCACAATCAAACGGCTATCTTTCAAATCATCACTTCGAGGCTGATAATAAGTAATCAGCGAAGCTGTCGCCATCGCATTCAAGTTCCAAAGAGCGGAGAGATAGGTATTGAGTCGCAAGTCACGCTCATTAGAGGTTTTCTCTAATTGTTCCCACTCATAGAAACTTCCCCCACCGGCATAGATGGTGAAATCATCGCTGGCATAAAATTGGTAGCGTCCTCCTGCACCGACGAGGGTCCTTAGATTGAGTTTCTTAAACTCGTCAAACTGGGCCTGCACAAATGTCTCTAGACCAAAACGGGGTGCTAAATAATAGGTCTTTCGAAGATGGGCGTTTCCTTTATTCGCATTTTTAATTTTGCGGCTCTCACCATATTCATAACGAGTTAAAAAAAGAAGTTCTCGTTTATCAGTGCGATAAGCATTCATCGATTGAATAGAAGTCGATAATGTTTCCGTGTTCCCAACCGCTCCGCTCAATCGAAAACCTGACTCCCCTTTAAATCCCATAGAGCGGTCTTGCCTTAAGGACTCAATATTCATAAAAGCCTGAGATTCTGAAGAAAATAAAGCTAATAAAACAAACAGCAAAACAGAAAAAAACATCAATAGCTCCTCTTAAAAAAGTTCTCTTTGTGATTTTTGATTACGCTGAATGATTTCAGCGCTTAATTCAGGAGAAATGAATTCGATCAATTCAGGCACTCTGATATTTTCTGAACGATGGAGAACGAAAAAGACATCACCCAATTTGTTATTATGATTCGTTAAAAAATCTCTCCAGAGATTGAGACGTGTTTTATCTGTCTCAAGATTTTCATCGCTCAAATACCTTATCAAAACAGGAGAGCTAGGAAAACTTAAGTGAAAGACATTGCTCCCAGTTGGCGTGTCAGAGAGGGCCATACCGATATGATGGGCCTCCAAATAGGCTTCCAACTTTGAATAAAGTCTTCCTTTCTCAAACCAACTAGGATGCCTAAACTCTAAACAGAGAGGTAAAAAGCTTGGAAGTGACAGAAGGAAATAATAAAGTTGTCTGGCATACTCGCGGGAAAAAACAGGTGGCAACTGAACAAGACTCGCTCCAAGCTTTGGGCCAAGGGCCTCTAGGCTTTCTAAAAAGCTTGTTTGAATCAACTCTCCATTTTGCAATAGCCGATCATGAGTCAAGGCCTTCGGCCATTTAGGAAGAAAACGAAAATTTTCTCCCACTTGTTTTCCCCAAGATTCAAATCTCTCAGGGGGAACTGAGGCATAGAAACTCGATGAAACTTCTACGCAAGAAAAGAGTTCACTATATAAAGACAAGAACTCAGAGTCTTTGGCATCAGAAGGATAGATTTGTGAGCGCCATTCTTTTACGCTCCATTGAGGCAAACCGAAGTGAAGTTTCCCCTCACAATCAGGCCATTTTGCATTTTGAAACTGGTAGCGATCAATTGAATGAAAAACTCCACTGCCAAATTCCATTCACTACTGCCTTTGAGTGTATTCTTGCATGGCCTCTAAGAAGACTTTTCCGTAGCGCTCTCTTTTCTTCTCGCCAATACCATTAACCAACAGGAGATCGTCATAATGACGAGGGCGAATCAAGCACAAATCGGCCAGGGTTTTATCGTTGAAAATCATATACGGCGGAATCTTTTCGTCTCGAGCAATCTGTTTTCGAATTTCTTTCAGCGTTTTCAACAAACTCTCATCGGTCGTGTTGTCGTTATTTGTTTGAGCAATAGCGACAGTTTTCGTTGAAAATTTTCTGAGTAGTAGAGGCGTTTCATCTTTTATGAGTGATTGGCATTTTGCCGTCAGACCTAGGCTTCGAAAACTCCAGTCTTTTATCCTGATATAATTTTGAGTGAGAAGTTGGCGAATCACCGAGCTCCACTCTTTAGCACTTCGATGTTTTCCAATTCCAAAGACTGACAGGTGCTGATGGCCTCTTTCGTGAATTCGTTTAATACCGGTGCCTCTTAATACATCAATGATGTACTGAGCCCCGTAAATCTCACCTGTGCGATAAATGGCACTGATGACTTTTTGCGCGTCTATGCGTGCATCAAAAGACTCTGGAGGCAATAAACAACAATCACAACGGCCACAAAATGGAGTGGAATCCTCTTCAAAATACTTCAAGATAAAATGGCGCCGACAAGACATCGTCTCACAAAGGGCCATCATCATTTCAAGTTTAGTGCGAGCGATTCTCTTATAATTTTCCTGAGCGTCGGATAGCTCCAACATCTTCGAGTGCTTAACCACATCATCTAGGCCGTATACCATCCAAGCACTCGAGGGCAATCCATCCCGCCCGGCGCGCCCAGTTTCCTGATAATAATTCTCCAAGCTCTTCGGTAAATCCAGATGGGCGACAAATCTCACGTCAGGTCGGTTGATACCCATACCAAACGCGATGGTCGCGACAATCAAAATATTTTCTTCGGTGGTAAAGGCATTTTGAGCACGGGTGCGCTCGGCACTTGAAAGACCTGCATGATAGGCAAAAGCTTTGCGTCCTCGCTTAACTAACTCGGCCGCTACTCTTTCCACTTTATTGCGAGTCATGCAATAAATAATACCCACCTGATCTGGATGATGGGTATCGATAAATTGTTCAAGCTGAGTCAGCTCATCGTGGCGCTCTTGAATGGAGTAAGTGATATTGGGTCTGTCAAAACTTGAGAGGTAGATCGTAGGATTTTTAATTTTTAATTGAGCGATAATATCGTCACGGGTACGAGACTCTGCAGTTGCAGTAAGGGCCAACAAAGGGACGGCAGGATACAGGTCTTTTAAAACTCCGAGTTTTGTATAATCGGTGCGAAATTCGTGTCCCCATTGGGAGATACAATGTGCTTCATCAATAGCGATCAATAAAATCTTCAAAGGTTTAAGGAGTGACTGAATCCGGGGAGAAAGAATCGCCTCTGGAGAGAGGTAGAGGACCTTAAGTTCTCCCGCCAGAAGTTGCTTTTCATACTTCAGGCTTTCTTCTCGACTAAGCGAAGAGTTTAAAGTGGCGCTTTTCACCCCTAGCTGCTCAAGACCTAAAACCTGATCGTGCATCAATGAAATCAGCGGAGAGATCACAATGACTAGGCCCAGATCTAAACAAGCGGGCAATTGATAGCAAATTGATTTACCGGCACCAGTTGGCATTACCGCAAGGACGTCTTTACCGGCAAGGATATCTCGAATTAACGCCTCTTGATGGAAACGAAAGTCAGAATGGCCAAACACTCGCTGTAAAACGTCTTTCAGATCTTGAGAGTAGGCCTTGGCCTCGCGATGCGACATATAACCTCATTCAGTTGAAGATTTATGGTATCGGAATCTGCCAAAGCCGTCCAAATTCTTGAGAGGAAAACATTGGAAAAAATGAGTTATTTGTGGGACGAGTAATCAAAAGAGGATCAGATGAAATTATTTTTAAAGATATTAATTGTTTTTCTCGTTATCACCGGCGCCACAACACTTTTGGTTGAACAATTTGGAGTGAGCTTAGGTCACACAGACTACTGGGATGTCAGGGGAGTCTTTTTTCTCCTTTTCATCACCACGTTCCCGCGCCTCACTTTGCTTTTCTCTTCCGTCCCATTTGGGGGCGTTTTCTGGTGGCTCGGCTGGTTTTTTGCTCCAAGAATTCTCGTCGCCATCCTCGCCACACTTGCCTACTGGCAAACCAATCCAGTGCTCGTCACCATGTCTTGGTTGATTGCACTCAGTGGTGAAACCGGTGAGAAATTCGCGCTTTCAAAATACTATGTGCAAGTTAAGGTCAGAAGACGAAAGCCTAGGGTAAGTGCACTCTAGGAAATCGCTTTTCAATATCATCGATGATTAAACGCATTTTCACAGCGTAATTGCGATTATTCTTTCCATTGTCTATCACCTGACCAGCTCTATGAAGTCCGACAACTTCATGAGTCTCAGCAT
This sequence comes from Bacteriovoracaceae bacterium UBA6166, assembly GCA_002435795.1. GTDB lineage: Bacteria > Bdellovibrionota > Bacteriovoracia > Bacteriovoracales > Bacteriovoracaceae > UBA6166. The sequence continues at coordinate 110,012 of DIUE01000020.1, read as the reverse complement.
GAAACACTGGAGCCCCAGATGAACCGCCGAGCGTATCGGCCGTATGGGCAATTTCAGCACCTGTATAATCTTGAGCAATACCAGGAGAGAGCTTTTTAATCCAAGCGCATCTTGGAACTTTATTGAAATCACAATTCTGATGAACAACATAAATCTCTTCGTTATGCAAAACATCTTCACGAGATAAAGTCACGTGACCAAAACGGAGTCCCGGTTTTCCTGTGCAACGAACTAAGGCATAATCAAGGCCTTTATTCGAACCAATATACTCTGAGCATTCAATAGATTGTTTGTTTTCGCCAGCAAGTCCCGTCTCATAACGAAAAGACGCCAACAAGCCCCTCGCCCTTGAAGACTTAGGAACACAATGCTCGTTTGTCATTAATGTATCTTCGTTAATCAAAAAACCCGTACATCTCGAACGGGCAATAATGAGTTTTTTCAAACCAAGATCCGCAACAGGGCTGGCCGACTGTCTTCTCACGTCCTTTTGATCAAGGTCTTTGACATTCATCCAGTCTAAATCGCCCACAATAAGCTTTAGGTGCTCGTTATCATTAGCGGCTGCTAAAGGAGACACGTTCAGCAATAGAGTGAGGAGCATAATTATTTTCATAGCATTGACCTTCTTTTGTTGCGATGCATAAAAATAACCCATTTCTAAAACCATAGGTGAAGATGGGTAAATTTTATAAAGGAAAAAGCGCAAATCACCCCTGTTTGCTGATCGGGTAATATTTTTAGAGCGGCGTTCTTATCTGAGGGCCTCATCAGGCTTCATGATAAATAGTCAAAAACACTTAACTCCCCGGAGCTCTCTATGAAAACCCGTTCAACCTTGATCGCCTTAATGGTTGTTTCTCATTTCAGTCTCTACGCTGAAGAAACTAAAGAAGAGTACCAAAAGGTCGATCTCTCGGCTTTTTTACAGCATTTTTATCAAAACCCTGTCGAGGTGATGGATAAGCTGCCACCAAAAACCAAAAGACTAGCACCACTTTTTGATCAAAATTCACAGTCTGAAAATGAGTTCATTGTTCAGAAGGATCAGTACCGTCAGAGATTTCTAAAGCTTGAAGGTAGAGCTGGAATCCGCTCAAATGATCGCGCTGAAAACCTTGTTGATAATCGCTCAACAATGCTTCGTTCACTTGGTGATATTGAAGCAAAAAATTTAACTTCTGCAAATCTTCCAAAAACTCCATGGTCAGATGATTACTGGGCCATGTCTAAAGGTGTTCTTGGTGCGCGTTTTGCTGACAGAAGTTTCCCTAATACTCATAATTGGCTTTCAAATTACGAGTACGCTCAAAAAAATCCTGCTGAAAATTATGTCTTAGAAAATCGCATCGCTCTTCTTTCTCCATCTGAAAAATACGATCTTCTCGTTGGGGACAAAAACATGACTCTCACGAAGGCCATGTGGAACGAGGGAAAATATTATTATGATCGCTTTGGTAAAGTCGAAAGCTGGATGGGAATCTGTGATGGTTGGGCGGCTGCTTCCATTATGCAAAACAGACCAGAAAAAAGCATTGTGGTGAAGGATATCACAGGCGAACTAGAAATTCCTTTTAATCCATCTGAGATGAAATCTTTGGCTTCACTTATGTGGACAAAAGGACGTTATAATTCCAATTTTATTGGTGGACGTTGTAACGAAAAAGAACCCAAAAAAGATCCAGCAAACGGTCGAGTACTCGATCAAGAATGTTTTGATACAAATCCTGGAACATGGCATTTGGCGATCGTGAACCAAATCGGTATCGCTCAAAGAAGTATGGTGATGGACGCCACCTTTGACTACGAAGTTTGGAATCACCCAGTATATGGTTATAGCTACCGCTATTTTAATCCACAGACTGGTAGTACTGCTGAAAGCTTCACCGCTGCTCAAATTGACATGGACGCCTTTAAGAGAGATCAGTTTTCAAAATATCGTGATCCACGAGCGACAAAAATCGTTGGTGTTGAAATGAGAGTTGAATATATGACAGAAACAGCACCATCAATTCGCAAGACAGATGCTGAACGCTACGATGCTATCAACTCCGTTACATACCGCTACGATCTTGAACTTGATGATAACGGTGTGATCATCGGTGGTGAATGGTATGGAAATGCGCATCCTGATTTTATTTGGGTTCCAGTGCCAGGTGAAAAAATCCGGACTGCTTTTGATCGTGCTCTAACAGGAACGACACTTGAACAAAAATTAAATGGAGCGGCTCGTTTTGCTCCTCAATCATCTGCGAGTGGATTGCCACTTCCAGGAATTGTAGAATCACTGATTGAGCTTTCAAGAGAGTAATTCTTTCAATGAAGAACTTTTGGTTTCTTTTCATTTTCATTTTCATTGGGTCCTCTTTCGAGGGCCCTTTTGTTTTTGCTTCTCTCCCAACTTGTGACCAAACCATTCGTTATGATTTCTCAGAAGACTATCAACTCTATAAAGAAAAACTTAAGCGCAATGAATGTAAACGGAAGTGGACACTTCTGATTTATATGGCGGCCGACAATGACCTGTCTCCCTATTCCCTATGGGATATTTATGAGATGGAACATAAAATCAGTGGAGCGCTGAATTTAGGCGCTAGCACTGAACATGTTGACGTCATTGTTGAGCTTGATACTCGTGAGCAGACAGGACTTCGAAGGCTGCATATTTTTCAAACAGATCTAGAAGCAAAAACTGCACTCAAACTTTCTGATTTCGAACAAAAAAATGAAAGCTCAATTCATTCGCCCGTCATCCAGCTTCTCCCGGAAGTTGGGCCCGGCGCCATAAAAGATCAAAGTATCAGGTTTGAAAATTTTCTCAATTTTGGTCTTGCAGAGTACCCAAGCGAACACACCATGGTCGTAATTTGGGGGCACGGCGAAGGCTTTATTGGAACGCAAACGGCAGCGCCTAGGGATAATATGGGGCCCGCTGAATGGTCGTCTAGACCGAGCGGTCTGCTTGCCGAAATGAGCAAGATCGACCTCGAAATGACGATCCCTGAGTCCACCTATCCAGGAGAGAAAGTAATGGGTGGAATCGCTTTTGATTATTCTGAGCTTTCTTATATCGATCTTCCAACTCTTGCGGCCATTTTTAAACGTGTTCAAAATCAATCTCATAAAGGCAGAAAAATTGATCTCTTGGCCATGGACGCCTGCTTAATGCAGACACTTGAAGTGGCAACAGAGCTCAGCGACTCTGCTCAATTTCTCTTGGGTTCCACTCAAATTCAAGATTATTTAGGTCTTCCCTATAGGCATTTGCTCGACCAGCTCAATCTCAAGACTACTCCATACCAATTGGCGATGGAGCTTCCGGTGCAAGCGGGAGAGATTTACCGTCAGGGTTATGGTCATAGCTCACTTGAGACTTACACTCTTTCATCTCTCAATCTTCACGAACTCAAATACCAATTTCTCCCAACGCTGAATCATCTTGGCCAAAGACTTTTAAACTATCTGGCCGAAGATGATTTTAGAATATTTGAACTTCAGTTCTTGCTTGAAAACTCTGAAGTTTTCGAGGGAGAAACTCGGGATCTCGGGATTTTTTTAGGCGGCCTTAAGAGACTACTCTGGCTAGAATTCCAACGAGAGGGTTATGAAACTCCGGCAGCGTTAAAACTTAGAGAGATGATCGATTTCACACTTACGGGACTTCATCAAACCATGATTTCTGCCAGCTATGGAGATCTCTATATCAACGCATCCACTCGCTCTTCAGAGAATTATTGGTTAGGCTTTTTTCGTGGTCTAGGCATTTGGCTTCCAAGCTCAATCGAACAATTTAATCTACGCTCAAAAGAATTTACTGAGTCCAAACTTTGGACTGAAGTTCCTGAATATATGGCCCTACTCAATAGGCTTTATTCTGTAGAATAGGTCTATTATTTTTACCTCCACCCTCACACCAAAGTCGAGTTAGTGTCATAATCGGGCACGAGGGATTTTATGTCGGTAAAGTATTTTTTAAGCGCCTGCTTAGTTTTAGTTTCTTTGTGCCAAAGCTTATCTGCCAATATTATTGGTTCTGATGATCGCGTCCCAATGATGAATAATCAGCTTCCATGGTCTGCGATTGGCAGAATTCAAATCGGTACAAGCGGGATTTGTACGGGCACATTAGTCGCTAAAGATATTATCCTGACGGCAGCTCATTGTTTCCTTGAAAATGGCTCCGGAGCTGAAATCACTGCACTTAAAACCTTTTCTCCAAGCTTTCAAAATGGTCAATCTATTCACACGGCAAGAATCGTCAATATTTGGTACGGAACACGAAATCCAAAAGCCGAACCTTGGAATGATTTTGCCCTCGCAAGACTTGATAGTCCTCTCGGTGAATATTACGGCACCCTATCGATTGCTAATAGCAACGGCTCATTAATTGATATCTACGGTCCTCAAATCGTCACACTCCCTGGCTACTCAGGTGATTTTTTAAATGCCCAAACTGCGGGAGTTCATGTTGGCTGTTTTTTAAAAGAATTGATTAAAGGTGAAGGGGATCAAAGATTAATGGGCCATGATTGTGATATGCGACCAGGTTCTAGTGGAGGCCCTATGATCGCGTTTCAAGGTCAAAAGACAATTATCATCGGAGTAAATATTGCCGAAATGAATTATATGATTAGCGTCTCTCGTCTCTTAAATATTCCTCTGGAATACAATTCAAGAACAAGCGCAAACCTCGCAGTCACCACTGAAAAAGCTTATCGCCTATTGAAACTTTTAACTGGTACCGTCTCTAGAAGACTTTAAGCGTAAAACCTAGAGACGTTTGATATTCTCGCTCGCTGCCACGAGGCTGGCCGGTGAAAATCACAGTTACACCGGCATTAATCGAGAGCATTTCAAGCACATGAATCGAGAGCCCAGTTCCGGCATAAGGATTGAGGTAAACGGCCGGAGTTGTTTCAGTCGAGACGTCATTTTCAATTCTCTCTCGCTCATTTCTTCTGCCATGAGCACCACCGCGCAAATAAAAATATAACGATTGCCCAAGCTGGTAAGATGACCTAACCCCTAACATAAGGTTGGTTGTTGATTCCTTAATCGTTAGGTTGCGATCAGAAAAATTCTCTGTGTCTTTGCCTTGTGTAATTTCAAACTCTGCTGAAAGAATTGGCATCCCGTAATTCATTCTAAGTCCGTAAATAAAACGGTCCTTCGTTTCCCCGGCCGGTTCAATTTTCTGAACTCTCTCAAGACCAATAATTGGTTGCCAGTGAAAGCGCGTCTCTTTGGCCTGAACGCTTAATGAGAGGGAAAAAAGAAAAATCACTAGAATTTTATTTAGCATTATCATCCCATAATTATAGCGTTTCTCGAGATCACTTTCATCACCGAGCCAATTTTACCTCATGCTCTCCACTATTAAAGCCTCAGTTAGACTCGCCCCCATGACTTCATAGTCTGCGATCTCATAAGTCATCATCATTGCAAGCACTAAGATAAGATTTGTGATCTCTGTGCTGGCATACGCACCACCGATCTGCTCATCCGTATAATTTTGTTTACGTAAAAGTAAATGACGAATTTCATCTTGAGTAATTCTCTCGCCCTCTCTCAATCCTAACTGATTCTTTAAACTCCCACCGTGAACTCCACCAATCCCTACAATTTTTGCTGGATGAGAGAGCCAGTTTTTTAGATCGTGATTTTTTTCCTTCGCAATAAGATCAAGCGCCAATTGCAACACTTTATTTTGTTCGTAGAGAGTCAGAGGATTCGGAGACTGCAAATCTGCATCACGTTTTAAGTGCTTCATCACTGAGTTCTTAAAACTGACGGAGGCCAGTGTGGATTTTTGTCTTTGCATTTTACTGCCTTGCTGATCCTTTCGCCAAACCAATTGCTGGCTTCCTCCTCCAATATCCCAAACAAGCAATCGATTCATCGTTGCCGTTTTTTTCTCGACAAAAGAATACGCCAGCTGAGCTTCTTGATCCTGCGAGATCACTTTCCAATCCCCCGTGTATTTCTGCTGCCATTTCTCAATAATATCTTTTCCATTACTAGCTTCTCTAAAAGCTTGGGTCGCGACGGCACGTATGTGAAAATCCCCTTGGGACTTGGCCCTGTCTATAAAGCTCTCGATCGTCTTTTCTCCTCTGAGAATGATTTCCTTTCCAAATTTGCGATCTCCTCTGCCGGCCAAATCTTGGGCGTAGGGAACTGGTTCAGAATCATCGATAAGGATTTTCACTTGATTTTTTTCACAGGGAGAAATTTCCGCCAACATGAATTTCGTCGAACCAGAACCTATGTCAAAACTCGCTTGGCGCTGTGTTTGGCAACTCAGATTTTCACTTAGAGCGCACGCCCCAAAGATGGGAATAAATATAAGCATTTTCAGTACGTTAACGATGTTCATTTTTTCAACACTCCCAACAGAATTTACAAAACGAAGCCTTGTCTTCTTAGTCTATGCTAAGGTCTCAAAATGAAACGTCAACTCATGAGTGGCCTCATCCCATTTTTGGTTCTCGCTCTTTTAAAAATTAGTCCAACTTGGGCACAGATTTTACCTGAAAATCATCTACTCTACCCACGTTCCGCACAAGCTATTTATCTGACAGGAATTGAAGTTCTTGCCACTCCAAATCAAGTGAAAAGAGCAATAGAGCATTGTGAAAAGCCAGTGCTCCTATGTGAGCTTATTAGCTCATTTAAAAATTCCTCAAACCTCTCAGCCGTAGAGGAATATTTTTCTAATACCACTGCACAATTAGTTTTTTTAGGTGAAAGGCATATCAATCAAGAGATTCAGTTTTCATTGGCAAATCTTCTTCCGATTTTTAAGAAAAATCAGTTTGAGGCAATTGCCTTAGAAATGTTTAATCATGAAGACCAATTTTATCTCGATCAGTTCAATCAGGGTGAACTTTCAATAGAAGAATTAGAAGTCATCTTAAAAAAGAATTGGAATTACTCCTCTGCTGGTTATTTGGCCATCTTTCAAACTGCCAGAGAGTTAAATCTAAAATTATTGGCCCTTGATGATCGACAGAACACAACTCATCTGAATTTTTCAGACAATTTGATTGAAAGAGATAGAATCATGGCAAGAACTCTACAAAAAAATCTCAAATCAAATCCTAACAAAAAAATCATTGTCTACACTGGACGTCTGCACGGTTTTCAAAGTTTTGACACTCAAGAGGCCTTGACCATAAGTGAAATCCTAAAAAAAGATAGGCCAGACCTTAAAACAGAATCTTACCTTTTCTTCTCCTACCGTGAGAAATCGGTCATACCAGAGATGAGAAAGGCCTTAAGCCCCTATCGCAACCTTGTCTTTAAATCTTCTGAACTCTCTCCCTATTTTGATGGCGCAATCCTTCTTGGAGAACCACAGATTTAGTCTTCTCAATCAGTTCTTAGCGCGTTTAAAATCAAGAGATGAAAAAAATAATTATCTCGCTCTTTTTCTCCTTAATATTCCCCTCTACTCTTCTCGCTCAAGACATCGTTGTTCTTCATACAAATGATTTGCATTCTATGTTCACTGGAACCGGACCTGATTCCAATGCCATTGAGCTTGAACAGAGAAAAACTCTTCAAGGGCATTTTGCCCGTCTGGCAGCCGTTATCGAAAGAGAACGTCAAGCAGCAGAAGCACGGGGGGCGCAAGTTCTCTTGGTAGACGCCGGTGATTTCTACGGCGGGACTCTTTTCCAATTACTCGGACCTGATAGCAATCGAGATGACGTTCCTGAATTAGATTTCCTGCACGAGAATGCCTATGATTTTGTCACACTTGGTAATCATGAATTTGATGCTGGTGAAGCTGGATTGCTGACTATGCTCGAAAAATCGGCAAAGAAAAAGGAACATCAAAAAACTGTTTTAAGTTCAACCAATATTCTTTTGCCAGAACAACATCCGCTCAAAAAATTTATCAAGCCTTATCATATTGTCGAAACAAAGGGCGGTAAAATGCTTCTCTTAGGTCTTCAAGGACCAGACGCCGCAAGAGTTAGTGCCCCCCTTCGAGATCAAGCGCAATTTATCGGTTTTAATGATCAAAAAATGAAAGTCGACTGGGACGGCCTCGCTCAATTTGTTCAGGAATTAATTGATCGTCTAAAAAAAGAAGAAGGGATCAAATGGGTAACGATTGTCATGCACGGTGGAGCACCAGAAGATAAGAAGCTCGTCTCCCTGCTTAAAGGGGTGAATCTTTTTATCGGTGGCCATACCCATCTCGCCTATCCCGAAGTGCTCTATCATAATGGAGCTTGGATTTCGCAAGCTGGTTGCTATGGTCAGTATCTCGGTAAGCTTGAGCTGAACTTTGAAAAAGACAAATTGAACTTACTCACAAAAAATGGCGACCATCTTATTGCCATTAATGAACAAAGCCCTATCCATTTAGGTTGGTCTGAGCGTATCAAAAAATATCAACAGGCAGTTGATGCGAAACTTGGAGCTGAAAAACCCTTTGATGATTTTTTAAGTTCAACAGAAATAACCAGATTAGACTCCTCTAAGATTAGAAACCCGGAGTGGGCACGAGAAGTAATGAGCTATGTTAAAAAGGAATTCGAGCAAGTAACAAAACAGGATCTAGCGTTTTATTTCAGCTCTCAAGCTCTCGTGCGCTCAGGCCTTGAAGCACCAGAACCTAAGACTCCCATTTTTCTCAGCGACTTATTCAGAGTCCTTCCCATGGCAGCACCTGGAGATGAACTCTACGGAGCACAGACGGCAAGATTTTATGTAACGAAAAAAGATGCCCGCAAGCTGATCCGTTTTCTCTTCTTATACCGAAGAGTTTCCAGAGTCTTCAACCCCGTTTTCTCAGATGATCTGACTTATGAAGTTCCATGGATCAGAGTTCCCTATTTCTATGAAATTAAAAATCTGCGTTGGCGCAACCTTGAGTATAAAGACTGGCCAGAACTTATGCCGGTTGCGACCAATTCACTTGTGGCAAATTATTTTCCAAGACTTGAAAGTATGACAAAGGGCTTATTGACCCTCACTCCACGGGACATGGAAGGAAATGAACTCAAGGGAATTGAACTCAATGGACCTCGAGAGGTGCATCTTTTTGCGCGAGGTCTGAAACATAAAACTGATCTTTAAGTTTTTGAACTTCAACGAGATGTTGAAAAACTCTCGCTAAGTATTGATGGTAGGAAAGTAAGTTTTTAAGTGTATCAAAATAGAGACTTAGCGTTTGATGATCAAGATATTTCTCTACAGAAATTCTCAGAAGTTCAATTCGAAGCGCTTGGTAATCCCTATAGATTTGCCCTTGTTCAGTCTCAAAAGATCCATCCGGGAAGTACTCAGAAAAATTTTCAATGGCTTTTACCATCAGCTGTTGATTCAAAATCATCTTCTGCTGTAGAGCATTCACCTCAACAAGATTGTTTAATCTCTCAAGAGACTCGCTATCAACTTCTACCAATGTTAAATTTCTAATGTTTTCCAAAGCTCTAAGCAGCTCAAATCTAATATCATTCTGTTTGTCATTGAACTCCATTTTACTTATGTAGAGATAGCAATGATTCAAGAATTCAGGTGAGGATTTCAAAAAATTCTCTCTGTAGTTTTTATTTGTCAGTAAAACAAGCGACTCTCCCAACTTCTTCAGCATAATCTCTAAGGCCACCTCAGTCCCCGTAATCTCCTTAATACTAAGTTCCCTCACTAAACTTTTCGTTGCAGTGACAGGAAATGATTTATTCCATCTAATAATAAGATCTGCGAGGCTTTCACTAAAAGGAAACAGAATAACAATCCCCAACAGTTGAATTAGTGTTTGAAAAAAACTCAAACCAATGGCTTCATCTACGGCAAAAAAACTGCGTCCCCACGAATTAAAGACAATTAGATAGAGAGGTAGGATAAAGAGCGCCGATAGACTGGCTATAATATTAAAAATCACATGGAGCCACGCTGTTCGACGTGCATTAATACTGGCCCCGATTGATCCAAGAATTGCAGATAATGTTGTTCCTACATTTTGACCTATGACTAAAAAACAAGCCGTTTCTAAATTGATTGATCCACTATGGACAGCAACTAAAGTTGTAGCGATGGCCGCACTAGAAGATTGTAAGACCACGCTCATCAGGAAACCGAAAGAGATCAATAGGAATTTATTAAAGATTCCAATTGTGCTAATACTCGTAAAATCAAGAAAAGCAGAGTATTTCGACATCCCCAATTGCAAAAAATCAATTCCAAAAAAAATCAAACCAAAACCACAAAGGGCCATCCCAACCGGTCCTCTCCATTTGCCTTTAGTGAATTTTAGGAAGACACCGATACCAATTAAAGGTAAGGCAATGGATTTAATACTGAAATTAAAGCCAACGAGAGAAATGAACCAAGATGTTATCGTTGTTCCTAAATTAGCTCCGAAAATCAAACCAACGGAATGAGAAAAAGAAACCAGACCTGCATTAACAAAACCTATGACAAGTAATGTGGTGGCACTGGATGACTGCAACAAAGCGGTGACCACTGCTCCTGAAAAAAGACCATGCCATTTTGAGCGCGTGATTTTTGAGATAAACCGAGAAAAACGGTCACTCGTCAACGACTGAATGCCTTCCGTCAAGAGCATCATGCCTAAGAGAAAAAAACCTATTCCACCAATCATTTCCATACGAAAAAGAATAGTCTATCTTTAGAAAGGACACAAATTCTAAACCAATCAAGGGGCCTTTTAATGAAAATCCAATTCCTAGGGGCAAGTGAAACCGTCACAGGTTCAAAAACACTTATCAGTCATGATAACAAAAAGTTCCTAGTCGATTGCGGTCTTTTTCAGGGCTATAAAAACCTTCGACTGAAGAACTGGGAAGCCCTTTCAATTAAGGCCAATGAGGTTGATGCCGTCATTCTCACTCACGCCCATCTTGATCACTCAGGCTATCTACCGGCTTTAGTCGTAAGGGGTTTTAAAGGTCCGGTTTACTGCACTCCCGGAACGGCCCAACTTCTCAAAATCCTCTTACTTGATAGCGCAAAAATTCAAGAAGAAGACGCACAGTATGCAAACCGCAAAGGGTTTTCAAAACACAAGCCTGCTAAACCGCTTTACACGACAGAAGACGTTCAAACCACACTTGAACTGATTCGTGTCGTTCCTTTTAATCTAAAAAGAGAAATTGCTCCAAACACCTATATCGAATTTTCTCCTGCGGGTCATATCATCGGCTCGGCCTTTGTTCATTTTAGTTCTTCTAAAAAATCAATTTGTTTTTCAGGAGATCTCGGACGACAAGATGACGATGTTATGAATCCACCTGCCCCGTTAAAATACGCCGATGCTCTAGTGCTTGAATCCACCTATGGAAATCGAGTCCACTCGAAAGAACATCCCGAGGTTTCACTCGCGAGAGAAATTCTTGAAACCATCGCTCGTGGTGGAGATCTATTGATTCCTGCATTTGCAGTGGGAAGAACTCAAAAAGTGCTTTACCATATTGTGACATTGATGAATCAGAATATCGTTCCGAGGATTCCCATTTATATGGACAGTCCAATGGCGATTAACGCCTCAGAAATTTTTTGCACCTATCATCAAGAACATAAAATGAATCAAAAAAGCTGCCAGCTTATTTTTGATAAGGTCATTCACGCCAGAACTCAGCAAGATTCAATGAATATTGCCACGACTAAAGGCTCGAAAATCATTGTTTCAGCAAGTGGTATGGCGACTGGAGGTCGGGTACTCCACCATCTGAGAAGACTTCTTCCCGACTCAAACTCAACGGTCCTTTTTTCTGGCTATCAAGCTGGGGGAACCCGCGGGGCAAAGCTTATCGCTGGAGAGCAAAGCGTGAAAATTCATGGGGAATTCGTACAAGTCAACGCCAGGGTTTCAGTTGTAGACTCAATGTCTGCCCACGCAGACTCGAAGGAACTTATAAGTTGGGTAAAATCCGCAGGTGTGCCGCCTAAGAAAATTTTCTTGAACCACGGAGAAACTAGTGCCATTGAATCATTGAAAGATAAATTGAGACAGCAAGTTGAAGCCGAAATTCTTATCCCAAAAGAGGGACAAGAATTTCAGATCTAGTTAAGGAAAAAAGATTAGGCCGACCGGGTCACCAATAAAGGTCCGGCGTAGGTCTTTTCGCTGAAGAAGCTCTTCCGCAGGAAAACGAACTTCCGCAAATTGATCAAAAGAGATATTGCGATTTTTTAGGATCTCAGACAATTTCTTATCATAATCAATTTTGCAAATCATGGATGGTGTAAAACCAAGAACGAGGTCTGCCGGGTATGGCAAAGTTTCAGAACACTCGACATCACCTTTTAATTTGTCATCTACCTCTACTTTAAAATCAAAGAAGATAAGATCTTCACCAGTGAGTTCACTTGGTAGGGAATAAGTTAAGCGCATTCGTCTTCTGTCTTCACTATTATTTACAATACTGGCACTCGCCATCGGCATTAGAGCAAATGGTTTTAATTCATCCGATTCAACAGGCACATAATAGAGGGGTTCAATTGCCATCGATTGAAATGAAAAAAGAACTAAACTCATGATGAATAATTTCATAAATACCTCTTGCAAAATTTTTAGCACGGTTTTCTAGTAAGAATCAAGCTCGTGCTCTTCTATATGAAATTCCTCTAGCCTTTCCAAAGGCGACAAGATAGCCCTTATCACATAACTCACCTAAATCACGTGTTGCGGTCATTCTTGAGACAGAAAAAAGCTCGCGGTAAGCCCCTGGAGTTATGACTTTCCTGAGTCCACTCTGAAACTCATCTAAAAGATCTAATTGTCGCGAATTTAAAACGGTATATTCACTCGCCTCGCTTTCAAGCTCCACTGTTTGAGGATGTATGCTTTGATCCATCTGACGCTTTTCACGCCTTATAAAGACAGTTTTAGCATCGAATCGATATCCTTCTTCATCTACGACTAAAAGTTGGCTAAATGGCCCTAATAATTTTCGCAAACGACTAAGCAATGAATAAACCAATGGATCGTGAATCAGGGGATCATATTGATATCCGTAGAGATTGCTCACTAATTGCACCTTACTCTGCGCTTCTTGAGAGAGGAGCCAAAGAAGTTTTTTTAAAAGCGGAGAAAAACCCTCTTGTTGAATATAAACCTCTGACTCTTGAACGACGACGATCCCACCGGAAGTCAGCCAGTCAAAAATAAGATAACGACGTAAGGATTTTAAGCTTGGAAGTCTTGCGATTAAACCAGAAAGACCCTTTTGGATCAGCTCTTGAAACAAGACTAGCTCTGCTGCCTGTTGCCCTTTTTTTAAGTTTGTTATTTTTTCAATTTTATCGAGTGATTCGCCAATATCATCTGAATACTGATCAATAGAAGCATCTATAATTGCAATCTGATCTGGAATTTTTCGTTGTAAAAGCCTAACGGAAACATAACGTGGAAAATTTTTCGTCAGTTCCAATATCTCCCGGTCTACCTCAGCACGAGCAAGGGCCAAGTCTTTTATCCCTAAATCAATAGTCCACGGGTGATTTTCAAGATCAGAAAAAAGTTCGCTTTTTAAACCAAGGGCCTTTAATTTAAATTGATGATCATATTTGGGATGACACAGCTTAATCACTGTATCAACTAATGGGAATGCTCCTAGATAATCCCCTCTCAAGGCAAGAATTCTTGCTCGCAGTAGGTTCAGCAAAAGTGACTGCCTTTGATTTCGCGAGCGATAAATAGCGAGAGCGGCTTTTTGGGCCAGTTTTTCTGCTGCTTCAATTTGACCATCGATAAGAAAACTGCGAGCACGGTCGAGCAATAACGATGAGAGTGAATAAAAATCTTGAGTGGTAGGATTTAAAATAAACTCGTCCATTAGTTGGCGGGTTTCATTGAGTTCAAACCCAAATTCAGCTTTGTAGCCAAGGATCGCAACTCGCGAAGCCTCCGCTTGACCGAGGAGTTTTTTCTTCAAAGCGTGCTCGCGGGCCTTAGAAAGATAATCTAAACCTTGGTGAAACTGGCCACGTTGGACAAGAGTGTGGCCAAGTAAGTCCATCGCAAGAAATGTCTCGTATTCGTCCCCAGCGCTTTGCAAAGCCTCTTTTCCGTAAAGAGAAGCTTTCTCCAAATCACCAGAGAAATAACAAGAAAAACCCAGTGATTGAAAATTAAAAAAAGTTTTTGTTTTTTTTCTTTCAATGGCATCTAACTCAATTTGCGCCTGTTCGTATCTAGAGAGTCGGATCAATAATAAAATATAATAAAAACGTCCTCTCTCATAAGCTTCAGAGGGCGAGTCGATCTGCCTTAATGACTCTTCAACTTCCTCAAGACGGCCGAGAAAACTTAGCGCCCCTACTAACCATGAACGCTCAATCGAGCTCCATTCGCTTGTTCTTTTCTCATAAACCTGAATTAATTCAAGGTATTGCCCTGACTGAACCCAGTCTTTAGCACTGATTTTCTTCATTATCAGATCCTACCCTAAATTGCACCAAATTGCACCAGAAACTCTCAGTAAGCCTAAGTGTCTTAAAGTTCTAGCTCAGGGCATTCTACATTCACCAAGGAGGTTCGGATGAAGACAATTTTATGGTTTGCGGGTTTTGCTCTTTTTTCTCAAACAACAATAGCGGCGACAGGAGTCACCTATAGTGGCGCAATTGATTTTCAGGTTAAGACAAACGTGAGAGCGATTAAGTTTGATGGAGAAATTCAACAATCGCAAATTGCGACAGCTGATAAAGAACTCAAAAATATTCAAATCAAATTGGATAGTCAGTCATTTAAAACCGGCGTTGAACTAAGGGATGAGCACTTAAGAGAGCAAATCCTAGGAAATAGCCCTCTCGAATTTACGGCCGAGTTGAAATGCATTGAAGAGAATTGTTTTGCTGAAGGAATAATTAAAATCAATGGTATCGAGACAGTTCAGAAAATTCCAGTTCAACACAAAAAAGATTTTCAATCAATCACAGCAGAGTTTCCACTTTCTCTTGAAGAGCTAAAAATTACAACTCCTTCATACTTAGGGGTCAAAGTTCAAGATCAAGTTCTTGTGAAACTTAGGCTTGAGAGGAATTAATAATGAAAGCCCTCTTTCTCTTACTTGGCCTACTGACAACAAATACCTTTGCCCATGAACGTCTCTCAGGGAAAGGCTATTTTTCTTGTCTCGCTTGCCATACTCAATCAACGGGATCAGGACTCTTGACCGATTACGGAAAAGGAATTGCGAGAGCTATGTCTCTTCGATCTGGTGAATATAAGGAAGGAAGCTTAAAAAAATCATTAAGAGTCCATGGCAAGCTCGATCATGCAGTTCAAGTTCGAGTCGCTCATATCGACCACTCTCGCAAAGATCGTATTTTCCCGATGCAGACAGATTATTTAATGGCAATGAAAGTCACAGATTCAACTCAAGGAGTGATTACGATTGCTCGTGCCGATCCAAAATCTAAGATACGAGGTTCTGAGCAGACAGCTGAGGAGCTTGGTGGACTCAGCGAGTACTTCGTTCGTAAAGCTTTAGTTCAGACGATCTTCAATGATAATTGGCTGGTTGAAATTGGCCGTGATGAATTGGCCTTCGGACTTAAGTGGGAAGATCACACTCTACTAGTAAGATCTGAAAATAAACAAAAGCTGACAGACCTACCCACTCAAGCTCGCCTAGTTTACGAAGGGGAGGTACACCGACACTTTCTAACGGCTTTCTTACCAAATGGACAAGAAAGTGAAAGTAATCGCGAAAGAGGTTTTTCCACAAAGCACGAGTGGCAAATACTTGAACCGCTTATTATAGGCTTGAGCACCCTTATCGGCTCGACAGAAGAGATTGAACGAAAAGTCGGTGCTCTCCATTTAAAGACCAATATTGGTCCCTTTACTCTGCTTGGACAAATGATGAGAAATCGCCGGGAGGTTAAGGACAAAGGCCTTAAATTCAATCAGGATACACGTCTCGTCAGACTGCACCTGAACACTCTCGAGTGGTTTACACCTCACCTAACCCACGAGTGGTTAGAAAGAGAGAGACCATTTGTAAACAAGGTACGCAGCAGAGGTTTTGGTGCCAGCTTGAAGCTTACAGAATCGATTAGCTTTCAATCTGACTTCAAACAATTGATCACCGGTTCGAGAAAAGACAATTTGATACTTACACAGATTTATATTAATTTATTTTAGGAGTCTCCCATGAAAAAATTTCTTTTATTATTACCCTTAATCTTAATCGCTGGATGTATTGAAACTGGAAGTGATGAAAGCCTGCAATTTCGAGTCATCGAACCTGTGATTACTCCAGTTGAAGACGAAAAAGTGTCATTTCAAATGATCAACGATGCGATCTTGACTCCCTTATGCGTTCGATGCCATGGCTGGGCCAGTGATGAACCGAGAGTCAACTCCCGTATTAAGCCTGGATTACCTGAGCAAAGTCGCCTCTTCACGATTGTGGAATCAGGCTCAATGCCCATTGGAGGCCCTGTTCTAACACTGGAGCAATTAGATCTGTTAAGACGCTATATCATGGAAATGGAAGACTAAAAAATTACCCTTAGCGACCGATAAGTCAGCTGAGGGTATGAAGTGAAAACTGTTCTAATTCAAATTGTTGGCCTCTATTTTCTAGGTCTATTCAGCGCTTATAGTTCGGAGAACTTGAGTGCTGAAGAGATTCAAAAAATCGAAACGGCGTGGCTTGCAGAATTCAAAGCAGGAAAACCATCCATTGAAAGAGAATACTTAGTTTACCTCAATATCGCTCAGGATTTTCTTTTACATGGGTTTCGTGACCAATCCATTAAATACCTAGAAAAGGCCATTCAATTAGAAACCAAAGAGAACAAAACTCAAGTTTATATTGACCTCATCATGTTATCAGAGAATAAAGCTGATGATTCATTCAAGAATAATTTAGAAGCCCTCAAAAAATACTGGCAAGTAAATCCCAATTTTACCAATTCGGATCTAACTGAATATCTAAATTCCTTGATGAAAATTGAAAAAGGGAATTTCACGGCAAAAGATTTTTCTCATCGATTCTATGGCGTCACTGCGAGAGAGAAAGTTTTCCATGATTCTCTAAAGTCGAAAAATTATGAAAAGGCATTGAGCTTGATGAACCCGATGCACGTAAAAGATGCTGGCATCATCGCACAAGTCCAATATGATCTTCTAAGAACTTTGGCCAAAAAAGACATAAATCACCAACTCCTCTGCAGTGAAACTTTTGAAAAATATGGAAAAATCTATTCCTACTCGATGATGATCTGCTCCATCCTGCAGGATTATCAAAAAACGAAAAAGGTCGATTCAAAAAACATTCAAGAACTAGAAAGCTACTTCAAAGCACAAGCAAACAAAGAGAGTGCTCTTCTCGAAATGGTAAAAGATTTGCGAGGCAAACCATGAGATGGGTTGTAGCCATTGGACTCCTCCTGCTCACTTTCAGTTGTAACCAAAACTATCTGGGCACAGGACATGCTGTGAAAAATGCTTTGACTCTTCCAATCGATGGATTGCGAGCTGTCGGAGGACTGATCACCGGCGAGAATCACGAAAACTATCGCAGAAGAACAATCGAAGCCAACAATGATACGAAATCAAATCTAGAAACTCTGAATCTCTGTGTGGAATCAGCCGATCCCAATATTGGCAGCGGCGGATTAACTGAGATGGTCACTGGAATTACAAATACCCTCTGTAGCTGCCGAGCTTGGGGGGATTGCCCTAGTCCGACGTGTCCCTGTGAGACACTTTGTCCCGATCATTACGGAATTTTCCAGCGGCCTGAAAGCGCTCCCGAAAAAGAGCCCCTCTATCAAAACTCACTCGCCTTCCGTAACCAGAAGGCCGTCTTCTCCGATTCTCGTCATCCTATGACTCAAGGGTATTGTTGGGGACATACAGCGACAACTCAACGTCTCAACAGATTAGGATTCTTCAAACCAAATGCAAAAGCACCTTTCCCCGCTGGTAGTAGAGAATGGGCCGGTTTCTACAGAGAAATCCTCAAAGATATTCATCAAAATAAAGTTCGTGAGATTCCAGGCTTTACAAGTGTCAGAGAATTCAGTGAACACCCCATTATTCAAGAATTTTTACTTGATGATGTCATCCCCAATGCTTGGGCGAAAAATGCAATGAGCTATCAAGGTCTGCGTTCCGTAATGAATGTTGGAGAGAGCATGGAAAAAAGTGGCTCTCAAAAGTTCGTTGCTGACGTCAGAGAGCGAATTGAGAAGTTCCACGTTACTCCCACCATTCTTTTTGCCAAAAAAGACAGTTCTTTTGTCTCTCACGCCGTTTCTGTCTACTCTGTTCAAGAAAAAAATGGCGAAACCATTCTATGCCTTAACGACAGCAACTACTCGGCCTTTCAAAATAGCACCTGCGAGTCGAATATGGTGATCAAAGCCGATGGCAGCGCTCACTATTCAGGCTGGGAGGGCGAAGAGGCGACGAATCTCTCCGTACCGACTCACGATAACGCCGATCTCATGTCTCAGGCAAGGTCTCTTCGAGGCTATTGTAAGCACCAATCAAACTGCCCCTAGCAATCTCTAAATAATGTGGACGAGCAGAGTTTTTTTGAATTTAATAGAGGTGTAAACTTTATAAGGGGAAAATTATGTCTGAATCCATGGAACAAGAACTAGCAAGGCTTAAAGCGGAAAACGAAAAGCTTAAAGCCGAGAAGACCAAAACCAAAGATATGACATTTAAGGTGAGCCAAAAAGGTGCTTTATCCGTCTACGGTATGGGCCGCTTCCCAGTAACTTTGTACCGCGAACAATGGGAAAGACTCCTAGATAAAAAAGATGAAATTTTAGATTTTATCAGCGCAAATCAAGCTGAACTTAAAACGAAAGAATAGATTATTGCTCGGGCCCGCTCAACTCACGGGCCCGCATATTCCAAAATGTTCTAGTGACAAAAGCAAACCATAATCCAAAGCCGATCAAACCTTTTAAAGCTCCCAATAAAAGATCGATTTCTTCTCCAAAAATAAATTGCTTCACGTAATAGAAAACCGCAAAATATCCACCAAAACAAATTGTCATTTGAAGCCATTGAAAAAAATCAATTGCTTGATGGGGTTTAAGTTTCAAAAAGAGGAAGGGAAACCATACCCAGTTTTGATCGGAGAGCTGATTGTGAAAGATCGCAATTTTCTTTAACATCACTGATTTATAAGTCCTCTACGACCTACGAAATAAAGAGCGTCTGCCGCAATATTAATCGCCATAAACAGACCGATTGCTTTAACCACTCCAAGTTTTGGGTTAGGAGTAGCACACATTGTATTATACATCAGCATTGAAGCAATAATAAACGCTGGCTGGTAAATTAAATCAAGTCCTCTATGAAAGGCGTAACGGTCGTAGTCTTCACTGCCTAAACTCAAAGGGCCCTTATCTTGGTGATACTCATATTCGGCCATCGCTTGAATGATTAAGTCGCGAGTGAATTCTTCATCAAGTTCTTCTGGATCAAAATCCGTCAGATCTTGTGTCTCATCCAGTTCCCAGCTTTCTTCACTTCCTTCACCATTATCATTATCATTATCAGCGAGCTCTAAGAACTTCACCCAATCTTGAAGGATAGAAAGATGTTTTTGAAAAAGATTTTCTTTCTCAAAGAAAGCAACCATCTCTTGTAATAAGTCCTGAAATTTTTCATCTTTTAATAGTGCTTGAATCTCTTCGTCTCCTGGGGGTGGCGTTCCTAGAAGCTCAGTCCAAAGTGCTGTCACACCTATATCCTGAATTGCAGCGGCACCAAGAACTAGAGGGAATTTCTGCGTCCACATTTTGAGTTTTGGGTTGGCCAAAATCCAGCGGGCATTTACATAACCCATCGCCATACTCGTAACGATCACAAAGGCAATCTCACTCCACCAAGCCTTATCTTTTGGCAGATCATAATTAGTCGCACCGTAGGTAATTAAAGCCGAAGCACCACCACCAAACGTAATCGCCATCGCAACCGTTTTGGCCCGTCTAGCCCCTTCCGCGGTGACTTGCTTTGGGTCGGAGACCGCATTCATACAACGGTAATAATTTCGTTCAAAGATTCTCGCCTTCTCCATCGCAATTTTTTTGCTTCGTAAAACTCTTAAAGGCTCAATCTCTTTTTCAAGCTTTGAGTACTCTTTTTTATAAATTTGATTTTCGTATTTTTGAACTTTTTTATAATGATGCAAAAACCGTCTCAGCTCTGGGTGCTTGTTTTGAGTTTGATCTCTCAACCAAAGTGGAAACTTGTTTAAAAACTGAGGACGATGATTATCAGAAAGAGTGCGAGAAAAAAGCAATCCACTGCGAAGCCCCTGCATAAATTGATCATCGTCTTTCACAACGAGAAAATTTGACTTAATCCAGTTTGCTTCAGCTTCACTCAAATTCATAAAACGAAAATGGCGATCATATTTATAGACAACCATTGGATCTGCACTCATACGCTGCCAAATTTTGGGAGCTGGAGTCGCTAGATTTCTCATCAATTCAAAGCAGTTCAACTCCATCGAATAATGTGATGGATTTCTCCGACTGCTTACACTACTCGTAGTGCTGCACCCTTGGAGCCAGAGTAATTGAGAGAGAATAAATGCCGTCCAGAGCTTCATCATAAGAGCTTATCGGACAAACTTGAGTGAAAGGATGAGAACAATCGTATGAGCTAAGTAGTTGATTTGGATAAATAGGCCACCTAGACAGTGGCCTATTAGGCGAACAAAACCGACTAAAGTGGTTTTTTAAATTTAAGAGTCATACGGTCGCTTTCACCAATTTTAAGAAATTTTTCTCTGTCCTTGTCCCCTTCACGAAGTGCCGGTGGCAATGACCAGACGCCATTTGGGTGATCGCGAGTATCGAGTTTGTTGGCATTGATTTCTGATTTACCATCTAGGACAAATCCTGCGGCCAGCGCCTGCTCGATGATAAAGGTTTCAGACATATATCCACTGACTGCTTTCGGATCTTGTGGAACACCTGCAGCTTCTCTATGCTGAACAAGTCCCAAAATTCCGCCTGGTTTTAAAGCGCGATAAAATGATTCAAAAGCTTCCTTAATCTTACCCGAACGAACAAAACCGTGTGCGCTTCTAAAAGTTAAAATACGATCCTGCGAATTATCAGCTGCCACAGGTCCAGTGAATTCTGGCAATTCAAAAACAGAGTACTTAATATTGCCGTAAACATCTGGAGCAGAAGTGATTTTCTCTCTGATCGTTTTATTTAATTTTTGGCGGTACTCATTTGTCGTTTTGTCAGAGTTAATCGCAAGTGTCAGTTGCCCCTTGTCTTTGAGGTAAGGCGCTAGGATTTCAGTGTACCAACCGCCTCCTGGAGAAATTTCAACGACGCTCATTTCAGGACCAACTTCAAAAAAACTTAGAGTTTCGAGTGGATTTCTATACTGATCGCGAGCACGGTTCTCTTCGCTTCTGTGTTCGGCTTTAAGAATTTTTTTAAGATCAGATTTATTAGTGACTTGATGAGCGCAGCTCATGAGTCCAAAGAGAGAGGCAATAGTTAGAAAACGAAACATAGAACACTCCTTTTAAAAGTGCCTAGAGTTTAACTGCTACAAGTTCATCATTCAATATTGTTTCAGTTGGACAATTGGTCTTAAAATAATTGAGTAAAATGATTTACTCAGTATCGGAAAGCTGAAATCGACAAAAGCCACGAGTAAAAAAGCTCCAGTAGCTGATCAAGTAAATTTCTTTTGTTTCAGGATTTTGGCTCACCCAATATTTCCATAAGCCGTCGCTATGAGAAAAATCGGCGACAGAATACAAACCATACGACTCCATAGGGTAACGGAAAGGATTTGCAATCAAGCTTCGAGCTTTTTCTAAATTCCAGTCTGCGTAACGATCTGGTCTGGCGAAAAAACTAAAAGTTCCATTAAAAAACATCGTTCCCTCAGCATCTGTTTCTAAATAAAGGGCACCGTAGTGTTCATGGGAGTTGGCATATGTATGTGAGTGGTAATAACAGGCCCCATGATATGTGCCCACCATAGGAAGAAGATCAGACCCATCGTGGAAATCAGCAATTAAATCTTTCATCCAAGGTGTACAGCCCATTCTGAGCCCACCGCATGGGTCATTTGGAACTGGTCCGGCCCACACGAAACTTGAAAATAAGAGTCCACTAAAAACGAGAAAGATTGTTTTTTTCATAGAATTCCTTTGTTATTTCTTAAGTTTAAACAATTCTGGGTCAGAGGAAAGGAAAAAAGCGAGGGTTGTCAGCCAAAGACATATTGTGCTACATGTCTCAAAATGAATAAAACTCCCTGCGCCTCATGTTTCAATCCTAAATCAACCCATACTTGCGACCAGTGTGGAGTCAGAATTTGTAAAAAATGTCTGCAGCAAAACGCCGCCTCCGATTACCCGCTGATGCAAAAAGTTCCGGCGATCCTTGAGAAAGAAATTTTTTGCCCCAGCTGCTTCGATAAAGATGTGCTTCCTTTAGCGCAAGATTATCAAGCCAAAGAACAAGCAGCTCACAACCTTACTTACTTCTCTAAAATTCAAAGTAAAGAAACACGTTTGATGTCGCGCAAAGAGCCGGCCATCACTATTAAAGACTGCCATGATCGCCAAGAAGTTATTTTAAAACTGGCTTTCATGACTGTTGAGATGAATTTCAACTCCATGATCGATGTGGACACTGTTTCTGAAAAACTACGCAATGGCGGCTACCAAACTTTGCGTTGGTCTGGTTCAGCGGTCCCAGTCAATTTAGATCTTGAAAAACTTGAATTAAGAGAAAAGCGTCGGCTCTCATGAGAATTGATGGGCCATCGGAAAACTCTGAAAAAAGAACGATCAATTGGTTTCCAGGCCATATGGCCAAAGCCCTTAATGAAGTCAAAAAAAGCCTCACAAAAGTTCATTTGGTAGTTGAGATCCGCGATGCAAGAGTTCCGCTGACCTCAGGCAACAGTGCTCTTCAAGAAGCGATTGGTAAAAAACATCATTTGATTGTTTTAAACAAAGCCAACCTCGTCGACGAGGCCTCACTGAAAAAATGGCAATCATGGTTTGATGAGCAAGAAAAACCTTTTCTCTTTCTCAACTCTTTTGATTCAAGCTCATTAAAAGCTTTTATGCCTAAGGCCCGTAATATGGTGATGAAAAACCGTGCAAAAGATACGGTGAACACCTCGCTTCGAATGATGATTGTGGGTCTTCCTAATACTGGAAAATCTACGCTGATCAACCATCTTATGAAAAAAAAGGCGGCAAAAGCAGCTGATAAGCCAGGTCTTACGCAAAATCAACAATGGGTCACACTCGCTCCTGGAATTGAGTTGATGGACACACCCGGAATTATGCCTCCAATGATTGGAAACGATGAGCAAGGCTTAAGTCTTTGTGCTATTCACGCCTTGAAAGACGATTTGGTTGATACCCAAACGGTCGCCTTTCATATTCTCAAACACATCAAGAAAAAATGTCCGCAAGATTATTTAAATTTCTATAAACAAACTGAGTTCGCAGAATTTCCTCATCAAGAGCTTGAGAGGATTGCAAAGCTTAGAGGGCATTTGAAAAAGGGTGGAGAATTCGATCTTGAACGCTCGGCCACTTTACTCGTCTATGATTTTCGCCAAGGCCATCTGGGAAAACTTTGTTTTGAGGAGAGACCAATCTTTAAGGCAAAAAGCTAAGAATCGCGGCTTTTTTTAAACGATCGAGAATCGCTTCCCACTTTTCTATTTCTTTTTGATTTTTTTCAATCTCTGGAAGACAAAGAACTAAAACCTTTTCTTGTCCTATCAGTGGACGCTTTAGTGTTTCATAAAGCTCTCTTGCCGCCAAATAAGCTTGATTTGAAAGAGTTCTAAGTGCAAGAGATTCACTCTTTTGCAAATCAAATGATTTCAAAATATCCTGGGTACGCCTTTGAAAATCTTTCTCTGTCACAATCACCACAGGATGAACGGGGCGATAATGGGCTGCCATTTGTCCCGGTGCCGTCATCTGTTTTTCCATTGGCGTAGTATCAAACACGACGTCAACGGTAATTTGCTTTCGCTGCATTTGCTCCAAAATTTCATTGGAAGTAATCATGCCTTTTCTGAGAATCGTGAGCTTCATCTCTTCAACCAGCACAATGGTTGACTCAACTCCAACTTCACACTCTCCTCCATCTAAGACAAAAACGTCTTCTGGGCGAAAGGCGTCTGTCACATCTTTTGCTTTAGTTGGACTTGTTTTGGTGAATTTATTCGCACTTGGAGCCGCCACTGGTTTCCCAAGCCTGCGCAAAAAATCTTGAGCAACAGGATGAGAGGGGCAGCGAACACCCACCGTTTCTAAGCCTGCAGTAATGAGGCTTGAAATTGTTTTGGGATTTCTTTTAAGGACCAAAGTTAAAGGTCCAGGCCAGAAACTCTCTGCAAGAGAGTCGCACAGAGGCGTCCAGTCTAAACAAAGATCAAGGGCCTGTTTTGTGTCGTGGATATGCACGATCAAAGGATCAAAAAGTGGACGCTCTTTAATCTCGAAGATTTTTTTTAGCTGCTCCTCTGAATCGATGGGAGCCGCAAGACCGTAGACCGTTTCGGTCGGTAGCCCAATAAGTCCCCCCTGATTGCTAAATTCAATCGCTCGCTCAATCGGGTCTAGAGGTATATGGCTTTTCATGGGGCTAACCTAACTTAAGAAGCTAAAGTCGTCTAGGTAAAGAAATTTTGATACTTAAGTGTTTGATCCGGCGGAATCATCGCCATGAGATAGGCCTGGTAATGCGCTTGGTGGGTATTCATATCACTGATGGCATAATGAAACTTTTTCTTAAATTCTTCATCTAACAAAAGCTCGTCCCACTCACCTGCCTTGAGGGATTTCTCCATCTTCTGGAAAAACTCTAACTGCATTTTTGTCCACTCGGGATTGTGAAAAAACATATAACCGTGTTCTAGGTCATGACAAAAAAAATCGAGCGCATTTTCTCGGTGGAGAATTGATTTCTCGCGGTTTTTAAGTTTCATAGTGACTGGCCTCAAGCCTTTAGCTTGAAAGTGCAAAATACTTTCAGGCGAAAGAATTTTCTCTGTCAATAAACAAGCCCACTCGCCAGAGAGCCATTTGCTTAAACAAGTAAGGGCCTTATTTTTAATTTTTTTGAACTGTAGTGTTTTGAGTAAAGACGCTGAAAGTTGGTTTTTCTCAATCAGTGCTGTCAGTCTTTTTTGAGGATAAATTTCATTATGGGCAATCAAGAAAAAGGCCAGCGCCATCTCACCGTCTGTGATCTCTTTCAGCTGCCATTTATCAAAATAAGATTGTAGACAGAGATCAGCCTCCAATTTTTTTCCACTTTAAAGATTTGCTCTCAAGGACTGCTGAGATCTTTGCCATATCTTCATGATGAATTTCAATCATCTGGTTTTTAAATGTGCCACCAACACCAAGTTTTTTCTTAAGTTCCCCTGCTAAATCCTGACACCATTTTGTGTTGGCCGGTAGATTAGTTATTTCAATCACGGCCCGACCTTTTCCTGCCGTCATCCTGCGCAGGTGAAGAGTGATTTTATCATTTTGAACATTCGCCTCTAGCCTTTCTGGCTTGCGATCTTTTTCTTTCCCTTTGCGCTGATCTCCCCCATCGGAAGACCAAACAATTTTCCCGTCTTGTTTCATCTAGACAACCTTATAAAATTGTTTTTTAAACTCATCGGCTTTTTCTTGCCAAAATTTTTCTCGCTCACAAGTTATCTGCTTATCCGTTTTCGTTCCCCAAATAGGTCCAGGCCAGGCCCTGTCTGCGATAAGGCGACCGACAATATGGATATGCAATTGAGAAACAATATTTCCAAGGGCACCAATATTCAACTTATGAACTATGCCATGGGCCTTAAGAAGACGGCAGGCAAAATCGATCTCTGAGGTTAGCTCTCTCTGCTCATCCAAAGTCAAGTCTGTCCACTCAGTCAAATTCGCACGCTTTGGAATTAAGATAAACCAGTCGAGTTCTCCGTCTTTTTGAAGCCTTAACTCCGAAACCGCCAACTCGCAGAGGAAGCTGGACGATTCTTCAATTCGAGGATCAAGCAACATTATCTAGCCTTTGTCATAGGGTAAACTCCTACCATACGGATATCATGGAGTTGTTAATAAGTTTAAAAAAAATCACCTAAAATTCAGTAATTAAGCTGCGAATAACTCCTATAATGAAGTTTAAATAGAGGACGAAGTTATGCTCATTAAAGATCCCCTAAAAAACGCCAAGATACTTATCATTGAAGACGAACCGGATCTTGCAGACATTTTGCGAGAAGAGCTTTCAAGTTATCAGGCGTCCGTTGAAATTGCCAATCGTTTTGAGGTCGTCCAGTCCTGCCTCGGCTCCAACTCCTATAATATTATCATCTGCGACCTTCAAATCCCGGGCGGCGGAGGTCTGCAACTGCTTGAGCTGATCAGGAGTGAGCAACCGCAAGAAACGACAATTTATGTCTCTACTGGCCTCAACTCAATCTCTAAAGACTCCCTAAGAGAGTTGAGAGTTACCCGAGTTTTTGAAAAACCCTTCAATTGGGATGAGTTTATCAACACCATCATCGCGAATTACCAGTTAACGGTTTCTAAGATAGCTTAGAGTAGTTTTTACTCCCCCTCTTGGTGCAGGATCAGGCATGGCCTAAACTACCACGATGAAGCTGTTCCCTTTATTTTGCATGATCTATTCCTTGATAGTCTCCCTAAACAGCTATGCCGGCCTATTTGGTGATGATTCGCGAGTCGAAGCGAGAACTCATGCGCCGGAAGAATGGCGCGAAATCGCAAAATCTGTGGTGGCCCTCATTCCACTTAAGGCCATGACCAAAGTTCAGGGGGGCTACCAACTCGGTGGGTTTAGTCTACAACAAATGGGAATGTGCTCAGATATTGCCTTTGGTGAACAAAGGATCGTCGCTAATTGTAGCGGTTCACTCATTTCAGATGATCAAATCCTTACCGCCGGTCATTGTATAGATGAAATTAATCACAAGTGTGAAAACTATGCTTATGTTTTTGATTACGCCAGCGGACTTAACGAAGACCCATATTTCGTCTCTGACGAACAAGTCTTTTTTTGTCGCGCGCTTCTCTATCATGAATTTGATTTGGGATTCACCGAAGATCTGGCCGTGGTCGAGCTAGACCGAGTAGTCACTGATCGCAACCCCGTGATCTTGAATCCACGGACACTAAGTCCTGGAGAAAAACTCACAATGATTGGCCATCCTCTGGGTCTGTTGCAAAAATTTGTGGATGATGGAATTGTCTTGTCCGTTGAAGAAGAGAGACTTAGTTTCAAGCACAATCTAGATACTTTTTCAGTCAACTCTGGTGGTCCGATTTTTCACCAAGAAACTTTCGAGCAAGTCGGCGTATTGGTCCGGGGGACAAGCCCAAATATGAGCCTAAGGGAAGGTATGACTTGTTATGACTGGGGCAAGGCCGAGGTGGGAGACTACGCAGAAGGAAATCTCCTCATCTCTCTACCCGACCTACCCGGCTTCCCCAACGAGAGACCTTAAACTACTTATCAATACTTCCTAAAACTCTTTTCATAAAACCATTGAGAGCATCTTTCATAGGAGTGCCATTTTTCATCTCTTTTATGACTTCTAATCCGCCGTACATATTGGAAATCAGCTCACCAATCACTTCTACTTCTTCATCTTTCAAGCCTTGAGCTTGAGAGAGATGCTCTAGCACTTCAAGTGTTTCCAAAATATAATCTTCATCGTTTTGTTCAATAAATTGAACAACTGATTTAATGACTGGCAATTTCATCGACTATTTCCTGAACGTTTTCAATTTTGCTTCCCATCGCCTGCTTAATTAATTTGCCATCAACGAAACCTGCAAATGTCGGCAAGTTTGCGACTTCTGCAAACTCTCTTGTCTCTGGGAATTTTTCGGCGTCTGCATAGACGAAATGAACCGTCTTAAACTCTTCCGACATCTTTTGAATTTTAGGCTTCATCACACGACAAATGCCGCACCAAGAAGCTCCATACTGAACAAGGACTTTTTTATTGGCTTTTAAAACTTCACCTAGGTTATCTGCTTGTAATTCTTCCATTTTTTTCTCCTTTATAAAATCATCTAGGTTATAACTTGCTTCTGTAGAGACTACAATGCACGAGTCTGAAAAACGCAGAGCGGAAGCTAGAAATTTGAGACACAAAGCTTTTCCACTCGCCCGCGCCCCTTAGACTTGTTAACCTCATTCTATGAATAGACTTAGCCCTTACTTGGCCTTTTTTTTGCTTTTGACTCTGGCCAGCTGCACCTTCAAATCTGTTGCTGTTAATAATCTTGAGCAAATTGTGTCGTTCAGACTCGGCGGTCAACTTCACCTCTATTTCGCTCAAAGATCTGAATTGAAGGACAAGTTACAAGCATGGATTCTTGCAACAGAGCAAAAGGAGAAAGTCCTAAAGCTCTCCGTCTTAATGTCGGAGTTCGATTGGAAAAAATCCAATCTTAAAGAGACTTATTTAACAATTAATCAAGTCTATTTAAATGTCGCAACCAGCTTCAATCAGATTCTTGCTGAGAGTCTGGGCCAGCTTGATGAAAAACAGCAACAAAAATTTTTCGCAAGCATGGAAAAAGAGAATCGAAAAATCAAAGAAGACGAAACACCCACTGACGGGATTCGTCGCATGCTTGTTTTTTGTTTTGGCGAAATAACACCTGCGCAAGAAGAACTATTGACCAAAGTTTTTGATTCAGAAAGTTCTCCTTCGCAAACAAGACTTCAAAGACGATTGAGTTCCCAGCAGGCTTTAAGAGAAATTTATCTGCTTCAGGAAAGCTTAGAAAAGCGAACATCTCTCATGAAATCTGCTTTAGATGAGTCGGTGAAAAGGCCACCTGACTCAGCGCAAATTGAAAAAAACCTCTTCTTTTTTAATGAGCTGGTTCAAACTTTGACCCCCGAGCAACTAAAGACTTTTGAAACTAAGCGTTTAGAGATCCTTGAGACCCTCGATCTCTTGCTAAAGAGAACCTGACGACACGATGCAAAATCTTGCTTTATGACCTCTTTTATGACATATCCATGACTTCACTTCAGGAGTCTACATGAAATATCTTATCAGTTTTATTGCACTCTCATGGGCCAGCTTTGCATCTAGTGTTGAAATCCAATCACTGGAGTGCAACCTCATTAATCCACTTGGCTTTAGTCGTCTCGCTTTGAATATTGATAACCAATTGGTTGAGCAAGTGACTTACTCGACGCTTGGAATTGATAGACGTCCATTGAAGCTTACCTACGTCGATAATACGCTGGAAGTTTATGGCCAAGAAATGAGCAGAGTTGATCTTAGACCACTCAATCAAGACAACCCATCAACATGGAGCCTCGTGCTTTATGGAAGAATTGGACAGGCCTCTGGTCAGACCTTAAGTGGAACTTATGGTCAAGCAATCACAGGAAATGTCTTCTCAGGTTTTGCGAGCTTCGCCCCTTGGGCAACGGCAACCTGTCGTATCGAAACAAAATAAAATCATCTTTTGCGATAGAGGAAATGCATGGGCCGAAAGTGGAGTAATATCAAGTTAAAGAAAGCTGCTGCTGATCAAGCTAGATGTCAAAACTATACAAAAGTTCTAAGAGAAGTGACCATGGCGGTAAAACGCAGTGGTCCTGAAATCGAATCAAATTTTGCGCTAAAACTCGCCCTGCTCAAAGCCAAACAAAATAACGTCCCTAAAGACAATGTTGAAAAGGCCATCAAGAAAGGCATGAATGAAGGCGGCGAGAACTACGAAGAGATCACGTATGAAGGTTATGGTGTTGAAGGGGTGGCCGTCTTCGTTGAAGCCGCAACTGATAACCCCACTAGAACTGTGGCGAATGTTAGGTCTTATTTCAACAAAGTTGGCGGCGCACTTGGAAAAGAAGGTTGCTTACAATTCGTCTTTGAACGCAAAGCCATCTTTACTTTAGAAAAAAATAATTTGGATGCTGATGAACTGACTCTTGAGTTGATTGATTTTGGAGCAGAGGACATCGAAGAAGAAGATGGATTTCTAACCATCAAGGCCCCAGTTGATGCTTACGGGGCTCTTCACCAAAAGCTCGAAGAAATGAACCTGACGGTTGCAGAATCGGGACTAGAGCGCTTGCCACTCAATATGAAAGAAGTGGGCAGCAAAGAGGCTTTTGATAAAACCATGAAGCTGATTGATCTCTTAGAAGGAGACGATGACGTTCAAAAAGTTTATCACAATCTTGAGTATAACGAAGAGTTCGCTGAATCTTAAATAGTCGAGAAATCCGTATACTGGGTGTAGAGTCCTTGAGTGACCTCACCCTCTCTCACTAAATGCCCACATTCATAACCCACAGCTTTTGCCGCGGCTAACTCCTCAACTCTATCAGAGAGGAAAAGAATCTCGGTTGGGCTTACCTTGAGTTTTTCCGCGATCATTTTATAAGAAGTGAGTTCTGCTTTATGACCGACGGAGGTGTCGAAATAATCTTCAATAAAACAAGTCAGGTCTCCGGCGACGGAGTGCTTAAGCAATAATTTTTGGGCGAGGACAGAGCCAGAAGAGTAGATCGCTAAACGCAATCCTTGCTGAGTCCACTTTTTAAAAGCTTGAGGAACATCATCATAAACATGTCCAAAAATCTCACTTTGCTCATAACCTTTCTGCCAAAGTAAGCCTTGAATCGTTTTCAATGCTGGATGCTTGCGATCAATTTCAATCCAGTGAAGGAGCTCTGCAATCAAAGCTTGAAGATCGGTCTCTATTTGTTTTTCTTCTTTAAGAGTCGCTCGAACTTTTTCAAGGGCCTCTTGAACAGTTTGCAGATTTAGATTTTCTTGAACGAATGAAGATATTTTTTCGGTTGAGTAGGGAAAAAGTGTCTTATGAACAAAATCGATGGAAGTCATGGTTCCTTCGATATCCATCAAAATGACTTTCATCAAAAACTTCCATTATGAATCTCATCAATTCCAGATTCAGTGTATTTAGCAACCCAACCCTCAGGTGAGGTAAATAATCTAATCGCCTTCACATGATACTTCGGCGCGAGGTCAAACCAATGAGTAAATCCCGCTGGAACCGCGAGAAAATCACCTTTGGTGCAAAGAAGGCCCACAACTTCCCCGCTCTCAAAATGAAACCAAAACTTCCCTTCACCATCGACAAAAAAGCGCACTTCATCTTCACTATGAGTATGCTCTTTCAAAAATTTCTGGCGGATCATTTCAATATTTTCAAGCTTAGGATGAACATTAATCACGTCGGCGCTCTGAAAGCCACGAAACTCCATATAGGGTTTTAATTTGTGCTCATAGGCCTTAAGAATTTTTTCTTGTCCATCTTCATCACTAAGAGGAAACTGTGCCTCCCAGCGCTCAAGAGCGACTCCGCGCTTTTCTAAATAAGCTTGGATTTTGACAAAATCCTCAACGACCTCTTTGCTCTCCGCTATAAAAAGTTTGGTCATGGCCGGCTCCGATAAGAAAGCACTTTGTACTTAATAAGATATTCTAAAACCTCTAGGTGTTTTTTAGCCTCAGCTACTGTTTCACCCCAAACATAAAGTCCGTGTCCTCTGAGCATCACACCAAAAATATTTTCCTGAGATTTTAAGACAGAGGGAATCCTTTCAGACAGTCCAATAATATCTTGAGTATTTTCAAAACACGCAAGGGCAATTTTTGTTTCGTGAGTATTAATACCTTTGAGACCTTTGAGCAACTCAAGACCCTCAAGATAGAGCATCGCTTCGCCTGGAAAAAGGTCGGCAAAAACGAGTGACTCTAAAAAATGGGTATGAAGTACACAGCCTGCTGTTGATGAATCAAGAATCGCAAGATGAATGGCCGTCTCATCACTGGCCTTGCGCTTTTGATGAAGAACCCCAGGGTGCTGCTCACGGGTTTTGTAGTGAACTGGCAGGAAATGTTCTCGTTGAAACTGGCTTTTATCGATGCCTGATTCTGAGACGAGTCCATAGTCCGGATAGGTCTTCGATTTAAGGGAATAATTACCGCTGGTCGCAGGATTATGGCCCGAGACATTGAGCTTTCTCACAAGGGAGGCCAGCTCTTCAGCGCTTCTATGATCTTCGTGGTTTAAGGCGTATTGATTCATAGAGTCACCCTATCATAATTGACCTGAATCAGACCAGTAGGACAATAAAAAAATTCAAGTCGCATAGACGAGGTAAACGTCGATTATGTACACTCAAAGTATTCAACCTGCTCTCGCTCATTTTGGTGGCCTATGAAATCTTTCGTTTTATTCTTTGCCCTAGCTCTCAATCTCGCTACGGCGACAGCTTTTCAAAGACCCTATTTTCAAACAAATTACGAAGAGTCACGCACACTCTTTAGAGAATTGGGGCAGCGAACCTCAGGCACAATGACGAGCTTTCCTGTTCCAAATCAAAAGAACGAAGACCTCACGATGGACGCTCTCTATTTAAAAAAGACGAATGCAAAAGCTCTGATTATTCTTGCCGCTGGAGTTCATGGTTCCGAAGGTTTTACCGGAAGTGCTGCCTTAATTGAGTTCTTAGAAAAAACCTACCCGAATCTTCAGTCTATGAACGCTTCATTCTTACTTCTCCATAGCATCAATCCTTACGGTCAGAAATACTTCCGACGAGTGACTGAAAACAATGTCGACTTGAACCGAAATTTCTCACTGACTGATGACCTCTACAAAACGCCCAATCCGTCTTATAAAAAACTTAATGGAGTTTTAAATCCGACGAAACAAGTGACGAGCTATTATAAATCGACAACGAGAAGCACCCTCGGACTTTTGAAGGCCCTGACTCTTCAAGGCGTTTCAGTCGATGAAATCCGACAGGCCTCTGTTGGCGGTCAATACCAATTCCCCAAAGGGATTTATTTTGGAGGATCAAAGCCAGAGCCGCAGGTAGAAATGCTAAAATCTTATTTGGCACCCATTATTCGTGAGTACGAAAAGCTAATGCTGCTTGATTTCCACACAGGCCTTGGTGAGAATGGCCAACTTTATCTGATAAGCTCTGCCTCACAAACTGATGGCGAAAGACAATTAATGAAACGAGTTTTCAATCAACCGAGTGATGAAACTTATGTTTTATCAACGAGTGACGATCCGGGATTTTATGCAACGACAGGAGACATGACAGATTTTCTTCAAGTCCTTGCTCCTGAAGTCGAAATGCTCTCTCTGACGGCGGAGTTTGGTACTTTGGGTCTTGGTATTATTTCTCAACTCAAAACAATCAATCGATTGATTGTGGAAAATCAGGCACACCATTACGGGGCGAAGTCACCTAAGATTGCCCAGAGAGTTCAAAACCATTTTGACGAACTCTTTCACCCAACTGACAAAGAGTGGCGTAGTGAAGTGCAGAGACGAACAAAATCGCTCTTGAACCATTATATTCCGAGATACTTAGAACAAATTAAATGATCTTGATAAACTGCTCTTTAGGAAAACGAAGTCTTGGGCCATAAACTCCCCCCGGACTTCTTTTTCCACAACTAATCACCATCACAATATCATCACAGCGACTAAGCTTTAAAAGTTTCTTTACACGCTTCGAATCAAAGCCTTCCATTGGACAGGAATCAAATCCTTGGGCACTCAAGCCCATCATAAAATTTTGACAAGCGAGCGCTGCACTTTTATTCGCCCAAATACGCATTTCACCGTGAGAGGTTGGCTCTCGCGGAACAATCTTTTTTAAACCGACAAAGAAAAAAGCTATTTTCTTCACGAGACCTAAAATCCCGAGCGGTCCTTGGCGATAAACCATTGGAGCGAGCTTTCCATAATAATCCTTAGCTGATTTTGGAACTTCCACACCCTTCGATTCTTGTTCTTGAAAAACATGAAGCATTTGTTTTGCGTGTTTCTTCCATAGATAAGGTTTTGCCACAACAACAATAAGCTCTGGTGCCGATTTAGCGGCAGGCTGGCCGAAACAAAACTTCTTAAGTTGATTTTTGGCTTCAGTATTTTGAATCCACAATAATTCAAAACACTGAAGATTTGAGGAATTGGGCGCTAAAAGTGCCCAATCAAGGGCATTTTCAATAACTGCTTTTGGAACTGGGTCGGCAGTAAAAAGTCTTACACTTCGGCGATTCTTAACGACTTTTTCAAATTCCCCAACATCAGTTTGTTGAATTTCTTCGTGATATTTCATGTCCGGTGCTTTTGAAAAAATTGTCTCGTTTTTTGTCATCTTTATCTCTTGCTACTTGCTTCATCGTTGAAGTTATCCACATTACAAGTAGCATACTATACTTTTATCAAATTAGGGCTCCGTTCTAGGCCCTTCATTCGTTAATTTGCCTAAATAGTCTGGTAACTCAACGCCTGCCATGGCAGCAATTTCTTGGAGTGGAGGTAGGGTCTTAATCATTCCAGAGAGAAAATTTGAAGTGGAATTCCCTTCTCCACCATTGCGTCCACTGCCTGAATCCCAAACTGTAATCTTATCAATTTTAAGATTCTGAATAGCTTTTACCTGTTGAGCAACAATGTCTTCAAGCTTTTCAACCAACAGGAAGGTCGCCGCTGACTTTGCATCGCCGTTGCAACTCTCCACTAACATTCGGTAACCATCGGCTTTACTCTGAAGGACTTTTCTCACCCCGTCTGCCTCAGCTTGGAATTGCATCAAAACCGCATCTGCTTGACCCCGAGCTTCTCGCCGCGTCTTCTCTGCTAAAGCCTCAGCGGAAATTTCAACTTTTTGCTTTTCAATTTCTTCTTTAACGATTTCAGCAGCTCGCAATCTTTCTTGTTCTGCAAGGTACTCGGCCCTTTGAATTTGTACTTCAGCTTCTCTTTTTGCGACTTCAGATTTTCTACTGGCTTCTGCTTGTTTGATTTTTAACTCTGCTTCTGAGTCTGCGATGAGCGCCTTTGCCTTGTTTTCACCTTCGATCGCCATAGCTTCTTTCGTTTGAACATAAACCCTTTGATCCGCTTCTGCTTCCTTCTTTCCCTTAACGGCTTGAGCTAAATTGACAGCGACTTGAATTTCTTTTTCTCTGGTAGCTTCGGCTTCACCAACCGCGGCCATCGTCTCTTGTTGTTGCACGATAATACGTTCATCCGCTTCTGCACGTTTTTTTCCCTTAGAAGCTTCTGCTAAGTTTTCAGCAACCTTTATTTCCTGCTCTCTCACTGCCTGTGCTGAACCAATAGCACCGAACTTCTCTTGAACGGCCACATCGATTTTCGCTTGATTAATCGCCTCAGCCGCAGCTTTTTTTCCAATACTTTCGATATAATTCGACTCGTCCGTAATATCAGTAATATTGACGTTAATAAGATAGAGGCCAATTTTGTTAAGTTCAGGTTCAACATTTCTTCTGATAGCATCTAAAAAACGCTCTCTATCTTGATTAATTTCTTCAATCGTCAAAGAGGCCACAGTCAATCGAAGTTGACCAAAAATAATTTCTTTGGCCATTTCTTCTATTTCTGTTCGCCCTAGCCCTAAAAGTCTTTCTGCTGCGACAGTCATTGTCGAAGCGTCTGTGCTTATCCCAACGGTAAAGGTTGATGGCACGTTAATTCGAATATTTTGCATCGATAAGGCATTTTGCAAAGGGATGCCGATTGTCATCGGTGTAAGACTCAGATAAGCGCAATCTTGTATTAAAGGCCAAACAAGAAGACCACCACCATGAATACATTTAGCGGATTGGCCTTCACCTACTTTACCGTAGACAACTAAAATTCTGTCTGATGGACAACGTCTGTACCTTGAGGCAAGAAAAATAAGCACTAAAAAAGTAAATAACAAAAAAGTGACAAGGGGATAAACCCAGAGATAAAAAGTCATGCATCAATCCTTTGATAGCTTTATTATTAAGATTTTTTTCCAGTTGATTGGAGTCGTTGAAAACTTTTAAAAAGGAACCTTATAAAGAAAAAATGGGCTAAGCCGGAAAGCACTCCCCCAGGAAAACTATAAATAAATGGCCAATTATTTGCTTTACTCATGGCCAGTGCAACAAAGCCAAACATAGTGAAAAAGCTCGAGAGCCCCATCCAACTTAAGATTTGAAAACTCACATCTGAATCAGAAACACCAGTGGCTTCTCCACTCATGGCCGTTCCATCATCAACGGGCAAATCGAAATCACCGCCGAAGAGTTGAATTACTAAGGATAGAACTAAAGCCACCGTTCCCAAAATAGCGCTTAAAAGATAAAATCTTTCAATGGCCTCCAAACTTTGCCAAAATTGCTCCATCACTCACTCTCCTGATTTTTAAATAAATGCTAATGAGCGAGGGCGGTGTAAGTCAATCTTCAATTACCGCTTTTAAAGCCGATTAGGCCCAATTATCAAATCTTTAACTAGGGTTAATTTCTTAACCCATCATTTCTTGTGACTGAACTTTTTTCAATATCATAGACGTATGACTCTGATTCACTAATATAGGAGAATGAAATTTCTCATCGCCATATTATTCCTAACTTCTCTTAACGCTTACTCATCAGATCTTGAAGGAAAGTATTCCTACGAGAAACTCGGACACCTCCCCCTAGAGCTTTCAGAGATTTCGACCTTTATCGAAGACTCTTTTAAAAAAGAGGGAAAACTCAAGCAAGTCCTTGAACAAACGCTCGCGGAGAATGACTGCTTCATCTTGCCAGACGGTGAATATCTTAATTGTTTTATAACAACTGGCATTCTCCCAACCTCCCTCGTACGACTTAGTTGGGGACAAGGAAGTGCAGAAGGAAGCGAAGACTTCAGACTCTTTCTTTACTTAATTCCAGAGGGAACAGGGGAAATCAGGGCGGCTATTTTAACCTTGGACTATAGACTTGAAACAGAAGTTCTTGATGAAACCGAATTACTAAAACAAACTGTAAACCTTCTTTCAATTAAACCCGTTGTTCCCTAACATCTGTCAATTTCTTAGACAGTTCATAATTCTAAGTACCTTGAATCAAAAAATACTCTAATGGCCTTGTTATTGCTTAACTCTGAGGTAGACAAGGAGTTTTTATGTCAAGCGTGGTCATTCTATTTTCCGTTTTAGTGCTTTTCACGGCCTGTGGAAAACGAGAAACCATTACCGAAAATCTCGTTGAGAAATCCGTTGTTGATAGCAAACCGCAATCACCAACAGAAACTCCAATTGCTGAGACTTGTAGACTTGAGGCCATCGGTTCTGGATACACACTCACTTGTGCAAGCCACACTATTCTCATTAATGGGACCACTCTATCAAATATAGAAATCACTCAAGATGAACTTAAATTAACAGCATCACAAATCGTCTCGGCTTTAGATGAAAGCCAATGGTTTGATGCCGTAGTAAAATTCAAAACAGAAAAAAATTTACGTCTTCCAGAAACAATTTCTTCAAATAAAACAATCACTGCAAATCAAAAAGTTTATATTCGATTCAGTAAAAATCTTGAATGTGCTTGGTACTCTGATGAAGATCAGGAGTACAACCAATATCGCTGCTTTGAAAATGCCACGAGAGCACCTGAAACGGTTGATGGTTTTGTCGACGGTACGGAAGTGTCAGTTGATGTAGTTGAGGACATTAGACAAGTAAGAATGCATCTTACTGGACAAGAAGAATTGGATACTAGCACAGCTAAAGCCATTTTTTCCTTCGAATAACCCCTTTCATGAAATAACGCCGGTCAAGTTTACCCCTTAGCCATGTCTAGGGGGGATTTCTTTAAGAGCATCACATCGATACTCGAAAAGATTCATTGAGACTTAATAACTATCTCTGAATTCAAGGATGAATTTAAAAAAGATGGGCGCTGAAAATTTCTGCACTTATTCACAGGTTCTTCGAACGATTTTCAAAATTGTAGGACTTGCCATTTTTTTTAGTGCATGTAAGCCAGCTCAACCAGTTTTAAATAATCCTCCAGCACCAACTGCAACGGATGATGGTGGCAGTGCCAGTGGAGCTTCCACCATCAGAGGCTCCGGCCCTGTTGTCGCCAACGGCGTTGCTTTTTCAACTATTACAATTACATTGATCGATGATCTTGGACGTGGGCTCGAGGGAATTACCCCAAGATTTACTGCAACAAATACTGGCTCCACAAATACCTACGGACCATGTTCTGTATCAAACGCAAAAGGGATCTCCACTTGCCGTCTCTACTCGAGGAGAGCTGAAGCTAAAAACCTCAATGTGACCTTTCCCCTAAATTTCAGTGGCGGTTCTGTGAATTTTGTCCATGGGCCACCAACTCATTTGGCCTTCACTCGCCAACCTTCGCTAGGTGGAATTGCAGGTGAGGCGATTCCAATTCAACCACAAGTTCAATTAAGAGATCAGTTTAATAATATTGCTCTCACTGCACTAAACTCCGTAACGGTAAACGCTTATACAAACTCGACATGCACCAATCTTGGTGGCGGTGTTTTTAATGCCGCAGTAAATCCCATTATTGGCGATGGCTTCAGCGGAACCTATAGCTTTGCAGGAGTGAGTTACACAACTGCAGAAACGATCTATTTGGGTTTTACGACTCCAGGCTTACCTCGAATTTGTTCAAATCCGCTCACGATCGTCAATAACTATGATTATAGCTTAGTCATCACAACCCAACCTTCCGCCAATGGAGTCGCTGGAAATGACCTGGCCGTTTCTCCGCGAGTAGAAATACAAGATCAGTTTGGAAACCGCGCCTATGTTGGTGGCTACGACGATGCAGCAGTAACATTTGCGGCTTTCACTGATGCCAGTTGCACAACTCCTGCGCCAGGAACTTTAAGAGCGACTAACGGAAATCCGCTTTCAGCTGTGAATGCCGTTGTTCCCCCTTTTGTTTTCGACTATACGGCCGCAGGTACGGTTTATATTGGAACTTCAAGTCCAGGCATGACAGGTTCCTGTACGAATGCAATTAATTTAGTGCCTAACTCCGCTTCATCGCTAACATCGACCATTGCGGGTACCGGTCCGATTGCAGCAAATAATTATCACACTTCGACAGTGACAATTACGATCTATGACGAATTTCTCAACCCACGAGCTGGGGACTTACCCACTTTTTCCGCTACTAATTCTGGCGCTAATAATACTTACGGCGCATGCTCTGTCACAAATGCGAGTGGAGTCTCTACATGTACAATGAGATCTGGCTTTCCAGAAGTCAAAACGCTCTCGATACAAACACCCACAGTCGCTGCCGGTGGAACCATTAATTTTATCATTCCCCCTGATCCCGCCAATACAACGGCCGTCGGAAGCACCACAGTTGCGAATGATGTCGATCTTTCAACCATTACCATTACTCTTCTCGACAGCGTTTCAAATCCTGTCATAGGTTTAACGCCTGAGTTTAGTGCAACAAACACAAATACGACGAATACGGCGACTGCTTGCAGTGTCACCAACGGAAGTGGAGTTTCGACTTGTACTTTGCGCTCTCGTTACGCTGAATCAAAAACGATCAGTCTCTCACAACCGCTCATCATGGTTGGTGGTATTGCAAATTTTATTGCTGGTCCTCCTGTGGCACTAAACTCCCAATTTTCTTCCACAACAAATACCATTGCAGATGGAGTTGATACATCTGATCTCACTGTTTTTTTCCGAGATCAATTCTTAAATCCTGTTCCAAATATCACTCCGACATTTTCCGCCACAGACACAGGAGGGACAAATGCTTATCAAGCTTGTTCTGCGAGTGATGGAACAGGTAATTCCTACTGCACGATGACCTCAACATTTGCTGAAACTAAAGCACTGAACCTCATTACTCCATTTGCTCTAGCTGGTGGTAACACTGATTTTATTCCAGGCCCGCCAAGTTATCTCGTTTTCCAAACTCAACCGAGTGCCTCGTCTACCGCCGGAGTTGTCTTCGCTCAACAGCCTGTCGTTGAGCTATACGACTCCTTTAATAATATTGTTCATTCGGCGACAGATGCAGTGACTTTAGAACCTCATACAAATATCACCTGCACAAATTTAGGTGGAGGAATTTTAGGAGCAACTCAGAACCCTGTTTCTGCAAATGGGACTAATGGGAGAGCGAATTTTGCAGGTTTAAACTACACTGCCTCAGGTCCGCTTTATCTCAGGGCCTCACTTTTAAATGGAGCAGAAGGTTGTTCAAATCTTGTGACTATTAATGCCGCAGCCCCTACACCGGGCAATTCTGAAATCTCTCTCTCAAGTCCAGTTATCGCTGACGGGGTTGATGAAGGGACAATCAGTATTATTTTGCGAGACCAGTTTAATAATCCAACACCAGGTTATACACCTAGTTTTTCAGCGACTGATACCAATGGAACAAACCTATATGATCCTTGCTCCGTAACTGATATTTCTGGAACGGCTTTGTGTACGATGACATCCACTTATGCCGAATTAAAAACCGTCGAGTTATTAACCCCAGTTAATATCACTGGAAATGCCGGCCTGTTTACGGCAGGAACTCCAGCGCAACTGGTTTTTACCACTCAACCAAATGCTAATATCAATGCGGGATCTGTCTTTACTCAGATGCCGGTTGTGCAAATCCAAGATGCTTTCAACAACCCTGTACTCGACGCTACCTTGCCCATAAGCCTAAGTGATTATACTGATGCCACATGTACGACTCCAGGATCAGGAAGTTTTGTCATCGACTCTAATCCTGTGAATGCAAATGGCACAAGTGGTGAGAGTGGATTTACAGGAATTTCTGAGACGACTGCGGGACCTCTCTATTTTCGTGCCAGTTCTGGAGGTCTCACAACGGCATGCTCAACACTTATCACTGTTACCCCCTTAGCACCTGAGCCCTCTCAGTCTACTATCATTGGCAGCGGACCTGTGACTGCAGATAATATAAGTGCCTCAACTGTCACCATTACACTACTTGATATATATAATAATCCTCTCAGTGGTATCACTCCCACTTTCAGTGCAACCAATACTAATAATGGAAATAATTATGGTGCCTGTAGTGCGACAAATGCGCTTGGTGTGAGCACCTGTAATCTACTTTCAACCTTTGCTGAAAATAAAACTCTTTCTCTAACATCACCAATTGCAAAGATAGGTGGTGATGTACTCTTCAATCCGGGTGCTGCAAGTAAGCTAGTCTTCACTCAGCAACCCTCTGCCACTGGAACTGTTGATGCAGCATTGGTCATTCAACCAATCATTCAAGTTCAAGATGCATTTAATAACCCACTCAATGACTCTACACTATCGATTACGCTCAGTGATTTCACGAATGCCGGTTGCACCATTGCAGGCCCAGGCACGATGACAATCGATTCAAATCCCGCTATTGCCAATGGCACTTCAGGAGAAGCCAGTTTCACTGGCTTAAAAGACACGACTGCTCAAACTCTGCATTTGCGCGCTTCATCAGGCGCACTCGCAACCGCTTGCTCAACGGCGATTGTTTTGGCCCCTGGAGCACCTACAATTGCAAACTCTTCTATTACTGGCACAACCCCTGTCACAGCAGATGGAGTCGACACATCAATCGTGACGATCAATCTCTCTGATTCGTTCAACAACCCTGTTCCTGGAGTAACACCGAACTTTGTCGCGACGAATACCAATGCGACGAATTCTTATGGTGCGTGTTCGGCGACGAATAGTATTGGTGAAGCAACATGCTCCCTCTCTTCACTGTACGCAGAAACTAAACTTTTAGAAATCTCAGCACCTATTGCAAAAACTGGAACCAGCGTTGTTTTTGAAGCAGGAGCGCCGGCCGCGATCCATTCAACAATCACTGGAACTTCTTCTATCACCTCCGATGGGGTCGCCACCTCTACAATTACAATTGTCTTAAAAGATGCTCAAGACAATCCTGTCGCTGGACAAACGCCGACGTTCGTAGCAACCGATACCGGTGCAACAAATGCTTATGGAGCATGCTCTGTTACAAATACAAGTGGCCTCTCAACTTGTACGATGACCTCCACACGAGCTGAATCTAAAATTCTTTCTATCGCAACTCCCGTGATTAAAAGCGGTGATACTATTGTATTTGTCCCTGGAGGTGCTGATCCACTCTATAGCTATATTTCAGGAACAGGTCCTTTAACCGCTAATGGCACGGCAACATCAACCATCACAATTGTTATCAAAGACATTAATAATAATAATATTTCTGGCGTCACTCCTACATTCAATGCAACAGATACAAATGCAACAAATATTCAAACCGCCTGTTCGTCTACAAATAGCTCAGGGATTTCAACTTGCACTCTTGCATCCCTAACGGCCGAAACAAAAACACTAACGATCTTAACTCCCGTTAATAAAGCCGGCGGAAATGTCATTTTTAATCCTGATGTTCCGTCTACTGCTACTTCTACCATCATAGGTTCTGGACCAGTTACTGCGGACGGAGTTGCAAGCTCAACGATTACCATTACCATTTTGGACTCAAACTCTAATCCTATCTCAGGGACGACGCCAACCTTCGATGCGACCGATACAAATGGAACTAACGTCTATGGTGCTTGCTCTGCCACAAATGCAAGTGGAGTTTCGAGTTGTACCCTTACTTCTACTCGTGCAGAAACAAAAACACTTTCACTTACAAGTCCAATCAGCAAAGCAGATGGCACTGTCGTCTTCAATCCAGGTGCTGCAGCGGTTGCAACATCCACGATTATAGGTACAGGTCCTAATATTGCTGATGGAGTCGCCACGTCTGCAATCACGATCACGCTGCTTGATGCTCAATCTAATCCCATTAGTGGCACAACTCCTACATTCACTGCGACTGATACTGGATCAACGAATACCTATAATCCCTGCTCGGCCACCGATACCAATGGAGTTTCGACTTGTACCTTTACTTCAACAAGGGCAGAAACCAAAACCCTTTCGATTGCAAGTCCAATTGTCAAAGCTGATGGTACTGTTGTCTTTAATGCTGGGCCTGTTAGTATGGCGAATTCAACAATCACTGGGACAGGACCTGTCATCGCCGATGGTGTTACGAACTCAACAATCACAATCACACTTTTAGATGCCAGTTCAAATCCCGTAGCAGGAACTGTACCCACTTTCAGTGCCACCGATTCGGGGACGACGAATAATTACGGGGCCTGTTCAACAACCAACGGGAGTGGTGTCTCCACATGCACACTGTCCTCTATTCGCGCCGAAACGAAAACACTTTCTATCGCAACTCCAATTGTGAAAGCAGATGGTACCGTCGTTTTTAATCCGGGAGCTGCAAGTATCGCAAACTCAACAATTACAGGAACAGGATCAGTGACTGCGGATGGTGTTGCCACTTCAACAATTACCATTACACTTCTTGATGCAAACTCAAACCCACTTGTAGGAACAACTCCCACTTTTAGTGCTACCGACTCTGGGACGACAAATCATTATGGTGCTTGCTCTGCAACAGATGCCAGTGGAGTTTCCAGTTGTACTCTCGCTTCAACGAGGGCCGAAACCAAAACTCTTTCCATCGCTACTCCAATAATAAAAGCAGATGGTACTGTGGTTTTTGATGCTGGTG
This sequence comes from Bacteriovoracaceae bacterium UBA6166, assembly GCA_002435795.1. Lineage (GTDB taxonomy): Bacteria > Bdellovibrionota > Bacteriovoracia > Bacteriovoracales > Bacteriovoracaceae > UBA6166. Next base: position 66,556 of record DIUE01000020.1, on the reverse strand, counting down.
CTGCATCGACTGTCACCTCTACAATCATAGGTAGTGGCCCAGTCTTGGCCGATGGAATTGCTGCTTCTACTATCACCATCACTCTTTTAGATGTTAGCAATAATCCAATCAGCGGAGTCACACCGACCTTCAGCGCCACTGACTCTGGTGGTACGAATGATTATAGCGTTTGTTCTGCAACTGATGGCAGTGGAATCTCCACATGCACCCTATCTTCAAATCGGTCCGAAGTTAAAACACTCAGTCTAACTTCTCCCATAAATATGGCAGGCGGGACTGTTGTTTTCTCTGCACATTATTTATTGGAACTCGATTCTTCATCAGACCCAGTAAACTTCGGATCCCTAAACGCTGGAGAAACTCATACCTTTGTGGTTGTAAACAATAGCTCGGAAGCCACTGGCTTAATAACAGTGAACTTCAACGCTGATGTCCCTGCCCAATGGGAGATAACCCCCGCAGATACTTGCAGTGGTGTAAGTCTTGCACCAACACAGACTTGCTCAGTAGATATTAATTTTTTAATGGATACCCCAGGAACTTACAGCGCAGTCTTAGAATTTTTGGGAGCTGCAGGCGGAGAACTTGAACTCAATTTGACAGCAACACAGGCACTTTAATATGTATAAATTATTTTTTCTTTTTTTATCTTTATTTTCAATTACAGCGGCGAATGCCTTTGATGCCGAAGAGTGCTATTTCCAAGGTAAGGGCTTCAGTGGCTCTCATTCAATTGATCAAAACTGTTATCCTTCCCAATTTTTTTCGGGCAACGAACTTTTCGAAAGAAAAGTAAGAGGAAAAAAAATCTCTTACGAAGGAAATAAAAATATCATGTGGGTCACTCGCCTTTCTGATCACATCCCAAGGCCAATTGCAGGAGAGAAATCACAACTGAATGATATCTTGGCGATCAGTCTCTCTAGTGATGAAAAACTATTGGCCGTACTAGACAAGGATTCTAATGAGAAAAAGATACATATTTTTGGCTCACATCTAAGTGGACATATTAAGCCCTATTATACTTTTGCTTTTTCCAATCTCGAGAAAGCTGTCGCTTTGAGTTTCAATCAAACGGGGACAAAAATTTATTTTGTAACAAAAGAAAATGAGAGACATCAGCTTCATTCTTTTGAACTGTATAAGGACAAAAAATATGGACCGCATTTTTTAGAGAAACTCATTGATCCGGTTGATTTAACTCAGAGTGGTGATTATTTATTCGTCTTAGACCGCATGAAGAAAATTCATCTTTATAGAGTAGATGATACCAACGAACACAAATGGGTATCGACAATTGAGATTGAAGATGAATCTCTAGGCACACCTCATTCAATCCGTTTTTCCAGTATTGATCAAACACTGTATGTCTCAGATAAACAGGGGCAGACGATTCAGTACCTTGTCGACTAATCAGACCAAACGCAAATGAGGTCTATCACCATCATTTTTACGTGGGGGTGGTGGTGTATGAGTCGGTTCTTCTATTTCGGTTTTTGACTGAACGCGATCTCTCTCTAGTCCCATGGCCTTGCTTCTAGTTTCAAGATAATCCTTTTCTGTCAGTTCAACGCTTCCAAAGGAATAATGATTGCACTTTCCAGAAGCTTGCAAATTCATGAGGTAAGCTGACATTCTCTGCCTGTACTCATTTAAATCATCTGTAATGACAAAATAAGCCCCATCATAGTTATTAGCAATATAGTAACAACGCTTCATTATGCCTCCCAAAAGTGAGCTGATCTTAGAACAAATACTCAGGTTTTGAAAAGAGAACTAGACGGATTCAGACTCCCAAACGACTTAATTTTTTCTCCGTGTAAATAAAATTAATTCACAATGTTTTTAGCCCACTTGTGGAGATTTTCATCCTAAGAGAGAATTACAGTATGGGCAAAAACAAAAGACTCCTCGTCCTTTTCTACTTAGTTCTAAGGGCCTCTGAAGCGCTTAGTTCAGAAAGTCTAGGCATATGTCATGGTAAAACCGGTCATTCAATCACCCCACTGACAACAACCGATATTCTCCACCACCTCTTTGTGAATTTCAATCGAACTGACGTTAAAGAGAAGATGCTGAAGTTTCGTGCCGAAAGTATTGATCTAAAAGATGGGACTATCATTTTCTCAAATCCACGCCTAAACGAGAGGACGATCAGTTATTATCGAAATGATTGTCTGGAGAAAAAAAAGAATTTTCTTGGCCTTGAAATTTGCCAGAAAATTGGCCAGACCTCAGTAGCAAAGAAGCTTTGTGAACAACTTGGATTAATTCCCCATGAATCGATTGAAGGAGAGCTTGAAGTTGTAAGGTCATCTAAAGAGCCATTTTCATTCCAATACAATGAGGGCGAGTGGCATTCGATGAGACTCTACTCTGCACTAGCTCCTCCCATTAGGTATCCAAGACTCAAAACTTTGACCTGCAAATACCTCTGAATAACCCGACCGTGGCTGTCAGACTTATAAAACTATTCATTTCATTTAGGGGTTGTTAACCTAATCTAAACAGAGACTCCAGGGAAGGCGTTGATGTCCAAGATTTTTTGCTTCTTATTGTGCTTAATTTCGTTCTCACATCCCCTTTTTGCTTCTTTAAGTGAATCTCCTTATTATCCCGAAAATTTAGTCCGCTTTAGAGAATCTCTTTCTAAAGATCATATTCAATTAGAAGAAGAACAAAAACTCAAAGAAAAACTTAGAGCAACACTTACAAAAATTCACTTACAAGTTGATGGTAAACGAGACAGTTTGCATTCAAACTGCCCCGAAGATAAACCGGAAGAATCTAAATGCCTCGAACAAAGAAGAAATATTTCTTATAAACAGGCCAGAGAATATCTCTTTGGTTTACTGCATCTTGAAAAAGAGAGAAATACTTATTTTGTCGAAGACCAGTATTGCCAAAATCTAATCACAGAGCGAGACGGTGTAGGCCCTGGCAAAATTCCTAACTCGCAAAAAATTAACTGTGAACATACATGGCCACAAAGTCGATTCAATCGCAGGCACTCTATCGAGCTTCAGAAAACAGATATCCACCATTTATACCCAGTAGATAGTAGAGCGAATTCAAGTCGCGGAAATATTCCTTTTGGCGAAGTCAAAAATCAAAGCACGAATCTTTGTGAGGCTTCAAAACGCGGCCCAACTGACAATGGAACAATCGCCTTTGAGCCCCCCGATCAACACAAAGGCAATATTGCGAGAGCGATTTTTTATTTTTCTCTGAGATATGAAACACCTATCTCTCAAGAAGAGGAATCCTATTTAAGACGCTGGCACCAGCTAGATCCAGTTGATGACAGCGAGAGAATTCGCAATGAGAGAATTTACCAAATTCAGGGCAATAGAAATCCCTTCATAGACGACGCTGAATTGGTAGAACTTATTCGAGATTTTTAATTTCGAAAATTTTTTTACTGCTTTTGTGGCCACGAATAATGACAACTGAAGATTTAGCTAACTTAAAATATTCGGCCAGCATTTCTTGAACTCTCTCGTTCGCTGCTCCTTTCACCGGTAGAGCATTTACCTTTACAAGATAAATCCCTTCACTATTAAGTTCAACACTTTCCTTTTTCGAGCGAGTTTTTACCAAGGTTTCAATAATCATATTATTAATAAGCAATAATTCTCTCGAGCAAAACGGCTTGCCCAGAGGTTCCTTGTGAGGAGTTCTGTTGAACCGAAGTATCCAAATACCAACCTCTCCCTAAATTTCGCCTAACTCCCGCACTTCTCTCGCCCTCGGCTTGTGAGGAGACACGAAGTGAACTATTTCGAGTCAGTCCAAATTGTGCCGATACCTCAGCTCGGTCAGGATCGTAGCCAAGAGACTCAACTGGGCTACCGGCAAAGAAATAAAGAGTGGTGAGAGAAAGAATACTTTGAGAAAGCACTTGAGCGGATCGTTGGGCATCAGACTTCGCCTGTGCATCCAAATCTGTCATCGGTCGACCAAAAAGGAGGACAGCATAAATATCATCTAACTGCAAAGGGGGATCACTTGTGAAATAGCTTCGAACTGAATGGGTTGGCCCCTCTAAGTTTAAAGAAACTTTATATTCTGGCAGCAGAAATTCAACGACGCCTGTTAGATAGGGATCTTTTTCTTTTTCCAGTTTCAATACCAAATCTTGCACTAAGATCGGTCTTCTGAAAAAAGTTGTACTTAAAGGCAAAAGCTTAATTGTTCCCTGATGAAGTTCCGACTCAATCACACTTAGATTGATGATTAAACGCAGAGGCTCATCTAATAAATTTGAAGCAATTTCCAGCGGCCTCGATTCGTCTGTCACAAATTCAAAATTTAATTTTGGTGCCTCATCAGTCGCATCTTTTTGGACGGTTTGAGTTTGTTTAAAGCGCTGATCTGGAATCATTTGTGGTGGCATTGATGTTGTTGAAACTCGAGGCAGTGACAATCTGATTTTCCCTACCTCTAATCGAGTTCCAATGGTTCCTAATTCATTCGTCGAAAAATTATAAGGGATAGAGGCCACAAGATTGAACTTAAAGTCTTGTTGATCACTTGCAAAATCTACCAATGCTTCCCCATTAAGATAAACAATTCCCACTTCTTCAGGTTTTTTCTCTCCCCAAATTTTAATACTGATCTTCCCATCCATAGAATTCAGTGGCGCTGGCAAAAAGTCTAAATTCTTGAGTTGATTCCACTCATTTTTATTGCGATCAAGTTCAAACTCAATCATCGTAGATGAGAGAAGCACCTCCTGGGCCTGGCCCATATTATTGATTAAAAGACCAAGGGGTGGGATGGATGTTTTCGAAAGAAATGAGAGATTATTATTCTGAAAATTTAAATCCAACACACCTTCTAGTTCACCGCCATCATCTGTAGACTGATAAGTGAAAAGGCTTTTAAATTTTGTTCGGGCCAGAGATTTTTTATCGAGAAAACTAATTTCTTCAGAGAATTCGCTCAGATCTTTACTTTCGATTGAAAATTTTAAGTCTTCAAAATTTTTCAGCAACTCATTTTGGTCAAAGCTTAAACGATTAGGGATAAAGCCATTTAGGTGAACTTCAATTTTCTTAACAGAAACCGCCATGTCCATTCCCCAACGTGAGTCAAAGGCACTCATTACTAATGAAAAGCCATCTATTTTGATTGGAGGTGAAGACGGATCTTGCAAGGGAATTAAGTAAGAATCTGGTCCCTGTAAAGAAATTAAAGAAGTATTCGCGATTAAATGAAAATCAAAGAACTCGCCGGTGAGCGTTCCATCTCTTTTTGTCATAAAGACTGGTGACTCCAAAATATTTCCCCCATTTAAGTACTTAAGGGAATTCACTCTCAAAGAGGCCTCGGGAATCCATTTGTTTTCAATCAAACCGAGAGTCGACCTTAATTCGAGAGATGAGTTTCCAGGCGATTCGTCACTTTTCTCATTACGACTCTCTTCATCAAGCGGAAGATTCTCAAAAACAATTTTTGAAAAAACAGCGTCTAATTCTGACAAATACTCAATTTCTATCAATGGAAAAAATTTGAGCCTTATATCAAGACTCAACCTTTCAAGACAGCCTTCCGTCTTAAAACTAGGCGCGTTCTTTTCAAAACAAAAATTGGCAATAGCAATATTCAATCTTCTCTGATTCCATTTTTCATAATGATGTTCGATGTCTACGGATTCGAATGAATAATCTTCAAAAACATCAGTTTTATCTATGACAAAACGAATACTCTTTTCATTCAATAATAGTTCTGGGGTTGTAAAAATAATCCCTATAGTAATAATCAAGAACGTCGTTAGAATACCTAGGATAATGGCAAGTATTTTTAAAAACTTCATAGCTTGCCACCGAAGCCTAAGAAGAAAAGATAGCCTTGATCTTCGTTTGGCTTAGCAAGAAGGGATTTTGAAATATAGGTTTGAAGAATGCCAATTGGAGATTGCCAGCGCAGTCCAAGACCTGGTGAGTAATATAAACGGGGCTCGAGTTCTGCTGTTGCTTGGCCAAAGCGTGCAATGTCGATAAAGGCCACACTTTCAAGAGCGTCATGAAAAAAAGCCGTTTTCCTAAGCTCTGATTTAATCAAAATTTTCGCTAATGAACCGGCACCATCATTAAAAGGAACGGATTTCAATTTAAAACCACGGAGGTCTTCGCTTCCTCCGCCGTAATATTTTACGGATGGAGGTAAGCGTTCAAAGGCAAAGTCACGAGGAAGAACCACTGTTCCTGCAACGAGTTTCAGTCCTCCAACTAAATGCCCTCGACCTGACTCCGCCAAACGGCTTAAGCCGGTCCAAGAGAAATCTAGTTTTAAAAGACGATCTTCAAAACCGAAGCTCGGATGCCTAAAATCAAATGCAAATTCGTACTCCGACCCAGCTTCGGGGTGAAGATCATAGAGTTCATAATTATGGGATGTTCGTCTGACTGCCCCTTCCAAAATCCCTGAATTCTGATTGATATTGCCAGCTTGTTTGTCAGTTTTATAGAAACCACTCAAAAGAGTCGGGCCAAAATTGAAGCGCCAAAAGGCATTGTTTGTATCATGACTATAACTTGCATGTGGTCTTATATTTAAAACGACTTCTTCAAAATCACTTACCTCTTCTCGGTTCAACTCAATTTGTGAGAGCAGAGAAAATCTCGGAAGACCTGGTGTTAAATAAGAATCCGCTGTAAGAGTCAGTGTTTGTTCACGCAATGATGTTTGAATCGAAGCATCTAATCTTGAAGCAAGCTCACCATAACGTTGATGAGTCCAACGAACCCGCGCAATTGGCCCAACTTCAGTGTTCGCCCCAACTCCAAAACGAAAAACTCGCGGCGGCCCCATCACAAAAGACTGAGTGAGGTAGAGCTGATCATCATCGCATCTTGAAGCAAAGTACGTGCCTTGAACAATACCAGCGCGCAGAATTCTTTTTTCATAAAGATTAACTAAGTCTTGACGAAAAAAATGATTCACCTTGAAAGGCTGAAACCGCAAAAATGTTTCGCGGCGAAGACCCTCTACTTCATCCACTTTCATCTCACCGAAGAGATAGGGCTTTAGTTGAGTGATAAGAACTTTGACTTGATTTCCTTCGACAATCATTTCGGAATTAACCACAACGCAAGCAAAACCACGGTTCATCAAAAATGACTTCGTATAGGCTTGAATGCGATCAAGTAAGCTTGGGTTCAGCAACGAATCACCAAAAAAACGCTGAATTTGGCGTCTCAAATTTTCGGCCATATCGGGGGTTGTGATCCCAACGACTTCAAAATTTTCTAAATAGAACGCAGGTCCCGTTTGCACGAGAAGTTCTGTTTTCTTAACTTCAAAATGGGGTTTTAAAAAACCACGGGATTGCAACATCCCTGTTAGGAGAAATTTAACCTGAAAAAAAGGAATGACTTCATAAGCGGGATTTTCCGAATCACCACAAAGTAAGCGCACTTCCGTCGTAGAGAGGTCGATTTCTTTTGCGCTCATAATCTTTAATTGTGGGCACGGTTGAGTTGGCACTTCAGCGCAAACTGCACTGGCAAATAGACTGAAAGTAAGGGCGAAGAGAAAGGAGATGAGAGTCATGACATCCTATATCAAGAGGCTCTCATCTCAGTCAATAAGGTCTGTTAGCGTTGAAAAAAAGATGTTGAGTAACGGCCATTTGTGCAAACAGGCACAGATGTATGCATATGGCGTTGGTGGTTGGCATCTTCCCAGCCGATTGAGCCCGTTAGCATCTCATTACCTTGAATCAAAGGGCATCCATTATGCTCTCTGACGGCCCGTCCCCAGCAACGTCTAAAGTCACTGAAAAATGGTCTAAGACTTAAATCTGTATAAACAAAGTTTTTGTTCACCCCTGATTCAAACTCCACTCGAAAGGAGTGAATATCGATGGCGCGATTTTCGGCGTGTAAACTACGAGGAGAATGTCGTGGATCTCCTAGAATTCCTTCATGCACAATATGCAATTCCTGCATTTGCTCAAAATTATGTACAGCTAATGTCTGGCTCATACAATTCACCAAATGCTCGTCCATAAAATCTTTTAGGATGCTGGCGATTCTGCGGCGTGAGGCACATTTGTAATTCAAATAATTTCCTGTGACATAATCACTACACTCAAACCAATCTGTTTGGGAAAAACGAAAAGTCGTTGTTTCGAGCCCCTCTTCGGCAAGTTTCTTGAAATAAGCTTCCTCTTCTTCAGGTGTAAAAACAGAGCTATGATCATCGACTTCTTCTGGTGAGAAATCGTTTTCAGCGAAAGATATTGGCGACAGAACTGACAAACTTAGTAAGGTACATAGACCTAATTGTGTGAGTTTCTTCACAGGAGACCTCTTTGACAAATTAGTGATCTCACTGCTTCGGAGTATTCAGAAAATGGCCATAAAAAGCTGTCCTATACGGTACTCACAGCGGCAAGTCTTGCCTGTTTAGGCAGACTCTCGGCATAAGAAATTTACGGATAATCTGCTTCTTAGCTTTAAAAAAATTGTGTAGACTAAGAAAAATCTCTAACTAAAGAGTCCACTATGAAAATCCCATTTATCGATATTCTCCGCTACGAACCTGGCTTCCTCAATACAGTGACTGAAACAACGGCAGAACTCATCAAGACAGGACAATTCGTTGGCGGGTCAATCGTTCAGAAATTTGAATCCGAATTAAAAGACTATACTCAAACTCAATTTGCCCTTGGTTGCGCCAATGGAACTGACGCCATTCAACTGGCACTCAGGGCTGCTGGTGTAGAAAAAAACGATGCCGTCTTAATTCCTGATATGACTTTTTGGGCGACCTTCGAAGCGGTTGTAAATGTTGGTGCGACTCCTTACACCATCGATGTTTCTAAAGAATCACTTCACCTAACTCTCGCTTCTGTAGCGGAGGGAATTGAGCGCTTCAAGCCCAAGGCGATTATTTTAGTTCACCTCTACGGTTGGGCTTGTCCTGAGACCCTAGAAATCAGAAAGCTCTGTTTGGAAAAAGGAGTGCTTTTAATTGAAGACTGCGCTCAAGCGATTGGAACTGAAATCAAAGGCGAGAGTCTTTTGAAAAACGCTCAAGTGGCGACGACGAGTTTTTATCCTGCTAAAGTTCTTGGTGCCAGCGGAGATGCAGGAGCGGTTTTCACTAATGACGCTCAAATCGCAAAACGCACTCAGCAATTAATCAATCACGGTCGAACAGATCATTATGAGCACGGACTTGTCGGTTGGAACTCTCGCCTTGGTGCTTATGAAGCAAACTTTTTATCACACTCGCTTAAACACCTCGACACCCGTCTTGATGGCCGAAGAAAAGTGTGTGAACTCTATCGTCAAAAAATTAAAAACCCACTTCTCAAGTTTATGGCGCCAGCAGCGACCACAAAAGAAAACGGTTATCTTAGTGTTGCGGTGATGGAGGCCACTGAGCGTTCAACATTCATCGATTATTTAAAGGCGCAAAATATCGGGTACGGTACGGTCTATCCGGGCGCGATGAGTGATCAGTCTGGGGCCAATGGCTTTTTAGGTGGGAAAATCTCTCACGGTCATTCCAGATGGATCGCGCAGTCGATTATCAATTTGCCCTGCTTCGCCTCAATGACGGAAGCAGAGACAAATTATGTTATCGAAAAAGTAAACGCTTACAGAAATTAGTTCTTAACGACAACACCTTTAGCAGTAAAGGTGTATTCATAGGCAGGTCCTTGAACAGCGGCAATCTCTTCTTTGCTGGATCCTGCATCTTCTTTGTAATGAGCGAGAAGTTTGGCGCTGACTTCTTTTCTCTCAAGCTCGCCTTCAACGAGAACTTCTTTTCCAATTAAGCTGATCGGCACGAAAAAGCCGTAGTCTTTAAACTTCACTCTGACCTCTTCGTCAGTCGTTGATGACAAACTCATCCAACAGCCTTTTGTGCGGCAGACATTAGAAACCATCGCCTTCATTTGAACAGGCTTGCCCTTCACTTCATCATAAGAAGCAATAAGATCTTTTAAATCACGGGCCTGGTCTGTCTTAATCGCTTCGCCGTAACTTGCAGCAGGAGCAACAATAGGAGCTTCAGCTTTTACTTCGTCAGGATTGCAAGTTGCAAAACTAAGTGCGGAAAAAGTGAAACTTAAAATAAGCAAAAAAGTTTTCATGGATATGTCCTTAGATGAATATGAGATCAACGAGTCCCTTAATCTTCTAAATCTTCACGAGCGCTGTCAAATCAGCTTGATTGGCTTGTCTTTTTGAGGAATTGAGAAAAACGACGCATAACCCAAAGATGAACCAGCGCCTGAGTCCAAAGATAGACATACCAAGGTAGGGCCGGGCGAAATTCGTGAATGGCGGCCATAATGGATGTGCCATTCAGCACTTCTCTAAATTCTAAGCGGCCCCGCCCCTGAGGTCCCGCAGCAAGCAGTCCTCCTCTTATATAGAGAAGCTGACGATCAGGAGTGCTTCTCTCAGGACTTAACTCCAGCACTAACAAAACAATCTTAGGACTCAAAAAGTAAAAACGACAGAAATTTCCCTCTAAATCAACACGAAGAAACCATGAGAACATCTTCGGTAACCAGTGAAAATATTCTGTTGCAACCCACATGGCATTTTTACCTTTTGGAAGAGGTAAACGCTGAATTGAGCGAACATCTTTTTGAACCGGAGTATAACCTTGGAGTATTGGGGAAACTTGAAACTCCATCGCCTTTTTCAGCGACTCTTCAACGGAAACGAGAATATCTTCTTTTTTAAACGGATAATCATGTTCTGGAGACGCAATCATTTCATGCTTCAAACTTAGCACTAGCGGGTAAACCAAATCTCTGGGCACGCCCGTAATAAGTGACACCCAAAAACGTGAAAGGCCGATGGGAATAATGCTCCAAACAATCACTGTTCTTTGCATCTTAATAAGTTTCGAAGCTTTTTTGATAAGTTCTTTATAAGAGATCGTCTCACTTCCCGAAATATCAAAAATCTTTCCTTGCAATTCAGGAGTTAAAAGCACGCGAGAGATCACTCGAATCACGTCATCAAGATCAATAGGTTGTGATTTAGTCTCCGTCCACGAGGGGCAGACGAGAATCGGCAGACGCTCTATCAGTCTTTGCAAAATTGTAAAAGAAGAACCACTCGCTCCCATAATAAGACCTGCCCGCAAAGCAGTCACCTTCACTGACCCTTTATCGAGTGTTCTCTCGACTTCGAGTCGGCTTTTTAAATGCCAAGAGAGCTTTTCTTTTTTAGGAATCATTCCACCAAGATAAACAATATGTTTGATGCCTTGAGCTTCGGCCACTCTAGCGAAATTATCTGCAATCAATAAGTCGAAATCGTAAAACGTTCCCTGAGACAAGGCTGCTGAAGGCAACATGGAATGGACGAGATAGACCGCCTGATCACATCCCACAAGTGCAGCGGATAAATCTTTGAGTGAGAAGAGATCACATTTTCGCCACTCAAGTCGTGGATGATGGCTTTCTCTTTCATAACGAGACAGGGCCACAATTTTAAAATCTGTTTTCTCAAGCAAGCTGTGGATTAAATTTTTGCCAACAAATCCACTGCCGCCAGCAATCACTAATGTAGGAGTTTCTGTATTCATTTAACAAAAATAGCATGATTTCATGCTCAGAGACATAAACAAATCCTCACTTGACCGAAGAAACTCTAAAAGGAATAATAATTCCTCTCTTAAATCTTAACAAAGTGCCTCTATGAAAGCATTCATTCAGAAATTGCCCAAAGCAGAACTCCATCTTCATATCGAAGGCTCACTAGAGCCTGAACTTATGTTAAAGCTTGCAGCGAGAAATAAAATCACACTTCGTTTCTCCTCTATTGATGAAATCAGAAAAGCTTATCATTTCCACGACCTCCAATCCTTTCTCGATATTTATTACGAGGGAGCGAGTGTTCTTATCACTGAAGAAGATTTTTACGATCTCACTTGGGCCTATCTCGAAAAATGCAAAGAAGACAATATCGTTCATACAGAAATCTTTTTTGATCCCCAAACCCATACTGATCGAGGCATCAGTATGGAAACAGTCATCCTTGGTATCAGCCGAGCACTAGTTGACGGTAAAGCCAAACTCTCCATTACATCAAAACTTATTCTCTGTTTTCTCCGACATCTTTCAGAAGAGAGTGCCTTTCAAACTCTAGAGGCCGCGCTCCCCTACCTCTCCCACCTTCATGGCGTGGGCCTAGACTCGTCTGAACTCGGCCACCCGCCTGAGAAATTCGCTCGAGTGTTTGCCAAGGCCATTGGTCTTGGTTTGTATCCAGTCGCACATGCAGGCGAAGAAGGGCCACCCGACTATATCTGGGAAGCGCTGAACCTTTTGAATGTCAAAAGAATCGATCACGGAGTGCGCTGTCTGGAAGATAAAGAACTTGTAAAAGTTCTTGCAGAAAGAAGAATTCCACTTACAGTTTGTCCTCTTTCAAATATTAAGCTTTGTGTCTTTAAGAAGATGGAAGAGCACAACCTCAAAACTCTGCTGGAGCATGATCTCGTCGTCACGCTCAACTCGGATGATCCAGCTTATTTCGGTGGCTATCTCAATGAGAATTTTATTCAAACTCAGAAGGCCCTGAATTTGTCAGTGAAACAATTAAAGACGCTGGCCCAAAATTCCTTTGAAGCTTCTCTTTTGAGTGAATCTGAAAAACAAACATGGATTAAAAAAATTGAGGATCTACCGCTTTAAGACGAGAGTGTCAGCGATATAGTCGTGGAGTCCTTGACTTTGCTCAGACCAAATCATTCGCAAGAGTCCATAGCCAAGTGGAATCGCCGCGAGGATCATTCCGAAATAGCGGTAGCATGACTGACTTATGGTGATTCGCTCCCCTTCGAGATTTGTGATTTTTATACCAAGAATAATTTTACCAAGCGAACCCTGCCAGCGTGAAGCATTCATTAAAATTTCATAAATAATGCTAGCGATCAGCGCCCCAAAATCTTTCATGAAATTCATTATGTCATGACCTTCAATTGAAGGAACAAGAAGTCCTAATAGATAGAGAGGGATATAAAACAGACAAGAAAAAATAATCCCGTCTATTAGTTGAGCCGCGACTCTGATCTGAAAGCTAGCATAATTAAATTCTGGCATGACTATCTCTCATTTATTCGGGTTCATTTTTGTCAGCAGACGATTCAGTGAATTAGTAAAATTCTCTCGATCTTTATCCCCAAAGGCACTTGGTCCCCCTGTGTTCACTCCCTCATCACGCAAACTTTTCATAAAATCTCGCATGGAAAGTCGCTCGCTAATATTCTCTTCCGTGTAGAGCTCCCCTCTCGGGTTAATCGCAACGGCCCCTTTTTTTACCACTAAATCAGCTAAGGGAATATCAGCAGTAATGACGAGGTCTACAGGATCGAGATTCTCCACAATATAGAAATCTGCAACATCATCTCCCTTCTCAACTTGAATAGCACTTACGAAAGGGCTTGGAGGTAAGGACAAGTATTGGTTCGCCACTAAAACAACGGGTATTTTCAAGCGAAAAGAAGCCTTATAAACAACTTCTTTCACAGCTTTAGGGCATGCATCTGCATCAATCCATATTTTCATCTCATCAGTCTACTTAGCTTTCCTTCACTAGGCAATTTTGATAAAACTCTGCCATGGAAATTGATATTATTATCCCCATATTCAACCGTGCCTATTGCCTTAAACGCACTATCGATTCCGTCTTAGCTCAGTCCTATCCTAACTGGAGGCTTTGGGCGGTTAATGATGGCTCGACAGATGAAACCTCTTCAATTCTAAAGACCTACGCAAAACTCGATCAGCGAATTCAAATTGTGGAGACTGTTAATGGAGGTGTCAGCCTAGCGAGAAATATTGGAGTTCAACAAGGAATCGCTCCGTGGATTGCTTTTCTCGATTCAGACGATGAGTGGCTACCAGAAAAGCTAGAAATCCAAATGAATTTTACAACCCACTCTCCTCAGTCAAAATTCGTTTTCTGTGATGAAATTTGGATAAGAAACAATAAACAAGTTCAACAAAAGGCTCATCAAAAAAAGCAGGGTGGAAATCTTTTTCTGCGCTCCCTTGAAACATGCTTAATTGGCGCATCTACCGTGATAATGAAAAGAGATCTCTACCAAGAGATGAAGGGATTTGATATTAGTTATCCCGTCTGTGAGGATTATAATCTTTGGCTCAAAATTCTCTCTCTGTATGAAGTAGATTTTATCTCTCGACCTCTGGTTAAAAAATACGGTGGGCACCCAGACCAACTCTCAACCCAATTTAAAGCAATGGATCTGTGGCGAATAAAATCTCTTGAGTGGATTCTTGAAAATCGAACACTCTCGCCCTCTGATTCTGAAGCTGTCAGAGCAGAATTAGTGAAAAAAGCAGAGATTTTGGCCTTGGGATATGAGAAGTATCGGCATCAAGAAAAACTCGCAGAGATCCAGACTCTTTTGGTTAAGTATAAAAACTGAGTAAATTCTTAACCACTGGATTCAACGAACCGACAAGAGCCTATGAGAATCTTGGCGCTTCTTTTATTATTCTTTTCTTGCTCGCAGTGGACACCCAAAGAAGTAGCGCCTAGGGACCCGGCTTCTTGGCATAGCTGCTTTGAATTATTAGACGGCTTAGTTCACCGCTCTACATCTGTTTATACAACACCAAAATCAAGAATCGCTAATGCACAAAATCTAAAAGAATTAGAAGATGCTTACGGCAACGAAAGTTTTTTTCATCTTCAACAGCGCCTAACGGATCAAGAGATTGTCGCCAATAACGAGGCCCTTGTGACTCTGCTGAACCGTGAACCCCTCACTCAAGCTCATGTCAACAAAACCCCTCGAATTCATTCTGAGCAAGCTCAAGAGCTTTACCAAGACATGGTCAGTACTCCTTGTGTTCGAAATGATAGTCCTTACCAAAGACCTGGCGTGGCCCTTGGCTACTGCTTTGGCAGGGCGATTGTGTCGCATTTTCATGCCTTGAGAAGAGAAGTTGATCCGCGCTCGATGAAAAAAATCTGGGTAGTAGGTAAGATGCGAGGAGATTGGGGACACCATGTTGCCTTTATGATCAAGGGCGAAGACAACCTATGGTATGTGATCGATAATGTCACAGGAGTAGTCACACATGACAAGTGGATTGAACGCCTAAAAGGATTTCAACTTCCGGGCAAAAATATTATGTTTTTCGTGAGCGAAGCCGCGCGTTTCGGTCCTGACAACAATAGAACTTATCATACGATTGATCTTTTTAATCTTTCAGGGCCCCAGTGGCAGCAATACAGCAAAGAAGACGATTTCTACAAAGGCTTCTTTCGTGATTTTTTTGACTGGTTAGACAAACAGCCAATTCCCCAACCTTTCGGTAGCAATCAATAAAATTCAACTGGACCAGCGCTTAAGAGCTCAACTATAGTTGGACGATGAAACCACAATTTTTATACGGCACCGCTTGGAAAAAATCTTCTACGAAACAATGTGTTCTCGATGCATTGAAAGCCGGCTATCGAGGAATCGACACGGCAAACCAGCTTAAACATTATGATGAAAAACAAGTTGGCCTTGCCCTATTTGAAGCTTATCAAACACTCTCACTCAAACGGGAAGACTTATTCATTCAAACGAAATACACCTTCCAACACGGCCAGGGTGATATCCTCCCCTACGACCCGCATGCATCAATCAAAAAACAAGTTGAACAAAGTTTTTCAAAAAGCTTAGAACACCTTCAGACTTCTTCTCTCGATTCTTTTCTCTTGCATGGACCGATGACTCAACAGGGTCTCATTGACGAAGATTACGAAGCATGGGAGACGATTCAGGATTTAGCGGCAAAAGGCCAGGTGAAAGAAATTGGTGTCTCCAATATGAACTTGGCGCAACTTAAAGAAATTTATCAACTCGGCAGTATCAAGCCTCGCTATATACAAAATCGCTGTTTCGCTCAGCTCAAGTGGGACAAAGAAATCAGAGATTTTTGCTCTGATCACGATATGATTTATCAAGGATTCTCATTGCTGACTGCAAACTTAAAATACTTAGGGGGAGAATTCAGAGAAGTTGATTCAATTCAAATCCCAAAAGCTTTCTTTGAAAAATCCCACGCTCTAAGCCTTTTACAAGAGAAATACCAAAAAACTATTCAACAGCTCATTTTTAGGTTTGCTCTCGATTGCTCTATGCTGCCGCTGACGGGTACATGGAATTATGAACATATGAAAATGAATTTAGAGGTACAGGATTTCAAACTTTCGCGAGAAGATTTCGAGCTAATTGAAAATATCGCCTTTCAAAATCTCTAAGATCGATCTTTAAAACCCAATCTCCCTACGAATGGCAATTTCAGAGCAGGAGTCCAAAAATCGAGTCCGAAGTTCATACTTAAAATATTCACTTCAATGCCTTCATGTAATCCCAATGTGAGACCAAGTACCCCCCAAGCCGATAATTGAAGGCCCGTGCCCGCAGGACTCATGGCCGCAAAACGAGTATGCCCTAAATAATCTTTTCCAATAGCATGTGGCGGAAGTTCAATTTTAAGCTCTGGAGTATGACGAATCAGATAAGCGATAAATGTATTACTATTAGGACCTGGCCATAGAGTATAAACGTCGCTGTAGGGATAATTTTCAATCAGTTTTTCCACGTGAGCAATTACCTTGAGTGCTTCCTCACCTTTTAGTTCATCAATAATCTCGGCCTCATTATCAAACCAACGACGATCGGGTAGATCTTGAGTGACAGAAACGGAAGGTAGACCTCGCTTCACTCTCCAGCCAGTGACCTGCGCCACGGTGTAACTAGAATCATCTGGTCGCTTCCACGCCACCCACGGGTGAGTGGCGAAATTTCCTCTCCAGCTAAAAGCTCGAGCGATATAAACTTGAAAGATGGCTTCATTTTGTTCAGCAGCGGGAACTGCAATGCCCATACTTTCACGTGAGGCATCTCTGTAGCTTTTTGAACTACTGCAGCCTGTAATCGAAACGAAAGTAAGCAATAAAACAATCATAAATTTCATTCTATTCTGCCTTCAACTCATAAAAGGGATAATCGGTATACCCAACGGCATCACGACTATAGATGGTTGCGAAATTTGTTTCGTTTAACGGAAGATTATGGGCCAAACGTTTTGGTAAATCTGGATTAGAAATAAACAAAGTCCCAAATGAAATGGCATCAGCATGACCCTGGTTCAAATAGTCTTCTGCTAGTTCTTTCGTGAACTTTTCATTGGCAATAAAGCTTCCACCAAAAGTTTTTTTCAAGTGAGGTCCAATAGCATCAGCACCTGGGTATTCGCGAGCAAAAAGAAAGCCAATATTTCTTTTCTTAAACTCAAGCGCTAAATACTCAAAAATTTCTTTTGGCTTTGAGTTTTTTACATCATGGGCATCACTTCGTGGTGAGAGGTGGACGCCAATCAAACCTGGTTCCCAAACGGTTAAGAGGGCATCGGTAATCTCAAGTAAAAAGCGAGCGCGGTTTTCAATCGATCCACCGTACTGATCAGTCCGGAGGTTTGTAGACTCTGATAAAAATTGCTCTATCAGATATCCATTGGCAGCGTGAATTTCAACACCATCAAAACCAGCTTTTTGAGCGTTGATGGCCCCACGTCTATAGTCTTCAACAATTCCAGAAATTTCCTCAGTCGCCAGCGCTCTTGGAGTCACAAATTCTTTTTCTGGGCGAACGAGGCTGACTTTACCGGCAGGTCGCACGGCCGACGGAGCAACGGGAAGTTCACCACCTAGAAAGACTGGATCTGAAATTCTTCCCACATGCCATAATTGCAGAACGATTTTACTTTGGTGCTTATGAACCGCTTTAGTAATTTTCTTCCAACCTTCGACTTGTTCTTCAGACCAAATACCTGGAGTATAGGCGTAGCCGACCGCCATTGGTGAAATAGAAGTTGCTTCAGTTAGAATAAGTCCAGCGCCAGATCTTTGCTCGTAGTACTCGGCCATCAAGTCATTGGGGATTCTGCGGTCATCAAGTGTGCGAGCACGAGTCAGAGGGGCCATAACGATGCGATTTTTACATTCAAAAGATCCGATTTTAACGGGGCTAAACAAATCCACTTTCATTTAGAAATTCCTTTAAGAAGAAAGACTGCTTTGTATCATAGATGGGAGCAGTCTGGCGGCTTGCCAAGGTCTTGTCTGCAGTGAGTGAAAAAATTTGACGAAATATTCACAAACTAACGCGCTCTGCAAATATAATTTCTGACAAAAAACGTTCAGTTTGTCACACTTGTTTCTCATTTAAATTTGGAGAGGCAGATGGAAATTCGCAAGCTGAATCAATTAAAAGTTTCTAACCCTTATCTTAGACTTGGAACTGATGTCTCCGATCTTGAAAAATCTATTAAAACTGTGGGTTTGATAGCTCCACTGGTGATCTCTGAAAAAAATCTTATTCTAGCTGGAGGCAGACGCTATCAAGCTCTTCTCAATCTAGGTCACACCGAAGCGCCGGTAATGGTTATCACTCAAGACGAGTTGGCGCGAGAGCTCATTTCAATTGATGAAAACCTTGTTCGAAAAGACTTAAATCAAGAAGAGATGGAAGGTCATTTAAGAAGAGCAAAAGAAATCTATCAAGCCCTGACTCCTGTCGAAGAAGAAATTTCAACCCCAGATTCAGAAACTGATTCTGATGACCAGCAAGAATCCTCAAAAGTGAAAAAAGAAGTCCTTCCAGCGGCAAAGTTTCTTCAGATGGTCTCGGACAAAACGGGGCTCTCTCCAAAACAAATTCATCAAGCGATTAGCCGCGATGAGCTTGCAGCACCAGAGGTGAAAAATGCTCGCCGTAAGGGAGAGCTCTCAATCACTCAGACCAATGAAATCGTCAAACTAAAAAAAGAAGATCAATCACGAGTGGTCGATCATCTTAAGCATCGACCAGTACGAGAAATAAAACAATTCATCAAACTCGCGAAAACTCGAGGAGTCGATCAAGCGATTCAAGAAACTCCTGAAACCCCACATGCTAGAGAGTTTTTAGAAATCGAAGCTTCACTTAAGAAATTAAAAAAACAGTTAAAACAACTTGAGATGGAAGGAATCGAGCTTGAGGATTTACCTGCAAATTCTCAAGCGCTCTTAAAAGATATTGCTCGTCTTTTGCCTACAGAGTTTAGTCATCAGACGCAAGAAAATGAACAGACAAGCGCTTATCAACAATAAAAATCAAGCGGCCATCTTTAAGAGCTTGCTCGCATAATGCCTCTCAACGGATTCGAGATCGATTCCGTTAAGAACTAAAGAGAAGGCCATCTTGCCAGCGAGCTGGTCGATATTTTGATACCATTCAGGCAAGTATACTGGTGGGGTTAAAAATCCGCTGGCGAAATCATTTTTCAAAAGAAAAATATCGTTGATATCAAACCTACCGGCAAAAAGGTAATGAGTTAAATCTAAGTTTCTTGATTTAAAGGCCCAACGAAAAAAACTATGAACTCGAATCAAACCCTCTAGATATATTCCATCCTTCGTAAAACAAATTCCTCCCGCAGGAGTTCCACCTCGAAGGATACGAGACGCAGACAAATAACTTTCTCTATCGTCTTGTTCATGAGAGCGAAAAAAATCAAATAGATCGTAAAAATCTGCTCCTTTCAAGGCCATATCAATCGCCATTAGGCGAAGGGAAATTCTCTTCAGACGTACCAAATCCATTGAACCCGTTATTACTTCCGAAAAAGTTGCCAAGCCTTCTTGTGTCTTTGAAGTTCGTGGAGCCCCTTGCGCAAGGAGTGGCATTTCTCGTTGAAGACTCCCATTAATCGCCGTCAATGAATGAGTCATGATTTCATGAATGAGGAGCTGATCGAAATCATATTTGGAAAACTCAGCATTGCTTCTGATTCTCACCCGTGATTTACCGGCCGCCGCTTTCGCAGTGAGTTTTTTTGATAAAATAATTTTCGGAGACTGCTCCCCTAAAATAGTTTTTGATTTTCGAACAAGGTATTTTTTTAGCTCCGTTGCTGAATAAGTTTTAGAATTATCTGCCAAAGTTGGATGATCAAACTGATGATAGACCTGCAAAATCGACTTCGCCGTTTCAAGATGTGAGTACTTGCTACCAAATAATTTATGATGGGGACTTCCGTATTCACTAAGACTTAGAGTCTCAAATTCTTTTGTACCAACTGCATGAATCATTCTGATGGCATTTATATAGCTATCAATGGTCTCGGAAATATACACATGAACTGGGTGCTCAATTGAGAGTTCCTTTTTTAGCTTGGTGAGTATTTCTTCTTCTGAATGAAAGTCGGACTTGGGATAATCCACTTTCAAAATAGGTCTATTGCCTTTTTGAAACTCACTGAAAAAAGCTTTTTCAGTTTCAGCAGGCCAACTGATATTCTCTAAAATTTTTATCGGTTTGACTTGGGCGATAATTTCTTGCTGAATCTCAAAAAGACTTCTTTTACTCATGGGTATTTTTCGACTTATTTGCCCTTTCTCTTAAGTTCTCGCAATTCCGACCAATCGACTCCATTAACCATCTTTTTACTTAACGTTTGCCTAGTCCTTTTGTATAGATAGGCTTAATTATGGCAAAAAAAACACTGTCCTCAGGACTCGCACTTCAAGGCATCGCTCCCAATATCCTCATAGGTCAGGTTGAGAACACTAATCCCTTCCTTTTTCGAGGCGAAATCAATACGGAAGGCAAGGAAAGGTCTTATCTTGCAAAACTTGCTTTTTATAAAAAGAATCTAAAAGCGCTTCAAAAAATCAATCTGGCCGAATATTTTTCTCTTTGCATGAGCGCCCACTGGGCGACCGCCGGGACTTTTGTTCCAACCAATGTGGATAACCAAATTCGAGAAGGCCTATGGCGGCACGGAGAAATTGGTTCGTATATTGATATTATGGCAAAGATCACTATGGATTCTTGGCTATGGGATTATTCAGAGGTTACTAATCGCAAGGCATTCAATCCAGTAAAGAATCAGGTTTTAAGTACCCATGAAGGAACGTGGTTAAGTGTGGCCATTGGGGCCTACTGTGCTCTAAAAATGCATGGACGACCAAAGCTCGCTCAAGAAATGCAAGAGATCATTCTAGCTGAAATAAAAAAAGAAGAAGAGCTTCTCATTTTTCTGCGGGAAACGGAAGATGATATCAATTTTTTGAGATCAACTGCCCTCATGGCACATAATTTTGGTGATCTCGATCGAGTGATGGAACAATGGAAGATGGATTCAGGAGACCCCTTTTTTGAGAAAATCTATAAACTAGGTCATAAAAGAAATCCTCACTACTCACCTATCTTTGTCTACGCCGGTGAAATTAATAAAGCAATGATGGCGATTGAAAATCACCGACATATGTCCATGAGAGCGGTGAAAGCTCTTCGAAAATCGAAAAACTTCCTCATCCCGATAGGACCTTTCATGGATGAGTGGGGGGAAATTCTTGGCAGCTCTCCACTCATTACTCTTGAAGAAAAAGCGCTGCTCGTTTTGGCCTTTCAAGAAGGGCATAGTCGCCAAGACATGGCCTTTGGTTACGGTCGGGCCTTGCGAGGTTTGCTCTCAAGTTTTGAAGCAGGGATTGATGACCTCGAAAGGTATATCCCCGTAGATAAAATGAGCGAGCTCAAGCAATCAAAACTTTGGAAAATTGCTCAAATTGAGCGAGAAGAATTTGAAGTAGGTTTTTTAAAGACTATGAAGACTTTTGAGAGTCCAAAATCATAAATTTTTTATTTGTCGCCACAATTTTACAGTTGCCAAAAATCTTTTTCATTTTTTGCTGATAGCCTAAATGAGAATTGCCCACAACTCTTAGAGTCCCACCGACCTTTAAAGCGGATTTGGCATCTTGAAACATTTGGAAAGCAATATGATCTCCAATAGTCGTCCCTTGATGAAAAGGAGGATTGCATAAAACGAGATCAAAATCGTTCTTGTTTCCATCCTCAAAACAATTTGTTAAATAAAAATCTACATCAACTGTTGAATCTCCAAAATAAGTCTGAAAATTGGCGCGAGCACTTTTAATTGCCATCGCTGATTCATCACTAAAACATAGACGTGCCGTCGTAAAGATTTGCTTTGCTCTTATTCCCAGGACGCCATTTGCACAACCCAAATCTAAAATAGATTGAAAGTTTCCAGTCGGCATATTCTCTAACAAGAACCTCGTGCCAATATCAAGTTTATCGCGACTAAATAGATTGGAATGATGAATGAAATCATGTTCAAATCCATCTAGTTTTGTCCGCGTTGGATAAGATGATAAGACTTTTTCTCTCTCAAACTTCGCTCGCACAACACGGGCCTTTTTCAGTGCCAGACCAGGATTTATCGTTCCAATAAAATTCTCTAAATTTTCATAAAGGCCTGCTGTGAAATACTTCACCATAAATCCAGTGAAGACCAGTGATTCAGGCCGCAAGTGATTTGTTAGACGACATAAAATATCTGAAAAAAAGGCTAGATTCTTCGGAGCCCGAATTAGGACGTAATCATACGTCCCTTGAAGCAGATCAAGATCCATAATCGGCTCAACCCTCTGTTGGGTATTGATTTTAATTGAACGATAGCTCAAATAGGAATCGGTGTAGACAGTTAAGTCCGTTTCCAAAAATTGAGTAGCGAGAGCTCCAAAATGATCATTGAGAATCAAGATCTTTTTTCCGGCAAGCTCATGTTCATTTAGAACTTCGATGAGGTAATCGTCAGCGGCGTCCCATGCCTGTAACAGTTCATTCTTGCGTTTTGGATAGCGAATAAGTTGATGTTTAGAAATTGTGGAATTCATTTGAACTGATTTTACAATTGATCACTGAATTCCACAATCAAACTTATTAGTCTAAACCAACCGCTGCTTTGGTTCTATTCCAGAGCTTATCTCCGACAGTGAAGCCAACGAGAAACCCCACAGAGATATCGCTCAATTTATCAGGAGAATTCCCTTTGTATTCCAAAATGCGCCCATTTTCCTTATAGTCCCCTTCCATTTTTTGGTGTTTTGTATAGGAGCCATAAAATTTATAATTAATTGAGTCTAGCCAGGAATCATCTCCTGTCGCCTGCTTAATCATAAAGCCGAACTTCCCGCCATAACCTAAAATATCATGATCAGCATCTTCTGTTCGATTTGTTATATCATCCCGTAAATCAACTCTATTCGTGAAACTCGCATGATTAACGAAAACGCCCACAAAAGGTATATAGCTATATTTTTCGGAGCTTGTTTTTAACTGATATTTGATCGTGGGACCAATACTGAAATTATGCCAATTGAAATCGTCTCTGATCGGTGTTGAGTTATAATTTAATACTAAATCCTTTTGACGTCCGTACGAATACATAGTCTCAATTCCAAAATCCCAACGCTCTCCTTTGAGACCAAGAGCAAATTCACCAGCGGCGCCAGGAGCTGCTTTATACGAATTAGTTTCACCTTTTAAGTCTTTATAGACACCACCTAGCGCTAAATCGAAATAAACTGAACCGTACACATTCGCAGAAATTAAAGCCGTAGTACATAGTAGATAATATTTCATAGATCCTCCTATTCATATTGGCATTATGGAGGAGAAATCCAAGCAGTTGATGTGCCAAAATGTCATATTTTCAATTGGTGTTTTCACGTTATAATGTCTAAATGAAATTAGTGATTATTGAAGATGAAATCATTTTAGCGCAAAAATACGCACAATATCTCAAAGAAATCTACGAAGAGATCGAGATCTACAGTGACTATCAATCCGCCATGGACGCATTTAACAGTGATAGTTTTGATGTTTGTTTAGTAGATTATCACCTGCCTGATGGAAATGGTTTGGACCTCGCTAGAAACCTAAAAACTGACCCTCACGCTCCTGTTATTGTGATGATTACGGCCTATTCCAAGGAACGCTTGGCCATCGAAAGTTTGAATCTAGGCATTTATAAATACCTAGAAAAACCTATTGATAAAAATCGACTCGTTTCCATTATGAGCGACTGTGTCGAAGTCGCAAAAAGACAAGAGGCCCTGCGTGCGCTTGAAGACCAATTCTTAATTAATGGAAACGCTAAAAGAGTTTTAGCGCAAGATTTCTTTCTCTCTCCACGAGAGATTGAAGTCTTAGAGAAAACGCTCATATATGGAAAAAATAAAATTGTTGGAAAAGAGCTTTTTATCAGTCAAGGCACAATTAGAAATCATCTCAGCAATATCTATCAAAAATTACATCTGACTAGTAAAGACGAGCTTAGGGGCCTCATTCAAAATCTTAATAAAGGCATTACCCCATCTGCGGACTAGGTAACCGAATCAAAAAATGATTTTTTTGATCTAAATATTTGTATTCAAGCTCACCCTTCATCAAATTGACGAAATCTTTCACTATCGAAAGTCCAAGTCCTCTTTGTGCACCTGATTTTGTTGAATAAAAATTATGAAAAATTTTATCTGAGTCGATAATTTTGTCTCCATAGTTTGAAACAGAGATTAAAATTTCGTTATTTGTGAAATCAAGATTCACAAAAATTTTCTGTTCTTTCAATATCGTATTTTCTCTCATTGATTCAACCGCATTATCAATCAAGTTTGAAATTGAACTCTGAAGTTCCAGTCTTGGACCAGAAAAATAGATATCCTGAGTCGGTAGTTGAATCTTTAATTGAATTTTTTCATTTCTTAACCACGATCGATACATCCCTAAAAGATCATCTATAAGTCGATTTAAATGAATAGATTCAAATGCTGGAGTGAATGATCTCGCTCCTAAGCGCTGTGAAATAAGCTTTAGCCTTTTAAGTGCCTCTTCTGATTTTGTTAGTTCTGCCAAACATTTATCCGGCTGATTCAAATTTAAATACTCAATAGCATCAGACAGGCAAAAATTGAGAATTGAGATTGGGTTCTTAATTTCATGTGACATTTTGGCAGAGAACTCACTCATTTCATTCAATCTTTTAAACTTCTGGAGTGACTCCGTCAGCTGTAGCTTATTCGTTTCTTCGTATTTTAAACGTTCAATATAATCGACAATCTTGTCTGACATTTCATTGAAGGCCCGCATCACATTTCCCATCTCATTGTTTGGTATTTTTTCAAAGCGACCTTCAAAACGCCCTTCTGAAATTTCACGGGCTTTCTTTTCAAGTTTATTCAAATAAGGAAAAAGACTTAGAAAAATGAGCAAAAGAAAAAAGATGATAAATATTCCAATGATCGCCATAGAATCAAAGACAAGTTTCAAATTCTGATTTTTTTTGATGAGTTTCTGATCATACTGGCCAGACATATGAAGATGCCAAGCGGGCATAATCTTTTCGTTAACAATCTCATCGGCACGACCAGTCAGTTCTGTGATTTCCTTTTTTAATAAATCCTGTTTCTTTTGAATGGCCTTCAATTTCTCAAAGGCGATAAGGAAATGACGTGTTTCATCTCTTATTTGTGTCTTGATAACACTCTCTAGCGTTGATTGGTCAAGTGCTCTAAAAAACTCTTGGGACTTTTGGTCCATTTCTTGTGAGGTGGAAAACTTGCTATGATCTAATTCAATTAAGCGCTGACTTAATGAAACAAGACTTTGAATTTCATTGAATTTTTCTTTATTAACATAAGAGACATCAATATTTTCTTTTAATTTTTCAAAGAGAGGAATATCTTTGGCCCAGAGAGAAAGTGTTTTTTTAAAGCCTGGCATAAACTCTTGCCGCTTATCTAAACGAGAAATAACCTCTCGCCCAATCGTTGTTTCCACAAGACTCCAAGCTTGCTCTTTCTCCTGATAAAGTTTTTTTTCTTCATTGAGAATTTCAATTTTTTTCAGATAGATCGCCTTAATCCTCTCAACAGATGGTGCGAGATCTGAAAAATCGAGATCGGGGATTTTTTGTGTAAAAAAATTGATTGCGGAAAAACCCGCAAGATAGCTCTCGTATAATTTATTCAAACTAGACTCTGAATGAATATCGCTATGAACAAAGTCTTTGTACTTTGTGACAAACTCAAGAACAGCTAAGTTTTCCTCAAGTTGAACTAAGCCGTCACTTCTTTCAGTTCTAATGGTTTCGAGGCCATCGAAATAAATATAACCGACACCACCAAGCAAAAGTATGATTGCCATCGAGGTCAGGAGTATATAGAGCTGCTTTAACTTCATAGTCAGAATAATAACTGAAAGATTTTAAAAAGTATTTAGGAGACCAAAAGGAAGATTCAAATTTACGCCTACTGCGTAATTCTGTCGTTCATAAGTCTCCGCAATTAAAAGTCCCACATGAAGACCTGATTGGTGGCCAAATAATGCAGGGTACATATTTAGGCGCCAACGAAAGTTTTCGCTACCGTTAATGAAAAATGATGCCACAAGCTCCGATTTTTTCTCCCAAAACAAAGCCGAAACAAGCTTGGACTTTTGCTCCAGAGGATCAGTGAAAAATAGACCCGTCGATACGCTTAAGCGTCTTTTATCATCATATTGATAGCTAATACCGAGCATATTTTGCATTCCAAAAAAGAAAAATGGAGTGACCTTCTCTTTGTAACTAAGGACCTCCGGTCTAATAATATAATTCAACCCAGCGTTTCTAAAATCGTCTTCTTTTGGTGCCCACATTGGTTGAAAATGCCATGCTGTCATACCTAGGTCTTTCACAAGAAACTTCATCCATTCAGGATTTTGTGCGAGAAAGACACCTGCCACATCGAAGAAAAATAAGTCCGCGATGTGATCATGACTCGTAATTTGTTTTTCGGTGACTTCTAAGACCTCATTACCATACCTAGCAAGGAAAGAGGTGAAAATGGCAAAGACCCATGGAGCAGGATAATCATGATTATCATAGTATTCTTTCAACCATAATGTGTCGTAGCCACCACCTAATGTATGAAGAAGAATATTAGGAAAGACTCTAGTCGATAGAAATTCATTTTTAAAAAGTTTCCCATAACCTCCATCATTTTTGATACTACGATGAGGATTTTCAAGTCGCCGATTTAACTCTCTGGTTTTTTCAGAAAATTTTTTTTGATTAAACCAGTAATCATTTTGCGCGACATCGATAGTGCCATTAATTATATAAGTTAATGGAAACCAAGCCCCTTCATAAGATTCTCCATAAATCAGTGGTTCGTTAGCTTTTACTGCTGATGTATTTATAAAGAGAATAACTAACAACAAAATTTTCAAAGGCGATTACTCCCAAATCAGGGCGAGGGAGATCGCTTTGCTCTCACGATCAATATCCCCTGGATTTTTAGAGCGATAAAACCCGGATGTCTCATTTTCGGTCGTATAGGCCAATCGAAGTTTTAAATCACTTTGAACTAAATAGTTAGCAAAAAATGTTCCGCCTGTTTCCCAAGAAGGTGATTCTTCTTTATCTTGAAAGAATAGTAAGTTTTGGTTAACAGTATTTCTTAGTATGTTCAAACTGATTCCCAAACCGAATTTTTCTGTTAAATCATGTTCATAAGTAAATCTCATTCCATAAAAAAAAGATCCATCAATACTGACTTCCCCCGAGCGTATCCCCTCTTGATAACCCAGAGTATATGTTCCATGTGCACGATTATTCTTTTCACCAAAACCAAATCGATAATTAAGTCCGATTCTATGGCCTGAATGAGGTTTCAATTTGTCCTCAGATAAAAACCCCGTCGTCCATTCAATCCCTAGGTCTTTTGTAAGATGTGAATCTAATTCATCCAGACTTAACCTTTGCCAATAACTCAATGTTGGATCACCTAGCTCTGTACCCGATTCAATTTTTCTAAATTGATGATTTACCGCGACACCAAAACGCAGCAATCGACGAGAGTCTAATCCATAATC
Source organism: Bacteriovoracaceae bacterium UBA6166 (assembly GCA_002435795.1). Taxonomy (GTDB): domain Bacteria; phylum Bdellovibrionota; class Bacteriovoracia; order Bacteriovoracales; family Bacteriovoracaceae; genus UBA6166. The sequence goes on along the minus strand of DIUE01000020.1, from coordinate 38,776 downwards.
AACGCCAACTGAGGTTTGCTGATAATCGAATTTTAAAGGGATATGGTGGGTCTCATATTCGTGTTCAACCTCATCCATGATTATTTTATGGGAGAAACTCCACTTGAACTTATTTTTTTCAACAAAGCTATCGTCGAGTTGATGCTCAACGATCTCACGCCCGTGCAGAGTAGAAACCAAAAGAAACGGAACGATAAACAGTTTTTTCATGATGAACTCCATTACAGAGTTCATCATGGCCCAGTTTTAAGCGAAACTGATGTGTCTAAATGTCATACTAATCAATGGCGTCCTGAACTTCACGCTCAGCTCGCTCAACAGCGCACTCAAGTTTGCCATCTACCATTTCACAGGCTTCTTGGCGCAGATCTGAAGCCGCATCATGAACATGCTCTTGCGCCGTCTTTTCGCCAGAGCAAGCAGCGAGGAATAGTGGTAAACAAAGAATTAAAAACATTTTCATCTGTAATCTCCCGATTAAATTATGGCCGCAATCTATCAGGACAATCATTGATTTGCATCAGACACTGGGCATAAACAACCCCTGTTTCTCACCAATTAGCATTAGCAAATAAAGATTCTCTAGTTATCGTCGATAAGTCTGAATCGTGAGTGAAAACAGGGATAATCCGTCATTCGAAAAAAGATTTATGCAGTTCTATTCATAGCTTATACAGTTTTCTGTCAAAGTTCAGAGACAGAGCATTACTATCAAATTGAAAGAAGCTTTGAAGTGGTCAATTCGAAAACCAATCGTAGTGTGAATTTAAAGCCTAACCCACGAATCAAAATCAAAATTATTAATGAAACAAAAACTCAATACAAGATTCAAATTGTCAGAGATGGGGTTATTGACCCCATTGTGTACACAGCTGCTAGGCGCTGGGCCGATCTGGCCCTTTCTGCTCCTGTCGTGGTTGAGGCCGTGGAAAATATCAATCGCGTCGCAAGCAAAGCGACGACTGATATTCTCTTAGATCATGAATGCAATAATAGCAAAGAAGAGCAAACTACTGAACCGAGCGAAGAGAGCAATCCTGTTTGTGAAATGCCTGGAACAGATGAGCAGTGGAGGCAAAACTGTCTTGCCTTAATAAATAACAAATCCCTTCCTCTCAATGCCATTCAATTTGCACTCGAAGGTCTCAAGAGAAATAGTGAAAGCTTTAAAACGCGAAGCTGTTACAAAATGGCCTCTCCAGATCATCGATCAATGATGGGGCTAAATGCAGATGGGTTTGAAGAATTATTAAGCGAAGGCATTCCCAATAAATGCACCATGATCATTAATAATTTGGACGAAAGGCTCGCTACTCACGGTGGCAGCTTTAAATGCCAAATGAAGACTTATTATATCGATCTATGCAGTGGTGAAGCCCCTATAGTGAAACATACAAAAGCCTACCTAGGTTATGGTAGCTGTAAAAATAAAAGCGGATTTAAGAATCAGAGTGGTCAAGGAACAACCTTACTCGGATTTTTTGTATCACATAACAAAACATTTAATTTTGGAGAAAAGGACGCCGCTTATAAAAAAATTGCTAAAGACATAAGTGGTATGCGAAAGAATAAAGATCGAAGTATTCCTTCGGTGGCACTCTTTGGCTTACAGAATTCAAATAATGGAGCCGCTCCAGATTATAAATATCTTCATGTTGGCGCCTATACGAGTGCCGGTTGTCCTTCAATCTTGCCTGAGGATTATGAATTGGTTGAGAGAATCGCTGCCCAAGGCCCATCAGTTGTAGTGAATTATAAAGAAGGGGCAATGGAACCATTCGAAGATTGTGAGTCAGATTCAGAGGAGGATAGCGAATGAAAGGCTTACTAATCTCTTATCTTTTCTTTCAAATTTTAATACCAAATTACGTATTGGCCAATGATAAGCATTGTGGACTTATAAGTTTAAATGAAGGCAATGAAGATATTGAGATGCATTTCGAAATTCCAAAAAAAAACCAGCAGATTAAAGTACTTTTCAAAGTTATGGATAAAAATATAACTGAAATACAGGATCTCTTTTATTGCGTCTTAAAAGAAAAGCATATCCACTGCAGCGGAGATGATGATGGTGGAGATTTCAATCTCTATTTAGAGGAAAAGCTACTTTCTATCTCAAGAATTGGCTCTGGGAATCCTGATCTAAAACGGATTGAGCTTAAGCCAATTAAGAAAAAGCCATTTAAATATATTGATTGTTCTGTGTTAAGAAAGGCCGCTGAAAAATAGATTTCTTCTTGCCCACCTCTTTGTCAGTTTTCGCTCTTCAAGCCTTGTAAAAGATTTTTTACGATAGCCTTGGTACTCTTGATCACCGGCCAATTTTATTTGTAGATCAACCATATGACGAAATACATCCATAAGATTGGCCTCTCGATTCTCTGTCGATTCAATCGACATTTGATTGAGGTCTACTATCAATTGATGGACAGACTCAACAGTCGATAAGCAACCATCCAAAGGCTGTTGTTTAACTTTGAATTCAGAAACTCTCGTTTGCCCAAAACTGACGCGAGGAAGAGGATGAAGTTTAGTCGTGAGTCTCATCATTTTAAGTGCCGAGGCCCAAGTTCCATCAATAATAAAAAACTGTGCTTTGCTCTTTAATTGCAGCGCCAAGCGTTCTGTACTTAAATCAATAGTATCCTCACCGGGATAGAGGACAAAACTCTCATATTCTGGATCATCTAGGAAACCTTGAAATCTAGGGTCATCATCAAAATTTACACCGACAAGTACAGCTGAATTCTGAAGGATGAGGTGGGTAAATCGACCTGTTCCGACTTTCTCCCGTTTAAACTCTTTAGGATGCATGAGAATAATGAAACGAGAGTTAGTGTCGAATGGCTTAATATGCTGACAGAGACAAGTCTTTAATCGACGATGACATTTTAAACACAGGTTCAAGATGGGCATCGTCGATGACTTCATTACGAAACTAATCCCTTAGTCCAACGTCTCATACGTTCAAAATACCAATAGATTTGTGGTGTTAGAATAAAAGTAAAGAGGATTGAGGCAAGAACTCCACCAACAATCACCATCCCCATTGAGGCCTTTGCCAAATCATGTTCGAACATTTGTGGCATTGTCCCTAAAACGATAGCGATTGAAGTCATAAGAATTGGCTTGAAACGATTTTCAAAACCCAACCAAAGAGCGTCTCTAATATCGAGATCAACATTTGCCGCCAACTGCACTTCAACTTCTTCAAGATATAAAATAGCATTATTAACTGCAAGACCTACAAGCATGATAAAGCCCAACATGGATGCTATATTGATTGATGAGTTAAGGAAGAACAGTGTCAAAAATACCCCTCCAAATGAAGTGATGATCGATGTTGCAATCGTAAATGGGTGGACAAAAGAATTGAGAATGGCAGTCAAAATCATATAAGTCAAAATCGTTGCAAGTAAAAAGGCTTTACCTATTTCACGACCCGATTCATCCTGACTTTCGGCATTACCAACAAAGGCCACAGAAGTCTGGCTTTCTAAATTCAATTCTTTTATTTTTTCTGTTAATTCTGCCTGAACAACCCCGGCCGTCGACTTTGCAAGATAGCCATCAATTTGAATTACACGTCTACGATCTCGACGATAAATGGTCGGGATCGATCGCTCAAGGCTTAAATTACCCAGTGCGGTCACAGGAACAAGCCCTCTCTGAGTGACAACAAAAATATCTTGCAATGACTCTACGGAATTAATGTATTTTTCACTAATTTGAATTGTAATATCATATTCCTCCTCTCCTTCGCGGTAGATATTTGTATCATCCCCATAAATTGCCGAACGAATTGCATCCGCAACTTCCGGAGCAGTTACCCCATAACGCTCAAACTCAGAGATATTAGGAAAGAATTTAAGTTCTGTTTTGGGGGTTTTATAAGATGATGTGAGCGATCTAAAATAACCAGTCTCTCTCATGAGTTTCATGATTTTTGTAGAATTCTCTATCACTTGCCCGTACTCATTACCATAAATATGCATAGAGATATCCCCTGCACCTCCTCCTCCAGCATCCCCACGAATTGTTTGAATCTCGACATCTGAAATCAAAGCGATCTGTGGAGTAATGGCATTAATAATATCTACGTCTGATCTCTCTCTCTCCGAATAAGGATGAAGATTCGCCACGACAGAGGCATTCTGCTGACCATCACGTCCAATAAAGCTCACCATAGAGGCAATCTCAGGGTAGTCAGAAAGAATTTTTTCCACTTCTTCCACTTTTTTAAGTGTAGAAAAAACATTTGATCCATCTGGAAGAGTAAGCGTAATTTCCAAACGGTCACTATCATAAATAGGTATAAACTCGTTACCGATATAAGGAACAACAGTCAGAGAACCTACAAACAGAAGTAGAGCGCCGATAACAGTAAGAAGAGGAAACCGAAACATAACGTCGAAAATATATCTGTATTCTTTTAACATAAATCCAACCACTTTATCAGAGAAGGACTTCTTCGAGTTTTGACCCTTTGGCTTGGCCTTTAAAAAAACTGCGCACAACATCGGGGTCAAAGTAAAGGAGGCTAGAAGTGAAAAAAGTGTGGCATAAATAACAGTTAACCCAAATTGCTCCATGAATTGGCCGATAATTCCGCCCATAAAAGCGATGGGCGTAAAAACCACAAGATTCGTTCCACATGCCGCGAGTACTGGAACAGTCACTTCTTTCGTTCCAATAATTGCCGCATCAACGGATGATTTACCACTTTCGAGATGTTTGAGAACGCTTTCAATAATAACGATAGCATTTGCAATCAACGTCCCCAAACAAGTTGCGACGGCCAATAAAGTAATGAAGTTAATACTGAAATTGCTAAAATCCATTAGAAAGAATGCTGAAATAATCGATGATGGAATAACGATTGTACTAATGAGCGTCACTCGAAAGTTTCCGGTAAAGAAAAGCAAAACGCCGATCGTAAGGAAAATACCAATGAGAATTGAAATAAACGTACTTGTGGTTTGTGTGATCACATTCGTTGCCTTGTCTAGGGCGACTTGAATCTTCATCCCCTCTGGCAATTGCTCATTCAGTGTTGGGACAAGCCCACGAACGCCTTCAGAAATACTCACGTCGTTTCCACCTGAGATTTTTTTAACAGAAATCCCGACCGCTTCCTCCGAGTTAAATCTTGTAATTCGCTCTACATCTTTAGAACCATCGGTAATGCTTGCAATATCACTTAGGACAAACTGACTACCATCAGATGTAGTTAGTCGCATATTCTTAACTTCTTCAATACTGAAAAATTCTCCCTCAAATCGTACGGAAACTGAATCTGTTCTTTGTTCAATATTACCAGCAGGAACTGTAATATTCCTTGCCCTCATCTGGCCTACAACTTCAGAAATTGAGATAAACTTGTTCTTCATAAGGTCCGGGTAGAGATCAATGACAATACTTCGCTCTTGACCACCCTGAATTTCAACCTCTCCAACACCTGTAATCTGCGAGAATGAGCTTTTAAGTTTTTTGTCTGCGTATTCATAAAGCTCAGTTGTATTATGCTTATCACTTGTCAAAATCAAATCCACTACCGATGAGGCAAAAGGATCAACTTTTTGAATAATTGGTCTTTCCATGGCAGCAGGAAAATCATTCAAGATCCCTTCTACTTTGTCTTTTACTTCAATCGATTTGACGTTTACATCTGCCGACAGGAAAAACTCAATTAAGACGTATCCAAAATTCTCATAAGCTCGGGCTTCAATTTTTTTAATTTCAGAAATTTCGGAAATGACTTCTTCAACCTTTCTAATTGCTTGGGACTCTATCTGTTCTGGTGAGGCACCAGGGTAAGTCACATTGACAACGACCAGCGGAAAATCGATCTGAGGACTCTGCTCAATATTTAAATTAAAAAAAGAAACAAATCCGAGGAGCACAAAGACCAAAATAAACATCATCGTGGTCGCAGGTCTTTTTACAAATGTTTCAATCATAAATCATTCCCTTCTGAAAATTCGAATTTTCCAGTGACTTGATATTTATCAAATAGATTAATAAGCGAGAGACCTTCTACGACCACACTCTCATTGGTCTTTAATCCGTCAGCAACCAATACCTCGTTGGCACTCAACATTTCTATTTTGATGTCTCTTCGCACAGGCTTTTCATTTTCGTACACATACACATAAACTTCATCACGTATTTGGGTGACAGACTCTAATGGAATCACCATTCTGTTTTTCAAATTCGTTGTTTGAACTCTTACGAGTTCACTGCCATTTGTTTTATTATTTAAGTTTAACGTCACTTGATATAGGCCCGTTGACGGAACGGCACTGCTTGAGACGGCACGAATTGAACCTAAAATCATCTCTTGATCAAATTTTTTGATTATTTGACCAGATTTAAACATTTCTCTTTCATCCCGAGAGATATAGAAGCATTTGACGTCACCACAACTTCTTAAATTAACCGTATAGTAGCGACTAAACTGGCGCGGTTTAATCTCGTAAATTTTTAAGGGAAGTCCTTTTTCACTCATAATACTCAGAACACTTTCAACCTCCAGTGCTTTCTCTGCCACAACAGAGGCTTTCTTCTGTTGTACGAAGAAAGCGCTAAGCAGGAGAATGAGGACATAGAAGATTAGACGTAGAAATTTCATTAGAGACCTCTCGCACTAGTAAGATAATTGATTAAACTAAGTCTTTCGTGAGCACGGAAGAGATTCACAACATAGTTTACTTTAATGCTATTAAGTAAGCCCTCCGTACTATTCAATTCGGTAATAGATGTTTTTCCAACCTTTAGAAGGTCCTGCACAAGAGAAAAGCTCTCTTGCGCGAGCTTCAAACTTCTTCTGTCAGTCTCTAAATTGTCACGAATAGATTCATACTCTTTAATGGCCTTATTCAGATCCAAAAGAATTTTATCTTGCGAACGTTTTAGAGAATAATCAGCAACTAACATGTCTCTTTTTCTTTCATCATAGCGAGCTTTATTGCCACCACCGTCCCAAAGACTCCAAGTCAACTCTAGACCTATGACCTGTGTGTTGACATTTTCATCCATCGAAAGCGCTTTTTCATCACTTCGACCACTGCGAGACAAATTGTAGAAGAGGCCTAATTTAGGCAACATGCTTGAACGCTCAACTAATGATGCGCTCTCAAGATAATCTTTATTTGTTTCAAGGATCTTCAAGTCTAGATTTTCATTTTTTGCCACTTCATTCAAAGTCTCTTTTTCAAGGACAGGAAGAACTTCATTGAGTGGCGTAGTCAATTTCAATGGAGAATTTTCGGCAATTTTAAGCATTTCTTTTAAGACTAAGTATGAACTCTCAAGTTCAGTTCTCGCCATATTCACATTTGATTGTCTCGATACAATATCCGTTTCAAGTCGAAGGATATCCCCTCTCGGCGCGCGTCCAGCGGCAAAGCTTTGACGAATAAAACGAAGATTGTTTCTGGCATTCTCTAATGATTCCTCTGAAATCTTCAGCTGACGCTCATTCAAAAGAACTGAATAATACGCAATCGTTGTTTCGTGGCGGATATAATTTTCGACTTGTTGTTTTTGATAATCAGATTGCTGAAGTAAAGCAGCAGCAGCTTCAAGTGAGTTACCAATACCGCCGAACTCAAACAGTTTTTGTCTGACTGTTAATCCCATATCCACTTGGTGAGTAGAGTTAAAGCTGAACCCGCCAACTTGAGGTTTAGTTAAATAATTATTATAACTTGCTTGAGCACTCACTTGAGGGAGCGCAGTGGCTAAAACCTGTCTTCGCTGAAGTAAAACCTTTTCGTAGTTTTGCTTTTCTATTAAGCTACTCCAGCTCTTTTCCTGAGCAAGGCCGATGGCCTGATCTAAAGTCAGATTTTGTGCGTGGGCAATTGAACCCGTTATGGCAATTAAGATTGCGATTAATAATTTCATTCTTAGCTCCTAATACCTTCAATAAAACACTTTAAGTAAGTGTCTATAAACCTTATTTTTTCTTCACTCTTTAGGATGTCGTAACCTAAAAAATTCTTTCTAATTTTGTTTGATCGTAGAATTTCAGTTGAGCCTGAAATAAAAATATGGGCGATAATTTCGGGATCGAGGTCTTCACGGAGAAGCTTCTTCTTTTGGCAATCAATGAAAAAATCTAGGAGTTTCTGATGAGGTGTCATAAAGATTCGAAGAAATTCATCGGGAGAGTTTTCCGCAAAAAAATCTAAGTTCTTAAGCAAAATAAAGACGGTATCAAAATCATCATCTGCCAGAGATAGCATGGCATTGAAAAAAATCTCTAAACGTAGATAAAGTTCTTCTGATGTTTGAACTGGTTTTAAAACACCATAAGCAAAGCTCAATTTATTTTCGGCGAATTCGCGACAGATAGTATTAAAAAGCCCTTCTTTAGAGCCGTAATGATAATTGATTGCCGCAATATTGACCTTAGCGTCCTTCGCAATTTCTCGCACCGAAGTGGTTTCATAACCCTTCCGTGCAAAGAAGATTTTCGCTGATGCGAGGATACGATCCTTAGCCGACATGTCTGACCTCCTGAGTTTTCTGTCCTCATTTTAATACGATTGCTTGAAAAAATCAAACGTATGTTTTTATTTTGACCGCCAATAAATACCTGAAATAAGGCAAAATATTGGGTTTTCTCTGTTTTGAGGTTCAAAAAATGACTCGACCTGTCATTCAAACGAGGCCAATCCATGCTCCGGCTCAGCATTATTGTCTATAGGTCAATTTCCTTGATAGTGTGCCAGCATGAATGAAATTATTTATCAAAGAGAACCCTACAAGGCGATTCTCCGAGAAGTTTTAAAACATCAGCGCTCTAGCCGTCCAGAATTGACGAATAAATATTTAGCAGAGCGCATTCCCCTACAGGCCACCTATCTTTCGAAATTTTTTAACGATCAAGACTCACACTTAAAGGACGAAACTCTCTACCGTTTAAGTAAACTCCTACACCTCAATGAAGAAGAAATCGACTATCTGGTCCTATTAAAAAACTATGAGACTTCTGAAACGCCTGAACGGCAACAATACCTCTATACAAAAATTCAAAATATTCTGCAGAATAAAAGAGTTGAAATGGGTGGTGCGACTTTGCGTGAGCGTACAGCTCTTGAGGCGAAGTATTTGCTGAACCCTAAATGCATGTTAGTCCAACTTTCGTTGTTCATAGACAAATATAAAGAAAATCCGCGACTACTTTGTCATCCTTTGGGCTTGAGCTTAGATCAGCTAATTGAGTCACTTGATATTATTGAAGAGAATGGATTTATTACCAGAGAGGGAGACCCGTTTAGCATCAAAGAAGTGCGTTCTGCTAATTTTCATATTGAGGCCAATGAGCTTTTGCGTTTGCATCAACAACTTATGAAGTCCTTAATTCTTCCTAGACTTCAAGAAACGACTGAAAAAAATAAAAAAAGCTTTCTTGTGACATTTAATATGGACGAAGAATCTTACCAACAATGCCTTCATCAATTCGATCTATTTGTAGCTGAGATTCGAAAAATTGCTCAAAAGTCTGAAGCCGAAGGTGTTTATCAATTATCGTTTGATCTTTTTAAATGGTGTTAAAGATACAAAAAAACCCTCTTACCTCTATCAACAAAGAGATAAGAGGGCCTTTGGTATGAGACTAGAAAAGCATTCCTAGCCCAAGAGAAACAAAAGCACTGCTAAAATCGGCTGAACTAGTAAAGCCAACGCCATCAAGCTCATTCATTTTCAACTCACTCACTTTTGCATATTGATAACCAGCTTGAATGGATGGAACCCATTTACCCATTGGATATCGCACGCCTGTAGTGAATGCGGCGTAAGGAGTTAGTTTACTGTCAGACTCCGCAGAGTCTCCTAAAAAACTAAACTCTGCTTTCGCAAGTCCTGCACCAAGATCAACTGCGGCGAAAGGCTTTAATGTGCGACCAAACAGATCGACATCATAACTTACACTTTGACCGATACTTAGAACATTCATCCCAAGCTCGTAAGAAATCAAAATATTTCCTGCTGAGGCACTGATGTTTTTCAGAGAAAGTCTTGTGGCCGAATGAAGTCGATCATCTTGATACCAGCCGTATTCGGCACCAACTTCATAGCCGAAGACGCTCTCCTCTTCGTCTAATAACTCAACTGAAGAGGACATTCCAAAGCCCACGAAAGGCATAAGGTTAAGAGTCTCTGCTTTAGTATTTCCAAAACTGATCATTAAAATTACTACAAAAAATATTTTTTTCATCTGAGTCTTCCTTTTGATTAACTACATTTATAATTGATATGCCATTCTTTCTGCTGAGTCGTCACAACTCGGCTATTTTCTTTTTCAGGACTTCCCGAGGTCATTGGAATGCCAAATAGACTTCCAACAACAGACTCGTTCCCTTCCCGTTTTTCTTTGACTGTGTCGCTGACGGACCCGGTTGCGACCTCACCTTCCTCGATGATTGCCGCGGCTTTTGCCCCGCAACTATCTTGCATCATAGATTGAGCGAGAGTCATATCCTCTGGGCGATGATCTATTTTCACAGCGATAATTCCGGCTTTGCCAGATGTGCGACTCACGTGACGGGCGTAGGGACGGTATTCATTCATACCTGCACATGATGTTAGTAGTCCGAGTAGGACCATAGACGAGCATAATTGCCGACTCATACCAAAGTTAATTGACTTCATTTTCTGAACTCCTTGTGAAGTTTGTTGGTTGATGAAGTCAGTGTGCTTTAAAGCAAACGAAGGCTCAAAGAAGTGCCAGTATAATAAAGGAGGGAGTTTATACTAAAAGTATAACGGTCTACCAAGGCCTACTGTTAGGGATAGGAAACCAGAAAGGCAAACTAAAGCCTCTACAGCCAAAGTCTTCATCATTAGGGCCAAATCCACCAATGGTGTCGATTGCGCCATTATTGATAAGGATTTCAATGTCCTCAGTTCCAGATGGTCTTACGAGCGTAAGAAAATGAGGTTCAAGAAGATTAAGTCCATCTCGAAATGTGGCTTCGAGGCGCATAAGATTGTCGAGGTACAAAGCCCCTTCTCGATAATCCCATCTGCCGTTATGAGCGCTACATTTCCCAATTTTGAATTCTCTTTGTCCATTTTTCCAGCGATGTTGAGTTGGCAACATCCAAAAAGAGAAACGGCCATCTGGCTTAAGACTAAAACTTAAAATTATTCCGTTCGCAGTTGTATCGCTAGTCATGACGACTTGATAAAGATCATTTTTGGCGGTTTGTAATTCTGTTTCTGGAAAGTCAGGATCGTGAGTAATATCGTTGATGCGATCAAAGAACTGCTCAAAATAACTAAGTGGCGCTGCGGATGCTGATATTGAAAAAAAACAAAACAATAAGAAAATAAAGTTCTTCATTACTGCAGCTCCACTGTTTGGCCAAGAATTTTTGACAGAGGGGAATCAAAAGAAAAGATTGTGACAAATTGATCGCGAGAAAGCGAGTGAAGCAAAACTGATTCCGGTGAAACTTCCATCATCACAGGATGGCTTGCAAGAGTCTGATGATTCAGTAAACGCCCTTTTAAATTATAGCGCTCTTGAAGGGGCCCCGGTAATAAGGATCTATGGTTGAGATCATCGGCAGAAAAAATCTGTTGATCAGCTGTGACACGTAGATAGGCAATCGGTCTTGATTTCAAGCCCGCTAATTCAACTGTTAAACCCATCACTGAGGCCACCAACTTGGGGTCTTCACGGTGCATTTGACTATAAAGTTGAAATGTATTCGAATCTTTCCAAACACCAATCAAGCAAGCTGTATTGACTGGTAGTCCGAAAAAATTAATAGTCGCCGAAGGCAGCAAAGTACAATATCGCAGTTCTTTTTCAGACGAGATGAAAGATTCTGCGCCATTTTTAATAAAGTCTTTGTAATAATACCGACTCAAGAGCAAATCCATAAAAATTTCAGACATAATGGAATTACCCATATGAGGAATACCATAAACATGTCCAAGCTCGTGTATGAGCGCCAACTCTAAGAGTTTTGGGTGAGTCCAAGGATTATTAATAATATCTTCGCTTAATTTTCCTTCACGCAAGTCGCGGTCTGAAGCGATATAAATAAAGCCGCTGGCTTGCAGTTGCGCCGGATCGTAATTAGTTCTAACTGCAACGCCCACATAATTCTTGCGACTAATTTGTAGGTAAAGTTTTTCACTCTCACTAAGAGAGCCGGAGCCGATCAGGAAACGCAATGACTCTGTTCCTTTGCAGCGAAGATCAGAAGGGAAAACAAAAGTGTTCTCACCTAGCTTGAATCCCCTGCGACCAGGAGCATACAGATGATCCGTTTCTTTTTTAAACTCTGCTTGCCAATAAGAAAGTGCACGGTCCAAGCTCGCTTTAATCTCATGAGGACTTAGTTCCATGCCCGCTTCATCAATATTTAAACAAGCGTTAATGGTAGTGCCGTGTAGAAACCATGGATTTTTACCATCAAGAAAATTCTCTCCACCAGAGCTTATCCATCCGCCATTTTTGGCTTGAACAGCAGTCAAACTGATAAGGAAAATGAAAACAAGACTAAGAGTTTTAATAATCATGAAGTCTCCAAAGCGTTCCTTCATTTGTTAATCGAAAGCGAGCTGCACGTAGATGCCATGGCACTGAAGGATCTTGAATAAGAGTTGCAATAAACGGCATACTGTCTTCATTGCCATTGCCGGTGCGAAAAAAGAACTCACCATCGATGTTCCAAGCACGTACCTTGCGTTCACTCTCCGTTTTCCAACCTAGAGTGTGTGTGGCTTCAACAACAGACATAATTTCGATGCGAAAGATTCCCTCAAACCAAAGAGGCAAGCGCTCAAATAGTTCTCGAAGCGGATTGAATTGAAAACTTTCGTATTGAGCTCGGGTCACGGATCTCACCTCTCCATCACTTAGGACCGCAACGACTTTCTCACTATCACAGCTTAAAAATTCTTCTTTCACAACGAGCGAGCGAATGTCTGGTGGATAACAAGTGGTGTGGCACATGGTGAAAATGCCCCGCGGTTCGCAAGCAACTAAGCACATATCACGGGCCAATTGAAACTGGGCTTTAACATCACACTGAAAAGCTTCCTCAAAAGAGACTCTTGGCAAAGAGCGCTCAAGCCTTTCAAATTGCCAGAGGCGATCGACGATCTCCACCCCATAAGATGCAGGGACTAAGAGGGAATAAAAGTTTAGTAATAAACTTAAAATCATGACGATTCCTTTGCGAAAATTGTGGCGAGAATACGAGACTCAAGAGGCGTCAGTCAACAAATTGCCTATGAAACAAAGGGGGGTTGGGGATTCAATTTCTGCTAAGTATTTGTAATTTAAATTATCACTTAAATCTCTTCGAGCTGCATAGCGCAAACACTGGCGATTAGGACTTCAAGTAGAGGGCCTCGACACGGGCCCTCGCCCAAGCAGTACGTCTAAGGAATTTCAGGCTTGAGGACAAACTTGGCTCGTGAGTGAAGCATTTAATGGGAATTAATTTAGCAAGTTCTTCAAAGCCATAGGTTTCAATCAATTTCGTAAGAATGGCCTCAAGGGTAACGCCATGAAGTTTGTTGTTCGTATTTTTATTCATATATTCCCTCTTGCAGGCTTACCTTCTTATATGAAAAGGTAGGCTATGCATAATTCAAAAGGCCTTCATCCACAAAATACACATAATCAAAATTATGATTTCCCTGAACTCATCAAAGCTTGCCCAGAACTTGGTCGCTACGCCGGCCCTAATCAGTACGGCGAGCTTTCGGTTGATTATAGTCATCCTAAGGCGGTTTATTTTTTAAATAAAGCCCTCTTAAAACATCACTATCAAATTGAAGGCTGGAACTTGCCAGAGGGAGCACTTTGTCCGGCAGTGCCTGGCAGGGCAGATTATCTTTATCATATCGCAGATTTAATGGACCGCCCTGTTGGTCCTAAAGTTAAGGGACTTGATATTGGAGTTGGTGCCAGTTGTATCTATCCTTTGCTTGGAAATAGTTTGTTTGGTTGGAGTTTTCTTGGGACAGATATCGATCCGAAATCTATTGAATCGGCCCGTTCCATACTTGCGGCAAATCCCAAACACAAAAAACATATTACCTGTCGCCTACAAAATTCAGCGAGTGATATCTTTGTAGGGCTCTTGCAATCAGATCAAAAGATTTCATTCACCATGTGTAACCCCCCCTTTCATTCGTCTCTTGAGGAGGCGCTCGCTGGCAGTGAAAAGAAATGGAAAAATCTGAACTCAAACAAACTTAAAAAAGGCCACGAACAAACTCAGCCTAAATCAACGCTCAATTTTGGAGGGCAAAAAGCTGAACTATGGTGTCCGGGCGGAGAGCTCGAATTTGTTAAAACCATGATCAAACAAAGCTTGGCAATAAAAGACAACTGCCCGCTCTTTACGAGCCTTATATCTAAGAAAGAAAACCTCCCTTTGCTAGAAGTTGTGCTTAAAAAATCTCAAGCAACAGAGATTCATATAATCGAAATGAAACACGGAAATAAGATAAGTCATATTCTCGGCTGGAGTTTTCACCCTTCAAGAAGAGAAGTGGTCCTACCGAAATAATTTTCGAGTGTTTCGCTTTCATTTTCGACACCCCGATCAACGCTCGCCAGTAGCGCTTTTTGCCCCTACGGGACACTCAATTCTCAAAAATTTAATTCCGTTTTTCATGTGCCGATCAGTTCTACATGAAAACAAAACAAACACCCCTCGCTCTCCTATTATTCCTCTTACTCGCACTTGCTTCTTGTGTTGAACAAGAAGTTCCAGATGATCCGAACGATTGTAAACAATCAGAAAAATCTACGGGAACAAGTTGCGACGGTGGCGGTTCAGATGATGGTCTTGAACCCGATCCAATCGAACCTGATGACCCAGCTGATCCAACGGACCCAACTCCCCCACCACCACAAACCCCAGGCAACGCTTGGAATGCCCCATGGCGCAGATCCGATACGACGATTGTCATTGATGCTTACGAACTTAACCCTATCAACTGGAACCAGATGGCAACCGACCCCAAAGTTGCAGGAGTCATCCATCGCTCAAGCATCGGGATGAGAGTTGATAAGCAATATGTGGCACGCAAGGCGATTGCAAAACAAAGAGGTTACCTCTGGGGCGCTTATCATTTAGGCACGAGAGAAAATACGATTGCACAAGCTGATCTCTTTTTATCACTAATCAATGACGAAGAAGACACCCTGATGATTCTTGATCTTGAAGACACGAACAACACCCGTTTTATGACTCTAGATCAAGCAGTAGTTTTTATGGAGTATATTTTTGAGAAGACTGGCCGAATTCCAGTGGTCTATGCCAATCACTCGACGACGAGACTGATTAATCAAAGACTCGCCAATAATCCTTTGATTCAACAATCGAAGCTTTGGTATGCGAGATTTAAATCAAGTGTCACTGACTTTCCGGTTGGGATTTGGGATAACTACTTCTTATGGCAATTTTCAAGTGAGATCAATTGTTCAAAGACTGGCTCATGCCTCTATAATGTCCCGGGAACTCTTTATGATATGGATGTGAATGTTTATAATGGAAACGAAGCTCATTTAAGATACGAATGGAGCATGATGTAAGCTAGATCACGATATAATGATCAATTGCTAACATGGTTACGACTCCAATGATCACACCAAAAGTCGCTTTCTTCTCCGAGCCCTCTCTAAAAAGCTCGGGGAAGATTTCTTGGCAAATCACAAATAACATTGTCCCACCTGCAAATCCTAAAGAGATGGGAAGCGCGAAAGCGCTTATGGAAGTCGTGAAATAACCAATCGCCGCAGCGATCGGCTCGACCAGCCCAGACAATAAGGCCATCATAAAAGCTTTGTGCTTAGTCGCTCCTTCACTCAAAAGCCCAATCGCCACAACTAAGCCTTCTGGCATATTTTGTAGTGCGATCGCCACTGCTAAGGCGAGTCCACTGGCCTCATCACCAGCACCAAACCCTACTCCCACAGCGAGTCCTTCGGGAAAATTGTGTAAGCAGATCGCCAGGACAATTAAAGTAACTCGACTCATTTTTTTTCGGTGAGACATATCATTTGTTTTAAAGAAATGCTCATGAGGCAAATAATCATGGATAACGATGATAAAAAAATAGCCAACAACAAGACCTAAAAGAACTAATAAAAGCGCCCACTCCGATTGATAGAGGCTTTCTGCCGCAGCAATGCCTGGAATAATCAAAGAGACAAAGGAGGCAACGAGCATAATGCCAGCACTAAAACCCAAGCCAATATCAAGTGTATTTTTCGAAAAATCTTTTTTTAGATAAATGGGAAGTGCACCAAGCCCAGTCGCCAAACCCGCGACAAGTGTTCCCGAAATAGCAATCCAGTTCATGGGAACTCCTTATGGGATTGAATAATTTTCAAAATACTCTCAAGAACAGGAATAATATGGTCCCCTCCACTATTCACAACTTCCGATAATCCAGTATAGCGCATGATACTCAGTTTTTTTAGACCACTGCTGATATGCCACTCACTCCGTAGGCCCAGGTGCTGGAATCTCTCAGTAAAAATAGAGTGGTTTGAAGAAAACCTCATTTTAAGAGAGTCTAATTTTTTGGGGTCTTCACATCCGACTAAGCCGCCGTCAACTTCATAAGTCGGTAAAGTCCAAAACGCTGGGTGAAAAAAACTTTTTGATTCTTTATGTCCCATAACCCATGGACCAGTTTCATTAACTTCTGTCCATAGATTTAAACTAGAGTATCGCCCACTAGGAACTCGGATGAGATGAAAGATTTGTCCTTTAAAATTAAATATAAGAGTTGAGCTAAACAAAGGAAAATGCCCATTGAGTTTTTGGGCCAAAGGTCTGATATGTCTTTTTTGACCAGTGATGATCAAGAGATAAATTGCGGGGAGAAGGACAATCATCAAAAAAATGGGAATAAGATCTATATACATTTAGAGTTCTTCTGCAAAAATTTTTTCAGTGATTTTCCAGAATTGATCTTGCTTGCGTGCAATAACGAAAGAAGGCATCCTCAAAAGTTTTTGATAATGAATGACTTCTTTGACATCAGTAATATAAAGGCTGAGTTCAGGGCGTTTTAAATGAGACCGTAAAAAATTGATATTGAATTTCTTCATGCTATTTGGATGATTGAGATAATGGTACTCTGCCAAGTATTTAGCATCAAAATCAAAATACTTAATCTCTAAAAATGGATTGCCATTTTTATCAAGTCTTTCTTCCAATTTTACTGAGTCCGGTTTAAAGACCAGAGCGTTCTTTGAAAGCTTTGCCTGTTTAAGCTTTGAATCGGCATCAATTAAGATCGCGCCACATTCTGAGCACTCTCGCGCTGTGATGTCATTTTCCGTTTCGCATTTATTGCAAATCTTGAAGCGGAAACGAAAGCCACAAGGACGAAGGGCCAAGGTCTTTGGATCTTGAATCGCCCCTCGGCATTTACGTCCAAAATGTTCGATCATGTCTCCGTCATCATTGACGAGCCCCCAAAAATCATTTTCAAACTCGCACTCTGGACAAGTGACTTTAACAGGGACGGAATCGGGAGAAGGTCTTTTCTCTGAAATAGAAGGGGCATAAATATCGTGCCCCATTCCAGTATAATCGAGAACGAAGCAGTCCTTTTTGTCTGGGCTTAGCCGCAATCCTCTGCCAATAATCTGTTGATACAAGCTGACTGATTCAGTTGGCCTCAAGATAGCGATCACATCTACGTGTGGAGCATCGAAGCCGGTGGTTAGAACAGACACATTCACAAGATATTTGAACTTCTTTTTTTTGAAGTCTTCGATGATTTCATCTCTAAGACTGTCCTCTGTGTCACCGATGACCAAGCGAGCTTGGCCTTCAGGTAAACTCTCCATGATCTCTTCAGCATGTTTTATAGTGCTGCTGAAAATCATGACCCCTTGGCGTTTATACATCTCAGTAATATCGATAATATTTTTAATAATTAACGGAGTTAAACGGCGCTGTTGTTTTAAAATCTCTTCGATCTGAGTTAAGCTGTACATTTTGTCTTTCTCAGTCAGTTCAGAAAAATCATAACAAGTGACTGGGATATCTACTTTCACCGGCGGAGTTAAGAATTTGTGCTTGATCATATACTCTAAAGAAAGCTCAAAAACACATCTTCTGAAAAAGCGCTTCTCTTCGGTATGAATCACGCCTTTAGAACTTTCATTGAATATCCAACCAAGTCCTAGACGATATGGAGTCGCCGTTAAACCTAAAATGCAAAGCGAAGGGTTATTATCGCGAAGTTTTTTTATCACAACTGCATACTGAGAATCTTCTTCTAAGCTGACTCGATGACATTCATCAATCACAAGTAAGGTAAAGTCCTGAAAGAATTTTTCTGACGCTCGCGCTACGGATTGAATACTGCCAAAGATGACTTTTTGTTTTGATTCTTTTTTATTCAAGCCAGCAGAATAGATTCCCGCTTCAAGTCCGTAGCTTTCATATTTCAGATGGTTTTGCTCAACTAATTCTTTCACATGGGCCAGAACTAAAACACGCCCCTTTGCGATTCGCGCCATCTCAGCAATAACAAGACTTTTGCCCGCCCCAGTAGGCAAAACGACGACGGCCGGCTCGCGCCTCTTCTTGAAATACTCAACGGTTTCAAGAACTGCCTGCTGCTGATAATCACGTAGTTTGTACATAGATCTGATCATATATAGAGAACGAAAGGCTTGTCACTGAGAGTTTTCCGACAAAAACAATCGTCTAATTTGCGCACCATTGTTAGGAAGTGATGGGAAATGTCAGAACTTAATGAGTGCCCTATCAAAACTCCTATGTCTATACTTTGATGAGCTAAATACTCCACTAAGATTTCAAGGGGGAAATCATGAATAAGTTCACACATGGACTGACATTTATTTTGGCGTTTTTGTCACTCGCCGCTCAAGCATCTACGATTACACTTCAGCCACTAAACATTAAAAGTGTTCACGATGAAGAAGTTCACCGCGAAGGAAAAGGCGAAGCTCCACGTTTTGCAGTTCCACACGATTACTCAGTAGCTCCAACAACAGAAAAATCTGCTTGGACTCAAGAAGGAGAGATGTTGGTTTGGAAACAAAGAGTTTCTGCACCGAATTCAGTTTCCCTAAACTTTGCTTTTGAAAGTTTTCACCTACCAGAAGGCGCGACTCTTGAAATCTACGCAACAGATTTCTCAAGTCAAATCCGTCCATTCACTTCACAAGACAATAATACTGATCGTCAGCTATGGACGCCAGTTATCCTAAGTGACGATGTGACAATTGAAGCTCGCGTTCCAGCTCAGAAAATGGCGGAACTCGATCTCGTACTCACAAAAATCAACCAAGGTTTCCGTACGTTCAACCAAAGAACTGAAAAAGCCGGCTCATGTAATGTTGACGTTTCTTGTTCTGAAGGCCAGGGCTGGGAAAATGAGATCAACTCTGTTGCCGTTATTTCAACAGGTGGATCAACTTTCTGTACAGGCTTCATGGTTAACAACACAGCTCAAGACAGAACACCGTTCTTCATGACTGCAAACCATTGCCGTATTTCAAGAAGCAACGCTGCTTCACTTGTGACTTACTGGAATTTCCAGACAGCGACTTGTCGTGGTCCACGTCTAAGAACTCCAACCCTTTTCACTACTGGTTCACAGTTTCTTGCAGCTAATGCCGCAAGTGATTTTACTCTTGTTCGTTTAAACCAAAATCCAAATGAAGAGTGGAACGTCACTTATGCTGGTTGGGATCGTTCAGGTGCTGAAGCAGAGAAAGCCATTGCCATTCACCACCCTGCAACTGATGAAAAATCAATCAGCTTCTCTTTTATGCCAACGACAACAACAACTTACCTTCGTAACGATATCCCAGGCGCTGGAACTCACGTAAGAGTAACAAGATGGGACGTTGGGACAACTGAGCCAGGTTCATCAGGATCACCACTTTTTGATCAAAATCACAGAGTGATCGGTCAACTTCATGGTGGATACGCTTCATGCTCAAGCAAAACTTCTGACTGGTATGGCCGCATCTCTGTTTCATGGGAAGGCGCTGGGACACCAGATACACGTTTAAAAGATCACCTTGATCCAATCGCTTCAGAAGAAGAGTTTGTAGATACAATTCTTTAGTCTTAAATGATTGGCCCCCTCAGGTCTTAGGATCTGAGGGGGCTTTTTTTTGTCTAGATTTATGGCAAGGCGTATTCGGCAACACCGTAAAGACCATTTTGCTCGAAAGGAAAAATAATTGTATTGCGATTTGAATTATAAAGAAGACGTCGCCCTCGACAATTCATTCCAGTAATCGGCCAATCAAGTGCGCCTATTTCAGATTGTGTGCTTAGATTAAATTTGTGAATTCTTCCATTAGATCGACAGTAGTACATGATCATCTGTCCTGACTCCCGTATCATAATAGTTCCCGAATCAGTTTGAGAAGGAAGGGTTGCAAGAAGTGTGGCGTTTGCCCCTTGCTTAAGACTATAAATCGCCCTCGTTGCTCGATTATGGACAATCCAGCTCTCAGTCACATCATCCCATTGTCCCCCAGAGATAAATCGATCCCAATGAGGCATTTTACAATTGGCCGTGAGCGTACCAGAGGCACACATGGTGTTTATACCTGTATCGGCTAAACCACCAGCTAAATGAGATTGTCGATAACTGTCTCCCTCATCATAAATCTTCAGAGTGTAATTATCTTCTTGTATTTCAACTGGATTATAGCGCATGCGATGGACAAGCAATTTCGAATCACCAAAGCCGATTGGAAGGGCCCGATCTTGATTGCTCCCTGTTTTTAGAGCAGATCCGACTAACCCATCCGCAGAAAGAAACTGAGTCCCTCCAGGATTTGGCCCCAATACATATTCCCAATTACCAGTTGATCGATCAAGAACAATAATTTGTCCCTCACCATCTGTTTTACGAGCGTAAATATTTCCTGTACTTGAATCCATCGTTAGCCAAGATGGATCTGAAATAGGATTACCAATTGCTAAACCAGGAACCACTTGCTGCGCATTCGCTCCATTTCCTGCAATAATATGAATATCATCTTCAATGGTAAATTCTTTGATCAACATCCCAGTTGCATCAGCGACAATAATGCGTTCATCGTCTCTCTCGCCGATAAAACTAATCTGTTCAAAACGAGAGGTAATAGCATTCACACCATCACCAAAAGTTGCTCTTTGACCAAACAGAGTTTTCACTAATCCATCTTCATCAATTGTACGGATCAATCCTCCATCAACGAAATAAATTTTTTCATCCGGTGTAACAAAAATATCTTGAATATCCATATTACACGAAAGTGGACCAGTTCCATCATCACATTGCCCTTGAGTTCCTGTGCCCAAAATCCTTGTATGTGTTCCATCGTAATTGACTCGGTTAACATATCTACGAAGAAAAATATTATAGGTTTGTCCGTTCATACCAGTGATACTATGGCTTCTGTAATTAGCATGTTGATTATCAAGCCTTGTTGCTGCCGAAGAAACGAAAGTTGTGGGATTATAATAGGCCCTAGAGTAATAATTATTTCGAGTATTGCAACCAGCATAGCTAGCATCATAGTGAACATTACTAGTGACACCTGTGATTTCTGAATTCTCATTAAATCTAAGCCCTGGACCTGATAGACGACAGCTCAAGAGATCTTGACCAATATCTGCACCAGTTGAATCTCCAGTAAAATATTTAGACAGAATCTGCCCAGTCGCAGCCTTATAAATTCTAATTCTCCAACTGGTTGGTCCAGCATTTTTTATTGCATAATCCGAATGAAAATAAATATCACCATTTGGAGCCGCATAAAAGATCATCGATTTTACTGGCCACCCTGAATCGGTATGGTTATGAATCTGCAAATCGAGCGGATTATTGACTGTATTAGACGTGTTAGATCCTCCTCCAATAATTGTTTCAATCGTTGGAGTGGAGAGATTCAGATCGACTCTTCTGATTCTATTTCTATCAAAGATCAAAAGTCTGTTTTGAAAATCCATAGCGATTTTAGTTGGATAAGTTAGTGTAGCGTTCACTGCAGCCCCACCATCACCACTACTCATCCCAGTTGTAGGAATAAAAATTTCTTGCCGACCAGTCTCAGGATTAATTGTTAAAATTCCTCTTGAAAAGTCTGCAAAGTAGAACCTTCCTTTATTTGTTACAATCAAACTATTTGGATCAGATCCAAAGTCCTGCTTACTAGTCAAAAACATTGCTGTCTGCGCCGAACCACCGAGTCCTGACTCAGTATTACCTGCAAGAATTTTTATCACAGAAGAATTTAAAATTGTTGAGATCGACTGATCAGATAGTAAGCTTGCATTCAGCGCCTTAACTCTAATTTTGAATGGAGTATTTAGTGGCGATCCACCAACCCACCTAAAACATCCCTGATTCGCTTGAAGCACAACTGTTGGGCAGCCATAATTTTGGTTATTGAGATTTTGTGCGCCGTTGATCTCAGTGAAATCCCGTTCATTCTGTGTATAGTAGAGTGAGATTGCACCCGCAGGGAGAGGGCCTTCTGAATTTGTCGCTGTCCAACGAATATAAACATCCGTCCCTGCGGGAACCTGGGCCTCAAGATTACTCGGTGGATTTGTAGAAATGTCATTATTAGCGGCGATGACATCAAGAACAGTTGGAGGCGTTCCAGGGGCGTAGATAAAATTAAATAAATCAGTATCTACTTGATCTGAGTTTTCTGAAATATTACCCGCTTCATCTTTCACCCAAGCTCGAACAGCATAAGTCTCAGGTGTCCAACCAACCAAAAAAGAAAAATCTTGCAGGTTAAGAGTCTCGGAAAGTGGTAATCCTACTAATGGAGAAGAAATATAGCGCCAACACGAATCATTTGAAAGCGGTTGAGTATCATTATTTGAAAGCATACAAAAATGAGAAAGGCGAACAGAAGCATTTTGAGACTCAGCAACTAAATCAACTTCCGCAAAAGCAATCGACGTTGGACTCGGAGATGAAGTCGTGAAGGATGTAATGATGGGTCTCTGCGTTCCTCTAACCCAAGTAGCATTTGCGCTAGTCGCTGTACCAAGACCATTCGTTTGTGAGAACTGATAGGTTCTTGAGGCATCTGTTGTTTCTGTCGCTGTCGTCCATGTCCAGTTCCCGCTGGCACAAGCCACTGAACCATTCTGGTGGCCGCTGATCACAACAGCAAAACTATTATCACATGTTCCTGTAAAGGTCTGCGTATTGGTATTCGTTTTAGTGATGGTAGATGTCGCCAAATAAAACTGAGGGCCTGTAGTGTCTCTCGTCCAAGCGAGCTGAATAACACTTGAGTTTCCAGCAGAATCTGTTTGAGAGAACTGATAATGACGAAGTCCATCAGTCGTCACCGAGGGGGCCGTCCAACTCCAACTTGAAGCGGAACAAGAAATCGTCGTTGAAACTTGCCCTGAAATCACAATCGGATTAATCCCCTCACAATTTCCACTTATGGTGAATGAATTATTATTAGAGCTAAAACTCTTTGACTCTCCCGTAACGAGACTGACTGGCACAGAAGCATTAAATAAGGGCGGAGTTGCATCTCTGAGCCATGAAAGGGAGAGATTAGAAGATGTATTTCCAGCGGCATCAGTTTGTGAAAGGGTAAACTGATAGCTTCCATCAATTGTTTTGGCATTATTCGTAAATGACCAAACTCCATTATTGCAATTAAAGACGCTCGACTGGTCACCAGCGACAGTTATTGGGTAATTCCCCTCACAGGTTCCTCCCCAAGTCATTTGGTTAGTATTGGAAAACGCTGGATTCTGCCCACTGGTTCTCACAAGAACAGGTGGAATCTCGTCTCGAATGAAACTCCTATTAACACTTGTCTGATTTAAGGCAAGGTCAGTTTGTGTCACGGACAATACCTTAGTACCATCTCCCGAAGAAAAACTAATTGCTTGAGAGAAAGCTCCCCCATTGCAATTGACTTGAAAACTTTCCAAAAGATCACCTGCAAAAACAACCGGCAAACCTGTCTCACAAGCTCCAGTCAAAACAAGCCCCGAACGATGATAGCTTAAAACACCAGGGCCCGTGATTGTTAGGACAGGGTCGAGGGAATCAATCGTAAAGGCCGAAGAAGTATAGGTTGTCGTTTTAGCTGGAAGTGCGTTGTCATTAATAATAAGTCTCAATCTCGCCCCGCTTAAATTCACAGCCGGAGCACTCCAGTTATAGTTCGTCGTCGTACCGGCCAGTGTCGCGAGAGTCGAATACGTCGAGCCATCCGGAGCGTACTGAACGATGATTTCTTTGACCTGATTTGCATCACTCGAAGTAAACTCAAAAGCATGAACCTCTCCACCGCTGTAATGAGTTCTTATTGCAGTTGTCATAGAAAACGCGGGATTTGTATTATCGTAAATCACAGAGAGAAGTTCTGGAGGAGAAATATTTCCAACGCTATCTCTGGCATAAATATAAAGCTGATGACTCACTTCCATAACGGGCGCGATTAATGAGTGTGTTAAACCACCAAGCGCCGTTGAACAAGCTTGCCAAGCTTCATCATCTAATGACGGTGCGACTAAGCTATTCGTCACTATTAGCTGCGGACGATCACTACAACTTGCAACGCTAAAAGCTAAGTCAGCAACACTACTCACAGCGGGAGTATTCGACGGTGTGTGAATGATAATAGACGGGGCCAGTGGTGCAGTAGAATCAATACTAAAAATACCTGAAGTAATAATTGTTTCATTTGCAGGAATAGCCGAGTCTTGTGCGACTAATCTCAAACGTGCGCTCGAAGTATTAGCGCTAGGCAAAGTCCAGTTATAAGAAATTGCACCTACCGCTAAATTGACAACATCACTGAAATTAGTTCCATCAGGCGAATACTGAAGAAGGAGCGATGATAAATTATTTGTATCTGAGCCTGAAAAGACGAGTTCTCTTACTTCTCCGCCACGATACACACCCGTCAAAACCGTGTCTAATTCCAACGTGGGATCAGTCGTATCATAGATAAAATTTAAAAGCGTAGAAGTCGAAATATTTCCAACTCCGTCTTTAGCAAAAACATAGAGATTTTTTTGTCCATCTGCTTCGCCCTCAGAAATCTCTCCCGTAATTGCCCCTACTGTCGTAGAACAAGCCTGCCAAGTCAAGTCATCGCGATCTGGCGTAACCAGTGAACTAGAAACAAAAAGATGAGTCGCTCCCGTACAATTCTGTGCCGTTAAACTATATGCTCTCACACTTGATATTGCTTCAGAGCTGATGTTGATACTTGGATTTGCTGGTGCAGTTGAATCAATTTCAAAACTCGCAGAAGTCACGATCGTTTGGTTCGCAGGCTCAGCTGTATCTTCGGCAATGAGACGTACTCTTGCCAACACCGTACTATCAGTAGGAATTGTCCATTCATATTCGGTTGCACTCACAGCAAAACTTTCAACCACCGTATAATCTACACCATTTGCAGCATACTCGAGACGCAAGAGAGAGAGGTCGTTTGTATCAGATGCCGAGAAGTCAAACGATAGACTTGCTCCCCCACGATAGGCTCCAGAAGGTGTTTCCGCGAAATTTAGGGTCGGATCAACTGAATCATAGATAAAGCTTACCTGACTGGCGCTGCTGGAAATATTACCAATACTATCTTTAGCAAAAATATAAATGGTTTTAGATCCTTGCGTGCTTGCGACGGGCAATTCGCCTTCTATTGCTCCTGCAACTGTAGAACAAGTCTGCCAAAGAACATCATTTATATCAGGGGTTGTATTTGAATCTGAAACAAGTAAAAAAGCTGTATCAGTGCAATTTGCCGAATTTAAACTATATGTACGAAGACTATTGATGCTAGCAGAAGCAAGGGTTATAGATGGTGCATTGGGTGCAGCAGAGTCTATTTCAAAAATATTTGAAACAACAATCGTTTGATTTGCCGGTACCGCTTGATCTCGCGCAATCAGTCTTAAACGAGCATTCGATGTATTGTGTGCTGGAAGAGTCAATTCTGTAGAAACTGCGTCTACGGTCAAGTTTTCAACGATAGAAAAATTAACTCCGTCCTCTGCATACTCAAGTCTTAAACTTGAGAGACCATTGGTATCAGAATGGGTGAAGTCCAAGTCAAGACTTTGCCCTCCCTGATAAGCACCGTTCAAAATTGTTGTAAGGCTAAGAGTCGGATTGGTTTCATCATAGGTAACAGTCAGCGCTCTAGGAGCGGAATGATTTCCAGCGGGATCACGCTGCCAAACATTTACAGTCTGCAAACCTTCTGTAGCCGGGATTGTAAATTGATAGTCCGCGGGTAGTACATGACAATCAATCCAGCGCTCTTCGAGAATTGTACTGGAGTCAGCTTCTAAGCCAATGGCAATTTTATTAATTCCAATGCACTGGCTGAAACCGACTGATATTTCTGTCGTCGAGGTAATAGCGGAGCTTGTCACTGTCACTAATGGTGCTGGAGGTGCTGTAAGATACAGCTCAAAGTTTAAACTGCGATGAGTGGATATATTACCACTTGAATCAATGGACCAAATATAAAGACTTCTCTCACCTTCTGTTTCGTCAACTAATGTGTAATTAATGTCCTGCTGAACATCTGTGTCACATTCAAAAATGAAAGCATCACCAGTAGGGATTTCTTCAGTCTCAGTCACGGCAAAATTGCTAAAGCTTTCGCAGGCATTTTGATTGATTCCTGTCTGAACTCTCAGTATCAGATCAGTAGACAGAGAATAACCCGGAGTAGCACTAATCATTTCAAAATTGGGAGCTGTTACTGGTGAGGCATCTTGAACTGTGTTCATCACACGGTGCTCATAAAAAGACTGACCTTGATCAACTCTACCAGCACCATTGTTTTTACCCACACGCAAAATCATTTCATGCTGACCTTGGGAGTTTGCATCTGGAGTTAATACAAATGTTTTCTCTGTTGAGACGACCTCGCCCCTCCAAACCCACTCAATAGCAAGTGGATAAGCGGAGTCCCAGTGATTTGTATTCACCCAGAATTGTGTCCCTGTCTTTTCAACTAATGAGCTTGGAATCCCATGCCCTAAAACGACTGGTTTGAACTCCGGAAGTGTAGCTGGGCTTTGTAAAAAGAATTCTTGAAACCTATCTGACAACTGATCAGAAACAATTAATTTGTTCAGATAGGTGGCTTCGACGCTCGCCTCACCTCTCATATCATCTGCCAAGGCTTCATATTTTTCAGAATCCCAATTCATTCGATTTTGATAAGCAGTAGGTTCTAACCGTAGTGTCGAAATCAAGGTATCCGAGTAATCAATCACCAGAGATCTCGTAATACTTGTGACAAAGCGAGAAAGCGTATCGCTCAAATCACAACCTGAAGACTCAACCATCAAGAGATGCTGAAATTCGAGTTTTTTGGGAAGTTGGTTCGTCAAAGATTCGGGAAAAGTAAAACTACCATTTGGCTTTACAGCAACCTCAGCAAGGGCTTCTAATGGTAATGATCCATCGATATTCAATTTGTATATTTTTACGTTGGCTTGGCAAGAATTGGCCCAAGCTTGATTAAGCAAGAGCGTTTTATACCCCTGAGTTGTATTTCCAAAGGCAATCTTATTCACAAGTGCTGGAATGACGCCTCTAACGGCCCTCGAACTAAGGCCCCCAGAACTTCCAGAAGAGTATTCCTTTTGAGTTTCACCAGTGTTTACTTCATCTGATTTATTTTCTTTGTCTGAATTTGAAATTTCACGACCACCAAACTCTTCGAATCTTTTTGAATTGTTATTGTTTTGTTCGCGTGACTCACGTTTTTGTCTTTCAATATCTATCAGCCGTCTCAAGTAATTGGCTCCCTCAAGAGCAATATTCGGATTGAGTGGAACTAGTGAATTAAGTTCTGGATTAAAAGCTGTTTGATTTTCAAATTCATTTAATTCGTCTTGCTCGTCTTGCTCTTCTCTATCACTTAGGCTTTCTAGGCGCCCCAAATAACCGAGATCTCCCTCATTAAGCTGAACGATCAGATCGCTCTGAGAAATTATCACTTCTTCCAATCCAACTGATGCCGGACTTCTCGTTTGAGTTTGTTGGATCACAAAAGACTTTGAAATTTCTTGACGCTGAAAAACAATAAGCCCAACGCAAAAAACAATCAAAAGAACGATTAGAAATTTAGGATTCTTAAACAATACAAACTTCCTAAAGTTTTCAATTAATTAGGTCTTGAAACCTAATGAATTTATCGGCTGTTTCTCTCTTGATTTTAAACAAACTCTACTGTTAATTTGCCAATCTTCCTGAATCTAGTAGCTTGAAACTCCTGCGGATTATTGTTTTCGAGATATATGACTCAAACAATTGCCGTACGTTAGCTTGGATCGGAGAAATGACTAAAAATAAGTCAAAAAAGACGCTAAAAATGTCATCATTCTAACTGTTTTAGAGTTTTTCTTTACTGTCGAGTTGATTATTTTTTGCTAAGCTGACCGAATTATTTCCGGTAGGTATTCACGATGAAAGCTTTCTTATTTTTCATTATATTCATAAACACGAACAATTCATTCGCCCTTGAAACACTGATGAGCTGTGCCACTTATCACGTCACAACAAGCTATGCTCTTATTGAAACAGAAAAAGAAATTGAACTTCAAGTGCTCCATCACCACGGCACTCAATTTATGCCTGTCCATTCTGGGCTGATCATAAAATATGATCTCGACACCATTGCCAAAAATTCAGAAGCACTAGAAAAGCTCGGCGCTCGATACGTCTTTCGGTTCTCAAAAGATGAGTGTCAACTTACAACAGAGACGTGGAAATGTTTTAGTCCAAACGAACAGCGACAAAATGAAACTCCTGTGAGCCAAATTGGCTTTCAAACCTATGTAAAGCGCACAATTGTCAAAGGAAGGGAGTATCAAAATCATGTAATGGACCTTTCTCTGAATATCAACGGACAGAACTATTCCATACCAATGGAATATGATATATCCGACTGTAGATTTAAGTGGAATTAATCAAAATTGCTCTATTATTGATTGGTGGAGGAGTGACCTTAAGTTATGGGGCCCATTTTTTTGTTCAATCTGCTTCCCGTATCGCCCATTGGTTTGGAATTCCAACACTGATTATTGGCCTTACCATTGTCGCTTTTGGAACTTCTGCGCCAGAGCTTGCCGTCAATATCATGGCCGTACTTAAAGGCAATAATGATCTCGCAATGGGAAATGTGGTGGGCTCGAATATTTTCAACCTCGCATTTATTTTGGGCCTTTGTGCTTTAATTCGCCCCTTAACGACTTCTTCTCAACTCATCAAAATTGATTTCCCCATTCTCGTTATCATTTCATTTGTGCTTTGGTGGTTTAATCAAGACCTTTTTATTTCGAAAACAGAAAGTCTCCTTTTAATCCTGGGCCTTTTTCTCTATACATCGCTTCAGCTCTACCTCGCGTTTAAAAACAAAAACGCCCACAACGAACCTGTTCAAGTTGTCGAAAAATCCCACCCACTTAAAGAAGGATTAATCATTACGCTGGGTCTTCTGGCCCTTATGATTGGAGCTAAATTTTTTGTGGATGGGGCCGTTTTAGGTGCCAGACTTTTAGGCCTAAGCGAAGCCATTATTGGACTCACCATCATTGCCGCTGGAACTTCACTACCAGAACTTGCAACCTCTGCCGCCGCGACCTTGAAAGGCGAAAGAGAAATTGCCATTGGAAATGTCATCGGTTCGAATCTCTTTAATATCTTAGGAGTCATTGGCTTTTCGGGAGCCTTGTCCCTTCATCAACTTCCGGTCAACAAACATATGGCCCAAATTGATACAATGGTGATGGTGGGAATCACTTTACTATGCCTACCATTTCTCTTTTTTAAAGCGGAGCTGAATCGTTTGGCCGGTGGGTTGCTTTTTGCCTCGTGGTTTATTTACACAGGCTATCTGATTTTTTATTTTGCTTAAACTTAGGTTGATATCGGTATGGAAGCATTTTTAAATTCATTTTTTTTGGTTTTTGCGAGCGAGATGGGAGACAAAACCCAACTTCTGGCGCTCATCCTAGCCGCTCGTTATCGTAAACCATGGACTATTCTTTTTGGCGTCTTTATCGCCACACTTCTCAATCATGGTCTTGCAACTTACGCCGGTGCATGGATAGCTGGGCTCGTCGGCCCACAAACACTTAAATGGTCACTGGCCATTATTTTTTTCGCCTTTGCCGCCTGGATTTTAATTCCTGATAAAGAAGAAGATTTAAAAAAGGAAAGTCGTTTTGGCCCCTTACTGACAACGATTATCGCTTTTTTCCTAGCTGAGATGGGTGACAAAACTCAACTCGCCACTGTCGCCCTTGGTGCAAAATACACAAGTGTCATGTTGGTCACACTCGGAACGACACTTGGAATGCTGGCATCCAATGGGCTTGCGATTTTTTTAGGAGAGAGGCTTTTAAAGAAAATTCCGATGAACTATGTTCGCATCTTTGCTTGCGTGCTCTTTATTTTATTTGGCCTCGGTATTCTAATTGGGTTTTAAGGTCCAAGTCTAACTTCTTAATAATCAAATCCTTATACGGTTTGACTAAACTTTTTCACCTATCCTCCGATAAGTTGAGTACTTCAATCGGTATTCGGAGGTTCACTCATGCGCACCACTCTCTTACTGTCATTTATCATCACCTCTTTTTCATTTTCGACGGCTTTTGCCAAAGAAGAGCTGATTTCACTTAGAGAGCGACAGAAAATAGTGAAAGAGATGACATCAAATGACCGCCGTCGATATTCAGAAATGGCGATAGAAGCTTACGAAGAACGGCCAAACCAAAACGTCAGCGCTCGCAAAGAATTAGCGCAAGAGATGCGACATATTTTAAGCCAAGGCAAACGAAAGCCTGCTTCAAAATAAATTTAAACTGAATAAACGCTCATAATGACCGGGTAAACTCGGTCATTTTTAGATATTTCAAAAACAGCTTCATGGGTGACTGTTTTAAATCCCGCCTTCTCACACCACAAATCACGATCTTCTTTTGAAAAGCCAAAATGATGGACTCCCATTTTTTGAGGCTCTAAGTGAAACGAACCATCTTCTTGATCTAGATCAACGACAAAAATCTTTCCATCACAACTTAAATGATTTTTAAGCTTTTTAAGAACTACAAGAGGCCCTTGCAAGTGATGGAAGGCCATCGCACTAACAACAAGATCAAACTCCCCTTGTGTCCCAGGTAGCTCTTCTGTTTCAATATTCAGGCTTAAGCCCTCAGCATCGGGAACGTCCTTGAATTTAGCTGAGAACTCTTGAATCATCTCTTCAACAGGATCAACGCCAACCAACTTCTCGATACTCACAAGCTTTCTCAGCGCTTCAGCGAGTAGCCCAGTTCCACAGCCGAAATCCATTAATTTATAACTTTGATCGTTTTTGAGATGACTAGCGATACTCTGAGCAATCGCAAGATTTCGATCTTTCTTTTGTGGAGTATCCCATGTCTTCGCCGCTTCTTTAAAATGATTCATGCATCCACTCATCAAATCGACAATCAGCGGAGTAGCTAGCGGCTGCCGTACACACCAGTTCAAATTCAACCGGTGCGGAGTTTTGAATATTGAGGCTTGCTTGATAAAGCATTGTCGAACCATACGTCCCTGGTCCGAAACCTAAGCCACCATCACAGGGCCCTCCACCAATTTCCCAGACATCAGATTCTTTCAAGAGCTTCTCCAACACAACTCTTGCAATAGTTTGATCATCCCCTAGCTTTGAAAAAGTATAGACTTCACCTTCAGTCGGATAATAAGCATCAACGGTCCTCAAGTTAAGGGCCTCTAAGGCATAACGTGATTGTGAATGAGAAACGAGACTGAAATCAGAAGCACTGAAAATTAGCTTAGAGCCATCTGATCCAATTCCACTGCAACTCATCCCATCTGAATTGGCCGAGACAATGAGAGAAAGAGAAAAGGCCAAGATTGATAGCATCAACTTCATACACTGCTCCTATGAATTTTGTGTGAACTTAGTAGCATAACAGAATGAAAATAAAAGGACTTATCGCGTTGGAGTATTTAACTGAAAGTCTCTGAATACTGTCAGTTACCCTCCCCCGATCAAGTTTTTTACGTCGAGATCAAAACTCACAAACAACTCGGTATAAGATTCTGGCAGACCTGAGGTAGATTGTTCTGCTTAAGATTTTTTTATTTTAAAATTAAATGACCTTGGTACAAAATTAATATTTTTTTATGTTTGAGAATCTTGATCTCTTCCGACCTTTCGCAAAGACATTTCCTGAGTTCATAAAAATGAAGTTGAAATTGACATGACCATATTTTTTTCACGGCATCTATGTTGGCATTCAAGAAACCTGTATCCTGACAGCAATAATTTAAAAGTCTATCAATCGATTTTCTATTAGGAGACATTATGAAAAAAATGAGCTTAATCTTTCTGTTACTCTGCCCTCTTTCCGTGTACGCCACTGATCTTGATATGACTAAGGCGCTTAACTGTGCAGTTGATGTTACAGGATATAATGACGTTCAAAAATTTTCGATCAGTGGATTAAAAAATAATAAATCTAGAGATCTCGAGGTTCACTCTACAAACTCCGGTTTTTATCGGAATGCATGCGAGCAGACAGGAGACATGGTTGAATGTAACTGGAGTAAATCTTTGATTTCTAGCTATAACGTGACTCTTAATCTTGCCCAAGCCGAAATCTCTTATAATTATGATCATGAGCCTGAATCGATTATTATTGATGGAGAAATCCGATCTTCGTTCGGCAGAACTCGCACTATTCGATGCACTCAATCTCTCTTTTATCGTTAATGAAAGCATAACCTTCAGGGGCACGGCCTGTGCCCCTGATCTCTAACAGAAAACATCTTTTTTATCTGTCAATAAAGCTCACACTCCCTATAAAGATCGCCCCCAGACTCCCAATGGATCTCCGTTTTCTCTAAAATAGAGACAACACACTATGGAGATACAAAATGAAAAACCTCATCCCTATCCTCACGAGCTTAGTGCTTTTCAATACTGTCGATGCGAGTGTTTTTGAATGTCACGAATCTCTAAACGAACTTGAATGTCTTATCTATCAAGAGACCAACAAGCTGCGCTTAAAAGAGGGTCTTCCCAGACTCGTTTTCTCTGAACAGTGCCAAGCGGCTGCCGCCTATCACACTCAAAGAATGGCCGAAACTGGCGTGTACGCTCACGAAATCAAAGGCGATATGACATTCGGACAGAGAGTTGAGTACTTTGAGGTTCCTGGCTCACGAGTTTCTGAAAATATTCATGCACGAAAAATGAAAGAGTTTTCAAGTGTTGAAGAAGCCGCAAGTGAAATTGTGAACGATTGGTATGAATCTCGGGGACACCGAAAAAATATGCTGAACTCTAGCGCGCGGGCCATTGGGATCGCGGCGTTTAAGGATTATCAAGTGCAGTGTTTTACAGATAGAGCAAATCCTGAAGTACTTGAGCAAGCGCGCCTTGAAGATAAAGAAGCACGTCCATCAGCGCTGAACTCAATTTTGAA
This sequence comes from Bacteriovoracaceae bacterium UBA6166, assembly GCA_002435795.1. Classification (GTDB taxonomy): domain Bacteria; phylum Bdellovibrionota; class Bacteriovoracia; order Bacteriovoracales; family Bacteriovoracaceae; genus UBA6166. Next base: position 5,258 of record DIUE01000020.1, on the reverse strand, counting down.
TAAGCTTCCTTGGAAGCGGTAGAATCTTTGGAGTTAGGAGTAAAGAATCGGGGATTAATTTAAAAAAAATGTTGATTTAAGCATGAGCAATTCTTGGTGCTTTTTTTGAAATTCTCAGCTGAAGCTTTGAACAGTTTTTACTTATGGCCTTATAAGCTCTGACTAGATCAATTTCAGCACCAAGCTCAAGAAGGATATGAATAAAACCTAAAAGCCTTTCTTGAGAAAATTCTTTTAGATTATAAGAGAAGAGCTTACTCACTTCGGACTTATTAACCCCTAACATCTCCGAAATGTCTTTTTGTTTCATTTTTTTTGTTTTTGAAAATCGTATAATCTCTGTGCAAAATTGATACTTCTCAATTTCTGAAAATGTCGTGAACATAGGAAGATAAACAGGTTTGATCGCGCCTCGCTCGATTGCTTGGTCAATATCCTTCTCATTAATAATAATATTTTTCTTTCTTTTCATAACTTCCTTAATAGAGCGTTATAATGATTCCCTCATCATGATAAGATTCGGAAATATCAACAACCATCTTCATTTGTCTTTTTTTGCCATGATCAAAGACATACGCCAGATATCGAGTTCTTTTTTCTCCCATTACAAAAAGACTCATTTTACTGATTCCTTCTTCCCACTCGATATCATAGAAACTAAACTGCTCAAAAAAATCAACGATATCATCAGCAGTATAATTGCTTCTTCTCGTTGTATTGTAGTCATGTCTCTCTTTGTTCCAACCTCTGTTTATATGTTCTAAATCAAATTTAATTTTTGTGATTTTAAAGCCATCAAATTCAATCCCATCTTCGAGCTTAAGGGTAATAATATTTTCTTTTTTCACTCTTACCCTTGTGTTTACTATATCACAAGTTGAGAAATTACTCAACCAAACTAAGCCTTCAAAATGAATCGGCTAGTGCTTTAATGGCTTAAATGAATATGCAGCCCTTGAGCGGACATCAAGAGGGCAACTACCTGGGTTTTCTCAAGTTTCCAGTTGAAGTTAGTAGAGACTGATTGAAGGATATTCAATTCGTGGCAATTTTTTGATTTTTGTTTTGTTGATTACTTTTTAAAAATTGGGAAAGTATTCTTGGTATGGTTTTTTTAGATATTCTTAAATTATTGAGTCGGAACTCTAATTTTTAGTTGAAAGCATCTTTCGTACTAACTCAATTTTTCTAATATTCCTGACCTTATATAATTACCAATTATTCTACACTCTTCGTCTGATTTAATGCCGCTTATCCCTCCAAAAAATGGAACGATACATATCCTAGCTTGACGAGATAACTTTGATGCATATACGAACATTTGCTTATTACCAGCAATAGTCACAATGTCCTCTGGTTCACTAAACAATGCCTCGATACCTCCAAAAGCCATAAGATAATCTTTGTAATAACTTATTCCTGAGCACAAAATAATTTTGGGATTATATTCTTTAACAAGGTCATTGAAGAATAAAAAACGATTTTTTTGAACCCAGGCTATATACAATTCCTTAGTTGGAAAACCAGTGCATCGGTAGAAATCCCAGCTCCAGTTACTTGAAGCAGTATTTTTAAAAGCGATTGGGTAGAGGTTAAACTTCATGGCGATACCATTACTGGCCAATGCGTTGTATGGATCTTTGATTATGTTTCTATATTCTTTAGTTTCATGTCCTAAAGCATTTATAAAAATTTTCATCCAGACCCGATCAAAGGATACTTTTAGGTAGTTTTCTCTGTCTTCAAATTTGTCCCAACACAATGGTTTTGATAATTCTCCCTTTTGAATATCTTCGCTTAGTCTTTCAGGTGTTATCCCAACCCCCCATTCAAGTCCACTTATCCATAGGCTTGATTTTAGATTTCCACCATCATAACCATAGTGACTTAGGGCCAGCTTTTTAAAATCATTGTTATCATCAATCATTATTTGCCTTAGAAATCAGAGAGAAGTACCTTTGTAATTACTTCCCGTCGAATAGAGCATCATCGATCATTTTTACAACGTTATCCGATGTTAATTGTATGGCAAAATGAAAGCGCTTCTTTTCTAAATTAAGAAAAGAAACCAAATGCTCTTTTTCATCGAAAAATTGAAAAGGCACGAAGAAGACTTTCATCTATTTTTTCAGCTTGGAAATTTTCATTAATTCATCAGAATCTTTCAAAAATTCCCCTTCCGATTTTTGTAATTCCACAGCCTTTCTATTTCTATCAAAAATTTGATATTCATTTTCGACATAAGAAACCATCGAGTCATGGCTCTTCGTCCCTGGACCATCTAAGAGATCACGCTCATTAAATTTTAGAAAATCTTCTGAATTCGTTAACCATTCTTTCATTGTTATCTTTTGCCGCCTACTCGCTCTGTCTTCAGCAAAATCTAAAAACATTGTTACGAGTCTATTTAAATTGAAAATTTCTTTTTCGTTTAAATAATTTTTTGCAGTGACAATATCACCTTTCCTGACAACATCACCTTTGAAAGAAGTTAACCCCATATTAGTCGCATTCCCATCGGCCCTAGACATAATGAGTTCAGCAGCTGTCTGACCTGTTTCTGCGTAAAGAAGTTTGTTTTGAATTGTTTGGAAAAATAATTTAGCTTGCTCTGAATTTTTGTCGTAATCAACACTCGTCTGAGCAAAGAGATCTTTAATTTTTTGATAGAATCTTTTTTCGCTGGCACGAATATCGCGGACACGCTCTAAAAGCTCGTCAAAATAATCCCATCCTGCAGGGTCTTTTAGGCGTTCGTCGTTCATAACGAAACCCTTCACTAAATACTCATTTAAGGTCTGAGTCGCCCATTTTCGAAACTCGACTCCTCTCTTAGATTTAACCCTATATCCTACTGCCAGTATTAACTGAAGATTGTAGTGGGTAACTTCTCTCTCTATCTCTCTAGACCCTTCACGTTGAACTATTAGAAAACTTCTAATAGTTGGAACTTCTTGTAATTCCTGATCTTCGTAAATCTCTTTAATATGATGATTGATGGTAGGAACAGTTAAATCAAACAACTCTGCTATCTGCTTTTGATTTAGCCAGATCGTCTGAGACTGACTGTCTAAAATAATTTTTATTTCAGATTTCCCATCTTCAGTGTTGTATAAAATGAATTCACTCATTTACAAAGATTATAAAAATTATTGGAATATGTCAGAGAAATATGGTGGAATTTCCGTAGATTTAGAAATTCCAACACGTTAATGGGATGACTTCAATTGAGTAGCGAATCAGCGTCATGTCGGGTCATGTTGAGAAGAAAACAAGCTAAACTATTTATTTACCAGAGCATGATTTTTTGAAGGCGAAATATATTAAATTCAACTCAAAATCTGTCGTAACGAGAGGGCTTATGATGGAGTAGTTTTGAGTGAACTCTTTAGTTAAAATAACAACTAAATTGTAATCTGTGCAGGTCATATTTTGCACTCTTTCAGCTATTGAAGTGCAGGATTTTATGAAGCTTGTAATGTCGACTCTCTCTGCATGATTTAAAACAACGAAGGAATCCTTAGGTAAGACTCCTTTGTATTCGATTTGATGGATTAGGTAAATTTTGTCGTCACATCTATGAATTCTTCGTTTAAATTCATCTAAGTCCTTTTTTGAGTAATTGATTTTCATTCTTTATATTATTAAAGGTAATTCAATCTAAATATCATGTTCTAGAAGTACCAAAAAGTTTTATGCAATAGACTAATCAATATTTAAAACTGTGAGTTTATTGTGAAGTCGCTACTAGATTTCGCATTTATTAGATGCGACTCCCAGTACTTTACAAGATCAGAAATAACACTTTGACTGTTGCAATCGGAGTAATGATTTATTTCATGCATCCAAACCGGAAAGAAATCATTTCCGTACTTTTTAATCTTTATTCTTGTCGTAAAAAGAGAACCATCATTGCATTCAATCACTCTTTCAAATTCAGCTACAAAATCATATTTTTCAATAATTTTTCCCATCTTAACCTCAAAGCCATTATACTTAATTCATTCAAGCATGTCGTAAATAACAATAGTTTGTCAGAAACAAACTCACATCACAAGGTGTTTATAAAAGCATTAGAAATTTTGTTTTTTACTAAGTGATATTTGGCTTATTCGCACCGCAAGAGACTACTTCAAAAAACTAACTTCTTCCAAGAACTCACTAACGAAAGGCCAATCCTCATTTTCCAAAAAAGTTAGAGTCACAGGGAATCCCTTCCATGTGTATTTGTTCAATTGATCTTTTTTGGGCCTATGGTCATGAGAATAAATCTCTATATTTTTCTGTTTGCCGTCGAATTCATGCCTATGTGGTTTGTCATGCCAAGGAGCTTTCGGATTATAAGTACTGCTATGTGCAGAGTGATATCTAAGATGAAAATTAGTTGATTGCTTTCGGCAGTTATAACTAAAATTCACTGTCATTGCACTTGTTGGATCATGGAGTGATACCAGAGTGTCTTTAATGATACCAACTTGATATCCATTAGTGGTCTCAAAAGAAATAGAATGATTGATTATAGTATTTCCTTTGTTTTGAAAGCGCTGAATACTATACGATGTCTGCCCACTTTGAATGAGCCAGCTGAACTGATTAATCACGCTATTGTGAATAGCAAGGTGTTTTGCTAAGTCAAACCACACACCATGTTTTGTCCCCATCTGGAAACCTTTACTGCTGGTGTCTTTGAATAAAAGAATATTTTTCTAAAATCTCAGAGCAAACATTAAAATCAAATTCAAGTTCATCTGCTCTCGTCATTAGATCATCGTATGAATTCGAGTTGAATTGAATACAATACTTATCCAAAGTAGATTTGTAGTCAGTCAGAGCATCGTCAATGTTGGTCACAGGAATACTTTCTAGCATTTCCAGAGCTGCTCTTTTGTCTTGTTCCGTAATGTGAATAGTCTCTGCGGTATTCATTATTTTTTTAGCCTCACTCATCTCTTTGTCCTTTTTACCATAGTTTCCCTCTACACTGTAAGGGTTTGAAACTTATACCATCGCTTAAGGTATTGAAAATGCGAAAGTGGGAGGAAAGAACCTAAGATCAGTCCTCCCATTTCGTTCTAGCGTAACTTTAGCACATTGTCAGTTAATCCAAGCTCAGGCGTTACCCTAAAGTCATCCGTCACCCCCTTCACATCAACCCCCGCCATGCGGATATAGATTTGAAAGGTCTTAAAATCGGCCCAGCCTCCCATTTTCATCACTTGCGTTGGCTCGGCCCCCGAAGCGAGGACATGAGTAGCAAA